>DAONJS010000001.1:0-574387 GCA_035405785.1 Bacteroidia bacterium
AAATTTTATTTATATTTGCATCATCAAAAAGTTGCATTTGTGACTTGAATTCACCCTTAAAAAAAATTTTTATTTTATTCCACTCACATCAATATCATTCATACACTTAAAATGAACAAGTGGGCAGTGATTGTAGCCCAATTTACTGCAGGGGCGACACCATAAATTATTATTTTCTAATATCTTACTTTCGGGATGTGCTAAATATGGATACATCCCAAACTCTGGAATGGTATTTCCCCATAGTGAATATATCTTTTTCTTAAATGCCGCTGCAATGTGCATCAATCCTGTATCAGAGGTAACAACAAAACTTGCATTCTTGATTAAATAAGCACTTTCAAACAAATTAATTTCTCCACAAAAGTTTATCACATTATTAAATTCTTTTGCTAAATCTTCAACATCTTTTCTATCATTGTTATCTCCTAACAAAACTATTTTTTTATCTGATAATTGAATACAAATTTCTTTCAACTTTGATAATGGAATTTTTTTTGTATAATATGAACCGCCTGCAACTATTGCTACATAAGGTGTTGGAAAGGT
This sequence comes from Bacteroidia bacterium, assembly GCA_035405785.1. GTDB lineage: Bacteria > Bacteroidota > Bacteroidia > B-17B0 > Aurantibacillaceae > BPGX01. The sequence goes on from DAONJS010000001.1 coordinate 550, forward strand.
TTTAATTTTTTCACTCACTTTTTCTTCATCAATAAAAAAATCTAATCCTTTGCCATCATTTGTTACACCTAATTTTTTAACGGCTTCAAAATATCTGTCTACAATGCTTTTTTTAGGCAAAATACTTTTTATCTTAAACCAAACTACTAATAATTTTTGTAAATTTAATTTTGTAAAACCATCATTTGGAATGCCAGAAAATACACGAATCATTCTGCTTTTGTAATTATTCTGCAAATCCACAATAAAATCAAATTTTTCTTCTTTGATCAACTTAATACTTGAAGAAACATCTTTGAAAAAATGAATTTTATCAATATATGGATTAGCAGATACAACGGGCAAAAATTTTTCTTTTATCATCAAATGTACTTCATAATTATTTTGCTTCAAACATCTAATTACAGGGCTTGTAAGCACTATATCTCCAATTGAACTAAAACGAATAACAAGAATTTTTTTGGACATACTTTATTTTTACATTCTTGAAGGTACGGCTATTCCAAGTATTTTGAGCATTTGTTTGATAATTACAGCAGTGGTGTAAGATAAATGTAAGCGAAAGTTTTTAAGGTTTTCATTGGCTTCTGATAATATAGGGCATTCTTGATAAAAGCGATTAAACTTTTTAGCAAGTTCATATACATCGTTTGCAATAATGGCAGGATTGTATTGTTTTGCGGCTTCTGCATAAACATCAGGAATGTTTAATAAATGTTTGATAAGTTCTCTTTCTTCTTTGTGTAATTGAATACTCAAATCAAATGATTGTATATTATAGTTTGCTTTTCTTAATAGAGATTGAATGCGTGCATAAACATATTGAATAAATGGGGCGGTATGGCCTTCAAAATCAATGCTTTCCTGTGGATTAAATAAAATTTTCTTTTTAGGATCAACTTTCAAAATAAAATATTTCAAAGCCCCCATTCCAATGATTTCATATAATTCATTTTTTTCTTGCTCACTTAATTCACTGACTTTGCCTAATTCTTCTGTAATTTTTTTTGCGGTGATAAACATTTCATCCATTAAATCATCAGCATCTACAACCGTTCCTTCACGGCTTTTCATTTTACCTGTTGGTAATTCTACCATTCCATAAGATAAATGATAACATTCTTTTGCCTGTGGATAGCCCAGTTTTTCTAATATCTTGAACAATACTTTGAAGTGATAATCTTGTTCGCTTCCTACCACATATACTAATCTGTTTAAATTTGGATATTCCTTAAAACGAAGCACAGCAGTGCCAATATCTTGCGTAATATATACAGATGTACCATCAGAACGGAGTAAAACTTTTTCATCTAATCCTTCATTGCTTAAATCAATACGAACGCTTCCATCGCTGGCTTTGTAGAAAATACCTTTTTGTAATCCTTCCTGAATAATTTCTTTTCCAAGTAAATAAGTTTGACTTTCATAATATATTCTATCAAAATCAACGCCCATTCTTTTGTATGTGATATTAAAGCCATCATAAACCCAGTTGTTCATCATTTCCCATATTTTTCTCACTTCAGGATTTCCTGCTTCCCAATCTCTCAACATTTGTTGGGCTTCTTTCATCAATGGTGCATTATCTTCGGCTTCTTCTTTGCTCATTCCTTGTTTGATCAATTCTTCTACCTGCTTTTTATATTCTTTATCAAACAGCACATAATACTTTCCAATTAAATGATCGCCTTTAATACCAGATGATTCGGGCGTTTCGCCATTGCCCCATTTAATCCATGCAAGCATGCTTTTACAAATGTGAATACCACGATCGTTAATCAGATTCGCTTTAATGACCTTATGACCTTGTGATTTAAGTATTTCTGACATTGACCATCCGAGTAAATTATTTCTGATGTGTCCAAGATGAAGTGGCTTATTTGTATTTGGGGATGAATATTCAATCATTATCTCTGTATTAGTGGAGTTTGGGGCGGCCATTCCCCATTTTTCATTGACTTTTTGATAAAGAGACAAAAGATATTGATGAGTTACAGTAAGATTAAGAAAACCTTTTACCACTTCGTAATTTGAAAAAACTTCAGGATATTTTTGGATTAAAAATTTACCAATGGAATGCCCTATTTCTTCGGGCTTTTGTGAGATTTGTTTGCTGTATTGAAAAAGCGTAATGGTATAATCGCCATTAAATTCTTTTTTTGTAAATTGAAGTGAAATTTGTTCGGGGTGATATTGATAAATTTCTTTAAATGCAGTTGCAATGTTGTTGATGAGTGGCTGGTGTGCGAACATTTTTTTGATGGCAAAAGTAGGGAATTAAAGTGAATGGTGAAAAACAATACATATAATAATGTTCAATTCTCAATTCTCAATGCTCAATATTCAATGTTCAAGTTTAAATAGTTTTGGAATATGAATTTTTAATTTTGAATAAATAATTTGAAACAAAAAAATAACTAAACACTAAAAACTCAAAACTCAAAACTAAATAAGTAAATTTGCGGCGATTATGAATAAGGAGGTTTTACATTATCATTTAGGTACAATGGATTATTTGCAGTGCTGGGAATTTCAGGAAAAATTAATGCAATCGATTATAAATGTAAAGTTATCTAACAGAGAAAAAGAAATTCCAGAACCTACAAAAAATTATCTACTCACAGTTGAGCATCCGCATGTTTATACATTAGGCAAAAGTGGAAAGTCCAATCATTTACTTGTTTCGGAAGATTTTTTAAAATCAATAAATGCTACATTTTACAAAGTAAATAGAGGTGGAGATATTACATATCATGGTTTTGGGCAATTAGTCGTTTATCCAATTTTAGATTTAGAAAATTTTTTTACAGATATTCATCGGTATGTGCGAAATTTGGAAGAAGTAATAATAAGAGTATTAAATGATTATGGCATTAAAGGAGAAAGAAGTTCGGGAGAAACAGGTGTTTGGTTAGATACACACGACATTAAAAAAGCAAGAAAAATATGTGCTATAGGCGTTCGCAGTAGCAGATGGGTTACAATGCATGGCTTAGCATTTAATTTGAATGCAGATTTGAAGTATTTTGATTACATTATTCCATGCGGGATTTCAGATAAAAAAGTAACTTCATTACATTTAGAATTAGGTAAAAAAGTAGATGAAAATGAGGTTTTAGAAAAAGTATTGCATTATTTTGAAGAAGTTTTTGAATGTCAATTAACAAAAAAATCCAGCGAATTGAAAAATTTAATATTTACTTAACATTGAAAGTTTATGTTCTCTCTATTTTTGTGGCAAAATAAATTATTTATGAAAAAATTAGTTTTAATTGCAGGAACATCGTTTGTATTATTTTCTTGCGGTGGCAAGAAAGAATCAAGCAACACATTAAGCGGAACCATTGACATTGATGGTTCATCTACTGTTTATCCTATTACAGAAGCAGTAGCAGAAGAATTTAAAAAAGTATATCCAGATGTAAAGGTAGCAGTAGCACTTTCTGGCACTGGTGGTGGATTTAAGAAATTTGTAAGAGGTGAAACAGATATTAATGATGCTTCTCGCCCCATTACGCATTTTGAAGATAGTATTGCAAAAGCAAATGGAGTTGAATACATTGAATTAGAAGTGGCTTATGATGGATTAGCAGTAGTGATAAATCCCCAAAATACATGGTGTAATGATATAAAAGTAGAAGAGTTGAAAAAAATATGGGAACCCGAAGCACAAGGAAAAATTACAAAATGGAATCAAATTCGTCCAGAATGGCCAGATGAGCCATTGCATTTATATGGAGCGGGTGTTGAAAGCGGCACTTATGATTATTTTACAGAAGCGATTGTAGGAAAAGCCCACAGCAGTAGAGGAGATTATACATCATCAGAAGATGATAATGTGTTGGTGCAAGGCGTATCATCAGATAAAAATGCACTTGGATTTTTTGGCTTTGCTTATTATGAAGAAAATAAGGATAAAATAAAATTAGTAGCAGTTGATAATGGAAATGGTGCTGTTTTGCCATCGGTTGAAACAGTAAAAAATAAAACATACAAGCCACTTTCTCGTCCTTTGTATATTTACATTAACAATAAAGCCGCAAAAAGAAAAGAAGTTCAGGAATTTATCAACTTTTATTTAGATAAAATGAATACATTAGTATCAGAGGTAGGATATATTCCTTTAAGTGATGAGGAAATAAAAGCAGTAAAAGAAAAGTGGCAAAACTTCCTTCAAACACATAGCAACAATCAATAAATATCCAAATGCTCACTACCAAAAAAAGTAATTGGAAAGAATTCATAATAGAAAAGATATTACAATTTTCGGCATTAATTAGTATTTTTACAACGCTTGGTATTTTGTATGTTTTAATTTCTGAATCCATTGATTTTTTTAAGGAAGTCCCACTATCTGAATTTTTATTTGATACGCAATGGACGCCATTATTCAGTGAAAAGCATTTTGGGATACTGCCATTACTTTCAGGAACATTATTAACTTCTTTTATTGCTATTTTAGTTGCAGTACCTGTTGGATTAAGCATTGCCATTTTTCTAAATGAATATGCTCCAAAATCATTAAGGAAGATACTAAAACCTGTACTAGAAGTACTGGCCGCTATTCCAACTGTTGTATATGGTTATTTTGCATTAATGGTTGTAACGCCCTTTTTGCAAACATTTATTCCAAATTTATCTGGATTTAATGCACTATCTCCTGGCATAGTAATGGGAATAATGATTTTGCCGATGGTTGCATCATTAAGTGAAGATGCTTTATACGCTATACCTTATAGTTTAAGAGAAGCATCTTATGGAATGGGAGCAACAAAATTACAAACAGTTTTTAGAGTGCTTATTCCATCTGCATCATCGGGTATTATTGTATCTATAATACTTGCCATATCTCGTGCTTTTGGAGAGACAATGATTGTGGCTATTGCGGCGGGACAACAACCAAACTTTACTTTTGACCCTACAGTTCCTATTGAAACGATTACTACTTACATTGTTCAGGTTAGTTTAGGAGACGTAGTTCAGGGTTCTATTGAATACAAAACCATTTATGCAGCCGGTATTGCACTATTTGTATTAACTTTTATTCTTAATAATATCAGTTATTTTATTCGTAAGAAATATCAAAAATATCAGTTATGAATGCAGGTAATTTACAATTGAATAGATGGAAAGACATTATTTTTAAGTGGTATGGCTTGCTATGCACATTAGCGGGTGTTTTAATTTTGATTGTGTTTTTATACACGATTATCATTGATGGATGGGATAGATTAAACTGGCAATTTTTTACTTCATTACCTTCTCGTCGTCCATCCAGTGCGGGGATATTAGTTCCTTTGCTTGGCACATTATGGATAATGGTATTAACTACTATTATTGCTGTTCCTATTGGCGTAGCGGCGGCTATTTATTTGGAAGAATATGGGCAAAAAAGTAGATTTGCTTCATTTATTGAAGTGAATATCGCTAATCTTGCAGGTGTGCCAAGTATTATCTACGGATTATTAGCATTAGAAATTTTTGTTCGCATAATGGGATTAGGTAGAAGTTTGTTGTCTGGGGCGTTGACTTTATCATTACTTATTTTACCTATTGTTATTGTATCTACAAGAGAAGCATTGAAGAGTGTGCCTAAAACTATTCGTGAGGCATCTTTTGCTTTAGGGGCTACCAAATGGCAAACTATCTGGAATGCAGTATTGCCTTCTGCCGCAGGAGGTATTCTTACAGGTGTGATACTGGCCATTTCTCGTGCTATTGGAGAAACTGCACCGCTTGTAGTAATTGGAGCGATGCTCTATATCACTACTATACCAACACATCCATTAGATGATTTTTCTGTATTACCAATACAAATATATAACTGGTTGTCTCGCCCACAAAAAGGATTTATTGAGAACGCCACTGCGGCAATTATAGTTCTGCTGGCAATTACATTTTTATTAAATGGAATTGCCATATATTTACGCAACAAATGGCAAAGCAAAGTAAAATGGTAATTTAATTTATTTTTATGCAAGCAAAAATATCAGCAAAAGATGTGAATGTTTATTACGGGAATAATCATGTAATTAAAAATGTTTCATTAGATATTTTTCCTAATGAAGTAGTTGCATTTATCGGACCATCTGGTTGTGGAAAATCTACTTTTTTGAGATTATTAAACAGAATGAATGATTTTATTGAGAGTTTTAGAATGGAAGGCAATGTTTTTATTGACAATGAAGATATTTACGATAGTAGAATTCCTGTAGAACAATTAAGAAAAAATGTAGGGATGGTCTTTCAAAAGCCAAATCCATTTCCAAAAAGTATTTATGAAAATGTGGTGTATGGTTTGAGAATACAAGGTATAAATGATAAAAGAACATTGGATAGTGTAGTTGAAAAAACACTTCAACAGGTGGGAATATGGAACGAAGTTAAAGATAAATTACAACAATCTGCTTTAGCACTATCTGGTGGACAGCAGCAAAGAATTTGTATAGCAAGAACTCTGGCAGTGGAACCTTCTATTGTATTGATGGATGAACCGACATCTGCATTAGACCCGATTTCTACCGCAACTATTGAGGAGTTGATTTATCAATTGAAGAAAGATTATACTATTGTGATAGTTACACACAATATGCAACAAGCAGGAAGAGTGAGTGATAAAACCGCCTTTTTTTATATGGGAGAATTGATTGAATATAGCAATACAAGCGAATTATTTACAAATCCAAAAGTAGAACTGACACAAAAATATATCACGGGAAGATTTGGATAGAAAAAAATAAGAATTGCGTGAGGGATGTGGAGGGCGGCGAAGCCGGTGCGAAGCGAAGCGTAGCAAGGGAGCGCACGCACAGCGTGTTTGGCTATATCACCACTACCTTCAAAACCCTTAGCAGCCCGACCCGAGCTGTGAAATGTTTGTCATTGCGAGGGCGAAGCCCGAAGCAATCTCATAAGAGATGAGGAATATACATTTGAGATTATTTCGCTACGCTCGTAATGACGGTAATACTCAACAGGCGAGTGCTGACGCTTGCGGTCAGCATGCTGACATGCTTATCAGCATCGTCAGCAGGGCACGCCCTGACGATAAATATCAGGACAAGCTCCAAATAAAAATAATTAAGAATAAAAAATTAAAAATTATGACACATTTAGAAGAAGAAATTTTGAAGACCAAAACTGAAACCACCAAAATGTTTGAAATTGTGGTAAGTCAGGTGGAAAATGCATATAAGGCATTGTTTACAAAAGATGTGGCATTGGCAATGAGTATTAAAGATAAGGAAGAGCAAATTAACCGAATGGAATTGGAAATAGAAAAGCAAGTTGAAAATGTTTTTGCATTGTTTACGCCTGTTGCTATTGATTTGAGATTTTTAATGTCTGTATTGAGGATTATTTACAATCTTGAAAGGATAGGTGATAGCACCAAAGCAATAGCAAAGTTTATTATTAAAAAGAAGTATATTTTGGATGAAGATATTATTGGGAAAATAAATTTGAATGAGATTTATGAGATGGCGTTTAAATCAGTGTTGTTAGCAAAAGAAGCATTTGAAAAAGAGGATGTGAAATTGGCATATCAATTGGTAGAAAAAGGTGTGGATATGGAAGAACTTTGTGATGAGGCACAGATTAAAATTGCAGAGTATATTCGTCAGAATCCTGATAAAACAGAATATGGTTTAAGTATATTGTCATTATTGAGAAAGATAGAAAGGATGCAGGATCAATCTAAAAACATTGCTCGCGAAGTAATATTTTATTTAGAAGCAAAGATATTAAAACATCAGGGGAAGGTGTAGTTTGTGGGTTTAATATGATTTATTATCAAATTTCCATCATTATTTGACAAGTTGCATTCTTAATCAGTTCATTATTTTCTTTATTATCGTTTTTAAGGTCGTCAACTAATTTTTTAATTTCTTTTTTTCTCAATTTTCTTACGCTATATATATGATAAATATTTAATGTGCTTGATTTTCCTAATGAAATTTTAATATTATAGGAAGTGTTTTCTTTTACAGTTAATTTTTCTATTGTAATATGGTTATACGATATATAAGCTATATTGATTGAAAAAATTCCTGAAGGTAAAACTATTGATGCAAAACCATTAAAATCTGACCAAATTGAAGTGTCAATCAAGGTATTTTTAATTTTAATTACTACAAATGGTATTGTATCGCCATTATTGTTTATTACTTGAAAGTTTAATATACCTTTATTTTTACCTAATATAGTATCTTTAGTTTTAATAGTATATTTTGATGGTTGACTTTTTAATTTGACTCTAAATTTATACTCATATAAATTTTGTCCGAAAAAAATTGTTTGAATTGAAGTAACTATAAGCAAAAGAAGGTGTTTTGTAGGTCTGTTTTTACTTAAAAATGTTTTCAATTTTTGGAATAAGAGAACTTTCAACATAAATGTTTTTAATTAGCCAACCAACTTTTAGGATTCATTGTTTGTTGCCCTTTCCAAACTTGAAAATTGAGAGAGTAATTATTGTTTTCATCATTGTGCATCAATGTGCCGATGGCTTGTTTGATATTTACTTTTTCACCTTGTTTTACAAATACTTCCTGTAAGTTAGAATAAACTGTAAGATATTCGCCGTGGCGGATAATAACTAATTTACCGCCCATTGGAGATAGTGCAATACCTGTAACTTCACCATTAAATACTGCATAAACTTTGACGGGTTGTTGAGAACATAACTCTATTCCATTGTTGAACATCATAAAACCTTTAATAGCAGGGTGTTCGTATTCGCCATAGTCAGCACAAATAAACCCTGATGTAATAGGCCATGGTAATTTACCTTTATTGAGTTCAAAATTATTGCCTGTAATTTCTGCTTCTTTTGATAAAACGGGAACCATTGGTTTTTCGGCTTTTTCAGTAATTTTAGTTTCTTTTTTACCAGAAGTTTTAGTTTTTTCTTTTTCTGCTTTTAGTTTAGCCATTTTTTCGGCTTCTTCTTTTTTTCTTTTAATTTCTTCTTCAATTAATTTTTTGATGGCTAATTGTAATTCCTGTGCTTGTTTCTTTTTCTTTTCTAATTCTGCACGAAGTTCTTTTTCCTTTTTTTGAATGCTTTGTAATTCTTGCTCTTCTTGTGATTTTTCTTCTGCGAGCGTTTGTTTTTCTTGCTCTTCTTGAGATAATAATTGTTTTTTTTCTTCTAATTGTGTTTGTAAGAGTGCTAATTGTTCCTGTAATTTTTGTTGATGTTTAATAATTTCTTCACCTTGTTTTTTTCTGAATGAGGTGTATTCCTGAACATACTTAAATCGCTGATAGGCCTGATAAAAATTTTGTGCAGAAAAAATAAATAGTAAGTCGTCCATTCCTTTTGATGATTGTTTGATTTGTGCTAATTGTAAAATCCGTGCGTAATCATTTTTAAGTTTTACTAATTCAGATTGCAGTGCATTGATGTTGTTTTGAGTTTGAGTAATTTCATCATTTACTTTGTTTAATTCTTGTTGAATAGTGCGAATAAGTTCTTCACGCATTTCTAATTTTTTCTTGAGTATAATAATCTGACTAATGGATAATTTTTTGCTGATAGAAGTTTCTTTGAGCATGTTATTTATCATTGAAATTTCTTGCTCTAACTTCTTTTTCTTTTTTTCTAATGATGATTTGGAATTGTTTTGCGGATAAACAATACAAGCAAATAAAAGTGAGATAATGACAAGTAGATATTTTTTGAAATAAATCATTGAATGATGGTATCAATGGGCAAATATAGTGAAAAGTGAATAGTTAAGAGTGTTTAGTGTTTAGTTTTGAGTTTTTAGTAAGGAGTAGGGGCGTATCGCCATACGCCCTTACATTTTTTATAGGCATTTCGTCATACGCCTTGCAATATTGGCAATTTATGAATTGCCATTACAATTTGGCTTTAGTCCTAAATAAGATTAAACATTTGATATTACTCAATATGAATTTTCTATTTTTGTGGCAAATGGTTTCAATGCAAAATCCTTATCCTTACAAATGGATTGAAAAATTAAATTCTGCAAAGCGTGAATTGTGGGATTTTTCAAATTTGATAGATTTTGCAAGTAACGATTATTTAGGTTTTTCTAAACAACAAAGAATTAAAAAAATAATAGTTGAACATTTTGATAAATTAAATTGGCAAGGAAGCACAGGTTCAAGATTAATCAGTGGAAATAAAAAATGGATTGAAGAAATTGAAAATAAAATTGCACAGTATCATCATGCAGAATCATCGGTAATTTATCCTTCAGCATATCAGGCAAATGTGGGCTTATTATCCTGTATTGCAAATAAAGATGATGTTTATTTAATGGATGAAAAATCACATGCATCTATTTATGATGGTGTGAGATTAAGTTTTGCAAAGCATTACAAATTTGAACACAATAATTTTCAGCACTTAAAAGAATTAATTGAAAAGTTTTATCACAAATTTCAGAATATATTTGTTGTTGTAGAGTGTTTGTATTCAATGGATGGTGATTTTCCTGATGTAAAAGAATTATTAAATTTGATTGATAATAAAAAAGTATTTTTAATAGCAGATGAGTCGCACAGTGTAGGTGTTTTGGGAGAAAAAAATTTAGGTTTATTTAATCAAAAAGAATATGCGGAAAAATGTGTGGCAAGAGTAATAGGGTATGGTAAAGCATTTGGATTTTCAGGCGGTGCAGTGGTTGGTTCAGAAGTATTAAAAAAATTATTAGTCAATTTTTCAAGGTCATTTATATTCAGCACAGCATTGCCGTTGTATCATTATCAATTGATTGAACTTTTATATAAAGAATTATTGAATCATTCGGAAAATGAGAAAAAACAATTATTTGAAAACATATCATATTATCTAATAAAAACAAAAACACACCAAAGATTTTCAAAGAATCATTCGCCCATACAATACTTTTCATTAAGTGGATTAGATTATTTTGATGTTCAAAAGCAAATTATTGATAAAGGCATTTTTGCAAAAGTCATTTTGCCACCAACAGTAGAAAAGGGCAGTGAGAGAATCAGAATATCTTTACATAGTTTTAATTCACAAAGTGAAATAGATTTATTGATTAACACATTAAAAACAATTGAATGACCAAAAAAAGATACTTTGTTACAGGCATAGGAACAGGCGTAGGAAAGACACTTATATCTGCATTATTGTGTGAATATTTGAAAGCAGATTATTTTAAAACTGTTCAAACGGGCTATCCGCCTGATAGAGATGCATTTCAGGTAAAAAACCTTGTAACTAATGATATAAATGTTCATTCTGAAATTTATTTATTAAAAGAACCTGCATCGCCACATTTGGCGGCAGAAAGAGAAGGAATTAAAATTGATTTGAAAAATATACAATTACCAAAAACTGATAATCATTTGATAATTGAAGGAGCGGGAGGATTATTAGTACCGCTTAATGAAGAACATTATATTGCTGATTTAATAAGACATTTGCATGCCGAATGTATTCTAGTTGTATCAAATTATTTAGGTTGTATCAATCACTCATTATTAAGTTTTTATTACATTCAACATCAGCAAATACCATTCAAGGGAATTATATTGAATGGCAATTTTGATAAGGAAGTTAAAAGTGCTATAATTAAAAATCTTAAAGAAAATCAAGTCATATCAGAGATTCCACAGATAAAAGAAATTAATAAAAAAACATTTCAGGAAGTATATTCAAAATTTATTGATCAATTAAAAGTGGAATTATGAATTTAGAAGCATTAGATAAAGAATTGATTTGGCATCCTTTTACGCATTTGAAATATCAAGATAAAAACATTGTTATTACAAAGGCAAAAGGTATTTATTTATATACACAAGATGGAAGAAAAATTATTGATGGAATAAGTAGTTGGTGGGTCAATGTTCATGGACATTCTCATCCTTATATTTCAAAGAAAATAAAAGAACAACTTAATGAAATGGAACATTGTTTATTTAGTGGTTTTACACATCCGCCAGCAATTAATTTAGCAACATTATTATCAGATATTTTGCCTGTTCAAAAGCCAAAGATATTTTATTCAGATAATGGTTCAACATCAGTAGAAGTGGCTATTAAAATGGCATTGCAGTATTTTTACAATTTAAATCAAAAGCACAAGACAAAAATTATTGCATTCAAAAATGCTTATCACGGAGACACATTTGGTGGAATGAGTGTAGCAGAAAGAAATGTTTTTAATATACCTTTCAAAGAAAATTTGTTTGAAACATATTTTATTGATGTGCCTGATGAAAAAAAATTTTCTGAAGTAAAAGAACAATTGATAAATTATATTGATAAAGGAAAAGTAGCAGCATTTATTTTTGAACCACTGGTGCAAGGGGCAGGTGGAATGATAATGTATGAAGCAAAATTTTTAGATGAATTAATTAGCATTTGTCAGCAAAACAATGTGATATGCATAGCAGATGAGGTATTTACAGGATTTGGAAAAACGGGAACATTATTTGCTTGTGATCAATTAAATAACAAACCTGATATTATTTGTTTGTCAAAAGGTATTACAGGAGGATTTTTGCCACTTGGTGTAACGGTTGCTACATCTAAAATTTACGATGCTTTTGTAAGTGATGATAAAACAAAAACATTTTATCATGGCCACAGTTTTACTGCTAATCCGTTGATGTGTGCAGCGGCTGTTGCAAATGTTGAATTGGTGAGAAAAGAAAGTTTTTTGAAAAAAATTAATATCATTTCAAATGAACATCAAAAATTTTTAGAATCTATTTCAAAACATCCCTTTGTAAAATCAGCAAGAAGCAAAGGAATAATTTTGGCTATTGAAATTAAAACTAATGATCAAACTCACTATTTGAACAATATGTCAGAATATATTTATGAGTATTTTTTAGAAAGAGATATTTTGCTTCGTCCGCTTGGAAATGTATTGTATTTAGTTCCGCCTGTATGTATTAAAAAGAAAGAATTACATTTGATTTACAGGAATATTGAGGGCTTTCTAAACAATTTATCAACATCTAATTTTTCATAAAATAAAACACATTCAATCTCAATCTATTTTTTTCTTACTTAACTTTACGCAACAAAAATAAATGATATGAAAAACATAATATCTACATGGTGGTTTCGCTTAATAGCAAGTATTTTAGGGGCATGGATCATTTACATTATTTGTCCGCCCTGTCTTGCAAAAGAAGCATTACTGAGCATATTATTGGGATTATTATTCATCATCAATTTTCCGCAATGGATTATTAAGTTTCCCATAATTACGCATGTTTCAAGAGCATTAACAGGTTCGTTATTTATTTTTTCAGGATTTATTAAAGCCAACGATCCATTAGGATTTTCGTATAAACTGGAAGAGTATTTTGAAGTGTTTAAAGGAGATACGGGCTTAGCATTGTTTGATACATTTGCACATTATTCTTTGGAGTTTGCTATTTTTATTTGTGCATTAGAAATGATTTTAGGATTTACATTGTTGATTGGATATAAAGTTCGCTTGACATTGTGGCTATTGATGTTGCAGATTATTTTCTTTACATTTTTAACTTTTTATTCTGCATGTTTTAATAAAGTAACACATTGTGGGTGTTTTGGAGATTTTATACCACTAAAAGCATGGCAAAGTTTCTGGAAAGATATTGCATTATTATTCTTAATAACCATTTTGTGGGTTTCGCAGGTGAATATCAGAGCATTATTTGTGCCTATGTTTGCTCATGCAGTTTCATTTATAGCACTTATTATTTCATTTGTTATTCCTATTTATGCATACAATCATTTGCCATATTTTGATTTTCGTCCATATCATAAAGGGGCAAATATTTTAGAAAAAATGAAACCAGGAAAGAATTATCAACCTGCTGTTTATGAAACAAGATTTAAATATCAAAATCTAAAAACAGGTGAGGTGAAAGAATTTACATTAAAAGATTATCCATGGCAGGATACATTGAACTGGAAATGGGTATCTACTGAAAATATACTTTTAAAAGAAGCCGTGGATGCTCCTAAAATAACAGATTTTACAATTAAAACATTAAATGAAGAAAATGTAACAGATAGTTTATTGAATAATCTAAATTATCAATTCTGGGTAATTTGTTATGATTTGAAAAAAACAAATACAGATGAAGAAACTATTGCAAAATTAAAAGACCTGCAAACTCTTGCATCAAAAGATGGTGTGCCAGTAGTTATAATTACTGCATCTGGTGTAGATGATATTGAAATGTTTAAGAAAAAAACAGGATTAAATTTACCATTCTTAAATGCAGATGCCATTGTGCTTAAAACAATGATTAGAAGTAATCCTGGAATAATGCTTGTGAAAAACGCTAATATTATCAATTACTGGCACTATAATGACTTGCCTTCTTATTCAGTGATTAAAGAAAAGGATATGAAATGATTTGTTATTAATGAGTTGAATGTGTTTTGAAAAAATTAGAAATTACAAATGATTGTTTTGTTTAGAAAATTTGTTTTAGGATTTATATTACTATTTGTTGAAAATTTAATTGCATCAGATTCTTTGCTTATTTCAAAGCAAAAAAAAGATTTTTGTAAAAATGTCATTGGCATTGAAATTGGTAATAAGAATTTAAATTTTGTTTTTGATTCATCTATTGTAAAAATGTATTGTGATACTTTGCCACAAGTAAAATTTTGGGATAAAGTTTTAGATTTGCCTGAAGATAGTGCTGTTCTAAATTTTGCACATAACAGATATTGCATTCAAACAGTAAACTCAAAATGGTGGCTTAAACAATCTGATGATTTTAAAAATTGCTACAGAGATAGTATTCGGAAATGTTATCAATTGCCAGACACTACAAGAATTTTATTTACAACAGGCAAAGGGCATTATTATGTGTGGGATAGCGTATTTTACTTGATTGATAAAAGTATTCCTGTTTTTATCAATAATGAAGTAGATCCGTGGTATGCACAATCCATTTTGTTAATTGAAAGTCCGCGAGGAAATTATCGTTCTCCAGTGGGAGCAAGAGGATATTTTCAACTTATGAAAAAAGTGGCAAGAAAATTTGGATTGACAGTAAACAGGCATATAGATGAAAGATTGAATTTAGAACGATCTGCGTATGCGGCAGCAATGCTGATAAAACAAGTGTGTATTCCAGAAACAAAAAAGATGCTGGATAGTTTGAGTATTCCATATAATGAAAATGATTTGTGGTTTAAATTGTTGTGTATGCATGTGTATCATGCGGGGGCGTATAATGTTCGTAATGCTTTATTTAAGAGTAATTGCCGAAAAGCCGGAATGGAAATGATTTATTGTTTGTGGCAAACTAGAACTGGTGCATTTCAAACCGCATCACAAAATTACTCCCAACTCATATTAACAGCATATCTCAAAACATACAGAAAATTAGATTTGTTGAGGTGTTTTAGGGAGTAAGGAAATTTTTATTATTCAGAGGAATATTTTTCACGCAAAGATCGCAATGATTTTCAATAATTTTTAGTGCTGACGCTTGCGGTCAGCATGCTGATATTTTGCGTAGCAAAATCGTCAGCATTTTGACTTCTGTCGTCATTGCGAGCACGGCAGTCCGAAGCAATCTCTGGTGGAAAATGCCCGTCATTGGGAGGGCGTTAGCCCGAAGCAATCTCGTAAGAGATGAGAAATATACATTTGAGATTACTTCGCTTTGCTCGTAATGACGGAGTGATTTTTGAGATTACTTCACCCGTGAAATTTATTCAGTAATATTTTATTTGAATGGATTGAATAGTGCAACTCCTTCGTAGTCGTATTATTTCAATTACAAAATTTTTTCTATAAATGTTGAATCCCTTCGGGATTTTTTTGTATAAATTTTTCACTTTTCACTTTTCACTTTTCACTGCCTTTGCGTCTCAACGTCTTTGCGGTATAAATTTTTACAATGGTCATCAAAAAATACCTTTACTACTATTTTTCAACTTTAAAATAATATCCTACAACCCAGCTCCGTGGCATTTTTTATATTTCTTGCCACTGCCACAAGGGCAAGGATCATTCGGTCTAATTTTTTCTCCTACTTTCACAGGTTGTTGTTTGGGTTTTTGTTGAGTTGGAGTGCCATTTTCATTTGTAGTTCTGCTTTCTACAAGTCGTTCTTTTCTTTGTTGTGGCACTTGATTGACAAATTGTGCCTGCTTTACTTCCTGTGTTTGTTCTTCAACTGGTAAATGTGCTTTTATCAAAAATGAAACAATTTCTTTATTGGTATTATCAATCATTTGTTTGAATAAATTAAATGATTCAATTTTGTAAATTACCAATGGATCTTTTTGTTCATATACTGCATTATGCACAGATTGTTTTAAATCATCCAGTTCTCTTAAATGTTCTTTCCATGCTTCATCTATCATTGATAATACAGTCATTTTTTCAAGAGTAAGTAATACATCTTTACCTTGTGTTTCGTATGCCTTTTTCAAATTGCTAACAACATGTAAGGTTTTTATTTTATCAGTAAATGGAAATAAGATATTTTCAAATTTATTATCTGGATTATTGTATACACTTTGAATAAATGGATATATCTGATGAGCAATTTCATTTTTCTTTTGAGTGTAATAGTTATACACAGTATTGAAAAGTTTTTCTGTAACTGCCTGCATGTTCATTTGACTGAATTCGGCTTCTGTAATAGGCAATTCCATTGCAAACAAACGGATGAAATCTAAACTTAATTCTTCATAATTTTTTAATGGATGATAAGTTGTAACTAAATTTTCAATTGTATCATAAAACATATTAGCAATGTCAATGCTTAATTTATCTCCAAACAAAGCATTTCTGCGGCGGGAATAAATCACTTCTCTTTGGGCATTCATTACATCGTCATATTCAATAAGTCGTTTGCGAATACCAAAGTTATTTTCTTCTACTTTCTTTTGTGCTCTTTCAATAGAACGAGAAAGCATAGAGTGCTGAATAGGTTCACCTTCTTCTAAACCGCCCATTCTGTCTATAAGTGCCGCGATTCTTTCACTTCCAAATAATCTCATCAAATCGTCTTCTAATGAAACAAAAAATTGAGAACTACCCGGATCTCCCTGTCTTCCTGCACGACCGCGTAACTGTCTGTCCACTCTTCTGGATTCGTGTCTTTCTGTACCGATGATGGCAAGACCACCTGCTTCTTTTACACCGGGCCCAAGTTTGATGTCAGTACCTCTACCTGCCATATTTGTGGCAATGGTAACAGTTCCGGCTTTTCCTGCTTCTGCAACTATTTCTGCTTCTTTTTGATGATGTTTGGCATTCAACACATTATGTTTGATGCCTTTCATTTTAAGCATTCTGCTAAGTATTTCAGAGTTTTCTACTGATGTGGTACCTACTAAAACTGGTCTGCCTGCATTGACTAATTTGACAATTTCTTCAATAACCGCATTGTATTTTTCTCTTTTTGTACGATACACTAAATCTTCATAATCCTTACGAATAACAGGGCGATGTGTAGGAATAACCATTACATCTAATTTGTAAATATCCCAAAATTCTTGTGCTTCGGTTTCGGCAGTACCGGTCATACCAGCGAGTTTGTGATACATTCTGAAATAATTCTGTAATGTAATGGTGGCATAAGTTTGTGTAGCGGCTTCAACTTTTACATTTTCTTTAGCTTCAATGGCTTGATGTAATCCGTCGCTGTATCTTCTTCCTTCCATAATACGGCCAGTTTGTTCATCTACAATTTTTACCTGACCGTTATCTATCACATATTCTACATCTCTTTCAAATAATGTATATGCTTTTAATAACTGATTTACAGTATGAATACGCTCACTCTTTAAACTAAAATCCTGTAAAATAGATTCTTTTTTCTGGGCTTTTTCTTTTGGAGAAAGAGGTTGTTTTTCAAGTTCTGCAATTTCTTCACCTACATTAGGAATTACAAAAAACTTTGAATCATTGACAAGGGTACTTAAAAAATCTATGCCTTTGTCAGTCAATTCTACATGATGATTTTTTTCGTCTATCACAAAATATAGTTCCTGATCAATTTTGTGCATTTCCTTCATCTGATCCTGCATGTAATAGTTTTCTGTTTTTTGCAACAAAGTTTTTACACCAGGTTCACTTAAAAATTTAATTAAAGCATTGTTTTTTGGAAGTCCGCGATATGCTCTCAATAAAGGTACGCCCGCCTCTTTTTCTTTTCCTTCGGCAAAATACTTTTTGGCTTCTACAAGGCAGGTTTGAACATATTGTTTTTGTGCATTGACTAATTTTTCAACATAAGGTTTGTATTCATTGAACTCGTGTTTATCACCTTTTGGTGTAGGACCTGAAATGATGAGCGGCGTACGAGCATCGTCAATCAATACTGAATCCACTTCGTCTACAATGGCATAGTGATGTCCGCGTTGAACCATTTCATCAGGAGAAGTAACCATATTATCACGCAGATAATCAAAGCCAAATTCATTGTTTGTACCGTAAGTAATATCGCAGAGATAAGCATTTCTACGCTCGGCAGAATGCGGCTCATAATTGTCAATACAATCTACTGATAAGCCATGAAACTGAAACAAAGGGCCATTCCATTGACAGTCGCGGCGAGCAAGATAATTATTTACAGTAACAAGATGAACACCACGACCAGCAAGGGCATTGAGATAAATGGGCAAAGTAGAAACCAGTGTTTTTCCTTCACCTGTGGCCATTTCAGCAATTTTTCCGCGATGAAGAGCAATACCACCAATTAACTGCACATCATAATGCACCATATTCCATTTAATAGGATGACCCATTACATTCCATGTGGTACGCCATATTGCTTTATTATTTTCAACAGAAACAAAATCTTTTTCTTCTGAGGCAAGTTGTTTGTCAAATTCGGTAGCAGTTACTTCAATAACTTCGTTTTCTGAAAAACGGCGGGCTGTTTCTTTAAGTACAGCAAATGCTTCGGGGAGAATGTCTTCTAAAACTTCTTCAATTTTTTCAACGATTTTTTTATCTAAATCTTCTATTTGTTTGAATAACTTTTCTTTTTCATTAACATCAATATCGGGGTTTTGTTCTAATTGTTGTTTAATCTGATTGATTTGATTTTCTTCATCGGCGATATAGTTTTTAATTTTTTGTTTAAATTCGAGTGTTTTTTGTCTCAATTGGTCATTAGATAAAGAAGAAAGAGAGTTGTATATTTCATTGATTTCATTGACAATGGGTAAAATTTGTTCAATATCTTTTTCGGATTTTGTTTTTAGTTTGAAAATTTTTTTGATAATACCAAGCATATAATTAAAAATTTGAGTGTGCGAATTTACGAAAATAATAGGGCAAAAAGGATTGAAAAAACAAAAAATGCTGAGGAATTAGTATTTTTTGGGAATGGAGGAGGGGAATGTATTAAAAAATGCGGTAATAAAGATTTCATTATTATTCAGATTTAAATCGCAATGATGCAAATCACGAAAAGGATTTTTATGCCACTGATTGCAAGAATTACATTAAGTATTGAATTTTTAGTGTTTAGTTTTTAGTTAGTTGATTAAAAGTTCTTTCATACTCAAAAATCATAACAAATTAAACTTTGCGTCTCGGCGCCTTTGCGGTAAAATATTATTATATTAAAGTTTTTATTATCATTTGCTCCTTGATTTGTTTTAATTTATTTTGCCGCAAATTTTTGATAGATGACGGCTTTAATTGTTATATGTGTATTATTGCTTTTGTCTTACTTACTGGACATTAGTGCTCAAAAAACAAAGATCCCCGCGATATTTGTTTTGATATTGATTGGTATTGGCTTACATCAGTTTGCAGAAGTGTTTTATCCTGAACTGGATAATTTGATAAATGTCAATATGCTTTTACCGGTTATAGGCAATTTGGGTCTTGTGTTAATAGTTTTAGAAGGGTCTATTGAATTAGAATTGAGCAGAGATAAATTGAGTTTAATTTCAAAATCTTTTTTAATAGCATTGCTTTCTATTTTGCTGATGGCGGGCATTTTGTTGTATTTAATAAATTATTTGAGTGTAGGGTATTTCTCAACAAAAACACTGTTATTAAACATTATACCTTTAACGGTAATAAGCAGTGCGGTGGCTATACCTGCATCTAAATATATGTCTTTGAAAATAAGGGAATTTGTAATTTATGAAAGTAGTTTAAGTGATATTTTGGGAGTTCTTGTGTTTTACTTCTTGCTAACTAATGAAACAATTAACAATAATAGCTTTTTACAATTTGGATATGATATTTTAATTATGATTTTAATTTCATTTATAATATCTGCTGGGCTTTCTTTGTTTTTAAGCAGAATACATCATCATATCAAATTTATTCCGATTATTATTGTGATAGTGCTTGTTTATTCTATTGCAAAATTGTATCACTTGCCATCATTAATTTTAATTTTAGTATTTGGCTTGATGTTGAAAAATCTTGAAAAATTAACGCATTTTGAAAAACTCAAATCTATAACGCAATTTATTCATCCTGAAACATTGAGCAGAGAATTAAAAAAATTTGAAGATATTGTGAATGAATTTTCATTTTTAATCAGGACAGTGTTTTTCTTATTGTTAGGATATTCACTGGATATAAGTGATATATTAAACACATCATCATTGCAGTGGTCGTTATTGATTATTAGTGTAATTTATTTTGTGCGGACACTGCTGTTAATGGTATTTAATTTAAATATACATCCGTTGTTGTTTATTTCACCCCGAGGGCTTGTTTCTGTTTTGTTGTTTATTTCTATACCACTTGAACAGAAACTGGGAATTATTAATAATTCTGTGTTAATTCAAGTGGTTTTAATGAGCATTATTGTAATGATGATAGGTTCAATCTTTTACAAGAAGGAACAAATTTAAAACAAAAAAGCCCTGCTATTGATAACAGGGCTTTCTTGAATTTTGAGGAAGGATTAATGTTGTCCTTCAGCATGATGTGCTGTGTCAGCAGGAGCAGCTTGTTGAGTTGAATCTGCTGGAGCAGAAGTTTGCTCAGTAGTTTGTTCAGTTGTAGTTTGCTCAGTAGTTGTTTCTTCTTGTTTTTCTGAGTTGCTGCAAGCGTAGAATGTAGCCATTCCGCTGATTGCTACTAATGCTAATACTTTTTTCATGGTTTTTGGTTTTTAATTGTTTCCCATTTATTCTGTTTTATTTAAAAAGGTAACCCATTTTTTTAAGAAATTTTATTAAACATCTGAAATTCAGTAAATTAAAATTATTTCTAACTATTATCTTACAAAAAAAGGTTACTTTTGTGCTTTCAAAAGTATAAATGGACAATGCATGAGATATTCTGATATTGATTTTATCAATGGCATCAAAACAAATGATGAAATCATTTTAAAGGCACTTTATCATCAGTATTTCAAAATGATACGGCACTTTGTCATTACAAATAACGGCAATGAATCTGATGCAAAGGATGTTTATCACGAAACATTATTAGCACTTATTCAAATCATACAAAAAGAAAACTTTACACTTACATCATCGCTCTCAACTTTTATATTTGCAATTGGAAAAAGAATCTGGCTTAAAAAAATTTCAAAAAATAAATCTACATCATTAAAAGAAGATCTTTATCATTCTGCATTTGAAGGCATAAAAGACGAAACAGAGATATTTATAAATCATTATGAACAGGAAGAATCTAATATACAGAAAATGCACACGGCTTTGCAATCCATTGGAAATCCCTGTTATCAATTATTAAAAGAATATTATTTTAATCAATTATCAATGGAAGAAATTGCTGAAAAATTAGGATATAACAATTCTGATGTGGCTAAAAATCAAAAATACAAATGCCTGCAAAGATTAAAAAAGATATTTTTTGAATTACCAAAAATAAAAATAATGGATTGAAAAAAATATATTTTGAAAATTACTAATAACTTTACTGATTAAAAAATCATTTACCAAAAAACATTGAAAAATGAAGCCAGAAATGACAGAATTATTTGATAGATATTTATTCAATCAAATGAGTGAAGAAGAAAAAAATCAATTTGAACAAAGTTTGCAAAATGATAGTCAATTAAAAGAAGATTTTGAACAATATAAATTGTTGATTCAAACCTTTAAAGATTATCATCAAAGAAATGAACTTTCAAATAAATTCAATGAATGGTATACCGAAACTAATATCACATCATTATCATCACATTCAAAAACCTGGTGGTCTGTAATATATGTAGCGGCTTCGGTAGCATTGGTAGTTACACTTTCTGGAATATGGTTTTATGAGACATTGAAAAATGAAACTAAAAAACAAGGAAAAGAAATTACATATTTGAAAAAAGAAATTAAACAAATCCAATCGCAACAAAACAATTTAGTAAGAAGTATTCAAAAAATTCAAACTAAAAATTATGCTCCTGCTAATAGTCAATCTACGGGCTTTTTAATGGCTTCAAATTATGTGCTTACTACTTATCACTCTATTCAAAATGCAGATTCTATTTTTATTGAAAATGATAATTTTCCAAGAACAGAAGTAAAAGTAGTTTATACTAACAACGATTTAGATGTGGCGTTGTTATATGCTCCCTCATTATCAATAAAATCTCCTAATATCCATTTGCTCAAAAAAACGGCTGACATAGGAAATGGTATATTTACATTGGGTTATCCTACTTCTCAACTTGTGTATAATGAAGGATATATTAGTTCTGTAAATGGTTACAATAATGACACAGCATTTTATCAGATCACGTTGCCATTAAATCCTGGAAATAGTGGTGGTCCTTTGTTTGATAATAAAGGTGATATAATAGGCGTGATTGTAAGTAAAAATACAAGTATGGAAGGTGTAGCATTTGCATTAAAATCTAATATGCTGTATGCACTTAAAGATTCTTTGCCTGCTGATAGCATAAAACTTGTATGGGACAAAGCATTCAAATCAAACTCTTTGAACATCAATAAATCTGCGGCTATTCAAAAGTTTAAACCTTATATTTTCAAGGTATATGTTTATCAAAAATCCATTTAGGGATTTGCCAATTTTAAAATACAAAACCGATAAACAATACTATGTCAAACAAGCATTACTCTGGATTTGTCAATATCATTGGTTGCCCTAATGCAGGGAAATCTACATTGCTGAATGCCATCTTAAAATTCAAATTATCTATTGTAACTCACAAAGCCCAAACTACAAGACATCGGATATTGGGTATTTACAATGAACCCGATTATCAAATTGTTTTTTCAGATACACCGGGCATTGTGCAAAGACCATCAAATGAACTGCACCAAAAAATGCTTCAGTATATTGAACAAACTTTTCAGGATGCAGATGTTATGCTTTTACTTATAGATGCACATAAACCTTGCGAAATTCCTGATGAATACATTCAGCGATTAAAAAATTCTTTATATCCTGTTATTGTTGTTATCAATAAAATTGACCTTGTAAAAGAAAATGTGCTGGCAAGTACTGAGAATCAATGGAAAACAAATTTGCCGAATGCTATTATTAAAAAAATCAGTGCATTAAAAGAAGAAGGCGTGGATGATTTAGTGAATACTATCAAACAATTATTGCCTGAAAATCCACCATACTTTGAAAAAGATGATATTACAAACAGAACAGAGCGATTTATTGTTAGTGAAATTATTCGTGAAAAAATTTTGTTGTTGTATAAAGAAGAAATTCCTTATGCTTGTGAAGTGATTGTGAATTCATTCAAAGAAGATGAAAAAATTATTCGTATTCAGGCGGATATTATTGTAGAAAGAGATAGTCAAAAAATGATCATTATAGGAGAAAAAGGTTCTGCAATAAAACAATTAGGTATTGCTGCCCGTAAAGATTTAGAAGCATTTTTCAAAAAGCAAATTTATTTAGAATTGTTTGTGAAGGTTGAAAAAAATTGGAGAAACAATAAAAATAAGTTGAATTATTTTGGCTATAAAGATGCGGAGTAGTTTTTTTGTTTTAAATTTTTTTTTTATTTTTATTTTTGTGATTGAAAGTTAACAAAAATTAAACCAACATGAAATTTACAACAGAACAATTAAACTTTATAGAAAAAGCAAGGATATCTATTAGTGATGATCCTAGAACAAGATTGAACACAGTTGTAAAAGAAATTATTGATGATGACAATTGTATTTTTGATGCACACTGTCATGTATTTGATGGGAAATGTATAAATTTAAAGTATTTAGCAATTAGAATGATTGCTGGTGCAGTTGAAGAAGATTTACAATGGGTTTGGAGATTAATAAAAAGGGAATATCATAGTGAAAAACACTTTTTTAAGCCAGATGATGGCGTAGGGAAGAATGAAATTATTGAATTGATTTATAATAAAATCATTATTGATAATGATATATCACCTGCTCTTGATAGAATGCAAAATGAAATTGAGAAAATGGAGGTAGAACTAGTAAAACAAAAGGAAGATATTATGCCTCTAAAAATTAAATTTATTCATAAGTGGAAACAAATTATTGAATTTTTACAAAGTAATAGCATGGAAGAAGTTTTTAAGAAATTTGAACAAGAATATGCAATTCACCACTTGATAAATAAATATAATGGTGGAAATGCAAAATTAGTAACAATTGTATTAGGCATGGATTTGAATAAAGGATGGGATGATAGTATTCCAAAAAAATGGGAGGAACAAAATTCCGAACTTACATCGCTATCTAAAAAATATCCTATTTTACCTTTTCTTCCAATAGATCCAAGAAGAGAAAATTTGTATGAAGTATTTCTTGAGGCATTTAACCAAAAAAATCCTCAATTTTTTGGTGTTAAATGTTATCCTGCACTTGGTTATTTACCATCGCATGATCGTTTAATGCCAATATTTCAAATATGTGCTGAAAAGAACATACCTGTTATGACACATTGTGGAGGTGAAAAAATATTTACATTTGATTATCCAATTAAAACCAATCGTAGAGGAGATACGGTTGTAATAAATGATAGTGACAGAAAACTTCGTGCTAGGAAGCTTAATGAACCAACAGAATGGGAATATGTATTACAAGAATATAACAAATTAAGGCTTTGTTTTGGGCACTTTGGGGGTAAATATGCTTGGGAAAATAATCAAGAGATATCACATAGAATTAATGAAATTTTATCAATGATGAAAAATTATGAGAATGTGTATGCTGATTTTTCTTTTAATATTGAATCTCACAAAGCCGTAGAAAATTTTACTGAAATGCTTTCTAAAGATGATATTAATGGTAAACTGATGAGAGAAAGAACATTATTTGGAACAGATTTTTGGGTAATACTTCCAAGTTCTGATTTAATCGAAGCCCAGAAAAACTTTATTAATAAAATAAATAATATAGATAATAAAAATATTTTATTAAAATCACTTCTAAGAAAAAATGTGCTAAACTTTTTAAAACTTAATAAATAAAAGAAATGTTACTATTCAGGCGTTCAAAATGATTAAGAGATACATTTCTCGCTTCTTGCTATGCACTCCAATATTTTCAATAATTTTGAGTTATTAAATTAAAAAGAAATTGCATGTAAAAATATTTTTCTCAACATCAATCACTAACTCTTTACCTATTCTAAATCCCTTCATACTTTTCAAAAATTTAGAAAAATTACTCCTCTTAACCCACTCATTTTTTTGTTAATTTTTAATTATGTATATTTGCCATTGATAAAATAATGAAGCAGGTTTTTATTAAATATATTTTACCTTTTTTGATTTTTCCATTGTGGAGTAATGCACAATTATCATATACTTATACACTCGCTCCTGCCTATTGTGGATGTAATGGAACTGCAAGCGTGAGTATTACATCTGGTGTGGCACCGTATTCTTTTACATTAAATGCTACTACTACCACCACTAATAATGTTTTTAATAATTTGTGTGCTGGAAATTATACTTTGTTTGTTCAGGACAGCAATGCTCCGAGTGATACAGTTACTATATTTTTTAATATTCAAGACAGCACTTTCAAAGATACAATAATTGCAAGAGATGGATGTAATTCAAAAGGAACTGCAAGTATTAGTTTGAGTGGTGGAAAGTTGCCATATTCTTATACCTTTTCGCCTCTTGGTGTTAGTTCATTAACATTAAATAATTTAAGTGATGGTATTTATACTTTCATTGCAAAAGACAATGTAGGTTGCACATTAACAAATACATTTTCAATCAATAATTATTCTGTTGTTTCTAATTTTTCAATGTCTGCTACTTCTGCAAAAGTAGGTTCAACGGTTTTGTTTACTAATTTAAGTCAAAACGCATCGGGGTTCTTATGGGATTTCGGAAATGGCAATACATCTACAGGTTTTGATGTAGCTGAAACATACACCACTACAGGAACATTTTTAGTTAAATTAATTGCTTACTACAATACTTGTTCTGATACATCTTACAAATACCTGAACATTGCTGATAAATTGATATTCACTGCACCTAATATATTTACACCTAATAATGATGACGTGAATGATTTGTGGTATGTTTTTTCAGAAGGTGCAGTCAATATGCATCTTGAAATTTTTAATAGATGGGGCGTGAAAATTTACGAGAACAATGGCAATGGTGTTCAATGGGATGGCAGAACATTAAGCGGAGAGCCCGTTCCCGAAGGCACTTATTTCTATTCACTTGAAATAACAGATGTTTTAAATAATGTAAATAAGTTTAGTGGTTACATTACCTTGATGCGGTAAAAATTTTTATGAGTTCAAAAACCAAAGCCCTGATAAGTTGGAGTGGTGGAAAAGACAGCACTTTTGCATTACATAAGATTTTGAAGGAAAATAAATATCAGCCCGAGTTTTTGTTTGTTACCATCAATAAAAATCAGCAAAGGGTAAGTATGCATGGTGTAAGAAAAGAGTTGATTACACGACAGGGATTATCAATAGGTATTCATACCAGAAAACTTTATCTGCCCGAAAATGTATCAATGGAAATGTATAACAAAATGATGGAAGCAGAAATGAAGTTGATGAAACAAAGAGGTGTAGATCGTGTGATTTTTGGGGATATTTTTCTGGAAGATTTGAAAAAGTATAGAGAAGAACAATTACAAAAAATTGATTTGAAAGCAGAATTTCCTTTATGGGGAAAAGACACAAAAGAACTTTACAAAGAATTTGTTGAAGCAGGATATAAAGTAAAAATTGTGAGTGTTAATTTGAAAAGGTTAAGTAAAGATTTTTTAGGAAAAGATTTGAGTTTGGAATTACTAAACGAATTTCCTGAAGAAGTAGATGTTTGTGGAGAAAATGGAGAGTATCACACATTTGTTTATGATGGAGAAATATTTAATTATCCAATAGAATTTGAAGTTGGAGAAGTTGTAGAAAAGTCCTATCAACACAATGGAGAAGAATATCCGTATGCTTTTCTGGATTTGAAATTGAAGTGAAAAATTGTTACACAAAAACAAACTAATTACGAAAGTTTTTGAACTGTAATAAATTTTTCTCGTCACTATTCAGCCACTTATATATGTTTTTTATATACACATAAGTAAATTTTGAAAACAAAAAATCCCGAAGGGATGAGATGAATGTAGAAATAAAGTAACCAAATATAATAAAACTCCGAAGGAGTGATATTATACAATCAAATTCGCATTCTGAAAAAATTTTTACATAATACTCTACTAACATCCTAAAATTGTTTTTAATAACTTTATATCACCCCTTCGGGGTTATTTTAATTTTGATAATATTTTATAATCTATAATCATTTCATCCCTTTGGGATTAAAGAACTGAAAAGTATCTCTTGTTTAATCGTTTTAAACCACCTGAATAGTAACAAAAACTTTTAAATTTTTGAAATCTAAATTTTACTTCTCAATTCTTCAATTATTTCTTCACAAGGTAATTGATGTTTGCTTAGCCAATCTGCTATTTGTGAGCGAAGATGTTCTGCATTATGGGTTTCAAGAAAATTAATGTAAATCGCTCTGCCATCGGGCAACTTAAAAATTAAAATATCACTACGATAAATTACTTCAACAATATCTTGTGGTGTAATGATGCGAATTCTTTTTTTAGAAATCATTATTTGATTCGGTTGTATAGCAATAAAGTGCAATGAATTTTTGTAAATAACAATTAATGCAACTAATTCAACAGCAAAGATTATAAAACTTGTCATTGATAATATAACATTATCAAATACTGTGAAAAACACTATGGATGCAACAAATAAAACAACAATCCACACAACACTAAATGTAATATAATACCATGATAAGAAGCGAAATTTAGGTAAGTCCTTCCATAAACTTATTTGTTCTTGTAAATAACGAATACTCATCATTATGTAAATAACACCAAATAATAATGTAACATACACATCTGTTTGACTGGAAACGGGATCCATTTGTAAAATCAATACAACCAATACTAATGCCGCTAATGATATATTCCGAAGCAATGAAATTCTAAACAATTTTGAGATGGATTTTGGTTCTGATGTGTTCATAAATTTAAACTTAATAAGTGTTTGTCAGAATAATGTTTGATTACATAAGTGTTTTCAGAAAAATTGTATGCTATAACTTTCTCAATTCTTTTTAATGAAAATAATTCTTCTAAAAGTTCAAACAGCAATCCGTCTTGAGAGATTTTGACAGAATGCAAAATGAGAATTTCTTTAATAGGTGTAATGCAAGTAATTTGTTTTGAAAAATTGATTTTTGGATATTTTGAAAAAACATCTTGAACAACAGATTTATTTAATTCAATGTTGAGTTTAAGAAAAATAGCAGATTTATTTTTGGATTGTATTAGTTTGAAAAAGTTTTCAGCAGGTGTAATTTTACATTCAGAATAATTTAAACTAAACCAGTGATTATTTGTCAATAAAGAACAATGGGGCGGTGTAAGGTGTAAATCAGTTAATATCAAATAAGATCCTGTTTGAAACTCATCAAATAAAGTAATGGTATTGTTAATAATAATTTCTGTAAAATTTTTCATTGAAGTTTCTCAATGTAATACTAATATAATTCAATTTGATATGGCAACAATGAAAGATAATTGATTTGCTGATTTTTCAAAGCATTTTTTAATAGTAAAATGTCTTTGTAATTTTTACCTAAAGTATTTTTCAAAATTTTTTCTTGTGCGGCTTCATCGCTTGTATTTAATCCTTCAAAAATTTGCTGAAATGGATCTTTTGGTTTTGGATATTCTTCAATATCAAATTCATCAAGATTAGCTTTTTTTGCCGCAAATGCAATGGCATTTTCTAAAGTTCCTATTTCATCTGCTAATTTTAATTTTACAGCATCTGCACCGCTCCACACTCTGCCTTGTCCAATGCTGTCAATGTAATTTTTATTTAATTTTCTTCCTTCACTTACTCTTGATAAAAAAGTTTCATAAACCTTTTCAATACCGTGCATAATAGCATCGTATTCTTTTGGTTGCACTTGTCTTAATATAGTTGGAAAATCCGCATACTTGTTGGTTTTTACAGTGTCAGTTGTAATTCCTAAATCTTTTTCCATTAACTGCTGAACATTTGGAAACATTCCAAAAACACCAATAGAACCTGTTATAGTGTTGTGATCTGTAAAAATATAATCAGCACCACAACTGATATAATAACCACCGCTCGCTGCAACACTTCCAAAAGACACAATAACGGGCTTTGTGGATTTTAGTTTTTTAATGGCTTGCCAAATAGATTCACTTGCAAAAGCACTTCCACCTGGTGAATTAACACGTAATACTACTGCTTTGATAGAATTATCATTTTGAACATCTTTTAATATCTTAATCAGTTTAGATGGCACAATTACTTCATCACTATTGTAATCATCCACATAATCTACTATTTGTCCTGTTGCATATACAACGGCTATTTTTTTACTGCTTTCTTCATCGTATTTTTCTTTTGCTTTGTGTTTGTATTTGTGATAATCTACAAATACTTTTTTTGCATCATTTGTTTTTACTTTATTTAAGATCATTTGTTCTACTTCGTCTTCATTTGCAATTTCATCAATCATTTTGTAAGACAATGCTAAATTTGCATCTCTGATTGTTAGTTCATCAGCGTATTTATTTAATGAAGCAATTGGAATAGATCTGTCATTTGATACATTTTGCAATACATCTTTCCACACGCTATTTAATAATGTTCTCATTTGCTGACGATTCTCTTCGCTCATTTTATCAAGTGTAAAGGGTTCTACTGCACTTTTAAATTTTCCATGACGAAATACTTGTATTTGAATATCCAATTTTTCTAATGCTTTCTTGTAAAAAGAAATTTGAGCGGCTAATCCTTTCCAGAATAAATTACCTTGTGGATTTAAAATAATTTTATCTGCAACACTTGCTAAATAATAATCTCCCTGCGAATAAAAATTATCTGCATAAACATAAATCCATTTACCAGATTTTTTAAAGTTTTGAAGGGCTTTTCTTAATTCTTCTAATTGAGAAATAGATGCAGAAAATGGATACATTCTGATATAAATACCTTTTATTTTTTCATCAGTTGCAGCTACATCAATGCTTCTGATAATTTCCGAAAGTATTAGATCTTTATCATTTAATAATTCTCTGAAATTAAAATTCCAAACATCTTTATTTGCTACATCTTTAATTTCACCTTCTAATTTTAATTTTAGAACAGGACTTTCTTTTGAATATTTACTTTCTACTTTAATATTTTTAGAATCAATAGCATCAGATACCGATTTTGTAATTGCAGAAAAAATTACGATTGACAAAATAATAATACCAATCAATACTCCTAAAAATGCTCCTAAACATCCACCAAAAAATTGTTTCATAATTTTTAATTTTAGGCGGAAAGGTAGTAATTTTAAATGAGAGAATTTTTGAAGAACGAATTAATTTTTTCAAAAAAAATAGATAAAAATTAAATTCTTGATTTACTATTATCAGGCCCGAAAGGATTTGGAAGGACAAATCTTAAAAAGATCTCAACTGCTCCTTTTGATTTACTTACTGATTTTAATTGAGAGATATTAAAATCATAACTTGCACCTATTGCATAAGAATCATATTCTACCACAAAATTTGTAGAAATCGCATCTTTATTTCGATAAATGCTTCCTAAACTAAACGATGTACCCTTTTTGAGTCCAGTATAATGAGATTTATCTTGAATAGTATATTTAATATATGCACCAGTTAATAATTCAGTAGATGGTCCTTGTAACTGAACTACCAATAAAGGCACAATGCTAAAATTTGAATTTGGAATTCCAAACTCGCCATTTGCAAAAACAACATGCCTCATGTATAATTTATCTTTAGAATTTTTCAGAAATGTAGCAGATGGTCTGTTAAGATGAAAAGAACTAAATCCTATATTCAATCGCAAGTTATTATTACCTGTCATGTATTTTTCATTTTTAATAAATGTATAAACTATACCTGCTCCTAAATCGGGTACAATTGAATTTGATGCATTAAATTGTTCATTACTTGGTAAAGTATTATCATAAGTTCCTGTGCTAAAGTTATATTGATTGCCCCATTGAGCATTTCCTGTATTTATGCTTCTTTGAATAATCCCTGCACAAATGCCAAATCCTATTTTATGTAATTTTTGAATATTAAGATGATAAGCAACATTTAAACTTATATCATTGGTTTTTAATTGCATATCTCCAGTGTTGTCATTAAAAAATTTTAATCCAGCGGCGAACAAATGTCCCTGCGGACTTTTTTTCAATCTTCCGTCTACAGATACGCCAATTGTTTTGTAAGGAATTGCAACACTTTTCCATTGATTTCTATAAATAGCGTTTCCTGAAAGAGCATAATTAGCACCACTCATTGCAGGATTTAATGTTAGTGGGAAATACTGAATTTGTGTAAAATGTATGTCTTGAGCATACATACATGAACTTAAAATACTTAAAATGCAAATAAATTTTTTCATAGTATTATTTTTAAATTTTTAATGAATTATCTTACCAAAGTAACATTACCTTTTTTCTCAATTAATGTATTATCGTATTTTGTTCCTTTAATATAATAAACAAAAGTAGCACCATTCAATTCTTTACCTTTGTAAGTGCCATCCCAACATGCATTTTTATCTGTAGTTTCAAAAACTTTTTCACCCCATCTGTCGTAAATCACTAATAAATAATCTTTTACAATACATTTAGTGCCATATACACAAAGTTCATCATTGTTGTTATCGCCATTAGGACTAAAAATATTTGGAACAAATAAATCTCCACAATTATTATCAACGGTGATTTTTACACAAACACTATCTGTACATCCATTGGTTGTTCCATAAACGCAATAAAAAGTTGTAACCGTTGGTGAAGCAACTGGGTTATAGATATTATCACTATTTAATCCATCAGAAGGTATCCATGAATAAGAAGTTGCCCCGCTGGCTTGTAATCCTATGCTTTCTGTAACTTGTATAGTTGCAGAGGTAGGTGTAACAGAAACGGTTGGTGTGTTATTTACAGTGATATTTGCAATGGCAGTGCCTGTACAAATACCATTAGTTCCAACGACTGAATAAGTTGTACTCACTGATGGAGAAATCACAATACTACTTGTATTATCGCCTGTACTCCATGTATAACTTGTAGCACCAGTTGCATTTAATGTGGTAGTTTGTCCTGAACATAAAGTAGTTGCTCCATTTATATTAATTGGCAAATTCATATTTGATGGTACATTGATAGTAGTAGAATATGAACAACCTGTGGAGGTATTTGTAACAGTAACAGTAAATGTACCTCCCTGATTAACTACTATAGTACCTGTGCCTAATCCGCTTACAATTCCACTTCCTAACCATGAATATGAAACAGGAGAATCGGTGGTAAATGCAACAACCTGTGCTGTGGTTGTATTACAAGTTATGGAATTAGACACTGAAGTTGAAACATTTGGTGGAGTTGTATTAGTTGAAATACTTACAGTTGTATAAGTTGAACATCCGTTGCTGTTATTGGTAACAATAAGCGTATATGTTCCTGATGATGTAAATGTAGCCGTTGAAGTATTAGTAGGTCCAGAAATGCCAGTGGATGGTGTCCATGTAAAAGATACATTGGTCATTGTTCCAGTACTGGCAGTAATTGTTGGAGAAGGGTTAGAACAAGTGATGGTTTCATTTGATGCTGAAAGTGTAATATTAGGAGCATTTGAATCAGGAAATACACTTGCAGTTGCTACTGCTGTACAACCATTGGCAGCTGTTCCGATAACAGTATATGTACCGGGATTATTAATAGTAACTGTTGCAGAATTAGCCCCACTTACTATACCGCTTCCATTCCATGTATATGATATTGAACTTCCGCTTGCTACAATTTGCGAAGTTGGGGTTGCACAAGATAATGTTTGCGTAGATGGTGAAGTTGTTATTGAAGGTGCAGTTGTGTTAGACATAACTGCTACTGTAGCAGAGGTAGAACAACCATTTGTAGTATTAACTATATTCAATGTATAAGTTCCTCCCTGATTTACTTCAATTGTAGATGTCCCCTGACCGTTCGTTATACCATTACCAGTCCATGTATAATTAAAACTTCCTGTTCCGGGATTTGCAATAACAGTTGCAGTTGTATTAGAACAAGTAATAGTATTGCTTACACTAATTGTAGGAGAGGGAGGTGTGTTATCAATCGTAACGCTGTAAGAAGTGGATGAGGAACATCCATTAGAAGTGTTGGTAACTGTTAAAGAATAATTTCCAGATGCATTGACAGTAATCGTTGCTGTTCCGTTACCATTAATTATGCCCGGACCACTCCATGTGTAAGATACTGGTGAAGAAGTTGTAGTAGCAATAATTTGAACAGTGGGATTAATACAAGTAATGGTTCCTGAACCGCTAAGTGAAACAGAAGGTACATTAACATCAGCAAATACCTGAACTGTAGATTGATTAACGCAACCATTTGCAGGATTTGTAACAGATAATGTATAAATATTGGGAGAACATGCAGAAGTTGTGAAGGAATTAGTGCTTCCACATACTCCTCCCAGCCATGTTGGTATTACTGTAGATGGATTGGCACTACCTATTAAAGTAACAGAAGAGGATAAACAGGTCAATGTCTGATTGCTACCAGCATTTACAGTTGGTAATGTTGTATTTGTATTAACCGTAATAACAGTTGAAGAAGAACATCCATTAGATGTATTTGTAACATTTAAAGTGTAATTACCGCCAGCGTTTACAACAGCAGTTGCTGAATTGGCACCGCTCACTATTCCGCTACCTGTCCATGAGTAAGAAACAGGAGATGTTGTTGATGATCCAACTATTTGAACTGTATTAATAGCACAAGTAATACTTCCTGAACTTGATGCAGATATATTAGGTGTGGATGTATTAGAACTTACGATAACATTTGTAATAGTAGGGCAACCAGACACTCCCGCAACTGTTAATGTAAATGTGCCGGGTTGATTTACAACTGCAGTTGCAGAATTAGCACCACTTACAATACCTGTTCCAGTCCAAGTATAAGATGCCGGAGATGTTGTAGTTGTACCTATAATTTGCACTGTTGGATTGCTGCAAGTAATTGTTCCTGATGCTGTTGTGCTTACAGAAGGTCCATTATTTACAGTTACACTTAAGGTTGTACTGGCAGAACAACCCGATGAATTGGTAACTGTTAAAGTATATGTTCCGGAATTAGCAGTAGATACAGAACCAATGGTGGGATTTTGAACAGCTGAAGTAAATGAAGAAGGTCCTGACCAGTTGTAAGAAGATAATCCATTTGGAGATGCGTTTAATGACAAAGTATTTCCCGCACACAACGGAGAGTTTGCACTTGCAGTTGGAGAAGGTGTTGGGTTTACAGTTATTGAAACTAATGCCACAGTTGAACATCCTGAGGTAGAACCTGTTAATGTATATGTACCTCCATTAGATAAACTAATGTTAGGAATAATTGTACTGGAAGCATTTGAAGAAAAACCAGATGGACCAGCCCAAGTATATGAGGTAGCACCACTTGCTGTTAATGTCAATGTGTTCCCTGCACAAATAGGATTTGAATTAGTGGTAATACCTAATGTTGGTGTTGGGTTTACTGTAATAGTTACTGGGGTTCTGGTAGTGCTTAAGCAAGAAGGATTGCTTTGAGATTGTACTTCAACATAGTATGTTGTAGTTGTTGAAGGAGAAACAGAAAGTGGAGCAGAACCAATGGAAGCACCTCCGCTTGGCGTTGTAAAAACATTGTAATTATATCCGCTTACCGTATTTGTTACAGCAATTGTTGCAGATTGTCCGGCGCAAATTGGATTTGGTGTTGCAGTAAGTGTAGGTACTACAGATAAATTACAATTTAAACAATGAACATTTGTTGTAGGGGTTAGATTATTTACTATTGGTGAAAAAGCGGCTTCAGAAGCTGGAGCGTAAGTTGATGTAGCAACGGCTTGAAAAGTAATGTTGTAACTTGTAGTACCAGGATTGATTGAAGTATTTGTACACCCTGATACACTAACACCAATATCCCCATTTTGGTCAGTTCTGATAACATTGTAATTAAACCCAGTAACCTGTTGGTCAGTATTAACTAAAAAATACCCCTGATCAGACGGAACAATTCCACCTTTTGGTAAAATTGCAGAAAGTCCTATTGGAGCGTATGCTTTTCCTAACATAATTGCTCCGGTAGAACTATTCATTTTAATTATTGCAGAATTTAATGTTGGAATTAGTCCGGAAATTCTCCATCCTATAAAAGAATAATTTCCATCGGAGTTTTCCATTAAATTTTGAATCACATATTGTGTTGGGGGAAATGCAGAACCGTTAATTCTTCTGCCAAATAGCTGTGAAGCAGATCCGGATGTACCATCTAATCTGGCAACAAAGGCATGCACATCATCAGAACCGCCTATTAAAAAATGCCCATTACTTAATGTTTTTACACCATTGATCATTTGTGATGTTGAGTTTCCGTTTCCAAATCTATTGATAAATATATTTGCACCGGTTGTTTTATCTACTTTGACTAAGAAAGCATCTCTTGGATAATCTCCATTACTTGGTGATTGTGATAAATCAGAAGACATTCCTACTAACAAATAACCATTTGAAGATTCGGCACAATCCATAAAATAATTTTCATCAGTATTTCCGGTACCAATTGTCCAAACTCTGCTCCATTGAAGGGTTCCTGAACTATTAACTTTTACTGCAAAAAAACTGGTTGTATCTACAGTATTGGCGCTCACGCCATCCCAGAAATAATCAACTCCACCTACTGCTAAAAATCCACCATCAGAGGTTTCTATAATAGAATTAAAAAATTCATTAGAGGCATTCCCGCTTGGTTTATCTGGCAATAAATATCGCTTTGCCCAGATTACATTTCCTGAGTTATCAACTCTGACAATAATTGCACCTCCGCTTGAAGATTGCCCGCAGGTAACAAAGCCACCTGTGCTTACATTTTTCAAGTCATTAAAAGCCGTGGCAATACCACCTGTATAAGATTTTGCCCAAAGAAAGCCGCCTGTGTTGTCTAATTTTACGATGTTTCCATAATATGGAATAAAAGAAGCATTAGTACCCGAAAAAACATATTCATTGGCTGGCGTTACAACCATATTTCCAGCAATATCAAAACTTGCTATGTCATAACTAATTCTAAATGTGGATTGTGGAAAAAGCTGATTGTATAAGGAAAATACAACAGCAAAAAAGTAAAAAGATATTTTTTTCATAAACTAAATTTTTTAAAATTTGTGCAAATATAAGAAATTTTAAATTAAATAATAATAAGACAACTTAATGTATTTTTATACCCTCAATTTAATGAATGAAAAATAAAGTTTATTTAAGTATTGGTAGTAATATCTATCCGAGAATTGTTTATATTCATCAGGCAATTGCTGCAATTGAAAAATATATTGGAAAAATTATTTCCAAATCTTCTATACATCAAACAATTCCCTGGAACATGCCAGAAAATACGCCGTTTTTTTACAACCTTTGTTTGATTACAGAAACTCAATTGTCTCCCGATGATATTTTAGACAAAATTATTTTCATTGAAAAGCAATTAGGCAGAATAAAAAAAACAAACTCTGATCAAATTTATCAATCCAGAACAATTGATATTGATATTTTGCTGTTTAATGATGAAATTATTGATAAAACAAATTTGAAAATTCCACATATTCATTTACATGAAAGATTGTTTGTACTACTGCCATTATCAGAAATAGCAGATGAATTAGAACACCCTGTATTAAAGAAAAAAATTAAAGAGTTATTATATGATCAATTACTTGTGCGTTGAAGGGATTATAGGAAGCGGCAAAACAAGTTTATGTTTTGCATTGGAAAGGTATTTTTCTTCAATTAAGAAAACTTTTTTATTAAAGGAAAAGTTTGAAGACAAAAAATTATTAGAATTATTTTATCAGCAACCTCAAAAATATTCTGTGCTAACTGAATACAGTTTTTTAATTGATAGATTTCATCAGCTTTACACTTACTTTCAATATCATCAGAATAATATTACTGTTTCAGATTTTTGTTTCAAAAAATGTTTGTGGTTTGCAGAAACAAATTTAAATATTCATCAGTTTGAAGAATATAAAAAACATTATTATCAATTGGAACAAGATTTACAATTACCTCAATATGTAGTTATTTATCTGGATGTAAAACCAGAACAGGCCTATCAAAATATCTTACAAAGAAACAGAACCATTGAAAAAAATATAAGTATCGCTTATCTGGAAAAACTATATTCCATTTACTCAAAAAATATTCCGAAATTAGATGTGCCTGTAATTTCTATAAATGTAAAAAATTACGATAATCTTTTAGAAGAGTGTCTTAATGAACTGAAAACAATGAATTACATTTAATTCAAAATAACTAACTTCTCAATTTTTTCTGCTTTTTTATAATTGCTGTCTGTAATAGTTACTCTGTAAATATATACTCCTTTTGCTAATTTATCTCCATAATCATCTCTGCCATCCCATTCAATTCCATCATCTCTGAATCCGGTTGCAAATCCTTTTTTTGTTATTGTTTTTACTAATTTTCCAGTTACAGTAAATATCTCAATTTTAATATTTATATAATCACAACTGGTGTTGTATTCAAACATAAATTTTGTTTTAGTAGTAAAAGGATTTGGATAATTCAATACATGATTCAATGCTAATGCTTCATCTTTTGCTACAATAAAATCTATTTTTGCAGTGTTGCTGTTGTTATTTATATCCCACGCTTTTAATGATAACTGATGACTGCCTTCAGATAAATTACTAAATGGATATTTTATTTTTCCTTTTTGATAACTATTTAATTCGTATTCAAAATAATCATTCAAATTAATTTGTTTATTATTATCTAACACAGCAGTAATGTCGTGTCCAATGCTTGTTCCTGTAATGTT
Organism: Bacteroidia bacterium; assembly: GCA_035405785.1. Classification (GTDB taxonomy): domain Bacteria; phylum Bacteroidota; class Bacteroidia; order B-17B0; family Aurantibacillaceae; genus BPGX01. The sequence continues at coordinate 38,899 of DAONJS010000001.1, forward strand.
AATACCACTACTATCTATAATTTCAGAGAATAAAACAGGGTTTTGATTAGTTGTTCCACCAGATACAAATTTTTTATCATTTAAATAAAGAGAAACTTGTGGTGGTTGATTATCCGGAACAGCATTTGGATTAGATCCACCGATGTAAAATTTTGTGGTATATCCAATGGCATCATCTATTCCATTTTGTGCATAAAAGGACATTCTACTGGTATCTATATTGTAATTTATATCTTTTGGAACTATAAATGAAAAAGTAAAATCTCCATTTTTTATTTCAACTTTTCCTTTGAATAATATATTTTTTTGAGCAACAAATGTAAAAGTTTTTCCACTTACAACGGACTCTGCTTTATTTCCCAAACAAGCAATAACCTGTGGTTTATCAAAAACTGTAGGATAAATTATGCCATTAAAGTTACTCAGTTTATTACCTTGTTTATCAGCAATAAAACCTGAAACGGTAACCTTTGATAAGGATTTTAAGGTATCTTTAGGAGTAGATGAAATAGTGTTGTTATTGATAGAAGTGATGATAATTTTTTTTCGTGGATAAGCAAGAGTAAGTGCAGGATCTCCAATTAAATGAAAGTTTAAAAAATAAAATCCGATATTTGTTTTAATCTTTGTGTTTTTTACAATATCCCCTAATGCCATGTGATTGCCGTTTGGAAGAGTATCTAAAATTTCTTCAAATAATTTTTGTGATAACCAAAAATTTGTAGAAGCATAAGCCAATCTAACCGTTGAAAATAATGCAATAGCACAACCATTTGCTTGCAAAAAGCATTGCTCTCCCGCAGATACTCTGTCAGGGTCATCAAAGCGAGTAAACTCACAGGTAGCAGTAATAAACAAAGGCATGTTATTGATATTTTTGTAAGAATTGATTTGAAAAAGTTCTAAAAATGCCTCATGTCCAAGCCCCACTTCATTACCGTGTCCAGTATAATTGACAACCAAAGAACCTTTTTCAAATGCTCTATCAAAAGCCGCTGTTGCATCAGGAATTCTGTTTCCACCAGGAACTGTTATCTGCTGATAGGCATCAGCCATTATTTTATTGACATTATATTCAGGATGAAGTTTTGAAATATATTTGCTCAAACTATCTGCCTGCCACATGTGTAATTGTGCATCACCATCATCTCCAAAAAAGGTGAACCATGTTCTCCAGTCGCCTTGTGGATAATCATTTCCAGTTAATGTGCAACAGTTATCATTACTTTGAATAGAAAAATTAGTATTCTTTTTGTAGTATGCTTTTACTTTATTGACTGCATTTTGTGCTTGCACAGAATTAAAAACAGTAAATCTGCCTACACCAATATCTACAATAGAATTAGACCAGTCATCACCTTCATTGTCATCTAACCAACCATAAAAATCATCTGTAACAGTTGATAATGTTGGTGATAATGAATAACCTGTCTCATAAACAGGAATTAAATTACTGGAACCTGTTGTTCTGTCTTTATTAAAATAAGAACCATCGCCAAACAATAATAAATATCGGGGACTTGTATTGCCGGGATTTTTTTCTCCGTTTCTTTTGTATAACATTCTCACAAATTCACGAATAGAAGTAGCATCTCTGTTTCCGCTTGAAAATTCATTATATACTTCTTCAGTTGTAACTACTGCATAAGTAAGTCCTTCTTCTTGCTGATGAAGAGTTGCAAGTTCTAATGCTTGTTGTTTGAATTGTGGAGGTGTAACAATTATATAATCTGCTTGAGTGATACTGTGTAAATTTTGATTATCAATTTTTTTGATAAATACAGGTTTTTGAAAATCATTAGGAGAAAAAATAATATATTGATGAAGTGTATCTGATGGTGCATCAAATGTAATGTATCCTGTATTGAGATTGTATTGCTGATTAAATGGATGAATATAGTCCGTAATATCCCATATTTGAGCATTAGAAAAACTTGTAGCAATGGAGTAAGTAGTTATTCTACCGGGAGCAACTGTTCTTTTATCTCTAAATTCAAATGCTTTTCCATTATACACTAAATATCTTCTTGCATTAAAAATAATTTTATCTAACCATGCTACTGCATTGGAAGTATTCTTTGTAAAATTAAATGTAATTAAAGTTGGATTATTGTTAGATGGATTAATTTTACATTGATTAGCAACCGAAGCATAATCAGCAAGATAATTAGAGGTTTGCACAGCATTTGCAGTAAAAGTAAAACTTGAACCATTAAAATTCCATGTATAATTTGAAACAATATCTGAACGGGCGGCTAAACTTAAAAATGCTTTAATACTATCGCCCACTACAAAATTTCCATCTGTAAAAGGAAAAGAATAAGATGTTTGTAAATCAAAGTATTCGCCATAAAAATCAGGACCGCTCTTTAAAAAATTACTGGCATCTACTTCATGAAAATTAATGTAATCATACGAATTAGTTGTGTAGTTAGGAATTGATGTAATAGAATAATTGCTTATTCTTAAACCATTCGTGTTGTCTATATTCAAAAAATAAAATGCAGAATCGGAGTAACGATGATTAAAATGATAATAATCTAAACAAGCATAAGGAACACTGTATGGAAATTGTGATTTTCTAATCCAACTATCACTGCCTTTTCCATAAAATAAAATGTAATCATTATCATCAAATACACCATCACTTTCACCAAATACATAAATAGCATTTTCCTGTAAATCATCATAACGAAATTTGTTATTTTTGGGATTTACCATTTCGCCGCCATTTCCAAATATTCTTATATTACGTGGGTCTATTTGTGATACATCAATGCCCATTGATTGCAAAAAGTTTTTATCAATTTTGTAAATGCCTGAATTTTTAATTCCAATTTTATACCAATTCCCATTAGCCAATACAGATTGATTTGTAAAGCTTTGTGTTGAAGCAGGTATCGTTTTGTTAGATGCAAACTTTTGCCATTCTATTTCAAATTTTTGTAGAAATTCAATTTCTCCACTTTCATTTTTTCTAAATGGAATGATATATGCACTCCATAATTTATTTTTTCCAGAAAAACCATTTAAATACTTTACTTTAAAATCCTTATCAATATAATCAGAAAAGTATCTTTTTACAATTTGTGCTTCCTGATAATTAAGTTTTCTGACATTAGTGGGTTTAACACTTGCAATAGCGTCTTCATTGATAGAGGTTGAGAAAGTTTTAACCCATATTGGTAAATTATTCATTTCAGGATCATAAACTGCACCTAAAATTTCTATTGGAAATACAGGATCATTTTCATGTATAACAATTTCAGGAAATGAGTTTGAATGAAGAATGGTAGTATTTTGAGAAGGAGTGATATTTCTTTGTGCCTGAATATTCAAAATCCCCAAAGATAACAAAACAATATACCAAAGATGTTTTATTTGCATAAATTTAATTGTGATTTTATTAAACGATTATAGAATGTAATTATTGTAAATAATTGCCACAAATTTACTTATTTAGTTTTTAGTGCCGACGCTTGCGGTCGGCATGCTGACATTTATCGTCAGCATTTTGAGTTGTGTAGCTAATATTATGAGGTCATTAGAGCGAAGCAATTTCTTGAAGCAAGTATTCATCATTGCGAGGGCGAAAGCCCGAAGCAATCTCGTAATTGTTATGTTGATAATACTTTTGAGATTGCTTCGCTTTGTTCGCAATGACGGTAATAATTGATTTTTATTTCGCTCTGCTCTTAATGAAAAAAATGAGCATTGAACATTGAGCATTGAAAAAAACAAACAATGTAAGGGCGAATGGCGATACGCCTCTACTCAAAACTAATACACCTACACCCTTTCATTTGAAAACTGGCTTAAAAATCTCCAATCGTTTTCAAAAAATAATCTTAAATCGTTTATTCTATATTTCAACATAGTTATTCTTTCTATACCCATTCCAAAAGCATATCCCGTATATTTTCTGGAAGAAATACCACAATTATCTAATACTTTTGGATCTACCATTCCACATCCTAAAATTTCTACCCAACCAGTGTGCTTACAAACGGAACATCCTTCACCATTGCAAATGGTGCAACTAATATCTACTTCGGCACTTGGCTCTGTAAAAGGAAAATAACTTGGTCTCATTCTCATTTTCACATCTTGTCCAAACATTTCTTTAATAAAGTATAACAAAGTTGTTTTCAAATCAGCAAAAGAAACATTTTCATCAACATACAACCCTTCTACTTGATGAAACTGACAATGTGCCCGAGCACTTATTGTTTCATTACGATACACTCTGCCCGGACATATAATTCTGATTGGCGGTTCATTATTTTCCATCACACGAATTTGCACGCTGGATGTTTGAGTTCTAAGCATCAATAAATCCTGTGTAAAATCATGAGTATTTTGTTCAATATAAAAAGTGTCTTGCATATCTCTTGCAGGATGATCGGGCGGTGTGTTTAATGCAGTAAAATTATGCCAGTCATCTTCAATTTCAGGGCCATCGCTTACTACAAATCCTATTTTAGAAAAGATATTGATAATCTCATTTTTCACAATTGTCAAAGGATGCAAACTCCCATTTTGCACTAAATTTAATTCTAAACTTAAATCATCTAAAATCTTGTCATTACTTAGAGATTTTTCTGACTCAAATTTTTCTTTATGATTATCAAAGATTTGTTGAGCTTCTTGTTTTAAATGATTGATGAGTTTTCCTAATTCTTTTTTTTGTTGAATATCTGTAATAGTTTTAAATTCATCCATGAGTTGTTGAACAATTCCTTTTTTACTTAACCATTTTAAGCGAAATTGTTCTAATTCATCTGCATTTGAAATTTTTTCAATTTGTAATTCGTTTAAATAATTTGCAATTTTGTCTTTCATAATTAAAAAAATTGAAGTGGTAAAGTTATGTAATTTTTTTTGGATAATTTTTTTTGTGTTAATAAGTGAATATATTTTTTCACAATATCAATCTTTTGAAGTAAAAGATGGAGATACTATAAATGTTATTGATAAAAATGGCTTAAAACAAGGTATTTGGCGAACCTATTGGAGTAATGGGGATTTAAGAAGTGAAACTTTTTATATTGACAACAAAAAAAATGGATTGGAAATTACATTTTATGATTATCCTGATTGTCCCGAAAAAGAAGCATTTTACAAAAACGATTCTTTAGATGGTGCCGTTATTTATTATTCAAAAAGATGCAAGAAAAATTTTGAAGAACATTATGTTAATGGAATAAAGGAAGGATGGGAGATTGAATATTACGATAATGGAATGAAAAAAGCTGAGGGTTATTTTAAGAAAGGGAATTTAGATGGCTTTTATAAAGTATATGATAGGAAAGGCCGTTTTGCTTATGAAACAAGAATTGTAACTACTGATTATAGTTTAGAACCAAACATAAAAGACACCTCTGAAAATATTGTATATAAAGTGCAAAGACGAAACAAAAATAAATGGGAAAAACAATTAATAGTAATGGATATTACAGGAAGTATGTATCCTTATGCACAACAGGTTTCAACATGGTTGCAGTTGCATTTTAATTCGGACAGCACACAGCAGTATTTTGTATTCTTTAATGATGGGGACAGAAAAAGTGATGCAGAAAAAAAGATTGGAGCAACAGGAGGAACATATTTTACTGCGGCAAAAAAAGTAGATGATATTATTCGTACGATGAATTTAGCCATAAAAAATGGTGAAGGAGGAGATGCACAGGAAAATGTTATTGAGGCCATTTTATATGGTTTGAAAAAAGTAAAAAATATTCAGCATGTTATTTTAATAGCAGATAATTGGGCACCTGTAAGAGATATTAATTTATTACCAAAAGTAAAAGTGCCTGTTCATGTTATACTTTGTGGTGTGAGTAATGGAATGAAAATAAATACTGATTATTTAAATATAGCGTATAAAACAAAAGGTTCAATTCACACCATTGAAGAAGATATTGATATGGCTATTCAGGAAAAAAACAAAGAGTTTTTTATCAATGGAAATACCTACAAATTATACAATGGAAAGTTTAAGTAAAATTTTTCTCCATTCGTTTAATATCAAAGCAGTTGCACCCCAAATAACTTCTTGTTTGTAAATAAATGATGGGGCTTCAATTATTGCATTATCTGTAATTTTTACTTTAACTATTTGTTTTTGAAAATGAATTAAATCATTAAGATTACAAAGAATAATTTTTTCAACTTCATTGTTATTAAAAGAAAATTCAGGATTTTCAGATATATAACATAAATATGGATACACTAAATGATTACTAACAGGAATGTATAATGAAGAAAGCGAGCGAATAATTTTTATTGAATCTGATGTGAGACCTAATTCTTCACAGGTTTCACGAATAGCACATTCTTCTAAACTTTCGTTTAATTCTTTTCTGCCTCCTGGCAATGCAATTTGCCCTTTATGATGATGGCTGTTTTCAGTTCTTTTTATCAATGGAAAGTAAATTGTATTATTCTTTTCAAAAAGCAATATACTTACAGCACTTGGAATAGCAGTAGATGGTGCTTCAAAATTTCTATCAGTAAAACTCATTTCTTTGTGTGCAGATCTACCAGGCAAATCTATATTCTGAACCTTTAATATCAATTCATTCAAATGCATTAATTTTTTATGGACGAATGTAGGTAATAGTTTTTAATCCCGACGCATTCGACGTCCTGACACTTATGTCGTAAGTATTTTATATTAATTTTTATTTCAAACTTTCCCACAAATATTTGTTAGTAAGATTTTTTGGGGATAAATTTTTATTCAAATACTTGCCTTTATCTTTGTGTCCCGTTTTTATTCTATGAGAAAATTTATTGTTTTCATAAATATCATTTTTACTTTCAACATTTCTTTGTTATCTCAAGATATTGATACTATCAAATATGCAGATTCTGTTTATAACGTTCTATCACCAAGAGAAAGAATTGCTCAATTATTGATGATTCCTGTTTATGGAAATAAACCTATGAAACACATTCGCACTATTTCGGAATACATCAAAGAATACAATGTTGGCGGTATTATTGTGATGCAAGGCACACCTTTGAAATTTACATCTTATATCAATTACTTTCAAAAATTAGCCAAAACACCTTTGTTTGTAAGTATTGATGGTGAATGGGGTGCATCTATGCGATGGGATAGTTTGCCTGTTTATCCTAAACAAATGACACTTGGTGCATTATCAGAATTAAATGATTCACTCATTTATCAAATGGGATTGCAAATAGGTAAAGAATGTCGCAGATTAGGTATTCATATCAATTTTGCTCCAGTGGTAGACATCAATAATAATCCTAAAAATCCAGTAATAGGTGTGCGTAGTTTTGGTGAAAATAAATATAAGGTTTCAAAAAAAGCATATTTGTATGCAAAAGGATTATTAGATAGTGGTGTAATGCCAGTAATGAAGCACTTTCCAGGGCATGGCGATACAGATGTAGATTCTCACAAAGATTTGCCCGTTATTTTACATTCCAAACAAAGATTAGATTCGTTAGAATTATATCCTTTCAAACAATTGATTCAGCAAGGTATTCCAGCCATTATGGTTGCTCATCTTAATATCCCAGCATTAGATTCATCTAAAAACAGACCTTCTACATTGAGTAAAAATATCGTTACAGATTTATTGAGAAATGAATTAGATTTTAATGGTTTGATATTTACAGATGCTTTGAATATGAAAGGTGTTTCAAAATATTTTCCAACAGGAAATGCAGAAGTGGAAGCCATAAAAGCAGGAAATGATGTTTTGTTATTTTCTGAAAATGTGCCAAAAGTAATTGAAGCCATTGAAAAAGCATTAAATGACTCTGTTATTACATGGAAACAAATTGAATATTCTTGCAAGAAAATTTTACAATACAAGTATTTCTTCAATGTTTCAAAAAATACATTTGTAAAAAGAAAAAAAATGTATGATGAAATTTACAAACATCAGATTCCACAACAAATCATAAGTAAAATCAGTGAAAAATCAGTAACATTAGTTAGTAACAAAAATAACTTTTTACCGATTTATACTTTGAAAAGTAAAAAGTTTTTACACATTGCAATTGGAGATAGTGCTAATAATTCGTTTAATCAGCAATTATCAAACTACATTCTTCCTGATGATTATTGCATCATTGATAAAAAATCATTTGATACTTCAGTATTTAAAAATAAAATAAGAAATTCGGATGTGATTATTATTCAGTTGATTCAAAGAAAATTGTTCAATGGAAACAATAATGGAATGGATAGCATATTAACAATAATAGAAAACATTGCACAACAAAAAAAATCAATTCTTGTAATAAATGGAACACCTTATCTATTAAATAAATTTTCTCATCCTGAAAATTTTGAAGCCATCATTTATGCTTATGAAAATAAAAAAGACCTTTCAAAATCCGCTGTAAATCTTATCTTTGGAAGTATTATTCCACAAGGGATTGCACCTGTTAGCAACACATATATTCCTGTAAATACATCTTTATCCTATTCATCAAACATTCGTTTAAATGAAGTTTATCCAGAATCATTTGGAATTAATTCTCAAGCACTACATAATAAAATTGATTCCTTAATAAACACTGCTATTAAACAAAAAATTTTTCCAGGATGTCAGATAGTGGCTATTAAAGATGGTTCTATATTTTTCAGAAAATCTTATGGAAAACCAACTTACGAAGATAGTTCTGAAATTACGAATGCTCATTTATATGATATAGCATCAGTTACAAAAATCGCATCTTCTGCATTAGCATTGATGAAACTTGTAGAAGAAAAAAAATTAGACATAAAAAAATCATTAGAACATTATTTACCTGAACTAAAACACACCAACAAAGGAAAATTAATTATAGAAGATATTTTAACGCATCAATCTGGATTATTGCCTTTTATTCCCTTTTATTCAAAAGCATTGAATTATCAAAAGAAAGGCATTGATGTTTTTAATAAAGATTCATCAGAATTATTTACCATCAAAGTTGCAGAAAATATGTGGATGAGAAAAGAATTTAAAGATACATTGTGGAATGATTTGATTAAAAGTCCATTAAAAGATGCAGGAAAATATGTATACAGTGATTTAGGTTATTATTTTATGCAAAAGATTGTTGAGAAATTAACTGGAAAAAATTTAGAAGATTATGTGAATGAAAATTTTTATCAACCTATGAATTTATCACTTACTTACAATCCATTAAAGTATTTTGATAGAAAACAAATTGTGCCAACCGAAATTGATAATGATTTTAGAAATCAATTATTATGGGGCTATGTGCATGATCCTGGTTCAGCAATGATGGGCGGTGTAGCAGGACACGCAGGTTTATTTGGAAATGCTACTGATTTAGCAACATTGATGCAAATGCTATTGAATAATGGAAAAATTTTTGGGAAAAAGATATTAGATAGTGCGGTGATTAAAGAATTTACATCTTGTCGTTTTTGTCCACACAATAGAAGAGGATTGTGTTTTGAAAAACCAGCACCAAATAAAAATTCAGAAAGTCCTGTGCCAGAATGTTGTTCATTAGAAAGTTTCGGACACTTTGGATTTACAGGCACAATGGCATGGGCAGATCCAAAAGAAAATTTAGTAGTGGTGTTTTTATCAAATCGGGTATATCCCGATGCAAAAGAAAATAAATTAGCCAAATCAGGTATTCGTGGAAAAGCATTAAAAATTTTTTACGACGCCATTCATCATTACTATCCTTTTAATTTGTATTGATAAAGATTAACTATAATTATTGTGGTTTATTTAGTATTATAGGTTGATACTAATTTAATGTAATATCTTCCATACTAACTCTTGCAATAATTGTAAGTTTTCTAAACTGTAATTATTAATTTTTTTACTCTTTAAATCATACTCTTTCAAAAGATAAAGAATTTGTTTCGTTTTAGGTCGTGAATAATTCATTGCGGCGGTTCTATACTCTTTTACAAAAAAGGGATGTGGCAATTGCAATTGTTCTTTTACAAAATTATCTTCTTTGTTTTCTAACAAATGATATTTCATCAACTTTGTAAAATAATTATTTAGTGACGGAAGTATTCTTTCCATTGGAAAATCACTTTTGTTTTCACCAAAATACTTAATAATCAAATTAGCTTTTAATACATCTTTTTCTGCTAATGCTTTTTGAAGTTCATAGATATTGTATTCTCTATTTACAAAAGTATATTGTTCAATAACCTGTTCAGTTATTTCTGTTTTTTGAGATGTGTTTAAAATTATTTTTTCAATTTCTTTTTCAATGCGAGATAAATCATTGCCTATATTTTCTGCAAGTTTAAATGCGGCTCTATCATCAATAATTCTGCCTAAATCTGTTACATATTGTTTTATCCAGTCCTTGAGTTTGTAATCCTTTACTTTTTCAGATTTGAAAGTTACAATGTTTGGATGATCTATCCACTTTTTGACAAATGATTTTCTTTCATCTAATTTTTTTTCAGGATCTTCAAAAGCAATGATAAGATAATGTTCTGGAATAGGTTTTTGAGCAAAATTAAAAAGCAATTCAATGCTTTTATCTAAATCTTTTGAAGTGCCTTGAAATTCTTTCAAATGTTGAGCGTCTCTTAAAACAACTAATTTAAAAGATGAAAACATTCCTGCTTCTTGCAGTAAAATCAAAGCGTCGTTTAATTTTTGCTTTTTACCATCTAAAACAAATAAATTACTTTCGTTATTGGTTTCTTTAATAAATGCTTCGGCTGTTTGAATAATTTTTTGAATGTAATAAATTTCATCACCATACAAAACATACACAGGAGCAAAAGCCCCTTTTTTAATGGTTCTGATAATATCTTTGAAAGATTGAATCATTTTATTGGTATTCAAATATAACGCAAAAAGTCAAAAAATAATTAATTATAAAATGTAAACAACTAAAAACTCAAATATGGCAAAAGTCCGTGTAATCCACCTTCTCTGCCAAATCCACTTTCTTTATATCCGCCAAATGGAGAGGTTGGATCAAATTTATTGTATGTATTAGCCCATACTACACCTGCTTTCATTTTTGAAGTCATATTAAAGATCTTTGAACCTTTGTCTGTCCAAACGCCAGCGGCTAATCCATAAGGCGTATTGTTGGCTTTTTCAATGACTTCTTCAACTGTGCGAAATGTTTGTATAGTTACTACAGGTCCAAATATTTCTTCCTGAACAATTCTATGTGATTGTGAAGTTTCTAAAAAGAGCGTAGGTGCACAGAAATATCCTTTTGAAGGCAATAAACATTCTGATTGATAAATTGTTGCACCTTCTTTTACACCTATATCTAAATAATAATGAATTTTTTCAAGTTGTGCTTTTGAATTGATAGCACCTATATCTGTATTTTTATCTAACGGATCTCCTACAATGAGAGATTTCATTCTGTGTTTTAATTTATGCACTACTTCATCATAAACAGATTCTTGTATGAATAATCTTGAACCAGCACAGCACACATGCCCTTGATTAAAAAATATTCCATTGATAATACCTTCAACGGCTTCATTGATTGGTGCATCATCAAAAATGATGTTAGCAGATTTTCCACCTAATTCAAGCGTGATTTTTTTATTAGTACCTGCAATGGCTTTTTGAATAATTTTTCCTACTTCTGTGCTACCAGTGAAAGCAATTTTATTGACAAGTGGATGTTGAACCAAAGCCGCACCTGTTTTGCCAGCACCTGTAATGACGTTAACTACACCAGGAGGTAAATCGCAATCTCTGATAATTTCTGCTAATTTCAAAGCAGTGAGCGGAGTAGTTTCTGCGGGTTTTAAAACTACAGTATTTCCGCAAGCCAGAGCGGGAGCAATTTTCCATGCAGCCATTAGCAATGGGAAGTTCCAAGGAATGATTTGTCCTGCTACACCGATGGGTTGTGGATTTCTTCCAGGAAAAGCGTAGTTCAATTTATCTGCCCAACCTGCATAATAAAAGAAATGATTAGCTGCTAATGGAACATCCACATCTCTACTTTCTCTAATGGGCTTACCACCATCCATTGATTCAATAACTGCCAGTTCACGACTTCTTTCTTGAATCATTCGTGCTATACGATAGATGTATTTTCCACGCTCTTTTGGAGATAATTTTTTCCAGTATTTTTCATAGGCCTTTTTAGCAGCATTCACAGCAATATCCACATCTTTTTCATTGGCTTCGGCTATTTCGGCAATTTTTTCTTCTGTTGCGGGGTTGATTGTGTCAAAGTATTTATTGCTATTGGGAGAAACAAATTCATTATTGATAAATAATCCGTACCTTTTTTCAAGATTAATATGCTCTGTACTTTCAGGCGAAGGAGAATATTCCCATTTAGATTTTTTGGAAGTAATTTTTACACTACCATTTGATGACGCAACTTTTTTTTCTTCTAATGTTTTTGACATAAACAAAGTATTTATTGGCTTACAAATTTACGAATTTATTATCTATATTGTTTATTAAATAGAAATTTTATTTTGTAACATTGCCTTCAAAAAATGTCTTCCCATCTTATATTATTATTTATTGGGATTTATTTCTTAATTCTTCTTTCTATAGCATATATTACTTCTCGCAAGGCTTCTGCATTTGCTTATTTTTTGGGCAATAAAGCATCTCCTTGGTATATTGTAGCATTGGGAATGATTGGAGATAGTTTAAGTGGAGTTACTTATATTTCTGTGCCAGGGAAAGTTTATACAAGTGGGCTTACTTATTTACAAATTGTATTAGGTTATTTTGTAGGATATTTCATCATTGCATACATATTGCTACCATTGTATTACAAATTAAATGTAACTTCTATTTATGAATTTCTTGAAAAAAGATTTGATAAAAAGGTGCAAAAAACTGGAGCATTGTTTTTTATAATTAGTCGCTTGTTAGGAGCGGCAGGCAGATTGTTTTTAGCAGCAGCGGTTATTCAACAATTTGTTTTAGGTCCTATGGGATTTGCATTTGAATGGACAATTGCTATTATTCTTATTTTAATGCTGCTTTATACAATTAAAGGTGGAATTAAAACATTGGTTTGGACAGATGCTTTGCAATCTTTGTTTTTGGTGTTAGGCGTATTGTTGAGTATTGTGGCTATTGTAAATCAATTAAATTGGAATATAACTGAAACATTTGAAAATATTGTAAAATCAAAGTATTTCAGATTATTTGAATGGGATTTTTCTAAAAGCAATTTTTTTCTTAAAGATTTTATAGGAGGTATTTTTATTGCAGTAGCAATGACAGGTTTAGATCAAAATATGATGCAAAAAAATTTGAGTTGCAAAAGTATTAACGATGCTCAAAAAAACATCATCAGTTTTAGTTTTGTAATGGTTCTGGTAAATGTATTTTTTCAATTTTTAGGCGTACTGATTTATCTATATTTTGATCATCAAAATTTACCATTACCACTCAATGCTAATGGCAGTGTTTATACAGATAAAGTTTTTCCTTTATTAGCATTGCAATATTTAAATATTTATTCTGCTTTGTTTTTTATTTTAGGGCTTACTGCTGCAACCTTTTCAAGTGCAGACAGTGTGCTTACTACATTAACTACTTCTTTTTATATTGATATTCTTCATTTGCATCAAAACAATCATCTTACAGATGAAAGAAAACAAAACATCAGATTGATTATTCACGGTACTTTTACTTTTTTAATCTGGTTAGTTATAATACTTTATGACAAATTGAATAATAAAGCGATTGTAGATACTATTCTAATGCTGGCTGGTTATACTTATGGTCCATTACTTGCTCTTTATGCTTTTGGGATATTTACAAATAAAAAATTAAATTCAAATTGGATTGTTTTTTCTTGCATAATTTCACCTGCAATACTTTATTTTTTAAGTGATATTGCATTACCAATGAATTACAAAATTGGTAATGAGTTAATTATCTGGAATATGCTGTTTGTATTGATTTTTCTGTGGGTTGGCAGTTTTGTAGAAAAATTATTTTTTATCAAATCAAATTAAAAATCGTAACCTAATTGAATCCACCATTGATGATTGTAATTGCCTTTGCTATGATATTCCCACCAATAAGTACTGCGAATTTGAATATGATCATTTAATTTATAAACCAAATATCCACCCAAACGATTTTGATTGTATATTTTAAAACTTTTTGTGCCTGCTACATTTAGAAACACTTCATTTGCAAGATTCAATGTTAGTTTTTGACCATTTTCTTTATGAAACAAATCCCTGCTCCAGTTTATTAAATAACGCACTCTGACAGTTGAATTAATATAATCCCAATTACCTGTATAAAAGTTTCTGTAATCAATTCTGTATCTGTTTGAGTAAGTCCATTTTCCATATTTATCTTTAAAACCTGCTTCAATGTGTGCTCTTAATTCTTCTCCTGTTTGTTCATAATTGTACCAATTATTAAACCAGTTAGCCCCTAAACTAAAATAATGTTTATCTGAAAGTTTTCTGATATATACTAATCTCCATAATGTAATAGTAGTTTTTTCAAAAAAATTATTGACACGCATTTCAGGTTGAAAACTAATTGTGTTTTTTTCTTTGAATTTGTAATTCAACATTAATTGATATCTTGATTCTTCATAAATTTGTGATTGAGCTACCAATGATGCTGTTGTTCCGAGAATGAATAATAATTTCTTCATAATTTTTTTGCGGCAAAATTACAGATGTTAATCCTGTGTTAGAACAAGATTAAATTAATTTAAACAAAAGATAATTTACACTTAACAATTTCTTAATACAATGATTCAAGTATGCTTTTTATACTACTGATTGTAGGAATATCGATACACTAAAATGTAAGCGTATGGCGATACGCCCATACTAAAAATATTGACGCTCTCATAATTACAAAAAATAAATACTAAAATCTATTCACTTTTCAAAACGACATAAATGTCGCTTCTATTCACTCTTCACTCTTCACTTTTCACTAATCACTTATCCGTTTTTTGCAAAAAGAAAATGATTATCAGAAACAATAATATTATTTTTTAATGCAAATAATACTAAACCCGCAGTGTTGTTTGAATTTGTTTTTTTCATAATATTTTTACGATGTGTCAGAACTGTATGAATACTAATGTTTAGTTTATCAGCAATTTGTTTGTTGGATTGACCTTCTGCAATAAGTTGTATTATTTCTCTTTCACGCGGAGTGATTAAAATACCTTTACAATTTATACTACTTCTTGATTTTGAACTCAAATCATTTTCTTTTGATTGAATAAATTGGATCAGTTTATTACAAAAGAAAGATTGATTATTTAATGCATACTCTATACATTCTTTAATTTCTAATTCATCACATTCTTTTAATAAATGCCATTTTACATCTCTTTGAAAATACTCAATTAATTCATCTTTTGATAACCATTCTGTAATTAAAATAAACTTTGTTTCTTTATATTTTGTAATCAATGTTTCAACTTCATCAGCAGAAATTTGTAAAGAAACATAATCTAAAAACACAATATCGGGAGAAAATCTTTTGATTTGTTGAGATAAATTTTTAAAACCTTCTACTTCTAATGTTGTATAAATGACATTTTCAAAATGTTTTTTTAGAATATATTCTAAACCTGTTTTTGATAAAAAGTGTTTATCTGCTATTAATGCTTTCATAATTGTTATTTAGAATAATTCCAAACAAAGTTACATATTTTAATTCTTTAAATGCAAGAACAAAATTATAAATCTTTGATTTACAGCATAATAAAATAAAAAACCCCGACAAACAAGTCGGGGTTTTTAGGCATATTTTTGTCTGAATTGATTACATCATACCGTCCATTCCACCCATTGATGGAGCTGCGGCAGCTGGTTTTTCTTCTTTCTTTTCTGCTAATACACATTCTGTTGTTAAGAGCATACCAGCAATACTTGCAGCATTTTCAAGAGCTACACGAGCTACTTTTGTTGGGTCAATTACACCTGCATCAAAAAGGTTTTCAAACTTTTCAGTGCGAGCATTGAATCCAAAATCATCTTTTCCTTCTTTTACTTTTTGAACGATGATGCTGCCATCTAATCCGGCATTGAAGCAAATTTGTCTTAATGGCTCTTCTAATGCTCTTTTTACGATATTGATACCAGTAGTTTCATCTTCTGTTTCACCTTTTAATTTTTCAAGTGCAGCAGAAGCGCGGATGTATGCAACTCCACCGCCTGGTACAATACCTTCTTCTACAGCAGCACGAGTAGCAGCAAGAGCGTCATCTACTCTGTCCTTTTTCTCTTTCATTTCAACTTCAGTAGCAGCACCTACATAAAGAACTGCTACACCACCTGCTAATTTAGCAAGACGTTCTTGTAATTTTTCTTTATCGTAGTCAGAAGTTGAAGTTTCAATTTGAGCTTTGATTTGGTTAATTCTTGCAGTGATGTCTGCTTTTTTACCAGCACCACCTACAATGGTTGTGTTATCTTTATCAATTGTAACTTTTTCTGCTTTTCCTAGGTAAGATAAATCAGCTAACTCTAATTTCATTCCCATTTCTTCGCTGATAACTTTACCTCCAGTTAAAATTGCAATATCTTCTAACATTGCTTTTCTTCTGTCGCCAAATCCAGGAGCTTTTACGGCAGCAATTTTCAAAGTACCACGCAATTTATTTACTACTAATGTAGCCAATGCTTCACCGTCTACATCTTCAGCGATGATTAACATTGGTTTGCCAGTTTGAACGGCTTTTTCAAGAATTGGAAGCAATTCTTTCATGTTAGAAATCTTCTTATCGTAAATCAAGATAAGTGGATTTTCTAATACTGCTTCCATTTTATCTGGGTCAGTGATGAAGTATGGAGAAATGTAACCTCTATCAAATTGCATTCCTTCTACTACTTCAACATAAGTTTCAGTACCTTTTGCTTCTTCAACAGTGATAACGCCTTCTTTTTTCACTTTAGACATTGCATCAGCAATTAATTTTCCAATAGCGTTATCATTGTTAGCAGAGATTGTAGCAACTTGCTCAATCTTTTTATTGTCATTACCAACTTGTTTAGATTGTTTTTTGAAGTTTTCAATTACTGCTTCTACAGCTTTATCAATACCTCTTTTGATGTCCATTGGATTAGCTCCGGCAGCAACATTTTTTAATCCAGCATTGATGATGGCTTGAGCAAGAACAGTAGCAGTTGTTGTACCATCACCAGCAATATCTGCTGTTTTGGATGCAACTTCTTTTACTAATTGAGCCCCCATATTTTCAATAGGATGAGTTAATTCAACTTCTTTTGCAACGGTTACTCCATCTTTTGTAATTTGAGGAGAACCGAATTTTTTGTCAATAATTACATTACGACCTTTTGGTCCTAATGTTACTTTTACTGCATTTGCTAATGCATCTACGCCTCTTTTTAAGGCATCTCTTGCTTCTACATCATATTTAATATCCTTTGCCATAGTTGTAAGTTTTTTTAGTTTTGAGTTTTTAATTTTTAGTTTTTAGTTAATTAATTTTTAAGTAATAATTTGAATTAAATGATGGCATAAATGTCGCTTTCACGCATAATTAAGTAATCTTTGCCATCAATTTGGATTTCAGTGCCGGCGTATTTGCCATAGAGAACATTATCGCCAACTTTTACAGTCATTGGCTCATCTTTTTTACCACTTCCTACTGCTACTACTTTACCTTTCATTGGTTTTTCTTTAGCAGTATCAGGAATAATTAAGCCCGATGCTGTTTTTTCTTCTGCTGGTGCGGGCTCTACCAGTACTCTGTCTGCTAATGGCTTAACATTGATTTTGCTCATAGTTTTTAATTTTTTGTTGCAAACATAGTAAATTTTATGCCAAACCTTTTTTTCTGACATTTTTTCAAGAATTACAATTATGTAATTATTCAAGATTGACAAAATGGCAAAAGATTAGAAATACTATATTTATATTGCAGAAAATTTTTTTAATGAAAGCAACTCTGTTTATTAGTATAATATTCTTATTTTCAAGTTTTTGTTTTAAAAATTTTCAAATAGAAGATAAAGTAGAGGTAGAGATTAAAATTAAAAATATTGATTTTAAAAGAAAAGGAATAATAGGAATTGCAGCGTTTAGTGAAGAATACAAAAAATTTTTCCCTTCAAATAAAAAAGGGGTAATATATTCAGGAAAGATAAATGTTTCTAATAAAAATGAAGAGGTTGTAAAAATTACTTTAAAAAAAGGAAAATATGCCATTTCTGTATTGCACGATGAAAATGAAAATAACAAAATAGATTTTAATTTTATTGGTATCCCAAAAGAAGGGTATGGTTTTTCAAACAATCCTAAAATAATGTTCGGTCCTCCAGGTTTTGATGATTGTGTAATAAATTTTACAAATAATTCAAAAATTGAAATAGTTTTGAAATACTAAAAATTATTAAAAAATAGAAATAAATAATTCGTAATTGAAATATATTAGTTAAATTTGCAGCAATGGATTTAAAAAAATATAAATTGTTATCTGATTTATTGCCGTATTTAGAGGATTATGAAAGAAGTTCTAAAAGTCCTCATATTAAAGAATTTGGTCTTTTTTTAAATAATAAATTAGATAAAGAACCAGATAAATATGCATCTAATAAAGATCTTATTAACGATGTGAGTGGTGATTACAGAAAATTTCCAAAAGTGGAATTTGCTGTTAAAATTGCCTCACTATTTAGATTTGCTAAGCATTACATAAAAAAAGCATTCAAAAAAAATAGTTTTGATAGTTTAGATGAGTTTAGTTTACTTGCTACTCTTTATTCTCAAAAGGAAATGAACAAGATGGAGTTAATAAATAGACATTTAATGGAGTTTTCAAGTGGTTCAGAAATGTTGAAGAGGTTAATTAAGAACGGATTAATTAGTGAAAAGGTAGATAAAAATGATAAAAGAGCAAGAATAGTTTCTTTAACAAGCAAGGGTAAAAAAGAAATAGAATCTGCTTTCAAAGAAATGCATTTAATTGCTCAAATTGTAGCAGGCAAAATATCTGATGAAGAAATAAATTACACCTTAAAAGTATTTAATAAATTAGATTGGTTCCATTGGGAAATATATGAAAGAGATAAAGACGCTGAGCTTATTGAGATTTTTAAAAAATATATTCAAGAAAAATAAAAAAAAATTTAAACATAAAATATATTTCTAAATAGAAATAAATAATTCAAAAACGAAAAAAATGAAAAAAGTAATTGTAATAGGTTCAGGACTTTCTTCCCTTGCAGGTGCTTGTTATTTGAGCAAAGAGGGATATGATGTTTTAGTATTAGAAAAAAATAATTATCTAGGTGGCAGATTGCGTCAGTTATCAAAAGAGGGTTTTACTTTTGATATGGGACCAAGTTTTTATTGGATGCCAGATGTGTTTGAAAGATTTTTCAATGATTTTGGCTATACCACAAGCGATTTTTACAAACTCATAAAATTAGATCCTGGATATAGAATTTATTTTGGAAAAAATGATTCTTTAGATATTCATTCAGATTTTAATAAAATATTGGAAAGCTTTGAGTATATTGAAAAGGGATCAGGAAATAAATTAAAAAAATTTATTGAAGAAGCCAAGAAAAATTATTCAATAGCCATTGATGATTTAGTTTATGAGCCAGGTGTTTCGATTTTTGAAATTGTTACACCAGAAACAGTTTTTAAGATAAATGAATTCTTTATATCTATTAGAACAAAAGTGAGAAATACTTTTAATGATTACAGATTAAGATATGCATTAGAATTTCCTTCATTGTTTTTAGGTGCTAAACCTGAAAATACTCCGATGTTTTACAACTTTATGAATTATGCTGACTATGGTTTAGGAACATGGCATCCAGAGGGAGGTATGTATAAAGTCGCTGAAGCTCTTGTAAAATTGGGTAAAAGTTTGGGTGTAAAATATAAAGTCAATCAAGAAATTAAATCTTTTAAGTTTAATGGTAATCAAATTGAAAAAGTTATTACACAAAATAATGAATATGATGCAGATATTGTGTTAAGTGGTGCTGATTATGCATATACTGAATCTTTATTACCAGAAGATAAAAGACAATATTCAAAAAGTTATTGGGATAGCAGAATTTTTGCACCTTCTACACTTTTATTTTATGTGGCTTTTAATAAAAAATTAGATAATGTTTTGCATCATACTTTATTTTTTGATGCATCTTATGATGATCATGCTAAAACAATTTATGACAAACCTGAATATCCTGCAAAACCATTATTTTACTCAAGTTTTGCTTCAAAAACCGATAAAAGTTTTGCACCAGAAGGTAAAGATGCAGGCGTATTTTTAATACCTATTGCTCCTGGGCTTCAGGATAATAATGAAATAAGAGAAAGATATTTCAATATTGTAATAAATAGATTAGAAGAAATTACTCAACAATCAGTTAAAAACGATATATTGTTTTATGAAAGTTTTAGTGTGAATGATTTTATCAATGACTATCATTCTTTCAAAGGAAATGCTTATGGATTGGCAAATACCTTGCTTCAAACACATTATTTTAGACCTAAATTAAAATCTGATAAAGTAAAAAATTTATATTTCTGTGGTCAATTAACTGTGCCTGGACCTGGACTTCCACCATCTTTAATATCAGGCAAATTGGCGGCTACTCAAATTATCAAAAACTTTAAAACTGTAAAAGTATGAAAGAATTATTCGATAAAAGTTCGTATCAAATTTCAAAAGCTGTAACAAACACTTACAGCACATCATTTTCTTATGCTGTAATGATGTTAGACAAAAGCATCAGAAGGCATATTTATGCGATATATGGTTTTGTCAGGTATGCAGATGAAATTGTAGATACATTTCATGATTATCCTAAAAATGAAATGTTTTATGAATTTAAAGAAGAATTTTACAAAGCCCTTAATAGAGGCATTTCAATGAATCCGATATTGAATAGTTTTATTCTCACAGTAAAAAAGTATGATATTGATTTAGATTTAATTGAAGCATTTTTAGATTCAATGGAAAGGGATTTATATAAAAATAATTATACAACTTATGAAGAATTCAAAGATTACATATATGGTTCTGCTGATGTTGTAGGATTGATGTGTTTGCAAGTATTTTTAGGTGGAGATAAGAAAAAATATAATGAATTAAAGCCATACGCAGAAAAATTAGGTTCTGCTTTTCAAAAGGTGAATTTTTTGAGAGATTTAAAGGATGATGTGAATAAATTGAATCGTTCTTATTTTCCAAATGTAGATTTTGCAAATATCACACCAGAACAAAAAAAGAAAATCATTCAAGAAATTAAAGATGATTTTACAATTGCTTATGAAGGTATAAGAAGATTACCAAAAGAGGCATTATTTGGAGTATATGCGGCTTACTTATTATATCAAAGATTACTATTAAAAATTGAAAGATCAAATACTCAAGATTTGTTGAAGAAAAGATTTAGTGTAAACAATATTTACAAAATTTGGTTGATAATTAAATCATATTTCAGCGTTAAATTTAATTTGATATGATGAATGAAAAATATAATCAAGTTATTTTAGTGGATAAATTTGATAATCCTATTGGTGTGCAAGATAAATTAAAAGCACATCAAGAAGGAAAATTACATCGTGCAGTATCTTTGTTTGTAATTAATGAAAAAGGCGAATGGTTAATTCAACAAAGAGCGGCACATAAGTACCATAGTTCTTTATTGTGGTCAAATACTTGCTGCACCCATCCTTTTCCAGATGAAAAAATTGAAGATGCCATAATTAGAAGAGCTTATGAAGAGATGGGATTAAAAGAGATATTTTATATGGAGAAAGTTTTTGATTTTAGATACAAAGTCGGATTAGATAACAATTTAATAGAACATGAATTTGACCATGTTTTTATTGGTTTTTCTAATGAAACTCCAAAAATCAACAAGGACGAAGTAGAAAATTACAAAATAGTTAATTTTATTGATTTATACAGTGATGTAGATAAACATCCTGAAAAATATACTGAATGGTTTAAATTGATTTTTCAAAAAGTGTATTATATTTACCACAAAAAATTTATTAAAGTATGATGGAGTATTTAATTTATGCAGGAATAACAATACTTACATTTGTAATAATGGAGGGAATTACTTGGCTAACTCACAAGTATGTGATGCATGGATTTTTATGGATTTTACATGAAGATCATCATCAACCTGGATATCACTCTGTTTTTCAAAAGAATGATTTATTCTTTGTAATTTTTGCTGTACCAAGTATTTTACTTTTTTATTTTGGAATTAAAGATGAATTAAATTATTTGTTTTTTATTGGATTAGGAATTTTATTTTATGGTATAGCATATTTTATGGTTCATGAAGTTATTATTCATAGAAGATTAAAATGGTTTGATAAAATTGATAACTGGTATATTCGTGGTATTCGTAAGGCACACAAAGTGCATCACAAACATTTAGGTAAAGAAGATGGAGAATGCTTTGGTATGTTGTGGGTACCAAAAAAATACTTTAAAAAATAATGAAGTTTTTGTATTTAATTATAGATCTGGCTACTATTTCAGTTCCTTTATTTTATAGCATTTTTGATAAGAAGTTCAATTTTATTAAACATTTCAAATCATTATCTTTTTCAATAATTATAACTGCTGTTTTATTTATTATTTGGGATATAATTTTTACAAAATTAGGCATTTGGGGATTTAATGAAAAATATTTGTTAGGTATAAATTTCATTAATTTGCCTATTGAAGAAGTTCTCTTTTTTTATTGTATTCCTTATGCATCTATATTTACTCATGAAGTGTTAAAGTATTTTTTTCCAAGAATTGCCTTGTCCAAAAAAATTACAACATATCTTTCAGTTTTATTAATTACAGTTACATTAATTATAGCAACTATACATTATGATAGTTACTATACTTTTTATAGTTTAATTATTTTTGCTTTATCAATTTTAATTGGTCTGCTATTTTTCAAAGAAGAGTTGTCAAAATTTTTAGTAACTTATCTTGTGGTATTATTGCCATTCTTTGTAGTAAATGGGATATTAACAGGCAGTTTTATTGAAGAACCTGTTGTTTGGTATAATAATAATCACAACTTAAAAATAAGATTATTCACTATTCCTATTGAAGATGTTTTTTATGGTTTTTCAATGCTTTGGATGAGTGTGATGATTTTTCAAAAATTGAAAAGGGAATGAGTAACATAAAAATTACAAATAACGGCGGCGTTTATACTTTATATTCTGAACAAATAATTCATCAATCAATAGAAAAAGTTTGGGAATTTTTTTCTCGTCCTGAGAATTTACAACAAATGACACCTGATGATTTGAATTTTGAAATCATCTTTATGCCTAAAAGGTTATATGAAGGTATGTTTATTACTTACAAAATTGAAATTTTTCCGCTCATTAAAACTAAATGGGTAACTGAAATAACGAAAATTGTTGATGAACACTACTTTATTGATGAACAAAGAGTAGGTCCTTATTCAATATGGCATCATGAGCATCATTTTCAAAAATTAAGTGACAATCAAGTAAAAATGATTGATATTGTTCACTTCAAAATTCCATTAGGCATTTTAGGAAAAATGGCTTATGTTGCATTTGTGAGAAAAAAATTACTACATATATTTCAATTTAGATACAATTTTGTAGAAAAATATTTCAATAATTATTCAAAATAATTTACTTTTGTAACCCCTTTTTATATACATCTAAAGCACGGTTTCTTGCAAATTTATGGTCAATAACAGGCTTGGGATAATCTAAAGTTGATAATTCTGGAATCCAATTTCTTACATATTTTCCTTCTGGGTCAAATTTTTTGAGTTGTTCATCAGGATTAAATATTCTAAAATATGGAGCGGCGTCACAGCCAGTTCCTGCTGCCCATTGCCAGTTGCCATTATTTGAAGAAAGTTCGTAATCCAAAAGTTTTTCTGCAAAGTATTTTTCGCCCCATCGCCAGTCAATAAGCAAATCTTTTGTTAGAAAGGATGCACAAATCATTCTTACACGATTATGCATATAGCCCGTTTCATTTAATTCTCTCATTCCAGCATCTACCATTGGAAAGCCAGTTTTTCCTTGCTTCCATAGTTCAAAAAGTTTCTCATCATTTTCCCATTGGATATTGTTATATTCTTTTCTGAATGCACTATTCACAACATAAGGAAAATGATATAATATTTGCATAAAAAACTCTCGCCATATCAGTTCTGAAAGATAAGTGCTATTTGTTTTATGAGCAATATCTACAAGTTTACGAATGCTAACAGTTCCGAATCTTAAATGTGGTCCTGCATAAGTAGTATGATTCAAGTAAGGAAAGTTTCTGTATTGATCATAGTTTTTTATAGCATCGTAGTTAATATCTTTTACTTTGATGTTAGAAGGTTTAAAACCTATTTCAGAAAGTTGAGGGAATTTATGGTTTGAATGAAATAAATTGTTAAGAAGTTTTTCAGACGGATAAAAAGATAATTTTTGATTTGTAAAAAGTTGTAACCATTTATTTTTGTAATGAGTAAATACAGTATAAGGTGATTTATTATTTTTTAGAACTTCATCTTTTGCAAATATTACTTGGTCTTTGAATGAATGAAAAGAAACACCTTTTTCATTTATTATTTCTTTAATTTGATTATCTCTTTTAATAGCGTATGGTTCATAATCTTCATTTGTAAAAACTGATTCTAAATCTGAATATTCATTTAATATTTTTCTAAAAACATTTTCTGGTTTGTCTAAATAAACTTTCAAAGATGAATTATACTTCCTTAATTCTTTATCAATTTTTTGTAGATGTTGATATATGAAATAAACTCTTGCATCATCTTTTGGTAATTCTGAAAGAATATTTGTATCAAATATAAAAATAGGTTGGACATTGCTTTTTTGCAGAGCATAATAAAGTCCAGCATTATCTTCTAATCTTAAATCTCTTCTAAACCAAAATATATTCATAAGAAATAATTTATATCTGTAATTTTATATTCAAAACCAAGTTTTCTAATTTTTTCATTAGAAACTCTTGTGCCTTCTAAAAGCATAATACTTTTTTCGCCCAGAGAGATATTTAATAAAAATGGAGGAACATTGAAATTGAAAAATGGCTTGAATTTTTTTGAAAAAATATCTGATAACTGGTTATAAGTAACTTGAGATTCCAAATTTGTAACACAATTAAATGTTCCATTCAAATTATAATTCATTGCAAATATTAATTGATTAACCACATCTTCTAAGCCTACCCAAGGTATCCATTGTTTACCATTACCTATAATTATTCCAATTTTGAAATAATAGGATTTTAATAATTTTGGTAATGCGCCTTCTTTCTTATCAAACACAATTCCAAATCTATGAATAGATACATTTTCGGAGATGTTGTTTGTTTTAAATTCATTAGCGGCATTTTCCCATTGTTGACAAGTGGTGCTTAAAAAGTCATTTTTTTGAGGAGGTGTTGATTCATCAAAAACTTTATCAGAAGTTACTGCTCCGTAATATCCCACTGCAGATGCAGATATAAAGTGTTTTATTTTTTGGTGTCTGTTTTGTAATGTTTTTAATAAGAGCTTTGCAGATAATACTCTACTTTCAAGAATTTCCTTTTTTCTCAAATCAGTCCATGCTTTGTCTGCGATATTAGCACCTGCAAGATGAAAAATAACTTCTACATCATTTAGTGCATTCTCATCAATTTCACTTTTAGAAGGATTCCAGTAAAAGTAAGGATACTCTTTTTTAGTAATGCTTAAAAAAACAACTTCATTATCATTTTTAATAAGTTTATCACTTAAATGTTTTGAAATTAATCCAGTCCCCGTAATTAAAATTTTTGGCATAATTTTTTTGTGGTGAAAATATCTATTTTAATTGTAAAACTTATATTTTAATTTTGTTAATTATTTAAACAAAAAACTTTTTATTACCTTTGCCATAAATAAAAAATGTGCCAGAAATATCAGTTGTAATTCCTTTGTATAACTCTGAAAATTGTATTGAAAGATTGGTAGAAAAATTATCAGATGGTTTAAATAATTTCAATTTTGAAATAATTTTAGTAGATGATAATAGTTCAGATAAAACATGGGAAAATGTAAAAATAATTAAACAAAGGTATTCAGATAAAATAAAAGCCATCCGTTTATCCAGAAATTATGGACAACAAAAATCTACATTTTGTGGTTTGTCAAAATCTTCTGGAGACATTGTCATTACTATAGATGATGATTTATCGCATCCTATTGAACATTTACCCAAATTGATAGAAAAATTCAAAATTGAAAGAAAAGAAATTTTATATGTAGTTCCTGAAAAGTATCATTATCCGTGGTATAGAAAACTTCTATCTGATATTTATAAAAGAATTTCACGCTATGAAAACCCTGATGCAGGTAAAGGTTCAAGTTTCAGAATAATGTCAAAAAAGTTGGTGGATTCAATTTTAAAACATTCCTCACATTTAATTGTAATAGACGAATTAATATTATGGTATACTCAAGAGATTGATGCAGTTGTTTTGAATTTTCATCCATCGCAAAAATCAAAGAGTAGTTATAGTTACAAAAGATTATTTCAATTATCTAAATCTACATTAATGATAAGCACTACTATGCCCTTGATACTTGTAAAAATGCTTGGGTTTGTAGTGTCTGGATTAAGTTTTTTGGCAGGTGTTTATTATTTAATTCAAAAACTTGTATTTCATCATGCTGAAAAAGGATATACATCTATCATTGTGAGTATATTGTTTGGAGTGGGTTTGATATTATTTTCTTTGGGCGTGATTGGAGAATACATTGCTTTCATTTTAATGGATATTCACAGGAAACCGCCATTCCATATTAAAGAGGAGTTATGATTGTAAAACAGTATGGTGTAACTTATTACAGAGTAAAAGAAGAACATCTGGAATTAATTCGTTATTGGAGAAATAAGCCCTTCATAAGGAATACTATGCAATTTCAAGAATATATTACGCCTGAAATGCAAAGAAAATGGTTTGAAAAGATAAATAATAAATGCAACTATTATTTTGTAATTGAATACGATGACAAAAAAATTGGATTGATTAATTGTAAAGATACTGATGAAAACAGAGTAGCAGAAGGAGGAATTTTTTTATGGGAAACATCTTATTGGAACACACAAGTGCCCGCTTATGCGGCATTAACAATGCTGGAAGCAGTGTTTGAAAAATTTCAATCTGGAGATACTTCTATTGTTACAGTTCTTAAGACAAATCAACATGCATTGCAGTTTAATAAACTTTTAGGATATAAAATTTACTATGAAGATGATAAGGTTTATAAATTAAAACTCACTATTGATGATTATTTTTCACAAACATATAAACTCAAAAAAGCCGCACAAATTTCTGTTGGAAAAGAATTGTCTGAAATAAAAATCATTGCTGAACCCTCGCCATTATTAGATGATAAAATTAACGAGTATTTATTGAAAGAAAAAATTTAATTTGAGGATAATTGAGAAGAATCTGAATCTGTATTTGCATTAATAGCGTTCAACTTTTCACTTTCTCTTAAAGCATAAAAATACATTCCTGCAAATAAAATATCAAATGCAAGTAACACAAATGTATAGGCGATAAGTGACTTTTCTCCACCAAACATGATATTGTATTTGCTGTAATCTTCCCATGTAAAAATACTCAATACATAGGGCATAAACTCTGCAAATAAATAAATATACCAGCCCACTTTTTTAAGTTGCCACATCAAAATGACACTAACTCCTGAAATAATAAGAAACAACAAACTTACATAAGGCATTATTTTGAAATATTTATTAGTTTCATATTCATAAGCCATATCTCTCATTTTTTCTGCCATTTCAGGTTTAATTGATTCAAATTTTTCAGCATTCTTTAATAATTCTTCTTTTGGGTCTTTAATGATGTTCATGGTCAAAGAAAAAAGTTGTAAGAAAATTGAAATCAAAGAAGCGATAAATAAATAACGAAGTAATGGGTGTTTATTCATAAAATTTTTTTGGCGAAGGTAGGGAAAAATTTATTTTTTTCATATAGTGTTTTGTTTAAAAAAGGTGTCATAAAAGTTACGATTAAAATTTAATTATTCTAATTTCTTTAATTGATTTAATTTCATTTGGTAAATTTTCATTGTCATATAAAAATACAGAGTATCCTTCTGAGATTAATTTTTTAATTGTAAGTTTATCAGGAATATGGGAATATACAATTAAGTTAGTATAAAACATTGCTTCAATTGGCTTTTCGTAATTAAATAAAATACCATTAGTATAATTAATTCTTTTTAATTCTTTTACCCATTTTGGATTTCTGTTTGTATTAAATGGTTTAATTCTTTCAATCATATAACGAAATGGTAAAATAATTATTAGTATTTGTATTAAACTAAGAACTCTCTTAATATTATATTTTTTATTCAAATAAAATATGTCAAAGAAAAATTCTGATGTTATCATAAATAATGCAGGTGAAGTAAAAAGAATAAATCCTTGCATTTTAGTTTTTGCAAATGAAAAGATTATTATGGGAATAAATATCCAAACAAAAATTGCTACTCTTTTTTTATCATTTATATTATCGTATAATTTCCTTAAAAAATATAAAATTGGTAAATAAATTATTTCACCATAATTAATTCTTATTTTATTTAGATAATAAAAAATAGAACCAGTCCTTTCTTCAAGAACTTCAGTGAAGTGCTTTAAATTAAATAACATTTCATAAATAAATTCTTTTGGATATTTAATATAAGTATAAATTTGCCATGGTATAAACACAATTATACAAACCAACAATAGAATAAATATTTGAACAAATATTTGTTTAAAATTATATTTATTAGAATCTAATGCCAATAAAAACCAAATTGGGAATATAATTAATGCTATTAACCATTTTGTTAATATAGCCGACCCAATACTTATTCCAGCGATAATTAAATATAATGGCTTTTGATTTCTTAAATAAAGAATATTAAAATAAATTGCTAATTCAATGAAAAACAAAAAGAATATATCAATATGATCTGTTGCTACTCTTCCTGCTGTTAATTCAATTATTAATCCGTTTATAGCAAATAATAAAGATGAAAGATACCCTACTTTAATGTTGAATAAATATGTTCCAATGTAAAATGTAAGATAAATTGCTAAAGAACTTACTAAAATTGATGGCAATCTTAAGGCGATTTCATTTATGCCAAATAACCACATGCTTAAAGCCATAATCCACAATGGCATTGGTTGCTTGTGTAACCAAATATGATTTGCAGTCCAGTTTTTATAATCATAAGGTAAAACAGGATTATCATATAAAGTAGGTTTAAATGGGTGTTTAATTAAGTTTTTTGCAACAAGTGCATGATATCTTTCGTCCCATTCATGTAAATAAAAATCAAAAGATGTATAAATTCTCAATACTAATCCACCTAAAATAACCAATACTATTGAATATGTTATTTTGTTTCTTAAAAATAATCTCCATGACAAATAAAACAAGATGATAGAACAAAATATAATGAGTACTGATAGAATTATATCATACATTTAGTAAATGATTTTTTTCACAAAATTACCAAATTTAAATTTACACCTATCAAAAAACTATATTTGCCGCTGTATGGAAACTAAAGCATTTTACTTAAATGGCACATTTGTAAAAACTGAACAAAGTATTCCTGTTATCAATCCTTTTGATAATTCAATAATTGCAAATGTATCTATTGCATCGCCATCAATGATAGAACAGGCCATTATTTCTGCTCATCAATCTTTTTCCAAAACCAAACAACTTTCTTCTTATCAAAGATATTCAATTCTTTTTCAAATTGCACAAGAAATAGAAAAACAAAAAGAACTGTTTGCTCAAACTATTTCTTTAGAATCTGCAAAACCATATAAATACGCCATTGCAGAAGTTCAAAGGGCTATTCAAACATTTACCATTGCTGCTGAAGAAGCCAAAAGATTATCATATGAATATTTTGATTTAGATACAACACCCGATGAATTGCCTCTTGAAGCACTTGTTAAAAGATTTCCTGTTGGCGTAGTGCTTGCTATTACACCATTTAATTTTCCACTTAATCTTGTTGCTCATAAAATTGCACCTGCTATTGCATCTGGATGTCCATTTATATTAAAGCCCGCATCTAAAACGCCACTTACAGCATTGTTGTTAGCAGAGATTATTCATAAAACACCTTGGCCAAAAGAAGCCGCATCTGTATTGCCTTGCAAGAGTTCAGATTTTGAAAAATATATCAATCATCCATTAGTATCAAAAGTTTCATTTACAGGTTCACCGCAAGTGGGTTGGAAAATCAAGCAATTAGCACCATCAAAAAAAGTTACTCTTGAATTAGGAGGCAACGCGGCTACTATTATTACTGATAGTGTAGATGTATCTAAAATTATCAATCATTGTGTCGTGGGTGCATTTGCGTATAGTGGACAGGTATGTATTCACACACAAAGATTTTTTGTTCATCCAGATTTATACTCAACATTTTTAGACGCACTTACAGAAAAAGCAAAGCAATTAAAATATGGCA
The DNA here is from genome assembly GCA_035405785.1 of Bacteroidia bacterium. Taxonomy (GTDB): domain Bacteria; phylum Bacteroidota; class Bacteroidia; order B-17B0; family Aurantibacillaceae; genus BPGX01. The sequence continues at coordinate 69,398 of DAONJS010000001.1, forward strand.
ATCCACTTGATAAAGACACAGATATATCAGTAATGATTGATGAAGAAAATGCTATTCGCACCGAAGAATGGATAAATGAGGCCATTCAAAAAGGAGCAAAAGTGTTTTTAAGCGGACAGCGTCAAAAAAATTATCATCCGCCTGTAATACTTACAAATACTGATAATTCAATGAAAGTTTATTCAGAAGAAGTGTTTGCACCTGTTGTATGTGTTGAAAAATATAACGGAGATATAAAAGATGCTGTAGAAAAAGTCAATGATTCAAAATATGGATTACAATGCGGTGTATTTACAAATTCTATCAAAGAACTTAATTACTGCTTTGAAAATATAAAATGTGGTGGAATCATACACAACGCAACTTCTATTTTAAGATTAGATGCAATGCCTTATGGAGGTATAAAAGAAAGTGGATTTGGCAGAGAAGGTGTTCGTTATGCTATTCTAGAAATGACAGAACCAAAATTATTATTAAAAGAAAAATAATATGCAACTACATTTCAGAAAATTTGGGGAAGGCAAGCCACTCATTATTTTACATGGATTATTTGGTCAAAGTGATAACTGGAATACACTTGCCAAAAAATTTGCTGAACATTCTCTATCTGTTTATACAGTAGATTTAAGAAATCACGGATTATCACCTCACACCGATACCATGTCTTATTCAGAAATGGCAAATGATGTGAGAGAGTTAATTGAAACTGAAAACATTAATCAACCGATACTGTTAGGACATAGTATGGGTGGAAAAGTAGCAATGTGGTTTGATTATTTATTTCCAAACAATTTATCAAAAATAATTGTTGTAGATATTGCACCTAAAAAATATCCGCCAGGACATACTGATGTTTTCAATGCTTTGAATGCTGTTGATTTTTTTGTTGCAAAAACACGCAAAGATGTGGAAATGCAAATTATAAAACATCTATCAAATGAGGCGGTTATTCAATTTTTATTGAAAAATGTATATTGGGAAACACCAGAAAAACTAAACTGGAGGTTTAATCTATCTGCAATAGAAAATCATTATCAAGAGATATTAAGTGCAGTCCCAGATTATTCTTCATCTACACCAGCATTGTTTATTAAAGGTGAATTATCAAATTACATTACTAATGAAGATTTAGAGGACATTCAAAAGCGTTATCCAAACTATCATTTGGTAAGCATTCCAAAAGCAGGACATTGGGTTCATGCAGAACAGCCGCAAATATTTATGGAAGAAGTTTTGAAGTTTATTAGTATTTAATATCAACCCCTTCTACATAAGGCCACCAAAATGTGTAACCGAATTTTACATTAACAACTGCATTGGCATCATTCTTTTTGGCTGTGGTTTTTAATTTTTTCAACAATTTTCTTTTACTTGTGAAAATCCCACCAGATGCTTCAATATATGCTAATTCTGTGTAATTTTTGATGGGTTTTGTTATAATAAATACTTCTACATCATTTTCATCTTGTGAACTTAAAGAAGCAATTTGAGATGTAACGCAACTATTCATAAACAGTGCTGAATTTCCTAAAATTAAGCATTTTGCAAAGGTTTTCATATTTTTGTGTTTTGTAATATTAAAAAACGATGATGAATAAAATTTAATATACAAAAAATTTATTTTAACAATGCACTATTTATTATTTTTCAACCTTGATTATTTATTTTATTTATCATCTTTATAACTTAAAAGTAAAATCTTGATGAGATTATATTATTTGTCTATAATATTTTTGTTTTCATTATCTAGAATAATTGCTCAAATTGAAAACAATGAATCTATAAATATTGTTCTTTCTCAACTGACTAAATCTCAAAATAATTTAAAAGACACAATTTTATTAAACAAATTGATTGAATTATCTTCTAAATTAAGCTTTAATAGCCCTGATTCTGCTATTCTTTTAGCAGAAAGGGGAAGGATAATTTCAAAAAACATTAAATGGAAAAAAGGAGAGGCAAATTTCTTAAGTGTTTTAGGATATTGTTATTGGATAAAAGGTGATTTTAATAAATCCTTAGAGTATTATAATGAATCTTTAAAAATTTGTGAGGAATTATCTTATAAAAATCTGCAATCAGGAGTTATTGGTAATATAGGATTAATATATTTTGATCAATCAAATTATCCGAAGGCATTAGAGTATTATTTTAGAGCATTAAAAATTAAAGAAGAAATTAGAGATTCTAACGGCATCGCAACATGGTTAGGTAATATTGGGGGAGTTTATTTTGAACAAACTAATTATTCTAAAGCACAAGAATACATTTTAAAAGCTTTAGAAATAGATCAAACACTAGGTAACTTAAGAGGTGTTGCTAGGCACCTTGCAAACCTTGCTAGTATTTATTATTGTCAACAAAAATATTCATTAGCATTAGAATATTATTTTAAGGCATTGAAAATTGATGAAGAAATAGGAGATAAAAAAGCAATGGCTACTGACTTGGGAAATATCGGTAATGTTTATGCGGCAAAATCAAACTTTTCAAAGGCATTAAAATATTATCTTAAAGCTTTACAATTAGATAGAGAATTAGGAGATAAAGCGAGTATGGCTGCTGATCTTGGTAATATAGGCGATCTTTATAGAGAGATGGGAGATTTTAAAAATTCTGAAAAATATTTAAATGAAGCAATAGAAATAAGTAAATCGTTAGGTCTTTTAAGTTACATTAAAGATTTTGAACAAATGCTTTCAAAACTTTATGAATCATCAGGAAATTGCAATTTAGCATTTGAACATTACAAAAAATATATTCAGGCAAAAGACACATTAGAGAGTGAAGAAAGATTAAAAAAGCAAACAGATTTAGAGACAAAATTTGAATATGAATTGAAAGAAATACGAGCTAAAGCTGAAAGAGAAAAAAGAGAATTAGAAATAAAAGCCGAAAGGAAAAGATATCAAATTATAATGTATAGTTTATTTGCCGGATTAATGTTGGTAGTAATTTCATCTGTGTTTATTGCTCGTTCTTTATATCTTACAAGAAAACAAAAAGCGATCATAGAAAGGTCAAAGAATATAATAGAAATTCAAAAGAAAATAGTAGAAGAAAGAAACAAAGAAATAATGGATAGCATCAATTATGCATTACGAATACAGCAGGCAATACTTCCGGATGAGAGTAAGTGGGAAAGATTGTTGCCAAATAGTTTCAAACTTTATTTACCAAAAGATGTATTAGCGGGAGATTTTTACTGGTTGGAAGAAAATGAAAATTATATATATGTTGCTGCGGCAGATTCAACTGGTCATGGCGTTCCAGGAGCAATGGTGAGTGTAATATGTAGCAGTGCATTAACAAAAGCAGTGATGGAAGATAGATTAATAGATACTAATCAGATATTACAAAGGGTAAGAGAAATAGTAATTGAAAAAATGGTGAGTAAAGAAGGACATTTGCGAGATGGTATGGATATATGTTTAGTAAGAATAAACAAGAATAATAGGAGAGAAATACAATTCAGTGGAGCTAATAGACCATTGATAATAATAAAAAGTAATGGAGAAACAGAAGAAATAAATGGAGATAAAGAGCCGATAGGATGGATGGAGGAATTGGGAGATTTCAGGTCAGAGAATAAGATATTAAATGAGGGGGATATGATATATCTAACAACGGATGGATTTGCAGATCAGTTTGGAGGTGTAAAAGGTAAGAAAATCAAGACAAAGGGAATGATAGAATTGTTTCAATCTATTAGTAAGCTATCACTTGATGTACAAAGAGAAAAAATACACAGATATTTTGAAGAATGGAAAGGAGGTGGATTTCAGGTAGATGATGTATGTATAATTGGAATAAGATGTTGAATTTTTATTAGTGTTTGTTACACTCAGTATATTATTCAAATTTAAGTTCTGAAAAATATCCATCAAATTTATTCATCAAGAACACAACTGCTTTAAATAAAGGAAACAAGATATAAAGAAAACAATCAAATTCTTTGAACAGATTATGTTTTGTGTGCACTTAATTTTTTATTCAACAAACTTTAATCAACTCTATTGTAATTACTATTCACTTTTCACATCTATATTCCTTTTACCAATTAGGGATTTTTTTGATAAAGTAAATTCTTCAATTGCCCCTACTTTTCACTACTCACTTTTCGTTCTTCACTACTCACTTACTAATCTTTTCCTGCTAATAAATACATAACCGCCATTCTAACCGCTACGCCATTTTCAACTTGTTCTAAAATAATAGAATGCTTGCTATCAGCAACATCGCTTGTTAATTCTACGCCTCTATTGATTGGTCCTGGATGCATAATAACAATCTCCTTTTTAATTTCATTTAATACTTCTTTATTCAATTGATATAACAAACTATACTCTCTCAATGAAGGAAAATACTTTGTATCTTGTCGTTCCAGTTGAATACGCAACATATTGGCCACATCGCACCATTCTAATACTTTTCTTAAATCAGTTTCTACTTCTACACCTAATGATGTAATGTATTTTGGCATAAGCGTTAATGGTCCGCATACTTTTACTTTTGCACCCATTTTATTCAATAAAAGTATGTTACTCAATGCCACTCTTGAGTGTAAAATATCACCTACTATTGCTACTTTTACATTATTAAGTTTTCCAAATTTTTCCTGAATAGAAAAAGCATCTAACAATGCTTGAGTTGGATGTTCGTGTGTGCCATCACCTGCGTTAATGATTTGTGCTTTTACTTTTTTTGCAAGAAAAACACACGCACCTGGCGATGAATGTCTCATTACAATCATATCTACTTTCATGGCTAATATATTATTAGCCGTGTCAATTAATGTTTCACCTTTTTTTACTGACGATGCCGATGCTGAAAAGTTAATAATATCTGCACCTAATCTTTTTTGTGCTAATTCAAAAGAGATGCGTGTTCTTGTAGAATTTTCAAAAAACAAATTGGCAATGGTAATATCTCTTAATGATGGCACTTTTTTAATAGGACGATTGATAACTTCTTTGAATGATTGTGCAGTATTCAAAATCAATTCAATATCCTGTTTAGTCAAATCTTTTATACCTAATAAATGCTTTGTAGATAATCTGCTCATTTATTTATTTTTTTTCTTTATATTCCAAATATACTTTGCTTTTGGTCCAGTCCTCTTTCCATTCAATATGCACTTTTTGATTATCAAATGAATCTATTGAAATACCTGAATAAGTGGGTTCTATAGGTAATTCTCTTGAAAACCTTCTGTTTACTAATACTAACAACTCAACACTTTTAGGTCTGCCATAATTTTGCAGTGCATCCATGGCGGATCTTATTGTTCTGCCTGTATATAACACATCGTCAATCAATACTACTCTTTTGTTTTCAACAGAAAAATCAGGAGGAAGTTTTTGAGGCGATGGGACTAATGGTTTTAATTTAAAATCATCTCTGTAAAATGTAACATCTAATTCTGCATATTCTAAATGTTTAATTTTTTTGGATGCTTCTAAAAGTTGATGAATAATTTGTGATAAATAAATACCTCTTGGTTGTAAGCCAACAATAACAAGGTTTTCAAGCGAGTAATAATGTTCAATAAGTTGAAACGATAATCTTTTTATAGTAAGTTCTAAAAGTTTATTTTGTAATATAACTATTCTTGATGATGTCTTTATCTGGCTTTTTTCAGACATAATTTTTGCTGTAATAATAAGGAATTTATGACAACGAATATATTGTTTTTAAGTATCGCTTTTCAAATCAATCTTTTACTTAAAAAAATTAGATATTTAAATACTTTTCTCACTTTGCTTTTCTTTATGTTTATTTGCAGAAACTTTTTAATATGTTTCAAAATTTGTTCTACAATAAAAAAATTTTTTCAATCAATTATTTAAGTGCAATTAGTATCCTAATTTTATTCATTTTCTCTCAATGTAATAATCCTTCAAAAAATGAATCAACCAAAGAAACACAATCTTCTGTGAAAGAAATTGTTCCTCAAAAATTCTGGAATAATACACCATCTTTCAATGCAGACAGTTGTTATTATTTTGTCAAATATCAGGTAGAATTAGGACCTCGCCATCCGGGAAGTAAAGCCCACGATAAATGTGTAGAATGGATTACAAATTATTTTAATTCACATCAACTTAAAACCGAGTTACAAAAATTTTCTGCTACAACTTTTGATGGCAAACAATGGATTGGCACTAATATCATTGCGAAATATAATCCCGAACAAAAGCATAGAATTTTACTTTGTGCACACTATGATACAAGACCTTTTGCAGATAGAGATTCAAAAGAAAACAAGAACAAACCTATTTTAGGGGCTAATGACGGTGCAAGTGGAGTAGCAGTATTGATGAGCATTATTCAATCCATCAAAAAATCGCCATTAAAAAATATCGGTATTGATATTGTTCTTTTTGATTTAGAAGATTATGGAAATGCAGGTGGAGATGCACAAACATGGTGTCTTGGTTCTCAATATTGGGCAAAAAATATGAATGTAACAGCAATTAAGCCATCGGAAGGAATTTTGTTAGATATGGTAGGTGATACAAATGCTGTATTTCCAAAAGAAGGTTTATCTATACAATTCAATCCTGTATTAGTTCATGAAATTTGGAGTATTGCACAAAAAGCAGGATTCTCAAAGTATTTTATAGATGAAAGCACGAATGAAATTACAGACGACCATTTATTTGTCAACACTTATGCTAATATCCCATGTATTGACATCATTCATTACTATCCACAAAAATCAGATTTTTTTGAACATCATCATAAGATAACTGATAATTTATCAAATATCAGTAAAAGCACATTAAATGCAGTTGGACAAACAATTTTGTATTATTTGTATAAGCAAGATGAAAAATTCACTACGCCTTAATTTTTTCTTTTCTTAACTTTGCAACTATGCTGAAAGAATTAAAAGTTCAAAATTTTGCACTCATCAATTTTGCTGAATTAAAATTTCATAATGGTTTAATAGTTATTACAGGAGAAACAGGTGCGGGTAAATCTATTTTGTTAGATGCTCTGATGCTTGCACTTGGCGGAAAAGCCGATACTTCTGCACTTTTTGATACTTCCAAAAAATGTATTGTAGAAGCGACTTTTGATATTTCTAAACTTAATTTAGAAGAGTTTTTTCAAAACAATGATTTAGATTATTATTCTGAAACCATCATTCGCAGAGAAGTATCTGCAGATGGAAAATCTCGTGCCTTTGTCAATGATACACCCGTTAATGTTTCTGTATTAAAATCATTCAGCCAGTATTTAATTGATATTCATTCTCAACATCAAAATTTAATTATTCACTCTGCACAGTTTCGTTACAATTTTATTGATGCTTTTGCAGATTGCCTGTCTCAAAGAAATCAATATACTCAACTATTCAAGCAATTTCAAAAAAATAAAAAAGAATTAGAAACATTAATTCATCAACAAACGAATGCCAAAAATGAAACTGAATATTTTCAATTTTTATTAAATGAACTCAACGAAGCAAATATTCAGGAAGGTGAATTACAACAAATTGAGCAAGAATTACAGCAATTAGAAAATGCAGAACAAATTATTCAACAATTATCATCATCTGTAAATGCTTTGCGTGATGCGGATATCAATGCCATTCAACTTATCAATCAATCTAAAAACAATTTACAATCTGTTGCAAAATATAATCCTGCTTACGAAGAATTATCACAAAGATTGCAATCAGTTCTTGTAGAATTAAAAGATATTTCAACTGAAGCAGAAAGTTTATTGTCTGATGTAGAAATAAATCCTTCACGAATGGAAGTTTTGAATGAAAGATTAAACATCATTAATAAATTACTCAAAAAACACAATGTAAAAACAGATGCAGAACTTTTGAATATTCAAAAAGATTTAGAAGAAAAAATATCAACATTTGAAAACTTTGATGAAATCATTCATTTAAAGCAAAAAGAACTGAATTCATTAGAAAAAAAATTACAACAAATTGCCGAAGAAATTTCACAAAAAAGAAAATCTGTAAAAGCAAAAATTGAAAATGAATGTGTAGAGATATTGAAAGAATTAGCAATGCCAAATGCTCAATTTGTGATTGATATTCAAGATAAAGCAGAATTAGATGAATATGGAAAAGATGAGGTAAAATTTTTGTTTTCTGCTAATAAAGGTGTTTTGCCTACTGAAGTTCAAAAGTCCGCATCTGGTGGTGAAATTGCAAGATTGATGCTGACCATAAAATCATTAATGGCTAAAAAAATTCACTTACCTACTATTATTTTTGATGAAATTGATACAGGTGTAAGTGGTAATGTGGCTGGCAAAATGGGTGATATAATGTCTAAAATGAGTGAGTATATGCAGGTGATTGTTATTACACATTTGCCACAAATAGCCGCAAAAGGAAAGCAACATTTGGTAGTAAGCAAAGAAGAACAAAACAACAGAACATTATCAAAAATTACAGAAATTAGAGATGAAGAAAGAATAATGGAAATTGCTAAAATGTTAAGTAGTGGCAAGCCCGGAGAAGCCGCTATTCAAAATGCTAAAGAATTACTAATGATAAAATAATTATTGTGACAGAAAAAGGTAGTATAGGTATTTTTGATTCAGGATATGGTGGTCTTACTGTGTTTAAGGAAATTATCAAAGAGTTGCCAGAATATGATTACATTTATTTAGGCGACAATGCTCGTGCTCCTTATGGCAGCAGAAGTTTTGAAACAGTTTATCAATTTACTTTAGAATGCGTTAAATTATTGTTTCAAAAAAATTGCCCTCTTGTTATACTTGCTTGTAATACTGCATCTGCAAGGGCTTTAAGAAACATTCAGCAAAAAGATTTGCCCATCATTGCACCACAGAATAGAGTATTAGGAGTTATTCGTCCTACTGCAGAAGTAATTGGAAATTTTTCAAAAACAAAACACATTGGAATATTTGCCACAGAAGGCACAGTAAAATCTGAATCATACATATTAGAAATTCAAAAGTTTTTTCCTGATGTAGTCATTACACAAGAAGCGTGTCCTATGTGGGTGCCTTTAATAGAAAATAACGAACATCTTTCAGAAGGTGCTGACTATTTTGTAAAAAAACATATAGAAAATTTGTTTGATAAAGACAATAAAATAGATACAGTTTTACTTGGATGCACGCATTATCCATTATTGTTGCCAAAGATAAAACAGTTCATTCCTGAAGAAATAAACATTATTACACAAGGCGAAATTGTAGCAAAGAGTTTGAAAAATTATTTACAAAGGCATCCAGAAATAGATGAGCGATTAAATAAAAATGGTAAAAAAGAATTTTACACCACTATTGAATCCGAGTGGTTTAATGAAAAAGCGGCAATTTTCTTTGGAGAAAATTTGCAAGCAAAGAAAATAAAAGAGTATTAAAGTTTATACCAAATTATTTCAATTTTCAAAAAAAAATTATTATTCTAAAAACTTTAGAAATCATTTTGTTTTGGTACATTCAAACAAAATAAAAAAGCCCTTTCAATTTGAAAGGGCTTTTTAGTTTCATTAAAGGAGAAAAATTATTTTCCTTTGTTTACAGATGATGCTAATTCAGCACCGGCTTTGAATTTTACCACTTTTTTTGCAGGAATTTTAATTTCTTTTCCTGTTTGTGGGTTGCGGCCAACACGAGCATTTCTTTTAGTTACAGAGAAAGAACCAAATCCTACAAGACCGATTCTGTCTCCTTTTTTCAACGCTTTGCTGATAGCGTCGATAGTTGCGTCTAATGCTCTAGCAGCATCTGCTTTTGTTAACTTTGCTCCTGATGCAATTGCATCAATCAATTCTGCTTTGTTCATAGTTTTACTTTTTTTGGTTTTTGATACTGCAAATATAAGGCGGTTTATTTGATTTGTCAAGGGGTTGGAGTAAAAAAAATGCTATTTTGTGGATAAAATGTGGGTTTTGTGGATAATTAAGACCTGAAAAAGGCATTCTTACAGGCATTTCAACAGTATAACGAAAGTCAAACCCTTAAATTCAGTATTGTTTATATTCATTCTACATCTTAAACCGTTGTAAATTCAATGAATACACAATTTTCATACATTTGATTTTTTACCCACCTATTTATTTTGCAAATTCGCCCAAAAATTTTTATGTTCTCTACAAAATATATCTTTGTTACTGGTGGTGTTACATCATCTCTTGGAAAGGGCATTATTTCTGCATCTCTGGCTAAATTACTTCAATCAAGAGGATTTAAAGTTACCATTCAAAAATTAGATCCTTATATAAATGTTGATCCTGGAACGCTTAATCCTTATGAACATGGAGAATGTTATGTTACTGATGATGGTGCAGAAACCGATTTAGATTTAGGTCATTATGAAAGATTTCTCAATACACCTACATCTCAGGCAAATAATGTAACTACAGGTAAAATTTATCAAACTGTAATTGATAAAGAAAGAAAAGGGGAATATCTTGGAAAAACAGTGCAGGTAATTCCTCACATCACAGATGAAATAAAAAGAAGAATAAAAATTTTAGGACAACAAAATTCTTATGATTTTGTAATTACTGAAATTGGAGGTACCGTGGGAGATATAGAATCTACGCCATACATTGAAGCCGTTCGTCAATTAAAATGGGAATTGGGCACAGATTGTGTAGTTATTCATCTTACATTATTGCCTTATCTTTCATCTACTGGTGAATTAAAAACAAAGCCCACGCAGCACTCTGTAAAAATGCTTTTAGAGCATGGCGTTCAGCCAGATATTATTGTTTGCAGAACAGAACATAAAATCAATGATGATATTAGAAAAAAAATCGCACTCTTTTGTAATGTGAGTAAAGAAGCGGTCATTGAAGCCATTGATGCTAAATCAATTTATGAAGTGCCACTTATTATGGAAAAAGAAAAGTTAGACGAAGTGGTGTTGAAAAAAGTGCAAGTCAATTCTGATAAAAAACCTGATTTAAAAAAATGGAAATCGTTTTTAGATATACTATACACAACTAAAAATACAGTTGATATTGCATTGGTAGGAAAATATGTAGAACTTAAAGATTCTTACAAATCCATTGCAGAAGCATTTATTCACGCAGGTGTCCAAAATAACTGTAAAGTAAATATTCATTGGATTCACAGTGAAAAAATTACAACTCAAAATGTAAAAGAAATTCTTTCTAATGTGAGTGGTGTATTAGTAGCACCAGGTTTTGGAAACAGGGGCATTGAAGGAAAAATTATTGCTATTCAATATGCTCGTGAAAATAAATTGCCATTTTTAGGAATTTGTTTAGGAATGCAATGTGCAGTTATTGAATTTGCTCGCAATGTTCTAAATTATCCTGATGCTAATAGTAGAGAAATGAATCCTGCTACTACTCATCCTGTCATTGATTTGCTGGATTCTCAAAAGAAAATAGCGTATTTAGGTGGCACAATGCGATTGGGTGCTTATCCTTGTGAAATTAAGGAAAACACCCTTGCTTATTCTGTTTATAAACAAAAACTTATTTACGAAAGACATCGTCATCGTTATGAATTTAATAATGAATATACTGACGTCTTCACTCAAAACGGAATGATTCTTTCTGGTATAAATCCAGATAAAGGACTTGTTGAAATAATTGAATTGAAAAATCATCCGTTTTTTATTGGAGTTCAGTTTCATCCAGAATATAAAAGTACGGTAGAAAATCCTCATCCTTTATTTGTTCACTTTGTAAATGCAGCAATATCAAAGAAAAATGGACAATCTTAAATTGATTGGAAAAATTGGAAAACCAAATGGAATTAAAGGTTTTGTAGAACTGCATTTTAATAATAATGGTGAATTACTTTTTGATGAAATCCATGCTTTTTTCATTGAAGTGGATAATGTAAAAGTTCCCTACATAGTTGAAGAAATAAAATTGTTACACAATAAAACCCTTGTAAAATTTGAGAATGTAAATTCTGCAAGTGATGCAAAAAAACTCACTAACAAAGATATTTGGGTAGAAGAAAAATTTTTATTGACAGATGATACTTTTAATTACATTGAGTATTCAATAGTTGATGTCAATTCTAATAATTTTAAAATTGGAATCATAAACGATGTTTTTATTCAAAATAATTTGAAATGGTTTGTTGTATTGAATGATAATAGTGAAGAGATTTTATTGCCTTTTAATGATGATTTAATTGAAAAAGTTGATGAAACCTCTAAAACTATTTTTTACAAAGCCATTGAAGGGATGTATTAACTTTTCAAAATAAAATATATATCACGGGCAGATTGTCCTCTGAAAAGATTTTTGAGTATTTTTTAAAATTATTGTTTTTAATTTTCGAAGATCAGTTGTTTTGGTATAATTACTTCAAAACACTTATTATTTCATCTACTATTTTTTCTGCTAAAATATACTTCTTGTGCTTTCCAAGTGTTTTAGTGTTTCCATTTTTATGAATAACTAACAATTCATTTTCATCTACATTAAATGCTGGATTTTCTGATGAACAAGTATTAGCAAATATTATGTCTGCATTTTTTGAACTCAATTTTTTTTGAGCATTTTCTAAAACATTTTCAGTTTCTAAAGCAAAACCAACTAATAACTGATTTTGTTTTTTTATTTCGCCTAATGATTTTAATATATCTTTTGTCTTTTTTAATTTTATACTTAATTCTTCATCCGTTTTTTTTATTTTATTTTCAAATGATTGCACTGGTGTGTAATCAGCAACTGCCGCTGAAAGTATGGCTATATCAACATCTGGAAAAATTTTATAACATGCTTCATACATAGCTTGTGCAGTCGTGGCATTAATTTTTTTGATAGAAGGATTATAGGGCAATGAAACATTTATTTCTCCATAAACTAAAAAAACTTCAGCTCCTCTGTTGGCTAACTCTTCTGCAATGGCAATACCAGTTTTTCCTGAACTTCTGTTTCCAATAAAACGAATAGGGTCAATAGGTTCATAAGTAGCACCAGCGGTTACAAGCACTTTTTTACCTGATAATTGTTCTGATTTTTCAACAACTTTGATAATACTTGAATAAATAAATTCTGGTTCTACCATTCTTCCCCAACCTTTAATTCCACTTGCTAATTCACCATATTCTACAGGTAATACTATATGATTTTTTCTGCTGCGTATGATATTTAGATGTTCCTGAACAGTAGTGTGTTCCCACATTTCTGCGTCCATTGCAGGGACAATAAGAACTTTTTTTGTATAAGATAGATAGGTAGCCAATAGTAAATTATCGCAATATCCATTAGCGATTTTAGCAATAGTATTAGCAGTAGTAGGAGCAATCACAAACACATCTGCCCAATCTGCGAGATGAACATGATTATTCCATTCTCTTTTTTCATTAAAGAAAGAAGTATAAACAGGATTTTTTGAAAGCACAGATAATGTTTCAGGTGTTACAAAATGTTGAGCATCATCACTCATTATGACTTTTACATTAAATTGATTTTGTATCAATAATCTTACTAATAATGGAATTTTATAAGCTGCAATTCCACCCGTTACTCCAATCAAAACATTTTTATGATGATTCATTTTTTTATCTCTTTCCACAATAGCCATAAAGCTGTAAGTAATATAGAATAGATAAGCACAGAACCCACATAAGCAATAGAGTTGCCAGTTTTATATGAATCAGGTTCAAATTTAAATTCTATCTTGTGAGTGCCTTTTGGAATAATCATTCCACGCAAAACATAATTTACACAGGTGTGTGGTTGTAATTGTCCATCAATATAAGCATTCCAGCCCTTTGGATAATAAATATCAGAAAACACAGCAAATTGATCTTCATCTGAAATAGAAGTATAAGTTAATTCATTTGGTGCATAACTTGTCAGATAAATTTTACCTTTTGCAGAATAAGTATTTGATAATTGGGGTAATTTATTTTTTTCTTGAATAACGGCTTGTGTTTTAGTATTAATGGAATACAGTTTTACAATTTCACTATCCGCATTAGCAACAAATTTCAATTCTTTTACAAACCAAGCATTTCCATTGGCAGAAGAGTTAGGCATTGGAATACTTCCGGATTTTATTGGTAATAAAATATATTTTGTATTAAGCATATTGATAACCTGTAAAGATGGTAATACTTGTGTTTCTAACAAACTATCAGCTCCTCCAATCTGATTTAATAATTGATAAAATTTTTGAATTTCTTTACTCAAATGAAAGTCAATTAACTCCTGATACTTTTTTAGTTTAGCACCATGATAACCACCTACTGATTTATGAAAATACGATGTGTTGGCATCATTAAAAGTATTTGTGGCCAAATTCAATACTCTGTAATATTTAGTAGTATCCTGAAGAATAATTTCATCTGCTTGAGATGGTGTAAATAATTGTTGGATATTAGCTTTTGGTACAAAAGAATTTTCGCCAAAATATCTTCTATCAACAGTATATAAATCAATTAAACTGAACGCTCCAAATGCAAGGAATAATAATGTTGCACTTACTTTTTTCCTAAAATATCCCCATATAAATACAAAGAATAATCCTATGAAAATAAAAGAGCGTAGTGCATCAGAACGAACAATGTTTTTTCTTGCTTCTTCTACATGTGGCATCATTTGCTGAATGTATTTGCTTACTTCTTCTTTTGGATAGCCCGCTTTGATATATTCACTCATTAAAATTGCTTCTTCATCTGGTGCTTTGAATGAGTTAAATAAAGCTGGAACTAAATAATTGATTAAGCAAAATCCCCCAACACCAATGAATGTCCATAATGATAATTTATCTAATGTCACTTCTTTTTTGCCTAATGAAATTTTTTGAGATGAAAAATTAGCAAGATAATATAAACTCAATCCAGCCATTAATGGAATAGCAAATTCCACAAGTACTAAAATCATAGATACAGCTCTGAATTTATTGTAACCCGGCATATAATCCATAAAAATATCAGTAAGAATCATAAAATTTTTACCCCATGATAAAAGAATAGATAAAACAATTACAATCGTCAATGGAATTTTCCATTCTTTTGGGACTACGAAAAGTCCCAATATCATTAAGAATACCACAATAGCACCTAAATATACAGGTCCACTTGTAAAAGGTTGTGGTCCAAAATAAGAAGATTGACTTGCCACAATTTCTCTCATATCACTCGGTATTTTTTTAAGAGCATCTGGGTCTGCATTGGCTATAGCTTGTGATGCACCACCTTTAAAATCAGGAATCAAAAATGTAAATGTTTCGCCAATACCATAACTCCATTGTGTGGCATAATCTTTATCTAATCCAGTAGTTTTATTATGTAAATCGGGTTTTAAATCAGCATTGATGGTTAATTCACTTTTGCCACGAGTAGAGTATTTTCCATATTCGTAAGTGGTGAGTATGTTGCCCATATTAGGCAAAGTGCCTACTAATATTGAAATTCCAAAGAAAATAGAGTGTTTAATAAAATTTGCAACCGATTTATTTTTGATAGATTCATACAACCAATATAACCAGAAAATACCAACCATCAAAACAAGATAATAAGTAATTTGCAAGTGATTAGCATTGATTTCTAATGCCCAGAACAAAGCACTTAATAAAGTACCTATCCATAAATTTCTTTTGAACAATAAAATCATAGATGCTACAACCAATGGTATATATCCAATAGCATTGGCTTTTGAATTATGACCTGCTTCAATGATGATTAAAAAATAAGAAGACAAAGCATAAGCAATGGCCGATGAAATGGCTAATAAATAAGGCGTCCGCAAAACTATCATCAGTATAAAAAAACTGATTCCATATAAAAAAATATAACCAGATGGATGTGGTAAAAACAATTTGAATAATCTGTCTAAAAATGAAAGCCAGTTGCCACTATATTCTGTAGAAATTTGATATGCGGGCATTCCACCGAACATCGAATTAGTCCATAGGGGCTCTTTGTGGTATTTTTCACGATAGTCCATAATTTCTTTACTCATTGCTTTATGTCTTAATATATCACCTTGATTTAAAACTTTATTTTCAAAATACATTGGTTTGAAGTAGAAAATGGTTATTAAAGCAAATACAATAATTGAAGTGATTGTTGCAATTTTCCAATTGGAATTGATTTTTTCTAACATAAAAAATTTTTGAGCAAATAAAACGATTTTATACTAATTATGGAAAAACTTCCGTTATTATTAACCACTTGCAAAATTTATCGTAAAATAAAAAAATATTATCAATGAAAAAAATTGATTTAGCCCTTCAAGGCGGAGGTGCACACGGGGCATTTACATGGGGAGTAATAGACAGATTATTAGATGAAGAAAATATTCAAATTGATGGAATATGCGGCACCAGTGCAGGAGCAATGAATGCAGTCATTACCCTTTATGGATTGCACAAAGGCGGGAAAAACCTTGCAAAACATTTGCTTGTAAAGTTTTGGTACAAAGTATCAATGGCAGGGCAGTGG
Source organism: Bacteroidia bacterium (assembly GCA_035405785.1). Taxonomy (GTDB): domain Bacteria; phylum Bacteroidota; class Bacteroidia; order B-17B0; family Aurantibacillaceae; genus BPGX01. The sequence goes on from DAONJS010000001.1 coordinate 85,800, forward strand.
TTTATGCTGCAACCTACGCTGATGGATACATTTACAAGTCAGGGAAATTTAAGTTTTTCGCCCTTTTACAGAACATTTGAATTACTCACAGAAAATTTTTCACCTTCTCAATTTAATCCACTCAATTACAATCCGCTTGAAAAAATCCTAACTTCATTAATTGATTTTGATGAATTACAAAAATTAAAACCTCAAAAACTTTTTGTTTGTGCTACTAATGTAAAAACGGGATTGCCAAAAATTTTTAACGCAGAAGAACTGACGGTAAAAAGTATTTTGGCTTCGGCTTGTCTTCCGTATTTATTTAAACCTGTTGAAATTGACGGGCAGTATTATTGGGATGGAGGTTATATGGGCAATCCACCATTAGATCCATTAATTAAAAACACACCAGAAACCAATGATATTTTAATTGTTCAAGTCAATCCTTTTTATGTAGATAAAATACCAACAACTATAGAAGAAATTAAAGACAGAATAAATGAAATAAGTTTTAACTCTGCCTTAATGCACGAATTAAAAGCGATTAAATTCAGAAATGAATTAATAGAAAGCGGCATTGATTTAAAAGGTAAATTGAAAAAAGTTTATTTACATCATATTTCTGCTGATGAATATCTATCAGATTTGAATCTGTCAAGTAAGTTTAATACTTCATGGAGCTTTTTAAACAAACTAAAAGAACGTGGTTACAAGGCCTGTGATGCATGGCTTAAACAAAATTCAGAAAAAATAGGTAAAGAAGATTCTATTGAATTTCCTTTTTAATATAAGTAGTTTTCTGAGTATAAAAAATTTGTTACTATTCAGTTGGTCTAAAACGATTAAACAAGAAATACTTTTCAGTTCTTTAATCCCAAAGGGATGAAATGATTATAGATTGAAATATCATCAAAATTAAAATAACCCCGAAGGGGTGGCATAAAGTAATTAAAAACAATTTTAGGATGTTAGTAGAGTATTATGTGAAATTTTTTTAAGAATGCGAGTTTGATTGTATAATATCACTCCTTCGGAGTTTTATTATATTTGGTTACTTTCCTTCTACAATCATCTCATCCCTTCGGGATTTTTTTGTTTTCAAGATTTAATTATATGTAAATAAAAAATATATTAGTTGCTGAGTAGTAACAAAAATTTTAATTTTTCAATATGCCGACGCACATGACGTGCTGACGATGAATATCAGCATCCCGATATTTATCGTCGGGACTTGCGGTCAGTTTCCCGATGCTGACGACATCCTGACGCTATGGATCAGGACAAGTTCGTGAGGATGTCTAAAAAGTCCAAAAAATGAGAAATTTTGAAAAAATTCAAAAAATTAAATAATTGAAAATCAATTATTTGCAAAAATGCAAATTGCAATATTTTACCAAAATTTACCCTTTTTAGACATCCTCATTTATCATCAGCACACATTTTATGTCGTCGGGACTATCGGTCGGCATGCTGATGTTTATCGTCAGCATTTTGATTTTTTAATGTTTAGTTTTTTCGTCATTGCGAGAACGATAGATAGTCCGAAGCAATTTCATTTGAAATACCCGTCATTGCGAGGGCGTTAGACCGAAGCAATCTCGTAATTGTTATGTGGATAATACTTTTGAGATTGCTACGCTTCGCTCGCAATGACGATAATACTTTTGAGATTACTTCGCTTACGTTCGTAATGACGGTAAAACCCATAAAAAAATTATTGAAAATCTTTGCGAAGTTAGCGTGGCTTTCTTTACGAAACTTTGCGTGATAAGTAATTTTAAACAATCTTAGTTACAATTACTTTAATTTACAGATATTGTATTTCAAAACTCACTTCTGAAAACTTTTTGAACATTGCACTTACTCCACAATATTTTTCTTGAGATAAATGGACTGCTTTTTCTACTTTAGATGCATCTAAATTATCGCCTTTAATTTGATAGATGATATGAACTTTTGAATAAACTTTTGGATGTTCTTCCGTTAGTTCCGCATCAATTTTTACATTAAAGTAAGAAAATTCCAATTTCATTTTGTTTAATAAAGATACCACATCCATTGCAGTACATCCTGCCAGTGCCACTAACATAAGTGGTTTTGGACGAGGAGCTTTATCAGATCCGCCAACATTTGTATCAGCATCTACATAAATTGTATGTCCATTTACTATTGAATGAAACAGCATTCCATTATCCCATTCTAAATCAATTTGATGTTTGCCCATATTTTTTTTTGCAAAGAAAAGCCATTTAAAGAGCACATACAAATGATATAAATCATATTTAGTTAAATTTTCATTGAAGAAAACACATTAATATCTTTAATAATAAAGTATAATTTAGATAAATCTAAAAATAAAATTAGATAAATCTAAATTATTTTGTAATATTGCCCCAAAAAATATATGTTCAAATTAACTTTTACGGCATTCTTATTTTTTGTTTCTATTACAAATGCACAGCAAATAAAGGGTGTAATAACTCATTCTTCATTTCCAGTAAAAGGAGCTGTAGTATCTATAAACAATGGTAAGCAACAAGTATATTCAGACACATCTGGATTTTTTCAAATCAATTCAAATAAAGATTTCAAACAAATAAATTTAAAAGTTTATTATCCCGGATTTATTCCATTTTCCATTCATTTTTCAACTAAAAAAGATACCTTTTTATTTATAGATTTAAAAGCAGATACAAGTTTTATGGATGAAATTGTTATTGAAGTTGATAAACCATTGATGAATAAAAAAGCAGATCCATTTAATACTGAAATATATGATGCCTGTATCCTTGCTTCTTCATCGGCTATCACTTTGTTTGAAGGAGTACAAAATATTAATGGTTTAAGGCCTCAATTAAATTGTAATATCTGTAATACTGGAGATATACATATCAATGGAATGGAAGGCCCATATACAAATATATTAATTGATGGTATGCCTGTTGTAGGAGGGATTGCCTCTATTTATGGGTTAACGGGCATTTCTTCTGATATAATTGAAAAAATTGAAATAAACAGATACCCGGGGTCTGTATTATATGGAAGTGATAATATTGGAGGTACAATAAATATTATTACAAAAAGACCTGTCAAAAATCAAACTTTTGTACAATTATATACTTCTGCTTATCTTGATAATAATTTAGAAATAAGCAATATGAAAAAACTGAAAAGGTATAGCACACTAAATAGTTTGAATTTAATGTATTTTGATAAGATATTTGATACAAATAATGATGGTTTTACGGATGTAACTTTACAAAAAAGATTTTCGGCATTTCATAAATCTACTTTTAATATAAATGATTCTACATTTTTACATGGAATGATTCGCTTGCTTGTAGAAGACAGATGGGGAGGGCAAACCAACTGGAATAAAAATTTCAGAGGAACAGACAGTATTTATGGAGAGAGTATCATTACAAAAAGATTTGAGAGTATTTTCAAGATACCTTTGTTCATTAAAAAAATAAAATTAGATAATGATTTTTCATATAATTATCATTTTCAGAATTCTTATTACGGCACATTGTTTTTTGAAGCAAGACAGCATAATTTTTATTATCAATCCTATACACAATTTAAAACAAAGTTTTCAAAACATGCATTTGGTGTGGCATTAAAGTATTTAGATTACACAGATAATACTGTTATTTTCAAAAATACTTCACCATTTAGTAAGTGGATTGTTCCTGCAATTTATAGCGAAAATATATTTTTTGTCAGATCGCATACACAGCTTAATTTTTCAATCAGATATGATTATCATAATATTCATAAGCATATAGTAACACCAAGAATGGCAGTTTTAATAAATCCAAATAAAACCTTATTTTTTCGTTCAGGATTAACTACTGGATTCAGGCCTGTTCAATTATTTACAGAAGATCATGCAGCACTCACTGGTGCAAGAAAAATTGATATACAGGAAAAATTATTACCTGAAAAAAGTTATGTCGGATATGTAAATTTTCAAATTAATTTAAATCAATCTCGTAATCTCTCATTAAGTACTGACTGGAATGCATGGTATGTTTATTTTTCAAACAGAATTATTCCTGATTATTCTCATCCTGATAAAATTAGTTATCATAATTTAAGTAAAGATGAATACTCTATAAACAGAGGAGTTTCAATGCAAATTCAAACAATGTATAAAAACTTTATCCAATCAATTATAGGAGCATCTTTATTAGATAATTTTGTGTTTTCAGATAAAACTAAAAGTAGATTGTTTCTGTCTGAACCATGGTCTGGAAATTTTATTATTAGATTATTTGTAAAAAAACTTACAATAGAATATACTGGAAATGTTTATGGAAAAATGAAGTTACCACTGGCTGGTCCTTTAGATCCAAGACCTGATGTGAGCCCAGTTTATTCAATACAAAATATTCAAGTTACATACTCAATTAATCATTTCGCTTTCACGACAGGTGTAAAAAATATATTAGATTTTACACCAGATAAAAATATTCCATTCTTAATAGCTCGTGCGCATGATCCTTTTGATAAAAATGTTTCCTTTGATTCTAACGGGAATCCATTGCCTACAAGTGAAAATCCCAATGCTTTAACTTTTGACCCAACTTATACGTACGCTTCTATGCAACATCGCAGGTTTTTTATAAATATTTCTTTTAATTTTTAATCCAATAAATATATTCGTATTTTAGCCACACGAAAATAAAAATATGGCTTGTACTGGTTGCGTAAATGGAAGAGGTTGTTCTACTTTAGATTCACAGTCAAAAGGCACTTGTGGCAATTGCTCTGCTGGTTCTTGCAATAAATTAAATGTATTCAACTGGTTGGGTAATATATCTGAAATTCTACCTGAAGGAATGTTTCCTGTAGTGGAAGTTCGGTTTAAAAATTCTCGCAAAGAATTTTATTTAAATCCTAATAAACTTATTCTTTATACAGGTGATGTGGTAGTTACAGAAGCAGAAACAGGATATGATGTAGGCACGGTATCTGCAACTGGTGAAATTGTTCGGTTGCAATTAAGAAAAAAAGAAATAACAGATACAACTCAATTAAAAAAAATACTTCGCAAAGCCAAACCGCAGGATATTCAAAAGTGGAAAGAAGCACAGGTACTTGAATACAAAGCATTGATTAAATCAAGAGAATTGGCTCAAAGTTTGAAATTAGAAATGAAACTAATTGATGTTGAGTATCAGGGTGATAAAACAAAAGCCACTTTTTATTACACTGCAGATGGAAGGGTTGATTTTAGAGAACTGATTAAAAAACTTGCTTCAGAATTAAAAGCAAGAATTGAAATGCGTCAAATTGGTGCTCGTCAGGAAGCGGCAAGGTTAGGAGGTATTGGTGTATGCGGAAGGGAATTGTGTTGTAGTACATGGCTTACAGATTTCAGAAGTGTAAGTACTAATAATATCAGGTATCAGCAATTGTCCGTAAATCCATCAAAATTAGCAGGTCAATGTGGAAAGTTGAAATGTTGTTTGAATTATGAATTAGATGCGTACCTTGATGCTTTGAAAGAATTTCCGGAAGTACAGGATAAAGTTTTAGTAACTCAAAAAGGTCAGGCAAAGTTCATCAAAATAGATGTGTTCAGAAGAAGAATTTATTGGGCTTATGAAAATGATCTCGGCACATTTATTCCATTAAGTATTGAAAGAACAAAAGATATTTTAGAAATGAATAAAAATAATGTGCTTCCAGAAGATTTATTAGAACCATCAGAGGTTGAGGCAAAAAAAGAAGTTGAAAAAGAACTTACACCTGTAACTACTGAAAGTAATTTAGACAGATTTAATGACAAGTTCAAGAAAAATAAAAAAAACTTTCAAAACAGAAAAAATAAATAATATGCAAAAAATAAACACATTAGTGTGGTTGGGTTTAATCATTGCTTTGTTGTTTATTTCAATTTCTTGCAAAAAAGAAAGTACTGTATATAGCAAGTATTATTATTTTGAAAAGCAAGAATGGTCATCTAAAGACACAGCAAAGTTTAGAGTTGATATAATTGACACAACAAGTTTGTGTGATGTAAATATTAAAATCAGACACGGTGAATTATATCCTTATAGCAATCTGTATGTTTTTTTAACTACTATTTATCCTGATAACAGAAAACAAACAGACACTATAGAGTGTATTCTTGCTAATAGTAAAGGTGAGTGGTATGGCAGTGGATTAGGCGATATGTATGACATAACTTTGCCTATTAAAAAAAATATTCGTTTTGCAAAAAGTGGAGTATATCAATTTTATTTTGTTCAGGCAATGAGACAAGATCCATTACCAAACATCAGTGAATTTGGTTTTGAAATTATTCGTGTTTCAAAAAATAGATAATTTATGAGCAATGTTATTTTTAGTTCTCTCAAAGAAAAAGCAGAACAATTAGATAATCAGGATGATTTATCAAAGTTCAGAAGTAAATTTTTATTTCCACAACATAAAGGAAAAAATGTTTTGTATTTCACTGGAAATTCGCTGGGGCTTCAACCTATTACAACTAAAACATATATTGAACAAGAATTAAACGATTGGGCAAAATTTGGTGTAGAAGGACATTTCAAAGCACATCGTCCATGGTTTAAGTATCACGAGTTTCTTACAGAAAAAATGGCTAAAATTGTAGGAGCACTGCCAGAAGAAGTTGTAATGATGAATCAATTGACATCTAATCTGCATTTTTTGATGGTTTCTTTTTATCGTCCATCAGGAAAAAAAAGAAAAATACTAATAGAATATCCTGCATTTCCAAGTGATGTATATGCTGTTCAATCTCAAGTAAAATTTCATGGAGGTAATCCTGAAACTGATGTAATAATGGTGCGTTCAGACCGAGATGATTTTGTAATTGATGAGGAAAAAATTTTGAATACTATTGAAACTTATAAAGATGAGATTGCAATGTTGTTAATTGGAGGTGTTAATTATTTATCTGGTCAGGTATTTGATATAAAAAAAATCACAGCATTTGCACATCAACACGATATTATGTGTGGCTGGGATTTAGCACACGCAGCAGGAAATATTGAACTTCGCTTACATGATTGGGAAGTTGATTTTGCAGCGTGGTGTTCATATAAATATCTGAACAGCGGTCCAGGTTCAGTAGGAGGTGCATTTGTTCATCAAAAGCATTTAAAGAATTTAGATTTGCCAATATTTGCAGGATGGTGGGGAACAGATAAAAAAGAAAGATTCAAAATGAAACCCGTATTTGAACCAATGGAAACAGCAGAGAGATGGCAAGTGAGTAATGCGCCTATATTTTCAATGGCGGCGTGTTTAGCATCATTAGATATTTTTGAAGAAGCCACAATGCATGCACTTTTGAAAAAGAGTAAGCAACTAACAGCGTTTTTAGAAGAAGTATTATTAAGTGTCAATTCTGTTTTCAAAAAAGAGATATTCAAAATTATTACACCCAAAAGCAGAGGTGCTCAATTATCAGTAGTTTGTACTTTATCAAATCCAAAAATGTTATTTGAACAAATGATAGAAGAAGGAATAATTGTAGATTGGAGAGAACCAAATGTAATTCGCTTTGCACCTGTGCCTTTATACAATTCTTTTGAAGATGTTTATCTGATGGGTGAAAAAATTCAGGAAATCATTTCAAAAATTGAAACTTCCATTGTGAAGTGAAAAAAATATGATTGCAAAGAAACTCAAAGAGAGATATAATTCTTTTTGTGGCTTGCAATCATGGAGTTCTATCTGTACTATATATTTAAAAACAATTTCAGATGAAAAAAGGATTATTGATCACTTTTATTATTTTTAGTTTGATAAAAAGTTTTTCTCAATCCGATTCAACATTTGTTAGAAAAGAAGGATTATATTTAAATTTTGATCAGTTTAAAAAAAATCAGCCCATTTCAAAATCACAAATCATTTCAAAAATAGATACATCTCAATTAGATTTTTTTACAAAAGTAGTTATGCAAAAGGAAATCAAAATTATTGATGAAAATCAGCAGGAAAAAATAATTTCACCAAAAGATTTATGGGGTTATTTTCAAAATGGTATTTTGTATATTTATTTTGATAATGCTTTTTACAAAGTGCCCGTGTTGGGAGCAATTTCTTATTTTATTGGCACACAAGAAGTGGTTTATTATACAGGAATGGGAATGGGTGTTGGTTATCCTTATGGAGTAGCAGGAGTCCCTGTAAAAACAAGAGAAATGAAAGAGTTTTTGTTAGATTATTTTACTGGAAAAGTTTATCCGTTCAGCATTGAAAATTTAGAAACATTATTACAAAAAGATGAAAGTATTTACAATGAGTTTAATTCCTTAAGTTATCGTCAAAAAAAGAAAAAGTATAGTTATTATATCAGGAAGTTTAATGATAAATTTAAGGTGGAATAAATGTTGCTGTAAAATTTTCTTGAAATTGTTATTTATCTTTTTTATTCTTTACGGTAATTTTTGTGCAGTAGATGGTAAAACGACTTAAGTCGTCATTTGGGCAAAAACGGCTTAAGCCGTTTGCTGCATAGTATCACCAAATATAAATGACAAATAAGTTACTTCTTCTCAAACCAATATAATGTATCTTTATCAGAAAGTTCAAAATATAGTTTATCTAAATTTGGTTTAGGCAAAATTTGAACACTGTTCTTTTTAAGATACTCAACCTTCACATTAAACTGTTCTGCCATTACATTATAAAAGTATTCTGGATGAATAAGTTTTTTTAATTCATAATTCACTAAATCACTTTTGCCCATCGGAAACTCTTTCCAATCATCTTCATTTTCCTCATTACCATAAATGTAAAACGATTGAACTTTCATATCATAATCAAGTATTCTAAATCTTTTCATTTTAGATTTTTTTGTTTCAGAAATTTTAGAATACTGTCCTGTTTTAAAAGCATTCAATAATTCTTCATCGTGTTTAAAAATAAATCCTATATGAGTTTCTGTTTTTAATAAGCCAATGTATCTATCATTTTCTCTGATGCCTTCTTCAAATATTTTTTTGAAATATTTTTTCTTTTCTTTATCTGACAGTGCTTCAAAAGGAAAAGTAATAACAAATACATCTTTGAGTTGTTCTTTCATTTTTAAACCTAAATAGGCCTTGATAGAAAGATTGGTGTTAAGAAATTTTCCAATATAATAGGAGTTAAAGTAAATATACAAAGTATCATCGCCTACTACATTATTATTTTTTAGTTCGTTCTCTATCATTTTTGCATAAACAGTATCAACTGTAAATTTTTTTACTTTCATACAAAGAACATTTTTCGCAAATATACTCATTTATTGTCTTTTGATAAAACTTTTGAAAATTGATTTTAGAAAAAATTTGCACTATTTTTATCCGAAAAAAATATGGCTTTTATTTATCCTGTAAACGGCATTCATCCGATATTTGGAAAAAATTGTTTTGTTGCTCCAAATGCAACTGTTGTAGGAGATGTTGTAATGGGCGATGAATGTAGTATTTGGTTTAATGCGGTGGTTCGTGGAGATGTTAATAAAATCAGAATGGGTAACAGAGTGAATATTCAAGATAATGCGGTTATTCATTGTACTTATCAAAAATCAGAAACACACATTGGCAATAATGTTTCAATAGGACACAATGCTATTGTACATGGGTGTAAAATATCAGATAATGTGCTGGTAGGAATGGGAGCAATTATTATGGATAATTGTAAAATAGGAAGCAATGTAATTATTGCGGCTGGTGCAGTGGTATTAGAAGGCACTGAAGTGCCTGATAATTGTGTATTTGCGGGAGTGCCTGCGAAAAAGGTGAAAGATATTTCGCCCGAACTTCTATCTGGTGAAGTAGAAAGAATAGCGAAAAACTATGTTTTCTACGCTTCCTGGTTTAAGGATGTAAATGATTTGAAATGAGCAAAAGGTTTAAATCGTCAATCCTATTAATCAATCCATTCAAAACCTGTATAAGGCACTAAAACATCTGGAATTTTAATACCCTTTTCAGTTTGATTGTTTTCTAAAAGTGCTGCTACAATTCTTGGTAATGCTAATGCACTGCCATTCAAACTATGTGCTAATTGAGTTTTTCCATTTTTATCTTTTATTCTGCACTTTAATCGGTTGGTTTGAAATGTTTCAAAATTAGAAACTGAACTTACTTCTAACCATCTCTTTTGTGCAGCACTGTATACTTCCATATCGTAAGTTAATGCTGATGCAAAACTCATATCTCCGCCACACAATTTTACAGTGCGAAAGGGTAGTCCTAACATTTTTAATAATCCTGCCACATATTCTCTCATTTCTTCTAATGTTTCATAAGATTTTTCAGGATGAGTAATTTGAACAATTTCTACTTTATCAAATTGATGTAGGCGATTTAATCCTCTTACATCTTTGCCATAACTTCCTGCTTCTCTTCTAAAACAAGGCGTATAACCACAATTTTTTATTGGCAACTGGTCTTCACTTAAAATAACATCACGATAAATGTTTGTAATAGGCACTTCTGCTGTTGGAATCAAGTAAAGTTTATCTTCATTGACATAATACATTTGACCATCTTTATCAGGTAATTGACCTGTTCCAAAACCACTTGCTTCATTTACTAAAATAGGTGGTTCAATTTCGGTGTAACCGTTTTTTGTAGCATTATCCAGAAAAAAATTGATAAGTGCTCTTTGAAGTTTTGCTCCTTTTCCAATGTATACAGGAAAACCAGAACCCGTTAGTTTAACGCCAGTTTCAAAGTCAATAAGATTATACTTACTTGCTAAATCCCAATGGCACAAAGCATTTTCTGGCAAATTAGGAATTTCACCATGTTGAAAAACAATTTCGTTGTCTTCTGCAGTTTTACCTTCGGGCACAGAATGGTGTGGAATGTTAGGTAACAAAACCAATATATTATGAATATCAGATTCTACTTTTGATAACTCATTATCTAACTGGGCAGATGCATTTTTCAATTCAGTTGTTTGTTGTTTTAATTTTTCTGCTTCCTCTTTTTTCCCAGATTTAATAAGGTTTCCAATTTCTTTTGATGAAGTATTCAATTTATTTTTAATATCATTAGATTGAGCAATTAATTTTTTTCTAAGTTCATTTAATGCAATGATTTTTTCCACATATTCTTCTGCATTTTGAAAATGTTTTTTCTTTAAACCCTGAATAGTTTTTTCTTTGTTTTCAATAATAAATTGTATTGGAATCATATACTAAAAATTGATGGGACAAATTAAATGAATTTAAATTTATGAAACACTATAATAGTTTTTTTAGTGATTGTTGATTTAAGAAATTCTAAAACTGCATAAAAATTTTTAGAAAAGAATGAGTCAACTCAAAACTCATGTTATTATTCAGCACTATATTTTTTAAATACTGACGATAAATGTCAGTATGCTGACTGATTAACGTCAGCACACAAAGATACACAAAGAAAACTACAAAGTTCGCAAAGAAGAATTTATAGATGTATTAAATCTTTGTGCCCTTTGTGTTAAAAAAAAACTTGGCGGCCTTTGTGTTTTATTAGTTTTCATTTTTATATGCTTAGCTGAATAGTAACAAACTTATAACTAAAAATTAAAAACTAAAAACTAAAAACTCAAATGGTTAGTGTTTAATCCATCTCACAATTTCTTTCCATGTTGCTTTTTTACCATACATTAAAATACCTGTGCGATAAATTTTAGCAGAAAGTTTTGTCATTAAGAAAAATGAAATGTATAAAATAATTAACGAAAGCAATATCTCCCAAAAGGGTACTCCAAAAGGCAAGCGAGCCATCATTACTATTGGAGAGGTGAAGGGTATAAATGACGCCCAGTATGAAAGCGAAGTATCGGGATTGCTAATCATTTTAGCTGCGATAAAATAACCCACCATTAAAAGTAATGTAACAGGTAAAGTAAATTGTTGAGCATCGGTTTCAGAGTCAGCCGCACTACCAAGAGCCGCTAATAAAGCACTGTAAAATAAGTATCCACCAATAAAATAAAAGAAAAAGCTAATGGCTATTTCATAAAAATTTAATTTGTCAATTTGTTTAAGCAATTCAAAAGCTTCTAATTCACCTTGAAAATTTTGCAGTTGTTCCCAATTTGCTTCAACTCCTTTTTCATAAACCACTTTCTGTTGCTTTAAAAACTTTTGATAATCTTCTCTAACACCACTCATCAAAGTAACAGAAACAATTGATACTAACACGAAAGACATAATGCTCATAATGATAAATTGTCCAATACCTAATATAGCAATGCCAATAATTTTCCCCATCAATAATTGAAAAGGACGAATAGAAGACACAATCACTTCTACGACACGATTATTTTTTTCTTCAATAACACTTTTAAATAACATCATTCCATACATTGTGATAAACATAAACATTAAAAACGCAGACAAAAATCCTAATATGCTCATAAATGCTGTGATTTGTTCAGAGTGTTCACCTTTTTCATTGACCTTTTCTGTAATGATTTTAACTTGTTGCCTTGCACTATTAATGGTTTGCGGATTGATATTATTGGCTAACAATTTATGTTCAAAAAGTAATTTTTCAATTTGAGATTTTATCATTGTTTGAAATGCAAGTCCTGGTGTTTTTTTGTAAAAAATTTTCACTGTGCCTCCTGCTCCTTCTATTATATTATGCGGAATGTATAATAAAACATCTACATCATTACGATTTAATTTATCTAAACATTTTTCAAGTGAATTATTAGAGTACAAAAAACTAATATAATTATTGCCTTGCAATTTTCCAACAAAAAATTGAGTTTCATCTGCTACTAAAACATTGTAATTAGTTTCTTCTTCTGTGCTTAGCCAAAACATTAAAGCTACAAAACCTGCAATAATAAAAGGAGTTAAAAAGGTCATTAAAATGAATACCTTATTAGAAATTTTTCTTTTTATTTCAAAACTTAAAACCAAAAATATCTTTTTCATCTGAAATTATTTATTTGTTTTTATGAATAGATGGAACTCTACGAGTGCAAAGTTAGGAAATAAATTAGATATAAAGTTTTTACTACATAATGTTTAAAATAAAAATAATTAACATAAAAATTTATTAAAAGTGTTAATAATCAAAGTAATTCATCGTATTCGTCTAAATTTTTGAAAATATCATCAAACTATTATTTATGTTTGTGCCCTATTCTAAAATAAAATCTATGATTAAGAAAAATTTACTTACAAGTTTAGCAGTTGGAAGTGCATTGATGATAAGCACATCATTATTCGCACAATTAAGCGGAACATACACCATTCCCGGCACTTACACATCTGTTGCTGCAATTGTTGCAGATTTAAATGCTCAAGGTATAAGTGGTCCTGTTACAATTAATATCGCTGCCAGTTATACCGAAAATGTGCCTGTTGGCGGTATAAAATTAACGGCTACTGGTACAGCCGCCAATCCTATTATTTTTCAAAAAAGCGGTTCAGGTGCAAATCCAAAATTAATTGCATCTTATGCAGGAACAGGCACACCTGGTAGTGCAGTACAAGATGGAATTTTTGCACTTGTTGGAAGTGATTATGTCACAATAGATGGTATTGACCTTGAAGATATGAACTCATCTAATCCAGCCACAATGGAATATGGTTATGGATTTTTCAAAGCCAGTGCTACTGATGGTTGCCAAAATAATACTATTAAAAATTGTGTGATAAAATTAAGTAATGTAAATAATGCTACTTCAACTGGTCCATCACAAAATGGTTCAAAGGGTATTTCTTTTTACAATGCTACAAATACCGCGATGACTACTGCGCTCACCATTACTGCTCCTTCCGGTTCTCATTCAAATAATAAAATTTATTCTAATACTATTACAAATTGTAATGTTGGTATTAGTTTGTATGGTTACAACGACAGTAGTCCTTATGCTAATGCTGATATGAATAATGATATAGGTGGAAATAGTCCATCAACTGGAAATACTATCATTAACTTTGGTGGAGGTGGAACTAACCAATCTTATGGTATATATGCTATATATCAATGGAATTTAAATGTTTCAAATAACTTATTAAATAATAATCCAACTAATAGTATTTCTAATCATACAGGAACATTTTACGGAATAATGTTTAGCACAGCTAATAATGCTAACATTTCAATTTTAAATAATACTGTTACAATCCAAAGCGGAGCCACAACATCTCAGTTGGCATGCATTTATTCATCAGCAGGAGGTTCAGGTACTACAAATACAGTAGTAATTAGTGGTAATGTTATTTCTTCTACCTATACCACTGCTACTTCAGGAACATATTATGGAATCTATAATGGGGCCACCGCGGCAAATTTATTTATTAATAACAACTTAATTTCCGGGCATACTTATGGAAGTGGAACCGCATCTGGTAGTAATAATATGATTTACAATGCTTCTACTATTTCTAATGCTCTTACAATAAATTCCAATACAATAACAAATGTAAATTATAACGGAACAGGTTCTTTATATTTATGTTACAATAGTAATGGAACGTCATCATATAGTTTTAATAATAATTTAATCTCTAATATTACAAGAACATCTTCAGCATCTGGAACTATTTATGGACTTTACAATTTTGGAGGACCTTCAGGTGGAACTGTTTCATTATCTTCCAATACAATAACAACTGTTTCTCAAGGTACGACTGTTTCAACTACTTTTTATGGTTTTTATCATGGCACATCAAGTACTCAAAATATAAATTGTACAAATAACATCATTTCAAATATACAAAGTGGAACAGGATCAATGTATGATATTTATATTACTTATGGAAATCTTGTAAATATAAGCAATAATAATATCAACAACATCACACACGCTGGCACCTTTGCAGGTATTTATGGAGGAACATCAAGCACTTATACTATTTCAGCAGTCAACAACACCATTACATCAGTTAATTTATTTGGAGCAAGTTCCACAGAGTATGGTATTTATTTAGGAGCAAGTTTAGCAGGTGCATCCAATCAATGTATCAAAAATACAATTGGCAATATTACTCATAACGGAACAGGTGGTAGTTTAAGAGGAATTCAAGTTACAACTGCTGCTGATAATCAAATAATAAACAATATAGTTGGAGATTTGAAAACACCTAATATCAGCAATGCATCTGGATTGTATGGTATTTATGTAAATTCGGGTACTTCTGTAAAATTATACTACAATACAGTTCGTTTAAATGCAGTAAGTAGTGGAACTGTATTTGGAAGTTCAGCCCTTTATACATCTACAGTTTCAACAAATGTTTATTGTTCCAATAATATCTTTATTAATAATTCTACACCAGTTGGAACAGGTTTAACAATGGCATATCAAAGAAATGGAACATCTTTAACTAACTTTAGTGCACCTACAGACAATAATATCTATTATGCAGGTAACCCTGGTCCATCTAATTTAATATTTTATGATGGAACAAATGCTGTACAAACATTAAGTGCATATCAAACACTTGTTGCTCCTTTTGAAGCCAATTCAAAAACAGAAAATACTACCTTCATTTCAACAACTGGAGGTTCTTCTGGCTTCTTACATGTTCAACCTACGGTTTCTTCACTATCAAATAATGGCGCAGCAAATATAAGCGGAATTATTGATGATATTGATGGTGATATTCGTGCAGGAAATCCTGGTTATGCAGGAACAGGATTTGCACCAGATATTGGGGCTGATGAATATGAACCTGTCTTACCAGCTTGTTCTGGTACTCCAAATGCAGGAACTGTAACAGCTTCTACTAATTTACTTTGTAATGGAGGAAGTGCTGTATTAACTAATACAAGTGCAACTACTGGTTCTGGAATAACTTATCAATGGCAAGTTTCTAATACAGGAGTATCTGGTCCATATTCAAGCATACCAAGTGCTACTTTATTATCTTACACAACTCCTACACTTTCAACAGGTGTTTATTATTATCAATTAGTTGTTACTTGTACAGCATCTGCTCTTTCAAGTACAACCGCTCCAATTTCAATTACTGTTAATCCTATACCATCTGCTACAGCAGGTATTGTCGGAAGCAACACAGTTTGTTTAGGAAGCCCAATTAACTTAACAGGCGGCTCTGATATTGGTACAACTTTTACATGGAGCGGACCTAATGGATTTACAAGTACTGTTCAAAACCCAACTATTTCAACATCTACATTTAGTTCAACAGGAACTTACACATTTGTCGCAACAGCAGCCAATTGTTCATCTAATCCTTCTACTGTAAATGTAGTTGTTTATTCTTTCCCTGGCGGCGTAGTGACCCCTTCTGTAATACAGCATTGTGGAGCTTCTGCTGGTGATACATTAACTATCTCAAATTTTAATTATCAACCTTCATATTCTTGTGGTTTGTCTACTGGTCCTTGTATAGGTCCAACAACCTTAATCCCAGTTGGAGTAGGTAATTACACTAACTCAACAACAGGATATCCTTCTGTGTATGGACATTATTTCAAAAATGCTCGTCATCAGATATTGTTTACTGCATCAGAATTATTAGCAGCAGGATTACAGCCAGGCAAGATAAGTTCAATGTCATTTTCAGTAGTAAGTATTCCTTCTGGTTATCAGGGATATATTCCTGGTTTTCAAATTTCAATGAAGTGCGTACCTTCTACTTTTACAAGTGTTTCTACAACATTTGATAATTCAGGATTTACAACAGTTTATGGTCCTGTAACATACTCACCAGTTGTAGGATGGAATACGCATTCTTTCCCAGTACCTTATGAATGGGACGGAACAAGTAATTTATTAGTTGATGTTTGTTATACACTTGATGTTACACCTCCTTATTCAAATAATCCTGTAATGAGTGCAACAACCTTGACATATAATGCTGTTGTATATTACAGAAGTGATTCTAATCCTGCTTGTGGTACAACTTTAGCAGGAACAACAAGTTCTAACAGACCTGATGTAATGTTTGAAAATTGTGGTGCAGAAAATCCTTCTACATATACTTACTCATGGTCTCCATCAGCAGGGCTATCAAGTACAAATACAATGAGCACAATAGCAACTCCAACATCTTCTACAATTTATACAGTAACCATTGATAATGGATATTGTACTAGTGTTTCAACTGCTACCATTAACATTTTCCCAAATCCAACAATTTCTGTAGTAAGTTCAAACAATCCATCATGTGAAGGTAGTAATGTAACATTAACTGCAAATGGTGCTAATACTTACACATGGAACACAGGTGCAACCACAAATACTATTGTAGATAATCCAACATCAACAACTACATACACTGTTGATGGCACAGATGCAAACGGTTGTAGTGCAAGTGTTACATTTACTCAAAATGTAAATCCTAATCCAACAATTTCTGTCGTAAGTTCAAATACACTATCTTGTTCAGGAAGCAATATAACATTAACTGCAAGTGGAGCCAATACTTACACATGGAACACAGGAGCAACTACAAATACTATAATTGATAATCCAACATCAACAACTACATACACTGTTGATGGCACAGATGCAAACGGTTGTAGTGCAAGTGTAACATTTACTCAAAATGTAGTACCCAATCCAACAATTACATCCGTAAATGTAACTGATGCTACATCACCAGGATGTGCAAATGGTTCAGCAACTGTAAATGTAACAGGCGGAACTTCACCATATATCTATACATGGAATCCAAATGTATCATCATCAAATATCGCAACGAATTTAAATGGAACATCAGGTACTGGAACAAGTTATACTGTTACTGTTGTTGATGTGAATAGTTGCTCATCGGTTTATACCTTTACAGTAGATTGTGTAACTGGAATTGAATCAATACAGGTTAATTCGGGCATAGCAATTTATCCAAATCCAACAAATGGACAGTTTAATGTAGTATTTGATGCCAATTTAGGAGAACAGATGGAGATGGAATTAACAGATGTAACTGGAAAAACAGTGCTTCATATAATTTCAAGAGAAGCTGTAACACCAGTAAATATAAGTGAGTTAGCGAATGGTATCTATTTTTACACAATAAAAGTTGATGGTGTAAAAGTAAGAGGAAAAGTAGTGAAGGAATAAAATCTAAAGCAGAAAAAACATAAAACAAAAAGGGGAGTAAAAAACTCCCCTTTTTTATTATTAAAAAATTGAAAACAGATTTCTTTACTTTTGAGCAATGTTTATCATTCTGTAAAGTAAGCGGGCAGCCACATTTGCGTCCCAATCATTATCTTTTGCGGGAGATACTTCATTGATGTCAAAAGCAATAATTTTTCTTCCGCTTAAAACAATTTTTTCAACTAAATATAACACTTGTTCAGTATCAAATCCACCTGCAACAGGAGTGCCAGTATTAGGGCATAGTTTGGGGTCTAATCCATCAATATCAAAACTGATATAAACTTTCTCAGAAAGTTCATTGATGATGCGATTACATATTCTATCCCATGAATCTCCACGATATAAATCATGTTTGATATCTTTATCGTAAAAAGTTTTTACTTTTGAGTGAGTTTGTGTAATATTATATTCTTCTTCACAAAAATCTCTGATACCTACTTGAACTAATTTTTCAAGTTGATTAACTTCCTTCAAAACATTATACATAATGGAAGCGTGTGAATATTGAAATCCCTGATAAGCATTTCTTAAATCAGCATGTGCGTCAATTTGTAACAAAGAAAAATTTCCAAACTTTTTGGAAGCGGCTTTTATTAATCCTAATGGCGTTGAATGGTCGCCACCTATTAATACAACCAACTTATTTTGTTGCAGAAATTTTGTAGCAGTATTTTCAACCCATTCATTCATCCAGCCACAAGCAGCATTTATTTCTTTGAGAAGTTGTTTGCTTTGTTTTTGTGCTTGTTTTGATTTTTTTTCTGAGAGTTGTAAATAGCGAAGGGCTTTTTTTCTTAATGTATTGCTTTTTTTTAAAATGGTTTTATTGATTTTTTCAAAATAAATTCCCTTTTTCCATGCGTCCTTTAGAAAAGGGTCAAATAAATCTACCTGATAAGATGCCTCTAAAATGGCTTGTGGCCCTTTGGCAGTGCCTGAATGATAACTTACTGTAACTTCCCATGGTACAGGAATTATAATAGTGTCGCTTTCATCGGCATTGAAAGGTAGTCCAAATATACCATCAAAAATAGCGGCATCATTTGGATTAAAAGATTCAATTTTTTTTTCTTTGGAAAGAGATAGATTTTTTTTGAGAGGCATAAGTATATTTTTAAACTATAATTTCTTCATCAATTTCATTAAAAAATCGGTATTCCATAAAACTGTAACTATCCATTGGCATTATTTTAATCCACTGTTTGTATTTCCATCTCCATTGATTGATTTTACTCCATAATCCTTTTGTGAGATATGCTTCAATGTATGGATGGACAGCGAGTTTAATGTTTTTTTCTTTGAGTTCTACTATAATATAATTCAAAGTTTTTTCAATTTGATCAACAAACAAAACGCTTGGTTGAATTTTTCCAGTGCCGCCACAACTTGGACAAACTTCAAGAACTTCTATATTTACTTCAGGTCTCAATCTTTGTCTGGTAATTTGAACTAATCCAAATTTGCTTGGTGGAAGTATATTGTGTTTTGCTCTGTCGGACTTCATAAATTCTTTAAGTCGCTCGTAAAGAATTTTTCTGTTTTCCTGATTATACATGTCAATGAAGTCAATGACAATAATTCCACCCATATCTCTGAGACGCAATTGGCGTGCAATTTCTTCGGCAGCTTCTAAATTGGCTTGTAAAGCGTTTTCTTCTTGTGAAGCATTAGATTTTGCTCTGTTTCCACTATTGACATCTATTACATGCAAGGCCTCTGTGTGTTCTACAATTAAGTAAGCTCCGCTTTTTAGATAAACAGTTTTTCCAAATAAAGATTTAATTTGTTTTTCAACGCCAAATACATCAAAAATAGGAATTTTACTATCGTATTTTTTTACAATATCTTTTTTATCTGGAGCAATGGCTTGAACATAATTGTAAATATCTTGATATAATTGCTGATTATTTACATAAATGGCAGTAAATTGTTCGTTGAGCAAATCTCTGAGCAGAGCATTTACTCTATCCACTTCACCTAAAAGTTTTTGTGGTGGTTTTGCTTTTTTTAGTTCATGGTATATTTGGTCCCATTTAGATAGTAAATCATTAAGGTCGGCCTCAATATCGCTTAAATTCTTTCCTTCTGCTGCGGTTCTTATTATTACACCAAAATTTTTGGGTTTAATTTGCTGCATTATATTAAGCAAACGACTTCTTTCTGTCTCATCTTTTATTTTTGACGAAATTGTAATTTTATCTATAAAAGGTATAAGAACAATATAACGACCCGGTATTGAAATTTCTGATGTAATTCTTGGTCCCTTTGCACTAATTGGCTCTTTTGCAATTTGAACAAGAATGGGCATTCCAGGTTTTAAAACTTCATCAATTTTCCCATCTTTTTTTATATCAGGCTCATTTTTGAAGTATAATAAACTGGAAGCGTTTTGTTTATTTTTAATAGTATCTTCTGTATACTTGCAAAGGGATTTGAATTGAGGGCCTAAATCTAAATAATGTAAAAAAGCATCTTTTTCATAGCCAACATCAACAAATGCAGCATTAAGCCCTTTCATTACTCTATTTACTTTTCCTAAATAAATATCACCTACAGAAAATTGGTTATTATTTTTTTCTTTATGAAGTTCAACCAGTTTTTTATCCTGCAATAAAGCAATTAAAACCTCATTTTTAGTGGCATTGACAATTAATTCGTAACTCATAGTTGAAAATATTTAAAATACAAAAAAGATCTCTAAATAATAGAGAACTTTTTTGCAAATAATAAAACATAAGAAACCACCTTAAAATTTCTTACCTCACAAATTACAGTGAGATAAAAGATGGATTAACGGAGTTTTTTCTTATGACGATTTTTTCTTAAACGTTTTTTACGCTTATGAGTAGCCATTTTGTGTCTTTTTCTCTTCTTTCCGCAAGGCATAAGATTGATTTTTTAGGTTAATGATGTTTTGTTTTGTTTAATGATTCTATGTAATTATTGATACTGTTTGCTAATGTTGTATCTGTAATTTTGGCCGCAAATTTACGAAGAAATTGTATACTTTGCAAAGTATCTTTTTTTTGCATGTAAATTTCAGATAAAAAAGCGTATACTTCTATTTTAGAACTATCTAATTCCAATACTTTTTTATATCTTTGAATGGCCTTGTCTAACTGATTGGATCGTATAGAAAATTCTGCAAACTGTAAATGAAGTAATGGATTAGTACTATCTGTTTTTTCAATTTCTTTAAGCATTTGAACGCCTAACATTGGGTTTTGTGTTTGAACATAACAGGATGCTAACATTATTTTAGCATTTGTATTTTTTTCGTTTAATGTAATGGCTCTTTGAAAACAGCGAGCCGCACTGGCAATGAGCGGATCAGCTTCATTCGGAGAATTTATAAAACCTAGAGCATTGTAATAATTTTTTCCTAAGTAATACCAAACCGTGTCAATTGGTGATGAAAGATATTTTAATTCTTCAAAGTATGCAATCAGGGGAATTTGTTTTTTCTGACGAAGCAAAAGAATGACTGAGTCAATAGACAAATTGTTTTGTTGAAATTGTTGAATAAATTTTTCAATTTCTTTATCTTGTTGGGTATAAGTAGTTACATCTAAAGAAATAGAGGTGTCAATAGTAGATACGGATAAAATGGGCTTTTCAGTGGTCTTTGATTTTGGTAAAAATAAAACTAAAATGAGAACTGAAATAAAAACTAAAATGATTAGAAGGTGTAAAGGGCTTAATTTTTTAGGCATCAAATTATTTTTTAGACGGAAGAGTTTTTAATTTCTTAACTTTTTCCAATAGTTGTTGAGATGGTTTGTAATCTGGAATATAATGTTCAGGGATAACAATAGGTTTATTGTTTTTAATATCTCTTCCAATTTTTTGTGCTCTTTTTTTGAGATAAAAAGTTCCAAATCCCCTTAAATAAATGTTTTGACCTTTTGTAAGTCCGCGGTTAATGGCTTTCATAAACTCTTCAACTATAAGTTGAACATCTTGTTCGCGCATTTTTGTTTTAGTTGAAATTTCTCTTACAATATCTGCTTTAGTTAATTTATTTTCCATAAGTATTTGATTTTTAGATTAAAAGGGTGGCAAATGTAAAGAAAATTTGTTTGATATTTAAAATTTTCAATGTTCAATGTTTAATTTTCAATTCTCAATGCTTAATTTTAATAAGTTTTTAGTTATGAATTTTACCATCATTACGAGCGAAGCGAAGTAATCTCAAAAGTATTATCCACAAAAAAATTATGATATTGCTTCGGAATATCGTCCTTGCAATAACGACAAAACTAAACATTAAAAATGCTAACGATGAATGTCAGCATGCCGACCGACAGCGTCGGCACTCAAAACTATTTATGCTTCTACTTCTAAAACTTCAAAACATTTAATATCTCCGGCAGTTCCAATAAATTCTGATTTTATACCAACTAATCCAATTTGCTTAACTTGATCTTTTTTCAATGGATGTTTTAAATGCCAAGTATCATCATCAGATAATACAATTTCTATATCTTTACCTCCTATTATTTGGTTCAGTTGTTTTTGTGTAAGGAATAAAATAGCATCTTCACCTTCTTCTTCTGATTCCATATCTATAATGGATCCGTGTAATTTTAATTTTGGCACATCTGGTTTGTATTTGAATGGTAATTCTTCTGTATTTTGCTCTATGTATTTAATGTTGATTAAACGGATTTCTTTCATATTAATATGTGTTTATTGAATTAATAATGGCCTTTCATTTTGATGCCTAATTGTAATTTTTCTAATGCAGTAATGTATGCACCCATTCTCATGCTGGTTTTATATTTTTGTGCATTGTTCCAAACTTTATCAAATGCCATTTTCATTTTTTCATCATGCTTTTGATTAACTTCTTCTTCTGTCCAATAATAACCCATTTTGTTTTGAACCCATTCAAAATAAGATACAGTAACACCTCCGCTATTTGCTAAAATATCGGGCACTACAATAATACCTTTATCATTTAATATAGTATCTGCTTCTGGCAATGTAGGGCCATTGGCACCTTCTACAATAATTTTACACTGAACTTTTTCAGCAATTTCAGAGTTAATTACATTTTGAAGTGCAGCAGGAACTAATACATCGCAAGGTAATGTTAAAAGTTCTTCATTTGTAATTTTTGATGCATGTGAATATCCATCTAAAGTGCCTTTTTTAGATACATAACTTAGAGCATCCTTTATATCAATTCCTTTTTCATTGTAATATCCACCTGTAACATCAGCAATGGCTATTACTTTAATACCTTGCTCTGCTAATAACCTTGCAGCATGAGAACCAACATTACCAAAACCTTGAACAACGGCTGTAGTTTGTTGTGGTTTCAAATTGATTTTTGAAAGTGCTTGCAATGCATTTATCATAACGCCTCTTCCTGTTGCAGCTTCTCTGCCTAAAGAACCACCTAATCCTACAGGTTTTCCTGTAATAACACCAGGAGAATCTTCGCCTGTTATTTTATTATATTCATCTAATATCCATGCCATTTCTCTGGCACTTGTGCCCATATCTGGAGCGGGAATATCTTTATTTACACCAAAAACATCTTTCATTGCTTTAGCGTATGCACGAGACAATCTTTCTAACTCGCCCACACTCATTTCACGGGGATTACATTTAATACCCCCTTTGGCTCCACCATAAGGTAAATCAGCAACAGCACATTTAAATGTCATCCACGCAGCAAGGGCTTTTACTTCGTCTTCATTCACATCCATTGCATAACGAATGCCGCCTTTTGATGGTCCAATATGTGTGCTATGAACAACTCTATATCCTTCAAAAACTTTAACTTCTCCATTGTCCATTGTAATGGGCAAACTAACTTTGACTTCTTTTTGAGGATGTCTTAATACTTCTGTAATAACTTCAGGTAAGTTAATCAACTGTGCAGCAGCATTGAGCCGTGCTAACACCGCTTCGTACATGCTTTGATGAGCGGCGTGAGTGGTAGTACTCATAAAAGTTTTTTTAAATTTAGTGCCCGCAAATTAACATTAAATTATTTGAATTGACAAAAAAATCAGTATTATATATAAAAAAGTCAGTATTTTTATCGCAAAAAAATATGAAGAAGAATATCAATAGCGCATTAAATGAACAAATTGCCTTAGAAGCCGAATCATCACACATTTATTTAGCAATGGCATCATGGGCAGAAAAAAATGGATTTCAAGGGGTTGCTAATTTTTTGTATCAACATTCTGATGAAGAAAGAATTCACATGCTTAAACTTATTCGTTTTATCAATGAAAGAGAAGGAAGTGCTGTTATTCCGGCTATAAAACAGCCAAAAGAAAATTACAAAAATCTAAATGAGATATTTCAAAATGTTTTAGAACATGAAGTATATGTTACTAATAAAATAAATAAACTTGTAGAAATCACATTAGCAGAAAAAGATTTTACAACACATCATTTTCTTCAATGGTATGTTAGCGAACAATTAGAAGAAGAAGCATTAGCAAGACAAATTAATGATAAATTAAAATTGATAGGTGATGATAAAATGGGATTGTATATTTTTGATAGAGATGTTAGTGGATTAAAAACTGCTGATAATAACAAGACAACTGAAAAATAGTTTTTTGGAAATTAAATTGAATTTTAGAAAATTACTTTGGCTTAAAAAGCATCATTTTAATAGTTGGTCTGAATTTTTGAAAGCATTAAAAATTTTTACAAACATTTATACAAATAAAATTTGTTCTCAAATTCAAATGGAGGAACAAAGTAAGTATTGATTTTGTGGGTGAAAAATTAAATTAAATTGCTAATACTTTCGTTTGGAAAAAGTAGCATTACCTCTTTTTCTGTTTTTTGCTCTTTGTTTGTTGATTCTTGCTTGTAGTTTATCTTTGAAAACTTTATTTTTTGTTCTAAATCTATGGAATAGAGAGTGGTCTGTTTTATGAGAACCTGGTGTTTTGTGATATACCCAACCACCGGCTGTAACTTTTTCACCGCTAAATAATCTGGCTAAAAAACCTTTCTTTCTTCCACCGCCTTTGGCAAACTTATTGGCATTACCTTTACTTTTATTAAATATATGAAACCCACCTCCACGCTGATTCCTATGCTCTCTTTTTTTTCCTCCGGTTTGAGCAGAAAGTCCTGCTACAACAAACAAACCTATTAGTATAAATAGATATTTTTTCATAGTACAAATGATGATAATGATTTGTTTTGAACTTACAAAGTTACGGATAATTTTTTAATTACAAATAAAAATTTTTTCCACAAAAGATTGTGAAAAATAATTTGCACTTTCAATTTTGTGAAAAAAATTAAATTGTTTGAGCTTATATTTATTACTTTATGATGTTTGAAGATTTTTATAGATATTTGCCAATAAAAAATAATTTCATGAAAAAAAATATTTTCTTTTTTGGATTATTCATCATTTGTTTTGGTAAAAGTTTTGCTCAAAGTATATTAATTAAAAATGTAAATATTCATAATGGAAAAGGTAATGAGGTCTTTATAAGTAATGTGATAATAAAAAATGGAAAAATTGAAAAAATTCAAAACAATACAATCTCTGAAAAAACAGACACTATAATAGATGGCACCAACTTACATTTATACCCAGCTATTATTTCCTGTAATAATATTCTTGGGCTTCAGGAAGCAGAAGCCGTTCGTCCTACATCTGACTATGCAGAAATTGGAGAGTTTAATCCACATTTAAGAACATTAACTTCATACAATACCGATAGTAAAATTTTGCCAACAGTTTTTGCTAATGGTGTGCTTTATACTCAATGTACGCCAAGAGGAGGATATATATCAGGCACATCATCTGTTGTAAAAGCTAAAGCGTGGAACTGGGAAGATGCTGTCATAAAAGAAGATGGCGTTCATTTGTATATGCCATCTGAATATGTAAGAAAAGGATGGTGGGCAGAGCCAGATAAATCAGAGAAAAATAAGGAATTTGAAAAGCAAATGCATTTATTAAAAAAATTTCTAACAGATAGTAAATCTTATTTTCTTTCAAAAGACACAGCAGAATTTAATCCAATATACGAAGCTATGAAAAATATATGGAATGGAAAATTGAATTTATACATGCATTGTTCTAAATCAAAAGATATTTTAAATGCCATTCAATTAGCACAAGAATTGCAAATTCCAAAAGTGGTTTTGGTAGATTGTGATGAAATTTATAAAGTCATTGATATTGTAAAAAAATATAATTATCCAGTTATTTTAAGTAGAATAAATACATTGCCACAAAATACAGATGATAAAATCAGTATTACATTTGAATTACCCGCATTGCTTGAAAAGAATAATATCTTATACACAATTAGTATGGAAGGAGATATGGAAGCTATGCAAAGCAGAAACTTACCATTTGTAGCAGGAATGGCAGTGCCTTATGGATTAAGCAAAGAACAGGCACTAAAAAGTATAACTTATAATGCGGCTAAAATTCTTGGTATTGACAATCAATTAGGAAGTGTAGAAGAAGGGAAAATAGCATCTTTGATATTATCAGAAGGGGATATTTTAGATCCTGTTTCTCAAAAAATAAAATGTATTATTTTTGAAGGAAAGATTTTTGATGACAAAACTTTTCAGTATGAATTATACAAAAAGTATATGAATAAATATCATTTGAAAAATTAAATAATATAAAAATGCGTGAGGGATGCGGAGGGCGGCGAAGTCGGTGCGGAGCGAAGTGAAGCACGGGAGCGCACGCACAGCGTGTTTGACTAAATCACCACTACCTTCAAACCCCGAAGCAGCCCGACCTGAGCGTTAGCGAGGGGCACGCCCTGACGATAAATGTCAGGACAAGCCTAAAAAAATAATAATTTAGAAATGTGAATTACAATAATATGGCTACTTTCAAATCAGGAATCAAAAATTATTTGAAATTGATTTTAATTTTATTTTTCAATTTGATGTGTTTTTCATCGTATGCTTTTCAAATTTTGATTCCGATGGATGAAACTCAAAAAAATCATTTGAAAGCATACGGCATTGCTTACTGGACGCTTAAACAAGATGTTGAAATTTATTGGTTATTGAACTATAGAGGTGGAAGTTTTTTATTACCAGGCAATAAAGCCATTATCAATGAATGCAATATCAGAGGTGTGAGTTACGAACAAATATCGGATGCTCAGGCAAATAGTATTCTTTCAGAAATTGCACAGCCTGAAGTGAATATGGATGCGATGAAATTAGAAAAAGCCCCTAAAATTGCCGTGTATTCACCAAAATCAAAACAACCATGGGATGATGCTGTAACTCTTGCTCTTTCTTATGCTGAAATACCTTATGATGTAGTGTATGATGATGAAGTATTAAGTGGCGTATTGAAAAATTATGATTGGTTGCATTTACATCACGAGGATTTTACGGGTCAATATGGTAGATTTTATGCTCAATATGGCAATGCACCGTGGTATAAACAACAAGTGAGAGAAAATGAGGAAATAGCGAAAAGATGGGGATTTCAAAAGGTATCACAATTAAAATTGGCAGTGGCAAAAAAAATAGATGAGTTTGTTGTGAATGGTGGATTTATGTTTGCTATGTGTAGTGCTACAGATAGTTATGATATAGCCCTTGCAGCAGAAGGTGTGGATATTTGTGGCAGTGTGTATGATGGAGATCCTGCAGATCCTGATATGAATAAAAAACTGGATTATTCAAAAGGTTATGCATTTGAAAATTACAAACTTAATCCAGATCCTTTGTTTTATGAATTTTCGGAAATTGATACATACTTTACTCGCAATCAATATGGCATAACAAAGGAAAATGATAAATTTACATTATTTGAATTTTCAGCAAAGTGGGATCCTGTTCCTACAATGTTATGTCAAAATCATACTAATGTGATTCAAGGTTTTTGGGGACAAACGGTTGCATTTAATAAAAACTTTATTAAAAAAAATGTTTTGATAATGGGCGAAGCCAAAGCATTCAATGAAGCAAAATACATTCATGGAGAAAGAGGAAAAGGGACATGGACTTATTATGGAGGGCATGATCCGGAAGATTATATGCACAAAGTAGAAGACCCGCCAACAGATTTGAATTTGCATCCAAATTCTCCGGGATATAGGTTGATATTAAACAATGTGCTTTTCCCCGCAGCCAAAAAGAAAAAACAGAAAACTTAGTTAAGCACAATAATTAGTAATTATAGTTTGATAACTAAATTATTAAAATGAAAATTTATTACAATTTCATTATTTTCGTTTCAATTGTTTTACTTTTTGGATGTAAAAAATATCCTGAAAATACTTTGGTTTTAGATCCGCCTCAAGCAGTAATTCGTAAATGGAATGGTTTAAAATTAAAAGAATTTAAAGTTAATGGAATTGATAGTTTGACACTATTAAAATCTTATGAACCAGGCATTGATCAGGAAAAATTTAACTGCGGGTACTGGGAAAGAGATTATGGGTTTAAATTTTATTCTGAAAAACATTCTTTATTTATATGGTTATATGGGTTAGATAATATGTGTGAATTACAATACTGTTTTGGAAATAATAATAGTTGGACTTCTTTACCGAACAATCCAGGATATTTTTGTTTTGTTGTTAGTGGGAGCTTTAAGATTATAAAATTAACTCATCATGAATTTAAGATTTCAAAGACATTTAAAAATAAACAATATGAAATATGGTTTAAAAAGTAAAATGTTAGAATTCTATGAATAGAGTAATTATTTTTATTTTACTTACATTTTTGCTTACTGCTTGTACTTTTCAAAAAAGGGTATACAGAAATGGCTTTTATGTTGAAAACATATTTTCTAAAAAGAAAACTATTAGCAATATTTTTAAAAAATCAACTTCATCTGAAAGAGAAAACATTTTAATTTCAAGAAGTAATAAAGATACTGCAAAAGCAATAGTATTTATTTCTAAATCAGAAAATAATTATACGCCCGTTCTTTCAAAAATTACAAAAGAAAAATTGAAATATAACTACAAAGACAACTTGGTATGTGATAAATCAAGTAAATTGATGAAGGTTTTTAAAGATACGATTCCGACAAAAGCACAAACAAAGAAAAATAATTTAATGGATAATCGTCTTAAATCACAATATCTCAGTTTGATATTTAATTTATATCATACGCTTTATGCAGTACTTTTGTACTTAACTTTTTTCTTTGATGCATTAGGTTTTGTATTTTACGGTAATTATGTCTCAGGGCCATTTTTGTTTTATATTGGTATTACTATAATTTTTTTGATAAATTCATTCTTAAAGGAAAAAAGTCAAGATTATTTTTCTAAATATTCCAATACTAATGGGATTACCCATTTTATCGTAAACACTTTAGTACTTTTTTTATTCTTCCTTCTTTTCTTTGATTTTGAGAAACAAACATTTCTTGCATTTTCGATATTTTCTGCATTTTCATTGATAATGCTTTTGTTCATAATTCTGATTAATTTCAAAAATAAAAATTTCAATAAAATAAATAATGAAGCGAATTTGAGTATGGATGCGAATTTCAAAGAAAATATGCCTTACATCAAAAGAATAAAATGGATAAGAATTATTAAACTAATATTATTAATTATCAATTATACCCTCACTTGTTTGTTGGTTTATAATTTTATGATTATATCAGCATACAAAACTTTAAGTTTAATTGACAGATATTTGTTATTGGCAGGTATATTCTCTATTCCAATTGTTATCAATTATATTCTATATCTTTTTAGAAAGAAAAAAAAGAAAACTTAACTGAATAATAATTTTAATCCTTAATCAAACTAATAAATTCTTTTCTGGTGGCTTCTTCTAAAAAGACACCTGAAAATGCTGATGTGGTGGTAATACTATGTTGTTTTTGAACACCACGCATTTGCATACATAAATGAGCACATTCTATCACTACACCCACACCAAGTGGTTGTAATGTTTCTTGTAAACAATCTTTTATTTGATTCGTTAATCTTTCTTGAACTTGTAATCTTCTTGCATAAGCATCTACTACACGGGCAATTTTACTCAAACCAACTACCTTGCCATTTGGAATATACGCCACATGTGCTTTTCCTATAAAAGGTAAAATATGATGCTCACACAAACTAAACACTTCAATGTTTTTAACTAATACCATTTGAGAATAATCTACATCAAACAATGCAGATTTTATTATTTCAATAGCATTTAAGTGATAGCCGTGTGTCAAAAATTGAATAGATTTGGCGGCTCTTTCAGGGGTTTTAATTAAACCATCTCTGCTAATATCTTCTCCTACATGTTTGAGAATGGTCTCGTATGCCTCTTTTAAAACTTTTGTTTTTTCGGCATTATACATATCAATGCGGAAGTAATTTTCAAATTCTTCCCAGTCAGTGATGATTGGTTTTTTATCTTCCATAATATTCTGCAAAATTATTATCTGTTTCTTGAATTTTTACACAATGTAATTGTGCTCCGTATTGTTTGATAAATGGTTCTAATTTTTCCCAAACATAAATACATAAATTTTCTATGCTTGGTAGTTTATTTTTGAAATATTCAATTTCAAGATTTAGATTTTTATGGTCTAATACATCTACAATTTCAGTTTTTAATATTCGGCTCAAGTCAAATAAATTCATAACAAAACCAGTTTCTGGATTAATCTCTCCTTTAATTGTAACATAAATTTCATAGTTATGTCCGTGAAAATTCGGATTAGCACATTTTCCAAATGCTTTAAAATTTTCTTCTTCACTCCAGTGTAAATTATACAATTTATGTGCGGCATTAAAATGTTCTTTTCTTGTAATGTAAATCATAGGGCACAAACTTACAAAATTTCTCTATGTGCAGATGAACTAATAATTTTGCCTTACATTTGTGTTCAGATTTATTAAATGAAATTTCAATTTTTCATAATGTTGTTTTTATTTAATCTGTTATTTGCACAGCAGATATTTTATATTGATACCATAGAAATTGAAGGCAATAAGAAAACTAAAAATTCCATTATTCTCCGTGAGTTTATTAAGAAAAAAGGGGATACTGTTTCAAGTGAAAGTTTAAATTATATCATTACTCGTTCCCAACAAAATATATTCAACACTAATTTATTTGTTTTTGATACTGTATATTTTGAAAAAACTGATAGCAACAAAATAAAATTACACACACATGTTCGGGAACGATGGTATTTGTGGCCTGTGCCGATATTTGAAATTCAAGATAGAAATTTTAATACATGGTGGGCTACAAAAGATTTTTTCAGAATTAATTATGGTATTCAGGTAGACCACGAAAATTTTACGGGCAGAAAAGATAAATTTTCAGTTGTCATTCAGTGTGGATATTCAGAAAAATATGGAATTGTTTATAGAAAGCCATACATTAATCATCAGCAAACTATTGGTTTTCGCACATCAGTTTTTTACAAACAAAATAATGAAGTGCAATATGCTACAAAGTATAATAAACCTCTTTTTGTCAGAGATTATCATCAACACCTTGTCAAATGGATAGAAGCCAAACTTTCTTTTTCATACAGAAAAAAATATTTTGATATACACACATTAGAAATTGCTTACAATCACTGGAATATCAACGACACAGTGATTAAATTAAATCCAAATATAATAGATAATCCTTCAAAAAATGAATGGCAGTATTTTTATGTGTATTATTCTTATTTGTTTAACAACACAGATATTCAGTATTATCCATTAAATGGATGGGTGGCGGGCGGAAGTTTTACAAAAAATGGTTTAATAAAATCTATAGATGATGTGAATAATTTTTTTGTGTATGCAACAATAAAAAAATTTACACCTCTAAAACCATGGTTGAATCTTGCAAATGCTGTTTATGGTAAATGGACAGATTCAAAAAATATCCCTTATTTTTTTAATCGCTCTATTGGATATGGAAATAATTTAGTGCGTGGTTATGAGTATTACATCATTGATGGTCAACAATATGTAATGACAAAAAATGCTTTGAGATTTTTATGGTTTAAGCCAAAAGTTTTAAACTTAAAATGGCTGAAAGTGCCTCAATTCAATACTATTCCAGTATATTCATATTTTAATCTTTTTTTTGATGCCGCTTATGTGCAGGATAAAATTTTTGCATCCACAAATTTTCTAAACAATAAATGGATTTATGGTTATGGTGTAGGATTAGATATAATTACTTATTATGATTTAGTGTTCAGAATAGAATTTGCCATCAATCATTTACAGCAATGGGGTATTTACTTACATCTTAATATGGGAATGTGAAATTTTTTAAACATTTTTAATATTGATTTACTCAACAATTTAAACTAACTTTGCCAACAAAATTTAAAATTATGGCATTCACATTACCAAAATTAGAGTATGCATACAATGCATTAGAACCACACATTGATGCAAGAACAATGGAAATTCACCACACAAAACATCATCAGGCATACATTGATAATCTCAACAAAGCCATTGCTGGCACAGATGCTGAAAAATTAAGCATTGAAGAAATCTGCAGAAATGTATCTAAATATCCAGTTGCCGTAAGAAATAATGGTGGCGGACATTACAACCACACTTTATTCTGGCAGTTGATGGCTCCTAATGCGGGAGGAGAACCAGTTGGCGAAATTGCTCAAGCCATCAATAAAACTTTTCAAAGTTTTGACAACTTCAAATCACAATTTTCTCAAGCCGCTATGGGACGCTTTGGTTCTGGCTGGGCATGGCTTGTAGTAGATGCTAATAAAAATTTAGTGATTGGATCTACACCAAATCAAGATAATACTTTAATGGACATTTCAGAATTAAAAGGATTACCAGTATTAGGTATAGATGTTTGGGAACACGCTTACTACTTGAATTATCAAAACAGAAGAGCAGATTATGTGCAAGCATTCTTTAATGTTATTAACTGGAAAAAAGTGAATGAATTATACCTTAACGCTTTGAAATAAATCAACTTTGCTTTACACTTTTTGATTAAAGTTTGGATAAAAAAACAATTAATGTTATTTCAATTTGATAAATTCAAAAGCCCTGTTATTATCGGGGCTTTTTTTATCTCTTTTTTGTATTATTCATTAGGTGCTCATAATATTGATAATCAATTATGTTCAAATATTTTTCAAAAAAGCAACAATCAATTTCCTAATCCACTAAAAAAATTTTTTCTAAAGCAAAAGCACAATCATAAAATAGCCGCTGCATTGGCATTTCCATTTCCATTTGGTTGTGTTGGATTACATCGTGTTTATTTGGGGACTGCATCGCATGTGCCTATTGCTTATGCTGCAACCGCAGGCGGAATATTTGGCATTGTTCCATTGATTGATTGTATTGTGTTGCTTTCACACTCTGATGTTTCCGAGTATACTAATAATCCACGAGTTATTATGTGGATAAAACACAATTCAACAGAAGAATGATTTTATTTTATATTCAAAAACTTTAAAACTTTATCTTCTACTTCATTTACAGCAGATTCTAAATTTTGATTGACTATAACTACATCAAAAAACTTTGCTTTTTCAATTTCCTGTTTGGCTTTTCCTATTCTTTTTTTCAAACTTTCTTCACTTTCAGTTTTTCTTTGTTTCAAACGATTTTCTAAATCTTCAATACTTGGTGGCATTACAAAAATAGTAAGTGCTTTTTCTCCATATAACTTTTTAATATTTAATCCTCCTTCAACATCTATATCAAACAATACATGTTTTTTTTGTTCGTGTAATCTTGTTATTTCACTTTTTAATGTGCCATAAAATAATCCTTCATACACTTCTTCCCATTCAATAAATTCATTGTTTTCTATTTTTCTTTTAAACTCATCTTTAGAAATAAAATAATAATCTTTTCCATCTATTTCATTTTCTCTTTTTGGTCTTGTAGTAGCAGAAATTGAAAATCCAAATAAATCAGGATACTTTGAAAGCAATGCTTTAACTATACTTGTTTTACCTGATCCCGATGGTCCAGAAAAAACTATTAATTTACCATTAAATTCCATTGTGCAAAAGTATTGAATGAAATACATTTCACAAAACATTAAATCCATAATGTAAATTATATGATACATTTAAATTGTAAATTTGCCCAAAAAGAAAATTTCAAGATTATTTAAAAAATGAAAAAGTTTAAGATTGGTGATAAAGTAAAATTTCTAAATGAAAAAGGCGGAGGAACTATTGTTGCTATTAAAAATGATTTTGAAGTGATTGTGCAACTCAATGATGGATTGGAAATCCCTTATCCTTCTAATGAATTAATTCTGGATAATAAAAATTTAATTATAAATACATCTTCATCTGCACTTAATGAAGATAATAATGTAGACAAATTCGTTGTTTATTTAGCCATAGAAAGCAATACATCTGATCCTAAAAACGCATCAGAATATTATTTGCATTTGTGTAATCTTTCTGAATATCAATTTTATTATACTTATTCAATCGGAAAAAATGCAGTTTATCAATGCGTGTCTCATGGCAGCATTCACGGCTTTGAAATGCAAAGAATAAAAACTTTAACTCTTCCTTTAATTAAAGAAATTGATGCCCATCAAATACAAATGATTTTCTTTCAGGAAAATTTATTCTCACTTCAAAATCCTGTTTTTGAAACCATCAAAATAAATGATAAAACTTTTTCGCCATCACTGTTTATTCAACATCCAAAGTTCAGAAACCCTGTATTCATCATTATTTTGAAAGAAAATTTTTCTATTGCAAAACCAGAACTTTTACATAGCAATTCTCGTCAAAATATAAAAGTCCATTTATCCGATGAAGATTTACAAAAAATATCTGCTTTGAAAGAAAAAAACTTTTATCCTACTAAAGTTAATAAACAGAAGCAAAAGTATTCTGAAGAAATGATGATGGACTTACACATTGAAGAATTAGTGGAAGATCCGGGCAATTATACTGCTCACGAAAAATTACAAATTCAATTAAATTATTTTCAAAGAGAAATACACAATGCTATTGCAAATAATGTCAAAAAAATTACCATCATTCATGGCGTTGGTAATGGAAGATTGAAACATGAAGTAAGATATTATCTTCAAACATTAGACGAAATAAAATCTATTGAAGATGCTCCATACAAAACTCATGGCTTTGGGGCAACTGTGGTTTATATAAAGTAAATAATATGATAACATCAGAAATAAAAATTCGTGTAAGATACGCAGAAACAGACCAGATGGGATTTGTATATTACGGCAGATATGCAGAGTATTATGAAATAGGCAGAGTGGAAACTATGCGAAAACTTTCTCTTTCCTATAAAGAAATGGAAGAAAAGGGAATTTTAATGCCTGTAATTGAATATCATATTGAATATAAAAAACCTGCATTTTACGATGATGAACTTATATTAATTACAACTATAAAAGAATTGCCCAAACTGAGAATTACTTTTCATCATGAGATGTTTAATTCGAATGGGCAACTATTGAATACAGGTTATGTTACATTAGTGTTCTTAAATAAAGAAACAAAAAAACCAGTCCTTGCTCCAGACTGGTTTTTGAATGAATGTAAAAAATTCTTTTGAATTATTCTTCTACAAATATCTTTTTGTTGATAACTGAATAACCATCTTCTGCTTTAATTACGATAATTTGTTGAGATGGTAAATTATTCAAGTATGCTTTTTTGTTGTTTCCTAAAATAACAGTTTCTTTAATAAGAGTTCTGCCTAAAATATCTGTAACCATCAAATTGACTTTTGTGTCTTTAGTATAGTTAGCAGTTACAAAATAACCCTTTGCGTCTCTGCTTACAATTAAATTGGGTGAGGTAGGCACTCCATTTGGATTTAATCCCGTAACAGTGTTTACACTTATTTCTTTGAAAATACTCATTGTATCGCCACAGGCATTTACACCTTCTAAAATTACTAAATAATCTCCAGGATTTGAGTAAGAGTGAGTTGGGTTAGGTGAAGTAGAAGTTGTTCCATCACCAAAATACCATACAAAAGAAGATAAATTTTGAGAATTGTTGGTAAATTGAAATGAAGTATTCACAGGTAAAGTATCAGCATTTGTAGTAAAATCAATCACAGGAGCACTTATATTGGCGGTTAATTGTATTTGTTGAGTTGATACACCGCAAGCACCATCAGTTACCTCAACATAGTACCATCCTTCAGAAACATTTTTTAAAGTATCTTTACTAACTCCAGAAGTTGTTTTCAAAATTTGGTTATTTACATCTTTCCAAACAAATGTATAATTACCACTGCCCATATCAGCCGCTAAAACACCATTTGATTGCTTGTAGCATTGTGGAGTATTTACAATATTTGTAACAGGAGAATTTAAATTGCTCATTTGAATATTCAAACTAAATCTTGGGGTAGAAGTATTTGAACTTAATGTAAATGTGTATGGAGATGATAATAGATTGTGAGTAGTATTAGTCAAATGATCTGTAAGCATAATGCAAGTGCCATAAGGGATATTTTCTTTTGCTTCTAATGCGATTTGATATGTTCCTGAGGTACCACTTTCTACTTGAACATCTAAATTAGTAGAGTTATTTGGATATGGAATTCCTTTTATTTTTAAAGATTTATTACTACTTTGAACAAAAACCTGCGGTGCACCAGGATAAGGTTCTATATTTTCAGCATCATAGTCGGGAGAATAATTTATACTGGCATTAGAATTAAAATGAATACCACAATGGGTATTTGCACTACCTGCACCCGTTAAGTGAAGATAAAACAAACGATTAGGTTGATGTGTATTTGTAAGTAAAGAAATGTCATTAATTGTGCGAAGTAGTGGATTGGTGCTTGCTGTAGAAGTTTTCATATTTTCATTCCATGCAACGCTGAATGCCTGATTGGCAACGATGTAAAATCCTTGACCTGTAGGGATATTATCATCAATTCCACCGCTACTTACAGGCGGTGTAGAACCAACGCCTACTTTATATAAAGCATAATCACCATTTCCTCCATTTAAATCTGGATTCCATACTCTTAATTCATTTGCCATTTTACCGCTTCCATAAGATGAACCAAATGCTTTTGCAAAACTTATTGGAGATGGATAAGGATTGCCTACTAAATTCCAACCTTCTCCCATTCCGCTTGTTTTAGTGAAACTCCAACTGCCTGCATTTTTTTTGACAATAGGTCCTGTAACATCAATTAAAATATCTGTTGTAGAAGTTTGACCATTTCCCAAATAAACCCAGTATCCAACACCTGGTGTTATTGGAGCACTACCACTACTTATACCTGGATATGTATTATTTGTTTCATTGTAAGTAGTAACACTTGTAAAAGGAGAGCCACCAGCAGTAGAACCATTTGGACACCCACTTGGACAGGTCATTGGAAAATCATCTCCCCATCCGCTTGCCATAGTTTGACCACTTACACCTGCTACTGCTAAATTTGTCCATCCAGTACTTCCTCCTTTTGCAAATGTTTCAACAGTAACATTTCCCGTAACATCTGCACTGGTAGATAATACATTTATTCTTGCTTTTTGAGTATTATTGGATTTCAAAGTAAGATTTCCTCCGCTTGATAAAGTTCCAGCTAAAATATTCACATTTGAATATACATCTAATGCATTGCCAAGTGTAAGTGTTTGTCCAGATTTATTAAGTATTAAAGTTTTCAAAGATCTAGTCGATGCACTTGTTTGTTCAAATAATATACTTCCACTTAATGCCCCAGAATTTCTTATATCTAATGTCAAAGATTGAGAACCTGTAATAAAACCACCACCAAAATTCCATGCCCCACTCATGTATATTAATGCTGTATTAGACAAATCCAATGTACCACTTGTTATAGCACTGCCAGCATTACCACCTAAAATAATATATCCTGAAGATTTATTTATTTTTACTCTTGCATTTCTGGAAAGCGTAATGCCACCTAATTGCATATCATTAGAAGATAAGACGATATTTATAGAATTAGTTGAAGGTCCAGTTACATTTAATTGTGATGATGTTGTGCCTAGTGGCCATCTTAAATTAAAATTACCAGTACCGCCTACATTTCCTTGCAAAGTAAGTGTTGCAGAATTAGGCATATTTAAAAAAGCATTAGTGATAATTTGATTTGATACAGTTGTTAATCCGACAGAAAGATTCTTTTGTGCTGAAGAGATACCCAAATTATAATAAGTCAAAGGCCAGATGCTCACACCTGTATTTTGTGCCCAGTTTACCGTAGAACCATTATCTAAAATAACATCAGTTGAAGCGGGTAGATTACTTAAAGTAGATTGATATAAGGTTAATGTTCCTTTATCTTGTACTCTTAATTTTGCTCCTCCGCTTACCATTAAAGTAGCATTTGAAGCTACTGCAAGATTAGTATTGCTAACGCCATTTCCTACTCTGATTTCAGAGTTAGTTCCGCTTACTGTCCAACCAATTGCAGAAAGTGTAGTACTGCTTACATTTGTAACAACAAATATCTGATTGGGACTTGAAAAATCAGAAGGATTTGTACCACCTGGATTTAATGTCCAACTTGAAAGAGCATTTAATGCTCCGCTTCCTTTGTAGTTGTATACAGATTGAGAATGAAAATTATTTATCATTCCAATTATTATACCCGATAATAAAACTATCTTTTTCATAAATTAATTTTTAATGGTTTTACGATATAAGTTTCTTTTTGGTTACAAAGGTAAGGAAAATTTCTCTAATAAAAGAGTTTTTATGAAAAGACTTATTTTTTAACATTTTCCAGGCAATTTAATATCATTCAAAAAATTAAACATATCTTTGCAGGGCTTTTTTAATATATGGAAGACATTTTAAACAAAATAAAACAAAAAAAAGTACCTATTCACGTAGCCATTATTATGGATGGTAATGGCAGGTGGGCTAAAAAGCAAGGCAAAGATAGAATTGAAGGACATAAGGCAGGGGTAGAATCTGTGAGAAATGCTGTAAAAGCAAGTATAGAATGTGGTGTCAAATATTTAACTCTCTATGCTTTTAGCACTGAAAACTGGAAAAGACCAAAAGAAGAAGTGGATGCTTTAATGGAATTGTTAGTTTTTGCCATTGAAAAAGAAGTACCTGAATTGATGAAAAATAATATTCGCTTAAATGCTATTGGAAATCTTTCCTCTTTGCCTGAAAAATCACAGCAATCTCTCTATCAATCTATTGAAATTACAAAAAATAATACCTATCTGACTCTCACTCTTGCTCTTAGTTATTCTTCAAAATGGGAAATAACAAATGCCTGTAAATTAATTGCTCAAAAAGTGAAGCAAGGGCTATTAAATCCTGAAGATATTGATGAATCTACCATTCAGAATCATTTAAATACTGCTAATTTACCTGACCCTGAATTGATTATCAGAACATCTGGAGAATATAGAATTAGTAATTTTTTATTGTGGCAGGCGGCTTATGCAGAGTTTTACTTTACAACAGTATATTGGCCAGAATTTACAAAAGAAGAGTTTTACAAAGCAATTCTTGACTTCCAAAAAAGAGAAAGACGCTTTGGAAAAACAAGTGAACAAATCCTTTCTGAAACCTCAAAAAAATAATACTCAACACATTTATGATTTCATTTTTTAATCTAAATAAAAAAAGTTATTTTATTTTAATATTACTCATTTTACTTTTTGTTAGTAAATTTTTTGCACAGCAAATATCTACAAGAGAACTATATGAAAGCCCGAAAAAATATACCATTGGAGGCATTGAAATAGAAGGAACTGAAAATACTGATAAAAATGTTTTAAAATATCTTACAGGATTATTTGTTGGAGATGAAATTCAAATACCAGGAGAAAAAATTTCAGATGCTATTAAAAATCTGATGAAACAAGGTATGTTTGATGATGTAAAAATTTATGTAGATAAAATTTTAGAAAATGATATTTTTTTGAGAATCGTTGTTCAGGAAAAACCAAGATTATCTAAATTTACTTTTATTGGAAAAATCAAGAAAAGCGAAGCAGATGATATTCGTGAAAAAATTCGCCTAATTAGAGAAAAAGTAATTACAGATTACACTATCGGAAATATCAAAAATACTATCAAAGAATATTATGTCAATAAAGGATATTATTTTACAGAAGTGGAAATCACTCAAGAGCCCGATAAGTTGGCAAAAACACCTCATATTATTTTATATATTAAAATTAAAAAAGGGAAAAAAGTAAGGGTGAAAGACATTAATTTTTATGGAAATACTGTTCTTTCGTCAGGAAAACTTCGCAGAACAATGAAAGAAACCAAAAGAAAAAGATGGTGGAATCCATTTAATTCAGGAAAATATCTGGAAGAAAATTTAGAAAAGGATTTACCTAATATCATTGAAAAATACAATGCCCGCGGTTACAGAGATGCCCGCATCGTAAAAGATACAGTTTACTTTGTTGAGCCATACAAAGTGAATATTGATATTCATTTGGATGAAGGTCATAAATATTACTTTGGAAAATTTTATTGGTATGGAAATTCAAAATACAGAAGTGGCCAATTAGATACTATTCTTAACATCAAAGAAGGAGAAGTTTTTAATCAACAAAAGTTAGATCAAAAATTGTTCATGAATCCTAATGGTTACGATATTTCGTCTTTGTATATGGATGATGGTTATTTGTTTTTTCAAGTTCAGCCTAAAGAAAGACAAATTAGAAATGATACTATTGATTTTGATATTCATATTTATGAAGGCAAACAAGCCATTATCAATAAAGTGAGTGTAAAAGGTAATGATAAAACAAACGATAAAGTAATTTATAGAGAAATGCGTACAAGACCAGGGCAATTATTCCGTCGTTCTGATATTATTCGTACTCAAAGAGAATTAGCTCAATTAGGATATTTTGATCCGGAAAAATTTGGTGTAAATCCAGTGCCCAACCCTGCTGAAGGTACAGTAGATTTAGAATATACCCTTGAAGAAAAACCCAATGATCAGTTGCAATTATCCGGTGGATGGGGTGGTGGAAGAGTTTTAGGAACATTAGGTGTAGTGTTTAATAATTTTTCTGCTAAAAACTTTTTCAAAAAAGATGCATGGACGCCTTTGCCTAGCGGAGATGGACAAAGATTAAGTATTCAGGCACAAACCAATGGAACATTTTATCAATCATATAATATCTCGTTCACAGAACCTTGGTTAGGTGGAAAAAGACCAAATTCATTAACAGGTACAGTATTCTTTACCTCATTTGCTCCACTTGGTGTTAAGAAAACAATGAAAGTTGATGGTAAAAAAGTAACTAATCCCAATGCACAATTTATGGATATTATTGGTTCATCAATTGGTTTTGGTAAGCGATTAAAATGGCCAGATGATTATTTTCAGATTTATACCTCTGCAAATTATAATTATTATCGTTTAAATAAATACTCTTTATTTCAAGGATTAAGCTCAGGATTTGCTAATGATTTTCATTTTTCATTTAATATCTCTCGTAATTCTATAGATGCTCCTATTTTTCCAAAAAATGGTTCTAACATTTCTATAACAGGACAATGGACGCCGCCTTATTCACTTTTTATTTTCAAAAATAGAAACATTTCTGATTTGAGCAATCAAGAAAAGTATAAGTTCATTGAATATCAAAAATACAAGTTTACTGCAGAATGGTTTACGCAAATTACTAATAAAAAAGCCGCAGAAGGCAAGGAAGCAAGAAATTTGGTGCTTCGTTTAAAAATGGGCTGGGGATTTTTAGCGTACTACAATAAAAATATCGGTTTTTCGCCCTTTG
The DNA here is from genome assembly GCA_035405785.1 of Bacteroidia bacterium. Lineage (GTDB taxonomy): Bacteria > Bacteroidota > Bacteroidia > B-17B0 > Aurantibacillaceae > BPGX01. The sequence goes on from DAONJS010000001.1 coordinate 127,548, forward strand.
AAAGATTTTATTTAGGTGGAAGTGGTTTAAGTGGATTCCAAAATTTTGTTTCTCGTGAAATTATTGCTTTGCGTGGTTATCCTGATAATTCACTTTCTGATAGTTATGGTTCTCCTATTGTAACACGCTATACTGCTGAATTACGATATCCTCTTACATTGAATCCACAGGCCACCATTTTTGTGTTGGGTTTTGCAGAAGCAGGAAATGCTTTTTCAAAGTTCAAATATTTCAGTCCATTTGATGTGAAAAGAAGTGCAGGTATTGGTGTTAGAATTTTCTTACCAATGTTTGGCTTATTAGGATTAGATTATGGATGGGGATTTGATAATGTGCATGGTAATCCTGGAATTGGCAATGGCAAAGGTCAATTTCATTTTACCATTGGCGGATTTTTGGGAGAGTTATAATTTTTTTGTAATTATTATTTGCATGAAATATCAATTTAAAATAAGATTTAATACGCATTATAAAGAAACAAATAATTTATACTGGCGAGTTCTTATCAATGATGTAGAACATTTGTTTTCAGATATAATAATCAGAAACAAAGAAGTAAAAACAATAACACATTATTTGCCTACTGGTGAACAAAAATGGAGTATTTATTGCGAAAGCGATAACTATAAAATTGAAAATTCTACTATCATTATTGAATAAAAAATTGAAATATGGAAAAAGAAAAAGATTGGCATAAATACTGGATGGAAAGGGCTATTCAATTATCTATTGAAAATGTTGATAGAGGTGGAGGTCCATTTGGTGCAGTGATAGTAAAAGACAATCAGTTGATAGCAGAAGGATATAATCAAGTTACAAAACTAAATGACCCTACAATGCACGCAGAAGTAATGGCTATCAGAGAAGCGTGCAAAAAATTAAATACTTTTGATTTGAGTGGATGTGTTATCTATACATCCTGTGAACCTTGCCCGATGTGTTTAGGGGCTGTTTATTGGGCAAGAATTTCTGAAATGTATTTTGCTAATACCAAACAAGATGCTGATTCTATCGGTTTTTCAGATGATTTTATTTACAAAGAAATTGAAAAACCATACTCGCTACGAACTTTAAAAACTCATCAGATTTTGAGAGAGAAAGCATTAGTGGCATTTGAAAAATGGAAATTAAAAGAAGATAAAACGCTTTATTAAATGTCAAAAGATTTGGATAAATTATCTGTAGTAATTATTACTTTTAATGAAGAAAAAAATATCAAAAGATGTATAGAGAGCGTTTTGCCCATTGCAGATGAAATTGTGATATTAGATTCTGGAAGCATTGATAAAACAAAGGAAATAGCATATTCATACAGTCAAGTTAAATTTTTTGAACATCCCTTTGATGGACATATCCAACAAAAAAACAGAGCCAAAGATTTAGCAACTTATGATTGGGTATTAAGTTTAGATGCGGACGAGGCATTAGATGATGTGTTATTAAACAACATTCAGAAAATAAAAGGAAAATGGGACATGCAAGGTTATTATATGAATAGAATGACGAATTATTGTGGGCATTGGGTAAGACATTCAAATTGGTATCCTGATAGAAAATTGCGTTTGTGGAATAGAAACAAAGGTGAATGGAGAGGTATCAATCCACATGATAAATTTGAAATGTTTGAAGGAGATAAAGTAACAGGATATTTGAAGGGCAATATACTCCATTATAGTTACTATACTTTAGATGACCACTATAAACAAGTAAATTATTTTACAGATATTGCTTCAAAAGCTTATTTTGAAAAGGGGATTAAAGCATACTGGTGGAATTTAATTATTAATCCTGTTGCAAAATTTATAGACCATTATATTTTACACCTTGGATTTTTAGATGGAATTGCAGGATGGCACATAGCAAGGATTTCAGCTTATGCTACATATTTAAAGTATAAAAAAATTTTACAACTACAGAATAGGAAAAATTAGTTAGATTTTTAATTCTGGGATTTTTGTGTGAAAGGTATATTTTTTCCCTTTCATCAAGTGCAAAATAAATAATACATTTGCCAAAAAAAATTATGAGTTTATTAGTTATTGGAACAGTGGCTTTTGATGCTATTGAAACACCTTTTGGTAAAACAGACAAAATAGTAGGTGGTGCTGCAAGTTTTATTTCCCTTGCCGCATCTTATTATTATCCAGATATTCATCTTGTATCAGTAGTAGGTGATGATTATGACCAAAATTTTTTAAAACTCTTACAATCCAAAGGTATTGATCTTTCGGGTCTTCAAGTGAAAAAAGGAGAAAAATCTTTCTTCTGGAAAGGAAAATATCACATTGATATGAATAGCAGAGACACATTAGATACTCAACTTAATGTTTTATCTTCATTTGATCCTATTGTCCCCGAAAAAGCAAAAAATGCTGAATTTGTAATGCTCGGAAATCTTATGCCTTCTCTTCAAATGAAAGTTTTAAATCAATTATCACGCCGTCCAAAACTGATAATGATGGATACTATGAACTTTTGGATGCAAACAGCAATGGATGACTTGAAAAAAGTACTATCTGAAGTGGATATACTAACTATTAATGATGAAGAAGCAAGATTGCTCACAAATACATACTCTTTGAAAAAAGCCGCAAAGGATATTTTGAAAATGGGACCAAAAATTTTAATTATCAAAAAAGGCGAACACGGTGCATTGTTGTTTCACGATAATGAAGTGTTTTTTGCACCAGCTTTACCATTAGAAGAAGTGTTTGACCCTACAGGTGCAGGAGATAGTTTTGCAGGCGGAATGATTGGCTATTTAAGCAGAACAAAAGATTTATCTTTTGAAAACTTAAAACGAGCAATTATTGTTGGTTCTGCAATGGCAAGTTTTACAGTAGAAAAATTTGGAACAGAAGCATTACAAAATCTAACCCCCATTAAAATTCATAACAGAATTCAGGAGTTTGTGAAATTGAGTAGTTTTGAAATGAAATTTGAATTATCTAATCAAGAAGTTTAGTAATGCGACAAAAATTAGATTTTACGCAAAAAGTAACTATTCCAAATAATTTGAAATTGCTTTTCTGGGATTGTCCTGACAATACAACTTTTCTTGAAAAATATATCAAGCGTGTTTTAGATTATGGAAATTTTGAAGAAATAAAATTTGTATTCCATCAATATCCCAAAGAAACATTTCACATTGCAATGAAATACAAAGGTATTCGCAGAGGTGTAAAATTTTGGATTAAAGAATGGAACATTATAAAAAATTAAATTTGACAATTTAATCATCAATTACAAAAGAACAGAACAATAAAGTTTGTTAGAAAAATAAATTCATTTTATGAAAGCACAAACAGCAAGAGGCACAAGAGATTTTTCGCCTATTGAAGTCAAAAAGAGAAACTATATTATTGAAACCATTAAAAGATATTTTGAATTATACGGTTATCAACCTATTGAAACACCTGCTATTGAAAATCTTTCTACATTAACTGGAAAATACGGAGAAGAAGGCGATCAATTGCTTTTCAAAATTTTAAACTCTCGTTTGCATGAAAGTAAAAACAAAGACCTTTTATTGAGTGAATTTTCTAAAATGCTTGAAAAACCATACAATTCAGAACACATTACCGAAAGAGCATTACGATATGATTTAACAGTTCCATTTGCAAGATATGTAGCACAATACAGACACACTATTACTTTTCCATTTAAGAGATATCAAATTCAACCTGTATGGAGAGCAGATAAGCCACAAAAAGGCAGATACAGAGAATTTGTTCAATGTGATGCAGATGTGATAGGTACATCATCGCTCTTGATGGAAGTAGAACTCATTCAATTAATCAATGATGTTTTTTCTTCACTAAAAATCCCTGTTACGCTTAAAATCAACAATAGAAAAATCATTGCAGGAATTATTGAAAGTATTGGTGCTTCTGAATACTTTAATGAACTCGTAGTTTTAATTGACAAATTAGATAAAGCAGATGTTGATACTGTAAAATCAGAAATGTTGAAATTAGGATTGAATGAAAATCAAATTAATAAATTATTTGATTATATCTTATTGAAAAATGATAATTTTGAAAAATTAGAATCTCTGAAAAGCATTGATAATACTACTTTGCAAAAAGGTATAGATGAAATTTATTACATTTTGAATTTTTATAGACAAAATTTATTAAACATAAAATTAGATTTTGATGTAACATTAGCAAGAGGATTAAATTATTATACAGGATGTATTTTTGAAGCAAAAGCAAATGTGGGCAACTTATCATCAAGTATTTTAGGAGGTGGACGTTATGATGACTTAACTGGAATATTTGATTTTCCAGGTGTTAGCGGCGTAGGCATTTCTTTTGGTATTGATAGAATTTATGATGTAATGTCCGAAGCAAATTTATTTCCTGAACATCTCAATAATTTTCCACCAGCAAAAGTTTTACTTGTTTTTATGGATGAGGCACAAATTACTTACGCTTTTCAAATTGCTCAATTATTAAGAAAGGATTATATATCTGCAGAAGTATATCATCAAAAAGATAAATTGAAAAAGTGTTTTGAATATGCTTCTAAAAAAGGATTTCAATATGTCGGAATTATTGGTGAACAAGAACAACAAAATAAAAGTATTGCATTAAAAGACATTACATGTGGTCAGCAAGAAAATTTAGATTTATCACAACTGATTGAAAAATTAAAATAGTATGAATACATTAGATTCAACAGACATTGCTATCATAGGAGGCGGAATTATTGGCTGTGCAGTAGCTTACAAAATGTCTTTGTATTTTCCTGATAAAAAAATTGTATTGATTGAAAAAGAGTCCGAATTAGCCAAACATCAAACAGGCAGAAACTCTGGTGTTATACATTCAGGCATTTATTACAAGCCAGGTTCTTACAAAGCCATCAATTGTGTAAAAGGCAGAAGAGAATTAGTTGCCTTTGCAAAAGAGCATAAAATACCACATGATGTTTGCGGAAAAATTATTGTTGCTACGGATGAAAAAGAATTGCCACATCTTAATAAAGTTTTTCAAAATGGATTAGCAAATGATGTTGAAGGTATTGAAATGATTGATAGCAATAGAATTAAAGAAATAGAACCAAACTGCGAAGGAATTAAAGCTATTTATGTGCCATGCACTGGAATAATTGATTTTCCTGCGGCCGCAAGAAAAATGGCAGAGTTGATGAAAAACAGAAATACTCAAAATAATATTTTACTAAATACTGCAACATCACACTTAGAACAAAATGAAAATGAAGTTATCATTCATACTAACAAAGGTATTATTAAGTCAAAATATGCAATTGTTTGTGCAGGATTGCAAGCAGATAGATTAGCAGGAAAAAAGGTTACTCAAAGTAAAGTTGCTATTGTTGGATTTAGAGGTGATTATTATGACTTAACACCTGAAGCAGTGAACAAAGTCAGGAATTTAATTTACCCTGTGCCCAATCCACAATTTCCATTTTTAGGTGTGCATTTTACAAGAATGATACATGGTGGAGTAGAATGTGGTCCTAATGCTGTATTTGTATTTGCAAGAGAAGGATATTCGAAAACAGCATTTAGTTTGAAAGACACAGTAGAAGCATTTTCATTTAAAGGTACATGGAAATTTTTTGCAAAGCACTGGAAATTTGGCATTGATGAATACAGAGGAGCATTTAGTAAAAAGTTTTTTTTGAAAAGATTACAAAAACTTATTCCGTCATTAAAAATGGATGATATTGTGCCATCTCGTTGTGGTATTAGGGCAATGGCATTAGATGAAAATGGTAATATGTTGGATGATTTTTATATGAAACCAGATGGAAGAATTTTGCATGTTATCAATTCGCCTTCTCCTGCCGCAACTGCTGGAATGGCTTATGGAGAAGAAATTGTAAAAACCGCCATTAGAGATTTGAATATTAAATGAAAATTTAAATATGAATTATTGTTACTATTCGCTTAAAATTAAACTTTGCGTCTCTGCGCCTTCGCGGTAAAAAATTTAATTAGTGGATGAGTAGTAACATAACTTATAATTAAAAATAAAAATTCTATAAAATGAAAATTGCATTAATAGGTTATGGCAAAATGGGCAAAATTATTGAAGAAATAGCCATTCAAAGAAACCATCAAATTGTTTTAAAATTAACTTCAAAAGATAAATGGGATTCCACTACTTTAACTAACTCAAAAGCCGATGTAGCAATAGAATTTACAAATCCAGAATCGGCATATCAAAATATTCTAAAATGTTTTGAAGCAAATTTACCCGTTGTAGTTGGCACTACTGGCTGGTATGATAAATTAGATGAAATCATCAATATTTGCAAACAAAAAAATCAAACAATATTATATGCTTCTAATTTTAGCATAGGTGTCAATTTGTTTTTCAAAATCAATGAGTTTGTTGCAAATCTTATTAGAAAATATCCTGAATACAATGTGTCTCTTATAGAAGCCCATCATACTCAAAAAAAGGATGCACCAAGTGGAACGGCTATTTCTATTGCAAAACCGATATTAAAAATTTATCAAAAAGAAAAATGGTCATTACATCCAGATGATAAAACTTTACACATCAGTGCTCGCAGATGTGGTGATGAAAAAGGATACCATGCTGTTCATTATTTAAGTGATATAGATGAAATCAGTATTTCACATCACGCTTATTCAAGAAAAGGTTTCGCAATAGGATCAGTGCTTGCTGCAGAATTTATCAAAGACAAAAAAGGTATCTTTCAAATGAAAGATGTTTTGAATTTGTAAGTAAATATTGATTTTTTAGTGATGGGATTTTTAATGTGGGTAATTTTTTTACGCACAGAATGTTTAGATAAATATTAACATGCCTATTGAAAGCATTAGTACTCAAAAACTAAATAAACTTTGTGTCTCTGCGTCTCATCGGTAAATAATTTTGAGTGGATAAAAAGTAATAAAACTTTTTCATGCACATCCTTAAAATAATTTCCCTTTTCTTTCGTTATTGATTTTCCTTTATTTTAGCCCCTGTGAAAAAAAAATCTACCAAAATATTTTTTCAAATTCGTTTTCAATGTCTATTGATTATTTTTTTCTTAATTTCCATAAACTCTATTTTTGCTCAAAATACAGGCATTCTAAAAGGTGTTGTAAAAGACACATCTGGTAAAGGAGTTCCAGATATTCAAGTTGTTGCTATTGAAAATCCAACAATTTTAACCATTACAAATTCAAAAGGAGAATATCAATTAACACTTCCTGCTAACAAAAAGTGGACAATTGTTTTTTACAATATCAATTACAAAAAAGTTCAAAAAACTATTGAACTCAAAGAGAATGAAACACGAGTGTTGAATGTGGAATTAGAATTTTCTAATGTAATTACTGATGTGAATATAGTTTATGAATCTCAACCGTCCGAAATGCAAACTATTCAACCACAATTGTTTTTCAAACTTCCTACTACAACTGGAAATATAGAAGATTTAATTAAAACACAAATGGGCGTAACAAGCAATAATGAATTGTCATCGGGCTATTCTGTGCGTGGTGGAAACTTTGATGAAAATCTTACTTACATCAATGATATAGAAGTATATCGTCCTTTTCTTGTAAGAAGCGGGATGCAAGAAGGTTTGAGTTTGCCCAATCCTGAAATGGTTCAAAGCATTCAGTTTTCTGCAGGTGGTTTTGAATCAAAATATGGCGATAAACTTTCATCAGTATTAGATATACAATACCGCAAGCCCACTAAATTCAAAGGCAGTGCATCAGCAGGATTACTCGTCAATAATTTACATCTGGAAGGAATTAGTAAAAATCATTTAGTGGCGTGGTCTTTTGCTTCAAGATATAAAACTAATCAATATCTTTTGAAAACTCTTGATACAAAAGGTGATTATCGTCCTACCTTCTGGGACGCACAATTATTTCTAACTTTCAATATTTCGCCCGTTTTTTCAGCAGAAGTATTAAGTATTTATTCTGATAATTTGTTTTTAGTGATTCCATCTACTCGTCAAACAGATTTTGGAACTGTAAATAATGCAGTGCGTCTTACAGTTTATTTTGATGGAAAATCACAAATGCATTATCAAACACTTGTGAATGCTATGAGTTTAATTTTTAAACCCAACTCTAAATTAAAATTCAAATGGATAAATTCACATTACTTTACTTCTGAAAAAGAATTATACACAGTTCAAGGACAATATCTTATTGATCAATTAGAAGCAGACCCGGGAAGTCCAAGTTTTGCACAAGTTGCATTTAACAGAGGTGTAGGTACTTACATTGAAAACGGCAGAAACAAATTGAATGCACAGGTTGCTTATTCTGAATTAAAAAGCACTTATCAATATTCAGACAGAATTCAAATTTTCAATGGCATCAGATTTCAGTATGAACAAATACAGGATAAACTAAATGAGTGGAGATATAATGATTCTGCAGGTTATAGCATTCCGTATTCAACTAATGATATTATTCTAAATGATGTCTATAAAACTTCAAATAATTTACAATCTTTTCGTTTTATGCACTATCATCAAATCAATTGGGAAAATAATTCTGATGAAAAAAAATGGTATGTAACATTTGGAGTTCGTGGAAACTATTGGACAGTTAATCATCAATATGTTTTTTCACCTCGCACCACAATCGCCTATAAGCCATCTATCACAAGCAAATGGTTGATGAAATTTTCAACAGGATTTTATTATCAACCGCCATTTTACAGAGAGTTAAGAGATATTCAGGGGAATTTACATCTTAATGTAAAAGCACAACAATCTATTCACTTTGTTTTATCAGCAGATAAGGACTTGCAACTCTGGAATCGCCCATTCAAAATGAGTATGGCAGCGTATTACAAACAATTAAATAATATCATACCTTATGAAATTGATAATGTTCGCATCAGATACTTTGCAAACAATAATGCTACTGGATATGCAACAGGTGCAGATTTTAGAATAACAGGTGAATTTGTAAAAGGATTAGAAAGCTGGTTGTCTGTGGGCTTGCTCAAAACAATGGAGAAAAGTCCAAACTATATCCATTATGTATATTACAATAAAGAAGGGCAGATGATTATTCCGGGGTATACATTTGATCAAAAAGCAGTAGATAGTGTAAAAATAGATCCGGACTATATTCCAAGACCAACGGATAAGTTAGTAACATTCAATTTATTTTTTCAGGATTATTTACCCAAACTCCCAGATTTCAAAATGAATATGAATTTAATTTTTGGTACTGGCTTACCTTTTGGTCCGCCCAATCATAAAAGATGGCAGCAAGTAAACAGAATGCCATTTTACAGAAGAGTAGATATTGGATTTGCTTATCAGTTCTTAAAGCCCGACAGAACAAAGAAATCAAATAATTTATTTAATCATATACAAAATGCGTGGTTATTTTTAGAAGTGTTTAATTTATTGCAGGTAAATAATACCGTTTCATATACATGGTTAAAAGATGTAACAGGCAGAATGTATGCAGTTCCAAATTATTTAACCAATCGTCAATTTAATTTAAGATTGTATATTCAGTTTTGAGAGTTTTTTTATTCAATAGACAAATTTATGTCAAATGTAAAGACATTTTTATGGCAAAATAGAATTCATTTATATGACAATTTAATTGATAGTATTGATTTTTGAATGTTTTAAAGTAGTGAATCAAAAACTTTAAACAAAAAAGGATGAAAGGAAAATTGAAATTTATTTGCGAATACTTTAATTTAAAAATTTCAATATTATATTAGATGTTTTCCAAAAAGTTTCAACAAAATTAAAACAAAAACTATTTCACGACAAAGTTAATAGGCAAAGTAATATAAACTTTTACTTCTCTCCCATTTTGTTTTCCTGGTTCCCATTCAGGCATTGATTTTATTACTCTAATAGCTTCTTTATCACATTCAGGGCAACCAGGTACTCCTTTTAAGATTTCTATGTTTGATATTTTTCCATCTTCATTAACTATAAAACCAACATAACATTTTCCACTTATTCCTGATTCAATTGCTATTTGAGGAAAAACTATATTTTTTTGAATAAACTTGTCCATTTCATTTTTTCCACCTGGGAATTCAGGCATTATTTGCACAACTGTAAAAATTTCAGGAGCTTTAGATTCAATTACACTATTACCTTGGTTTTCATCAGGAACCTGAATAACACCATCATCTTCACTTCCTTGTTGAGTTTGAGTGCCAATATTTGAATTGTTTAATTCTTCTTGCGATGGCACTTTTTCTTCATCTGTCATTTCGTTTTTAATAACAGGTGCAAGATGTTGAATAGTTTTTATATTAGATGGAAGTGATGGTGGAGTAGGAAGCGGTAATTCATTTTTTAATTCACGAGGAGGTGTTATATCAACTTGAGTAGATTCATATTTTATATTTTCTATAACATCATCTTCAGGTATAAATTTTTCAATTAGTTTATATACTCCAAATGCAAACAAAGCAGATAAAATCATTGACAATAAAATAGAAGTAATGGTTTTATTATACTCTTTTCTTAATTGATATGCTCCATAATTTTTGTTTCTATTTTGAAAAACTATATCATTACGAACATCTGATATTAAATTATACCAACTATTTGATAACATAACTTTTAATTTTTTCTATATTATACGAATAATAATTGTTTTTTATTGTGTAAAAAAATATTAAAAAATAGCATAAAAACGATTAAATTCATTAACATTATTAGAATTTATAATAATTAAATTAAACAAATATAGAAGATTAATTGAATAAGGATTTAAGTAGAAACTATGAGCAATTATTGGTTTTATAACCATCAACATACCTTAAAAAACTACCCATTTCACAAAAATTCTTAAAAAACACATATACATATTGACACATATAGATAGTTATATGTATATTTGCATGCGAAAATTAAAAGTATGAATACAAAATCAAAACCAGCTTATTTAGAAAAAGAATGGATTGAAGCATCAGAAAGAATTAAAGCATTAGCTCATCCAATTCGCCTTTACATTATTGCTTTATTAAAAGTAAATAAGGAAATGACTGTTACACAATTTCAGGAAGAATTGGGTCTTGAACAAGCAGTAGTTTCTCATCATTTAAGTATTCTAAAAAATAAAAATGTATTGAATTTACGCAGAGAAGGAAAAAACAGTTATTATTCTCTTGGAAATAAGAAATTTCTAAACTTACTTACTTGCATTGAATCGTCTTTTGAATAATGGAAGTAATTGGTTACATATTAGCCGTATTCATCGGTATAGTTCTTGGACTATTTGGTTCTGGTGGGGCTATAATATCCTTTCCTGTATTGGTGTATTTTATGGGAATTTCACCAGAATTAGCAGGTAATTATACTTTGCTGATTGTGGGTATTTCTGCACTGGTAGGAACAATCAAACAACTAAAAGAAAAAACACTGGATATTAAAGTGGCTATATCTTTTTCAATTCCTTTGCTTTTGAGTTTCTTTATTACTAAAAAAATCATTTTACCAGCAATTCCTTCAAAAATTTTAGAGACCAATGCTTTGACATTTACAAAAGACAATTTAATAATGAGTTTATTTGTAATTACACTTTCTGTTATCATATACAAAATGCTTAATAAAGATTCTAATGAACAATCATCTCACACTACATCTATTCAATCAACATTTAATTTAAAATATCTCATACAATCTTTTCTTGTTGGCTTTTTATCTGCATCTATTGGGGCAGGTGGTGGATTTATTATTGTCCCAGCTTTAATGTCAATATACAAACTACCTATTAAAAATGCTACAAGTACTTCATTATTTGTCATTACCATAAATGCTTTTATTGGCACTTTACTAAATATCCATCATTTTCAATCAGAACATATAACAATGATTGTGGTGTTTACAATTCTTTCCATTATTGGAATTTTTATAGGCATATATCTTAATAAAATTGCTAATGTTTTAACTCTAAAAAAATCTTATGCTTATTTTTTGATAATTATTCTTTTTAGCACAATATCAACTGAAATTTACAAATTTATTCAAAATCAATAAAAGGCGTATGGCTATAACGCCCCTATCAACAAAAACAAACCCTAAAATCCCAAAACTATGAAACACTATGTAGAACAAATGTACACTGGCTGCTTAGCAGAAGCCGCGTACTATATTGAATCTAATGGCGAAGCCGCCATTATTGATCCTCTTAGAGAAGTAGAGTCATATATTCAAAAAGCAAAAGAACGTGGAACAAAAATTAAGTATGTATTTGAAACACACTTCCACGCTGATTTTGTAAGCGGTCACCTTGATCTTGCTAAAAAGACAGGAGCCCAAATTGTATATGGACCACATGCTGAACCTAATTTTGATGCTTACATTGCAAAAGATGGAGAAGAATTTAAAATAGGTAACATTACTATCAAAGTATTACATACACCAGGACATACATTAGAATCATCCTGTTATCTACTCATTGATGAAGAAGGAAAAGAAAGATATATTTTTACAGGAGATACTTTATTTATTGGAGATGTTGGAAGACCTGATTTGGCTGTTAAAGGTAATCTTACTGAAAAAGAATTAGCAGGATTGTTATATGAATCATTGAGAAATAAAATAATGCCTTTACCTGATGATATTATTGTATATCCCGGACATGGTGCAGGTTCTGCATGTGGAAAAAATATCGGAAAAGAAACTTTTGACACACTAGGAAATCAAAAAAAGAAAAATTGGGCTTTACAAAATATCTCAAAAGATGGGTTTGTAAAAGAAGCAACCACAGGTTTATTGCCACCTCCGCAATATTTCCCGAAGAATGCTTTATTAAACAAACTTGGTTATGAAAGCATTGATAATGTTATTGAAAGAGAATACATTCCATTAAGTGTAGAAGAATTTAAGGCAAAAATGAATAATCAAACAATCGTTTTAGATACTCGCAATCCATCTGATTTTGCAAATGCACATATTCCCGGTTCTATCAATATAGGATTAGATGGTGGCCCATTTGCAGTATGGGTAGGTGCTTTAATTGAGGATCTAAAAACGCCAATTCTATTAGTTACTCCCGAGGGCAGAGAAAAAGAAGCTATTATCAGATTAGCTCGCGTTGGCTATGAAAATTGTTTAGGTTATTTAGAAGGAGGAATGGATGCCTGGATTAGATCAAAAGAAAAAATATCAGATATACATCAAATTGATGCTGCAGAATTTGCAAAAAGATTGAAAGCAGAAAATATCAATGTAATAGATGTTCGTAAGCCAACAGAATACAACAATGCACATCTTGAAAATGCTAAAAATATACCATTAGATTTTCTACCTAAACAACTAAATGAATTAGATAAAAATCAAACTTATTACATTCACTGTGCAGGAGGATACAGAAGTATGATAGCTTCAAGTATCTTAAAAAGAAATGGATTTAATAATATTATTGATATTAAAGGTGGTTTTTCAGCCATTTCTCAACAAGAAGGACTGCCAATTTTACAAGCATCCTGTACTATGTAAGGGTAAAAAATTTTTCGCTCGTACAAAAAATGTAAGGGTGTTTGGCGATACGCCACTATCTATAGAACATCAAAGTGTAAGGGCGTATAGCAATACGCCCCTATCAATAAATATCAACAACTTAAAACTCAAAAACTATGTACAAAGAACTCACAAGCAATGAATTTGAAAATGAAATCAAAAAAAATCCAAATGCAGTAATCATTGATGTAAGAACACCTGCAGAGTATCAATCTGGGCATATTCCTAATGCTCTTAATATCGACATTTCTTCTGCAGAGTTTCCTGAAAAAATTGATGAATTAGACAGAAACAAAGATTATTATGTTTACTGTCGTAATGGCGGTAGAAGTACTACAGCTTGCCAATACATGGTAAGTGTTGGATTTAAAAATGTAAATAACCTCTTCGGGGGCGTCCTTTCTTATGAAGGTGAATTAGTATAAAAGATAATTAATTATCACAAAAAATAAAAAAATTAAAAACTAAAATTAAAAACTAAAAACTAAAAATTATGAACTTCTTAAAAAAACTTTTTGGTATGAAAACAAGAGAAGATTACAAAAAAATAATTGAACAAGGTGGCACAATTATTGATGTTAGAACACCTGCAGAATTTAAAATGGGTCATCCTAACGGAGCAAAAAATATCCCATTACAAAATTTAGAAAGTAAAATTTCTGAAATTAAAAAAATGAAACAACCTATTTTAGTATGTTGTGCTTCTGGAATGAGAAGTGCTTCGGCTAAAGCTATTCTTGAAAAACATGGTTTAGAGGTTCATAATGCAGGACCTTGGACCAACTTAAATTTCTAAACAATCATTAACCTTAAAATTAAAAACTATGAAATCCATTATCCTTAAATCAACTTTAACTACACTTTTAAGTGTTGTATTTTTTGCTTGCGCTCAAAATGCAAACTTTAAAACAGTGTCTCCACAGGAATTTCAAAAATTACTTTCTGATAAAAATACAATACTAGTAGATGTTAGAACGGCAGAAGAAGTAAGTGAAGGTAAAATTCCTAATGCAATAAACATTGATTTTTATTCTAATACCTTTGAACAAGAAATTTCAAAGTTGGATAAAAACAAAACTATATTAGTTTATTGCAGAAGTGGAAGAAGAAGTGCTGGTGCTGCAGAAGTTCTTGCAAAAAAAGGATACAAAGTGGTTAATTTAGATGGTGGAATTTCAAATTGGCAATCTCTTGGATTACCCATTCAAAAATAACATCTTATGAAGTATGTTGTTTCAGTTATTTCACTGCTTCTATTGGTTCAATGCAATTCATCTCACACTCCAAATGAAGTAGAATCAACTACTAAATTAGCAAAAGAAGATTCTACTTTTTATGCATCAGAAGGCACAAAGTTAGCCAAGATGATGTATGCTGGCTTACTTACTCAATTAAACAAAGCACTTGATGAATTAGGACCATACGAAGCAGTGAAATACTGTAATATTCATGCGATTCCAATTACAGATTCATTATCACAATATTATGGTATTAAAGCCAAAAGAACTTCATTGAAAATAAGAAATCCTAAAAATGAACCTGATTCTTTAGAACAAAAAGTTCTTGAAATGTATCAGAAAACTCAAGCTAAAACACCTACTATTATTAAAAAAGAAAATACCATTCATTTTTTTACCCCAATTTACATCGCTCAAATTTGCTTGACTTGCCATGGAAATCCAAATACTGATATTCCTGATGTTACAATGATTGCATTAAATGAATATTATCCTGATGATAAAGCAAAAAATTACGAATTGTATGATATAAGAGGTGTTTGGCATATTCAATTTCCTGAAAATTATAAATCTAAATTATCAGAGATCAAACCAAATAATCAAACAACTAAAATCAATAACAACTAAAACTTACAATTATGACTGAATCAACAAACTTTCATCAATTAATCAATGGAGAAACGCCTGTATTAGTAGATTTTTCTGCTGAATGGTGTGGACCTTGTAAAATGATGGCTCCTATTCTAAAAGAAGTTGCTCAAAAAATGGGCGATAAGGTAAAGGTTATCAAAGTAGATGTAGATAAAAATCCTTTAACTGCGTCTTATTACAATATTCAAGGAGTACCAACGCTTATTTTATTTAAAAGTGGTATCATTTTGTGGAGACAATCTGGTGTTGTCCCCGCCCAATATCTTATTCAAGTTATTGAATCAAAATTAGCAGAAAAGGTTTAAAATTTAATAATAATATCTGTTTTTAAAACAGTTTGGGATTATCTGAAAATCAGAAAGGTTTAATATCCTTTAGTTCTTTTTCAGATAATCCCAATTTTTTTATTTCTTAATAATTACCTTTTTGTTTAAGACACTTTCATTAGATGTAATTCGTATAAAGTAAACACCTTCATCTAAATTATGTGTATTTAATTTGATGCTGTTAGAAATTACTTTTTCTGTAATAATTAATTTTCCAATGGCATCATACATTTCTATTTTGCTCATCGGATTAACGCCATCAATGTAAATAAATTCATTTGCTGGATTTGGATAAATTTGAATTTGGTTACTTACTGAAATACCTGAAATGGCTGTGATAACTTGACATGCACTTGTATCAGAGCATGAACCTACTGTTATGATAACAGCATAAGATCCATTACTTGGTGCAACATAGGAGATATTCGTAGCGCCAGCAATTGGAGCATAAGCATTATTACAATCAACCCATTGATATGAAGCTCCTGTTTGAAGTGCAGTAAGAGTTCCACCACTTATTGTTACTGATGTATTAATTGGTGCTGGTTGTGATATATTTAAGGTTTTAGTGATAGAGCAATTATTAGCATCTTTTACAGTAACGGTATAATTACCAGCAGTTAAACCAGAAGCGGTAGCAGCATTGCCACCAGTAGGAGCCCAAGTATAAGAGTAGGCAGGTGTTCCACCACTTACTGAAACGGTAGCACTTCCGTTATTACCGCCATTGCAAGAAACATTAGTTTGATTAACAGTAACGCTTAAAGCGGATGGTTGAGTGATAGATAAAGTTTTAGTAGTAGAGCAGTTGTTAGCATCTTTTATTGTAACGGTGTAATTACCAGCAGTTAAACCCGAAGCGGCAGCAGCATTACCGCCAGTAGGAGCCCAAGTATAGGAGTAAGAAGGAGTTCCTCCACTTACTGTAACAGTAGCACTTCCGTTGTTACCACCATTGCAAGAAACATTGTTTTGATTAACAGTAACGCTTAAAGCGGATGGTTGAGTGATGGATAAAGTTTTGGTAGTTGAGCAGTTATTAGCATCTTTAATAGTAACGGTGTAATTACCAGCAGTTAAACCAGAAGCGGTAGCAGCATTGCCACCAGTAGGAGCCCAAGTATAAGAGTAAGCAGGCGTTCCGCCACTTACTGAAACGGTAGCACTTCCGTTATTACCACCATTGCAAGAAACATTAGTTTGATTTACAGTAACACTCAAAGCAGGAGGTTGAGTGATAGATAAAGTTTTAGTAGTTGAGCAGTTATTAGCATCTTTAATAGTAACGGTGTAATTACCAGCAGTTAAACCAGAAGCGGTAGCAGCATTGCCACCAGTAGGAGCCCAAGTATAAGAGTAAGCAGGCGTTCCGCCACTTACTGAAACGGTAGCACTTCCGTTATTACCACCATTGCAAGAAACATTAGTTTGATTAGCAGTAACGCTTAAAGCAGGAGGTTGAGTGATGGATAATGTTTTAGTAGTAGAGCAGTTATTAGCATCTTTAATAGTAACGGTATAATTACCAGCAGTTAGACCAGAAGCGGTAGCAGCATTGCCGCCAGTAGGAGCCCAAGTATAAGAGTAAGCAGGTGTTCCGCCACTTACAGTAACAGTAGCACTTCCGTTATTACCACCATTGCAAGAAACATTGGTTTGATTAGCAGTAACGCTCAAAGCAGGAGGTTGAGTGATGGATAATGTTTTAGTAGTAGAGCAGTTATTAGCATCTTTAATAGTAACGGTATAATTACCAGCAGTTAGACCAGAAGCGGTAGCAGCATAGCCGCCAGTAGGAGCCCAAGTATAAGAGTAAGATGGAGTTCCACCACTTACTGAAACGGTAGCACTTCCGTTATTACCACCATTGCAAGAAACATTAGTTTGATTTACAGTAACACTCAAAGCAGGAGGTTGAGTGATGGATAAAGTTTTAGTAGTAGAGCAGTTATTAGCATCTTTTATTGTAACGGTGTAATTACCAGCAGTTAAACCAGAAGCAGTAGCAGCATTGCCGCCAGTAGGAGCCCAAGTATAAGAGTAAGATGGTGTTCCGCCACTTACAGTAACAGTAGCACTTCCATTGCTACCACCATTGCATGTTACACTTGTTTGATTGGAAGTTACAGATAATTGAGTAATGCTAATTGTTTGAGACGCAGTACCAACAGTTCCATTGCTGGCAGTAAGTGTAATAGTATAAGTACCTCCATTTGCAAATGTAATGGATGGGTTTGTTGCATTTTGATTTGGATTATATGTAACTCCCGCAGTTGGTGTTACAACCCATGTATAAGTAGGAGTAGGAGAACCAGTGGTATTATTAGTCATTGTAACGGCTACACCAGCACAAGCAGAAGAAGGAGCAGTAAATGAAACATTAAGTGTAGCAGCAGAAGTAGAGCATAATCCATGGGTGCCTAAAAATTTTCTGTAAGGAGAGTTAGCCATTGCTGTTTGAATACGAGTGGTTTGGTCTACAGTGAACATATACATACAAGGATCGTCGGTATAGTCCATAAAATTCATAAACATTTCGCCATTAGGTGAATTTCCAGCGCATGTTCCTGAATGAAAAGGATAAGTAGGACAACCGTAATTGGCTGTTTGAGCAGGTGGCGTATCATTACAATAATCAGTAGCACAAGTTCCATCACCCCAAATATGTCTTAACCCTAACCAGTGACCGATTTCATGGGTACAGGTTCTTCCATATTTATAAGTTGGGTCATAAGTTCCGCTTGGATAAATGTTGATAGAACCAAATGCTTTAGCCCAGCACCAAAAACCATCAGTTGTGGAAGTTCCAGTACTACCGGGTATTCCAGTTAAGCCACTTAGATAAGGAAAGGTAGCATATCCTAAAAGACCTACAGAAGCGTTTTCATCTGTAACCCATATATTTAAGTATTTACTTACATTCCAGATAGTATTTTTTTTGATGTAACCATCAATAAATCCTTGAAATTTAGAAGGAGTGTTATATGCAGCAGCAGCAGGGTTTTTTGAAGTAAATGTTCCCGTTAAAGCAGGAAGTGAATTGTAATTAACTCTATCTATGCCAGGTTCAGGTAAGATATTTCCAAGGGTATCTTTTGTGGCTAAACAAAACTGGATACCGGTATTTGCAATTTTAACACGGCCATTTCCATCTTTATTTGCTGCAGGTAAAGAAGCGGCATAATTTACAAAAGCATTAGATGGATAAGTAGATGTATTGTATCCAATGCCAGCAAAATCTTCATTTAATACTTGTATTTGAGAAACTAATTGCCCATTTGCTAAATTAGGGTATGTGCCTACTGCTTGTCCTCCGTGAATAACATGGATAATAACTGGAATAGTATAATTGGCTTGAATTTGATTATTGCCATTTACTTTACCAGTGATGTTATCTATTAGTTCAGGATGCTGTTGAACATATTGCTGAATGAGTTGCTGGAAGTGATTTTCCCATTGCTGATCTGGAACAGGAGTACCACATCCTCTGTTTGGAAATTGTGGATTTTGTGAGAAAGTAGAATTTGTAATTAACATTGAAGTGATTGCAGACACAATAATTTTTGTGAATTTCATAAGTAGTAATTTTATGCCCGCAAAATTAAAGGCATTTTAGACAAAAAACTTCTTTTTCATCAAAATATATTGCCGGTTATAAATAAATTTAGCCGCTTATCATTTTTAAGAAATAGAATTACTTTTCAGTTATGTATATTCTTCACGCAAAGAACCTAAAGTATTTCGCAAAGGTCGCAAAGGTACGTGCTTTGCGTTCTTATTCTTTGCGAACTCTGCGTGAAATTTGTCTTTTTAATCGTTTTTAATTACCAGAATAGTAACTAAAACAGGATTTTAGAAAATAATTTATGGGTAAATAAAATAGCACTAAAATTTAATCTCAAAATTCAACTCACAAAAAATCTTTTACATCCCATTCTTCTTCTTCACAAAATTTTTCTACAATAAAATAATTTGGATCTTGGCCATTTGTTATTTTGTAGATTAAACATTTTTTTTGAATGTTTGCAATTTGTCCACCTGAAAATTCAAATTTACTTGCTAATTCCATACAATCTTCTTCTGAAAGGAATGGTAATTTATCTTTCCAAATTTTTGACCTGATTCTTTCAGATGGCTTTTCAAATTCTACTTTGAATAAAAATCTTCTTTCAAAAGCAGGGTCAATGTTTTTAATGATATTTGTAGAGGCTAATAATATACCTTCAAAATTTTCAAGATGTTCTAGTATTACATTTTGAATAATATTTTCTACTCTTGATGTAGAAAATTCCATAGTTGTTCTTTTGCCAAGTATAGCATCCATTTCATTGAATAATAAAATAGGTGTTTTTTCTGATGATTGTGCTAATCTTTTATATTGTTCAAAAATCTTTTGAATATTTTTTTCTGTTTCACCATAATACATTGATCTTACACTACTTATTTCTATGTGAAAAATATCTCTTTTAGTATGATATGCTAACTGTTTGCACACTTCTGTTTTTCCAGTTCCAGGATAACCATATAGCAATACTGATATTCCGGATGGCATTCCATTTTCTTTTAATCGTGTTTGAATTTCTTTGATGGATTCATCAGAAAAAATTTCAAATAATCTTTCAATTTGTTCTTTTGTATTTTTATTGAAATACAATTGAATTGGTTTAATATCTTTATGTTGAATGACATTTGTGTGAGATACCTTGCTTTGCTTGTTTTTTACATCTTCTGAAAGAATCTTGAACTCAATAAGAGTATTAATAGATTTTTCAGTAAGTTTGAATTTGCCAATATCTATTTTGAAAGGATTGTTTACTTCATGTTCTTCAATAAGATTTAGTTCTATCAATTGATTAGATTTATCATTGAGTTTTTTAATGTATTTTATTTTATCTGATCTTTTCAATTTTAATTTATCTAAAGCATCCAGAACATCTGAATAAGGGCAACCTAAAATATATTCCCATACAATAAACAAATAGATATAAGCATTAACAAGATTCAAGTTTTGATGAACATATTTAATAAAAGGAATATGAGTGTGATTTTTTATCAATGTGTCAAATTCATTTTTTATCATTTCTTCTTCATCTTCATCATAATAATTTCTTCTGTTTCTAAAGTTCAAAAGTTTTATTCTTATTCTATCAGTATCCACTTCACCAAAAATGTATTCTAACAAATCATGTATATCATCAAATTTTTTAATAGGTTCATTTAAGTTATTAATATCAATGTCTTGTCCATTTTTTGCGGCATTTAAAATGTTTTCATTTAAGACATAATGATGTTTGGAACTATAATCTATCTCTTTGATTTTGAAAAGGTATCTTCTATTCAAAAGATTGTTCATAGCAGAAGAGTAATTTAATATCTCCACCGCTTTAATTGGATTAACGAAATTTTTAATATCTTTTTCTGTAACAAAATCTTCATTTTCTATCGTTTTGATAACCATATAACTCATTATTATACATTCTTCAATGCTTTCAGTTTGAAGAAATCTTTGAGCAATTTTAAGTTCCTCATTTAATTTTTGCGGCACATTTTTAATTATGTCTGCATTTTTGTGGCATTCTCTTGCTTCATCAAATATCTTAGCAAATGCAGTAATGATTGGGTTTTGCAAGTTAATTGTTTCCATATATTTATGTTTTTTAGGTTTTACATCTTAATTAAAGAAACACATCTTTTTTGAATTTTATCAATTGATTGAAAAATTTTTTACAAAGATAAAATTTTAATGCGACAAAGTATGTCGTTGTGGAAAAATTTTTTACAAAAAGTGTTAAAGTAAAAATTGTATGAGGAATGAGGAGTGCTACGAAGCCGGTGCGGAGCGAACTCTTATCTCTTATCTGACCGACCTAAGCATGTGAAAAAGTTCGTCATTGTCCCGACGAAAAATGTTCGGGATGCTGACCTCTAGGGTCAGCACGATGGCGTTAGCCCGAAGCAATCTCGTAATTGTTATGTGGGAATACTTTTGAGATTACTTCGCTTCGCTCGAAATGATGGTAAAACTATAATTCAAAATTATTGAAAATCTTTGCGTGATTAGCGAGGAATGTATCTTTTATTATATTGAATGACTAAATGGTAACTAATTTTTTATACTTTATGATCTTTTTTTAGTTGATTTTTTTTATACGCTTACCTCTGTAACGTTTTGCGGCTATCCGAAGGTGGCGATTTCGGAGCACTTCACTGTTAACCAAGCACAAACTTTGATAGAAGCACAAAGCTTGATTTAACCACTGAACTGCTACTTTTGGGTAGGTGCTGTTATGCACTGTTTTTCTATTCACTTTCAATATTTGGTTCGTCTTTTCCAAACTGAGTTTCTCTAAAATGTTTTAAAATGTCTCTCAAAAGTTTCTGGTTATACAATTCGGACGATAATTTAATTACATTTTCTTCTTCATCTATCATTTCCTGAGTTACAGGAATTTCAACTAATTTGAATGCTTTTGATAATTTGTCCGTCAAGATTAATTTTCGTTGCTTACTAATTCTTTGTCTAAACTCTTGTTTTAACCAATCATTCAAATACGATTCATTTTCGTGAATTACTCCAAAATCTGTGTCACGAGTTACAATGATTATATGCTTCTTTGTCGTTTCGGCACACTTAATAATCCATTCCCAATTAATGGCATCTCCAATAGAATTGTCCCCACTTTTTCTAGGTGGATAACCGAGCATAAACCTTTTTAAGGCAAGTCGTCTAATTGTAAATCTTTGCTTGTTTTCTCTATTCAGATTTATTGGTGAATTGTGAGAGAAGACTCTTTGTAAAATTTTATATACAGGGTCGTGCAGGTTTGGGTTTTTAAGAATTTTTTCAATTCTTTCCTTCAGTTTCTTTTGTTGGTCGTCTATGTCTTTTTTAGACTTTTTAATCATTTCAACAGCTTTAGCGTCTGAAATAATTGCTGGCACGGAAAGGTTTACGTTATTTATTTTTTTGACTTCACCTATCGATTCAAGAATAGCTGATTGCCTATTTTTCTTATATTCCATTTCAACTTGACTTGTTGAAATTATAATGCCTTTATGCTTCTCAATTTCTTCAAGATATTTCATAGAAACGTCCGTTCTTCTAATTCGATAAAAGTCAAGAAGAATATTTGTATCTATGAAAATTAATGCGTCTATTTTCGTCTCTTGTTTTTTTGCCATTGAGATTGTTTAAAATAATGCATAACTAGTTTATACACGAATAAAACTTTCGCCAATCCGTCCAATTTGGGTGAATAAGCAATGTTATTTTTTTATGTTTTATTTCGTGTTTCATTTTGTGGACACAAATATACATATTTTTTCAATTAAAAAAAAATTTTACTATTCAGATAGTTTAAAATGATTATATCAATGGCACTTTAATTTCATAAAAAAATTCCGCTACAATGCTTTTAGTCAGCAAAGCCATTGGAAGCTTGCGTTGGGGTCTCCCATTTCGAGCAAAGCGAAGGAATGGGGGCAAGTTCCAATGGCGGTCTGCCGAAGGCAGATTGCCTTCTAAAAGCAGATTTTTTGCTTACTTTTTTCTAAAAAAAGTGAGAAAGAAAATGTTATTAATCTAAAAAACATTCAGAAATCAGTTTGTTTTGGTATAATGATATTAAATCATTTCCATTCACTTTATTTATTAAACAACTTTATTTTTGTTTTAATAATAGAAAACATAATATGCGAAGGAGGTAACAAAAAAATATCCTGATTGAGTTTTTATGTTTGTGTGTTAATTGTTTTATTCCGTATATTTATGGGGATTATTTAATGTATGAATTTAGTTATTTTATCAAGAAATAAAAATTTATATTCTACAAAAAGATTGGTAGAAGCGGCAGAAAAAAAGGGTCATCATGTAAGAGTGATTGACCACATGAAATGTGTGTTGGTTACAGAACAAGGAAGACCACATATTTATTACAACGGAGAAGAATTAAATAATGTGGATGCTGTCATTCCTCGCATAGGAGCGTCTGCCACGTTTTATGGCACAGCAGTAGTTCGTCAGTTTGAAATGATGAAAGTTTTTACAGCAGTGGAATCACAGGCATTGGTGCGTTCGCGTGATAAGTTGAGAAGTTTGCAAATACTTGCTCGTGCGGGAATTGGCATTCCTAAAACGGCCTTTGCATTTTCACCCAAAGAAGTGGATATTGATTTATTGATTGAGGCAGTGGGTGGTGCTCCTTGTGTTATCAAGCTATTAGAAGGCACGCAAGGTATTGGTGTTATTCTTGCTGAAAATAAAAAAGCAGTCAAATCGGTAATTGAAGCGTTTTTGAAATTAGATGCACAGATATTGGTGCAGGAATATATTTCAGAATCAAATGGAGCTGATATTCGTGTATTTGTTGTAGATGGACAAGTGGTAGGTGCAATGAAAAGACAGGCAAAAGAAGGAGAGTTTAGAAGCAATTTACACAGAGGTGGAACAGCCACAGTAGTTGAATTAACTAAAAAGGAAAGAGAAACAGCTATCAAAGCCGCTAATAAATTAGGATTGGGAATAGCAGGCGTAGATATTTTGCAAAGCAAAAGAGGGCCATTGGTCATTGAAGTAAATTCATCGCCGGGATTAGAAGGAATAGAAAAAGCGACAGGTATTGATATTGCTACAAAAATTATTGAATATGTGGAAAGAAATGAATTTAATAATTATGGTGAATAATTAAATGATAAACAAATGAAAGATATTTTATTAGATTGTATAAAAGCCGCTATTGATGCAGGAAAAATAATAATGGAAGTGTATCAAACACCTTTTGAAATAACTACAAAATCTGATAATACACCAGTAACAATAGCAGATAAACAATCCAGTCAAAAAATTATTTCAGCATTAAAACATCATCATTTGCCCATCATTAGCGAAGAAGATATTTATGTGAATGAAAATGAAATTAATCAACTGCATACTTTTTTTGTTGTAGATCCATTAGATGGCACAAGAGAGTTTATTAAAAAGAATGGTGAATTTACTGTAAATATTGCTCTTGTAGAAAATAAAGAATCTGTATTAGGTGTTGTATACGCTCCTGCATTGAATATTCTGTATTTTGCAATGAAACATTTTGGTTCATATAAAATTTCAGATGATGATTTAAAGAAATTAATGATAACAAATTTTACACTTGATGATGTATTGGAATTAGCAGATAAATTGCCTATTTACAATTTACCAAATGTTTATACAATTCTCACCAGTCGCTCTCATTTAGATGAAAGAACATCTGCATATATTGATGAAAAAAGAAAAGAACATTCTGTTATAGAATATATCAGAATGGGTAGTAGTATTAAAATGTGTTTGCTTGCAGAAGGTAAAGCACACGAATATCCAAGATTTGGAAGAACAATGGAATGGGATACTGCGGCATCTCACATCATTCTAAAAGAAGCGGGTGGCAATATATTAGATGCCAAACATCTTCAACCATTACAATATCAAAAGAAGAAATTTGAAAACCCTGATTTTATTGCATTTGCAGTGTATTGATAAAAAATAAAAAAACAAACTATGCTAAAAGTTAGAATTATCAATAAAAGCAAACATCCATTACCTAAATACCAGACACCACTATCTGCTGGTATGGATTTGGTGGCTAATTTGGATGCACCTGTTACACTAATGCCATTGGAAAGACAATTGATTCCAACAGGTTTATATATTGCACTTCCAGAAGGATACGAAGCACAAATTCGTCCCAGAAGTGGATTGGCACTAAAACATGGTATTACTGTTTTAAATTCTCCCGGCACTATTGATGCCGATTATCGTGGAGAAATAAAAGTAATACTCATCAATCTTTCTAATACACCATTTGTCATCAACGATGGAGAGCGGATAGCACAAATGATTATTGCAAAGCATGAAGTTGTAGAATGGGAAGCAGTTGAAGAATTAGATGAAACCTCTCGTGGAGAAGGTGGATTTGGTTCTACGGGAAAAATTGTGAAGTAATTGATATACTAGAATGTATAAGTGGAAATTATATTTACTATTCAGTTTTGTTTTAATGCAATTTGTTTTTGCTCAAAAACAAGATCAATCAAAAGTTATTAAACAAATTGAAATAATTCATGCAGATGCCTTGAAATTCAACAAAAGTATTGATGCTAACAGATTAATTGGAAATGTGGTGTGCAAACACGAAAACACGCTTTTCTATTGCGATAGTGCTTATTTGTTTTCAAATCAGTCATTGCAAGCATTTGGAAATATCCGCATTGTATCTGATAGTTTGAATATAACCGCACAAAACCTGAATTACGATGCATCTACAAAAATGGCATCATTAGAAAAAAATGTGGTTTGTCAGGATAATCAAATTAAATTGTCTACAGAACAACTTCAATACAATACTCAAACACATATTGCTTTTTATCCAAATAAAGCCAACATTATTCGTCAGCAACATCAATTAACAAGTGATAAGGGCTACTATTTTTCAGATTCAAAAACATTAGCATTCAAAAATAATGTAGTGCTTACAAACCCTGATTATACAATAAAAACCGACACTTTATATTATTACACCACTACTGATATTGCTCACTTTAATGCACCAACATTGATTACAATGGATAAAGATTATTTGTATTGCGAAAAAGGTTGGTATGACACTAAAAACAAAAAAGGTTACTTCTCAAAAAATCCCGTGTTATTTTCCGACAACAGAAAATTGTATGCAGATAGTTTGTTTTATGATGAAATAAAAAACGAAGGATGGGCATTCAAAAACATCAGAATGATTGATACATCTGAAAAAACAACCATTACAGGACAATTTGCAAAATACAATATCAATTCAGAAAACGCAATGATTACAAATCATCCTGTGCTAAAAAGAATTCACGATAAAAAAGATACTATTTTCTTAACTTCCGATACAATGTATTATTTCAAAAAAGATTCCAACATAGTGGCCATTTGCAAAAAAAATGCTCAATTATTTCATTCGCAATTTCAATGTGTATCTGAAGATATTATTTACCAACAAAAAGATTCTACCATTTATTTAAATCATTCACCAAAATTTTGGTTTGCTAATAATCAGGCCAGTTGCAAATCAGCGAAGATATATTTGAAAAATAATAGTTTAGATAAAGTTATTTTAGATACAAATGTGATAATTGTGGAAGAAGCAGATACTATTTATCACAATAAATTTAATCAAATAGCAGGCAGAAAGATGCAAATCATTTTTTTGAATGATAGTATTAAAAACATTTATGTAGATGGCAATGCACAAGTGTATTATTTTTTGAAAAACAGCGATGGACAATGGACAGCATTAAACAAAGCAAAGTGTGCAAAAATTCGTGTGGATTTTTTGAATAATGAAATTTACAAAGTGGTATTTATAGATCATCCTGAAAGTGTAATGATTCCTATAAAAAAAGTGCAGGTAGAAAAAGAAAGATTACCAGATTTTCAGTGGCAACCACATTTGCGACCACAAAGAAAAACATTTTTGTAAATAACACGCAATGCTTATTTATCCTGCTATTCAATTAAAAACAAGAAAGACAAGAAACATTACAGAATGCTGGGATATTGTGCGAAAGCAATGGATTGCACTAACGCCCGAAGAATTAGTGCGTCAGCACTTTGTGCATTATTTAATTCATCAAAAAAAATATCCTATTGAAAGCATTGTGGTAGAAAAAGAATTTGAAGTTTTTTCAATGAAAAAAAGATTTGATGTAGCAGTGATAAATAAAAAGCAGGAATTTGTTTTGATTGCAGAATGTAAATCGCCCGAAGTAAAATTAGATGAAAAAGTCATTCAACAAATACTTACATACAATCTTACCATCAATGCCCGCTGTTTAGTTCTAACTAACGGCCTTGCAGAAATAGTTTTTGAAAAAATAAATGATGAGTGGAGAAGAGTAAAAGGGATAAGGGAGTGGAAAAGTATTATTTGAATTTAAAGAGTAGAAAAAAGATCTATTTTTTGATTTTCTTTCATATTCTTTTTGTATTGAAGGAATTTCAATTTATAATCTGGTTTTATTTCGCCATTAGTGTTTAATCTATCAATTATCATTTTGTAGTAGTCAGGGTGTATTTCACAGGAAATAAAATTTCTTTTTAAATTCTTACATAAAATAATTTCAGAACCACTACCGCCAAATAAAATAAACACATCATCATTTTCTTTTGTACATGATTTGATGAGCATTTCTACTAATGGTAATGGTATTTGACAAGCATGAAAGGTTTTATCTTTTGAAACATTTTTTACAAGATCAAAATAAAACCAACTATATGGCATTCTTCCTAAATGTCCATTTGCAATTCTCTCTTTAATCCTCTTATCGTTTGGATTTTGATAAGGCACAGCCACTTGTTCTTTGTAGAAATTATTATTTTTGCTTTTGGTAGCGTGTAATATTGAACGATGTGCTGTTGTAAATCTTTTTGGACTATGACCAACATTTGTGTTATAAATCCATACATAGTCATGTACTTCATAAGCCGCTTCATCTAAAAATTTCACTCTTAAATAAGCATTTTGTTTTGGATAATTCATCATAAATAGGTTACCTGTTGGCTTTAATACTCGTAAACTTTCTCTCGTTAATTCAATATACCAATCAATATACTCATTCCATTTTTTTGTATAATTTTTTCCTGCATAGTTGATACCAACATTGTAATCAGGATCGCCATACACCATATCAACAGAATTATCAGGCATTTGCTTTAAAATTTTTAATACATCTTCATTAAAAACTTTATTTCTAAATTCTTCCATATTTTTATTTTTGATTGATTAAAAGATATGCGGCTGATTTTTCAAATTTGATGGATGTGATATCAAGTGGTTTAGTAAATGTATATGCCCATAGTTTTATTATATCAAATTTTTTAGTTCTTTCTCTAACTACATAAACACATATAATATCCTTAATTTTCCCTGATATTTCAGAGTTTTTACTGATATTATAGTAATATAAAAAAGGATGATAAATTTGATAAATATTGAAAGATTTAGGTTTCCCGTTTTTACCTTCAAAAATTCCTACTGTTCCTTTATATTCTATTGTTAAATCAATTTCAATTTGAATCTTATCTAACATGACTTTTATATCTTTTCCAACAAAATATTCAAATGATGTTTTTGTTCTATGTGGAAAATATGTTTTCGGTCTTTGACTAATATCAACTGAATCAAATTCTTTATCTTTTCCAAATAAAAAATGATGTAAAATTCTCTGATTGTTTGCAACAGAAAGAATATTACTTTCACTTGAATTAAATTGATTAAGCAAAGATTTTTTATAGTTCCATTCAATAGTTTTTTGTATTGGTTCAAAATTATGAAAAACTTTATTTATACCTTTAATAAACATATGATTACCGCTTCCAAGATGGATAATAGTATAGTCATTATCTAACAAGATTTTTGGTAATTTTGTTGTATTATCAATTTTTGTAACATCAAAAGGATTTCCAAATCCAATCTTTTTGCAAACATCTTTTACTAAATCATTATGAAAAACAAATTTTTTATTTTTCAAACATATTTTAAAAAGTTCCTCAATAACTTTATCCTTTCTGCTTTCTTTCATTATAGTTTTTTATTCTGCAAATTTAAACAAAAATTTTCCCTCTTAATAAACTAAAAACTATTCTTTTATGTTTTTCACTATTCACTTTTCACTTCTATAATCATTTCATCCTTTCGGAATTTTTTTGTTTTCATTTTTCAAAAACGACATAAATGTCGTTTCTATTCATTTTTCACTTTTTTTTTACTCCTGCTAATAATTCCCCTCGCCTTGCAAGGAGAGGGGTTAGGGGTGAGGTTATACATGCTTTCACTATTCGCTATAATCCTGTCATCCCTCCGGGATTTTTTGTATTCATTTTTCAAAAACGACATAACTGTCGTTTCTATTCAATTTTCATTTTTCACTCTTCACTCTTCACTATTCACTATTCACTATTCACTTCAATAATCCTGTCATCCTGTCTTAAAATATCTAAAACCTTGACTGTGGCACAAAAAATGTGTATCTTTGTGCGACATTTTAGTACATTGAAAATAGGGGCCCAACTGGTTTCGACAGTAACGGCAATGGGTAAGTAAGCATGTAGAGCAATGGAGACAATGCTCTTTAAACTATGTCTCTCAACCTTTAAATGGCGAATCTAACTTCGCAATGGCTGCCTAATAACATCGCAGCCCGTCCTCTCCTGGGCTAACCTGTCCTGCACAGGAAGTAGGGCGTCGCAAAAGGACAGGGGCACATACAGATGCTGCTATGTATGTGTGCTATTCAGCAGATAGGTGTGTGTTAAAAGCGGCACTCTGCTTGGTACACACCGAAAACGAAAGTGAGTGCTAAACATGTAGAAAGCTTACCCATTGGTTATTTGGACGAGGGTTCGATTCCCTCTGGGTCCACTTGATTTATACTTGTAATTTCTCAATAAATTGCGTGAGGGATGCGAAGGGCGGCGAAGCCGGTGCGAAGCGAAGCGTAGCACGGAAGCGAGAGCGAACCCCGTAGCAGCCCGACCCGAGCGTCAGCGAGGGGCACGCCCAAAAAGTAATTAAAAAAAAATAAGAATCAAATCTAAAAAATAAAATATTTGGGTTTTGTATGTAATCCTAAATATTAAAAACTTTTTATGTTAATATCTGTTCCACAAGTTATTGAAAAATCTAATGTTTCTAAAAAGGAAGTTTATCATTATCTAAAATTAAATGTTCCAGTAGTATTAAAAAATTATATTTCTGATTGGGATGCATATAAGAAATGGAATCTTGAATACTTGAAAAAACATTTACAATCGGTAACAGTTCCTTTATACAATAATACTAAAAGTGATGCATACACGCCTGTTAATACTGCAGATGATTACATGAGTTTTGGTGAATATATTGATAACATTGTAAAAAATCCTGAACATAAATGGCGTTTGTTTTTATTTAATATCTACACGAATGCTCCTGAATTATTAAAAGATATAAAGTATCCAACTGAAATACTTAGTCCTATTGTTAAGCAAGCACCAATGTTATTTATAGGTGGAAAAGGTGCTGTTACTCACATGCATTTTGATATTGATTTTAGTATTGTATTTCATGCTCAGATTTTTGGTAGAAAGAAATTTTTGTTATTTCCTTTTGAAGAGGAAAAAAATATTTATCGTAAGCCGTTTGAAGTGCTTGCATGGCCAGATTTTTCAAATTATTCAGAAAGATTAAGTCAGTTAGAATTAGAATTTCCTGCTATTAAAAATGCAAGAGGTTACGAAATTATTATAGAACCTGGTGATGTATTAATTATGCCATCTGGATGTTGGCATCATATTGAATATATTGATAATTCCATTGCAATAAGTATGCGTGCAATTAATTTGAATCCATTTGCTATTGTTCGTGGATTTTGGTATTTAACAGGAATGAGATGGATTGATACTTTTATGAAAAAGAATTTTCCTATATACTGGAATAATTTCAAAGTTAATACAACACCAAACTTTAATGATGAATTGAAGCAGAAATTTTTAATCAATCGTCCAAGTTATCAATCCCTCTGATGTGAATTGAAATGGTTGGACTTTGCCTCCAAATTTGAGTAATGCTTCGGCTACTTTGAGTTTGCTTGTTTTGGAGCAATAAAAAAACATAAATCCTCCACCACCTGCACCCGATATTTTTCCTCCCGTAGCACCATTGTTGATAGCCGTTTCGTAAATCTTATCAATTAATTCATTACTGATATTTTGTGTATTATGTTTTTATATTCATTTGGAAGTGCGTTTTTCTTTTAATAAAATATTTTGTGTTTTTGCAATATATCTTGTTTTAAGATGATAATAAAAACTTAACTTAAAATAAAAATGTTAAGGATAAAATAGTATTTTATGAAAATAAAATTGGTATCACTTAATCAATTATTTTTTTCAGCAAAAGAAGTATTTTTAAGATTTCCTCTTGCAGTAATTGCATCTTTTGTGGCGGCTGTAACAGCAATGATTTTGGTAGAACAAAAATCTTTTGATTTAGAAAATTCAGATTATTTAATAAAATTATTTTTAACCAGTTTTTTAGCTTTACCCTTTTTTATTTCTGTTGAGTTTATAACAGAAACAATAAGTATAGATAAAAGATTAAAAATTATTTTTCATATTATAGGTTTGATACTTGTTTTTCTTTATTACTGGACTTTTGATATTAAAATACAAGCGGCATATTTTATTAGAACCTATGTATTAAGTATTGCATTACATTTATTTGTTGCTTATTCACCATACATTAGTAACTATAATGAAAATGGATTTTGGCAGTTTAATAAAACATTGTTTTTAAGATTTTTACTTTCAGTATTGTATTCAGTCGTATTATTCAGTGGGCTTTCAATAGCAATTTTGGCAATTGATAAATTATTTGATATAAAAGTAAGTGAAAAAGTATATGCTCATTTGTGGATTTTAATATCTATAATTTTTAATACTTTCTTTTTTCTCGCTGGTATTCCAAAAAATGTTAGGGAATTAGATACAGATTACAGTTATCCCAAGGGATTAAAAATATTTACACAATTTGTTTTACTGCCTTTAGTTACCGTGTATTTGATAATACTTTATCTTTATCTTATTAAAATAATTCTATCTTGGGAATTGCCGAGAGGATGGGTTTCTTTTTTAGTAATGAGTTTTTCAGTTTTTGGAATATTTTCGTTATTGATGATTTATCCTATAAAAGATAATGAAGAAAATAAATGGATAAACATTTATTCTCGTTGGTATTTTCGTTTATTATTTCCACTAATATTATTAACGGCTGTTGCAGTTTATGTAAGAGTAAGTAATTATGGAATAACTGAATATCGTTATTTTTTAATTGTTCTAACACTATGGTTGTTTGTAATTGATGTTTATTTTTTATTTAGTAAAAATAAAAAAATTATTTTAATTCCTTTTAGTTTGTCTATTATAGCAATTTTATCTGTATTTGGACCTTTAAGTGCTTTTTCTATTTCTGAAAGAAGTCAAATCAAAAGGTTAGAAAAATTATTATTAGAAAATAATTTATTACAAAATGGAAAAATAGTGCCAGCAAAAGGTAATATATCAAGAAAAGCAGAAGCAGAAATTGCATCTATTATTCGTTACCTTGATAATAATTATGGATTTAAGAACATTCAGAAGTGGTTTGATAAGGATTTAGAAAAATTATTTGCTGAAAAAAAATCTTTGGATAAATATACTAATGAAGCAGATATTATTTTAAAAGAAATGGGGCTTCAAAATATTTATGAATGGGAAATAAATGATGAAAGTAGTGTGAAATATTTTAGTTTTTTTGTATCAAATGATTCAAGTATTCAAATAAACGGTTTTGATGAAATTGTGGAAATAAGTGCATATTCCTATGAAAAAGAAAGTATGATTACAAAACAAATAATTCTTAATAAAGACACCTTAAAATTTACATTAAATACATTAAAAGACAATTACATATTTTTTGATGCAAAAGACAAAAAGGTTACAGAATTTGGCATAAATAGTTTTGTAAAGGAAATTAAAGAAAAAACAGATTCATCATCATATTCAGAAACTAGAAACATTCCATCTAATATGATGTATAAAGATATTAAAACAGAAAGTTATCATTTTAAGTTATTCTTTAAATCTATACAAGGCCAAATAAGAAATGATAGTATAATTGTTCAGGGTATTGATGTAGTGCTATTAATTGCATATCCTAATGGTGATAGAAAAGATTGATGGGGAATACTTTTTGTAATTGTCAAGTTTTTGAAAATCAAAAATACAGATATTTACTTATAGACAATTTTATCATTCTATCGTCCAAGTTATCAATCCCTCTGATGTGAATTGAAATGGTTGGACTTTACCTCCAAATTTGAGCAATGCTTCGGCTACTTTGAGTTTGCTTGTTTTGGGGCAATAAAAAAACATAAATCCTCCGCCACCTGCACCAGATATTTTTCCTCCTGTAGCACCATTGGTGATAGCCGTTTCGTAAATCTTATCAATTAATTCATTACTGATATTTTGTGCCATTTGTTTTTTATTCAGCCATCCAAAGTGCAGTAGTTCTCCTATTTTTTCAATTTCACCTTTTAGTAAATAATCTTTCATCAAAATGGCTTGTTCTTTTAAGTGATGCATAGCTTCTATAGATGATTCTTTTTTAGTTTGTACATTTTTAATTTGCTCTTTGATTATTTCAGAAGACATTCTTTGAGTATCTGTAAAATATAGCAACAAACAAAGTTCTAATTCTTTTTTAATATGCCATTTTACATCCAGTGGATTGACAATCACTTTATCATTGGCAAAAAATTCAATAAAGTTAATACCTCCAAAAGTAGCGGCATATTGGTCTTGCTTGCCACCGTGCATTTGCAAATCAACTCTTTCTATTTCATAAGCAATGTGTGCAATATCGTATTTTCCTAATGGTAATTTTAACCATTCTGCAAATGCTCCAACAATAGATACAACAAGTGTAGATGATGTGCCTAATCCTGATCCTTGTGGCACTTCAATGTAAGTATGTATTTTGCAAGATAATGGTTTTAATTGAAATTTTTTTATCAAATAATTGTATGCACCAAGCACTAATTCAAAGGGCTTTTCTATTTCAATGTATTCAGCACTTTTGAACTTTTTGCTAATACCATAATTTCCTAATTCAATTTCAACAAAACCATCATTAGTAGGTTCTATGCTTGTTACAGCATACAAATCAATAGTAGCATTTAATACTGCACCGCCATATATATCTGAATATGGCGATACATCAGTGCCTCCGCCTGCCAGTCCTATTCTTAATGGGGCTTTGCTTCGGATAATCATACTTTTTCAACTAATTGAATTTCGTTATTTATCAAAGAAAAATTTTCTGTAACTATGCTTTTTTTGAGTGCAAGATATTTTTGATAGGTTTCTGAAAATTGAATTCTGTGTTGCAAACAATCTTCAAAATTATTGTAAGTGCCCATTATCAGTTCTGTGATTTCTCTCACTGCATTAGTTCCACCTGTTGAAAAAGTTACATAATCAGCATAATCATTTTTGATAACATATTCATTAAACAAAACAGCAGAAGTTTTTTTTACATAAAATCTCAATCCACATTTTTGTGCAACATTCAAATCTAAAATATCATCAAAAACATAACAACATTCTTCGGGCTTTATTTGCAATGAATGACACAAATGTTCAAATGCTAAAATTTTGTGTGGTATTTTGAAGTAATGTCTGTGAATACATTCTCTTTTGACAAGTGTAAAGGCAGACAAATTTTTTTCTCCTGAAATAATGGATACAACAGGGTGTTTTTGATATTTCAAATAATAAGAAAACCGAAGTAAGTTCAAACCTACCGAGTCAGATTCATTGAACTCACTTTGTAATTCAGCATCTTTATTGCCATTGGTAAAAACGCCATCCCAGTCAAAAATGAAAACTTTAATTTTATTGAGTTTATCAATGAATAATCTTTCATTGACTAAAAATTTTCCGCCTTGCAAAGAAAACTTTTCAAATACTGAATTCATGATAGATTAAATGTCTTGAATATCAATCATTCCAACGGCTTTTTTATTATCATCTACTACAATGATGGTATCTACATTGGTTTTTTTGAACATTTGATAAGCATCGTTTAATAAAGCATTTGCATTGATGGTATAAGGTGTTTTGAATGTGAGGTCAGAGAGTTTTTTCTCTAAAAATTTAGATCCTTCTTTCATGATGTATCTTCTTAAATCGCCATCTGTAAATACACCTTTTACAGTATCGTTTTCATCTACAATGGTAATAGCCCCAAAGCCGTATTCGGTCATTTTAATAATAGCATCGGGAAGTTTGGTAT
Source organism: Bacteroidia bacterium (assembly GCA_035405785.1). Classification (GTDB taxonomy): domain Bacteria; phylum Bacteroidota; class Bacteroidia; order B-17B0; family Aurantibacillaceae; genus BPGX01. The sequence continues at coordinate 163,128 of DAONJS010000001.1, forward strand.
TGATGGATACTACAGGATTTACATTGCGGATAACATCTTTTACCCGTTTGGTCATTAACTTAGTATCTACAATAAATTGCTCTGTGCCAAGGGTTGTCAGATTATTTTCGGTGAGTTGTTTCATCACTTTCCATGGAACAGTAATGGTATGCACGCCAAGATTGATAGCGTTTCTGACATGCTCTGTGTGTCTTACAGAAGAGAACATAATCTTGGTTGGATACTTGTAATAGTTCACAGCTTTGACACATTGATCAATCAATGCAAGTGCATCGTGTCCCTGATCTTGTAATCTACCTACAAGCGGGCAAACATAAGTAGCACCTGCCTGCATGGCCATATATGCTTGTTGAAGAGTATAAACCAAATGAATATTGACAAGCAGTCCTTTACTTCTTAATAATCTGCATGCTCTAACACCTTCTAATGAAACGGGAATTTTGAAAACAGTTTTTTGTGGGTCAAGTCCCAGATTGATTTGTCTTTCGGCTTCGGCGAGGATTTCTTCTGCAGTATTGCCAAGGGCTTCAATTTGCAGGATAGGCACCATTTTTGAGAGTTTTACAATAGTGCCATCAATATCAGTGATCCCTTCTCTTTGCATAAAAGTAGGGGTAGTGGTAAGCCCTGTAAGAAAGCCAAGTTTGAATGCTTCTTCAATTTCCTGAAGGTTTGCAGAATCTAAATACAATTCCATACTTAAAATTTTTCTGCAAACATACTTAAAATAAAATAGATGGACAAAGGCAGAATGGAAAAATTGCTTGAGTTTGTGGAAGTATTAGAAATTGAAGATATTGTATTTTTTAATGGTGTAGGAAATGTTCAATGTGCCGACGCTACGGTCGGCATGCTGACAAACTGCATTGCAGTTTCGTTGGCATTCAATGCTCAATATTAAATGTTAAGTTTTAATTGAGTATTTATTTTTTACCGCAGAGTCGCAAAGACGCAGAGAATTTTATATTTTAATATCCAATGCTAAATTATTATTTTTTAAACAACGAATTACACGAATTTTAATGCACTAAAATGCAAGACTTTATAGTAATACATCTTCTATACTCCTACTAAAAACTCAAAACTCATAACTAAACACTAATACCATCAATCTCCATCCAGCAAGTCACCTAAGCCGCCTAAAATACTGCCTTCTTCTCTTCTGCCAGAACCGGTGCTTGCAAATGAAAGTATTCTGCCGGCTAATCTGCTAATAGGTAAGGATTGTAACCATACTTCCCCGGGTCCTCTTAATGTTGCAAAAAACACTCCCTCTCCACCAAACAAGGTGTTTTTAATGCCTCCTACAAATTGTATATCATAATCTACACTATGTGTAAATGCTACAATGCAACCAGTATCTACTTTTATCAATTCGCCGGGCTGTAATGTTCTGTGAATAATATATCCGCCTGAATGCATAAATGCCATACCATCACCTTCTAACTTTTGCATAATAAAACCTTCACCACCAAATAAACCGGCTCCTAATTTTCTTTGAAACTCTATTCCAATACTTACGCCTTTTGCCGCACACAAAAAACTATCTTTTTGGCAAATTATTTTTTCATTGTATTGCATCAAATTGATAGGAATAATTTTTCCTGTATAAGGTGCGGCAAAGGTTACTTGTTTTCTTTCAGATGAAACATTTGTGTAAGCAGTAATAAATAAATTCTCTCCGGTTATTAATCTTTTTCCAGCAGTAAATAATTTTCCTAAAAAAGATTGTTGAGAACCATCACCAAAGAGTGTTTCCATTTTAATGCCATCATCCATATACATCAAACTTCCTGGTTCTGCTACAACTGTTTCATTTGGGTCTAAAATAATTTCTACACATTGTAATTCTTCACCATAAATTTTGTAATCAATTTCATGATTTTTCATAAATTAATTTTTGTGCAAAAGTAAAGAAAAAAGTGGGAATAAAACAGATAAAAGAGATGAACATTTGAATTAAAAAAGACAGCTATTTTAGTTGAAAAAAGCTTAGATAGTGATTTTTACATTCACAACAAAAAATTTATTCCACCAATTTTTTCATCAATTCTTCTTCAATGCTTTTTCCTTTATCTTCGTTGTAGAATTTTTGTAATGCTTCGTAAGCATGCTCAGGACGATCACTTTGTTTTTTTACTTCATCAAAAATTATCTGTGCTTTCTGAGGTCTTGGTCCCCAATGAAACCATTCAGAACCATCTGGTTTTTCAAAAATAGCAATAGGAATACTTCTCTTATTACCATCAGTGAGATACAAATCCATTATATCAGGATTTTTATCTCTTAAAATAAAAGTGATGTCTGAGTAATTTAATTTTTCCCATATTTTGATAAATACAGGAACAGATTGTGCGGCATCTCCACACCATGGCTCGGTAATAATATATAGTTTTGGTTGAAATGATAATTTTGCAAAAGCATTAATCACTTCATTTGATGGGTCATAATTTTTGATAACTCTTTCAAATCTTTTGTAATTGAGTTGCAAATAGGGAATATATTCATCACTGTAATCTTTTCTGATGCCATTTGCATTTTGTTGAAAAAGTTCAATGTACTCTTTCGTATTGAGAGGTTGATTAATTTTAAAGTTCATAATAATAATAATTTTATTTGCATTCGCCATCTGGTGTGCATACTTTACCTTTGATAGTTTCTATTGTAGTTGATTGATTTTCTTTTTCCCAATCTTTATATGCTTTATCTAATGTGTGTGAAAACACTTTAATATCTTGTGCTCCTGAAATAGCATATTTATCATTGAATAAGAAAAATGGTACGCCGCTTATACCTAATTGTTTGGCTTCATAAATATCTTGTTGAACTTCGTTAACAAGTTTGTTATTTTCTAATATGTCTTTTAATTCATTAGTATTCAAACCTAAAGATTTTGCAACTTCTAACAAAGTATTGATATCATCAATATTTTTTCCATCAATAAAATAAGATTGAAATAGTAATTCTTCTGCTTCTGTTTGTTTTCCAAATTTTTTAGCGTAATGAATAAGTTGATGAGCTTTCAAAGTATTTGCTGGTATGGCTTTATCTAAATTGTAATGCAATCCTACTTCTTTAGCCATATTTGAAACATATTCATTTAGTTCTTGTGCTTTTTTCAAAGGAATACCTTTTCTTTCAGAAAGATATTGATTGATATTTTTATTTGGTTGAGTAATCATTTCGGGATCTAATTGAAAACTTTTCCATTCAATTTGAATTTTATTTTTGTGTTCAAAGTTTTGTAATATTAAATCAAGTTTTCTTTTTCCAATATAGCAGAATGGACAAACAACATCGCTCCATACTTCTATTTTCATTTTATTTTCCATAGTGTTTTGTTTTTGAAATTTTTGTTGAGATGATTTTAATTTTTTTTGAGCAAAGAAATTTAAATGAAAAAATAAAGTGCCAATTAAGAGAAGATATTTTGAATTTGGAAAAGAAATCATATTGCTAAAGCAAAGATATTTTTAAGCAAATATAAAACTTCTTTCACTAAAAGCGGGAAGAGTAGGATGACCTTCATAAAAGAATTGTAATTCATCTTTGCTATCTATCAAACCAAGTGTGTAAAGAACGGGTACAAAATGATCGGGTGTTGGTGCGGCTAATTTTCCTAATGGATGACTTTTTTCATAATTGATAATATTATCAATGTTTCTGGATTCAATTTGTTTTTTAATCCATTCATCGTATTCAAATTCCCAACCATAAGGTGTCATATCATTTTCATACATTTTCTTTCCTGCAAGTTGAAGATTATGTATTAAAGCACCACTTCCAATGATTAACACACCTTTTTCTCTTAATGATTTCAATTGTTTAGCAAGGTTGTAATGATATTGCGGAGAAGCATAATAATGAATACTCATTTGAAAGACGGGTATATAACCATCTGGAAATAAATGCATAAGCATAGGCCAAGCACCATGGTCAAGTCCCCAATCAGTGGTTTCTTTTACTTCTTGAGCCAATTTTTTTACTTCATAAGCATATTCTGGCGAACCTTTTGCTTTGTAAACAACCTTGTAATAATCTTCAGGAAATCCGTAGTAATCGTAGATTTGTTTTGGATGTGGAGAAACATTTACATAAGTGCCTTTTGTACACCAATGAGCAGAAACAATTAATGCAGCTTTGATTTCGTGTTTATTTTGTAACTCAATACCTAATTCATAAAGTTTTTTCCAAAATGGTCTTTCTTCTCTTGATTTTATAATATCAAAAGGATTACCATGTGATGTGAATATTACTGGTAACTTTTTACTTTGTGAAGGAAAAAGATCAGTAATGCTTTTGAAACTTGATAAAGTTCCAACAGCCGCTAAACTTAATAATGACTGCATAAATTCTCTGCGATTCATCGGATATGATGAATGAATATATTATCTTTAATATGTAGTACTTCTTTAAGCATTTTTTCTAATATCTTACAATTTGGGCAAGTAAGAGTGTAGAACATTTCAATGGTATTCTTTTTATTTTCACTCATAATTAAGATTTGGGTTGAATTGGAACTTTTTTATATCTTCCCCATGCAATAAACAATGCTATCGCACCAAAAAGAAAATTAATAGGTAATACATTGTACTCACCTCTTACGATGTGAAATATAATTGCCGAAATCATAATAATTAAAAAACCGAGTGCAGCAAGAGGTGTTAGAATAGGTTTAATTCTAAGTAAAGATGGTAAAATTAATCCGATAGCCCCTAACAATTCAGAAATACCAATAAATCTTACAAGAAATTTGGTGTCTTCACTTACCCAATTTAATTTTTGAGAGAGTTCGTTAATGGGAGTTGTAGATTTCATAATGCCTGCCATTAAAAAAATAGCGGCTAATGCAACTTGAGCAATCCACAACAAGACATTCAAGTTTTTGTTTTTTTGTTCCATAGTTTTGATTTTTTTGTTGGTGCAAATTTACATATATTTGCTTCGCTTTTGCAAGTATTATTAAAAAGTATAGCACTATACATTTGTATAGTGTTAATTAAAATTAAAATTAAAATTAAAAATTATGAGTAAAAAAGATTTGAAAGAAGTAAAGAAGTGTTCAGGTGAATATGTTTTGGCAGTAAAGGATACTTTGAATGTTATTAGTGGAAAATGGAAGTTACCCATTATTGGCACATTGTTGTATGGAAAGAAAAGATTCAATGAACTTATTCGTGAAATACCAAATATCAATCCAAGGATGCTTTCTAAAGAATTAAAGGAATTAGAGATAAACGGTATTGTAAAGAGAAAAGTGATTAGCAATATACCACCTGTTGTTGAATATGAACTTACTTCATCTGGAAAATCGTTTCGTAAAGTGTTAGATGTAATGGTAAAATGGGGATTAGAACACAGAAAAAATATTATTGGAAAATCAAGTAAATAAAGATTGTCAATTTTTTCCTTTCAACCACTTTTTCGCATTGGGTCTTCTATGCGGACATCCTGGCCAACAACAAGGTGTTTTTTTACCTGATTTCAAATCTTCTAACATTCTGCGAATGTGTTCTTTTCTTGTTTCTTCTTTTTTCACAATAGTTATCCAGCAAATCCATTCATTTCTTTGTATGGGTGTGAGATTATTCCACTTATTTAATATCTCAGAATCAGACAATAATGCTTCTTTTATATCATCAGTTACAGTATGTAAAATACCATCGGATATGGAAGTTGGCATAAATAATTTTTATCTGCAAAGTTAGTAAAGTAATTGATAATGGTGTCGTTTTATTTGCTGAAAATTTTGTAGATTTGTAGCAAAAATTGAATTTATGAAAACAAAATTTTTATTTTTAAGTTTAAGTATAGGCATGCTTAGTGCTTTGAAAGCACAAGTTTATTTTGATTTTATTGCAGTTAATAATGTAAGTATTACACCAGTTACATCAAATGGATATTTAGGTTTTTACGGAAGTGGAAGTGGTGGCTTTTATGTTCCAAAAAATAATGGTACCAGTGCTGTATTTGCTACTGCACTTTGGATGGGTGGATTAGATGCGGGAGGACAATTACATCTGGCGGCACAAACTTATGCTCAATCAGGGAATGACTTTACTTATGGACCTTATCCTTCATCTTCAGCCAGTTTTTCGTGGAATAAAGTTTGGAAGATTCGTAAAACAATGATTGATAGTTTTAAACTCAATTTGTATTCATCCATTCCACCACAAATTGCTACATGGCCTGCTAATGGGAATACATCACTGGGACAAGCCGCACAATTAGCCCCATTCAAAGATTTGAACAACAATGGTATATATGAGCCCAACTTGGGTGAATATCCTTGTATAAAAGGCGATGAAGCATTGTATACTATTTACAACGATGATGTTACACACTATGAAACACAAGGATTACCGCTGGGTGTAGAAGTACATCAAATGATTTATGGATTTAATCAACCAAATGATTCTGCATTGTGGAATACTGTATTTTTTAATTACAGAATCATCAACCGCTCTAATAACACATACAATCCTTTTTATCTTACATTGTGGAGTGATGTTGATGTTGGTAATTATAGTGATGATTATGTAGGTACAGATGTAAATAGGAATGCTATTTATGGTTATAATGGTGATAATTACGATGAAACTGTTTCCGGTACTCCTGGATATGGTAATAGAATACCTGTTACTGGCTTTTGTTTTTTAGATTTTCCACTTGCTCCAGCCAATGATGGCATTGACAACAATAGAAATTGTATAATAGATGAAGTAAACGAAACAACTGCTTTATCAAGTTCAATGAGTTATCATAATAATTTTGGATCATTTCCACCTGCTACAACAAATCCTACAATTGCGGCAAACTACTGGACATATATTCAATCTAAATGGAAAGATAGTTCAGATTTAAAGAGAGGAGGAGATGGGTTTCATTCTTCTCCATTATCTTATAAATTCTTTTTTCCAGATAGTACAGATAATCAGTATGGATGGGGTGCTGGTGGAAATTGTTTATCTCCTGTAACTTTTACAAATTCCTGGGATATGAATAGTGTAGGGTTACAACCAATTGACCAAAGAATAATGGGTACAATTGGTCCAATGATTCTTCCACCTAATGGAGAAATTTGTTTTAACTTTGCATATATTTTTGCACAAGATTCTATTGTGCCTGATAGTATCTATCCTGTAAGATTATTCAAACATAGAGTAGATCAGGTTCAAAGTTTTTTTACTGCTAATCAATTAGGTGGTTGTGGTTGTTATATTTTTACAAGTGTTCCAGAGTTTTACAATTGGGTTAATAGTATTTATCCAAATCCTGCTAATGATGTTTTACATTTAAAATTACATAATGATATTCTTATCAAAAAAATTTCAATTACAGATGTTACTGGTAAAATTATTGAATTAAAACCTAAAAATAATTTGTATGACAAAGAGTTAGTAATTGATATTTCTTCATTAGCAGATGGGTATTACATATTAAATTTAGAAAATTCATTTGGCGAAAAAGTGTATCATCCAATTATTATTCAACACTAAAAATTTAAACTTATGAAAACAAAATTATGGTATGTATTATTATTGATTGTAAATTTTAATTATGCTCAAAACTTTGATAATTGGATATGGGCTAAGATTTATGGAGATAATTATATTGATAATGGAAATAGTATAGCATCAGATGGGAAAAATATTTATGTTTGTGGAAGATATGTGAATAGCATAAATTTTGGAAATGGATGGAACTTTGCCACTTATGTAAGTACACCTGCTGGTTTTTTATTAAAAACAGATAACAATGGTAATACCATTTGGGCAAAAAATTATTTTACCAATAATACTACTAACTGCACCATTGTTCGCACAGATAATAATAACAATATCTTAATGTGTGGATTTACAGCAGGTAACAGTTTATCGTTTGGTTCTACACCATTAAGCAATCCAACTCCTGGACAAAATATGTTTTTTGTTGTAAAAATGGACACAACAGGAAATGCAATCTGGGCTAATCCATTACCTCCTTCTACTCATACAATTACAAATTTAGTTACTGATAATAATAACAACATTTATTTATTTGGTAGTTTTAAAGGAAAATATTTTGTTATTGGTAATGATAGTTTAAAAAACTCTGATACATCTGGAATAACAAGAGATTTATTTATACTTAAACTAAATTCTAATGGTACCAAAATATGGATGAAAAATTATTTTCAAATAGTAAATAATGCACCGGTTACAGAAATTGGTTTTGGTTTATGTGAAAACAAAAATGCTTTATACATATTGTTTGGTTATGGAAACAATAACAGAGTTACTGCATTATCTTCAAATTCAGGAAGTATTAAATGGACAAAAGAAATTGTAAATAGTTATTGTTATCAAAATAGTATTGCAGTTCAAAAAAATAAAAACAGATTGGTTTTTGTTGTAAATACATTGACAAGTATAGGTAATACAAATTCTATAATAGATAATTATATTTTAACTCAACCTTATATAGTTATTTCAGATTCATCAGGAAATATAGAGAACATCAAATATCCATCTAATGTACCTTCTACTAAACTAATTTCTGTTTTCACTGATAATATAGATAATATTTATCTAACTGGAACAAATACAGGTACTGCAAATGTGGGAGGTATTAATTTTACTTATGGAGTGCCATTTATTGTAATGTTTAATGACAATCTAAATTTTGCTTATTGGGGAGCAACAATTCAAACAAATAGTAATGGTATCATTTCTGAAGTAGTATTGGATAATTCAAAAAATGTTTATGTATGTGGTAATACAGGATCAAACACTTCTATTAAATTTGGAAATATAAATTTAACTAAAACCAATAGTATAGATATTTTTCTTGCAAAGATTGATGGAATGGTAAATGTTTCTGAAAATTATAAATCAAATATTGCTTTTTTAGTTTATCCTAATCCTTCATCAGGAACGATTTATTTGAAAACATCTCTGAATCATTCAAAAATTAAAATTTACAATGTATTAGGACAAATTGTTTTAGAAAGCATCGTTGAAAAAGATGAATTATTAAAATTTGACTTAAATCCCGGAATGTATTTTATTCAAGATGAAATAAGCAACTCGTTTGTAAAATTAATTGTTCAATAGTATTTAAATCTTTACCTGAATCTGTATAAAATGCTGACGAGGAGGTCTTACATCGCCGGGGCGAGATGAGTATTCTTCATTAAATACATTATTCACCACATAAGATACTTTTAAATTTTTAGTGATCATAAATCCAATCCTTGCATCATGAATCCAGTTACCTTTTTTATGTGCCATTTCTTTTTCTCTATACTCTTTTAATCCCGGTAAAATGTAAAATATTGGTAAATCAAATCCATATTCTTTGAAAATACTCTCAACAAATCTACGATCTATATTTTCCATAAAACTTTGATATCTTGTGCTCCATCCAATGGAAATAAATTTCCAATCCAATTGTATATCATTTTTGAAAAGATGTTTATTTCTGTATTTCAAAGTTTTAATACCCGGCAATCCTAATGTATCTCTTTTTGGATCAAAGCCGAGCATAACAGGATCTATGTATGTGTATCCTGAAAATAAAGTTACATTAACTGGACCGATATTTCCTGTTCCCATTAAACTTGTTTCAAATCCTTTGATAAGTGCATTACCTATATTTTGTGACATAAATCCAGCATAAGGCAAGTCATTTAGCCAAAAACCAGTAGGACCATTAGGAGCATAGATATTAAATACAAATTCTACCATGTTTCTATATTCCATATAAAATGCGGATACATCTGCATATCCTTTCCAATTACCTAATTTTACTGCTTGTTTAATACCTAACTCTGCACTATATCCTCTTTCGGGTTGCAAATTTTTATTTGGAAATATCTTCAAACTACTCACATTTGTGCTTACATATTTTTCTGCGACACTTGGAAATCTATAGCCCTGTCCATAAGATGCACGAACAAAGGTATATTTGAATAATTGATAATTCACGCCTATTCTCGCTACTGGTTGAAATGGTAAATCTTTTATTTGGTCATTTAAATACCCTCTTGTATATGCTGTATCTACTCTATAATACTCACCTCTTAATCCAACAGTTACATTCAATTTGTCAAAAAATTTTCCATCCCATTGAACATAACCTGCTATGTTTTTTCCAGTGTGTCTGCCATACAAAGAATCGGAATAAACCTGTTGATACATCAATAATGTCCCTGCAGTTAAAGAATAATTTCTCCATCTTTTTTGATACTGCAATTCGCTGTAATATAATTCAGAATTAGCTTCTTGATTTTTGTCATTTCTGTTTTGAGTTAAAAAATATCTTCCTCTTAAAGTAATTTTATTTGAACCAAAAACATAATTGATAAATGGATCTACATTAAAACGATTATTGTTGTATCTTTGAATGCTTTTTCCTTGTGGAATATAAACACTATCGGCATTTTGCCACAGAAAAAATAATCCACCTTTTGTATTCATCATATTGGTATTGATACCTGCGGATAGTCCTGGAACTTTTTTGAAATTGTATCTGATATTGGCATTCAACCTTCCTCTGTCTTCTGTTTCCAGCATTCTGTAACCATCATCAGAAAACATGTGTCCTCCTATTACAACATCCCAGTTATCAATTTTTTCACCGTGTGCAAAATTGACTCCTCTTTGAAATTGTGAAGTGCCTTTCCACCATTTGTAAGATAAGTTTTTGGGAGCATCATAAGATCCTGTAAAGAGAGTAACATTGGTATAAGGTTTTGATTTAGCATACATTGTACGCAAGTTAATAACACCATTTAATGCAGATGAACCGTACAATGCAGAAGCCGCACCCTTGATAACTTCTACTTGTTCGGTTGTTTCTAATGGTAAATAGTTCCATTTAATATCATTTGCATCGGCACTTATCATTGGTATTTCATCAACAAGCATCAATACACGAGATCCTGCCCCATAAGAAAATCCACTGCCTCCACGAATGCTTATTTGACTATCATACACATTCACGCCCGGTACTTGATTCATAATTTGATCCAACTGAGTTGTATTTTTATTTTCAATAAGAGTAGGTTTAAGTACATCCATACTTACTGTTACATCGGTGATATTTTGTTCATACTTTCCAGCAGATACTACTACTTCTTCTAATACAGCTTTATCTTTATTTAAAACTATATTGAATTGCAAACTATCTTTATTTTCAGGTATTTCAATATTTGTAGTAAAAGTTGTATAACCAACATAAGAACATTCTAAAAAGTGTTTTCCTGAAAAATCCTTTGGGAGTTTAATAACATAATTTCCATCTAAGTCAGATAATGTATTGTGTTTTTTGTCAATTAAAATTATAGATCCGGGAATGAATTCATTATCGCTGTCAGAAACTTTTCCATAAACAATTTTATATTTTGGAGTTTGACTGTAGATGGATGTAGATGTGAAAAATAAGAAGTGCGTTATTCCATAAAACAATACAAGTGCTGTTTTTTGATAAATATGTTTTTTGAATTTTATTAAACGGAAAAACTTATTTGAAAAAATATAATTTGAATAAAAGTAGTTCATAAATTATTTTTGCGGAATAATACTGAAAAATTCGCCATATCACAAAATTTCTTAAATAACATTTTAATGAATAGTGAAAAAATATATCTCATCGCATTAAGTAAAATAAAGAATATAGGGAGTGTAACAGGCAGAAGTTTAATTTCTTATTTAGGCAGTGCAGAAAATGTATTCAAAGCCAAAAAGCAACAATTAATGAAAGCTCCGGGAGTTGGTGAATTGATTGCAGATATTATTATCCAAAATAAATCTGATGCGCTTAAGTGGGCAGAAGAAGAATTAAAAAGAGTTGAAGAACATAAACTAAAACTATGTTTCTTTAATGATAATGATTATCCCACTCGTCTTAAAATGATCAATGATAGTCCTTTGTATTTTTATTATCAGGGTGAAAATGTATGGAATGCAGATAGAACAATAGCAATAGTGGGCACACGCAAACCCACTGCTTATGGAAAAGATCTGGTAACAAAGTTTGTAAAAGATATTTCAGAATATGGTGTAGTAATTGTTAGTGGGCTGGCTCACGGCATTGATACAATTGCACATCAGGAAGCATTGAAAAATAATTTGAAAACCATTGCTGTACTTGGAAATGGTTTGCCAGATATTTATCCATCTAATAATACCCGCCTTGCTCAGGAAATAATTTACAACGGATGTGTCATTTCAGAATATCCGATTTTTACAGAACCAGAAGCACCTAATTTCCCAAAGCGAAATAGAATAGTTGCAGGAATGGTAGATGCTGTTATTGTAGTAGAAAGTAAAACAGATGGTGGAAGTATTATCACTGCAAGTATTGCAAATAGTTATCATAAAGATGTGTTTGCTTTTCCCGGCAGAACAAATGATTTATACAGCAGTGGATGCAATGCATTGATAAAACTTCAAAAAGCACAAATGATTGAAAATGCAGAAGATTTTCTTTATTTTATGAATTGGCGTTTATCTAATAAACCTTCAAAAAGTTCATCAATCGCAGAGTTGCCATTATCACTTAATCCAGAACAAGAAATTGTATTTAATTTATTACGAGAAAAGAACCGATTACATATAGACGAAATCAGTTATTTAGCTCAACTATCTAATAGTCGCCTTTCAATGATTTTATTAGAAATGGAAATGAATAACTGGATAAGATCACTGCCAGGAAAAATGTATGAATTGTGTGTGTGAGAAGAGGTAGTTTATTTTTTAATTTTTGGATGAAAGTAACGAAAATTAAACTCATTTTACTATCATAAAAAATCTTTTCCACATCCTGTTCATAAATTTTTACCCAAACCTATTTTTCTAAATTTCAATGAGTTATTAAGGTTATCCATAAAATTTTCACGCATTATTATCAGAGTTAATAACAGGTTATTAACAGTCAGGTAAAATTATTAACAAAAATTTGTGGATAAAAACGGGGCTTTTGTCTAAATTAAGAAATGCTTCCGGATAAATTGCCGTAACTTTGTGCCTCAATCTGTTATTTTATGTACGATATTTCAAAAAGATTTGAAGAAAGATATGGCTTTCTCAAAAAAATGGGCATCACTTTTGAAGGTATTCAAATGATAGACCCTATTAAGAAAAAACAAGCCATTGTGCTTACTCGCCCATTTTTATTTGATTGCAGATTGTTGCCTAAAAAATACGATGGCATTGAAATCAGAGTAAGAATCAAAGGCGAATTGCCAGAAGAATTCAAGGTTACTTCTCCAAATGATTATGTTTTTGCCCCCGAAAAGTTTGAAAAATATGTAGAAAATAACCTTGAGTTTTTGAGAAATCACTTTAATAAACCAGAAGCAACAAAAGCAGAACTCCTTGATATGCTTGCATTTGGCGACTTTGAAGAACATAAGAAAAATGTTCAAATAATGATTCGTGAAAAACAAAGATTAGCACGACTCAAAGCAAAACGAGTATAAAAAGGGCATCATAGTTTTACTTTTTTTGGTTTTTGATCCCCTATAAAAGCCCCTTTCAAATAGGGGCTTTTTAATTTGTAAGCATTTACAAGTATTTTCAAAGATTATTGATTTTTTTGTTTTTATTTTAGCATTCAAAATAATTAAAAAGTATATTTCTCGCAAAGCCCGCAAAGGATATTTAATAGTTTTTAGTTATGAGTGTTTAGTTTTTAGTTGTATTATACCAAAGTTATTTAAATTCCCGAAAAAATTACGAGCATGAACATAATTATGGTGATAAACAATCTATTGTTTAATATTATCTAAACAAAAAAAATTCCGCTCAATACATCCTGCGTCAGTGGGAGGGTGTGAATGTTTTTTGTTTAGAATTTCGGCAAGGGCGCTTGCGTTGATAATGCTGAATAAACTTTTGATATTCTAAAAGTGTAGAAAAGCGGTTAAACAAATGGAACTCTTTCAACAAAGATGACAGCATTATCCATACCTTGCCTGAAATTCTTACAAAAAACAGAGCGGGGAGTTAGCTCGCAGGATGAGATTTTTTGCTTACTTTTTTCTAAAAAAAGTGAGAAAAAATATTATTGTTTTAATACCTTCGGAAAACAGTTTTTTTTGGAATAAATTAGTAAATCAAAATTAAAAACTTATAATGCTGACGCTATCAGTCAGCATACTGACATTTATCTTCAGTATTTAAAAAACATAGTGCTGAATACTAACAAATTTTCAATAACTTGCCACCAAAAAAATGCTTGCAGTTGTTGCCACTGATTTAAAAAACGGAATAGGAAAAAACAATCAACTCCTTTGTCATTTGCCTGATGATTTGAAGTATTTCAAAAAAATTACTACAAACAATATCGTTGTAATGGGCAGAAAAACTTTTGAAAGCATTGGAAAACCTTTACCCAACAGAATAAATATCGTATTAACTCATCAATCAAATTTGAAAATTGAAGGCGTAAATATTGTCAATTCAGTAGATGAAATAATAAATGATTGGTCAAAAAAATTTCCAGACAAACAAATTATCATTATTGGCGGACAACAAATTTATCAGTTATTTTTACCTCATATTACCGAAATTCATCGCACACTTATTCACCATACTTTTGATGCAGATGCGTTCTTTCCTGCATTTGAAAATGATTTTGAATTGATAGAAAAACAATTCCATCCTCAAGATGAAAAACATCCATACTCTTTTGAATTTCAAGTGTGGAAAAGAAAAAGTAAAGAGGTTTAAATTTTCTGGAATACAATAATGTTCTTTTCATCATTGCGAGGATGATAGTCCGAAGCAATGTAATTTTTATTTGGATAATACTTTTGAGATTGCTTCGCTTCGCTCGCAATGACGGTAAAATTCAAAACTGATTAAACTTGAACATTGAATATTGAGCATTGAATATTGAATATTGAACATTTCTTGTATTAATTATCTTTCACTGCCTTTGCGTCTCCGCGGTAAAAAATTTAAGGAGTAGATGTTTTTATCACTTATGTTGCACATTATTCATTAAATATGATTTAAATCATATTTTAAAATTCCCTTTTACCATTACTTTACGCTTCCTTTTTTGAAAAATGAATACTATTATTGTTCGCAAAAAACGAATGTTAAATGAATTAAAACTCGTAGAAGCTATTTTTTACTATTCTACAGAAGGAATTATTGTGTGTAAAAATTATGGAGAAATTGTAATGGTGAATCCTCGTGTAGAAGAATTATTTCAATATTCTGCCAATGAATTGATAGGAAAAGAAATTGAAGTATTAGTACCTTATGAAAAACAAGAACATCATAAACATTTAAGAAGTGAATATGCACATCATCCCAAAGCCCGTCCAATGGGTAAAAATATAGATTTGTATGGTTTAAGAAAAGATGGTACAAAATTCCCCATTGAAGTAGGTTTAAGTCCTTTTGAAATTAATGGAACAAAGTATGTTATTTGTTTTGTCATTGATATCACAGAAAGAAAGTTAGCAGAAAATAAACTTAAAGAATACACAGAATTATTAAAGAAAAAAAACGAAGAAATATCTTATCTTAATCATGCTTTAGAAAGTAAAGTGAAAGAACGTACCAGAGAATTAGCAAGAGTTGTTTATGAATTATCACAAAGTAAAAATGAACTTTCAAGAGCTTTAGAAAAAGAAAAAGAACTCAATGAAATTAAATCAAGATTTATTTCTACCGCTTCACATGAATTTCGCACTCCTTTAGGAACTATTTTATCATCTATTTCTCTTATTCAAAAATATACCAAAACTGAAGAACAAGAAAAGCGTGAAAAACACATTCAGAGAATTAAAGCGGCTGTATCTCACCATACAGAAATGCTCAATGACTTTTTATCGCTTGATAAACTTGAAGAAGGTGTTATTCGCTATAAACCCAATCTTGTTAATGCTTCCGATGAATTAAAACAAATTATTGAAGACATTACTCCTATATTGAAAAAAGGCCAACATATTATTTATGAACATTTATCAAAAGAAACAACCTGCCTTGTTGATGTACAATTATTAAAAAATATAGTGTTTAATCTTATTTCAAATGCAAGTAAATATTCAGATGAAGATAAACCAATTTATGTAACAAGTAAAATTGATTTGAATGAATTGATTGTTTCTGTAAAAGATGAAGGATGTGGTATTCCTGAAGAAGAACAACAATTTTTATTTACGAGATTTTTCCGTGCAAACAA
Organism: Bacteroidia bacterium; assembly: GCA_035405785.1. Classification (GTDB taxonomy): domain Bacteria; phylum Bacteroidota; class Bacteroidia; order B-17B0; family Aurantibacillaceae; genus BPGX01. The sequence continues at coordinate 179,313 of DAONJS010000001.1, forward strand.
TGTAAGTACTATTCAGGGAACTGGCTTAGGATTAAATATTGTAAAAAAATATCTTGAACTAATGAATGGCAGAATTGAATTTAAAAGCAAAATAAATCAGGGGTGTACATTCACAATATATATACCATTTCAAATAATAGAAAAATCAAATGTATGACAAACAATACAAAAAAAATTCTTGTAATAGAAGACAACGCAGATATGCGAGATAATATCGCAGAGATATTAGAATTAGCCAATTATCAGGTAATTACTGCCAAAAATGGAAAAGAAGGTGTGCAATTAGCCCATTCAGAAAATCCAGATTTGATAGTATGTGATATTATGATGCCCGAGTTAGATGGCTATGGTGTTTTATCTATTTTATCTAAAGACCCTGCTACTGCAGATATACCTTTTGTTTTTCTTACTGCAAAAGCAGAAAAACAAGATATGCGAAAAGGTATGGAAATGGGAGCAGATGATTATTTGACCAAACCATTTACAGATACAGATCTCATCAATGCTATAAAGGCAAGATTAGATAAACATCAAAAGATAAAAGAATTGTTTCAGGGAGAAAGTTCATCATTAGAAAATGTTCAAAACTTTTTTGATGAAGCCGCTTTACAACTTTCTATTGATAAACTAACAAAAGGACACAAAATTATTACAATTTCTAAAAAAGATTTTTTATTTAGAGAAGGCAAATATCCTACAGCCATCTATTATTTAATTTCAGGAAAAATAAAAGCACATAAAGTCAATGAATATGGAAAAGAATTTATTATTGATTTATACAAGCCCGGAGATTTTATTGGCTATGAAGCAGTATTAGAAGATATTACATATCCTTTTTCTACATCTGCTCTTGAAGATTCTGAAATATGTGTTATTCCAAAAGAACAATTTTTCTTGCTTTTGAATCATCATAAAGATATTGCCACAACATTTCTTAAAGTGTTATCCAATGGCATAAAAGAAAAAGAAGAAAGATTAATGAAAATGGCATATAACTCTGTTCGTAAAAGAGTTGCAGAAGCATTGATTACATTGATTGATAAATACAAAACTTCTGAAGAAAATGTTTTTACAATCAATATCTCCAGAAATGATTTAAGCGGACTTGTAGGCACTGCTACAGAAACACTTATCCGCACCTTATCCGACTTCAAAGACGAAGGAATTTTAGAATTGAAAGGTTCAAATGTAAAAGTAATCAATGAAGATAAGTTAAGAAAGATAAAGGGGTAGTAAGTGTTGAGGTGATTTTTTAAAGAATGTTCAATTCTCAATTCTCAATACTCAATTTCCAATATTCTATTCACCAATTGTTACTATTCAGTTTAATATTGAACCGCAATGACGCAAAGCACGCAAAGGATTTTATCAGTTTTAAGTTATGAGTGTTTAGTTTAGTCGTCATTGCGAGGACGATAGTCCGAAGCAATCTCTTGACGTTGAGTGTGATAATACTTTTGAGATTGCTTCACTTTGTTCGCAATGACGGTGAATTTAAAAAAGATTAAACTTGAGCATTGAAAGTTGAATATTGAAAATTAAATATTCCTTTCCCCTTTTTTAGTTAGAATGGTACAATAAAAAAAATCTTACTTCTTCACTCTTTCTACATATTGTCCGGTGCGGGTATCTATTTTTACCCAATCTCCTACATTGCAAAATAATGGCACCATTACTTCTGCTCCTGTATCAATAGTTGCGGGCTTCATTGCATTAGTTGCAGTATCGCCTTTTACACCAGGTTCAGTATATGTAATTTCACTTTCAATAAAAGTAGGTGGTTCTGCTAAAATCACATTTTCACCTTCTTCAAAAGTTACTTTTACTTCTACACCTTCCTTCAAAAATCTTTTTCCATCACCAAATAAACTTAATGGAATATGAATTTGTTCAAAAGTTTCATTATCCATCACTACTGCAAAATCGCCATCAGAATAAATGTACTGCATCATTTTGTATTCTACATGCACTACTTCTACTTGCTCGCCGCTTCTAAAGCGATTTTCAGCAAGTTTTCCTGTTTTCAAATTTCTCATTTTTGCTTGATAAAACGCTCTTAAATTGCCTGGTGTTCTGTGTTCATATTCTAAAATTTGCATCAATTCACCATTAAAGCGAATGATGGAACCTACACCGATGTCTCCTGTATCTGCCATAGTTTTATTTTTTGCCGCAATTATACAATTTTATTCACAATGTAGTGTGAGTAAAATCATATTATTTATTTTCTATAAAAATACTTAACTTTATGCGAAAATTTATAGAGATATGCCTGAGTTAGAATATAATACACAATTAGAACCCATTAAATTACCTGAATATGGAAGAATAATTCAAAAAATGGTTAATCATTGTATGACTATAGAAGATAGAGCTACTCGCAATCAGTGTGCAAGAATGATTGTAAAAACAATGGCTCAATTACATCCCAATACCAATAATATGCAGGACTACGAACAAATTTTATGGGATCATCTTTTTATTATTTCTGATTTTAAATTAGATGTAGATTCACCTTATCCAAAACCAAATCCAAACTTTATTCAAACTAAACCAGAACCTATTACTTATGTATCAAATAAAATCAATTTCCAATATTATGGAAAAAATGTAGAAAATATCATTAAAGCATTAAGTAAAGTAGATAATCCAGAAGAGAGAGAATATTATATTATGGTTACAGCAAACTATATGAAAAAGTTGCAAAACATGTGGAACAAAGAAGCTAATATAAAAGATGAAGTTATTTTTGAACATCTTAGAAAAATTTCAGGCGGGGCTATTAATTTAGATACATCTACTGTTCAATTAGATAAAGATGCAAGAATGTCTAAAAACAAGAAAAATTTCAAATACAAACCATATCAAAAAGGCAAATATAATAACGGGTCTAAAAATTATTAATCTTAAGATTTTATGGCAATTTTTGAAGTAGTTGGTGGAAAAAAATTGAAAGGTGAAATTATTCCACAAGGTGCTAAAAACGAGGCATTACAAGTAATTTGTGCCACATTACTTACAAAAGAAAAAGTTACTATTTCTAACATTCCTGCTATTGTAGATGTTTTGAATTTAATAGATTTATTAAAAGGTTTAGGTGTAAAAGTTGAAAAAATATCAGATGATACTTATACATTTCAAGCAGATAATATTAATATAGATTATTTTATTTCTCCTGAATTTAAAAACAAAGGTGGAAGTTTAAGAGGATCTTTGATGGTTGTTGGTCCTTTGTTGGCAAGATTTGGCAGGGCATACATGGCAAAGCCCGGCGGTGATAAAATTGGCAGAAGAAGAGTTGATACACACATTATTGGACTACAAAATTTAGGGGCAAAATTTCATTATGATGAAAAATTAGATGTTTTTGTAGGAACGGCTAATCAGTTGAAGGGCTGTTATATGCTTTTAGATGAAGCATCTGTTACTGGAACTGCAAACATCATAATGGCCGCTGTGTTGGCAGAAGGAACTACAACAATATACAATGCTGCGTGTGAGCCCTATATTCAGCAACTCTGCAAAATGCTTAACAGAATGGGGGCAAAAATAAATGGTGTTGGTTCAAATATGCTGATTATTGAAGGTGTCAGTTCTTTGAATGGTACAGAACATCGTTTGTTGCCAGATATGATTGAAGTAGGTTCATTTATTGGGCTCGCGGCACTTACACAATCTGAAATAACCATCAAAAATGTTTCTTATCAAAATTTAGGTCAAATACCTAATGTTTTTCAAAGATTAGGTATTAAAATGGAATTGCGTGGAGATGATATTTACATTCCTGAGAATGAATACTATCAAATAGATACTTATTTAGATGGTTCAATTCTTACTATTTATGACAATATATGGCCGGGCTTTACACCAGATTTAATAAGTATTGCATTAGTAACTGCTATTCAGGCAGAAGGCACTGTGCTTATTCATCAAAAAATGTTTGAAAGCCGCTTATTCTTTGTAGATAGATTAATTGAAATGGGAGCACAAATTATATTATGCGATCCGCACAGAGCAGTAGTGATTGGTTTGAATAGAAAACATTCATTAAAAGCCATTTCAATGGCATCGCCAGATATCAGAGCAGGCGTGGCATTGCTCATTGCCGCTCTATCAGCAAAAGGAAAAAGCACTATTTATAACATCAATCAAATTGACAGAGGATATCAGTTTATTGATAAAAGATTAAACGCAATAGGTGCTGAAATAATCAGAAAATAACCAAATTAAAACTTATTCGTAAAATGAATGAAATGAAAAAATTGAAGTTGTTTATTATATCAATTTTTGTATTCAATGTTTTGAGTTTTATAAATGCTCAAAATAATGAATCACCTGTAGGCATCAATCCCGGTTATAAAGCATTAGATATTGCTTTGCCAAATGTGAAAGATAGTATTGTAAAATTAAGTGATTTAAAAGGATATTATGTGCTTATTGATTTTTGGGCAAGTTGGTGTGGTCCTTGCAGAATGAAAAATCCAAAAATTGTAGAACTATACAATACTTTCAAAAATGCAAAGTTCAAAGATGCTAAAGGATTTACTATTTACAGTGTTTCATTAGATTATTCAAAAGAAGCATGGAAAAAAGCAATAATGGTTGATAATCTCAAATGGCCATATCATGTCAGTGATTTGAAAGGATGGAACTCGTCTGCTGCAATCAATTATCAAATCAATTCTATACCTAATAATCTACTTATAGATCCTAATGGAATAATAATAGGAAGATCATTAACAGAAACTCAAATTGAAAGAATACTTAACTCAAAAAAACAATAAAGATGAAAAAACTTTTTTATTTAATTTTACTTCTTCCAATACTTTTACATTCTCAATTACCGCCTGATAATAAAGTAGAATTAAAAGTAGGTGATAAAGCACCATCATTAGTGCTTACAGGGAGTGATAATTCTATTCAAGGGATAAATTTTCCATTAAATGAAAAAGTATATTTAATTCATTTCTGGTCATCCAGTTATTCTTTATCAAAAAAATTTCTTCCACGACTTATCAATCTTTATCAGCGATATAATAATTTACCTTATAGAAATATTGAAGGATTTGATGTGATAACAGTAGCAGTGCAAAGCGATAAAATAGCATGGAAACAAGATATTGAACAATATAATTTATCAGGAATTACTAACTTAATTGCTCAAAGAGGGTTTAATGATGCAAGTGTAAAAAACTGGGGCGTTTATCAATTACCAACTACTTTTTTAGTCAATGAACAAGGAATAATTGTTATGAAAAACCCTACAATGCTTCAAATTGAAAATTATTTAGATGAAGCAAGAAATTTTCCACCCAATAGAAAAGACCTTCGTGCAAGATTGATGTTGTCGCCTAATTTATCAAGTGGTATTCCTTCACATAATGTTTATTTGTTGAATATCTTTGAAGATACTTTGCAAAAAACCAAAACAAATGATAGAGGTGTATTTAATTTTTCAGAAATTAAATTATTAAATGATTTTATATTCAGATTTGATACCACCCAAAATCAAATAAGATTTGCAAAAGAAATATATCTTGCAGATGCTAATGATGTTGTATTGCCTGCAATAACTAAGAATTCAAAAAATTTATTTGATTTTCAAATTAGTGGGAAAGACATTCAAAAATTTTATGCATCAGAAAGAAAAGCAAATGCTATTCAGTTTGTTTCTAAAATTAAGTTTAAAAATAATACCACAGCAAATATTGAACCTGCTTCATTAAAAGAGTTAGATAAAATTGTAGATATTATGAACAAACAACCTGATTTAACGCTTGAAGTAATTTGTCATACAGATAGCAAATTAGATGATGACCAGAGTTTGAAATTAACACAAGAACAAGCCAATGCTATTAAAGGTTATCTGGTAGCAAAAGGCGTGGCATCTGGTAGAATTACAGCAATAGGTAAAGGTGAAAAAGAAATTATCAATAAATGTAAAAATAAAATTCCTTGTTCAGAAGCAGAACATGCTGAAAACAGAAGAACAGAATTTAAATTCTATAAATAAGGAAGAATTTTATTTAATAACTGCGTAATGTATAATTCGCTTTGTTTCAAAGTAGGGATAAGGAAAGTAATCATGAATATTGAAAATTAAAGCGTCATTAAAATAGTTGCCCATTTCAGTTTGCAGGGCTTCTATTTCTCCGCCTTTCAAATACAAAATACCATTTGGCAATGTGTGCTTATGTTGTTGTTTAATTTTATTCTGACACAATTTTAGAAAATCAGGAAAATTAGTAACAGCACGGCTTATCACAAAGTCATATTTATCTTTTATTTTTTCTGCACGATTATGAATGGTTACAACATTTTTTAATTGTAGTGATTTCACAACTTCATTAACTACATTAATTTTCTTTTGAATACTGTCATTCAAAAAAAATGCAGTTTCAGGAAATAAGATAGCAAGTGGAATACCAGGAAATCCGCCGCCTGTGCCAATATCTAAAATTTTTGTTTGTGGTAAAAATTGAATAACCTTTGCAATAGATAAAGAATGCAAAACATGATGTAAATAAAGATGTTCTATGTCTTTTCTTGAAATAAGATTTATTCTTTCATTCCAGTATAAATATAAATCTTTAAGTTGTTCAAATTGTTTTTTTTGTTGTTGGGAGATATCAGGAAAATGTTTGAAAATCAAATTTAATTCTTCTGTAAAAGTATCCATGTTATTTGTCTCTTTTCATTGAAATGATAATTGAAAGTAAAACCTTTCTTGCTCTGAATAATTCTGCTTTTACATTATTAGTTGTAGAACCTAATTGTTGAGCAATTTCTTCACAGGATAAATCTTCATAATAATACATTTCTACAACTCTTTTATATCTTGGTTGAAGTTTATCTACAATGAGTTTTACAAAAGAAATTTTTTCTTCCTTTAGAAGTTCTTGAATAGGGTCATTTTCATTAGAAGAAAGTTGCTCTGAAAAAGTTGTTTCAGATTCTTCTGTCATATAATCATCAATAGAAGATGTAGGCATATTTTTTTTATTCCTTAAATAATCTATTGATTTATTGATGCCAATTCTGAAAAGCCATGTGCTAAAAGCAAATTTAGGATTGTATTCATTTAGTTTTAAAAATGCTTTTGCAAAAGTTTCAAGCATAATATCTTCTGCGACATCTTTTGTTTTTACAATTCGCAGGATTGTAGCAAATAAAGATTGTTTGTATTTTTTCAATAAAGTTTCATAAGCCGACTGATTGCCAGCAATAGCACTTTGAATAAGTTGCCAATCTTCTTTTGCTTTAGCACTTAAGTGTGAAAAATCAGGTTTTTTATTTTCTTCGTTTGAAGACATTTACAATTTGTTAATCTTTTTATATAAGAAAATGTAAATATACGAAATTATCAGCAATGGTTCTAAAAAGAAAGCAATGGAATGTAATTTTTTCTCTTGCATTTTTTTAGAAGCATAATAAATAAAAATGGTCTGAATGATTGATTTTACTAATAAACTAATAATAACATATTGCCATAAATGTGGAAATACGATAATAGTTAATAAGTGAATTAAGTAAAAAAATAAGTTTGAAAAAAATATCCATCCCAGCATCCATTTGTGTATTGATTGATAGAGTGGGGCAGTATTAATATGTCTTGCTTTTTGAAGTAACCAATGTTTGAAAATAAGTGGTGGTTCTGAAATTGTAAATGCATCTGGATGAATGCACACGGCAGTATTTGTAGATTGAGCAGTTTCATTAACAAACAAATCATCATCGCCAGAATTGATATGATAATGAGAAGCAAATCCTTTATTTTTAAAGAACAAAGATTTAGTGTAAGCAAGATTTCTTCCTACGCCCATATATGGATTGCCTTTTATAGCACAAGAAAGATATTGTAATGCAATGGTTAAGGTGTCGTATCTTACTAATTTATTTAATAATGTGGGTTGTTCATCATATTTTCCATAACCTAAAACAATTTCTTTTTCTGAATTAAAATGTCCTGCCATTATTTTTAGCCATTGATTAGATGAGGGTTTGCAATCGGCGTCTGTAAAAAGCAGATGTTCATATTTAGCGTGCTTAATACCAATGAATACTGCCATCTTTTTGCCGTGCTTGTAATTTTCACTTTCTGGAATATTTACTTTTCTTAATTTATCAGGATATTGTTGAATATACTTATCAATTACTGCTTCTGTGCCATCTATTGAACAATCATTCACTACAACAACTTCATAATTTGGATAATCTTGTTGAAGTATAAATGGTAAATGATTGTCTAAATTTTCTTCTTCGTTTCGGGCACAAATAATAATTGAAACAGGTATACTGGTTTCTGGATAAGCATCTTTATAGCGAATAGCAGGTAAATAAAATATCAAATAATTAATAATAATTGATAAAAACGAAAATACAAGTAAAGATAAAATAAAGAAATCAGAATAAGAATGTGGGGTAAAGAAAAAATGGAACATATAATATTAATTTTTAATCGTTACGCATACGCATAATCTGCAAGGTATTCAAAAGATTTGGTTAGTTTGCCATCTTTACAAATAGTTGCTCTTTCAATAATTTTGTCTGGATCATCACCAAATAAATAGGGCAATACTCTTTCCTGTAAATCTTTTGCAAATCCATCGCTGGCGTCGCGTGGTAATTCTGTTGGTAAATTATCCACAGCCATTACAAGTATGCAATCTTTTTTGAATGGCAAATCTTCTTGTAAGGTGTGTATATTAAATCCATAAAAGGGATTTTCTACAGAACTTGCACGAATGGTGGTGGGAACAGAACCATTGATATCGCAAGTAATATCAGCAATTACGCTGATTTTAAAATCTGGGGCTTGAACATCTTCTAATGTGAACATTTTAGGAGAACGAGGATCCCAATAGTGGGCTGAAATGTAAATATCTGCATGTTTTGTAAATGGTGGAAATTTTGAAACAAAATGTTCAGGATGTTGAAAGAAATCATTGAGGTCAAAATTATGGTCATCTTTTCTTTCTACATAATCCCTTGGAGTAAGTTGAGTATATACAGGTTCGCGATAATTTGTCATTAAAAATTCTTCTGGAGTAACTCTTCGAATATGTAAAACACTTAATGTTTCAATAACCCCATTGGCCACTCTGCCACTGCCAGTCATAACAATTTTAATGTTAGGTAATTTTATTCTTTGAAGTTCTTGCTCCATTTCTGCTCTATCTCTGCAAAGATAAGCAGGTTTCAATCTAAACAAATCATATTTTAATCCGTAGCCACGAATAGCATTGTAAGCACCAACAATTCCAGCATATCTGCCAAATCCTATAATTCTGTTATGATTTTTATCTGTTAGAGTTTCATAGTCAATCATTGTAATTTTCTTTTCTATCAAGGCACGCATCAATGGCTGATTATGAGGTTGTTTTTTAATTACATGTGCAAAAAAGAAATAAGTTTTATTAGGAATCAACTTATCTTTTGGGACTTCTTTTACACCCATCAATACATCACAATCAGATAAATCTTCCTGTAAAGGTATTCCAAATGCGGTGTATTCATCATTTGTATAGCAACGAATATCACTTGGTTGAACAACAATAGATACATTAGGGTATTGTTTTACAATTTCTGCACATACTAATGGAGTGAGGGGCACTCTTTTGTCAATCGGCTTTTTTTCTTCTCTTAAAATACCTATTTTTATTTTTTTCATAACTTAAAATTTTAAAGTTTGCATTGCAATAATTAAGTTTGCAAATGTAATGCTTAAAAAGGTAATTATTTATATTTTGTTGTTTTATTCTGGAAAATTTTTTTCACAGGAATGTTTTAAAACTCAATATGACACAAGTTTATTAAACAAAGATTTATCTTTTCTTAAAAATATACTATTAAAAATTCATCCATCAATTGGGTTTTATGAGAGTAAAGAGTTTTATCAAAATTATTTTGACACAGCATTATCAGTCAAAAATCCTTTGACAGAAAAGGAATTTCGAAGGTTTATTAAATCAAAATTAAGTTATTTGCATTGTGGACATACTAATATCTTGCCATCAAAAAGATATGCTCGTTGTTTAGATAAAAAGAAAACTATAAAGTTAATTCCATATTTTATCACATTAGATAATAATCATTTAATAGTTGTGAAACCCTTTTCAAAACAAGATTCTATTTTGAAAACTTATGATACAATTATCAAAATTGACGGAAAAAATGCAGATGAATATATCCATTTATTTGAGCAATTGCTTTTTGTAGATGGTAATGGTATAAATGCAAAGAAAGAAATGATACAGCGGCATTTTTCATTTTATTTAAGTGGATTGATGGAAAAAGATAGTTTTCAATTTGTAGTAAAAAATTCAAGTGGAATAAGTGAAAAAGTTATTTACACAAGAGAATATACAAGAGTAAAAAATGATTTAATGTCAATGAAGTCGGATACTTTGTGGAATAATTCAAAAAAGTATTACAAAGGTTTGTATTTAGATAAGAATAAAAATATCTATTATATGAAAATCATTACATTTGGCGGAATAAGAATGAAAAGCCGATTTAGAAAGGCATTTAGAGAAATGAAAAAAAATAAAACTGAATATCTTATTATTGATTTGCGAAATAATCCGGGAGGAAAAATTACACAGAGTTTAAATTTGCTTTCATATCTGCTTCCACAAAAAGATAGTTTATTGTATCAAAAAGTCATCTTTGAAATTCCAGAAAAAAAATATGTTCGTAAAAAATTAGAATACAGAATTATTGATTTTTTCTTGAGATGGCGTAGCAAGAAAATAAGTGGCGATAATATCTATTCAGAAAAAATAAACATTAAAAAAAGAAATCGTTTTAATGGTAAAATTTATGTGCTTGTGAATGCTAATACATTTTCTGCGGCAAATCTTGTAAGTGTTTATTTGAGCAAGCAATCAAATGCTACAATTGTGGGAACAGAGCCATCTGCTGTAATTTGGGGTAGTAACGCAGTGAGTTTTCTAAAGGTATATTTACCAAAAACTAAAATCAAAATATTTGTTCCCACTTACAGAATTTATCATACATTTAAAAATGAACATAAACAAAATTTATTAAATCCATTAAAACCTAATTTACTTGTGCAATACAACACAAATGATTTATTAAATAAAAAAGATAAAGAATTAGAAGCAGTTTATTTTGATTTAATCAAAAAGTAAATAAAGATGAAAATTTTTGAAAATTTTAGTTTAAAAAATCACAACACATTTCATTTAGATGTATATGCGAAAAAATGTGTAATACTTGAAAATACTGATGAATTAAAGACATTAGATCAAATTATCGGAAATGATAAATTTTTAATTTTAGGTGGTGGAAGTAATGTTTTGTTTGTTAATGATTTTGATGGTGTAATAATTAAAAATGAAATTAAAGGTAAAGAAATAATAGATGAAAATGATGAATATGTGAATGTAAAAATTAAGAGCGGTGAGGTTTGGCACGAAATGGTAATGTGGAGTGTAAAAAATAACTGGAATGGAATAGAAAATTTGGCATTGATACCCGGCACTGTGGGAGCCGCACCTGTTCAAAATATTGGTGCGTATGGAGTAGAAGTTAAAGATGTTTTGCAAAATGTGTCCATTTATAACTTTGAAACAAAAAAAATAGAAGTTCTAAATAATGATCAGTGTAAATTTTCTTACCGAAATAGCATTTTCAAAAATGAACTAAAAGGAAAATTTTTTATATTAGAGATTGTTCTTCAATTGAGAAAAAAAAATCATATTTATCACACATCTTATGGCACTATCAATACAGAATTAGAAAAGAGAAATATCAAAGAAATCAATCCGCAAATAATAGCAGAAATTGTAATGGATATTCGTAAAAGTAAATTACCAGATCCTGAAAAAATTGGAAATGCTGGTAGTTTCTTTAAGAATCCAGAAGTATCAAAAAATAAATATCATGAACTGAAAAATAGATATTCTGATATAGTAGCATATCCAGTTGAAAATGGAAATTACAAACTTGCAGCCGGCTGGATGATTGAACATTGTGGATTAAAAGGATATGAGTATAAAGGTGCGGCAGTGCATGATAAACAGGCATTGGTATTAGTAAATAAAAACAATGCAAGCGGCAAGGATATTTTAGAATTAGCAAAGATTATTATCCAAAAAGTTTTTGATAAATTTGCAGTAAAATTAGAACCAGAGGTGAATATTATTTCATGAATACTGTTGCTACAAATATATCATCAAGTTCAATAACATCACAAAATAAATTGCATTGGAATTTTTTTGACATTTCAATTTACCTGCATTTTTTTATTCCGAGTTTTATTTTATTCAAAGAGCCATTTGAGTTTTATATAACATACACTTTTATTATTTTATATTTACCATTTCTGGCAATGAAATATCCTATTCCTCGTGGTGTTTGGTGGATTTTAATTATTTTACTTTTAACAGGATTATTAAATGTTTGGTTAGATAATAATACCTACAAAAATTTTTTCAAGATTTACATTAACATTGCTATTAATCTAATTTTTTATGGTTTAATGATGGCATATTATAATTATAATGTTGAAGAAATGTTTAGAAGATATTTGAAAGGAGTTGTTATTGTTTGCATTTATGGAATTATTGAATTAGTAGCATATAAGTTAGGAGTATTTTCTTTGGTTGATTTAAGAAATTTAGGGTTTAATAAGTGGGGTATAATTCCTGGGGGATTTGGGATAAGAGTAAACTCAACATACCCAGAGCCATTTTATTTTGCAAATGCAATATCTCCCGCGGCATTTGTGGCAATTTACAATTTATTTATTGGAAATATTTATTGGTTAAAAAAATGGGAATCAATTTTGATTATATCTGTTTTCTTATTAACTTTTTCCGGTGCTGCTTATGCAAGTATATTTTTTATGTTATTTGTTTTATTATTAAATTATGGATTAATAAGGTATTTCATTATAGCAATACCAGTTGGAATAATGTTAGCGATTTATTTTTACAACAATGTTGAGGATTTCAGAGATAGAATTGATGGTATTAAAACATTATTTATTGATGAATATCTTTTAGAAGAAAAAAATAAAGATGTTGAAAATAAATATGCATTTGAAGCACGAAAATGGAGGGTTATTTCTAAAGTACATGGTTCTTCATTGGTATTATACAATAATTACTACATAGCAACGCAAAATTTTAAATCAAATTTTTTATTTGGAACAGGATTAGGTTCTCATGAAGTTGCTTTCAGTAAGTATAATCTTAATTTTTTATTTGCTGGTTCTGCTTATGATGTATTGAATACAAAAGATGCAAACTCTATGGGAATAAGAATAATCTCTGAATTAGGACTAATGGGAATAATTTTTACATTTTTTTTTATTATTAAATTTTTTGTTGTTAGAAAAAATGACGATAATAATAATTCAAATTGGTTAATTAGTGGAGCTATATTGTCTATATTTTTTATTCAATTGACACGACAAGGAAACTATACTTATGCGGGATTTATGTTTTTCCCATGGCTTTATTATTACAATTCAATTTTAGATAAAAATAACAATACACAATTTATGCAAAATAATTAATTTGGTTATAAATATTTTGATTTATTTTACAATTTATTTTTAGATAGAAGTCTGATTATGTATCTTAAAAATTTTTTTTAATTCTACTGAAATAAAATAAATTAATGCTGGTGAAGTATAATAAAAATATCTACCTACATTATTACCAAAGTGAGCAACAATGCTCATTATTATAGTAACCAAAAACCAAGTTAAAACAATAATGAAATCAATATAATTAATACTAATTTCTTTCAGTCTATTGATAAACAAAATAACTAAGTAAAAAATAAATAAATTTGATATTAAAAAGGATTGTTTGAAAAATTCTCCAAAATTAAAATTTTGGAAAGATAAGTTTTGTTTTAATAACATCTTAAAATCTATTTGTGAAACAAAATCCGGTGTATAAAAAACTGACATTCTTAAATAATAATAAAAACCAAAGAATACTATTGAAGCAACTAATACCTTCAAATAAAATTTATCTTTCTTAAAAAAATACTCAACAAAAGACATTAACCCAAATGCAACCAGAATATACTCTCTTTGAAAAACAGAAATTAATAATAACAAATAAACATAAGCACTTCTTTTTATGTAAAAATAAAATGCAATAGCAAAAATTAAAATCCCAATAGATTCACTTAATGGTTTAAAAGAAAATATAAATGTCCCAAATCCAAGTAAATACAATAACCCACTTATTAGAGCCAAATAAAAATTATTTTGTTGAGAGTATACAGTTTTAAAAATCATTATACAAGTAAAAAACACGCCAATAGAATTTACTAAAATAGCATTAAAAAAAACCTGATTGTCATATTTATCCTGATGAACTAACATAAAAACATTTTCTGTACCATACTTAAATCCAATCAGATAAAATAAATGTATTAGAAAAGCACTAATAATTCTCATATTAAAAGGACATCTCACTTTTTCAAAATCCCAATCTTTGTACAAATAATAATAATCTTCAAAATCTTTTCCTCCAAAATCATATAACGAATACTTATATGAAAAATAAAATAATGGATAACACATTAAAAAATAAAATATCCATACAAAATATTCTAAACCATTTTCTTTTTTGTTTTTTATCAGATTCATATAATTTTTTTATAGCAAATTTATTTTATTTTTAATCTCAACTTTTTTAATATTGTAATAAAAATGAATTTTAATTAGTTCAAAAGGTGCTCTCATAAAGTCAAAAAATTTTAATTTTGATCCTGCTACATCCTCCCATTTAGTTAATGGATATTCATAAACACTTTTTGTAGTTATGTTTTTACCAAAATATTTCTCTATTCTTATTAGAATTTCTATGTCAAAAATCCATTTTGTAAAAAAATTCTTTTCAAATAAAATAGGCACAATTTTGCTTCTAAAAATTTTTGCCCCACATTGACTATCATATACATGTGTTTCTAATATTAAGTTTGCAAATGTAATGAATACTCTACCTACAAAATGCCTTAAATTACTTCTTTTAATATCAGCTCCTAATCTTTTTAATCTACATCCCATAATCAAATTAATCTCTTTGTTTTTTTCAAGAACATCCAACATATTCTTTATTTCATATAATGGTGTTGAAAAATCAGCATCCCAAAATCCTATAAAATCATATTCTTTAAATGAACTCACATGCATCATTCCTTGCCTTATCGCTTCTGATTTTCCAACATTTTTGTCTAAATTCATCACTTTAATTCTATCCTCATTTTTTAATGAAAAATTTGTAATTATTTCTAATGTATTATCAGTACTACCATCATTCACCAAAAAAAAATCAATATTATTAGTATTATTACAAAATTGTAATATACCTTCTGTATCTAGTCTTTTTGCTTCATTATAGCAAGGAATAATTATTGCTGTTTTTTGCATATTGCATAATTAGAAAGACCAGGAAGTTTAATGCCTATTTTTCTTAAAATTTTTGATAATGTATAATCTAAAAGTAAAATGTTCTCAAAAATTTTTGAAATGAATATATTTCCTTTCCATTCAGACAAATCTTTAGGTTTTTTTTTCTTTTTTGTAATTTGTCCTAAAATCTTTTGAATTAATCTTACTGGAACTAATGTGAAAAAGAAATACCCAATTTCTAATACCTCTAATCCTGCTTTTTCAACATTATTTTTTAATAAAGCATTGTTATATCTCCTATAATGTCCTAAAAATTCATCATGTGATGTAAATAAAAATTGATATGATGGAACTGAAATTAAAAATATAGTTTTATCACTAACAAAACTTCTTTTTGAAAGATTATTTAAAAACAAAATATCATCTTCAATGTGTTCAATAACATCATTAAGTAAAATAATATCAAAATTTGTATCTTCAAAAATTATATCATTTAATGATGAGTATAAATGAACATTTTTCAAATTTATATTATCCTTAAAGAGTTTAATTAAAACTTCATCATAAGCAGTATCAACAGCATAAAAATCAAAGTTTTCATACTTTTTTGCTAAGAATGATGTAATAAATGCATCGCCACTTCCTACATCTAAAATCTTTGCATTAACATCTTTACTTAAATATTTGCAAATGAATTTTTCAATAATTTTAACTCTAGCTAATTCCCACGGGTGACGATTATTAACATTAAAACTTATTTTTGATGCTTCTTTAATATCCATAAATTAATCTTATCAAAAGCGGTTAATAAAATTTCTTTTCGCTGTAAAAGTAATTAAATTTTTATATCAATTTGAAAATATTATAATCATCCCACTCATCCTTTATATTAACCACTCGTGTAATTTTAAGATTTTAATATATTTATTTACCCTAACTTTGTATCAAAATTTTAATGTATGAAAACAATAAAACTATTCGCTTATTCATTATTAGTAACATCTGTTACTTTTGCTCAAACCATTTACAAGGACTACAGAGATGGTGAAATTTATGTCAAATTAAAAATTAGTGCTCAGAAAAAAATTGGAAATGTAAACCCCAAAAATATCCCTGTTTCTCAAATGTATGGTATTTCTGAATTAGCATCTAAGTATAATATCAATAAAGTTACCAGACCATTCTGGGCAGCAACTGATGATGAAAATCTTCAAAGAATTTATAAAGTGTATTTCAATGATTTTTCTAAAGTAGATGCTTTTATCAATGAACTCAACGAAAAAAATTATATTGAATACGCAGAAAAAGTTCCTGTTACCAAACTTTTTATTACACCTAATGACCCCTCTTATGGTTCTCAATGGTTTTTAAATAAAATTAATGCCCCCAATGCATGGAATATCTTTAATGGCAACTCAAATATTACAGTAGCAATTGTTGATAATGCAATTCAAATAACACATACTGATCTTACAGCAAACAAATGGGTAAATCCTAATGAAATTGCAGGCAATGGCATTGATGATGACCTTAATGGTTTTGTAGATGACATCAATGGTTGGGATGTGGCTGATGACGACAATAATCCAAATCCTCCAAACACTAGTTTTAATCATGGCACCCATTGTGCAGGTGATGCCGCTGCTCGTACAAATAACAGTACAGGTATTGCGGCTATCGGTTGGAACTTAAAAATTATTGCTGTAAAATCAACAAGGGATGTAGGAAATTCATCAAGTATTGAAGCCGGTTATGATGGGATTATTTATGCTGCAAGAGTAGGAGCAAAAGTTATATCATGTTCGTGGGGAGGCACAGGTAGTTCTTCATCTGAGCAAGCAGTTATAGATTATGCGTGGAATAAAGGATCAATTATTGTTTGTGCTGCTGCAAATGACGGAAACAATATACCACACTATCCTGCTGCATATAATAATGTGTTTTCAGTTGCATCAACAGGAAGCACAGATGTAAAATCTAGTTTTTCTTGCTATGGTACCTGGGTAGATATTTGTGCTCCGGGAGAAAATATTTATAGCACTGTACCAAATAATTCTTATGGTAATATGAGTGGTACTTCTATGGCAACGCCAATTACTGCAGGCCTTTGTGGATTGGTTTGGGCTAAGAATCCATCAATGTCTCCACAAGCTGTTTTAAATTGTATTACTTCTACTGCTGCAAATATCTATACTATTTCTGGGAACTCTGCATATTCAGGGCAATTAGGTGCTGGCAGAATTGATGCCTATCAGGCACTTTTATGTGCTCAAAGTTCTACAAATAATCCACCTGTTGCCAATTTCACTTCAGATAAACAAGTAATCTGTCCCGGTCAATCCATACAATTTTTTGATGCTTCCTATTTTTCACCAACTTCATGGAGTTGGATTTTTCAAGGAGGAACGCCTGCTACTGCAACTTCTTCCAATGTGTCTGTTAGTTGGAGCACTCCCGGAACTTATTCTGTACAGTTAACTGCTACAAACGCTAATGGAAGTAGTGTAATGACAAAAACGGCTTATGTAACTGTATCAGGAGTAAATGCTCTTCCATTAACAGAAGGATTTCAAGGCAGTGTCTTTCCACCATCTGGATGGATGAATGATGATAAATTTCAGGACAATGTTGCATGGGCAAAAAAAACCGGTGTAGGTGGCTTTGGAACAAGTAATGCTTGTGCGTGGTTTGATAATTATACTTCAAATACTAATGGAATTAGAGATGGGTTATGGACTGCAAAATATGATTTTAGTGCTGTTACTTCTGCTACTATAGAATTTGATGTTGCTTATGCCCGATATGATGCTACTTATTCTGATACTTTAGAAGTACTGGTTTCTACCAATTGTGGTGCTACTTGGACAAGTATTTATTTAAAAGGTGGAACAACCCTTGCTACTGCACCAGATTACACCGCCAATGTATTTACGCCAACCTCTTCGCAATGGAGAAAAGAAAGTGTAGTTATTACACCACAAGTAGCAGGACAAGGAAATATTATGTTTAATTTTGCTAATAGAGGACACTGGGGACAAGCTATTTATCTTGATAATATCAATATCCTTTATACCGCTACCGCTCCACCGAATGCCGCATTTAATTCTCCTTCTAATATCTGTTCAGGTACGCCTGTAACTTTCACTGATGTTTCTACAAATTCCCCTACTTCATGGAACTGGTTAATGCCCGGTGCTACACCTTCTATTTCTACCGTTCAAAATCCAACTGTTACTTATATGACTGGTGGTGTTTATTCCGTTACTCTTACTGCAACTAATGGAAGTGGATCTAACTCTGCTGTAAGTACATTGACTGTAAAAACAACGCCCACTGTTTCCGTTAATTCTGCAACAATTTGCAGTGGTCAATCTGCTACACTTGCGGCTTCGGGTGGTACTACATATTTGTGGAATACAGGTGCAACTACTTCATCTATTAATGTTTCTCCAACTGTAACAACTAATTATACCGTTACTGGTAAAAATGGCTTATGTCAGGATTCAAAAACCACATCAGTAATAGTAAATCCTAATCCAACTATATCAGTTACATCAGCAACAATTTGTAATGGACAAACAGCAAATATAAGCGCATCTGGAGCAACTACTTATTCATGGAATACAGGTTCAACAAGTGCATCTATTTCAGTTAATCCATCTTCAACAACTGTTTATACAGTTACTGGAACAAATTCAGCAAATTGTTCATCAACTAAAACAACTGCAGTGGTAGTAAATCCTAATCCAACTATATCTGTAACATCAGCAACAATTTGTATTGGGCAAACAGCAAATATAAGCGCATCTGGAGCAACTACTTATTCGTGGAATACAGGTTCAACAAGTGCTTCTATTTCAGTTAACCCATCCTCAACTACTGTTTATTCAGTTACTGGAACAAATTCAGCAAATTGCTCATCAACTAAAACAACTGCAGTGGTAGTAAATCCTAATCCAACCATATCTGTTACATCAGCAACAATTTGTAATGGGCAAACAGCAAATATAAGCGCATCTGGAGCAACTACTTATTCGTGGAATACAGGTTCAACAAGTGCTTCTATTTCAGTTAACCCATCCTCAACTACTGTTTATTCAGTTACTGGAACAAATTCAGCAAATTGCTCATCAACTAAAACAACTGCAGTGGTAGTAAATCCTAATCCTGTACCATCTGCTAATGTTAATAATGCTACTGCTCCGGCTTGTGCAAATGGTTCTGCAACTATTTCAGTTTCTAATGGCACTTCTCCTTATACTTATGTGTGGAATCCATCGGTATCAACATCTTCCGTTGCTACTAATTTGAGTGGAACTGCAGGTAGTGGAACAAATTATACAGTAACTATTACCGATGCTAATAATTGTTCTGCAGTTTATACATTTTCTGTAGATTGTGTAACTGGTATTGCTAACCTTACAAATAATTCAGGATTATCAATATATCCAAATCCTAATAACGGACAATTTATAATTGAATCATCATATCCTGTGCAGTATAAAATTTATAATGCTCTTGGTCAAATGATTGAAGAATCACAAACAACAAAAGAAAAAAATAACATCAATATCAGTGAATACTCAAAAGGCATTTATACATTGTTAATTATTGATAGCCAAAATAATCTCAATAGATTTAAAATAATTGTAGAGTAATATTCATTTGCTGTTTTAATCTGCGAACCTCTTTCTTTGAAGGAGGTTCGTTTGTTTTAAATTATTCACACTTTTTTATTCGTATCTTTTTGTAAATTTATACCCAACATTTTTATGTCAAATCTTTTACTACATAAATTAGATGAATTTATTAAAAGATATTATTTCAACCAATTATTGCGTGGTTTGATATTTTTTGTTTTTTCTGCATTGATAGTTTATTTATTTATCACATCTGCAGAATATGTTGGGAACTTTAATTCTACTACCCGGTTCATTTTATTTTTAATATGGATAATTTCTAATGTTTCTGCACTTGTTTATTTTATTATTATTCCCATTCTTAAATTATACAAAATAGGTAAAACCATAACATACAAAGAAGCGGCTATTATTATTGGTAAACATTTTCAAAACATTCAGGATAAATTACTAAATGCGCTTCTTTTAGAAGAAATGGCTATTCAAAATCCTGATAATGATTTACTCATAGCATCTATTCAGCAAAAATTGCAAGAACTTGCTCCAATTCCGTTTCACACTATCATTAATTTTAAAGAAAATATTAAATATCTGAAATGGCTCATTCCTCCAGCAATTGTGTTTTTGTTACTATTTATCTTTATTCCAGATTTATTTCAAAGTAGCACCAAAAGAATAATTAAATACAACGAATCTTTTTATACACCACCATTTATGTTTGAAATTCAAAACAACAAATTAGAATGTTTGCAAAATGAAAATTTTGAACTCAAAGTAAAAACAAAAGGTCAAATTGTTCCTGAAAAAATTTATATCAACATCAATGGCAATGATTTTTTAATGCAAAAAATTAGTAAAGATGAGTTTTCATTTTTATTTAAAAATCCTCAAAAAAATACCGAATTTACAATTCATTCAATGGATGTTCAATCAAACTATACACTTAAAGTTATTCCCAAACCAACTATAACATCCTTTCATATTCAATTACAATATCCCAAATATCTCAATAAACAAAATGAAACCATTCAAAATACAGGTAATTTAATTATACCCGAAGGAACAAAAGTTACATGGCATTTTTCAACCATTAATACTTCTCTTCTTCATCTTATTTTCAATGACACAAATATTATTCTCTCACCACAAAATAATCAAACTCAATTTTCTAAAACATTCTTATCAGGTACTTCTTACATGCTTGCGGCTCAAAATAATTTTCTCAATAAACCAACTGATTCAACATACTTTAATATTCAGGTCATTCCAGATCAATATCCAGCAATTGAAGTGCATCAATCTATTGATTCCTCAAATTTGTTTGTATTTAATCCAGCATTTTTTGGTACCATCAAAGATGATTATGGTTTTACAAAATTAGAATTTCACGCAAATATCTATACGACAGATTCTTCTGGTAAAGAAGTCAAAATTTTCGTTCAAAATAAAGTACCCATCAGTTCTGCACCTAATCAAATTTTCAACTATTTTGTTGACACACAAAATTTTCCAACTCTCAAACCCGGCGATAAAGTAGAATATTATTTTGAAATTTACGACAATGATGGCGTTCACGGACCTAAAAAAACACGATCTGATATTCTAATGTTTGCTACACCTTCAATTAAAGAAATTGATAAAAATATCCAGCAAAACAATGAACAAATTAAAAATGAATTAGAATCTAACATCAAACAAACAAAAAATATTCAAAAAGAACTCAATGAGTTTTACAAGAAAATTTTAGATAAAAAACAGATTTCTTTTGAAGATAAAAAGACACTTCAAAATATCCTCCAAAAACAAAAAACTATCCAGGAAAATATTGAAGCTCTTAAACAAAAACTTCAGCAAAACAAACAACTTGAAAATCAAAAAGAAATAGATGAAGAACTATTGAAAAAATACGAAGAACTTCAAAAACTTTTTGATGAAATGATGACGCCCGAACTCCAAAAACTAATGAAAGAATTAGAAGAATTAACTAATAAACTTTTAGATAAAAATCAATTACAACAAAAAATTGAGGAATTAAAACTTAACACAAAAGATTTAGAAAAAGAATTAGATAGAACACTTGAAATTTTTAAACAATTTCAGGTAGAACAAAAACTGCAAGATGCCATTCAACAATTAGATAAATTACAACAGGAACAACAACAACTTTCTCAACAAACCGAAGATAAAAAATCAAATACGCAGGATTTATTAAACAAACAACAAGAACTTAATCAACAATTCAAAGACATTCAAAATCAAATTCAAGAAATGCAAAATATCAATCAATCACTCCAACGACCTAATGACTTACCAAATACTCAACCTCAAGAACAACAAATTTCTAACGTACAACAGCAAGCCACTGAACAATTAAACAAAAACAATAAATCTAACAGTTCAAAACATCAAAAAAATGCGTCAGAAAAAATGAAAGAAATGAAAGATCAACTTCAGCAAGCATTAGAAAAAATGCAGCAAGAACAACAAGCAGAAAGCGAAGAAAATCTCAAACAAATTTTAGACAATCTTTTAAATCTATCATTTGAACAGGAAGATTTAATCAATCAATTAAAAAATACTAAAACATCTGACCCAAAATACGCTCAAATAGCCCGAACTCAAAAAAAACTATTAGACCAATCAAAAGTTATAGAAGATAGTATCCTCGCACTTTCAAAAAGAAATCCTCAAATTTCTGCTTCTGTCAATAAAGAAATTTCAAATATCCAAAAAAATATCAACCAGAGTATTCAACAACTTGCAGAACACAACTCTGCTCTTGCTTCTGTAAATATGCAAAAATCTTTGACATCTATCAATAACCTTGCCTTGATGCTCAATGAATCATTAGAAAGTTTGCAACAACAAATGAAAAATCCAAGTAATAAACCTGGTAGCGGTTCTTGCAAAAAACCTGGTAGTGGTCAGGGACAGAAACCTTCTTCTCAACCATCTAAACCAAAACTTAGCGAACTGCAAAAACAACTTAATGAACAACTTAAAAAACTCAAAGAAGGTCAGCAAAAAGGTCAGCAAAA
The DNA here is from genome assembly GCA_035405785.1 of Bacteroidia bacterium. Classification (GTDB taxonomy): domain Bacteria; phylum Bacteroidota; class Bacteroidia; order B-17B0; family Aurantibacillaceae; genus BPGX01. The sequence goes on from DAONJS010000001.1 coordinate 202,394, forward strand.
TCAGGGTAAAATGCCCGGTGGTTCTATGGCAGAACAACTTGCTAAAATGGCGGCACAACAAGAAATGCTTCGTCAGCAATTTCAAGAATTACTTAACAAACTTAAGCAGCAAGGTAAAAATCCCGGCGGAGACATTGCTTCTTTGATGGAACAAACTGAAAAAGATATTGTCAATAATAAAATTACAGAACAAACTTTAATGCGACAGCAAGAAATTTTAACTCGCCTTCTTGAATCTGAAAAAGCCATTAGAGAACAAGAAGAAGACCAAAAAAGAGAAAGTAAAGAACCGAAAAATATTAAATTAAGTAACCAAAATAAAAATTTAGAGTATAATAATCAGCATTTAAAAGAAATTGAAGAACTATTAAATTCGCCTCTTTATCTAAAACCTTTCTACAAAGAAAAAACACAAACCTACTTTAATTTAATAAATAAATAATTCAGCAATGACTCAAATACAAAATACTTTTGTTCTGCCATCCACATCTGATTCAATTGCAGAAGTAGAAAAAATTGTTCAGGAAATTTGCGAATCTTATGAAATACCCGAAGATGCATTTGGAAATATACTAATTGCCCTTACCGAAGCAGTTAATAATGCCATCTATCACGGCAATCAATCTGACCCTAATAAAAAAGTTACCATTCACCTACTTAACGAAAATAACCAACTCATTTTTACAGTTACAGATGAAGGCAATGGCTTTGACTATCAACATCTCCCTGACCCAACTTTACCTGAAAATATCTCTAAAATAGGTGGAAGGGGAATTTTCATCATTCATCAACTTGCAGATAAAGTTACATTTCTAAATGGCGGCAGAACTATTCAAATTCACTTCAATATCCCCGTTTTAGCATAATATGTTTTTATTCAAAAACATTATTATCTGTTTCACTTTAGTTGCTTTATTTAGTTCCTGCAAAAAAGATAATGTTTCCACTACACTTGATTTAGGTAAAGATTATTTTCCTGTATCCATCGGTCATTACATTGTATATGATGTTGATAGCACTGTGTATGATGAAATTACTCATCAACCTACTACATATAAATACCGTCTTAAAGAAATTATTACACAATCATTTATAAATGATGAAAATACTACTTCTTATCGTTTAGAAAGATACATCAAATACTTTGATAGCACTAAATCTTATGACCAAATTCCTTGGCAAATCAAAAATGTATGGACTATAATTCCGTATTCTAATTCTATTGAAAAAGTAGAAGAAAATATCCGTTACGTAAAATTAATTTTCCCCATAAAACAAAATTCACAATGGGATGGCAACGCCAAAAATACATTAGGCGAAAAAAAATACAATTATGAATACATTGATAATTCTGAAAACATCAATAATATCCATTTTGATAAAGTATTAAAAGTAAAACAATACGAATACCGCAGTTTAATAAAATACCAGAATGAATACGAAAAATATGCTAAAAATGTAGGACTTGTTTACAAAGAAATGATAAATTTAGAATCACAAAATATCATTCCTAATGTCCCAGTTGAAAACCGTGCAGAAAAAGGTTATATTTTAAGAATGCAGATAGTAGAATGGAAGTAATTAGGCGATTTCAACAACAAATGTAATTATCTAAAACTCATCAGTTCCAGGAAGACAGGTAATATGCCCTACATACTCGTGTTTATTACCTTTCAAATCATAAACTTTTATCTTGTAAACATAAACATCTTGTGTGGCTTTCTTTTTCTTGCCTCTTACAGTGCCATCCCAACCTTCATAAAAATCTGTAGTTTTGAATATCAATTCTCCCCATCTGTCAAAAATTAGCATCTCAAATTTTGTTACATCAATACCCATTCCTTTTACTAAAAACACATCATTGATATTATTACCATCAGGAGTAAATGCATCAGGAATATAAATATGAAATTCTGGTTCAACGACAATTGTTTTTACAACCATATCTCTGCATCCATATTGATTATACACAACTAATGCTACTGAATAGGTACCAGGTTGCGTAAAGGTATGTATCGGATTTTGTAAGTTGCTTGTATTATTTGGTCCGCTTCCAAAATCACTGAAAAACCAATTATAGGTAGTAGCACCTTGCGAAGTACTTGTAAAACTTACAGTTGGAGCAAATTCTGTTGTTATCCACGGATTAGCTTCATAATCTGCAATTGGATTGGGATATACCTGAATGTAATTTGAATATGTAGTGGTTGAAGAACAGCCACTGTTAGATACAGTTAATGATACATCATAATAGCCAACATTAGTATATGTTGTAGATACGGAATAACCTGTTGCAGATTGACCATTTCCAAAATTCCAGGTATAAGTGTATGATGGATTGTAATTATTGGCAGTAAAAATGACATTTAATGGCAAACATCCTTTTGTAAAATCTGATGTAAATGTAGAAACTGGCGTTGGACTTACGCTTACTGTAAAATAGGCATTAACAGGCGAATTACATCCATCGCTGATGGTTACAGTATAGTTTTGTGGTTGAGTAGCATAGTTAGCAGTTACAGAAATAGACGGAGTATTAGCACCTGTATTCCATGTATATGAATAAGGACCACCATTTCCAGCACTTGTAATAGTCGGAGATAATATGATGTTTGAATTATCACAAACTGTTATTGTATTTCCATTAGCAGAAAGTATAGGATATACATAAACCTGAATTGTATAAACATTACTTGTGCAACCTTTAATATCTGTTGCTGATACAGAATAAATAGTAGTTGATGAAGGAGATACATTTAATGTGCCATTATTCACAATGCTTCCGGGGTTCCAGTTGAAGGAATAATTTCCGTTTCCTCCAGTTGCAGATGCATTTAATGTTATAGTATTACTTGAACAAATGGAATATGTTGATGTAACATTTAAAGTAATTGGATTAGGTTGCGAAATTGAGAGAGTTGCAGTAGCATTACAACCTGTTGCATCGCTAATTGTGATAGTATAATTTCCTGCTGATAAATTATTGGCAATATTAGAATTTCCTCCTGAAGGAGACCATGTGAAAGAATATGGTGATAAGCCGCCTTGTACTGAAATTGTTGCACTTCCATTTGCTCCTCCATAACAATCAACAGAATCCGTAGTGATAGTATAACTTAGGTTTGTTGAAGATACAGTAAAAGTTGATGAGGACGAACAACCATTGTTATCATTAACTAAAAGCGTATAATTCCCTGGTGATAAATTTGAAGCAATCTGTGAATTCCCACCTGTTGGTAGCCATGTGTAAGTATATGGCGATGTACCCCCTGATACATTTGCTGTAGCAGTTGCGTTAGCACCGCAGTTGTTAGTAGATGTAATATTAACTGTAAGTGCTGGGGGTTCGGTTATATTAAGTGTATAAACTGTAGCACACGAATTTGCATCTAAAATGCTTATTGTGTAATTACCTGCTGATAAATTATTGGCAATATTTGAATTTCCACCTGTTGGTGCCCATGTGTATGAATAAGCAGGATTGCCACCATTTACGGTAATTGTAGCACTTCCATTATTACCACCATTGCAGGTTACTGAGTTGGTTACAGAAGTGATAGTGAAATCTCCTGGTTGAGTTATATTTACAACAGTTGATGCTGTACATGCCGCGTTATCCTGAATAAACACAGTGTAAGAACCAGCAGATAAATTATTTGCCACAGAACTACTACTTACCGAAGGCGACCATGTATAAGAATATGGCGTATTTCCACCTGTTACTGAAACGGTGGCACTTCCATTATTTCCGTTAAAACAACTTACACTTTGTGTTTGAATACCAGCAATAGCAATACCAGTACCTCCAATAGTTAATGTTGTAAAAGTATTACAACCATTAGCGTCTGAAATATTAACTGTGTAATTACCAATACTCAAACCTGTTGCAACAGATGAACTACCTCCTGTTGGTATCCATGTATAGTTGTATGCCGGTGTTCCTCCTGATGGTGTAACAGTGGCACTACCTGCTGCACTACATGATGCATTTTGAATATTAACCGAAGTATTTATGATAACAGTATTAGACGAAATAGAATTTGTGAAAGTAACACTACAGTTATTTGCATCTTTAACTATAACAGAATAATTCCCCGCACTGATGTTTGTTGCAACACTTGAATTCCCACCAGTTGGTAACCATGTATAAGTGTAAGGAGCAGTGCCTCCTGATACACTAATTGTTGAACTTCCATTGGAAGCAGTGCAAATTGCATTCTGATTTGAAAAAGTTGCAGTAAGTGATGAAGGTTGAGTTATGCTTATTGTGATGGTTCCTGTACAGGAGTTGTTATCTTTTGCAGTTACAGTATAAATTGTCCCGGGTGATAGGGAAGTTTGAACTGACCCAGTAAGAGACCCTGGCATCCATGTGTAAGTATAAGGTCCTGTTCCGCCAGACGCAGATACAGTTGCAGATCCTGTTCCACCATAACACAATGCGTTTTGTACCGTTGGAGTGATAACAATCGTTGGACAACTCGTACATGGGGTTACAGATGCGGCACTATTGATTTGTATAGTAGAACCTGTGGCATCAGTTATTCTAATTGGAAAGTTTGGAGGAGCCGCCGTTACAGAACCAGTTGCATAGTTTGCCCAATAATTAACTGTAACAGAACAGCCCGGAGGGAATGTACATCCTATTGTGCAACCACTGCAATTCACACTGGAGGTTTGATATGACCATGTATAAGATGGAGTTCCTCCACTTACCTGTAAAGATCCTGAAGGTAATGAACATACATTAAGAGTAGCACAGGGGGCAACAACTACCTGAGTTGTTTGAGAACCACATGATAAAGAATATGTTACAACAAATGTTCCGCTTCCAGAAACGGAAGGACTAAATGAACCTGTTGAACTATTGATACAACTTCCACAAGAAGCACTGAATGTTCCGCCCGGTGTTGAAACAGAAAAAGTAAATGGAGGGTCATTCACACATTTTTGAGGTGGCGGACAGATATTAGGGTCGCAACATATTAAAGATTGTGGGGCACAAGCCGATGCAGCAAAAGTCTGAACATATCCCGTACGAGATGCACTTCCTGAATTTCCAGTAGAACCTGCCGCTATAACTTCTCCTCCAGAATTTACTTCTACATCATAAACATTAAATGAAGTGGGGTAACTACCTAAAGGATTTAAGTTAGCATCAAATTTATATACACCATTTGTTGAACCAACATAAACATTTCCACAATTATCAATTGAAATACCACTATTGTCTGCTTGTCTATTTCCAGCACCCCCAGAAAGTACTCCCCCAGGAATGTTCGCTGTAGCAACTACTGCCCCTGTGGCAAAATCTCTTTTTTGAACCTGATCGCCTTTGTTAAGATAAACAAATCCATTAAAATTGCTGTAAGCGAGGGCTTCTAATCCAGTATTGTTTTTTCTGAAATTCTCACATTTGTAGCCAAATTGAATACCATTAGCCATATGAGTTGGAAATGGAGAATTTGGATTACAACTTATTAAATTGTCATGAATAAATCCAATAGAGTCGTGTGTTAAGTAGTAATAATTTGCATTACTGCAAGATGTTATGGCTCTTACTTCTTGTGGACCAGGTGAAAACAGCCCGCCTGGACCTGTAACCTGAACACTGGCAGTAACATTACCCGTATTGACATCAACATTATATATGAACGGTAATGGAGTGGTAGATAAAAAAGGCAATGAGGTTCCTGCAACCACTAATTTTGATTGATTGCAATTAAATGATATATTCCAAAATTCAGCAGAATTCATTGCTACAGGAGAAGTGTTATTCCAAACCAAACTTCCTGCTGTATTGATTTTTTGAATTTGTGCTGTTGAACCTTGTGTTACATAAGAATTTCCTGCATTATCAACTGCAAATGTACCAAGCCAACTGGTTGTATCATAAGGTGTGTTATATGTCCATTGTAATGTGCCTGTACTATTGTATTTTATCAGTTGCATTGGCGAGGTCCCACCAATAATATATACATTTCCTGCACCATCTCTCTCGCATTCCCAAACGCAATCCCAGTTTGTACTTGGAAAATTCGGTGTTTGTGTCCATGGGTCAATGATGATTGTTTCATTAGCATTAACATTATCTAATTTGAAAGAAATTATATTATCTTGTAAAACATATTCACAAGAAATATTTTTTTGGGAATTTTCGTAATATGCATAAGGCGTGTGATCAATGATGTTTCCAAATCTTGTGGATGTTATTATTTTGTTGTTTGATAATTTTGATTTTTTGAAATATCTGAATTTTACTTTTGTAATATCTCCACCAGGATGAATGATTATATTGTATTTAAAGCCACCTTCTGGATGAAGCGTATATTCAATATCTATATTAGGATAGATATTTTTGTATAACAATTTTTTAAAGGTAGGAATGAAATTTATATTAATGTATTTATTATTTTTCTTGAAAGTGTAACTTGAGTAATAAGAATTTTTATCAAGAGGAATTATTTCAACATTATTGTTTATACCTATCCATTCGCCATAAACACTTTCTCTTTTTTCTGATAAAATATATTCTTCTTCTTCCCACTTATGATTTTTCTCGTATTCTTTTTCTTCTTCTTTTTTAATCCATTTCTTTTTAATTAATTCTATTTGCACACCGCTTTTTGTGAAAAAATAATCTTCATTTTGCCCGTCAAATGCAAATAAAATTTCCTGATTATTCACTTTCTTATTTTCCCATTGACCTTTATTTTGAACAAAATACCTTTCTTCAAATGGTTGAACTTTCCATTCTTTTTGAGTATTAGTTGAACTTGATAATGGTAATATCTGTGCATTTAAATTATAAAACAATGAGAAAAATACAATAACCAATTTTTTCATAAAAAAATTTGTGCAAATATAAAAAAATTACTTTTAAGTTGGAGTAAAAAATACTCAATTTTTTGACCACTTGTCATAAAAAATAACCATTTGTATAAAAAATTTCAGATATTTGCATAATCAGAAAAACAAATGCATTACAAATTAGGTTTAATAGGAAAAAAATTATCGCATTCTTTTTCAAAAAGATATTTTGAAGAAAAATTTCAGAAATATCAAATTTCTAATTATTCCTATAATCTATGGGAATTAGAGTCATTAAATAACATCCGAGAATTTATATTACAACAAAAAAATGTTTTGGGCTTCAATGTTACTATTCCCTATAAGTTAGAAATTTTAAATTATGTTGATGAAATTTCTGACGAAGTAAAATACATAGGAGCATGCAATTGTGTTAGTATCAATAATTCTAAATGGACAGCATACAACACTGACTGGTGGGGCTTTTTGAAAATGATTGAGAATAAACTTCAAGTTTCTACTGATTTCGCCATTATTCTTGGCACAGGTGGTGCGGCAAAAGCAGTGAAGCATGCTCTTGATAAATTACAAATTAAATCCATTTTTGTTTCCCGCCATCCCAAAAATGATGATAATGTTATTACTTATTCGCAACTACATTCTCAATTTTTCCAACAAAATGTTTTGCTCATCAATACAACACCTTTAGGAATGTATCCTGATATTTTAAGTATGCCGCCGATTGATTTGAATTTACTCAATAAAAACACTTTTGTAATTGACTTAATATACAATCCTGAAAAAACTTTATTACTTCAAGAAGCAGAAAAAAAGGGGTGTAAAATTTTAAATGGAATAGAAATGTTACATTTGCAAGCAGAAAAATCGTGGGAAATCTGGCAAAATTCAATTAAATAATTTCAGATGAAAGAAATTAAAACAATCAAAAAAAGTATAGAACTAAAAGTTTTTTCAAAAGATAGTTTGTCTGATGAATTAAAAAAATTATGTGATGTGTGTATGGCAAGTGCTAATAATGCTTATGCTGTGTATTCAAAATTCAGAGTAGGTGCAGCAGTGTTATTGGATAATGGACATATAATTAGTGGAAATAATCAAGAAAATGTGGCATTTCCAAGTGGATTGTGTGCAGAAAGAACAGTTTTATTTTATACACATGCTAATTTCCCTGATAAAAAAATTAAAGCCATTGCTATTTATTCTCCCGATGCAAAAAATCTGCTCACGCCTTGCGGTGCTTGCAGACAAGTAATGATAGAATATGAAAACATTCAGAATGAACCCATTCAAACAATTATTATTTCTGAAAAAGAAATTTATGTTTTAGAATCGGTGAAAGATTGGTTACCATTTGAATTTTCAGAAAATTTATTGAAGTAACACATACATTCTGTATTTTTGCCATTAAATATCTTGTATGATTTCTGTGAGTGTAAAACAAATAGCCCAGTTATTAAACGCTGAAGTAGAAGGTAATGCAGAGGTTTCAATCAATAACATCTGTAAGATTGAAGAAGGTGTGCCTAACGCTATTACTTTTCTTGCAAATCCTCAATATGAGCCATATATTTATGAAACAAAAGCATCTGCAGTTATTGTCTCAAAAAATTTTAAACCTCAAAAGGAATTAATTCATAAACCTACACTTATTCGTGTAGAAAATCCATATCAGGCATTTGCTCAGTTATTAAATTTTTATCAGCAGTATATTCAGCAAAGTAAAACAGGTATTGAACAGCCCGTATTTATTGGTGAAAATTCAAAGTATGGAAATGATTGTTATATTGGGGCATTTGTGTATATTGGAAAAAATGTTCATATAGGGAACAATTGTAAAATTTACCCACATGCTTTTATTGATGATAATGTTTGGATTGATGATAATACTACTATTTATGCTGGAGTAAAAATTTACAGAGATTGTAAAATTGGTAAAAATGTAACTATTCACGCTGGTGTAGTAATTGGAAGTGATGGATTTGGTTTTGCTCCTAATCAGGAAAATGTGTATTCTAAAATCCCTCAATTAGGAAATGTGGTTATAGAAGATAATGTAGAAATTGGGGCTAACACTACTATTGACAGAGCAACTATTGGATCTACCATTATTCGTAAAGGTGTAAAACTAGATAATCTCATTCAAATAGCACATAATGTAGAAATTGGTGAAAATACTGTAATTGCTTCTCAAACGGGTGTAGCAGGATCTACCAAAATCGGAAAAAACTGTATGATTGGCGGACAGGTGGGTATTATTGGACATTTGAAAATTGCAGATGGAACTAAAATTGCCGCTCAATCTGGAATTGGTAACTCAATTGAAGATCCAAATTCAACTTTGCAGGGATCACCTGCTTTTAATGTAGGGGATTACAAAAGAAGTTATGTTTTATTCAAAAAACTTCCTGAAATTTATCAAAAACTACAAGAGTTATCTAAAAAATTATCTTAATGTTTACAACAGGTAGATTTATTTTTGTGATATTTTTTATTGTGGTGTTTTTAGTGGGAATGATTTATGCCTATAAAGAAGATTTGAAAACAATCAAAATACATTATTCAAGTGTATATCTGTTGTTTATAGCACTGATATTGTTTTTATTAATATTGTATTTGATTGTAAAGTTTTAAAAGTAAAGATAAATTAGTTTTGAGTTATGAATGTTTAGTTATGAGTTTTTAATTATGAGTTATTATTACAACTAAAAACTAAACACTTAAAACTAAAAATTAAGAAAACAAATTATACAAATTTATCTCCTTTCTGAACTCTTATTTCATTTACAACATTTTTGATTTCCTGTTCTTTATCTTTTTTGCAAATCAATAACATATTGTTTGACTCTACTACAATTAAATCATTTAATCCAAGTAGAACTACCAACTTATCATCTGGCACATGAACTAAACAATCTTTACTTGAATATACCATTACATTTTTTCCTTTAATGAAATTTTTGTTTTCATCTTTTTTTATCTGCTGATGTAAGGATTTCCATGAACCAACATCACTCCACTTTAATGATGAAGCACAAACATATACATTTTCAGCTTTTTCAAGTATTGCATAATCAATAGAGATATTTTTACAAATACTATACGCTTTTTCTAAAAATTGATTTTCATTATCAGTGTAATAAATTCCTTTACCTTCATCAAATATCTGTGCCATTTCTGGCTCGTATTTTTCAAACGATGAAATAATAGAATTTATACTCCATACAAATATACCTGTATTCCATAAAAACTCTCCACTTTTTACAAAGTAACGAGCCATTTCTAAATTAGGTTTTTCAATAAATGTTTTAACTTTGTATATTTTTTTGAATGAAGGATTAACAGAATCACTAATGTATTGAATATAGCCATAACCTGTATGTGCTTTATTGGGCTTCACTCCTATTGTTAATAAACAATTTTCGCTGGATGCTTTTTTAAAGCATGATTTAACAGTACTTACAAAAGTTTTTTCTTTTTCAATATGATGGTCGCTGGATAAAACTAACATTAAAGCATCAGGATTTATTTCTCTTAACTTATATGCAGTATAAGCAATACAAGGTGCTGTGTTTTTTCGATATGGTTCAAGCCAAATATTTTTTTCAGGCAAATCTGGAAGTTGAGATTTTACAAGATGACCGTGTTCTTTGTTAGTAACAACAATAATTTGCTCTTTATCACATAAAAGCAATGCTCTTTCATAAGTTTCCTGAAGTAAAGTTTTGCCTTTATTTAAGACATCTAAAAATTGCTTGGGTTTATTAGAAGTACTTAATGGCCAAAATCTCGTTCCTGCTCCACCAGCCATTATCAGCACATAACAATTTTTTGACATAATGTAAAAATTGATTAAATAATTTTTCGCAAATGTAATTAAAATAGTTTTTATTTTTTAATTTTAGTTTAGTCGTCATTGCGAGGGCGTTAGCCCGAAGCAATCTCATGTTGAAATACCCGTCATTACGAGGACAATAGTCCGAAGCAATCTCAAATGAGAAGTAGAATATACTTTTGAAATTACTTCGCTTCGCTCGTAATGACGGTAAAACCGATAACTCAAACTAACTAATAAAATTCTTTGAGTGTTTTACTTCATTGCGGTTAAAAAAATAACCGATATACTTTTAGCATTTAATTTATTTTTTCCTATATTTGCAAAAAAATTTACTACTATGAAATGCAATTTTAATTTCTTTTTCAGTGGAAAAATCTGTGGTTTTATTATTGTATTGACAACAATGCTTTTTTCATTGAATGCCCAAACATCACCGCCAGAAAGCATATCTTATCAGGGAATTGCAAGAGATGTCTCCGGAAATATTTTGTCTAATCAACCAATAGGTATTCAGTTTATTATTCACCAGGGTAGTGCAGGAGGCACATCTGTTTTTACTGAACAACATTCTGTTACTACCAATAGTTTGGGATTATTTACTTTACAAATTGGTTCTGTTAATACTTCTGCATTTAGTTCTATCAACTGGGCAAATGGACCATATTACTTAGAAGTTCAGATGGATCCGAATGGAGGCACCAGTTATACATCTGTTGGTACGCAACAAATGCTATCTGTGCCTTATGCATTGTATGCTAAAAATTCATATTCTGCTACTTATGCATTAGCGTCTTTCACTACTGCCAATGCCCCACCAATAAGTATTACAACAAATACTTCTTCAACAGATGCCACCATAACAGTTTCACAGGGTACAAATTCTTCATCTGCCACTATCAATTTTCCACCAGCTCCCACTCCAATGATAACAATAACAGGTAACGGTATTACAGCAGTTACCCCAACTACTGGAACATCCTTTGCAATTAATACTCCATCACCCTCTTTGTCAATCAACACAAATACTACTACAGGCATTTCTACACTTACCTTAACGCAAGGGGCGGCAACAAGCACAGCGAGTATCCCATCTCCTACAAACTATGCATGGGGGCTTTCAGGAAATGCAGGTACTAATCCTTCAACAAACTTTTTAGGAACAACAGATAATAATGGATTAATTTTCAAAACAAATAATTTTGAGCGTATGAGAATATCAAGTGGTGGTGGAATAAGCATTGGTACTACAACACTATGTTCAGGTTGTATATTAGATGTGGCAGGTAAAATTGGAGTGAATGTTAATACTAGTTATGGGTTAATTTCTAGATCCGGACTATCTGGTGGTACATATACAGTGCCTGGGAATGCAGGTGTAATGGGAATGTTTGATTATAGTTCTGGTAGTGGAGCTGGAATAGCAGGCGTTACAACAAATTCTGCTGCTGCAGGTTCTTATGCGGTTTATGGGAGTGCTGCTTTGCCATCTCATTTTTCTGCATACTTTTCGGGTGGTAAAAATTATTTTGAAAAAGAAGTAGGAATAGGTATAACTTCTCCAAATTATCCTTTGCATACAGTTTATTCTGGCACTGCAGGGGCAGGGCATTATATTGATTATACATGTACTTCATTTTCTGGTTCAAATAGTTCTATTATTGCACATGCTATTTCTACAAGTACAGGGAGTATATATGGAGGATATTTTTGGGTATCTGGTTCCAGCACTTCAAGCAATGCCACAGCAGTAAAAGCATCTGCTACCTCTAGTGCAACTGTGAACTATGGTATAGACGCGAGTGCAACAGGAACTACAACAGGTACGAATTACGGTGGATATTTTAATGCTTCAGGTGGAAACACTAACTTTGGCGTTTACTCTGTCATTAACGCTACCAATGCAGCAAGTTCTGCTATTTATGCAGCAAGTGCTGGATCTAATGGTTCTGCGGGAAAATTTGAAATTACTAATAACTCTAATACTTCCCCTGTTTTGCATGTAAAAAATATTTTTTCTAGTAATCCATTGGCCATTTTTGAAGGAGCTGGTTTTGTGGGTATAGGTACTACTTCTCCCCAATCTTTTTTGCATATTCAAAGCCCTAATTCAGCTCAAACTAATATCTTGCAAATTGGAAATTGGAACCAACCAACATTAGAATGGATATTTGATGTGGATGGTGCTGCTAATTTAAGAATAAAAAATGAAAATACTGCTTCTCCATATTTATATTTAGGACCAACTAGTTCCAATATTGTAGGTATTAATACAAGTAACTCTATAGGTTCTGCTGATTTTGTTGTTAGTTTTAATGGCGCACATAGCGGATTTAATTATGCCGGTATGTATGTCAATTCTGATGTAAATGGAAAGCCATTTTATGGATACGCAAAAGCAGGAAGTCCATCTGCTTGGACTTATGTGGATCCAAGTAATAATTGGGTAGTGAATGTTGGCAGTTTTGATAGAATGTATATAACAAATGCGGGAGATGTAATGATATCAAATACTAATGCTTACAAATTTACTTCTCCTAAAACATACACATTAACTATTCCCGCTTATGCTTTTAATCCAGAATCACCCGCATATTCTTATACTACTGTTTCAGGAAATATTGGACCTACTACGGGTACATTAACTTTAACAGCAGGATATGCATGTTATTTTGATGCCCCATTAAATTTGCCTGCTAATGCTACTGTTACAACCCTGCAAGCATTAGTATATGATAATAGTACCTCCTATAACATAGGCCAAGTACAAATATTTCAGAATGATTATTCAACTTTTACTGCTTATGGAAGTACTACATCTATTTCGCCTTCTTTATCTACCGCTGGTAATAATACTAATCTTCAATTAATAAGTGGAGCAGTTACACCTTCGCTTGTTATAAATCCAAATTATGGGTATTGGGTTAGAGTTCATTTACCTTATGATACGGGCGGAAATATCAGATTAGCATCTGTAAAAATTGTATATCAAGTACTTGAAACGGACTAAAAAATAAAATTATAAATTTATGAACACAAATTATTTTAATCATTTATTTTTTGGATGTTTAGCAACTTTTGTTTTTACAACAGAAGTTTTATCTCAATCATCACCGCCAGAAAGCATATCCTATCAGGGAATTGCAAGAGATGCCTCTGGAGATGTTTTGTCTAATTATACAATAAGTATTCAGTTTATTATTCATCAGGGTAGCGCAAATGGAGGAACTGTATTTACAGAACAACATTATTCAGTTCCTACCAATAGTTTGGGATTATTTACCTTACAAATTGGCTCTGTTAATACTTCTGCATTTAGTTCTATCAACTGGGCAAATGGACCATATTACTTAGAAGTACAGATGGATCCAAATGGAGGTACTAGTTATACATCTGTTGGTACACAACAAATGCTATCTGTGCCTTATTCATTGTATTCTAAAAAATCTGTATATGCCGATTCTTTGAACCTCCCGCCATTAAGTGTTGCACCATTTTGGAGAACAAAAGGAAATTATTATATAAATCCTTCACAGCATTTTTTAGGAACAATAGATACATCATCTTTAATTTTTAAGACCAATAACATAAAAAGAATGAGTATTAATTCACAGGGAAAAGTAACAGTGGGTAATTATAGTCCCAACAATCCTTTATTATTTAATGTAATGGGAGGTTCGTCAGATACAATCGTGGCATTGTTTAGTAATACAAGTCCAGTAGGAACAGGGCTTGCTGTTTACAATCAAAATCTTTCTGCCTTAGTTCTTTTAAATAATCAGGATTCTTTATTTGTTGATATAAATCCATCTAAGAGTGAAGTATTTTCAACTAATAAATTAAATATATTCTCATTGGACACCTTAACCATTGCCGGAAGCAAACGGCTTGAACTGGGCTCCAGTAAAGACATTTTTGTTTATACACCAGACAGTGTGCATTTCCTGGCAAAAACAAGATTTCAATACTCAACTCCTCTTTCAAGTATAAATAAAGATGCTATGACAATAGATTTTTTTAATAATAATAGTATTTATTCATCAGGTTTAAAAATTAATCATATAGCAAATATAACCAGTCCCGGCATAGCTTCATATGGTATTTACATTAATAATAGTAATGGTACTGCTAATTCTGGAAAAATGGTGGGTATGGGTGTTTATAATAACTCAGGCGGCGGTCAAAAAAGAGGGATTGATATTTCTATGACTAATCAGGGAACAAATATTGCGGCTTTTTTAGATGCTGGTTCCGGTAATGTATCTATAGACGGTTATTCTGACTGGTCTATTTATTCTAATTCAGGAAATGTAATGATAAAAGATGGACATATAAAAGCATCTACTTCTTCTGCTCCTCCATCTGTGGTAATAAGTTCTACTTGTGCTACTGTAAGTGCTAGTAGTGCTATACCTCCAATTTCTGATATTAGAGGTACTATTGATGTTAATATATCTTCTTCTTTTAATATTGGATGCTATTTTACTATTACCGTACCTTTTCAAAAACCATATTTTAATACACCTGCAGTAGTAATAAGTAAAGCTGGTAATAATTCATATTTAAAAAATGTTGATGTTTATGTTGGAAATGTTACATCAAATAATTTTGAAATTATTGTTATTAATAATACTTCTGTTACTCTTCCATCACTAAATTTCAAAATAAACTACTTCGTAATAGAATAAAAAAATAAATATGAAAACAATAAGCATTTATTTATTAATAATGATTTCAGGGCTTCAGCAAATTTTAGCTCAAAGCATACAGCCCTTTGTCATCAATACTTGTGGAGGATACGGAACAGCAGGTAATGTAGTGTTATCTTACAATGTAGGAGAAACTTTTGTTTCTACCATTGACAATAGTACTAATATCATTACACAGGGTTTTTTACAACCTGATGGTGGTAAGTTTAATCTGCTTGCCAGTTACACCGTTCAATCAGTATCCTGTATTGGAAAAACAGATGGTGCTATTTTCATTTCTAAATCTCATACAGGAACATTGCCACAATCTTTTAATTATCAGATCATCTGGAGTGATACCAGTTTGTGCCCTACTCTTGATTGCGATATGGTAAGCAATTTGCCTCCCGGTACTTATAGCGTAATGATTGTGGCTTATGACGGAACCAACCCCATTGATACAGCCATTATTCAAAACCTTACAGTGCTTGCTTCTGACCAACCCTGTAAAGTTAAAGTGTTCACTTACATCAGTCCAAACAATGATGGACAAAACGATCAGTTTATTTTAGAAAATATTGAAGAATATCCTGATAATGTAGTGCAAATCTTCAACAGATGGGGACAACTTATTGTAGAGATAAAAAATTATGATAATCAGGAAAATGCGTGGGGAAGCAAGAAATATCCGATTACCGAACCCGGCGGCACTTATTACTATGTGATTGACTTAGATGGCAAAGGAAAAAATATAATGAAAGGATTTATGGAGATTATTAAATAATGCAGGCAAGAAGGAGATATATGAATCAATAAAAAATATTTTATACTTTTCTGAACGGATTAAAACCTTTTCCCCAATCCTTCTCCTTTCAAGACGAAGGGAGCTAAGAGCAAACTGATTTTCTACAATATTCCTCTCTTTGTAAGGAGAGGGGTTAGGGTTGAGATTCTGATACTACCAACAAAAAATAAAAAATCAAAATCTATGAAAAAACAAATTTTACTACTTTGTATTTTGTGCTGGAAATTGTTGAGTGCTCAGCAGGATCCACAATATAATATGTATTTGTTTAATCAGTATATTATCAACCCTGCTTATGGTGGCACCAGAGAAGCAACTTCAATTGTTGCATCGCTCAGAAATCAATGGGCAAGTTTTCCCGGTGCTCCTAAAACGGCCTATTTATCAGTTCATTCTCCTGTCAAAAAATATCGTATTGGTTATGGTATCTCTGCTATGAATGATAGAATTGGTGCCCGTAATACATCTGCCGGCTATGCAAGTATTTCATATATTTTGCCATTATCTTCAAAATTAAAGTTATCATTTGGATTAAGAGCCGGTGTTATTAATTATCAATTTAATCTGGATAAAACTATATACAAAGACCCTGATGATAATTCATTTGTAATGTTGAATAATTTTCAAAAAACAGTATTAGATATGGATGGTGGAATGTATTTATATACCCGATCTTTTTATGTAGGTTTTAGTGCAACGCATTTAAATCAGGCGAGATTGATAAATAGCAGTTATACCATTTCAGGAGGTGGAAATGCTACTTTACTTTACAATTTAAAAGCCCACGCTTTTTTTATTATTGGAAAATCATTTTTTATCAATGATAATTTTTTACTCAATGTCAATTTTCTTCAACAAGCATTAGGTAATATCCATAAAGGCGATTTGTCAATAAATGGATTAATAAAAAACAGAGTGTGGTTAGGTATATTTGTGCGCGGTGGATATAGTGCAGGTGCATTGATTCAGGTAATAGCAACCAAACAATTAAAAATAGGATATTCTTATGATAAAACCACAAAACAATCCGCAAGATTAGGTACATCACATGAAATTATGATTGGATGGGATATCAGAAGCAAAAACAATACTGCGGTTATCAATCCAAGATTTTTATAATCAAATTAACGATATTATTATGAATACACTAAAATTATTATTGATTATTATTTTTCTTACAACGGGCAAACTACTTGCTTTTTCACAGGAACCAAAAGGCGACAGATATTATTCGCAAAAATTATATGGCAACGCCATAAAATTGTATGAAAAAGCATTAAAGAAAAATTCAACTGATGCAGAATTATTGTACAAATTGGGGTCAAGTTATTATCACATAGCCGAATACGACAAGGCATTTCAATATCTTGATAAAGCATATTCTATCAACCCAAAACCTTCCAATCCTGAGTTTTTATATTATTATGGAAATACTTTGAAAATCAAAGAACAATATAATGATGCAATAAAGATATACTATTCTGTATTAGAAAGTAATCCGAATAATCAATTGTTTAAAAATGCAATCAAGGCCTGTACAGAAGCTAGAAATCTTTTGAACAAACCTAAAGAATACGAAGTAAAAATGCTAGAAAATATAAATACAGATAAAACAGAATTTGTTGCTGGAGTTTTAGGCGAAAAACTTCTTATCGTTAAAGAAACGAAAGTACCGGAAATGTTTGATGAAATGAGCAGTAGTTATGACAACGGATATTTTTATGACATTTATGTTTTTAATCCCCCAAAAAACAGAGTAGAAAAATTCTCAAAAAAATTAAATCAGGATTATTCTTATGATGGACCTGTAGCAGTATCACCAGATCAAAAAGAAATCGTTTTTACACGAACAAAATACAATCCATCTAAAAATGTGAATACAGCACAGTTGTACATTGCAGATTTTATTAATGGTAAAATAAAAAATATCCGCCCTTTTGAATTTAATAGTGATGAATACAATACCGCACATGCTTGTTATAGTCCTGATGGTTCAACTTTGTTTTTTGTTTCAGATATGCCCGGTGGCTTTGGACAAACAGATATATGGATGTGTAAAAAAGAAAATGGAAAATGGAGTAAGCCCAAAAATTTAGGTGGTGATATTAATACAAGTGGCAAAGAAATGTTTCCTTATATGCGTAAAGACGGTAAGTTGTTTTTTTCATCAGATGGATTGCCGGGTTTAGGGGGAATGGATATTTTTTCTGCTAAATTAAAAGAAGGTGTTTGGATATTAGACAGAATGGAAAGTTTGAAATTAAACAGCAGTTATGATGATTTTGCAATAGTATTTACTTCGGATAGCACTGGTTATTTTTCTTCTAACAGAACGGGTGGTAAGGGAAAAGATGATGTTTATTCATTTACATACAAAAACTTATCAATGAAAATAGATGGTAAAATTTTATTGACAGAAAATATCAACAACCCTGCTCCAAATGTAAAAGTGTATTTATTAGACGCATCAGGAAAGAAAGTGGATTCTACAATCACCGATGCGAATGGAAATTTTGAATTTAATTATTTAGATTACAATAAAACTTATTTAGTACAGGTAGATGATGAACTGCCGGAATTCAAAGGCAAAGCAAGATTTTATATGGCAAAAGACGGAAAAATTATTCGTGTGAGTAAAAAGATGAATGAAGAAAAATTTGTGTTTAAAATGCTTCCTTATGAAAAATATATGATAGAAGATTTAAAAGGCGATGGTGATTTAACTTTATCTGGAAATTTTTTAATTGGAGGAAATACAAGTTTGCCATTGAAAAATGTAAAGGTGATTGTAAAAAACCCTTCAGGAGATATTGTGGACACCGCTACTACTAATGAATTTGGAGCATTTGCATTTAAATATTTGGACTATGACCAAAATTATCTTATCTCTTTTGATGAAAAAGATTTAGATTTACCTGATGGTACAAAACTAATTTTAACCAATAAAAATGGAAAGGAAATAAAAACATTTGTTTACAGCCGAAATCAGGGATTTAAATTTGAATTATTATCAGTTGATAAAACAACATTGAAAGATTTAGAACTGACAGATAATGATCTTATTTTTAACTTAAAAGGATATTTGAAAGATATTAAACTTAATGCTTTATCTAATGTAGAAGTAAAAATACTGGATGCAGATAATCTTTTACAAACCATTATCACAGATCAAAATGGAATGTTCAATATTGAAAATATGAAGTTTAAAAATGGTATATCTTTTGATGTAGATGAAAAAGATGAAAAGGTTAAAAACTTGTCAGTTATACTTATTACAGATAGCAAAAACCGTGTGATCAAAAGATTGGTTAAAGGATTAGGAGGTGAATTTAAAATTCAATTATTGGACCTTGAAAAAACTACACTTTCTGAATATACAGTAGATGATCCGTGGTTAAAAGTATTGCATCTTAAGAATGCTAAAAAGAAAGATAGTATTACAGTTATTGAAAATATCAATTATGCATTGAATGAATACAAATTTGATGCAGCAGGTAAAAGAATTTTAGATAAAGTAGTGCAGATATTAAAAAGCAATCCAAATTTGTATGTAGAAATTAGTTCTCACACAGATAGCAGAGCAGATGATAATTACAATCTAAAACTTTCTCAAAAAAGAGCACAGTATGTTGTAGATTATTTGATTCTAAATGATATTGAAAAGGACAGATTGAAAGCCATTGGATATGGTGAAAAGAAATTATTGAATCATTGTGGTAATAATGTTCCCTGTTCAGAAGAAGAACATGCTGTAAATAGAAGAACTGAATTTAAAATCGTTGATAAATCTGCTAATGAAATAAAAAACTAAATGTCTTCTTTAAATCAATTATGGTTTAGTTTGTATACAAATGAAGATTACAAAGGTCAGGAACCTCTTTTTTTTGATGATATTGACCAAATTTCAGGTATTCAGCAACTCAAAGAAAATACAGAAGTCATTTACAATGAATTACTGACCTTTTTATCTCAACAAGAAATGGAACCGCAGTTTAATATTACAATGGTTGAAAAACCTAAAACATGGAAAGTTCGTTCATTGCGAGTTTGGGGAGTTGAAATGTATCAGTATCAAAAGCATTTCCCACAAACAATGAAATTATTGTCTCAAATTGATAATGTCATTAACATAGGGTTTAATTTACTGGAACCTCACGCTACAATCAAGCCACATCAAGGGGATACCAATGCTATAATTCGCTGCCATTTAGGATTAGAAGTTCCTAATGAAAAAGAAAATTGTTATTTATATGTTGGAAATGAAAAAAGATTTTGGGAAAAAGGGAAGGTGCTGGCATTCACAGATGCTTATACTCACTACGCAAAGAATGAAACTCATCAACGTAGAATCATTTTATTATTTGATATTATTAAACCTGAATATGTTAGGAAAACAAATTTGATTTGTGCAACAGTGCTGAGTAGTTTTTACTTACAACAAATTGGCAATATATTTCCTTCGCTTTACAAATTGCCACGAAGATATTTTAAACCACTTTTATACCCATTGATTAAATTCATTCAAATAGCAATTCCAATAAGAAATTATTTAAAGAAGCAATAAAAATATGGAACACATTACAATTACTACTTCATCAAAAAAAGAACAATACGAACAATTATATAATCAACTTAAATACATTCTTGAAAATGAATCAGATCAAATAGCAAGAATGGCAACTATTTGTGCTGCTATTTATGAAGCATTTCATTTTTATTGGATTGGATTTTATAGGGTAGTGGGTAACGAATTGGTTGTTGGTCCATATATTGGAACACTTGGATGTTTGAGAATTAAAAAAGGTAAAGGCGTTTGTGGTAGTTGTTGGGAAAAAGGACAAACAATTATTGTGCCTGATGTTGAACAATTTCCAGGACATATTGCTTGCAGTAGTGAATCAAAATCTGAAATTGTTGTGCCAGTATTCAAAAACAATTCAATTATTGCAGTGTTAGATATTGACAGCACAGAGTACAACACTTTTGATGAACAAGATAAACTTGGATTAGAAAAAATTGTTGAATTAGTTTAAGGAGTGGTTAGTTTTTAGTATTTAGTTTTTAGTTAATTATAAACAAATCATGTTTCCGAAATTCTTAAAACAAAAAATTAAGAAGAAATATTTGTTCTTTTTAAACTTTGTGGGCTTTGCAAAAATCCATTGTGTTCTTTGTGTTTAAAAAATTATATCATTTACATATTCTTTCAGAATTTTGAGAAAATTAAGTATAAATCAAGATTAAAGACTCAAAACTCATTAAACATTGAGTATTGATTATTATTTTTTTAATTACTTTTACCCAAAAAAAAATATATGATGGATAAGTACATTTCAAACTTTCCTGAACAATTATCAGATGCTCTTAAAATCACTCAGAATCTTTTACTTAACTATAATAATATCCAAAATATCATTATCACAGGAATGGGCGGATCTGGAATAGGAGGAACATTTGCTTATGAATATACTTATAATAATATTCAAATACCTGTCCTTATCAATAAATCCTATCATTTGCCTGCTTTTGTAAATGAAAACACACTTGTTATAGTGTCGTCTTATTCAGGTAATACAGAAGAAACCTTACAATGTTTGAATGATGCTATTCAAAAAAAATCAAAAGTTGTTGCCATCACAAGTGGCGGAAAAATTTTAGATATATGTAAAGAAAAAAACTTTCCAGTCATAATATTGCCAAAAGGATTTCCACCAAGAACCTGTTTGGGCTATTCATTTGTAGCAGTATTAAGCATTTTAAACAAATTAAATTTTATTTCATCTGATTGGAAAAATGAAATAGAAGAAAGCATTTCTTTATTAAAAAAGGAACAAAACGACATTCGTCAGCAAGCCAAAGGTATTGCTCAACAAATTCAAAAAACTTTTCCTATCATTTATACACTGCACTCTGAAGCATTGGCTTTTCGGCTAAGACAACAACTTAATGAAAATAGTAAAATGCTTTGTAGTCATCACATCATACCTGAAATGAATCACAACGAAATTGTTGGTTGGAAATGTTTAAGTGCTCAACATACTGTAATTGCTATTCTAACTGATTTTGATTTGCCTCAAAATATCAAACGTTATACATTTTGCAAAAAAGTTTTTACTGAACTGAATGTCCCTGTTATAGAGATGATTGCAAAAGGCAATTCACTTTTAGCCCAATGGATGTATATTGTACATTTATCTGATTGGATTTCTTATGAATTGGCGATATTAAATAATGTTGATCCTGTTGAAGTAAATGTAATAGATAAACTTAAAAACGAATTACAAAAATAACACAATATGGCTAATATCACATTATTTGGAAGTGGGCTTGTAGGTGCAGTAATAGCACAGGATTTGTCTTCTCATCATAGTGTAACTGTTATAGACAAGAATAAAAATTCATTGCAAAAATTTTCATTTAAAAAAAATATCACCACTGTTGAAGCAGATGCTACGGATAAAAAAGTAATAGAAAGATATTGTGAAAATGCAGATGTAGTAGTAACTGCATTGCCCGGATTTATTGGCTTTCAAGTATTAAAACAAATTGTTGAACTTGGAAAAAATGTTGCAGATATTTCCTTTTATCCTGAAAATGCATTAGAACTCAATGAACTTGCACAAGAAAAAAATTGCACTGTAATTGTAGATTGTGGCGTTGCTCCCGGAATGAGTAATTTTTTTGCAGGTTATTATGCTCACAAAATGGAAGTGGATGAATTTATATGTTATGTAGGTGGCTTGCCTGTTGAGAGAAAATTTCCATTTGAATACAAAGCTCCATTTTCTCCTGTAGATGTTATTGAAGAATACACAAGACCTGCCAGATTAAAAGAGAATGGCAAAATAGTCGTAAAGCCCGCTTTGTCTGAGATAGAATATCTTAATTTTGATAAAGTAGGAACTTTAGAAGCATTTAATACTGATGGATTAAGAAGTTTGCTCTATACGCTCAATATCCCGAATATGAAAGAAAAAACACTTCGCTATCCCAGACATACTCGTTTAATTCAGGCATTCATTGAAACTGGATTTTTTGAAAATAAAGAAATAGAAATCAATGGTCATAAATTAAAGCCCATTGAATTAACTACTAAACTACTAAAAGATGCATGGAAACTTAATGAAGGCGATGATGAATTAACCATAATGAGAATTATTATCAAAGGAAAAGAAAACGGAAAATCCCAAACATATATTTACGATTTATTTGATAAATATGATAAAAACACTGGATTTACTTCAATGTCAAGAACAACAGGATTTACCTGCACTGCAATGGTTAATATGATTTTAGAAAAAGTATTTACTCAAAAAGGTGTTTTTCCACCCGAACTACTTCCCACAAATGATAAGATTTTCAACTATGTCATCAATTATTTAGAAAAAAGAAATGTGGTTTACAAACCATCAGTGATAAGTGAATAATGAATAGAAACGACATTTATGTCGTTTTTGAAAAATGAAAAGATCCAACATTTAAGTCGGTTTTGAATAAAAAATAAATTCCAAATTTTTGAAGTTGAAAATTATTCATCAAAAAATCATTTCAAAATAAAATGTATATTTGCACACAAATATAGTTTTATGTCCAAAGATAAGGATGTAGAAGAAAAAATAAAATCAGCACTAAGTGAAATTCTTCCATATTTACAAGCAGATAATGGTGGAGTTGAATTAGTGGATATTTCAAAAGACACATTGAAAATTCGTTTTACAGGCACTTGCAAAACCTGCGAAATGCAATACTACACTTTCAAAGCCGCTATTGAAGAAACCATCAAAAACAGAGTATCTGAAATTTCTAAAATTGAAATTGTCGCTTAATATTTTCACACACTTATGAAGTTAATTGATATAATCAAAAAATCAAAACATACTTTATTTTCAATTGAAATACTTCCTCCTCTTAAAGGTAAAGGTATAAAAAGTATTTATGACAATATAGATCCATTATTAGAATTCAAGCCCGCTTTTATTGATGTTACTTATCATCGTGAAGAATATGTGTATAAAAAAAGACCTGGTGGTTATTTAGAAAAAGTGAGTGTTCGCAAAAGACCAGGAACAGTAGGCATTTGTGCCGCATTGATGTACAAATATAATGTTGAGGCA
Source organism: Bacteroidia bacterium (assembly GCA_035405785.1). Taxonomy (GTDB): domain Bacteria; phylum Bacteroidota; class Bacteroidia; order B-17B0; family Aurantibacillaceae; genus BPGX01. The sequence continues at coordinate 226,664 of DAONJS010000001.1, forward strand.
GTTCCACATATTATATGTGGCGGATTTAATAAAGAAGAAACTGAAAATGCTTTGATTGATTTACATTTTTTAGGTATTCAAAATGTTCTCGCCTTGCGAGGCGATAGTATTAAATCTGAACCTTATTTTATTCCTGAACCTGGTGGACATGCTTATGCTATTGATTTAGTTAAACAAATTGCCGCAATGAATAAAGGTATTTATTTAGATGAAGAAATGAAAGATGCTGAACCCACTGATTTTTGTATAGGTGTAGCAGGTTATCCTGAAAAACATTTTGAAGCCCCAAATTTTCAAAGTGATTTAATGTGGCTTAAACAAAAGATTGATGCTGGTGCTCATTATGTAGTTACTCAAATGTTTTTTGATAATAAAAAATACTTTGATTTTGTCAAAAAGTGCAGAGAATTAGAAATTAATGTGCCTATTATTCCGGGCATTAAAGTTCTTACTTCAAAAAAACAATTACTTACAATTCCTAAAACTTTTAATGTAGAAATTCCTTTTGAACTATATCAAGAAGTTCAAAAATGCAAATCTGATGATGAAGTTAAGCAAGTAGGTATTGAATGGTGTGTCAATCAATGCAAAGAACTAATGAAAGAAAATGTACCATGCTTACATTTTTATACAATGGGAAATTCTGAAATCACAAAAAAGGTAGCAGAACAGATATTTTGATATAAATGACAAATAATTTCAGATGAAAAATATTAATCCAACATCCATTACTGTAATTATTAGTTTATCTCTTGTTTTGTTTATGCTTGGCATTACCAGTATGGTATTATACAATGCTCAAAAATTGACCATATATGTAAAAGAAAATATAGGTTTTCAAATATTTTTGAAAGATAGTATTCCTGAAAAAGATCTTGAGATTTTACAAAAAGAATTGGTGCAAATGCCTTTTACAAAGTCCATCACTTATACTTCAAAAGAAATGGCCGCAGAACAATTAAAAAAAGATTTGGGTGAAGATTTTATTTCATTTCTTGGATATAATCCATTATCAGCTTCTATTGATATAAAACTTAATGCAAACTATGCTAATAATGATAGTTTAGTAAAAATTGAAAGAATACTTTCTGATAATCCATATATTAAAGAAATTAGTTATCAAAAAAATCTTATAGAAAAAATAAACAGAAACACTAAAATTGTAGTAATGTATTTGTTGTTTTTTGGTATTTTACTGCTCATCGTTGCTGCAACACTCATCAATAATACCATTCGCTTATCAATATATTCACAAAGATTTTTAATAAGAACAATGTATTTGGTTGGTGCTACAAAATTTTTTATAGGCAAACCTTTTATAATAAGAAGTTTAATGCAAGGGATTATAGCATCATTATTAAGTTCTATAATGATAGTGGGAATCTGGTATTTTACAACACAATATGTTCCACAACTTAATATACTTCAATCCATCTGGATGTGGGTAGTAACATTTAGTGCAGTGTTTATTTCAGGAATAATTATCTCCACATTTAGTGCATGGCTTTCTGTCAATTATTATCTGCGTATGCAAAATGCAGATTTGTATTTGTGATTTTGATGATCACTCCACACCTTTCTTTAACTCTTCTATAGTATTTTTGGTATAAAGGTCTGTAATAACACCTAATGGAAAGTTCATTTTAGTTAATTCTTCTTTAAATTTTGTGATTACATCAGATTCAACATTTTTTGGATAAGAAAGAATCAAATATTTTTTACTATAATTTCTTTCAATTTCTTTCCAGTTATTTCTCAATTCCATTTGAATAAATAATCCTCTGAAATGCGGACAATCTAAAATAGCATCATTGACTTTCATTACAAGATATGCTGTTGAATCATTTTGATTTTGGGCTTTGCTTAATCCCATTAAACTTGCAGTAAGTATTAAAACAAACATTCCTTTTTTCATAGTTTTATTTTTTAATAGTTAATAATGAAACATGTCCTTTGTAAAAATGTTTATATCCTGCTATATCATACAATACAATATAGTAGGCATACACTCCTGTTGGAGCAGGTTTTCCTTTGTATGTTCCATCCCATCCTTCATTAAAATCCTCACTTACAAAAATCTTTTCTCCCCATCTGTCATATATTTCCATTTTATAGTTTTTGATTTGAATACCTACACCTTCTGGTTTAAACAAATCGTTTAATCCATCTCCATCTGGTGTGAATGCATTTGGGATATAAATAGCAACATCAGGTTTTACTGTAATTTTTTGAGATGTTGAATCTACACATCCATACATATTTGTTACTACTAGTGTAATAGTATAATCTCCCGGCGTAGTGTATAAATGTTCAGTATTAAATGAAGAAGCCGTATTGTTGGTGCTGGTACTATCTCCAAAATTCCAGAAATAAGTAACCCCACCATTACTTGTATTGACAAAGTATTCCAATCCATTTAATTCACTGATAACTGGTTTTTCAGGATAAAAGGAAGCAATTGGTTTGGGATATGTAATAATATATTGGTTTACAGTTGTATCTTTTTTACAACCAAACATTGTTGTCATTGAAAGTTTTACATCAAATGTATCAACTGTACTATAAACAACCTCTGCAGGATTTGTATTTCCAGTTTGAGTATTACCAAAGTCCCATGTATAACTATCAAAACTACTTCCTGCCAGAGCATTGAATTTTACTTTTAATGGTACACATCCTTTTGTGGTATCTGCTGTAAAAGCTAGTATTGGCAATGGATTCACATTTACAGTAAAAATTCCAACACCATCTGGATTAGTACAACCATCTGATACTGTTAGAGTATATGTCATTGGATTTTGTGAAATATCGCCTATAACTTGTAATGTTTGAGTGCTTGAACCGGTATTCCAGTTGAGAGAATAAGGACCACCATTTCCACCGTAATAATTTCCTGATATAACTATAGTATCTTTATCGCATACACTATAAACATTTGGAACAACAGTAATAGGTGGAAGTACAGTTATTTTAATAGTTTTAGTTTCAGATGTACAATTGTTAGCATCCGTAACATATACATTGTAAAATGAGGTAGATAAAGGAGATACACTAATAGGACCAGAACCAGATAAACCTCCAGTCCAATTGTAAGTATAAGATGGTGTTCCGCCACTTGCATTTGCACTTATATTAATTGATGTACCATAACAAATAGTTGCATCTGGTGAGGTAATTAGTGTGATGGATGTAGGTTGATTGATCATTAAAGTGGTACTGATTAAACAATTATTTGCATCCAATACTTCCACAGTGTATTGTCCTCCTGGTAAATTAGTAGCTACAGATTGTGTGCCTCCTACAGGCAACCATTGATATTGATATCCTCCTACGCCGCCGCCAACAGTAACTGTTCCGCTTCCTGTTGGAATTCCATAACAGGTTGAACTATTGGATGAAGCAGCAATAGTCAATGGAGGTGGCTGTATAATAGATGTCGTGTCTGAAATAGAGCAACCATTTAAATCTTTAACAGTAACAGTATAATTTCCAACTGGTAAGTTGCTTACATAAGAGTTATTATTATTGACAGGTGTCCATGTATAAGAATATCCGCCATTTCCGCCACTTGCACTTGCTGATACCCAACCATCGCTACTGCTATTACAAGATACACTTCCAGATGAAACGGTTAAAGAAAGAGCTGGTGGTTCATTGATTTGAACAGTTGTAGATGCAGTACAATTATTAACATCAGAAACAGTTATGGTATAAATATTTGGAGAAAGATTAGTTACAGTGGCACTTGTCATACCTCCGGGATTCCAAGAATAAGAGATAGTTCCGGTACCACCATAAGCATTTACAACAACGCTTCCATCATTGGCACCAGTACAAGAAATTGAATGTGTTTGCATTATTACTAATGATGGAGATGAAATGGGTTGAGGGATATTGACGGTTGTAAATGTAGAACCACATGCACCTGCATCAGAAACGGTAACTGTATATGGACCGGTTGGCACACCAGTCATAATGCTCCCCGTTTGGGCAGAAGGTGTCCATAAGTAGTTGTATGGTGGCATACCACCTGATACATTAACTGTTGCACTTCCATTACTTCCTCCAAAACAAGATACACTATTTGTAGAAGCAGTAATACTGAATTGAGGATATACTTGCACAGTTTGGGTAGTAACAAGTACTGTAGTTCCGCAAGTTGTTTGCATGGATAAAGTATAAGTGCCGGGAGTAGTGTAAACAAGAGAAGTATCATTGGTAGTAGGATTAATGGGCGATCCATTTACAAACCATTCTAAACATGCATCGTTAGTAGGAGTAGTATTAGTAACTTTTAATGTATCACCAATACACAAATTAGCTTTATTAACTGTAAATGTTGGAGCAATGGCACTACAAGTAGCACAAATAAAATTATCAGAAGGATTAACATTTGCAATGACAGGAGTTTGTTGATATGGAGAAATACTGTGGTTTACCCAATAAGATAAAGGTACAGATGTAGTTATAACACTTGATGTAATATCTTTATATGTATAACCAATTCCAGCAGATGCATAACATGAACCGCAAATACCCAAACTATCAGTTGCCGCTATGAATGGGTCGTAATCTCCTCCACTTCCATTTTGGGTATTTCCAACGGCTAAAAATCTTTTTCCTGAATAGTTAAATACATTTATGTACGAATCACTATTTGGGAAACCATAACCAGTATTGTTTATAGGAATTCCTGTATTGTCTAATACGGCAAGAAATGCTTCTGGAACTCCTGATACAAATGCTCCCCATGTTCTTCCAACAACTGCAATTTTACCAGTTTGGGATACAGTAAGTGCCATAGTATAATTATCCCATCCTGCTCCAAATCCATAAGTTTTTGCCCATTGTAAATTTCCATTCATATCAATTTTTAAAAGTAAAGAATTTTGTGTATTAGGTCCTGCCAATAAAGGGTTACCTGCATTTGTTGTTATTCTACTAGCAATCAATAATCCACCGTCTGAAGTTGGAATACACTTATGAAAACTATCATTTTCCCATCCTTCTTTTTGATTAGTGCCATAAGTTTTTATCCATAATACATTACCATAAATATCCATTTTAACTACAAACAAATCAAAGTTTCCCGCTCCAAAGGAGGTAGTACTACCAAGAGCATAAATATAAGTGCCGTTTGTCGTTACATAATTAAACATATCATAATTTGGACCTGCTAACTTTTTTGTAAAAAGATAAGTACCAGATGAATTGTAAAAACTTATGCATGCATCATTTGGTGATGGGTACCACATATCAGTACCACCTACAGCAACGATATTTTGATTAGGTAATTCAGTAATAGATTGTGCCCATTCAGTAGTTCCGCCTAATGGATTATTTCTCCACAATTCATGCCATAATAAGTTTCCACTAGCATCTACTTTCATCACAAGCCAATCATAACCGCTACCAGTAATATCTGCTGCACCTGCAACAACTAATCCACCATCGTAGGTTTCTTTGATATCTAGTCCTCCTGCAGAATTTCCAAAATCATAAGTTTTGTACCATTGCAGGGCACCGCACTTATTTATTTTTGCAATATATACATTACAATGACCTGCCTCGTGTTGTCCAGTGATAGCAATCCCTCCATCACTTGTTTGACATGCACCTAATCCGCCATTCATTCCAGGAAATGAATATTTTTTCAAAAATTTAATGTTTTGTGCATTTGATATCACATATATTAGTGTCATTAAAATCAAAAGTATCCTTTTCATCGGTTTAAGTTTTTAGTAGTTTTTTGCTTTTTCTTTATTTAATAATGCTACATGTCCTTTGAAGGTTCTGATATCTAATTTTTTATTTGAGTTTTCTACCATCACTTCAATGTAATAAGCATATATACCATCTTCACATATTTGCCCCTTGTATGTTCCATCCCATCCTTGGTGTATATCTTCTGTAGAATATATTAGCATGCCCCATCTATTAAAAATTCTCATTAAAAAATTTTTTTCAGAAATTCCTATACCTTTAACATTAAAGGTATCATTTAAACCATCTCCATCTGGAGTAAAAACATTCGGTATATACACTGCAAAATCAGGATTTATTTTTACAGTTTTATAAACACTGTCTCTGCAATCAAATTCATTCATCACAAATAATCCTACGGTATATTCGCCATCTCTTTCATAATAATGTATTGGTGATAATTCATTACTCAAGTTTGCATTTGATAATGGATCTCCAAAGTTCCATTGAAAAAATGTTCCTCCAACGGATTGATTAATAAAAGTAACAATCGGTTCATAGTTATTGATGGATGATGGTGAGTAAGTAAAATCAGCAATTGGCTTTGGATATACAGTAACATCTTTAATACTCATTGTATCAATTTTACAGCCATATTGATTAGTAATGAGTAGTGTGGCGGAATAAATTCCCGTATTATATAAAACATTTACATTATTTCCGTTAGATGACAATCCTGTTTCAAATGTCCATTGATAAGTATCATTTGTAGATGTAGAAATAGCAGTATATTGAACATTCAAAGGTTCGCAGCCATCTTTCTTGTCTGTTGTAAAATATCCTTTTGGTAATGGATGTATACTGAGAGTTACAATGATATTCGCATCTGGAACTGTACAACCATCTGAAATGGTAACTGTGTATGTTTGTGGATTATTGGCATAATTTCCAATTACTTGCATTGTAGGAGTTGAAATTCCATTGTGCCAGTCGTATGCATAAGGGCCTCCATTTCCAGGACTTGTTAAGGTAAAACCTAAAACTGCGGTGTCTTTATCACAAACTGTAATTGTATTACCAATTCCGCTTAAAGGTGGTAAAACATGAATGTAAATTGTTTGTGTGGATGATTGACAATTGTTATTATCTTTTGCATAAACACTGTAAGTAGTACTAACAGTAGGAGATACAACATAAGGACCTGTTGATGTAAAAGTAGGATCTGACCAAAAATAGGTATATGGTGGATAACCTCCGTTAGCATAAGCATAGATATTAGTAGATTGACCATAACAAATTGTATAATTAGAAGATGTATTTACTAAAATTGGTGGAGGTTGAGGTAGATTAAGTGTATTTGTTACTATACAATTATTATTATCTTTCACTATTAAAGTATAATTTCCTGCTGGCAAGTTTGAAACATTTGAGGATGAAATATTTATGGGTAACCATGTATAAGTTAAAGGTGGAGTGCCACCAGATACAGTGGTTGAAATAATTCCTGTAGAATAACCATAACAAGTAACTGGAGTGAAACTTACAGGAGCATTGATTTGTGGTGGCTGATTAATGATAACAGAATTTGTATGAATACAATTATTGGCGTCTTTTACAATAATAGCGTAATTTCCTGCTGAGATATTTGAAGCAGTTGCAGAGTTAATACCAGATGGATTCCATGTATAGGAGTATGGCGGCGTTCCACCATTTACCTGAATGGTAGCACTACCTGTTGGTGTATTGTAACAATCTACATCTTTTGAAGAAACTGTTGAAGTAATAGGTAAAGGTTCATTTACAGAAACAGTACCAAATGCAATACATCCATTTGCATCTGTTACTCTTACAGTATAGGTATTTGGAGGTAAATTATTGATGGTTTGTGTATTTTGCCCTGTATTCCATAAATAAAAAAATGGGCTTGTTCCAATTGTAGGAGTTGTAGTGGCAATACCATCGGCATAGCCAAAACAAGAAACATTTGTTGCAGATAAAACGCTATGAGGATTAGGATTTACAATAACATTATGTGTATCTTTTCTAACACAGCCATTTGCACCTTGTGCAAAATAGTAATAATTACCACTTTGAGAAATTGAGATATTTGGAATACTTGTAGTTTGCGTATTCGCAGAAAAACCATTAGGTCCTGTCCATGTATAAGAAATTGCAGAACCTCCCCCTACTAAATTTAATGTACTTGTTTCACACAATGGTGTATTGACAGTTGATGGTGGAGGTAAATTTTTTACAGTAATATTTTTTGAAGTAATGCTAATACAACCGTCTATTGATTGAGTAAGTAAAGAATAAGTGCCGGAAGCGGATGTTGAAACATTGGGGATAACTGGATTTTGAGCATTAGATGTAAAACTATTTGGACCACTCCATAAATAATTAACTCCGCCGCTACCTGATAATTTTAATGTATCTTTTTCGCATAGTGGGTTGTTGTAACTGATATTTGCAACTGGAGGTGGAGCAGTATTCATTTTAATTAAAACAACATAGCCACTTTTGCCGTCATTATTAGCATTTCCACCATTTGCAAAACCAGCAGGCAAATCTGGGTCTGTGGCATTAGCACAAGTGTTTGTGCCAGCAGGTGCAGCCATTGTAAAACTGCTTACAACTGGATAGCCGGTTGCTGGTATAGCATAGCCATTTCCACTGCCACCGCCAGTTCCACCACTTCCCATAGTACTTGGAGGACATAGATTGTTACCAGAGTTCGTTCCACCAGTACCTCCATTTGTAAATCCGCCTCCTCCACCTCCGCCGCCACCGCTTGTTCCTGCTACAGGCATTGCCCCATCGGCGCCATCTTTAATAACATTGCCGCCATATATTCCATAAGTACTCACACAAGAATTGGGCATACCATTGTTACCGCCACCACCACCATTTCCGCCAGGTGTTGCCATATTTCCTCCGCCGCCACCTCCACCACCAGGGGCTACAACTATTACATTAGTTCCGATAGCAACAGCAGTAGAACCACCACCACCACCACCAGATGTTGTAGGATCTGGACTATTTCCGCCTCCGCTTGAAATGTTTCCTCCACCATTTCCTCCCCATCCAAAACCAAATCCTCCTGTACCTCTGACAGGAAAACTTTGAGATAACTGGCCTTTTGTTCCAGGGCACCCAACAAATATGGTAATAAATTCACCTGGTGTAACATATACTAATGCTTCTGCATAGCCACCACCACCACCTTTACCGCCTTGCGAACCTCCGCCGCCGCCTCCACCTGCTCCCCAGGCCTTAATTTTTAATAAACATACATCATTAGGTACTACATAAGTATAGCCCATTCCTGTGCAGGAAAATGTTTGTAATACTGTTTGAGGGAAAAAATATTGGACATAAAACAGAAAAAAAATGTATATATAAAAATACTTTTTCATAAAAAGTAGATATTTGCTGCAAATTTAAAGAATTTTTGAGAATATAATCAAGTCCCATTGTGTGAATGGTATGTTTTATTGAGCGAACGGTATGTTTTATTTAGTAAAGGATAATTTTAATTCCCACATTTTTTCAATAGTGCCATATAAAAACCATCAAATCCACTGGATGGTAAAATGGTTTGTTGTTTGATAAGTTGAAATTCTGGATGTTGTGATAAAAAATTTTCTACTTGTTGTTCATTTTCTTTTTTAAGAATGCTGCAAGTTACATATAATAAATAACCATCGGGTTTTAGCATGGTTGAATAATCATTAAGGATTTGTTTTTGTAAATTGATAAGTTCCTGTAAAGTTGTAGTAGAAAATTTAAGTTTTGTATCAGGATGTCTTTTAATAATGCCTGTGCCACTACAAGGGGCGTCTATAAGCAAAATATCGGCAGTTTCTTTAAGTCGTTTGAATATTTTTGAAGACGAAATATGTTTAATTTGAATATTACTAATGCCTGCCCGTGCGGTTCTCTTTTTCATTTCAATGAGTTTTTTTTCATCAACATCCATTGCAATTATTTTACCTTTATTATTCTTTAATGCAGATAAATGCAAACTTTTTCCTCCGGCACCTGCACAGGCATCAATGATTATTTTTGATTTTTCTAAAATATCAAAAGGAATAAAATGAGCAACTTTTTGTGAGGAAATATCTTGAAATTCGTATAAGCCAGATTTAAATAAATGATTTTGACTTAAATATGATTTGTTGGTAATTATTAATGCTTCAGGAACTTCTGGATGAAATTTTGTGTGAATGTTTAATTGTGCTAATTCTTTTGCTAATGCTTCTTTGGATGTTTTTAAGGTGTTAGTACGAATTACTAATGGTGCTGGCATATTTAATGCCTTTGCTTCTTTAAGCCATTCCTGATAACCTAATGATTGAATGCCTTCATTCCATAATTCATCATTGTAAGATAATTGAATTTGTTCAGGAATAGAAGAATTATCAATATCTGGAATATGAAATGGTGGTTTAAAGTTATCAAAATTAATATTGTTAATTTGAAAGTAGGTGTATAAAATTTTTTCTAAAGAAGAATCATTTGCAATGTGTTGATAATAATAAAAATAACGCACGATATTATATGTAGTTTCTGCAATAAACTGACGATCCCTCTTTCCTAATTTTTTGTTTTGTCTAAAAATATATTCTAAAACTTTATCAGAGTAGAAATTTTCGTTTATTATTTTATGAAGGGCATCAAGTATGGTATTTATGAGGGGTTTATGTAGTTTCATTTATTAAAAAATTTTTTGGGCAAAGGTGAGATATTTTTTTTATTTAATATGTATAAAAAATTATGTATATTTGCAGTATCAAAATTTAAGTTTATGAAAAATAGTTTAGGTTTTTTTGCGGCAATAGGTGTTGTTTTTGCTTCTGTATTTTATGTTTCCTGCAATAAAAATACTACTTGTAAAGTTAATGTAAAATGTGTGAATGCAAGTACTGGTACGGCTGTAAGTAATGCAGATGTGAAACTTTATGCGCCTGTAAAAACAGCATCAGGAGGGACAGTGGAAGCAGATGTGAAAGCAACCGGCACTACTGATTCTTATGGAATGGTTTCTTTTACATTCAAATTACCTGCCATATTTAATATCAAAGCTGTAAAAGCGAGTGATTCTCTTGTTGGTACAGGAATGGTTACATTAGAAGAAGGTAAAACTGTAGAAGCCACTGTTCAAATGAAACATCAATAATTTTTTTTCAACCTTACAGAATTGAAAGGGAATAGTTTTGTGATTAAAAATGTATTTTTTTTAGTTTTTTTTTCTATTGTATTTTTTTCTTGCGATAGTCCAGTTTTTCATAATAAAAAATCAGAAGGTGTTATTGAATACAAAGTAGAAGCAGTTGATAAACAACACCCTCTTGCAGGATTAGCACCAGATAAGGCAGTTTTGAAATTTAAAGACAATAAATATCTTATTGAAATGAGCACGATGGGTGTATTCAAAACAACATTTATTATTGATGGTGATAAAAAGACATTAACAGAGATGATAAAATTTATGGATATAAAAAATGCATGCATAGAAACACAGGAAGATTTAGTGCAGGAAGCGAATATGTATGCATTGAAATTCAAAGAAACGAATGAAAAAGTAAAATTAGCCAATTACAAGTGTCATAAACTTTATGCGTATTATGTAAGAAATCCGCAGGATAGTTTTGAAGTGTTATACACCAAAGATTTAGAACCAAAAGATATTTATGAATTAAGTGCTTATAAAGGTATTCAGGGAATGCTGATGAAATACAGATTACGCAAATGGGGACTGGAGTTAGAATTTACAGCTCAAAATGTTTCGCTTCAACAAGTGCCTGATGAAGAATTTGAATTGCCTTCTTACTACAAAATTATGAGTAAAAAAGAAATGGAAGATTTTATTAAGAGTTTGCAATAATGGCTTTCAGTTTTTCTAAATTTATATTGTTATCAAATTTTTCAAGTAGTTGTTTTCTTTGAAATAAAATACCATCGTCAAACTCAAGTGTTTTTAAGTGGTTGATGGTTTCTATCATTTCACGTGCAGTGTTTTTGATGTAAAGTGATAAATTAGCTTGTAGTGAAGTGCCTGCTATCATTTTATCATTACAAATAATAAATCTTGCAGAAAATAAACTATTGAGTAATTTGAGTTTTAATCCAGTGGCTTGATGTGTGTAAAGCCAAACAATATGGGCATTTTGAATGAGTTGTTTCATTTCTTCATTATCAGGATTGGCTACAATTTGAATGTGAGAAAATTTTTTAGCCAACTTGTATAAAAATTTTGGTGGATTTTTTCCAGCGATGATAATTTGAAAATCAATGTGGGGGGCAATGTTTTTAATTAACCATTCAGCGGATTTGTAGTTTTCCGCTACGCTTAAATTGCCGTGATACAATAGATAATCTCCTTTGCCTTTACAAAGATAAATATCGCTACAATTATGAAAAGAAGGAATGAGTGAAGTTTTATAGTTGTAATAATATCTGTGAACATAAGCATCATCATTTTCTGTAACGGGTAAAATAACATCAGCAGATGCAAAAGCTTTTTTTTCGTAAAAATACAGTTTAATGGTTTCAATCAAAAAATATATTTTTTTGAAAATGTTTTTTTCCGCCAGAAATAAATGAAAGTAATAATGGTGTTCTATATTGCTTAATCTTAAAATTTTCTTTTTGTGAGATAATGAGGGATGCGAAATGTAGTATGCAGAATGAAGTGTTTCAAATAAAACAGGATAATTATCTTGATTTAAATTGTTTAATAATTCTTTGTTAGCCCTTGAATAAACAGTAAAAGGTAAAAAAGATAATTGCTTTGAAAAGGAAGTATTTCTTTGATAATAATAAATTTTGTAACAATACTTTTCTAATTCTTTTGCTTGAGGTTTATTGTTGTATTGAAAGCAATGTAGAATGATTTTAAATCCTGCCTGATGAAGATATTTGATTTTGTAAAACACATCTATTATTCCACCATAGTCGGGAGGATAAGGAATATCAAAGGAAACAAGATGTATGAATGTATCTTCACTCACTATAATGGTAATTTTTCAAGCATAAATGCCTTGTAAAAATTTTCTAATACCTGTAATTGTAATGTGTGTAAATCAATATTTAAAACTTCTGATGCAGATTGATAAATATCTTTGATGGAAATACTTTCATCGTTGTTGAAAAACAAGATTTTTTTAGATGAGATATTTTTTATCCAGTAAATGGCTTTGGGATTTTTTAGATAAATGTCTTTATCAAATGCAACATAAAAATCTTTGAGTTCATTGAGAGTATCTTTATTTTCGGGCAGATAATCAATAGGGATAATAAGTGGTGTTTTGTTTTTTAGTTTTTGTAAGGTAGCCATCACATCATCCCATGCTTTGAAGCAATAAAGTATAATAGGTTTTTTTAATAGATTAGCAGTTTTGATTTGAACTTCAAAAACTTTTTTTTGTTCAGCATAGTTGGATTCAAAAGTTTTATCTAACCCGCATTCGCCAATAGCAATACAGTTTTTTTCGGAAGATAAAATGTGGAATTTTTCTAATGCTTTTTCAATGTTAGAATGATCAACATACCAAGGATGAATACCTGTTGAATACAAAATGGGCTTTTGAAGAGTATCAAAACTAATATTGACTACTTCAATACCTGCTTCTTGAAAATTCTCTTTTGTAAAGATGTTTATATACATTGCAAAAGCAAATTTAATAACAATAAAGTGATTGTGCAAGAAAAAGTTTTGAGAGGGGTGTGGGGGAGAATGGGGTGTTAGTGAAAATAGATGAGAGTATAAAGATAAAATTATTAATATTTATACAAAGAACTCTGATTTATGAAGATTTTAGAGTAATAGCGAAATAACTTTGATATAATTTCGGAAGTTTTTATACAGGATATTCATTCCAGATTTTGCCTTCGAAAACTCTGCCATTTGCTTTTTTACTTCTTTTTACTTCATCTGCACCCCAAGTGCCCCATTGTTTGAAAAAGAATGCTACACCTTGCTTTTTGCATTGGTTAAAAATTTCTAGCACCCATTCTTTTTTAATTTTTCTTGCTTTTAAGCCAGATTCTCCACCAACTATTGCCCAGTGAATACCTTTAAGATTTAATTTGCCTACACTACCAATAAGTGGTTCAAATGAAACAAATTTTACTTTTGCTTTTATTTTTCTAAGTGAATCTATTCTGTATTTGAATGTAGCATTTTCTACACTTACACCAAGCCAAACATTATTTGGTACTTTTTTGTCTTTTAAGTACTCAAGCATATTTTGGTCTCTTTTTGTAAGAATTTGATAAGTATGTTGTGGCGTTTGTTTAATCACATCAAAAATCATATCAAGATATTCGTAGGGCATTTCTTCATGAAACAAATCGCTCATTGAATTGACAAAGAATTTTGTAGGTTTTTTGATAAGTAGGGGTTGTTCTAATCTATGGGGTAAAATTTTGAATTTAAAGCCATCTTTGTAATCAGAAACGCCCATTGCTTTAAGTCGTTTAGCAAAAATTTCTGCATAACAAAATTTACACCCAGCAGAAACTTTATTGCATCCAATGCTTGGATTCCAGACCTTTTCAGTCCATTCAATTTTTGTGGATTTCATTTTTTTCTTTTTTGAATTTTCTTTTCAATAATATATTTTGCTATTTTATGTGCAGTTGGGTTGTTTGATGCAAAAACAAAGTGATAAATTGTAATGTTTTTTCTATTCATTAATTTTAATGGTTCTTCTGTAACAAATTTGAATATACTCTTTAGTTTTTCAACGTAAATATTTGCAATTTTTTGAATTGTATCTTTTTCTTTAGAAATTATTTTTTCATTACCGAACAAAGTATTTATTTTTTCAGTTTTATAAAACTTTTTTCTAATTTCTTCTTCTGAAAGACCAAAAAATGATTCTAATTTTTTAGAATATTTCAATTCCCCCTGTTTATCTAGTAATCGATTTATTATTACCCCTGAAGGAACAAGTATCCATAAATCCACTCTTTTGTCTTTCAAACATTCTATACTTGACCATTCAATTTGCATTCCGAATGGATCTAAAAAAATAAGTGCTGCTTTACTTCTATCCAAATGTTCACTAAATTCTTTTAATTTTGAATTTACATCACCAGCAATAAAATAACATTTATCATTTAAGAGATTTTTGCTATATAATTTTATCTTTAATTCTCTTAATGCAGTTTCATCAACATCAACAAAATAATATTCATCAAATTTTTGAGTTAAGTTTAGAACTCTTTCTGCTGAACCTCTATAAATATTATTTTCATCGTTGAAAAAATCAGAGAACAGTTTCTTTTGTTCATCATCTAAATTATCATCATACCTACTTCCACTTCCAGCAAATCCATCAAAATAAATCGTAGTAGGCCACCCATTATATTTTTTCTTTTGGCTATTCATAATAGTTAAATATTCAATAACGTAATGTTCAAATGTCTCTAACTTTTCTTCTGTCCAATTTCCACCCCAATTTTCTTTTTTCATAATTTTTTTATTACAAATATACTACATTTTTTAATTTTAGAATAGAAAAAATTGAAACCAAAGTAAAGCATTTTTATACTATTGATTTACTCTTAAAAAATTTACTTATCCACAATAGATTGTTATTTTTTTTCAATAAAACAATTTTATTCATCTCCTATCACTCAAAACTTTGAATCTGCTGAAATGTAAGTTTGCAGTTTAGCCATTCATCGTCAAAAAGTGTATTTAATTTTTTGTAAAATTCTATTGCTGGTGTATTCCACTTTAATACTTGCCATTCTAATTTTCTTACTTTTTCTTGTTTGGCTACTTTTATCAATGCCTTTATTAATGCCATTCCTATTCCTTTCTTGCGATGTTTTTCAGTTACAACTATATCATCTAAATAAATACATCTGCCTTTCCATGTAGAATATTTGTAATAATATAAAGCAATACCAACTATTTCATTATCTAATTCCGCAACAAAAAAATCAAATACTTTGTTTGCAAAATCTTTTTCCATTTCATCAATGCTTACTTCCACTTCATTTGGTGCTTTTTCATAAGTGGCTAATTCTTTGATTAAATCTAATGCTGCAGGAATATCTTGTTCAGTGCCTTTACGAATGTTTATCATAAAGAATTGTTTTTGTATAAATATCTCAATACTACTTTTTGCAATGTTCTTTTGACAATAAATTCTGAAACTATTTCTGAATAAGATTTTGTATTACCTGAAATGTTATTACGAATAGATGATTCCGACACATCTACTCTATACAACCAAGATTGAATTTTTTCAATGCCTGAATTAGTAGCAATAATTTGCTGAACTTTTTGATGTAATCTGTTTATCATTTCTGAAAGTGTGAATGGTGCATTAAATAAATCATCTTCTAATTCTACACCCGTCATTGATGCGTCTTTTTTCAACTGATTACAAAATGAATTTACTATTTCTTCAATCTGCAAATAATGTTCATCCGGCAAATTATTCTTACTCATTGATTATGCTTGTTTGGGATGTTTGGTGAGTAATAATCGTTCTAATTTTTTCTTTTCAACAAAATGTGTTTTGACTAATTCATCCACATCAGAAAATTGCACATTTACATAAAAAGTTCCTTCGGGATAAATAGCAATGGTAGGACCTAAATCACAAATACCCAAACATCCACTTCTTTGAATACGAATATTTCCCTTTATTGAATATCTTGTAAAAGCGTCTTTCAAAAGCTGAATTAATTGAAGCCCGTGTTCTTCGCCACAGGATAATCTGGTGGAATTTTTTCTTTCGTTTGTGCAAACAAATATGTGAATATCGTAAATCACAGATTGAGGTTTCAAAAATTATTTCATCAATGCATCTAATTGTTTTTGACTAACGCCTGTAGTGCTGTATCCACCGTCGTTGTATATGTTTTGCATGGTGATTTTTTTGGTGAAGTCAGAAAATAAAGCCACACACACACCAGCAAAATCATCTGCTGTAGCATTTCCTAATGGAGATTGCATATCAGCAAAATCAAAAAATTCATTGAATCCTTTAATTCCGCTACCAGCTGTTGTTTTGGTTGGAGATTGTGAAACAGTATTTACTCTTACTTTTTTATGAATACCATAATGATAACCCCACGAACGAGCAATGCTTTCTAACAATGCTTTAATATCTGCCATATCTGTATAAAAAGGATAAGTTCTTTGTGCACCAATGTAAGTTAATGCTACAACAGAACCGTATTCATTAATAGCATCCATTTTGTAGGCAACAGCTAAAAGTTTATGTAATGACAATGCAGATACATCAATGCCTTTTAAGTAGTAATCATAATTTAATTCTGTATATGGAATATTTTTTCTGATATTGATACTCATTCCAATAGAATGAAGAATAAAATCAATTTTACCATTGAAATGCTTTAAACTCTCGTTATATAATTTTTCAATATCTTCAAGATTTGTTGCATCTGCGGGAATGACAGGGGCATTTATTTTTTCAGAAAGTTTTTTTATTTCACCCATTCGCATAGCAATAGGTGCGTTTGTAAGCACAATTGATGCACCTTCTTGATGTGCTAATTCTGCTACTTTCCATGCTATAGAATTTTCATCTAATGCACCAGTGATAATTCCTTTTTTACCTGATAATATACCCATAATTTTATTTTTTTGTGCCCCTAATTTGTGAAATACAAAAGATATAGACAAAAAATTGTAAATATTCAGGTGGTTTAAAGTGATTAAAAGGATACATTTCACGCAGAGTCCGCAGAGAATAAGAACAACATACACGCAAAGATTTTTAATAATTTTTAGTTATGATTTTTATCGTCATTACGAGCGAAGCGAAGTAATCTCAAAAGTATTATCCACATAACAATTACGAGATTGCTTCGGCCTAAAGCCCTCGCAATGACGAAAATACTAAACACTTAAAACCCAATACTAATTATACCAAAGGTACTTTAATTTCTAAAAAATTCCGCTTTCATGCTTTTAGTCAGCAAAGCCATTGGAAGCTTGCGTTGGGGTCTCCCATTCTGAGTGAAGCGAAGAATGGGGGCAAGTTCCAATGGCGGTCTGTCGAAGGCAGATTGCCTTCTAAAAGCAGATTTTTTGCTTACTTTTTTCTAAAAAAAAGTAAGAGAAATAAATGTTTTTACTCTAAAATATTCTGAAATCAGAGTTATTTTAGTATAAATAACTTAAACAATTTTCCATTACTTCTTTTCCATATTCTGATAAAATAGATTCTGGATGATATTGCAAACCAATTATTTTATACTTGTTATGTACAAAACTCATTACCCAATTTTTTTCATCAATACTAAGTGGGACGAGATGATTACTTAAATCATTTTTTTGTATTCCCCAAGAATGGTATCTACCAACTAAAAATTCATCAGGACAATTTTTGAATATAAAATGATTAGAAATCACTTTCATTTTTTTACTTTGGCCGTGTTCAGGAAATTCAAGATTAGATAATTTACTTCCAAAGTATTCACCAATACCTTGCATACCCAAACAAATGCCAAGCATAGGTTTATATGAATGATACTGATGAATAATTTTCATCATTTTTCCCGCGTCTTTTGGAAGTTTTGGGCCAGGTGAAAATACAATTAAATCATAATTAGCAACACTTTTCACATCAATTTCATCATTGCGAATCACATCAATTATGCCATCAAAAATCACTTCAATTAAATGCACTAAATTGAAAGTAAAACTATCGTAATTATCAATCAACAATAATTTTTTTTGCATATTATAGATTCACCAATTTTTTCAATATCCACGCCAATGCATTAAAAACTGCACTTTCTATAATGTAATCTCTGCTTTGATTTCCAAATTGAAATAATTTTGTTTCAATATGATTATCAAAATACAAAGCCATCCAAACAGTGCCAACGGGCTTATCGGGCGTGCCACCAGTTGGTCCAGCAATTCCACTTACAGCCAATGCAATATCTGTATTCAAAAGTTTTTGAACACCGCTTACCATTTCTTCAACACATACTTTACTCACTGCACCAAAGTTATTGAGTGTTTCTTTTTGAACATTCAATTGATTCATTTTTACTTCATTGCTGTATGAAATAATACTTCCTTTAAATACTTCTGATGCACCTGAAATTCTTGTTAATTCAGCAGAAATACTTCCACCTGTGCAACTTTCAGCAAAAGAAATAGTATATTTTTTTTCTTTTAATTTTGACACTACAATACTTGCTAATGGATGTTCTGATGTGTCTTCAAAACTTTCTTCACCTACAAAGTGATTTCCTAAAATTTCTTTTAATTGATGAATGTATTGATTTAATTTATTTTCAATATCAGGTTGATGTGAATAACTTGATAATCTCAAACGAATTAAGTTTCTATTAGGAAGATAAGCCAATTTAATTCCATCTTTTTGCAAATCATTTTCCCAATTTTCAATCTTCAATGCTAACTCACTTTCAGGAATACCAAATACAAAGACAGTTTTATGAATGATTTGATTTTGATTTTCATTTTTCAATGTTAATAGAAATTCTTTAAGCATTGGTTTCATTTCAAAGGGAACGCCAGGCATTGCAACATAAGTGCTATTGTTTTTTTTCAAAATCATTCCAGGAGCAGTGCCTAAATAGTTTCTGATAATTTTACATTTACTCAACACCAATGCTTGTTGTTTGTTCAAATCATTCATCTCACGATTTCTTTTCGCTAATAAATTTTTTATATCGTTCAAAACTATTTCACTTTCTATAAGCGTATCTTCAAAAAATTTACACAAAGTATGTTTGGTTATATCATCTTTTGTTGGACCTAATCCACCTGTTATTATTACCACATCATATTTTTGTCCTTCTTCAAGTGCTTTTAATATCTCATTTTCATTATCTTGAATAACTAATATCTTGTTAACTTTAATACCTTGTAAATTCAATTGTTTAGCAATGTAAGAAGCATTAATATTAACTATTTGACCAATTAATAATTCATCACCAATGTTGATAATAAGAGCGTTCATAAAAATTTTTCGCAAATATCTGCAATAACCGATTAATCTTAAAATATTTATTTAATACTCTTCATAATATGAAATACATTATCTTTGCCATTGTTATTTAATAATTATGAAAAAGTATTATTTTAGTTTTTTATTGTTTGTAAATATCTCATTTTTATTTTCACAAGATGATGAAAATTCCACATCAAAATTTTGTAAAGAAATTGATAATAAACAAGCCATTAAATTGTACGAAAAAGGCACTAACAAAAAAAAGTATAAAAAGCCCGAACGATTACAGTTTTTAAGAGAATGTTTACAATTAGAACCTGATTTTGTAGAAGCCAATTTTGCTATGGCTCAAGAAATTATAGTGCATTGTAAATTAGAAAACAAACCTTTTACACCCGCTTTACCTTTTTTGTATAAAGTTATTGCTAATTGTCCTGACTTTCATTCAAACCCTTATTACTACATAGGTTTTGATTATTATGAAAAAATGAAAAATGATTCTGCTATAAAATATCTTGAATTATTTTTAAACTTCAAAAGCGATGACCCTAAAAAATTTGATAAGGACTTTGAAGCAGAAATATATCAGGCAAAAGAAATGATTAAGTATGCTAAAAAAGAAAATGAATTGAAAAAGAAAGTTGTTCCTTTTAATCCAATAGTGGTAAAAGATATTTCCACACCTCAAGATGAATATCTTGCGTCGCTTTCTCCAGATGATCAATATTGTTATTTTGTAAGAAAAGAGCCCATTCAATCCAAAGATTTAATTTATCAAACTGATAAAGAACAAGAAGTTTTTATGGTTGCTATCAGAGATAATAAAACAGGAATGTTTGACAAAGGAAGTGAAATGCCACCACCCTTCAATACTACAGATGATAATCAGGGCGGATGTTCAATTACAGTGGATAATAAACATTTGTTTTTTGCAATGATGAGATATGAAGGCGGTGCACAACCCAATTGTGATATTTATGTAAGCGATATGATTGATGGAGAATGGAAACCTTACAGAAAGGTACCAAATATCAATCATCCAGTATATTGGGATTCACAACCCAGTGTATCTGCCGATGGAAATACACTGTATTTTGCAAGCGATAGACCCGGTGGATATGGAGGCACAGATATTTATGTAAGTTACAGAAATCCTAAAACAGGAGAATGGAGTGTGCCGCAAAATCTTGGCCCT
Organism: Bacteroidia bacterium; assembly: GCA_035405785.1. Taxonomy (GTDB): domain Bacteria; phylum Bacteroidota; class Bacteroidia; order B-17B0; family Aurantibacillaceae; genus BPGX01. Next base: position 247,544 of record DAONJS010000001.1, read on the forward strand.
AAAATTAATACGCCCGGTCATGAAAGAACACCTTTTATTCATAGTGATAGTGAAACTTTGTATTTCAGCAGTGATGGACATTTTGGTTTTGGAGGTTTTGATATTTTTTATTCCCGCAAAAATGAAAAAGGTGAATGGACTGAACCCGAAAATATCGGTAGCCCTATAAATACACAAAGTGATGAATTAGGATTCTTTGTAAGTTCAAATGCAAAACACGGTTATTTCTGTGCTTATGCAGAAGGGCCACTTGCTTCAAAAGGCGTTGGAAAATATGATTTGTTTATGTTTGAATTATACAAAGACGCAAGGCCAAATGAAGTAACCATTTTAAAAGGACAGTTAGTGGACTCTTTACAAAATCCTCTTTCAGGAAAAACAACTGTTGAAATAAATTATCCAGATAATAAATCAAAAACTTATGCAGCGGTGGATTCATCAAGCGGAGAATTTGTTGCGGCTATTAATCTAAAAAAAACAAAAGGTCAAGAAATTTTAATTAATGTAAAAAAAGATGGTTACGCATTTTCATCTCAGGTCATTAAAGTACCAGAAAATGCTAATTTTTATACCAGCTTAGATACAGTAAAAATTATCACTGATAGTGTAAAGCCGGGAAAAGCATTTGTTATTAATAATTTATATTACAAAACCAATAGTGCAGAAATTGAAGAGAGTTCTAAAAAAGTTTTGATTAAATTTGCAGAATACTTAAAAGAAAATCCAAAGCTAGTAATAGAAATTCGTGGGCATACAGATAATGTTGGTAATCCAAAAGACAATGAAGCACTGTCATTAAATCGTGCCTATTCGGTGAAAGAATTTTTAGAAAAGCAAGGAGTTGATGGCAAGAGAATGCAAGCAAAAGGTTTCGGATCAAGTATGCCCATTACTTCTAATGCAACAGAAGAAGGCAGGGCTAAAAACAGAAGAACAGAATTCTATATAATATCAATAAAATAAACACTTGAGAAAACATTGTAACATAATAATACTTTGTTTGTTTTCAACAATCATCTGTCATTTTGCTTTTGCACAATCGTTAAGAGATTCAATTATCAAAATCTTACAGGAAGTAAATTACAACAACAGTAATTTTAATAAAACATATCCGCTTACTAAAAAAGCACTTAACTTATCCCTATCATTAAAAGACACAGGGTTAATAATTAAATGTTATCAAAAAATTGGAGATGTATTATGGTATAAATCTGCTTATGGAGAAGCAGAGGAATATTATTTTAAATCATTAGAACTTGCCGACTCTGCAAGATATCCAGGTGAATATGCTTATGCGTTGTATGGAATAGGATGGATTGAATGTATTCAAAAAGGTAAAAAAGATAAAATCAGTTTATTAAATAAAGCAATATCAGTTTATATACAATTATCAGATACTGCCCATTTTATTACTTTGTCAAGTGCAGTTTCTGGTGCCTACAAAGAATTTTATCATCAGGATACAAGCAAAAAATTTTACATTGATTCGGCAATAAATACATTATTATTTGCAATTAATATTCTAGAAAAATCAACTTTAAAGAAAAATCTACCAAAAATTGAAATTAATTTAGCACAGGAACTATACGAAAAAGGAGATAATGAAAAAGCATACTTATATATCAATAGAGCGTTGAGTAATCCTATATTATCAAAAAATGAGCGAAATTTTATTTATGCAATACTTATAAAATCATCGATACTTAATAAACTTCCTTCAAGAATATACAAAGACAGTTCAAGGTATTTTTTAAAGAAATACTTTGAAACCATTCAATCGTATCAAGACAATGAAGTTTTAAGTGATTTTTATGATTTACTTTATCAACATAATAAGGAAGACAAAAATTATGCAAAAGCATTATTTTACTTAGAAAAATATCTGCAAACTATCAAGAAAAGTTATCAGGAATTATTATCTGTAAAATACGAAGAATTGGAAGCCAATAAAGAATTGTTTCAAAAAGAACAATCGCTTATAGCATTGCAAAAACAAAATGAATTGAATGAATTGAGAAATAAACAAACAACTACCATTTTGATTATTGTAACTGCTTTTGGATTAATAGTAGCATTTTTTCTTATTAAAACACTTAAACAAAATAGCAGAATCAAAAAGTTGAATACAGAAATTATTATTCAAAAAAATTTATTGGAACAAAAGAATAAAGACATTACCGATAGCATCAACTATGCTTCTCGTATTCAAAACGCATTGATTACTTCTGAAGAATTTATCCAGAAACATTTTATTAATGAAAATTTGTTTGCAGATTATTTTGTGCTTTACTTGCCAAAAGATATTGTCAGTGGAGATTTTTATTGGGCAAATATCAATCTTCAGCACCCTGATTATCCACATTATTTTGCAGTTTGCGATTGCACGGGTCATGGCGTTCCGGGAGCATTTATGAGTTTATTAAATATCAATTATCTCAATGAAGCCGTTCAGGAAAGAAAACTTTATTATCCTGATGAAATACTTAATTATGTAAGAAAAAAACTAATTGAAAATCTCACTTATGATGAACAACAGAAAGACGGAATGGACGCTTCATTGCTGATGTTTAACAAAGAGTTTCTTGTCAGTCAGAAGGTTTATTATTCACTTGCCAATCATCAGATGACATTGATAAGAGGCGAAGAACCGCCAGTTATTTTGACTGGAGACAAGATGCCAGTTGGAAAAGGGCATTTTGAAGAAAGTTTTCAATTAAAAGTTCTGGAGATGCAGAAAGGAGATTGGTTGTATTTATACACAGATGGATACAAAGATCAATTTGGAGGATTAAAGAATAAAAGGATAATGCAAAAACGGTTCAATGAAATACTTTCAGAGATAAGGCGATTAAGAGGAATAGAACAAAGAGAAGAATTACTTAAATTTTTTGTAGAATGGAAGAAAACTACCACTCAAACAGATGATGTATGTGTGATTGGAATTAAAATTTGATGAAATAATTTTTAATTTATTTTTTACAAAACTCTTATCAATAAATAACTATTTTTTATTTTTTGTTATTTTACTTAATAAATTTAAAGTTGAGATAGTCATTTTTTAAAAAATTCCAAATACAATTAATTTTAAGTAACCCATTTTATCCACAAAATTTATTTTTTATAAAATTTTGGCATTTCATTTTTTTTTCTTTACCTTTGCAAAAAAATTTCACTATGAAAAAACAAATTTTATCTTTAAGTATATTTTTATTTATAGTAAGTTGTTCATTATTGGCTCAAAATAATGCACTTTACATCAATGGTGCATACATTTATATGAATGGTGGTACATCAGGAACTCCAGTTTATTTAGTCATCAATCAGCCCAACACCTTAGGAATAGTTCGAACATCAGGTCATATACATTCTGAAAACCAATACAATTATGTAGAATGGCTTACAGGAACTAATACAGGATCTTATGTAGTACCCTTTGGAGTTGGAGGAACAGCAACAGATTACATTCCATTTGGATTTAATAAAACAAATGCAGCAAGCATTACCCTTACAGTTTCTACATACTCTACAAATTCTGCAAACACACCAATGCCTGGTGCATCTACAAGTAATGGAGGAGCGGTAGCAGCAGTGAGTTCCATACCACAAGCAGCCAATGCAATAGACAGATATTGGGATGTAAAAACAAATGCGGCAGTGAATGCAGATTTGACATTTTCATATAGGGGGTCTATAGAGAATACGATTAGCGGAAGTGGATATTGTCAAACAGATACCATAAAGGCACAAAACTGGAATGGGGGAGCATGGAATCCATTGAAAGGGCCTGGAAATCCTGGGGTAACAAGTGGAATAGGAGTAGTAGGTCCAATACCATTTACAAGTTATGGACAATTTGTATTGGCATCAGTTCCTGTATCACCAACTGTTACACCTACAAATGCAACATTAACCTGTACCTCACCAAATACAACTGCAACGGTTCTTACAACTGGAGGATTAGGACCATATAGTTACAACTGGTTACCATCTGGTGGCACAGGATCAGTAGCCACCATTGGTGCGTCTGGAAATTATACAGTAACTGTTACAGGAGCCAATGGGTGTAGTAAAACAGCAACTGTTTCAATTACACAAAATACGACACCGCCTACTATTTCAGCCGCAGCAAGCGGTTCATTAAACTGTACAACTAATACGGTACAAATTACAACAACAGTAACACCATCCAGTGGAATAACATATAACTGGAGTGGTCCTGGAATAGTGAGTGGAGCAGGAACAGGAACTATAACTGTTAATCAAGGTGGTACATATAATGTAACTGTAACAAACAGTGCAAATGGTTGTACCGCAACGGTTTCACAAGCCATTACTCAAAACACAACAACACCGACTATTTCAGCCGCAGCAAGTGGTTCATTAAATTGTACGACAAGCACAGTTCAAATTACAACGACAGTAACACCATCCAGTGGAATAACATATAACTGGAGTGGTCCTGGAATAGTAAGTGGAGCAGGTACTGGTACTATAACAGTTAATCAAGGAGGTACATATAATGTAACGGTAACAAACAGTGCAAATGGTTGTACCGCAACAGTTTCACAAGCCATTACTCAAAATACAACAGCACCTACTATTTCAGCTGCACCAAGTGGTTCATTAAATTGTACGACAAGCACAGTGCAAATCACGACGACAGTAACACCATCCAGTGGAATAACATATAACTGGAGTGGACCTGGAATAGTGAGTGGATCGGGTACAGGCACGGTAGTAGTTAATCAAGGTGGGACATATAATTTAACTGTGACAAATACAGCAAACAATTGTACTGCAACAACATCACAAGCTATCAATCAAAACACTACCTCTCCAACAGTTGCTGCATCTGCAAGTGGTTCATTGAACTGTACAACAACTACGATACAAATTACAACGACAGTAACACCATCCAGTGGAATAACATATAACTGGAGTGGCCCTGGAATAGTGAGTGGATCAGGCACAGGCACCATAACAGTTAATCAAGGTGGAACGTATAATGTTACCGTAACAAACACTGCAAACAATTGTACTGCAACAACATCTCAAGCAGTAACTCAAAGCACAAATGCTGTAACTGTATCGGCAACATCAACAGGTTCATTAAATTGCACAACAAATACAGTTCAAATTACAACTACAGTAACACCATCCAGTGGCATCACTTATAACTGGTCTGGTCCTGGAATAGTAAGTGGAGCAGGTACTGGTACGATAACAGTAAATCAAGGAGGTACATATAATGTAACTGTAACAAACACTGCAAATGGATGTACTGCAACAGTTTCACAAGCCATTACTCAAAATACAGCAGCACCTACTATTTCAGCTGCACCAAGCGGTTCATTAAATTGTACGACAAGCACAGTGCAAATCACGACGACAGTAACACCGTCCAGTGGAATAACATATAATTGGAGTGGTCCTGGAATAGTGAGTGGAGCAGGCACAGGCACCATAACAGTTAATCAAGGAGGAACATATAATCTTACTGTAACAAATACAGCAAACAATTGTACTGCAACAACATCACAAGCCATCAATCAAAATACTACAGCACCAATAGTTACAAGTAACGGAGATGCAACATTAACCTGTTCAAGTACAAGTGTCAATATTTCTGTTACATCCAATCCATCCAGTGGGGTTAGTGTTAATTGGTTAGGCGGGGTATGTGGTTCAACAAGCGGTTTCACAACTGCTGCCTGTGCGGCAGGAACATATACTGCTGTAGTTACTGATAATAGTAATAACTGCCAGGGTTCTGCTACTGTACAAGTTAATTCTGATAATAATGTACCTTCATTAACTGCATCCACAACAGGTTCATTAAATTGTACAACAAATACAGTTCAAATTACAACTACAGTAAATCCATCCAGTGGCATCACTTATAACTGGAGTGGCTCTGGTATAGTGAGTGGAGCAGGTACGGGTACTATAACAGTTAATCAAGGAGGCACATATAATGTAACTGTAACAAACACTGCAAATGGCTGTACCGCAACAGTTTCACAAGCAATAACTCAAAATACAACAGCACCTACTATTTCAGTTGCACCAAGTGGTTCATTGAATTGTACAACAAGTACAGTGCAGATTACAACGACAGTAACACCGTCCAGTGGAATAACATATAATTGGAGTGGGCCTGGAATCGTGAGTGGATCAGGCACAGGTACGGTAGTAGTTAATCAAGGCGGTACATATAATTTAACTGTAACAAATACAGCAAACAATTGTACTGCAACTACATCACAAGCCATCAATCAAAATACTACAGCACCAATAGTTACAAGTAACGGAGATGCTACATTAACCTGTTCAAGTACAAGTGTTAATATATCTGTTACATCCAATCCATCCAGTGGAGTTAGTGTTAATTGGTTAGGTGGGGTATGTGGTTCAACAAGCAGTTTCACAACTGATGCATGTGCTGCTGGTGTTTATACTGCTGTTGTTACTGATAATTCAAACAATTGTCAGGGAACAGCCACTGTTCAAGTAATACCAGACAGTAATGCACCATCTGTAACAGCAACTAGCACTGGATCTTTAAATTGCTCAGTCAATTCAGTGCAAATTATAGCAAGTACAACTGTATCACCAGTAAGTTATACATGGTCAGGTTCTGGAATAACAGGAGGAAACGGAACAGCAACAATAACAGTAAATCAGGGTGGAACATATAATTTGACAGTAACAAATACATCTAATGGATGTTCAACAGCAACAGTATTAAGTGTTACGCAAGATACTAATACACCAACTGTTACCGCCACAACAAATGGTACATTAGATTGTAACAATACAACCATCACAATTTCATCTAATGTATCACCATCTAATGTAAATTATAACTGGAGTGGTACAGGAATAGTAAGCGGAAGTACGACAGGAACAGTAACGGTGAATCAACCCGGAACATACACATTAATAGTAACAGATGCTATTAACACATGTACAAATATTACAACAGCCAATGTAACACAAAATACAGTAGCACCAATTGTAACAAGTAATGGAGATGCAACATTAACTTGTTCAAGCACAAGTGTCAATATCTCGGCTACATCTAATCCAAACACCAATGTAACGGTCAATTGGTTAGGTGGGGTATGTGGTTCAACAAGCAGTTTCACAACTGATGCATGTTCAGCGGGTACATATACGATAGAAGTTACAGACAACACCAATGGATGTAAAGGTACCGCAACCGTTCAGGTAATACCAGACAGCAATGCACCTGTTGTAACAACAAGCAGCAATGGAACGATAACATGTTCAACAAACACGGTAGAGGTAGTAGCAACTACTACATCAAGTCCAGTATCATACATATGGAGTGGAGTAGGTATAGTAAGCGGAGTTAATAGTGCGAGCGTTACTGTGAATCAAAGTGGTACTTATACGGTTATTGTAACAAACACTTCAAATGGATGTTCTACTACACAAACTATATCTGTATCTTCAAATACAAATGCACCTTCTGTAAGTATTACAGCATCAAATCCAAGTATAACTTGTACAAATGGAACTGTTGATATTTCTGTTAATCCTGTAAATCCAAATGATACTTATTTATGGAATGGAACTGGATCATTCACAGGACAAGGAACTGCTACAATTACAACAACAGTAAGTGGAACTTATTCAGTAGTAGTTACAAATACAGTCAATGGTTGTTCTACAACACAAACAACAAGCATTGGATTTAATAATAATTTAGTATTAAGTGTAACAGGAAATACCAATGTTTGTCAAGGAAGCAATATAGTATTAAATGGTAGTGGCGCAAATACATATACATGGACAGATGGAACTAATACCTATTCAACCAGTGCAATTACATTACCAGCAAGTTCAAATATAACTTTTACATTAAGTGGCTCAACAGGTGCCTGCAATTCATCAACTGTAATTGGTATAGTTGTAACACCAAGTTTTAATGTAATAGTATCTGCGAATCCAACTAATTCAATAACTTTGGGAAGTAATGTTACTTTAAACGCGTCTGGTATTAGTGGAGGTACATATACATGGACGCCAGTTACAGGATTAGACAATCCAAACTCTCCTAGTCCAATTGCAAGCCCTGTAAATACAACTACTTATTGTGTAACTGGTATCTCATCAAATGGCGTTTGTCAGGATAGTTCATGTTTGATTGTATATGTGGATAAAGCATGTCCAGAGGTGTTTGTTCCAAATGTATTTTCTCCTAACTCAGATGGATTGCATGATAAATTACATATTTTAGGATTAAAATGTATTAAAGAATTTACATTTGCCATATTTGATAGATGGGGAGAAAAGGTTTTTGAAAGCAGTGATAAAAATTTAGAATGGGATGGAACTTACAATGGAAAAGATATGAGTGGAGCTACTTTCGTATATTATTTCAAAGGCACAACTTATGACGATAAATTAATTGATAAAAAAGGAAATATCACAATTGTAAAATAAATAAATAACTAAAAAATTACCTATATGAAAACAAATTTGAAGTTTATGAGAGTAAAAAGTATAATAAAATTAAGTTTTGCATTAATGCTCACATTTTTTAATTTGACAACAAAATCACAGGATGTGCATTTTACTCAAATTCAGTATTTTCCATTAGCACTAAATCCTTCAATGACTGGAGCAAATTATGCGTTAAGTGCAAATTTAATTTATCGCAATCAATGGAAAGCAGTAGCATCTCCTTATAATACATTTGGCTTATCAGTTGATGGAAGAATTAATAAAAGTCCGAAAGGACATTTTTTTGCTGGCGGATTACAATTTTTTAATGATAATACTGGAGATTTGAGTTTGAAAACAAACAATGTTACACTCAATGGAGCATATCATTTACGAGTAAATCAGGGACAATATATTGGTCTTGGAATTTGTGCAGGAATAATTCAAAAAAGTATTAATATGAATAATGCACAATGGGAAAGTCAGTATGATCAAAGCATAGGTCAGTATAATTCTTCATTACCATCAAATGAAAAGTATGGGTCAAATACTTTTATAGTTCCAGATGCAGGGTTGGGTTTTACATATTCTTATGATAAAAATGAAGGTCTTTACAATAGAGGTGGTCAAAATATTAAATTTAATGTTGGATTTAGTGCATTTCATGTAAATATGCCTTCTTCTACATTTTTGAATGGTTCAAAAGATAAAATGTATATTCGTTATGTGGCATTTGCTAATGGAGATATAGGCATTGGAAAAAGTAGTTTTGCAGTAAGCCCTTTAATTGTTTATCAATTGCAAGGTCCTACGCAAGAACTACTAACAGGATTATATGGCAAGTATATTTTTTCAAAAGCACAAAAAGGACAAAGTGGCGGGTCAGTTGCATTAGGAAGTATTTATAGGAATAAAGATGCTGTTACTACAAATATTGTATTAGAGTATGATAGTTATACAATAGGATTTAGTTATGATATCAATATCTCACAATTAAAAACGATAAGCAGAGGAAAAGGCGCTATGGAGATATTTATCAGATATGTATTGCCAAGTCCTTATGGACCAGGAACAAGTAAATCAAGAATATAATAACATTAAAATAAAACAAATATGAGAAAGAAATATCTTTTAACAGGGTTGAGCATAACATTATCAAATGTGATGTTAATGTTATGTCAAAACAATGCAGTAGTTTTGAATGGTGCATACATTGTGCTAAATGGAGGTACTGCAGTATCGCCAATTTATTTTGTTGTAAATCAGCCCAATACATTAGGTATAGTTCGAACATCTGGTCATATACATTCTGAAAACCAATATAATTATGTAGAATGGATTACAGGAACCAATACAGGTTCTTATGTAATACCTTTTGGAGTAGGAGGAACAGCAACAGATTATATACCATTTGCATTTAATAAAACAAATGCAGCAAGCATAACACTTACTGTTTCTACATACTCTACAATACCTGCAAACACACCAATGCCTGGCGCATCTACAAGTAATGGAGGAGCGGTAGCAGCAGTGAGTTCCATACCACAAGCCGCTAATGCAATAGACAGATATTGGGATGTAAAAACAAATGCGGCAGTGAATGCAGATTTGACATTTTCATATAGGGGGTCTATAGAGAATACGATTAGCGGAAGTGGATATTGTCAAACAGATACCATAAAGGCACAAAACTGGAATGGGGGAGCATGGAATCCATTGAAAGGGCCTGGAAATCCTGGGGTAACAAGTGGAATAGGAGTAGTAGGTCCAATACCATTTACAAGTTATGGACAATTTGTATTGGCATCAGTTCCTGTATCACCAACTGTTACACCTACAAATGCAACATTAACCTGTACCTCACCAAATACAACGGCAACGGTATTAACTACAGGAGGATTAGGGCCATATACATATAGTTGGAGTACAGGAGCAACAAGTTCAGTAGTAACCATCAGTAATCCAGGAAGTATAACAGCCACTGTAACAGGTGCAAACGGATGTAACAAAACAGTGACAGTTACTGTAACGCAAAATACGGTTGCACCAAGCATTACAACAGCGGCAAGTGGCTCATTAAATTGTACAACAACTACAGTTCAAATTACATCCACAGTAACACCATCCAGTGGAATATCATATAACTGGAGTGGTCCTGGAATAGTGAGTGGAGCAGGAACAGGAACTATAACAGTTAATCAAGGAGGAACATACAGCGTAACCATTACTAATACTGCCAATGGATGTACTACCACTGCAACTCAAGCAGTAACTCAAAGCACAAATGCTGTAACCGTATCTGCAACATCGACTGGTTCATTAAATTGTATAACAAATACAGTTCAAATTACAACAACTGTAAATCCATCAAGTGGTATCTCTTATAATTGGAGTGGACCTGGAATAGTGAGTGGAGCAGGTACTGGTACGATAACAGTTAATCAAGGCGGTACATATAATGTAACTGTAACAAACACTGCAAATGGCTGTACCGCAACAGTTTCACAAGCCATTACTCAAAATACAACAGCACCTACTATTTCAGCTGCGCCAAGTGGCTCATTGAATTGTACAACAAGCACAGTTCAAATTACAACTACAGTAACACCATCCAGTGGAATTACATATAACTGGAGTGGTCCTGGAATAGTAAGTGGAGCAGGTACCGGTACGATAACAGTAAATCAAGGAGGAACATATAATCTTACTGTAACAAATACAGCAAATAATTGTACTGCAACAACATCACAAGCCATTTCTCAAAACACAACAGCACCAATAGTTACATCAGGTTCTAATCCTACTATTACTTGTTCTTCTTCATCAGTAAATATCAGTGCAACTTCTAATCCAAATACAAATATTACAGTGAATTGGACAGGAGGCGTATGTGGCCCTGTGAATAGCTTGACAACACAAGCATGCTCTCCAGGAAACTATGTTGTACAAGTTACAGATAACACAAATGGTTGTGTGGGAAATGCTACAGTTACTGTATTCTCAGACAGTAATGTGCCAAATGTAACTACCTCAAATGGAACTATTACATGTAGTAATCCTACTACACAAGTAGTTGCCACAACAACTTCATCACCAGTTAATTATACTTGGACTGGACCGGGAATTGTTGGACCTTCAAATACAGCAACAATTGCGGTGAATCAAGGAGGTACTTATACATTAGTTGTAACTAATACATCAAATGGTTGTTCTTCAACAATTACTACGAGTGTTCCAACTGATACAAACACACCTTCCATTACATTAAGCAATAACACAGCTACTTTATCTTGTTCTGTAACAACCGTACAAATAGATGCTACTGCTTCACCTTCAGGAACATTTTCATGGACTACAACTGGTGGAAGTATTGTAGGACCATCTAATACACCAACTTTAAACGCCAGTTCGGCTGGAGTGTATTCAGTTTATGTAACTGGTACTAACGGATGTATATCAGTGGCTACGGCAACAGTTTATGGAAATTCAAATGCACCTATTGTAACATTGTCTGCAAATTCTGCAACAATTACTTGCAGTAATTCATCAGTGTCAATAAATGCTACAGTGCCTGGGACTGTATCATCTGCATCTTATTCTTGGACGCCTTCGAGTGGAATAAGTAGTGGTGCAAATTCTTCAACGGCTACTTTTACAGCAGGAGGTACTTATAGTTTAGTTGTTACAGATAATAGTAATGGTTGTTCAACAACAACTGTTGTTAATATTACATCAGATCAAAATCCACCTTCTGTAAGCATTACAGCATCCAATCCAAGTATAACTTGCACAAATGGAACTGTTGATATTTCAGTTAATCCAGTAAATCCATCTGATACCTATTTATGGAATGGAGCAGGATCTTTTACAGGTCAAGGTACTGCAACAATTACAACAACAGTAAGTGGAACTTATTCAGTAGTAGTAACAAATACAGTTAATGGATGTTCTACAACACAAACAACAAGCATTGGATTTAATAATAATTTAGTATTAAGTGTAACAGGAAATACCAATGTTTGTCAAGGAAGTAATATAGTATTAAATGGAAGCGGTGCAAATACATACACTTGGACAGATGGAACTAATACCTACACTACATCTGGTATAAATATACCTGCTTCTTCAAATATCACTTTTACTTTAGTAGGAACATTAGGTTCATGTAATTCTACAACTATTATTGGTGTAAATGTTTCACCATCCATTAATGTAGTTGTAAGTGCTAGTCCAAACACATCAATATCAATAGGAGAAAGTGTTACATTAAATGCAAGTGGTGCAGCATCAACTTCATATACATGGATACCTTCTACAGGATTGAATAATCCAAACATTCCAAATCCACAAGCAAGTCCTGTAAATACAACTACTTATTGTGTAATAGGTACAGATGTGAGTGGAGTTTGTTCTGATAGTGCATGTATTAAAATTTATGTAGATACAAGATGTCCTGAATTATTTGTGCCAAATGTGTTTTCACCTAATAATGATGGTGTGAATGATAAATTAGAAGTATATGGTACAAAATGTGTAAAAGAATTTCACATGGTGATATTTGACAGATGGGGAGAAAAAGTTTTTGAAACAACTGATCCTAATGAAAAGTGGGATGGTAATTACAAAGGAAAAGATATGAATAATGCTACCTTTGTGTATTACATAAAAGGATTGTATAAAGATGACAAACCAATTGACTTAAAAGGTAATTTTACAATAGTTAAATAATCAATAATTAAAAAATAAAATTATGAAAAAAATAATTAAATTATTAGGAGTGTTTTTGAGTTGTGCTGTGTATGCTCAAGATATACACTTTACACAAATTCAGTATTTTCCATTGGTATTAAATCCTGCAATGTGCGGAGCTAACTATGCTTTGAGTGGAAATTTAATATATCGTAATCAATGGAAAGCCGTAGCTTCACCTTACAATACATTTGGATTATCAGTAGATGGAAGAATTAAAAAAAGTCCAAAAGGACATTTTTTTGCAGGAGGATTAAAGTTTTTTAATGATAATAGCGGCGATTTAAGTTTGAAAACAAATGATGTTACATTAAATGGGGCTTATCATTTAAGAGTAAATGATGGACAATTTTTTGGAGTGGGTATTTACGCAGGTATTATTCAAAAAAGTATTAATATGAATAATGCTAAATGGGGTACTCAATATGATGGGACGCAGTATAATGCTAGTTTGCCTACAAATGAAAATGTAAATTCAACTAATTTTATTGTGCCTGATGCTGGCTTGGGCTTTACTTATTCTTATGATAAAAATAGTGGAAAATATAATAAAAGTGGTCAAAATATAAAGTTTAATGTAGGTTTGAGTGCATTTCATGTAAATATGCCTTCTTCTACTTATTTGAATGGTTCAAAAGATAAAATGTATATTCGTTATGTGGCATTTGCTAATGGAGATATAGGTATTGGAAAAAGCAGTTTTGCAGTAAGTCCTTTAATTGTTTATCAATTGCAAGGCCCAACGCAAGAACTACTAACAGGATTGTATGGCAAGTATATTTTTTCAAAAGCACAAAAAGGACAAAGCGGCGGGTCAGTTTCATTAGGAAGTATTTATAGAAATAAAGATGCTGTTACTACAAATATAGTAGTAGAGTATGATAGTTATACAATAGGATTTAGTTATGATATAAACATCTCACAATTAAAAACGATAAGCAGAGGAAAAGGTGCTATGGAGATATTTATCAGATATGTATTGCCAAGTCCTTATGGACCAGGTAGCAGTAAGTCCAGAATATAGTACTTTCATGTTGAAATTACAGAAAGCATCTCTTAACGATATTAGTGTTATTCAAAAATTAGCAAGTGAAATTTGGTGGAAGTATTATCCTCCAATTATTGGTTTTAAGCAGGTACAATACATGTTAGATAAATTTTATTCTGATGAAAGTTTAAGGCAACAGATAGAAAAATTAAATCATCAATTTTATTTAATTATTGATAATTCCAAAACAATAGGTTTTATATCTATTCAAAATCAGCGAAAGGGAAAATTTTTTATACATAAGTTTTATGTTTTACCACAAAAATCAAATAAAGGCATAGGAACAAAGGTTTTTAAGAGAATTGTAAAAATGTTTCAACCCAAAGAAATACGATTGACAGTTAATAGACAAAATTACAAAGCCATCAACTTTTATTTCAAAAATAAATTTGTGATAGAAAAGGCGGAAGATTTTGATATTGGTAATGGATTTTTTATGAATGATTTTGTGATGGTGTGGAAGGGGTAGTGGTTTCTAAATTATAGTAATATTCACACAACAATATTTTTCTCACTTTTGTAGCAAAATATTAAAATGTCTTACAGATCTTTAAGAGAAGCATTACTGGATTTAGAAAAGCAAAATGAATTAGTTAGAATAAAAACAGAAGTTGATCCTTATCTTGAAATGGCGGCCATTCATTTGAGAGTCAATGAAATGCAAGGTCCTGCTCTGTGGTTTGAAAATGTTAAAGGCACCAAATTTTCTGCTGCATCTAATATCTTTGGAACATATAAAAGATCACGCTATTTATTTAGAGATACTTTTGAAAAAACAGAGTGGTTAATCAAAGCATTCAAAAAC
The DNA here is from genome assembly GCA_035405785.1 of Bacteroidia bacterium. Classification (GTDB taxonomy): domain Bacteria; phylum Bacteroidota; class Bacteroidia; order B-17B0; family Aurantibacillaceae; genus BPGX01. The sequence goes on from DAONJS010000001.1 coordinate 262,618, forward strand.
CCATTTGAGGTATTACAAAATCCTTTGAAAGCAATTCTTCATTTACCTTTTGCTATTTCTGTTTTACCAAAAAAACAAAAATCTGATATATTAAATAACACCTGTAATATCAGTGATTTGCCTTTGATTCAGCATTGGCCAATGGATGGTGGAGCATTCGTTACACTTCCACAAGTATATTCAGAAGATGCTTCAAAGCCATCAATTTGGAATAGTAATCTTGGAATGTATAGAATTCAACTGACAGGAAATGATTATGAATTGAATAAAGAAATTGGGTTACATTATCAGTTGCATAGAGGAATTGGTATTCATCAGCAAATTGCAAAACAACTTCATAAACCTTTCAAAGTATCAATTTTTGTAGGAGGTCCGCCGGCACACACATTAGCGGCTGTAATGCCCTTGCCTGAAAATATTACAGAATTGATGTTTGCTGGTTTGTTGAATAATCGCAGATTTAGATATGTTTACAAAAATGGTTATTGTATCAGTACTGATGCAGATTTTGTAATCACTGGTTATGTACCTGAAAGTTTATTAAAGCCAGAAGGTCCATTTGGAGATCATTTAGGTTATTATAGTTTGAAACATTTGTATCCAGTAATGAGAGTTGAAAAAGTATATCATAAGAAGGATGCAATATGGCCATTTACAGTAGTTGGAAGACCACCACAAGAAGATTCAATATTCGGACAACTTATACACGAACTTACAGGTTGGGCAGCACAAAAGGAAATTTATGGATTGAAAGATTTGTGTGCCGTTGATGAAGCAGGTGTTCATCCACTATTACTTGCAACAGGTTCAGAAAGATACACACCATATTTAGATAATCCAGAACCTGCAGAAATAATTACCATTGCTCATCATATTCTTGGGACAGGTCAATTAAGTTTGTGTAAATATCTTTTTATTACTGCTGAATATGATGGTAAAGTGCCGTCCTGCCATAATGTTGCAGAATTTATACAATATATACTTGAAAGAATTGACTTGAGTAGAGATGTGCATTTTTATACGAATACACCTCACGATACACTTGATTATACAGGGATATCCTTAAATAAAGGAAGTAAAATGGTTCTTGCTGCTTATGGAAGAAAGAAAAGAGAATTGTCAAATGAAATTTCAAGTCAAATAAAATCATTAACTACTTTTTTTAATCCACAATGTGTTTTTCCAGGTGTGCTTGTATTACAGGGAAAAAGATTTGAAAACTATGAAACTACAAAGAAAGAAATTTCCGATTTTGAAAATGAAATTAAAGAGAAAAATATAGATTTAAATGGTTTCCCTTTAATAGTGATAACAGATGATAGTAATTATACAGCACAACATATTAATAACTGGTTATGGATAACATTTACAAGATCAAGCCCAGCAATGGATGTGTATGGATTAAATGAAAAATTAGAGTTTAGACATTTTTCTATGAGTAATTTAATTATTGATGCTCGCAGTAAACCTCATCACGCACCAGTTTTAGAAAAAGATAAAAATGTAGAAAAGAAAATTGATAAATTATTTAGCAAAGGTGGAGAATTGTATGAGTATTTTAGTAAATATAAGAAGCTTTAAAAAGTAATAAGCATATTTAATGAAGGGAAAATTTTTTATACTGAATAGCAAAGCTTTTCTTAAAAATATTGTTATTATTCAGGTAGGTATATTTTTCACGCAAAGAACGCAAAGCATTTCGCAAAGGTCGCAAAGAATGTTTTTAACTTTGCGTGCTCTGCGTCCTTATCCTTTGCGGACTTTGCGTGGAATTTATCTTTCTAATCATTTTGAATCACCTGAATAGTAACAAAACATTGTAAATAAAAAAGGGCAAGCTTACTTCATCGCACCGCTACAACCACCTTACCCTTGCTTTGTTCCCAACCTGGGGGATTCGGTAGGAGCTGGTCGTGAAGGACTTGCCCGCCGCAAATATAGAGAGAATTTTAATTCTTTACAATTAAAACAAAATTATTTTTGAAATAAAAAAACTTTAGTTTCTGTTTTTGTACAATTCTATTAGTTTTCTTGCTACACGATGAGGAAATACAAGTTCTTCCTGTGATAAAATTGTCATTTTATCTTTAATAAGATGGTCAGAAAAAAAATCATTTAATAGATAATCAGAAATAATTTTTTTCAAACGAATTTCTTGCTGCTTCATTCTTTTATGCTGTATAAACTGTTCTTTGTTTGCTATTTCCAGAAATTGAATAAGCATATTATACACATCCTCTAATCCTTGTTTTGTAATAGATGATGCAGGAATTACAGGTACTAGCCAATTATTTAAAGCGTGTGTAAAATAATGTAAAGCAGATTTAAATTGGGCAGCGGCTAATCTTGCTTTTGGCAAATTATCACCATCTGCTTTAGTGATAATGATTCCATCAGCCATTTCCATAATACCTCTTTTAATGCCTTGAATTTCATCACCGCTGGCGGCTAATAATAGTAACAGAAAAAAATCTGTAATATCTGCTACTTCGGTTTCACTTTGTCCTACTCCAACAGTTTCTACAAATATCCAGTCAAACCCAGCAGCTTCGCAAAGTAGCATTGTTTCATAAGTTTTTGAAGCAACACCACCTAATACTCCTCCACTTGGCGATGGGCGAATAAAAGCATTAGGATGACGAGATAAATTTTCCATTCTTGTTTTATCTCCTAAAATACTTCCTTTAGATAAACTGCTGCTTGGATCAATGGCTAAAACAGCTATTTTATGACCTTTTTCAATGCAATGTAATCCAAATGCTTCAATGAAAGTACTTTTACCAACTCCAGGTGATCCTGTGATGCCTAATCTAAATGAATTTCCTGTATAAGGTAAAATTTTTTTTAAAATTTGTTCTGCTAAATCTTGATGTCTTGCTTTATTTGATTCTACAAGAGTAATTGCCCTTGCGAGTATTGTAATATCGTTATTTAAAATGCCATTAACATAATCTTCTGCAGATAATAACATACTAAAACTTTAAGTGTCTTACAGAAATACCTTGATTTTTAATTTCTAATAATGATTTTATACCAATATCTAAATGGGTTTCAGTGAATTGTTGAGTAACTGTTTTATCTTTTTCTTCTGTTTTTACACCTTCTGGAATCATTGGCTGGTCTGTAACAAGCAGTAATGCTCCTGCAGGAATTTTATTTGCAAATGCTACTGTGAATATAGTTGCTGTTTCCATATCAATAGCCATTGCTTTTATTTTTCTTAAATATGCTTTGAATTCTTCATCGTGTTCCCATACTCTTCTGTTAGTAGTATAAACTGTTCCTGTCCAGTAATCTCTGTTTTCAAGGCGAATAGTATAAGATACGGCTTTTTGCAAATTAAAAGCAGGTAATGATGGTACTTCTGGAGGGAAATAATCATTTGATGTTCCTTCTCCTCTAATGGCGGCAATTGGCAGAATCAAATCACCAATTTGATTTTTCTTTTTTAATCCTCCGCATTTTCCAAGAAATAATACGGCCTTGGGTTTTACAGCACTTAACAAGTCCATCACAGTAGCGGCGGCAGCACTACCCATTCCAAAGTTGATAATAGATAAACCTTCTGCGTGGGCTGAAATCATTGGTTTCCCAAATCCTTTAACTTCTGTATTATATTTTTTTGCGAATAATTCTACATAGTTTGTAAAGTTGCATAATAAAATATATTGTCCGAATTCTTCTAATGGAACTCCAGTGTATCGTGGCAACCAGTTTTTTACTATTTCATCTTTTGTAGTCATATTTTTTACTTTTTAGGTTCAGTTATTTTTTCTGAAGATTGATTTAAAACTTTATTTTGTATATTGATAGATTCTTCGTGTAATAAAGCTAACAACTGATGGATAAAATTTTCACTAATATTTAATTCTTTTGCAGTAGATTTTCTTGAATTAAGAATTTCTTTCCATCTTGATAGTTGAAAGGCAGTAACATTGTGTTCTTTTTTGTAATAAGCAATTTGTTGTACGATGTCTAATCTTTTAGAAATGAGATGTAAAATATCATCATCAATTTCATCAATAATTTGGCGAAAGATGTTTAGTTTGTTATTGAATAAAGGATCATCAGAACTTGTATCTAAAAATTTAAGTTGAGTAATAAGTGATTTTAATTCATCTGGTGTGAGTTGTTGTTCTTTATCGCTTAATGCAACAGAAGGATTGTAATGCGTTTCAATCATTAGTCCGTTCATTCCTAAGTTCAAGGCTTTTTGTGCAATTTCAAAAATGTATTCTTTTTTTCCTGAAATATGGCTTGGGTCGCAAATGATGGGTAAATCGGGAAGAATAGTTTTTAGTTCAAGAGGAATTTGCCACAATGGTTTATTACGATATTTGTCATTACCATAATAAAAGAAACCTCTGTGAATAGCCGCGATATTGGTAATTCCTGCGTTAATAATTCTTTCAATAGCACCAATCCATAATTTTAATTCGGGGTGCATTGGATTTTTAATCATTACTGGAATATTAACTCCCTGAAGAGCATTTGCAATTTCATTTACGCTAAATGGATTAGTAGTTGTTCTGGCACCAATCCATAAAACATCAATGTTATATTTAAGGGCTAATTCAACATGCTTTGGATGTGCTACTTCTATACAAACAGGGATATTAAATTGTTGTTTTGAATTATTGATCCATTGAAGAGCTTGTTCGCCAAATCCTTCAAAAGTGCCAGGTCTTGTTCTTGGTTTCCAAACACCAGCTCGGAATAATGATATTTGTGGAATATTGGATAGTTGCTCAAAAGTAGTGTTAATTTGCAATTCACTTTCTGCACTACACGGACCGGCAATTAATATGTTTTTTATATGGGTAGAAAAATTAATCATTTTAATACTTTTTGTAATTGTAAGCACCATATCCGTATCCGTAACCATACCCATACTTATAGCCGTATTTATTGTATGCGTAATACCCAGATTTTTTCAAACTAATACCATTGAGTAATAAATATAGATTAGGAATTTTGTTTTCATTACTTAATTGATTGATAAATTTAATTGTTCTGCGAGTGGCTATCCTTGCATTGACTGCAAAGATATTTAAATCTGCATATTGCATTAAGTAAATAGAATCTACAAGCAATCCAGCTGGTGGAGTGTCTATTACAATTAAATCATAATTTTTTTCAAGATTGTTTAGTAGCTCATTTAATTTTGAAGATAATAATAAATCAGAGGGATTGGGGGGTGTTTCTTTACCTGCTAAATAAACATCAAGATTATCTATAAAAGTTTTATAGACAATTTCATTTAAAACTGCCTGATTAGAAAGAAAAGCGGCTATTCCCTTATCTGGGTTAAGTTTTAATGCAGAAAAAATTCTGGGCTTGTGTAAATCCATTTCTAAAAGTGCTACTTTCTTGCCTGATTTTGCAAACATTGCGGCAAGATTAATGGATAAAAAAGTTTTTCCTTCTCCGGGTAAAAATGAGGTGAATAAAATCTTTTTGATGGGCTTATCTTTGGTTGCGTATTTGATATTTGTTATAAGCGATCTGATTGCATCTGAAACAGGAGCATAGGGTTCTTCAATTGCAACAACAGCATTTTCATTAATATTTTTTTGATAAGGCATAATACCTATAATTGGCAAATTAGTTAATTCTTTTAATTGTTCCTCATCAGATATTTTGACAAAAAATAATACTCTTATTAAAATAAACAAAAGTGATAAACCTAATCCAACTGAAATAAAAGTATTTCTGATTTTATTTTTATCTGGTTTGACTACGCCCATATTTCTTGGTTTTTCAACAACTTTTGTAGTAGGACTGATAGATGCTTTGGCAATTCTTGTATTGGCTCTTTTTTCAAGTAAAAATGAATAAAGTTTTTGATTAACTTCTAACCTTCTTTGAATATTCAATAAATCTCTTTGCTTGGGTGGGATATATTTAAATTTTGAAACATAAGATGTAATTTCTGTTTCTAAATTTTCAAGAAGTTTGTATGTAGCTTTGCGGGAATTAGTAATATAAATAAGAAGATCTTGTTTTAATCTTCTGATGTTTTGTTTGAGGTTAGCAATATTGGGATTATTATCTGTATTAGAACCATATTGGTCATTTAGTTTAATTTGTAACTGATATAATTCTGTAACAGCACTGGGCAAAAATCCCTGTTTTTCAAGAATAAAAACATTAGGTGGTAAAAATTGTGGGTCTTTGTCTTCAATGATATATTTTTCTAAATCATTTAATGCTTCAATTTGCATTTTCAGTTGATTTCTTTGGTTTTCAAAATCAGAAAGTTTTGTAAGGTAAGTAGATTGTTCCCAATCTAAATCTAAAATATTATGTGTATTTTTATAATATTCCATTGAATCTTCTATACCTTTTAGTGTAGCAGAAATTTCGCTTAATTGTTTATCAATATATTGTAGTGTTTTTTCATTTAATTCTAATCTTGATTTCAAAGTACTTTTCATATAAACGGAAGTCAATGTGTCTAAAACAATGATTGCTCGTTCTGGTATAACATCTTCTATAGAAACTTTAAGGATATTTGTATAATCAGGGTTTTCAACATTCATTGTGCCCATATATTGATTTATCAGGAAATCTTTTGAATGGATGACAATTTCATAATTAATATTTGATAGAGAAATGGCAGTTTGCATAGTCAAATTTGATGCCCGTTTTACAAGAATATTTAAATCAGTGTCAATTAATTCTTTATCAAAAAAACCTTCTTTTGTTATTTGTTGTCCATTGATTTCAACACTAATTTGATAGGAAGTATAATTTTTGATTTTGAACTTTATGGGTATTTCATAAAAAGCAGGGTTTATAGCATTGACTTTTATATCAAAGGGCATACCTTTAAATTGCTCCGTAGTTCTTACTTTCCCTACAATAAAATAGGATACTTGCAATACATCTTTTAATTTTTCAATAGTTTCTTCCATTATATCGTATGACTTAATTACTCTTATTTGATTAGAATTGTCAATATAAGTAGTATATGCGGAAGAGTACATATTGTCTTCTGAAATAATACTTTTATCGTAAAAATCTTTTACATTTACCAATAATTGAGTAGATGCCTGATAAATGTTTGTTAATTTATAAGTATAAAAATAACCAGCAATATATGATAATGTAATTGCTATCAAAGGAATATACCAGTTCTGCTTAACAATGCGAACTATTGCCTGTATATCTTTTTCACTAATTATGCTGCCTCTGGTATTTTCCATTCAATGTTAATTAAAGTTGATTTTGAGTGATTAAGTAATTTTTCACCACATTAGATAAAATTTCATTATGTGGATATAAAATACTATGTATATTAAGTTTTTGAGCGGCTTCAATATGTGTAGTCGTATCATCAAAGTAAATGCAAGAATTTAAATCAATTGAATTTTCAGATATTATCTTTTGAAAAACTTTTAAATCTGGTTTTCTTAATCCAATTCTGCAAGAGTAATATACTGAATCTACTAAACTTTCAAATGAATCTATTGAATGATTTTTCTTCAGCATTTCCTCAAATTTTTGAATATGTGTTTCACAAGTGTTACTAAGAATGATGAGTTGAAAATGTTCTTTTAATTTTAATAAATAAGAAATGTTTTCTTTTGGAACGGGCAGAAGCATAGCATTCCACGCTTCTTTCAAATAATAGAGTTCTCCTTCAAATTCTAATAAATCAGATAATTCTTCAAAAAATTCTTTTTCACTTATTTTACCTAATTCAAATTTTTGAATAAGTTGATGAGGATAACCAAATTTTATCCATTCTCTGATATCTTTGTTTGTATATTCTTGTATTTTATTAATAGTGGCTTCTGTATTGAGTGGAATAATGACGCCACCTAAATCAAAAATGATAGTTGGTTTCATATTATAGTTTATGCAAATAATGGATATTTCAACATCATCTGATTGACTTTCTTTTTAATTTTAGAAAGTGCTTTTGGATTATCTTTATTTTTAATGGTTTCATCAATTAGTTCAACAACTTTTACACAATCTTTTTCTTTTAATCCTCTTGTAGTAATTGCCGCTGTACCTACTCTAATACCTGATGTAATAAATGGAGATTTGTCATCAAAAGGAACCATATTTTTATTTACAGTAATATCAACTTCTCCAAGCAATTTTTCTGCTTCTTTGCCTGTAATGTTTTTATTTCTTAAATCTATTAACATCAAATGGTTGTCGGTGCCGCCCGATACAACATTATATCCTTTTTCAATAAATGCTTTTGCCATTGCTTTTGCATTTTTTACAACTTGAACAATATAGTACAAATAATCATCTGTAAGGGCTTCTCCAAAAGCAACTGCTTTTGCTGCGATAATGTGTTCTAATGGACCGCCTTGTATTCCGGGGAATACAGCACTGTCTAACAAAGCACTCATCATTTTAATTTCTCCTTTTGGTGTTTTTTCTCCAAATGGATTTGGGAAATCTTTTTTCATCATTATCATACCGCCTCTTGGACCTCTTAGTGTTTTGTGTGTAGTAGTTGTAACAATATGGCAATGTAATAAAGCATCATTCAATATCCCTTTTGCAATCAAACCTGCAGGATGAGAAATATCTGCCAATACAAGCGCATCTACTTTATCAGCGGCTTCTCTTACTAATGCATAATCCCAATCTCTTGAATACGCTGATGCTCCCACAATGACTAATTTAGGTTTTTCTTCTAAAATTTGATGATATAGTTTTTTGAAATCTATCAAACCTGTTTCTTTTTCAACACTATAAAATGTTGCGTGATAAATTTTTCCAGAATAATTAACGGGTGATCCGTGTGTAAGATGTCCTCCATGAGAAAGATTTAATCCTAAAATTTTATCTCCTGGTTTAAGACAAGCATACATTACAGCAGCGTTGGCTTGTGCCCCAGAATGTGGCTGAACATTTACCCATTCTGCTCCAAATAATTCTTTTGCTCTGTCTATAGCCAATTGCTCAACTTTATCTACCACTTCACAACCACCATAATATCTTCTATTAGGATAGCCCTCAGCATATTTATTAGTAAGAACGCTACCCATTGCTTTCATTACCTGATTGCTTACATAGTTTTCACTTGCAATCAATTCAATTCCTCTTAATTGTCTTTCTTCTTCTTCTTTGATTAACTTAAATACTGTTGTTTCCTTTTTCATGTATTTGTAATTTATTTTTATCCCACAAATATACTGCAAATAATACAAAACTGATTAAAGGAGATTGAGCAAGCCCCATTAAGCCACGACTGATAAGGAATTCATCATCATTTAATTTTTGATTAGTAATAAACAAATAGGCCATTAGTAATGTGCTAATTACAAAAATCACAATGTATGCTGCAATCAAAATTTTATAATAAAATAAAAATTTTGTTTTATCAATAATAGCAGTTTTAAGAAAATATATATTTGAAATTAAATAAATTAAAACAAACAGAATAGTTAATGGATATTTTAAATAATATAATGTGGAATATGAAAAATGAGTGAGCCAATTAAACATAAAAGGTATAGGCATAGTAGTATTTTTGTAGTATTTAAAATAAATAATGTTGTTGATATTGACAAAAACATATTCTCTGAATAAACCAAGCGACACAAAAAATATTAAGAAAAAAAACAATTTAAAAATATAAAACTTCATTATCAGGCGTATTTATTTACCCACCAAATCCACAATAATAAAATATAACTGTAAACTAAAAATGTAAAAGTATAAGTATGATTAAACTCTAACCATTCAGGTGCATAATATGTAATGATTGTCAATCCTACTACTCTTAATACATTTAATATGTGAATGGTAAGAATACCAAAAGGAACGAACCACCATTTATCTCTTTGATTTCCAGGAAATGCAAGAATGAAAACAGAAAAAACGATAAACAAACTAATAGCATCACATGCTTTTCCTACCCATACTCCTATTGAACCATGAATACCTATCACTTGAAAATCATTTAATTCAGTGGTTTTGAATGTTTTAAAATCCAATCTTCTTAAAATATCATCAGTGTTTTCAATGATGATACGAATAATGTATTCATCAATAAGCGTATATTTTTTTATAACTAATTCGTAAATTAAATAGCAGAACAAGTAAACAACAGATGCTGTAAGAATAAACTTTACACGAATATCAGATAATGGTAAAAACTTTGAAATACCATTACTTTGTGAGGTCTTTTTCTCCCTTATTTCCTCTTGATTTGAACTTATCATAAGATTTTTTTGCACCATATAATGCCCCAGCCGCAATTAATAAACTAATGCCCCCATCAATAGGAATACAAGGTGGTGGCCAGCATCCGGGGGGAGGCGGAGGAGGTGGAGGTGGAGCGCCTGCTCCAAAAATAATTGATACAGTAAACAAAAATGAAATTGTAAAAATAAACTTTTTTATTGAAAAATGCATAAATAAAATTTTCCCGCAAGTTTAAAGAAAAACAATCAAATAAACAAATTTAATCAAATTCATTAGTTTTTCTCTTTCCATCATTTTTTTATTAGGTTTGCCCAAAAATTTAAGAATGTCGCACTTTTATCCATTATCAGTAAAAGAAATTGAAAAAGTGTCTAAAGACACTGTGGCGGTTACTTTTGATGTGCCACTTCAATATGTTTCTCAATTTAGATTCAAACAAGGGCAATTTATTACATTAAAACTCAACATTAATGGCGAACAGGTTATTCGTTCTTATAGTATTTGCACCAGTCCTTATTATGAAAAAGAATTAAAAGTGGCTGTAAAAGAAGTGCCGGGAGGAAAAATGTCTTCATATATTAATCACCAATTAAAAGTTGGGGATGTAGTAGAAGTAATGCCCCCTTCAGGAAAATTTTATACAGAATTAAATTCTGCACATCAAAAAAAATATGCTCTGTGGGCGGGTGGAAGTGGTATTACACCTATGATGAGTATCATCAAAAGTATTTTATTTATTGAAAAGCAAAGTAGTATTGTTTTATTTTATGCTAATAGAGAGCCAGATAATGTTATTTTCAAAAATGAGATAGATGATTTAGCAAATAAAAATTCTAATTTCAAAGTAATTTATATTTATGATAATCCGCCTGCAGGTTATCCTGATGAGCAAACGGGATTATTAAATGAGAATAAAATTATCACTTTACTAGAAAAAACAAATTTTAAGAATGCGGATGATTTTTTCATTTGTGGCCCTACTCCAATGATGCAACTCATAGAAAATACTTTATTAAAAATTCAAATACATCCTCAAAAAATTCACATTGAATATTTTACACCACTTGAAAATACAAATGTTTCTAATGCTGAGGAAAATGTAATTGAATCAGAAGTAACTGTTATTTTATACGGCATTGAAACTACTTTTAAATTATCATCAAATGGTGTCAATATCCTTGATGCGGCTATTCAAAATGGCGTAGATGCACCTTTTAGTTGCAAAGGTGGTGTTTGTAGTACTTGCAGAGCAAAATTGATTGAAGGCAAAGCCAAAATGGATGTAAATTATGCCTTAACTGAAGATGAAGTAAAAGAAGGATTTATTTTAACCTGTCAGGCACATCCTATTACTGAAAGAGTAATTGTGGATTATGATGCATTGTAAAAATTATGCGTTTATACACCGATAAAATAACTAAGAAATACAGAAGCAGAGTTGTAGCCAATGAAGTTTGTATAGAAGTTCATCAAGGTGAAATTGTTGGATTGTTAGGCCCTAATGGTGCAGGCAAAACAACTTCTTTTTATATGATTGTGGGAATGATAAAACCCAATAGTGGAAAAATTTTTTTAGACGACAAAGATATTACAGAACTTCCAATGTATCAAAGAGCACAAATGGGAATTGCTTATTTACCACAAGAAGCATCTGTGTTTAGAAAACTTTCAGTAGAAGATAATATTCTTGCTATTCTTGAAATGACCAATCTTTCTAAGGAAGAACAAAAACAAAGATTAGAGGAATTACTCACAGAATTTAATTTACATCATGTTAGAAAAAACAAAGGAGACCAATTATCTGGTGGAGAAAGAAGAAGAACAGAAATTGCTCGTGCATTGGCTACAAAACCAAAATTCATTTTATTAGATGAACCTTTTGCAGGCGTTGATCCTATTGCTGTTGAAGATATTCAATCGGTTGTAAAAAAATTAAAAGAAAAAAACATTGGTGTTTTAATTACAGACCATAATGTTCATGAAACATTGAGTATTACAGACAGAGCATATTTACTTTATTCTGGACAAGTTATTAAATCTGGCACAGCAGAAGATTTAGCCAATGATGAAATGGTAAGAAAAGTTTATTTAGGTCAAAATTTTGAATTGAGAAAGTAAGATATTTTGTTGGTAAATATTCAGTTGAAAAATACATTTCACGCAAAGTAAGCAAAGTTTTTTTTGAATTTAAATATTCACTTTTCACTAATCACTTTTCACTATTCACTTTTTTTGAATTTCTACTTTATACAAAATTGGTGATTGTGGCGGAATCTTTGAAAAATCTCCTAATAAACCATGTGCTAATGCTGATGGAATAAGTATGTATGCTTTATCCCCATAGTGTAAGTATGGCATAATTTTGTGAATACCACTTTCAATATGTTCTGAACCAACTATAAATGTTTTTAATTTATTTTCATCGGTGTAGCAAACTTCTCCACTTAATAAAGATACAGTATAGTGCATACTTACTTCATCTCCATCTTTTATCATTGGTTGTCCTTTTATAGAATCTGTAATAAAATACCTCACACCAAAATTTGTTTTTTTAAAATTCATTTGATGTGTTTTTTCAAAATAATCCATTTCATCAATTTCTTTTTGAACTAATCTTTGATTAGCATACTCAAATTGTTTTTTCAACTTCTCTTTATCAATCTTAATGGGCTTTCTTACATTAGTATCATCAGAGCATTGATATATCAGAAAACAAAAAATGGCATTACTTATTAAAACTTTTAGTTTCATATACTAATTATTTAAAACAAAATTGATATTTCTTTTTAATCCTTTAAATTTACTTCTTTTAATTGGTGAATATTTGAATAAAATTTTGAATTGTTCTTCTGTAAGATTTTTCCAATCATTTTCACTGAATGATATTATTTCCTTGATGGGTTCTAATTCTGCATGTTTATTTGCTTCTGCAAAATTATTCCACGGGCAAACATCCATACACACATCACAACCAAAAATCCAGTTATCCATTTTACCTTTGAACTCATCAGGTATTATTTCGTCTTTTAATTCAATAGTTAAGTAAGAAATACATTTGCTGCCATCTACTACATAAGGTGCAATAATGGCATCAGTAGGGCATGCATCTATGCAACGGGTGCAAGTACCACAATAATCTTTTATTTCATTATCATAATTTAATTCTAAATCTGTAACCAATTCTGCAATAAAATAAAAAGAACCTTTTTGTTTAATAATCAAATTAGAGTGTTTTCCTATCCATCCCAATCCACTTTTTTTAGCCCATACTTTATCCATTATTGGAGCACTATCTACACATGCTCTGGCATTAAAATTTCCAATTTTTTCCTTTAATCTTTCATAAAGTTCTGTAAGTTTATTTTTTAAAATAATGTGATAATCGTTGCTATATGCATATTTTGAAATTTTTAATCTTGAATTAATTTGTCTTTTTGATGGATAATAATTAAACAAAAGTGAAATAACAGATTTAGCATCAGGTAACAATAATGCAGGATTTATTCTAATATCAAAATACTTTTCCATGTATGCCATTTTCCCATGAAAACCTTTTTTAAGCCAGTATTCTAATTTTTTTGCCTCTTCATCTAAAACCTGAACTTTTGCAATACCACAGGCATCAAAGCCCACATCTTTTGCAGTATCTTTAATGATTTTTGAATACAATTCTTTTTGATAATGGGGAATCAAAACGATTTAAATTTAAATCAAATTAAAATAAAGAACCAGGTGATTTTTTTTCTCGCTTCAAATGTTGGTATGCTTTGAGAGTAGCTTCTCTTCCACGAGGTGTACGAACAATATATCCTTCCTGAATTAAAAACGGCTCATAAACTTCTTCAATAGTGCCTGCTTCTTCGCCAACAGCTGTGCTAATAGTTGTAAGTCCTACTGGTCCGCCTTTGAATTTATCAATAATGGTAGTAAGTATTCTGATGTCCATTTCATCAAGTCCGTTTTCATCAACATTTAAGGCATTTAGAGCATAACTGGTGATTTTCAAATCAATTGATCCATTGCCTTTTATTTGAGCAAAATCTCTTACTCTTCTAAGCAAAGCATTGGCAATTCTTGGAGTGCCTCTGCTTCTGCGAGCAATTTCAAAAGCGGCTACTTCTTCAATAGGAACATTCAATATAGAAGCACTTCTTAAGACAATTGTGGTTAATGTTTTTGCATCGTAATAATCTAATCTTGTATTGATGCCAAATCTTGCTCTAAGCGGAGCAGTTAAAAGTCCGCTGCGAGTAGTAGCACCTACCAGTGTAAAAGGATTTAATTTTATTTGAACAGTTCTCGCATTAGGACCACTGTCAATCATAATATCTATCTTGTAATCTTCCATTGCAGAATAAAGATATTCTTCTACAATGGGACTTAAACGATGAATTTCATCAATAAACAAAACATCAAATGGTTCAAGATTGGTAAGTAATCCTGCTAAATCACCAGGTTTTTCTAATACAGGACCAGATGTAATTTTGATATTTACTTCTAATTGATTTGCAATGATATGAGCTAATGTAGTTTTTCCAAGACCAGGTGGTCCGTGTAATAATACATGATCTAATGCTTCTTTTCTTTGTTTGGCAGCACTTACAAAAACCTTTAAATTATCAACTACTTTTTCTTGTCCGCAAAAATCATCAAAACTTAAAGGTCTTAATGCTTTTTCAAACTGTAAATCTTCGGGAGATAAATTTTCTTTTTCGGGATTAAGATGATCGTTTGTCATGTTTGTATTATTGGCAACAAAACTAATACTTTTATTTTTGTTGTAAAAGTCAATTTGTTAGGCATTAGTGCCGTCTAAAAAGGTTGGCACAAGTTTAATTCTATAATATCTTTGAGAAAAGGAAATTTTAATAACTTGAATATACAATTATTTCTTATCAATGTGTAATAAGTAGTGAGCAATAGCATTAACCATACTTGGAAATTCTATTGTTGGAGCATAAATATCCACTCTATACCCCAATTCCTTTAAGCGATTTGCAGTAATGATACTATATGCAGCAAAGCGAGTTTTGTTTTGTTTAAAGTTAGGAAAATTCTTTTTTAATGATTCTGCAGCAATAGGAGTAAAAAATACAATTGCATCGTAATTTTCAGGTTTAATATCAGTGATTTTTTCAGGAACAGTTTTATATACATCTACTGCTGTATATTGAGCATTTAATGCATCTAAGATACCAATTACTTTTTCTTTTATAGTATCAGAAGCTGGTAATAAAAATTTACCTTCAATAAATCTTTTCAATACAGTTTTTAAATCATCCAAAGTACCTTGACCCCAGAAAATTCTTCTTTTGCGAAGCTCCATGTATTTTTGCATGTAATATGCAATTTGTTCGTTAAGACAGAAGAATTTTGTAGTATCAGGCAGATTTACTCTCATTTCATTAAGTATTCTAAAAAAATGATCTATAGCTAAACGGCTTGTAAATATAATATTACTGTATTCTAATACATCAACTTTTTGATTTCGGAATTCTTGACCACTTAATCCTTCCACTTTTATAAATGGACGAAAATCAATTTTTACCTTATACTTATCAATTAAAAGTTGGTAAGGATTTTGAAGATCAGTGGGCTTTGCTTGCGTAATTAATATTGATTTAATTGGATATTTTGGAAAATTGCTAACTTCAAATGTTGGTAATTTTTGAGCTTTTTCTTCCCATGTTTTACTTTTCTTTTTTCCACGCTTTCCTCTTTTTCTTTTAGTTTCTTCAGTAGTTTCTGAAGATGCTTTTGGTTTTTCTTCAATAGAAGAATCTGCTACCTTTTTTAATAATTGATTTGATGTTTCAGAATTTGTTAATTCTTTTGTATCTGATGATTCGGAAATACTTGCAGTTTCAAGAATTGGAATAGCGGTTTTTACAGATTTTTTACTTTTTTTTGATACAGCAGATTTTTCATTCTTTTTGGATAAACTATCGGAAGCAGATTTTTTTTCTTTCAATGCAGTTTTTGTACTCTTTTTTGTCTTTGCTGTCGTTTTTTTTGTCGTCTTTGCCATTATTCTATCTGCTTAAAATTTTTAATATAAAAAGAAAAGGAATTAATTCAAGGGCACAAAAGTACAAAATAAAATTCAAATAATCTATCCATGTTTTATGAACCACTTCAATGAAATTAAAAAGCAATAATAATATATAAAGAATTGTATTAAATATCAAAACAAAATAAATAACATTGATATTTTCAATCAATTCCCAAACAAAAGCAAAATTCAAAATAAAAAAAACGATTCCTAATGTCCTTAAAAACATATCCATTGAAAAGATAAAATGTCCAAACCTTTTTATTTCATCAAAAATATAAGCAATGGATATAAAAGTAATTTTTTTTAGTGCAACAATAACCATTACTGCAAATAATATAACTGAGAAAATAACAACATCTCTCCATTTATATGAAATATCACTAAGCAAACTACTTGTCTGAACAAAGTTATTTTCTTTAAATAATAAATACAACATAAGTGAAAAACTGAGATAAAAAACTAAATTAAGAAGCATTAATAAACGAGATTGAAATGAATTTTTTGACTCCATTAATTCCCTGCGAACCCTTTTATCTGCTATGGCTAAAAATGGTAATAATAATATCCTTGGTGAATAAATGTAAATATAAAATAAAATAGAAATTTGAATAAGCAGAACAATAATAATCCAGTTTGGGATATATGGATTAGGACGAATATTTTCTAATAAAATTAACATTGCGGCAAAGTTACAAATATAATTAAGAATGTCTTTCTTATCTAAGAAACAAATATGTAAATTTGCAGAAAAAAATATGGAAAATCCAGAAAATTTAAATCAGGAAATGAATATAGAACTGCCTGCAGATATTGCAGAAGGTATTTATTCAAATTTAGCGATTATTACACATTCACCAAATGAATTTATTATTGATTTTGTAAGCATTATGCCTGGTATTCCAAAAGCAAGAGTAAGATCAAGAATTATTTTAACGCCTCAAAACGCTAAAAGATTATTAAAAGCATTAGAAAACAACATTAAAACATTTGAAAAAACACACGGTGCTATTAAAGAACAAGATATTAATATCCCATTAAATTTTGGCACTCCACCAGCACAAGCATAAATATTAGTTTTTAGTGTTTAGTTTTTAATTTTGAGTTATCATTTTTAAAAAGTAACTAAACACTCAAAACTTAAAACTCAAAACTAATTATGTCCTCTATCTTTGATATTTTATTAAAATACAACATATCTGTTCCAAGATACACAAGTTATCCACCTGTTCCTATGTGGCATTCTATGCCATCTGTAGAAGATTGGATAAATAATTTGAAACAAAACTTTGAAAAAATTCAACAGCAAGGTATAAGTATTTACATTCATTTGCCATTTTGTGAACAATTGTGCACTTATTGTGGATGTAACAAAAGAATAACTAAAAACCATCAGGTTGAAGATCCATACATTGATTCTGTTTTGAAAGAATGGAAATTTTATCAAGATATCTTTGGAAAAATTAATATTCGTGAAATTCATTTAGGTGGTGGAACTCCTACTTTTTTTTCACCAAAAAATTTAGAACAACTCATATCAGGATTGTTTAAAGATAATACGGTTGCAAATGATTTTCAGGGAAGCGTTGAAATTCATCCGCATTTTTCAAAATTAGAACATTTAGATGTTTTGCGGGCTTTATATTTTGATAGAATTAGTATTGGCGTTCAGGATTTTGATAAAAAGGTGCAAATTGCAATAAACAGAACTCAGGAATATTCAGAAGTAAAGCGTCTTACAGAGTATGCAAGAAAATTGGGTTACAAAAGTGTCAATTATGATTTAGTATATGGTTTGCCATTTCAAAGCAGAGAAGGGCTTTCAGATACTATTCAAAAAGTAATTGAATTAAAACCAGATAGAATTGCATTTTATAGTTATGCTCATGTACCTTGGATAAAAGCATCTCAAAGAAAATTTACAGAAAAAGATTTACCGACTACTGAAGAAAAAATTCAATTGTATTTAATGGGTAGAGAAATGTTTATGAATAATGGTTATGAAGATGTAGGAATGGATCATTTTGCATTGCCCGAAGATGAATTGTTTATGGCAAGAAGAAATAAAACTTTACATAGAAATTTTATGGGCTATACTGTACAACATACAGATACATTGATTGCTCTTGGCGTTTCATCTATCAGTGATTCAGGCGATATGTATGTTCAAAATTCAAAAGAAGTAGAAGAGTATCAAACATTAGTGCAAAAACAAATCCCTGTATTAAAAGGGCATAAGGTAAGTGATGATGAGAAAAAAATGAGAAAGCATTTGCTCAACTTATTGTGTTATTTTGAAACAACTCTTGAAGATGAACAAGATATTTTAGTATCAATGATGAAAGATAATCCGATGTGGGATGATGTGGTAAAAAATAATTTGGCAGTTATTGAAAATAATAAGATTAAAGCCACAGATTTAGGAAAACTTTTAATCAGAAATGTTTGCTATGCATTAGATAAACCCAGTCAAAAAGCCCATTCAGAAAAACCACTGTTTAGTAAAGCGATTTAGGATAAGTTTTTAGTTCAGATTTTTAGTATTTTGAAATTTTCTATCCCAAAAATTATTTTAGAAACGATTTATAAGTTAATAAAAGTTAAATTCAGTAACAAATAACAAAAAGTATCGTTAAATTATTAAAATAAAGTTTTATGAGAAATAATTCTTTCAGAATTGTATTATTCTTTTCTTTCATTTTAATAAGTATAATAATTTTTACTTGCAAAAAGGAAAAGGAAATTGTTTTGAATGGAACATCAAAAATTACGAATGGATGTGACTGCTCTCCACCTTCTCAATCATCTATAAATAATCCATGCAAATATGAAAAAGTTAAATGTATCAAGCATTTTTTTAATAACGGCGGTTTTTCAAGAAATTATACTATAAAGTGGAAAAGTGGTTGTGGTGCTTTTACAACTTCACAGGTATATATTTGTTTTAATTCAAACTGCAAGATGAATTTTGTGTTTAGTAATTTACCTCCTTGCCTTTCCTGTTGTTTACAAGAAGACAAATGTTATGAAACTGATAAAGATAATATCGGATGCGGGAGCCATGCCATAACTATAAACTTCACAGGCACTGACTGCAATGGTTTTTCAATGAGTTTTGACATTACTGGAGATCCAGAAATTTCTGTAACTTGTACGGATGCTTATGGCAATACTTTTACTACAACTGGCGATTTAATTTGAATTAAAAAATAAAATATATGAAAACAAGTGTTTTAAAAGTAGGAAGTATTTTATTAGTATTAGTAGCATCTGCGCTAAATGCACAAGTAAAAAAAGAATGGTTTATTCAAACTGGATATTCATTATCTGCACAAACTGTTTTAGATTATTCAGAATCACCGGCTATTAAAACTATTATGTCTTATTTTAGATTTAATGATTTTAGAAATGATATAAATTTCTTTTATGTGGGTGCAGAACAAAGATTATCATTAACTGATGAAATGAAATCAAAACTTATATGGGGTGTATATTTATCTAAAAAAGGATTTAAGAGAGAAGTATCATTTATTTCGCATGGGAATAAAACTACTATTTCAGATAGATATTTGTTTTATTATATTAACTTTCCGTTATACATTCAAAGAAAATTATGGCAAGATAAATTATATTTGAATTATGGTATAGTGCCATCTGTAATGTTTTACAATGTTGAACATTATAAATATGAAAGAAAAGTTGTGAGTCAGCCAGCGTATTTTCCTGAGTACAAATACGAAAATTATTTTCATTATTATGAAAAAGATGTGAATTTTGTAGACCTTTCATTTCGTTTAGGATTATCTTATTTTTTGAATCCTAAAATTGGTTTTGATTTTTATCTTGATAAAGGATTAATCAACATCAATAGAAATGCAATTAGTACAAGTATTGGTTATCAAAACCTATTTATGCTTGGGGTTAGGTATAAGTTGTAAAATTTAAAAAGTTTTCGCAAAATATCTACTCCAACATTTTCGCAAACTCTTCTTCTGAAATAATTTTGACACCTAACTCTTTTGCTTTTTTAATTTTTTCAGGGCCAGGATCTTCACCTGCAAGTAAATAAGATGTTTTTTTACTTACTGAAGAAGTATTTTTTCCACCATTTTGTTCTATTAAATCTTTTAATTCATCTCTGCTCCATCTTTTGAATGTGCCAGAAATAACAATAGTTAATCCTTTTAATTTATCTGAAGTTTGAAAATTGCCTTCTATTTCAAATTTTAATCCATGCTGTTTGAGTCGTTTTATAATATCAATATTTTGGGGCTTCTTAAAAAATTCTTTGATAGATAAAGCAATGGTTTCACCAACATCTTCTATTTGAGTTAATTCTTCTACGCTCATTTTTTCCAGTTTATCAATACTTCCAACTCTGCGGGCAATTTTTTTGGCTAATGTTTCTCCTACATGTCTTATTCCTAATCCAAATAATACTCTTTCAAATGGTCTGTTTTTGCTTTCTTTGATACCATTAATGATATTTTGAGCAGATTTCTCTCCCATTCTTTCAAGTGGAATCAATTGATGTTCTTTAAGTTCATACAAATCAGCAACATCTTTAACAAGATGATGATTGTAAAGCAATTCAATTGTTTCTTCACCTAAACTTTGAATATCCATTGCTTTGCGAGAAACGAAGTGTATAATTTTACCGATAATTTGTGGCTTACATCCAAATTCATTGGGACAATAATAGGCGGCTTCATCTTCATTTCTTTTAAGAGCAGTGCCACATTCGGGACAATGTGTAATAAATTTTACTTTTGGATAATGATGTTCTCTTTTTGAAGTATCAACACCTACAATTTTTGGAATAATTTCTCCACCTTTTTCTACAATTACATAATCGTGTTCGTGTAAATCTAATTTTTCAATAATATCTGCATTATGCAAAGATGCTCTTTTTACTTTTGTGCCTGCTAAAAAAACAGGTTCTAAATTTGCAACAGGTGTAACAACTCCTGTTCTGCCAACTTGATAAGAAATAGATTTTAATTGTGTAACTGCTTGCTCTGGTTTATATTTATAAGCCACAGCCCAGCGAGGAGATTTTGCAGTATTGCCAAGTGTTTTTTGATAATTCAAATCATTTACTTTAATTACAACACCATCTGTTTCGTAAGGTAAATCCCATCTTTTTTCTTCCCACTTTTCAATAAATTTTTTTACTTCATCAATGCCATTGCATAATTCTGCATTTTCATTGACTTTAAATCCCCATTCTTTCAATTGTTTTAAGCATTCCCAGTGAGTTTGATAGGGTAAATGATCTGCTAAAAGATAATACAAAAAACTATCCAGATGTCTTTTGGCTACTTCGGATGAATCTTGAAGTTTCATAGTTCCAGATGCCGCATTTCTTGGATTTGCAAATGGTTCATCACCTATTTCTTGTCTTTCTTTATTGAGTTTTTCAAATGTTTTTATGGGCATAAAAATTTCTCCTCTTACTTCAAATTCTTTTAAATAATGACCTTTTAATTTCAAAGGAATAGAGCGAATAGTTTTAGCATTAGGCGTTACATCATCGCCTTGAATGCCATCTCCACGAGTAACGGCTTTTTCTAAATGTCCATCTTTATACCACAAACTAATACTTAATCCGTCAATTTTTAATTCACAAACATATTCAACATTTTCATTCATTGGAATATCTAAAATTTCTTTTACTCTTCTGTCAAAATCAATGAGTTCATCAATGGAGTATGTATTGGATAATGAGAGCATTGGATATTTATGCTTCACTGTAGGAAATATCTTTGTAATAGTGCCGCCAACTCTTTGTGTAGGTGAGTTGGGTAAAACTAAATCGGGATATTTTTTTTCTAATTCCTGTAACTCTTCAAGTAATTTGTCAAATTCATAATCGCTGATAATAGGTTGATCTAATACATAATATCTATAATTGTGATCTTCAATTTGTTCTGCTAATTCTTTCATTCTTTTTTGAATAGCTTCTTTATTCATAAACAGATTTTTCAATGGACAAAGGTATAAATTTTATCAATGAGTATAAAATGCTTATATTTGTATGCAATGAAAAGTTTGAAAAAAATATTAGTTGTTTTATTTTTACTATTGGTAAATTTTGTTATTGGGCAAATACAGTATTTAGAAGCATTTAAGTATCAAGGTAAAACAAAAGCAGAAATTCAAAAAGAAAGATATATTGAAAAACAAGAAAGAAAAGAAGCAAGAGAGGAGAGAAAATTAAGACGATTAGAAAAAAAGATGATTAAAAAACATCATAAAAAATTACAGGATAAAAAGACCTATAAAAGAATGAAAAAGAGTAGAAAAAAAGCCACAATGTATAATGAAAATAAAAGAGAATTTTTTCTCAAAAGATGGTTTCAGAAATTAAGAAAAAAGTAAGATTGCTTGTTTTGTGAATAATAAAAGAATTTTAATTGTATCAATAAATTAGTAATTAACTTTACCGCAACATTTGTTTAAAGATAATTTCATTTATCCTTAAATTAAATTAAATTAATTGTTTTGAAAAATTTGAAATGAAAACTATTAGTAGCATTTATTTAATTATTAAAACATATTTACTTTCAGTAAGTATTTTTTTTGTTTTTAGAGTAATTTTATTTTTCAATGAAATAGAAAAAGTAAATTTAAATGATGTATCTATATATACAATCATACAGGCATTTATAATGGGTTTAAGATTTGACACAGTAATTGCAGGTTATATTTTAATTATTCCAGCAATATTGCTTTTTGTAGTAGATATTTTGAATGCAAATCATGACAAAATTAAAAAGTTTATTTTTTATTGGACATTCGTTTTATTTTCAATTAGTTTTTTTATTTGTGCTGTTGATATACCTTATTTTCATCAATTTTATGAACGTTTATCAGTTGGAGCATTGGGATGGTTTGATCATTTTGATTTTGTTGTTTTAATGGTATTTCAAGAAAAAACAAACTTTATCTATTTGTTTTTATTCTTAACACTCACCAGCATATATTATTTCTTACTAAAAAAGATATTTTCAGAAAATAGAGTTTATCCAACTTTAAGCAAACAATTATCTGTTATTTTTTCTGTAATGTTTTTGTTATTAATTCTTTTAGGAATAAGAGGACGAATTTCCTTCAAATCACCTATCAGAGTGGGCACTGCTTATTTTTCAGAAAATTCTTTTTTGAATAAATTAGGATTAAATCCAGCATTTACATTTTTGAAAAGTTATTTAGAAAGCAAAAGTAAAGATAATATAATTGTTCGCTTAATTGATGATGCAACAGCAGAAATAAAAATAAAAGAATATTTACACATATCTCAAAATAAATATCCTTCGCCTATAGCAAGAGATGTTATTCCAGATACTAATATTTCAAATAAACCGAATATAGTTTTAATTATTATGGAAAGTATGTCTGCGGCTAAAATGAAAAGATTTGGCAACTCAAATAATCTCACGCCCTTTTTAGATAGTTTATCTGAATGCTCTTTATTTTTTGAAAACTTTTATTCAGCAGGCAAGCATACATTTAATGGGGTATTTAGCACATTGTTTTCATTTCCTGCATTGTATAGGCAGCACCCTATGAAACAAATTCGTAAATACGATGGAATATCAAGTGTTTTGAGGGATTTTGGTTATACAACAACATTTTTTACTACTCACGACGCACAATTTGACAATATGGAAGGATTTTTGAGAGAAAACGATTTTCAAAATATCATTAGTCAGGCAGATTATCCATTAAAAGAAATTAAAACCACATTGGGTGTTCCTGATGATTATATGTTTAAATTTTCAATTCCAGTAATAAATCAATTATATCATCAAAATCAACCATTTTTTGTAGCATTTTTAACAGCAAGCGATCATCAGCCATATTACATTCCTGAATATTTTCATCCTAAAAATAAAGAACCTAACTTACAAATTGTTGAATATGCTGATTGGTCATTGAAACAATTTATTAAAATGGCTTCACAGCAAAAATGGTTTGATAATACTATTTTTGTATTTGTAGCAGATCACGGTGCATACATTGATGCACAATATGATATAGCCATGAACTATTTTCATATTCCTTTAATTATTTACGCACCAAAATTGATTTCAAAATATAATTACAAAGACATTGGAAGTCAAATAGATTTATTTCCAACTCTTATGGGGATATTAAAAAACAAGTATGTCAATAATACTTTAGGAATTGATTTACTAAAAGAAAAAAGAAAATATGCAATAGTAAATGATGATGATAAAATTGGCATAATTGATTCAAGTTATTTGTGTATAATGAAAGATAATGGTAGTAAAATTGAATTATATCATTATAAAAACAACGATAAGAAAAATTATTATGATGAAAATAAAGCCAAAGGTGATGAAATGGCAGAGTATGCAAAAGTTTGCTTACAAATTACACAAAATATGATTTTAAAAAAACAAACTTCTGTGAAGAAAACATTAAACTGAAATTAGATTAGTTGATATTTTTTAGCGACAAAAATTAAATTTAAAATTTCATGTTCTTGTCCTGTAAGTAATTCGTGTTTTGATTTTTCTTGAAGTAATGCAATAGTTTCCTGTAAATCTTTTAATTGATTTTGAGTTTGCAAAAGACGATTTTCATTTATGGTATAACCTTTAATAATATGTTCTCTTAAAGTTTTTGTAGCCCAAATACGAAATTGTGTGCCCCGTTTGGAATTAACACGATATCCAACTGAGATAATTACATCAAGATTATAAAAATCTACTTCCCTTTTTACTTCTCTTTTGCCTTCTTTTTGAACTATCCGGAATTTCCGAATAGTTGAATTTTCCTGTAATTCCCCCTCTTTGTATATTTTTTTAATATGTTCATTTATTGTTGGGACACTTTTATCAAAAAGTAAAGCCATTTGCTTCTTAGTAAGCCAAACAGTTTCATCTTCTAAACGAACCTCTAATTTTGGTCCATCTTTTGAATCATAAATTATTATTTCGCCTTTATTTATTCCTTCTTTTATCATGAATAAACTATACACGCATTAAAAATCTGTGGCAATAGAGAAATAATTAATGTTTGGTAATACTTTCCAATCGTCTATGCCCCAACCAAAATCTAATCTCATAAAATAACCAAATAATTTTCCACGAAAACCAAATCCAAATGACCCAACAATTGGATTTTTGAAATTGTAAATGGTAATAATAAATGGATTGTAATAAAAGATATTTTTGTTTATTGTATTTTCTTCACTTGTTGGATTCCATCCATACCATGCACCGCCAATATCTGTAAAAATAATTCCTTGAAATGTTCTCCAAAATTCTGAACGAATGTCTCTAAATATGTAGCGAATAAATGGCGAACGTAACTCACTATTTAATACAATAAAATTGTTTCCATTTCTTATGTTTTGTTTAAATCCTCTCATATTTGTGGCAAGCGTTTGAAACTGATATTCATTAGAATGAATGATATTAATAGTATTATCAAACTTTGGCGTAAACCAATTATCAACTCCTCCCAAATAATAGATTAATTTATCTGTGCCTGCCGACCCCCCATAAGCAAGGCGATTGCACCAATACAGATATTTATGTATTCTCCAATAATTTCTCACATCAAAGCCATAAGTAATTAAGTAATGATTATTTTGATCAAGTTTTTGCATGTATTCTATCCATGCTTTTCCTCTCCATCCTTCATATAAATTGATGTCTCTGTATCTGCTGTTGTCTAATACAAGTTCTACTTTACCGCCACCATATCTATCTACCTGATTGGGTTTGGGCAATGATATATCGTTTGTAGAAAGAAAAATGGCCTCATCATTTCTGTATTGCAAAGATGTTCGTAGAGATAATACTTCACTAAATGGATATTTTACTGTATATCTTCCGTTATATGAAATAACTTTTGCAACATTACCATAAAAATCTCCAATCTTAACAAACATTTGACGATGTATTAACCACTGATGATCATATAAATTTTTTCTAAATTCATAGCCTAATAAAAATTCATTATCCAAAGACCCTGCTATTCTGAATCCTGCAATGATGGCCTGATTTTCAAATAAATCATTTAAACCAATTTTTGTAATAAAATTAAAACCAGGATTTAAATAAACTGGATATGCCCCTCCTGTAAATCTTTGATAAGTTGGAAAAAGAAAACTATTATTGAGTTGTGTTAATACATGGTCTGCATAAAATGTAGTGTAATAATTTTGTTGAATAGGAAAATTATAATTTGATGAAAGTGTAGTTGATGTGTTTTGTTTAACTAATGAAATATTTTTTTTCAAAGTATCTTTTGGTTGAGATTTTACTGGAGTATTTTCATCAAATGTATAGTTTTCAAAATCAATTCCTTTTTTGTTTTCATTTTCTTGATTATTAGTAGGTGGTGTATTAGGAAGAGGAGATGCAGGAATGAGTGAGAGATTTTTTTCTTTAATGGCAGGATTGATAAGAGAATTGCGAGCATAAGAACGCATCCATGTGGGTTTTAATTTTTTTTCTTCAATGTAATTTTCTAAAGATGTTTTCATCAAAGACATTGATTCTTTGTAGTTGCCAAATTTTTTATTAAACAAAATAGTGAAATAAAAATTATCATTTAATAATTGAAAATCTCGGATGAAATAATTGACATTTGATACAGGATAAGTATGATAAAAATAACTGTAAGTAACAGAAGTATCCGCTGTTAAAATAGCACTATCAGGTTTTGCCTGAAAAACATTGACAAAGCCATTTGCATCACTTAAAAAATAAAATTCATTACTTTTTTTAGTAGATTGAATGGGTTTGTATTCATTGATGTTTGGCGTGTTTGTTACACGAATGAGAATATTTGATTTTTGAGGATAATCGGTATAAAAAATATCTTTGTAAGGAAAATAGATTTTAAAAAATCTTTTATTATCATTCGTTTTTGAAAGCGTATCACTTGTTCTATTGCTTGAAAATACAATGCCTTTATCATTGTTTATAAATGCAGGTTCATCATCATCATAAATATCATCTGTAATTTGTTCTACGCCACCATTATTGATAGTATATACAAAAATATCAGATTGTCCTTTTCCTTGTTTAATAGCACTCATTACTAATTTTTTTCCGTCATTGCTGTATTTAAAACTCATTATTTTTTCAAATCCTGTAATGGGCTTTTTAAATTCTTCATTATTTTCTAAATCAAATGAATGTAAATAAATAACATTTTTATATTCATAAATGGCTATCAACAAATTAGTTTTAGGATGCCACGCAACAATAGGATAATATCTATCTTGTTCTCGTTCTAAACGAGGATATAGTTTAAGCAACCTTGTTCTTTTTTTACTTTCTAAATCTTGCACATACAATTTTTTTTGACCTAAATAATTTGTTACATAAGCAATTTTGTTTTCCTGATAATTGATACTTAATTTTTCAATTGTTTCTTTTTTCTTAAACTTGGGAGTTATTATAGCAGATGAATCGTGTCCTTTGCGAGTATTATCTTTTGTTTTGAAATAATGTTTGTTGTATGTGTCAAGCATTTCAAAAAAAACATCATTCACAGCGTTACCAATAATAAACACAAAAGCATCATCAGGATTACGATTAATTTTAGTTAAATAAATGATATTAGGAATACTTGCTTCTCCGTAAATATCTGCAATATAATACCATAATGAGTGTCCAGCAATGATAGATGCTCTGCCTTCTAATGTTTTAATATCAGTAATGGTGTTAGTTCTCATTAGTTCAAGGAGTTCTAAATCATTTTTCACTGTCCAACCTTCTGCCATAAAAGCTGCAAGTCCTTTGATATACCAGTCAGGCAAGGTAAGAGAAGCGTTGTTTTTAATGGCATCTTTTGCTGAACCACTGTAAAGATATTTATTAATCATCCACTCTGTAATAGCAAATCTCAAATCTATTTTAAGTTTTTCTAAACTACCATCAAAATACACAAAAACTTTATCACCTATAATTTTTGTATTACCTGCTACATTATTGATTTCATCATATTGTAGTCCGATATTTGACTGAAAAAAATCGTGAATGTTGTTATAAACTATTACAGACAATTTATCTTCTAACTGATAATCTAATCTTTTTTCTAATGAATTGATAATAGAAGGTAATTGAGCATACACATATTTAGCAATGTCTTGTCCGCCTTGATAAGTAAAAACTTTATATTTATCTGCATCAAAGTAAGTCCAGTCAAAAGGTTGATACTGCACTCTGTTTTTACCAAATTCCATTATAGAACCATAATAAAATTGAGCAAAATAATTATGACAATAAAATGCAAATGCAATAATTATGAACAAAAATTTTTTCAACCCAATAATTTTTGAATGGACAAAGATACGAGATTTTTGTTTATGGATAAATGCTCTATATTCAATGCTCAATTTTCAATGCTCAATGCACAAATTTAATTAGTTTTTATACCAAAACAATTCTATATTCCAAAATTTTTAAAACAAAGTGCACAAAGATAATAACATATTATAAATTACACAATGGACTTGATAAATCTACTAATTCTTGGTGTTCTTTGTTTAAAATCCTTGTGTTCTTCGTGGTTTATTAAAAATACTTTTTGACAATCTTGTTTAAAACAAAAAACCCTCTCACAATGGAGAGGGTTTTAAATTTAATACTATGAGATAATTATTTTACTGTTACTTTTTTATTTGAAGATTTTTTTTCTTCTTCAATGATAAGTTCTAATTTTTGTTCTAAAGTTTTTACTTGTTTTTTCAAATCGTGTAATGCTTTATACACTTCGTTAATTTCAGAAGTTTTTACAACAGGATATAACTCTAAAAATTTTTCCATTTGTTTTTCAAAGTATGTTTTAATATCCATACTTAAATTCAATACTTCTGCTTTCAATTTAGAGAATGATTCTGTAGCAAAAAGTTCAGTTAATAATGCATCGCTTTCTGATAACCATTCATTGTAAATGGCTTTGTAATCTAATTTAGCAAGATCAGCAATTTCTGATTGGTTTAATTTTTTGCTATACTTTTCGGCTACTTTTTCAATAGATTGATAAATTTTCAAATTAATGTCAGAAGCCATTTCTGCTTGTTTGATAGCATATTGAGCAATTTTATCCATTAAAGCAAGTGTTTCGCTCAATGCTTCTTTTTCTTTTGGATTATTGATAAGATTTAAAAGTGGTTTGAAGTTATCGTAGTAGATATTTCCGTATTTTGAATACAATTCTTTAATTTGATTGAAATCACTTGTAAATAATTGAGGATATGTGTCAACTAATTTTTTGTAATAATTGATATATTGCTCTCTTAAAGCATTATTTGAAGAAAAATAAGAATGAATTTGATTCATTGCATTATCAAAAAACTTTTGCAAATCTGGTGTAGTATTAAATAATCCACCAAAAATTTTATCAGTCAGTTTTTTGTATGTTTCTACATCATAAAATTGTTTGAATACATCAGGTTTGTATTCTCCTTTTTGAAATGCTTCAAAAATAGGAGTATAAAGTTCTTTGAATGAATTGTATAAATAATTGCTTTGAAGCATTTCCTGAAATAAATTTTTAGTAAAAGCATCTTTGAAAGCAGATTGGTAAGTTTCAAAAGTAGTAGTAGTGGCTTTTACCCATTCATTGTATATATTTGTCCATTGATTGTTGATATTAGAAAAAGTATTGATGTAATCATTAGCAGGTCTTCCAAAGTTAGCATAACTGCTAAACACACTTTGATTAAAGTCGGTGATTTTCTTTACATAGTCCATTTGAGATTGGAACCAGTTTTTGAAAAAATCTTCAACTTGATTTTGAGGAGTTGTAACATTTTGGGTTAATTTTGTTACAGTACCACCTGCTAAAGCCATTTGTTTTTCTAACCATTCTTTGTAAATGGCAGGACCTTCTGTTGCTGCATTGCCAGTTGCAATAGCATTTTGCATTTTTTGAGTAGCTTCTAACCAGTTGTTCAATGCCTGACTTTGACTCTCTATCAGTGCATCCACGAAAGCATTGTTTGTCTTCATAATTTTAAGGTTTAATTTTTTTGCGACCGCAAATTTAGGAAATTATTTATACATAAAATGTAAATTCAAAGTTAATAAATGTTAATTAGTGTGTTAAAATTGCATTTTCGTCTAAATTTTTATATTTTTATTGGGCAAAATTAATTTTTCAAACGGAAATTATTTGTTTTGAATGGTAATAAAACTTCTATTTGTATATTGTAACTTTGAGCCCAAAATTTTATTTTATGATTCGTCATTTTATTACAGCAACTCTTGTTGGAATAAGTATTTCAACTTTTGCTCAGGAACATTTTTGTGCAAAATCAAAAATTCAACACAAACCCGCCACTCAAAAAAATTCATTGATGAAAAGCGTTCAGAGTAGTTCAAACTTAATGAATAATTACGATGTTAAATTTCATCAATTAAATCTAAACTTAGAAAGAACTAATAAAAATATCAGTGGTTATGTGGAAACCATTGCTAATGTTGTATCTTCTCAATTAGACACTTTTGCATTTGTACTTCATCAAAACTTTACCATTGATTCAATCTATATCAATGGACAAAAACATACTTCCATTTATTCTGTTGATAGTTTAAGAAAGGTTAAGTTGAATAGTAGTGTTCCT
The DNA here is from genome assembly GCA_035405785.1 of Bacteroidia bacterium. Taxonomy (GTDB): domain Bacteria; phylum Bacteroidota; class Bacteroidia; order B-17B0; family Aurantibacillaceae; genus BPGX01. The sequence continues at coordinate 293,472 of DAONJS010000001.1, forward strand.
CAAAATAATATAATGGATGTTTTTATTTACTATCATGGTACAGCACCTTCTCTAACAGGAGCATTGGGTAATGGATTTGATAATGGCAGTTCTCCTACCTGGGGAAATCAAGTTACATGGAGTTTAAGTGAAACAAGGGGAGCATATCACTGGTGGCCATGCAAACAGGACTTAAGAGATAAAATAGACAGTGCTTGGATTTTTGTAACCACCGATTCTACAAATAGGGTAGGGTCTAATGGAGTATTGACAAAGGTTGTAACTATAGGAAATAAAAAAAGATACGAATGGAAAACCCGTTATCCTATTGATTATTATTTAATTTCAATTGCTGTGGCTAAATATAAACCTTATGTATTATATGCTAAACCAATGTATTTAAATAATGATTCAATAATGATATTAAATTACATTTATGATAATGCTATCAACAATCCAGCATTTATTGCGGGTCAAAAAGTTCAGTTAGATAAAATAAAACCAACCATTGAATTTTTAAGTAAAATGTATGGGATGTATCCTTTTTACAAAGAAAAATATGGGCATTCAATGGCTCCAATTGGTGGCGGCATGGAACATCAATCAATGACTACCATTGGATTTTTTGATTTTCAAATTGATGCTCATGAACTTGGGCATCAATGGTGGGGAGATTTAGTAACCTGCAAAACTTGGGGAGATATTTGGATAAATGAAGGTTTTGCTTCTTATACAGAACATCTGGTAAATCAATATCTCAATCCGTCTAACTTTATGAGCAACTTAAATTCTGTGCATAATAATGTAATGAGCCAACCTGGTGGAAGCATTTATTTTACTGGAATTGATACAACAGATGACAATAGGATATTTGATAGCAGGTTGACTTACGATAAGGGCGGTGCTATAATTCACACCCTTCTTTTTGTTACCAATAACGATTCTTTGTTTTTCAATGGTCTGCGTAATTTTCTGAACACTTACAAATTCAGCACTGCTTCTGCGATGGACTTTAAAACTAATTTTGAAACTTATACTGGTCAAAATCTCACTCAATTTTTTAATCAATGGTATTTTGGAGAAGGTTATCCTACTTTCAATGTAAAATGGAATTATTTCAATGACACATTGATTATTCAATCTACTCAAACTACTTCAAAACCATCTTCTGTGGCACTTTTTATTACTCCAATGGAATACAAACTTATTCGTTCAACAGGTGGAGATACAATTATCAGAGTAATGCATAGTAACCCAACAGAAACATATACGCTCATTGTGCATGGAAATGTAACAGGCATACAAGTAGATCCAAATAATTGGGTTATCAACAAAACAATTGGTCCATTAAAAGACAACACCTTAGATGTACATGGATTTAGTTACAAATATGCAGTTAATATCTATCCCAATCCTGTAGCAGAAAAAATGAATATTGAAAGCCATGCATTAATTGGAAAATCTATTGAATTAAGAGATATTTTAGGAAATTTAATCATGCAAAAGAAATGTCAGGAAACATTAGAAACTATTGATATGCACAGATTTTCAAACGGAACTTATATTATTGTAATTAAGAATGAAAGTGGTAACATTATTGCAAATGATAAAATAATGGTATTGCATTAATTTGAAAAAGAAATTTTTTCCGAATATTGTGCAAAGATAAAAATCAATTCTACTTATAATTCAATGTATGTTTAGAAATTTTTGTTTGATGAAAAACACTTTTTTATTTTCAATACTTTCTCTCATTTTAACCTCTTGTTATTCTTACAAAGAAGTTTCGTTGTTAGGAATAGAAAATTTTTCAATTAAAAAAATTACTAAAAAAGAATTGCAAACAGAAATTGCTGTGCAAATAAAAAATCCTAATAATTTTGGATTTTATATTTATTCAGGTAAAGCAAACATCAATTTAAGTAATATCCCATTAGGAAAAGCCGTATTAACCAAAAAGGTTTATATTGCTCCGCATTCAACAGGAACATATCCTTTATTACTCAATACAACTTTTGATAAAATTTCTTTGCAAGATATTATTAGCAATTTCAGTTTGTCAGGCATTGGAAAAATAAAAATTGACGGGCATATAAAAGTTGGAAAATTTCTTATCAGAAAGAAAATCAAAACAAACTACGAAGGTAGTCCTTTGCACTATTCAAATTTTAATTTCTCTACAAATTAAATTTTTTTACATTTTTGTAAATATCATTTGTTAATCAGGAAATCTTTTTTGTAAATTTAGCACACATTACAAGATAATGAATAACATTTATCATCAACAAGATTTTTTAGCACACAATGATTCAACTGCAATTGTAAAATTAGTGGATAATCTTTACGCTAAATGTTTTGGAATTGCAAGAAGATATTGTGGTTCAGATGAATTGGCGAAAAATTATTCTAAAACTTGTTTTTTAAATACTCTACAACATTTTCTTCGTCAGGAAAAAGAAGAATTTGATGATCATTCTTTTATTCACTTTTACATTATTTGTTTAGTAAAAAATATCCTATCTAACAGAAAAGGAGAACTTATTGCAGATACAACCGTTGTTACTGTTTTCAAAAACAAAGAAGGCAACTTATTTTCATCATCTGAATATTACAAAAACTTATCAGAAGAAGATATTATTCAATATTTAAGAAAACTCAATACTATCCAACAAATTATTTACAACTTAATTTATATTGATAATTTTAGTATTCAGGAAACAGCAGAAATTATTCAGCATAGCGAATTAAGTATTAAAGCATTATTAGAAAAAGCAAAATATAATTTGTTTTCTTTCATAAAAACAACAGTGTAATGGCAGATAAAAAAGAAGAAAAACAAATAGAAGAACATATCAGGCAACTTTTTCAAAATTACTCGCCTTCTGTTTCTGATGAAGAAAAATCTGAAATTATTAATGCATTTCAAAATCTACATATTCACGATAATTCACTACGCATCAATATCAAAGAAATCTTAAAAAATAAAACATTACAATTTATTGTTATTGCCATTACTTCTACTGTTTTATTAATTTATTTGTTTGCAAAACTATTTCCTGCAGAAGAAAAAGACAACCCATCAAATGATAATTATATTGAACAAACTTCTCCTGAAGATTCTGTTGGCGCCGTTATTCAACAAAATACCACATCGCCTGTAGATACAACAACATCATCAACAAAACCTGTATTAACTCATTCATCTACAAACACAACATCTGTAATTACTACTAATACAAATTCTATCACTCATTCCGATTCAAATAAAATTTTGAAACAAAATAACACCACAACTCAAACTGACACATCAAAAATTATTAAAAAGAAAAAGAAGAAAAGAATTAAACCTGATTCTTCAAATAATGAGTCAGAAAATAACTCTCCCATCCTTGAACCTAAAACTCCTCAATTAAATACACCTGTTAAGGAAGAAGAATAAGTTTCAAAAAATTAAAGCAATATATTTTGTATTATTGTTTGCAAAAAATTTATGGATAAACCTATTATAGTAGTTGGTGCTGGTTTAGTTGGTTCATTATTAACAATCTTATTGGGTAAAAAAGGTTACAAAGTAAAACTTATTGAACGAAGACCAGATACAAGAAAAAATAAACAGTATGCGGGAAAATCTATAAACCTCGCATTGAGCGATAGAGGTATCAGAGCATTAAAATATGCCGAAGTGATGGATGAAATAATGAAAATCAGCATCCCTGTATATGGTAGAACTATTCATCAACCGGATTCTTCTATAGTTTTTCAACCTTATAGTGCAGATAAAAAATGTAACTACTCTGTATCTCGTGCGGAAATCAATTATACATTACTCAATATAGCAGAACAACTTCCAAATGTAGAAATACATTTTAATGAAAAATGTGTTGATGTTGATTTTACAAACACTACTGTAACATTTGAAAATACTGAAACCCAAAAAATCACAACACATTCGGCAGAAATTATTTTTGGTGCAGATGGTGCTTTTTCAGCTGTGCGTCTGAATATGATGTTGAAAAACGATCGCTTTCAATATCAACAATATTATATTAATACCGGCTACAAAGAATTGATTATTCCTCCTGATAAGAATGGTAAATTTATGCTTGAGAACTATGAATCTCTGCACATCTGGCCTCGCAAAGAATTTATGCTAATGGCATTACCTAATCCTACTGGCGATTTTACCTGCACTTTATTTATGCCCTTTGAAGGAAAAAATTCTTTTGAACAACTCAAAACTGAAAATGATGTAAAACAATTTTTTGAAAAAAATTTTCCAGATGCCGTTCCACTTATGCCTACTTATCTTACAGATTTCTTCAAAAATCCAACCTCTTCTTTAGTTACCGTTCGTTGCTTTCCGTGGGTTATCAATAATGTAGCACTAATAGGAGATGCAGCACACGCCATTACTCCTTTTTATGGACAAGGAATGAATGCGGGCTTTGAAGATGCAGTAGTACTTTTAGAATTATTAGAAAACCATCAACATCACTGGAAAAAAACACTTTCTGAATATCAAAAATTACGCAAAAAAGACGGAGATGCCATTGCACAATTAGCATTAGATAATCATATTGAGATGCGTGATAAAACAGCAGATCCAAATTTTCTTTTACAGAAAAAAATTGAACAATGGTTTTACAAAAAGCATCCAGATAAATGGATTCCGTTATATGATATGGTTACTTATCGTCCCGATATTCGCTATAGTGAAGCATTACAAAAGGGATATTATCAAGACAAAATTATGCAAGAAGTATTAAAATTACCCGATATACAAAATAACTGGCAAAGTGAATCTACAGAAAAATTCATTTTGTCATTACTACAATCTCGGCCATTTCAATATCAAAATTAATCTATGAAATTCGTTTTATTTCCTGCTAATGAAAGAGGTTATGCTGATTATGGCTGGCTAAAAACTTATTATACTTTTTCTTTTGCTAATTGGTATAATCCCAAAAAAATTCATTTTGGAACATTAAGAGTTTTAAATGATGATTCTATTGCTCCTCACTCTGGATTTGATTTACACCCTCATCAAGATATGGAGATAATTACCATTTTACTTTCTGGAGAATTGACACATCAGGATAGTATGGGTAATAAAGGTATTATTAAAGAAAATGAAGTACAAGTAATGAGTGCAGGAACAGGGATTTTACATTCTGAAAAAAATGAATCAAACGAATGGACAAAACTTTTTCAGATATGGATTTTTCCAGATAAAAAATCACATACCCCACGTTATGATCAGAAAAAATTTATCTTTGAAAAAAATCAACTTCAATTGATGGTTTCACCGGATGGCCAAAAAAATTCATTGTGGATTCATCAAAATGCATTCATATACAGAGGAAAATTTGATAATCAAATGAAAATTAATTATGAACTACAAAATCCAAAAAACGGTGTTTTTATTATGATTATAGATGGTTCAGCTGAAATTTATAATAACAATTTAAACACAAGAGATGCTATTGGTATTTATGACATTAAAGATGTTGAAATTGAATTTAAAACACCAGGAGATATTTTAATAATAGAATTACCCATGAACTAAAAAATATGGAAAAAACAAGTAAAATTTATGTAGCAGGACATAGAGGAATGGTGGGCTCTGCCATTCTTCGTAAATTACAAAATGAAGGTTTTAATAACATCATTACTCGTACTTCTAAAGAATTAGATTTGCGAAGACAAAAAGATGTAGAAGAATTTTTTGAAACAGAAAAACCAGAATATGTTTTTTTAGCAGCGGCAAAAGTTGGTGGGATTTTAGCCAACAATACTTACCGTGCAGAATTTTTATATGATAACTTAATGATTCAATCAAATGTGATAAATGCTGCATATAAAAATAAAGTCAAAAAACTTTTGTTTCTTGGTTCATCTTGCATTTATCCTAAACTGGCACCGCAACCAATGAAAGAAGAATATCTCTTGTCAGGTTATCTTGAGCCAACAAATGAACCGTATGCTATTGCAAAAATTACAGGAATTAAGATGTGCGAAGCATTTCGCCATCAATATGGATGTAATTTCATTTCGGCTATGCCTACTAATTTATATGGTCCTAATGATAATTATGATTTAAATAACTCTCATGTATTACCAGCATTAATTAGAAAATTTCATGAAGCAAAAATCAATAATGCTCCAAATGTTGTAGTATGGGGCACCGGAAAGCCACGCCGAGAACTAATGCATGTAGATGATTTAGCAGATGCGTGTTTATTTTTAATGTTGAACTACAATGATAGTAAATTTGTCAATGTAGGCACAGGAAAGGATACAAGTATAGCAGAACTTGCAGAGTTAGTTAAAAAAATTGTTGGATATAATGGTGAAATAATATATGACACTTCTAAACCTGATGGAACACCAAGAAAACTGTTAGATTTGACTTATTTGCATTCACTTGGATGGAAGCATAAAATTGAGTTAGAAGAAGGCATTCGTTCTACTTATCAATACTTTTTAGAACATCAGGCGAAAGAAATTTATACTAATTCCTGATTTTCTTATTTGGTTCTTCTTTATCAGTAAGAAGATAAAAGTAAATAATTCCAGCTGGAATTAGTGAAAAAACCAAAAATAATATACCCATAGCATCATAGCCGGGACCTGATTGTAACAATAATAATCCTATAAAAAGTAAACCTAAGAAAGCAGCTACAAGAAATCCTAAAATCACATAAGCCAAACATCCCATTTCTTCTGCACCTTTATACATTCTCGGATTTTTTTTAGCTTTTCTTTTCGCAATTCTTGTAAAAAACAATGCAATAGGCCATGTAATAAAACCTAAATAAATAATACCTATTGCAAATAAAATCCATGCTGTCCAATATTCTGCTGGATATTTTTTAGGACCATTGTATTTATAATTATCCTCTTCTTCTGCTTTTGGTGAATTACTTTCATCTTCGGGATAAGTAACAACATGTTCTTTAATCCCATTAGCATATTCAATTAAATAAACCTTATTTTTACTGATAGTATAAGTAGGGCCATTTAAAAAGTCACATCTTTTATATTTAATTTCTCTATCACTTATTTCAATAACTTTTACTAACTGCTCATCTCCATTTCTCATTATCAATTTATCACAACTATCATTTAAATTTTTACTTGAAAGCACTATATTTTTTGAGATGTTATTTTTATCTGTATTTTCAACAATAATGTTTTCATCAAATTTTACTTTACTTAATGAATATACTGATTTGACAGGTATTTCATCATCATTGATGTTTTCTGTATTTTGTTTATTAATTTCCTTTTTCTTACTTAACCAATCTACATAATAGCCCTTTCTATAAACTCTTTTTTGAAAAGTGCAATTATTAAAACTAACAAAAATTAAAAGTAATATTATCCAAAAACTTTTTTTCAACATTGCTTTTTATCTTGCCGAAAATATAAGGAATTTATTTTAATGACACAAACATATTTATTAAAGTGAACTTTTAAAATCATCTTTATTAGATGTTAAGTAAAAATGTAATAGAATTCCGCCCAAAATTAGAATAAATGGTATCATTAGAATACCAGCAAGTGGAAAAATAAAAAAATAAAATAAAATTGCGGCTAACAGCCATAAAATAAAAATTGTCAATAAACATATAATTATAGAAATCATTATTATGTGCATATCATAATATCCTTTATATTTATCTGAATGTTCTCTAATCAATCTTTTAATTTTTCTTGCTTCGTATAATGCTATTATTAATGGAAAGAAAAGAATTAAACCGATTAAACAAAGAATTATTACTCCATTGTAATTTTCCGGATATGTTTTTTCTTGAGAAAGATATTGAGGTGATTCGTTATTAAATTCAATATTACTTTGTTTTACTTTTTCTTCAAATTTTGGTTTATAAATTTGCTCTTCAACACCATTTGCGTATTTAATAGAATACACTTCATTTTTATTTATTGTATGAACCGGTCCATTTAAAAAATCACATCTTATGTATTTAATTTCTCTATCATTTATTTCAATAACTTTTACTAACTGTTCATCTCCATTTCTCATTATCAGTTTATCACAACTATCATTTAAATTTTTACTTGAAAACACTATATTTTTGGAGATGTTTTTTTTACCTGTATTTTCAACAAAAATGTTTTCATCAAATTTTACTTTACTTAACGAATATACTGATTTGACAGGGATTTCATCATCATTGATGCTTTCTTTATTTTGTTTATTAATTTCCTTTTTCTTACTAAACCAATCTACATAATACCCCTTTCTATAAAGACGTTTTTGAAAAGTGCAATTATTAAAACTAACAAAAACTAAAATTAATATTATCCAAAAACTTTTTTTCAACATTGCTTTTTATCTTTCCGAAAATATAAGGAATTTTTATGTTATAATAAAATTCAATTATCTTTTATTTTATCAATCAATAATTTTTACTCAATTTTGTAAGAAAAATTTATGAAGCAAACTATTTCTATTGCAGTAATTTTGATCATTTTATTTTTTTCATCTTGTAAAAATAAACAAAAAGTTGACACCATCATCACTAATGCACACATTTATACTATTAATGAAAATAATGATACTGCACAAAGCATTGCTATATCAAATGGCACAATCTCTGCAGTAGGTAGTAATGACTATATTCTCAATCATTATCAATCTGATAGTATTGTTGATTTAAACGGAAAATATGTTTATCCAGCTTTTGCGGATGCTCACGCCCATTTTTGGGGATTAGCAAAGTTTTTAGGTGAATGCAATTTGTATGGAACAACTTCTGTTTCTGAAATCATTCAAAGATTAAAAATTTTCCATCAACAAAATAAAGATAGATTGTGGATTATAGGAAGGGGTTGGGATCAAAATTTATTTTCGGATAAATCATTACCAACAAAAGAAGCATTAGATAGTGTTTTTGCAGATATTCCCGTTTGCCTGATTAGAGTGGATGGGCATGCTATATGGACAAATAGCAAAGCCATTGAATTAGCGAATATCAATTCTAAAGCAAAAATTGAAGGTGGTGAAATACTTCTCAATAAAAATTCTGAACCATCAGGTATATTTTTAGATAATGCTACATCACTAATTGAAAAACATATTCCTGACATCCCATACTCTACAATGATAAAACTTTTACAAAAAGCAGATACTATTTGTCAACAAAATCATTTACAATATATTCATGATGCAGGGTTGGATTTACATCAAATTTTGTTATTAGATTCATTAATAGAACATCATTTAATTAAAACAAAAATTTATGCAATGGCTTCACTTACAAAAGAAAATTTAAACTACTTTCTAAAACACGGTTTTATTAACAAAGATAATTTTAAAGTGCGATCATTTAAAATATATGCTGATGGTGCTCTTGGGTCTCGAGGTGCTTTATTGAAACAAAAGTATGCAGATTTGAAAAATGATAAAACTGCATCTCAACAAAAAAATGATTATGGATTACTTCTAATTTCAACGGATAGTTTGAAAAAGTGTTTATCACTCTTATATAAAAATAATTTTCAGGTATGCACCCATGCAATAGGCGATTCAGCCAACAAATTAGTTTTACAACTTTATGCTGAATTACTTAAACCACAAGATGATAAAAGATGGCGTATTGAACACGCACAAATTGTAGATACAGCCGATTTATGGTATTTCAAAAAATATAAAATACTTCCATCTGTTCAACCTACACACGCTATTTCAGACAAATCTTGGGCAATACAAAGATTAGGTAAAGACAGAATCTGCTTTGCGTATAGTTATCAATCCTTATGGAAGCAAAATAATATCTTACCATTAGGAACAGATTTTCCTGTTGAAGATGTATCCCCATTTAAAACTTTTTTTGCAGCAGTATTTCGTTGTGATTATGATTTGAAAGATACAACAGTATTTAGACCAGAAGAAAAATTAACCAGATTACAAACATTGAGAGGAATGACCATAGATGCGGCTTATGCTGCCTTTTTAGAAAAAGAAACAGGAAGCATTGAAGTTGGAAAAAAAGCAGAATTTACTATTTTAGATTTCGATTTGATGACCATTAGCAAAGAAAAATTAAGTCAATATATTAAAAGCCAGTCAAATTAATTGAATCATCAATTAAAAAATCCTAATAACAAAACTTAATTGAAATTTAAATCCGATATTTGCACAAAAATATTATCTTAAAAATTATATTACGATTATTCAATTAAAAAAATCTCAATGGCTATAATCAATTTATCAAATCTTACCACAACTAAAAATTATTTCTAATGAAAAATTTATACTTCATTATTCTTTTGGTTTTTATTTCGTTTAGTGTTTATTCTCAAAAAGACAAAGAAGAAAAGTTTATTCAAATTTCTGGCGTAGTAGTAGATGCAGATAGTTTGAAACCAGTGCCTTTTGTTTCAGTGATTATTAAAGGAACAAAGCGAGGCACTATTACTGACTATTATGGATTTTTTACTATTGTTGCTTCACCAGGAGATGAATTACAATTTTTTTCTCTCAATCATAAAAATGGAACATATAAATTAGATGATACACTTTCACTTACACATTATTATATTATTCACTCTTTAATTAAAGATACTATTCAATTGCCTTCTGTATCCGTATATCCGTGGCCAACAAAAGAAGAATTTAAAAAGGCATTTTTAAATTTAGATTTATCAGATACTGATTATGAAAGAGCCGCAAAGAATTTAGACAGAAAAGAATTAAGTTACAACGAAAGAAATTTCAAACCAGATGCAATGGCCAGTTATCAATATGCAATGCAACAGCAACTTACAAAAATGTATTCATTAGGACAATATCCCACTATCAATTTATTGAATCCTATTGCATGGGCTCAATTTATTGATGCGTGGCGAAAAGGCAAGTTCAAAAGCAAGGATAAGAGCAAGTAATTTCTGTTTGTTATTGTGTTGTGTAAAAATTTCATGTAAATTATTAGTGGAAGATTTCTGAAAAGATTTTAAATTGATTTTCAAACCACTTTTATTTAGAAAATTATTTCTACCTTTGTGTGATCAAAAAATACTATTGTTTATATGACTCGTTCAAAGAATACCAAAAAACTTATTGAAATAATTTCTGCAGAAACGAGCACAGAACTGACATTGCCTCTTGTAGAAACAGGTATTTCTGCAGGTTTTCCCTCACCTGCACTTGATTTTGCAAATTCAACAATTGACTTGAATAAATATCTTATTAAAAATCCTTCTTCTACTTTTTATGGCAGAGTAAAAGGTAATTCATTGAAGGATGCAGGAATAGACGATAATGATATTTTAATAATAGATAGAAGTTTAGAACCGCAAGATGGAAAAATAGCAGTGTGTTTTATTGATGGTGAATTTACAGCAAAAAGAATCAAAATTAAAAAGAATGAAATATGGCTAATGCCCGAAAATAAAGATTATCAGCCCATTAGAGTTACTCCAGAAAATGAGTTTATTATATGGGGAATTGTAACTTATGTGATTAAAAAGGTGTAGTATGAAAATGTTTGCATTAGTAGATTGTAATAATTTTTATGCTTCTTGTGAAAGAGTATTTCGTCCTGATTTGATTGGAAAACCTATTGTTGTATTGTCTAATAACGATGGTTGTGTAATAGCCCGAAGCAATGAAGCAAAAGCACTTGGTATTCCTATGGGTGCTCCTGCATTTATGTATGAAGATTTTTTCAAAGAACATAATGTTTATGTTTTTTCTGCTAATTTTGAATTATATGGTGATATGAGTAATAGAGTAATGAATATATTATCAGAATATTCTCCCGATATTGAAATTTATAGTATTGATGAAGCATTCTTAAAGTTTGAAGGATTTGAAAGATTTAATCTTAAAGAATATGCTCTTGAAATAAAAAGTAAAGTTTTTAAATGGACAGGAATACCTATTAGTATTGGTATAGCACCAACAAAAGTTTTAGCTAAAGTAGCAAATCAAATTGCTAAAAAATTTCCTGAAGAAACTAATGGCGTTCATATTGTTGATTCAGAACAAAAAAGAATTAAAGCATTAAAATGGCTGTCAGTAGAAGATGTTTGGGGTATTGGGTATCAATATAGTAAAAAACTTAAATCAAAAGGTGTTGAAAAAGCATATCATTTTACACAACTGAATGATGACATGATTAAAAAAGAAATGAAAATTGTGGGATTACGAATAAAGAAAGAACTGGAAGGACAATCTGTTTTAGACCTTGAACCACCTGCTATTAAAAAAAGCATTTCTACTACAAGAAGTTTTGAAACTAACTATACAGAATTGCATCAATTGATAGAAAGAATAAGCACATTTACATCAGTAGCAGCAGAGAAGTTAAGATCACAGAATTCACTTTGTAAATCAATGATTGTATTTATACAAACTAACAGACATCGTGAAGATTTGCTACAATACAGCAAAAGTATTGAAATAACATTACCAGTTCCTACTAATTCCACAATTGAACTTGCAAAATATGCAGTAGAAGGATTAAAAAAGATTTTCAAAGAAGGTTGTGCTTACAAAAAAGCAGGTGTCATTCTTTATGATTTTGTGTGTCCAAATTGTGTGCAATCAAATTTATTTGAAAATATAAATACAAAACACAATGCCTTAATGAAAACTATTGATGAAATCAATGCAAAATTAGGAAAACAAAAAATTCGTCTTGCTTCACAAGATTTAGATAGAATTTGGAAAATGAGACAAGAAAAATTATCTCCCTGCTATACCACAAGATTAAGTGATATCATTACAATTAAAGTATAATTAAAAATATGTGCTACAATACTCGCATTACAAAGCCAGCAGAAGAACTTGAGAAAAGATTTAATGCAACATTTGAAAATAAAGACCAATTACAAATACCATCTGTATTTAATGCCTTCACTTTTCCTCAAACGCCTGTAATTACTAATAATCATATTGATAAAATTCAATTATTTAATTGGGGACTAATTCCACCTTGGGCAAAAGATATAACAATCAGAAAAAACACATTAAATGCAAGAGTTGAAACAATACACGAGAAACCTTCATTTAAAGGTGTGCTTAACAATAGATGTCTTGTAATAGCAGATGGATTTTATGAATGGCAATGGCTTGATGATAAAGGCAAACAAAAACAAAAATACGAACTTGTTTTACCTGATGAAGAACTTTTTGGTTTTGCAGGTTTGTGGAATGAATGGGTAGATAAGGAAACGGGAGAAATTATCAATACCTATACTATTCTTACTACACAAGCAAACGAACTAATGAGTAAAATTCATAACACCAAAAAAAGAATGCCTGTTATTATTAAAAAGGGATTTGAAAAAGATTGGTTACTTGATAGTAAGATGAATCTTGATAATGATAGAATTATTGCAAAAATGTTGTGATTGTAATTTTAAAGTAAGTATTCTTAAATTGTTTTGAAAATGTTTAAGTAAGAAAGTATAATAAAAATCACTTTTCACAATTTGAATTCAAAAACTCTTTTTTAATGCCAGGATTTTCTAAAATCTGAAAAGATAAATAAGGTTTGCCAAATAACTTACAAAATCTTTCTGGACTATATTGTTTTGCTAACTGCATTGCTTTGGTGAAATAACGGGAATTAAATTTTTCAGGTAAGTGCGAGGCAATACTTATGTAATTAAAAACAATTTTTTCATTGACATCTTTAGAAGTAAGCAATGGTTCTAAAATCTGTGCTGCATCCCAGTAAAATTTTGCTCTTGCAAAGATATTTGCAAGTTTCACACTATTTTGCCAGGATGATTCTTCAATGTTGTAAAAACTTTTAATTTTATTCAAACACGCTTCTATTTGTGCTTCACTATTTGGAATAGTATCATAATAGTCAATTAATTTAAATTGCCATTCAGCATTTAGATTGTTGATGAGTTGTTTATCTAAATTAGTTTTATTCAAATTATCTATTTCATTTTGAATTTTTGCTTGAGCGTCTTTATTACCTAATGTTGTATCAATTTTTATTTTTGCAAACACTGCATTGTATTGAAGAATAGGATTTGAATTATCCATTTCAAAATTTTTAATAAGCACTAATCCATCTTCTTCTTTTAATGTGTTATTGAGTAAATACTTAAAGTAAATAAGATTATTTGTAAATGGGATATTTTCTTTTGTAACAGGAATTTGAAATGTGTCTAATAACTCTCGTGGATACTTATTATTTTTAATACTTGATTGAATGTATTCTAAAATATTGAATGCTTTTGCAGTATCTGCTGATTTAATAGATTTTCTGAGCATTGCAAAAGAATACTTTTGTTCTTTATTTCCAGAAATATCATAAGTTACATCCATCACTACCTGTGCAAATCTTTCTCTTGCTAAAATAGGTTCTAATTCTTGCAATAATTTTTTATCGCTATTAATTTTTTGAATGGCTTTTTTCTTGCCCATATTGACAAGTTCCGCATAAGGTCCATCTTCATTTTCTAACACAAATAAATTCCAGCTGTCATTTGTAATAACAACAGGTTTTACTTTAACGCTTTGATTGCTTTGTAATACCTGTGCTACACTTTCTGCTCTTTTAATTTGCAGTTTAGCATTTGTAACAGAATCGCCTTCAATGGATGAATAGGCATAAATATAAAGTCCTTCAATGATATAATCTGGTTCATCTAATGCATCTATAAGAGGTTGAATATCTTCTTGCTTGTAAGTGTATTTATTTTTTTCAAAAGGAATAATGAAAGTGATAAGATTATTTTCTGGTTTGGGAACAAAAGGTTGATTATCGCTATTATTCTTTGCTTTTATAGGAAGAATGCTGTTAGAAAATTCACCTTCCTGACTTAATAATTCTGTATAAGATTGAGTTACAGTTTTACAAATAGTATTATCTTGAATGATGATTAAATTGAGTTCATAATTACCTTTTATGTTTTTTGGTAGTTTGCCGACTTCAACAAGTATTTCATTTAATTTTTTATTTTTTTTCTGATCTTTTTTATCTAATAACTTATTAGATGCAAATAGTTTATCTTTGTAAATTACTTTTTGCATTATACCTTTATTAAACAAATTGTTATCAACTATATTATACTCTGCCTGTGTATATTGAGCCCTTTGAACAATATCTACTGCAATTCCGTCTTTTGGTTTTTTGAGTAATCTTTTAAGTTCTTTAAGATTGTTATATTTAAGGTAAATTTTATTGTTTTCTACATACAATCCTTGATGAAGTAATTCATAATTTTTAAATACTTTACAGTTTTTACACTTTTTATCTTCTGGTGCTTTAAATTTTTTTGAAGCATTATTAAAAGAAGGTTTTATTTCTTTTTTATGTTTAGCTCCTTCATTTGAAATATCATAACCTGCAAACATTGCAGAAACATAAATTTTCTTGAAATCTTCATCAGGGAAAAATCCTAAACCCACATAAATGTATTTCGGATTTAAGAGTATTACTTTTTCTTTTTGCCCATTTATCCATTTTGCGGTAATATTTCTTGCTATTTCAATATAAGGAACATCTTTTTTATTTTTGGATAATGGGTTGCTTCCAGAAAGTTGTTGTGCTTTATTAGTTAATCCTACTGATTTTAAATATTTTGGAAGTTCTTTTGGATCGGCTTTTGAAACTTTATCATCACTTAAATCTTCTGCACTCAAATAAGCGGCATTAGAAAGTGGCTCAAAATGTTCAAAAGTATCTAATCTGTTTTTTTTGCGGAATTGGTTTATTTCATGAAGTATATAAATTGTTAGAGAATCTGTATTGATATTTTTTTCAACTGGCTGTGTTGATTTATTTTTTTGAGAAAATCCAGTTGATGAAAGTAATAAACTTAAAATTAAAAGAATTATTAAATTATTTTTCATTTAAAGAAAATTTTAATACTTGTTGAAATATATTCCACATCACTTTCAGAAAGCCCAGGATACATAGGTAAAGACAAACAGGTGTTTGCAATTTCTTCTGCAATTGGAAAATCGCCTTTTTTATATCCTAATTCTTTATAGGCATCTTGCAAGTGAGGTGGAATAGGGTAGTGTATGAGTGTGCCGATATTTTTTTTATTTAAATAATCTTGTAATTCATCTCTTTTTTTAGTGCGTATTACAAATAAATGAAAATTACTTGTACAATCTGGATGTATGTATGGAAGAATTATTTCAGACACATCTTTTAATGCTTCAAAATACCATTGAGCAATTTTGTTTCTTTCTTTATTCCATTCATCCAAGTATTTTAATTTTACTGAAAGAAAAGCCGCTTGCAGTTCGTCTAATCTTGAATTTATACCTTTTACTTCATTATAGTATTTTTTTTGAGAACCATAATTTCTAATCGTTTTCGCTTTAATATATAACTGTTCATCATTTGTAGTAATAGCCCCAGCATCGCCTAATGCTCCTAAATTTTTGCCGGGATAAAAACTTGTAGCATTGATGTGTCCAAAACTTCCAGAAATTTTATTTTTATAAAATGTTCCTTGTGCCTGTGCATTATCTTCTATGACAAATAAATTGTGCTTTTTAGCCACTTCCATTATTTTTCCCATCTCACATATTTGACCATATAAATGAACTGGTATAATGGCTTTGGTATTTGATTTAATAGCACTTTCAATTAAATCTGGATTGATGTTGTAGGTTTTTTCATCTGGCTCAACGGGAATAATTTCTGCACCCACATAAGATACAGCAAGCCATGTGGCAATGTATGTATTACTTGGAACTATTACAGAATCACCCTTGCCGATATTAAGAGTTTTAAGAGCAATAATGATAGCATCTAATCCATTCCCAACACCTGCACAATATTTCACATTTGAATATTGAGCATATTCTTTTTCAAACTTTTCTACATTTTTTCCGAGAATATACCAGTAACTATCATAAACATCTTCAAATGCTTTTTTAATCTCACTTTTGATAGTGGAATGCATTTTTTCAAAAGATAAAAACGGAATATTTTTTTGATTCATATTTAAATTTTTTATCAAATCAATTTTATCTTAAATATCTATTTTTTTATATCTAAAATTTTGTCAATAATAAAATTAGGTCTCTTTCTTGCCGCATCTAATGTTCGGTATAGATATTCACCAATAATGCCTAATGAAATCATAATAAATGATGAAGTAAATAATACCACTATCATTAATGATGACCAACCTTGTAATGGAATTTTTGATGTGAGTTTAGAATAAATAATCATTCCCGCATAAATAAGTGCAAGAATTCCTAATAAAATACCTGCAATACTGATAAGCCGCAGTGGTAAATAAGTAAAGGACACAAAACTATCAATAAATGATTTTATTTTTTTTGATAATGTCCAGCCAGATTTGCCAATTTCTCTTTTTCGCCGTGTATAAGGAATACTTACATATTCGTAGCCCATCCAGATAAACAAGTATGGTAAGTAAAAATTTTTTTCATCCATACTAATCAGCACTTCTCTTAATTGTTTATCAAAAAGCCACAAATCAAATCCACCTTTTGGAGCATTGTGTAGTACATATTTTCTGATAAGATTATGATAAGTATTTGAAAATAATTTTGTCATAAAAGAATCTTCTCTGTTTGCTTTTTGTGCTAATACTAATTTATATCCTTTAAGCCAATGCTGATACAATTGTGGAATAAGTTCAGGCGGATCTTGCAAATCTGCCGCAAGAATCACACAACAATCTCCTGTTGAATGTGTAATACCGCAATAAGAAGCATTGTTTGCTCCAAAGTTTCTTGCTAATTTAATTACTTTAACTTTTTCAGGATGTTGTTCATAAACTTTTACTAATGCATTATAGGTACCATCTTTACTTCCATCATCTACAAATATATATTCAAATTCTACATCGGCTGGAAAATTCTTTTCGTTTTCCAATAATTTTGGAAATGTAATGGGTATGTTATGCTCATTAAAATAACACGGAACGATGATACTGATTTTAGGCATATCAAATAAATTTTTCTAATTTATGAATGTTTTTAGTTTCAAACAAATAATGAAAGTGTGCATATATTCTTGCATCAAATCCTTCTTTATATTCGCTTACACCTATATTCAAATCTCTTCCATCATTGTTTGATGTGCCCATACTAAAAAATTTTTTGCTGTCTTTAAAATTTAAAATCACTTTAAAAAATAATAAATCAATAGCACCGCTACTTCTGCCTTCATCAACAGATGAAATATACTGACAATGAATAGTATTTTGAAAATTGAATAATGTAATTCCCGCTACAATTTTTGAATTTAAATAAGCATTGGCTTGCAAAATATTTTCAGGAAATCTTTGATGAAGTAATAAAATTTCTTCTAATGAATGAACAGGTTTGGCTTTGTATCTTTCATATAAGTTTGGTTCTAATACTTCTTTCCAAAATGCTTCAAAATTATTATCAATTTGAATTTTAATATCTTCATTTTTTTCTGCCTTGTTAATACTTCTTTTTCTTCTTTCTTGTAGTTGAATAGGTTTATCTAAATGTGTTACAAAAGAAGTATCTACTCTTTTAAGTTGTGCATCAATGATGTTGAAAATAAAATGTTCAGCATCGCATATTTCAAGTGCAATGTAATTTGGCACGGGTTTGTAAATTATCTCTTGAATACCTTGTTGTTGATAGTATTTCATTATGTAATAAAAGTAGCGAATAATTTCCTGAATGTGTTTTCTTTCTTTCATTACAATCCCACCATAAGTTAATCCTTGATGTGAATATATTTTGTTATCTTTGATATTTGCTGGAAATACTGCAACTAATTTATTTTTGTCATTAAATAAAAGAACAGATGCATCTTTGAATCTGTCTGAATGGTATTCCATAAAATTTCTGTTGAATAAAAAATTACCATTTTCAGCAGAAAGCACAAATTGATTCCATTCATTAAAAAATTCTGGTTGATATGGTATAACCTGCATCATTGAAAGTTTTGTGATTCAACTAGTTTGTAATAATACGATTTGTTATTCAATAATTCTGAGTGAGTGCCTTGTTCAACAAGTTCGCCTTTGTTTAATACATAAATAATATCGGAATTCATTATGGTTGATAAGCGATGTGCAATGATTATTATTGTTTTATTTGATTTGAGATTATGAATTGTTTCCTGAATAATTTTTTCATTTTCTGTATCTAATGATGAAGTGGCTTCATCTAAAATTAATATAGGTGTATTTTTCAATATCGCTCTTGCAATGCTTATTCTTTGTCTTTGACCACCGCTCAAATTTGTTCCTCTGTCTCCTACAATAGTTTCAAATCCTTCGGGTAATTGCATAATAAATTCATAAGCATTAGCCATATTTGATGCATTCACTATTTCTTCATTTGTATATTGATTTCCGAATGTAATATTATTTTTTACAGTATCATTCATTAAAAAACTATCCTGTGAAACTAAACTCATTAGTTTTCTCAAAGAATTAATTTTTATTTTTTGCAACGGCACATTATCAATTAAAATTTCTCCATCGTCTGGCTCATAAAATCTTTGTAGCATATCTGTAAGTGTAGTTTTTCCACTTCCACTTTTTCCTACCAGTGCAATTACTTTTCCTTTTGGAATAATTAAATTGATGTTTTTCAAAATAAATCCTTTGTCGCCTTTAATGTAAGAAAAAGATACATTTTTGAATTCTATTTGTTTTTCAAAATTATTTTTTTCAATAGCATCTGAATGTTCTACAATTTTATTTTCTTCATTGAGAATTTTATTGATTCTTTCTTCTGAAACTAAACCTTTTTGAATAGTATTATATGCTTGAGAAATTTGTTTGATAGGTGGAATAATTTGTGAAGCAATACCAAAATAACCAATAAATGCAGACGCAGAGAGTTCATTGTGAAAAACTAATTTTGAACCTAAATATAAAATAAACATCAATATACCTAAAACCACTACTTCTGTAGCAGGAGATGCTAAATCATTTTTTCTATACACTTTTACATTTTCTGAAAATAATTTCTGATTTATTTCTTCAAATCTTTTTCCAATAAAATTTTCTATTCCAAATGCTTTAATTACTTTAATACCACTTAAACTTTCTTCTATCAACGCAAATAAATGAGCAAGTGTTTGTTTACTTCTTTCTGCACTTTTCCGTAAACTTTTGCTAATCATTACTATTCCTAATGCCGCTACTGGTATAAGTAAAAAAATATAAAGCGTTAAATACGGGCTAATTACTATCATTGAAATAATTGAAACAATAATACTAATGGGCTCTCTAAAAATTAATTCCAAAGTTTGCATAATACTCCATTCAATTTCTAAAACATCGGTAGTCATTCGGCTCATTATATCACCTTTTTTTTCTTTGCTATAAAAAGAAAGAGGCAATTCTAAAAGTTTTTTCATCATTTTATTTCGTAAATCACGAACAACTCCATTTCTGATTGGAGATATAAAAAACATAGCCATATATCTGAAAAAATTCTTGAAAAATGTTAGTATGAAAACCAAAATGCAAATACCTATCAATACCTGCTCTTTTCCATACATCACAATATATTCTGAAAGTTTGTATTGTATAAAATGTTTAATTTGATCACTATTAAAAGATAATTCAGGTTTGGTACGAAGGATATTTTCAAAAAAACTTCTGGGCTGAAATAATACATCTAAAAAAGGAATAACAAGTGTTATAGAAACTACTGAAAATAAAGAGAAAAACACATTACACACAATGTTTAATATAGCATAATGCCAATAACCTTTTAAATACTTAATTGCTGCAAATAATTTCATATTGGGCAAATATAACGATTTGCTATTTTGCTCATCTATAAATAATTTCAGAAATTGGGCACAAAAAAAATAATGCAAACACCTTTTGATAAAGATGCTTTTCAAAGAATAATTCAAATAATGGATGAATTAAGAGAGCAGTGCCCTTGGGATAAGAAGCAAAATTGGGAAAGTTTGAGAACTTTAACTATTGAAGAAGTATATGAACTTTCTGATGCTATTATTCAAAAAAATTATGATGAAATAAAAAAAGAATTAGGTGATGTTTTTTTACATATTTTGTTTTATTCAAGATTAGCCGCAGAAGAAGGTAAATTTGACATCAATGATGTAGTGAAATCTTTAGCAGAAAAACTTATTTTCAGACATCCGCATATTTATGGAAATACACAGGTAAAAGATGCTGAAGAAGTAAAACAAAATTGGGAAAAGATTAAACAAACAGAAAAGAAAAATGAAACTAAAAAGGGCGTTTTATCGGGTGTTCCTTCATCATTGCCATCTATTATTAAGGCATACAGAATGCAGGAAAAAGCCGCCGCTGTTGGATTTGATTGGAATAATATAAATGATGTTGTAAAAAAAGCACAGGAAGAGTGGAATGAATTTTTAGATGAAATCAATCAAAATCAATCAGTAGAAAAAATAGAAGAAGAATTTGGTGATGTTTTGTTTTCTTTGATAAATCTTGCAAGGTTTTTGAAAATAAATCCTGATAATGCATTAGAAAAAACAAATCAAAAGTTTTTAAACAGATTTAATTATATTGAAAAGAAGTTGATGGAAAATGGTAAAACATTTTCAGAAGTGAGTTTGGAAGAAATGGAAGAATACTGGCAGGAAGCTAAATTGAAACTATAAAACATTATTAAAATGTATCGCTCAATAATTCAAATACTCAAAAGCAATTTGTATTTTTTTATTCCATTGATTATTTTTTATTGTTTTGGCATTTTCAGAATGCTATTTTATTCAAAAGTTGATACACATTTGTTTTTTAATCAATGGGTAGGAAATAAATTTTTTGATGAATTTTTTAAATACGCAACATTTTTAGGAGATGGATGGTTTGTAATAGCGGTAGGTATTTTATGGTTATTCAAAAACATCAGACAAGGAGTTATGATTTTAATTTCTTATTCATTGGCAGGAGGTTTTGTATCTATATTGAAAAATTTTGTGTTTGATGAATATCGTCCCAGTTTTGCTTTTAATTTTTTCTTCAAAGACAAAATAGTAAAATATGTAGATGGGGTTGAATTATTAGCATTAAATAGTTTTCCAAGCGGACACAGTACAGCTGCATTTGCTTTGTTTTCTTCATTAGCATTGTTTGAAAAAAATCATTGGATAAAATTTATATATGCATTGATGGCTATTATTGTGGCGTTTAGTAGAGTTTATTTATCGCAGCATTGGTTGAATGATATTTTAGTGGGTTCATTGATAGGGTTATTAGTAAGTTTTGTAGTATATTCTTTTTTTGAAAAATACCAATTTTTAATCCGTAAAGATAAAGGTTTAATGGGGAAAAATTTTTTTAGTAGTAGATAGATTTTTCTCCTCTAAATTTTCTATTCAAATTAACTCTAAAACATAAATTTTATACTTGTTAAAATTGTTAAAATGTATTTTCGTTGTGTGAATGGTATCTTTTATTGAGTGAATGGTAGGTTTTATTTATTTAAAAAATTGACTTTTGTATTTTAATTTCTTTAAATTTGTAGCGAAAAATAAATATTATGAGATTAATAAGTTCAACCTTAATCATTTTATTAACGAGCAGTTTATTATTTGCTCAACAGGTTCAAAAAAATGTCACTTCTAATTCTATCCCACTTGAAGAATTAGGGGTTACAAAAGAAAAACTATATCAGGAAGCAATATCCGCTGGTGCTAAAAATGAAAATGATATTGTATATTATATTGAAAGAAGAATCTATGAGTTAGAAATGCAATACAAAATAAAGAATGGATTAATTGATTTAAAAACCATTCACGCTCAACAATATCAAAAAGGAAATTATGATCCTTACGCTACTGCAAAGGGTGGAAATGTTACCATTCAAAGTGCTTATTGTTCAAATGCAAGTTTTGAATTAGGTAATTTTAATAATTGGGGTGCAAGTACAGGAAGTAGTCAAACCTGTGGGCCTGCTGGTTCAAATTCACCAACTTATTCCAATATAGTTCCTGGGATTAACTCACCTCAAGGAATGAATGCCGCATTAAATAGTACTAATTATCACACTTTATTAAATATACCTCCTACTAATCCAAATGGCCCTACTGGATATTTTCAGGGTGGTTATGATTCAATGGCAACAAAACTTGTAGGAAGTAATCATATTTCAGAAATACCATTTAAATGTCCTTTTTTCACTGACCCGTATTCAGTTAGATTAAATGGCTATATGCAAGCAAATTACAGAGCATGTAGATTAACTTATACTTTTAACATCACACCCGGTAATAAAAATATTCAGTTTGCTTTTGCAGTTGTTCTTTATGATGGTGGACATCAGTCTAATGAACAACCATATTTTCGTACCAGAGTGTTAGATCAGAATATGAACCCGCTTGGTGGTATTTGCGGTAATTATGATATTAATGCAACTCAAGCAACAACTGACACTTCATTTAAAGTATCCTCTAGAAGTAGTTGGTATCGTTATAGACCATGGCGTTTATATTCTGTAGATTTAACTTCTCCAATGTATTCCACTGTAACAACTGTTTACCTGGAATTTACGGTTGGCGGATGTTGTTGGGGTGGACATGAAGCTTATGCTTATGTAGATGCAGAATGTTCTTCTGGTGGTGCTACTTCAAGTATGTGTGTAGGTACCAACACTGCTATATTAACTGCACCTCCCGGATTTGTGGCTTATCAATGGTATACACCATCTGGATCTCCTGTTCCACCATCACAAGGTGGTAATACTCAAACAATTACCATTGTTCCTGCAGTTTCAGGTCAAGTATATCAGGTTCAAATGGTTACAGGAAGTGGTTGTACAGTTACTCTCAATGATACCATCAAAATATCCAATGTTCAGATAACTTCTATTGGCTCAAATCCAAGTTGTGTAAATGGATCAAGTGGATCTACGTGGGTAAATGTAACTGGAAGTAATTTGGGTTATAATTACCAATGGGTTAATAGTAGTGGTGCTACAGTAAGTAATACTAACACAGCAGTAAATTTGCCACCAGGTATTTATACAGTCAATGTTTCTGCACCTTCTTGTGGGTTAGCAAGTGCTACAGTTCAAGTAGGCACAAAACCACCTACTTATTCACAACAAACAGTTTATTATTGTAATGGTAACCCATTTGCTGTAATAAACGCTCCTCCTGGAGGAACCAATTATCAATGGTGGTGGAGTAACTTTTTACCGGCCGCTGCTTTTAATGGTCAATCTTCTGCTACAATTACACCACCCTCTAATGGAATGATTTTATACATGTCTTATATAACAGCACAAGGATGTAAAGATTCTATTAAATATACATTACAATCTACATCACCATTAGGTAATATTCAAATGAGTAGTGTGGCATCTATTTGTGCTTCAAGTGGTAATGTCGGATATGCAACTGTCAATTTACAAACACCTAATAGCGGACCATTTTCTTATTCTGTTACAGGAGCAAGTTATAACCACACGCTTACTTCTTACAGTAAAAAAGATAGCTTAACAGGTTTGGCTATTGGTAATTATACAGCTACCGTTTTTGATGGTTCTTGTTTCTACACTACTACATTTACAATATCACCTTATACATTTAGTTATACCCTTACACCAACTACAACTACAATGTGTTATAGTGGAACTGTTAATCTCGCTGTAAATTTTGGAACAATGGCACCTACCTCTTGCGGACCAGCAACAGGTATGTGCACTAATCCAAATGTAATACAAGTAGGAAATGGAAGCAATCAAAATACACAATATACATGGCCAAGCGTGTATGGAAACTGGTATAGAAATGCCAGACATCAAATGTTATTCACAGCAGCAGAATTATTAGCAGCTGGTGTTCAGCCTGGTAAATTAAGTTCAATTGCTTTTATGGTCTCTTCTATTCCTGCAGGATATATTGGAAATTTACCGGGATTTACCATTAAAATAAAATGTACATCTGCTACTCAATTGACATCATCATTTGATAATAGTGGATTTACAACTGTATGGGGACCTGCTAATTACTCTCCTGTTACAGGTTGGAATACTCATAATTTTACAACAAATTATGATTGGGATGGAGTTTCAAATATATTAGTGGATGTATGTTACAATATTGTTGGTTATACAAGCAATCCAATCATGCCTTCAACAAATACAGGGGTAGTAAGATGTGTATATTATTACAGTGATTCTAACCCAGCATGCGGACAAGTTAGTGGTACAACAAGTACCAATCGTCCTAATGTGAAATTTGGTAATTGCGCAGGGGCTAATCCTTCTCAATTTACTTATAATTGGACACCTTCTACCTTCCTTTCTTCTACCAATACTCAATCTACAACTTGTATACCTACAGTTACTGCCAGCACAACTATGATTTATACTGTAACAGTAAACCCTATTAATCAAATCAATTGTGCTCAATCTCAAACCGCAAGTGTTCAGGTGTTTGTTCCAAATACACCAACCATTTCAGCACCATCCAAAGTATGTGATAATTTTACTCCATTTCAAGTTACCGTTACACCATCCTCATCTTCTCTTACAACCACTTCTTATTTGAATAGTAATGGTATTTTCACTCCTTCTTTAGCGACAATAGGAACAAATACTATCATTGCAACAAATGGGACTGGTACCTGCTCATCTACATCTTCAATTACCATCAATGTTGAACAATATCATCCTGCTACATTAACAGGAACAATAAACCCAATGTGCTTACCTAATTCAACAATTAACCTTCAAACTTTAGTACAAGATGCTAATGGAACTTGGTCTGGTAATGGTGTGAGTGGCTGGGTATTTAACCCAAGTGCAGCCGGACCATCTACACATACACTAACTTATTTCAACCATTCTGTTCCAACGGTTACTTTATGTCCTGATACTTCTTATTTAGTTGTAAGTATAGATTCTTTACCAACTCCATCATTTGTTCCAATGGGGCCATTCTGTAATACCTTTCCACCTCAACAAGTAACAGTAACGCCAACAGGTGGAGTATTTGGTACATCTAACGCACTTACTGCTAATGGTGTGTTTTATCCATCTGCGGCTAACATTGGAAATAATGTATTAACATACACTATATTTGCTTCAAATGGTGCTTGTCAAAAGACAGCAACTACAAATGTATCTGTTGAACAATTTATTCCCGCAACATTAACTGGAACAGCAGGCCCGTTCTGTTACAATGCATTACCTTTTAACCTTAATTCTATAGCACAATATCCAGGTGGAACATGGCAGGGAACTGGTGTTTCAGGTGGAGTTTTTAATCCATCTATGTCAGGGCCAGGTACATTTATATTACAGTATTCAACTCATTCTTCACCAACTGCAACGCTTTGCCCAGATGCCTCTACAATTGCAGTTAAAGTTAATCCACAACCGACAATATCAATTTCTGCAAATCCACTAAAAGGTTGTACACCTGTGAAATTCAATTTATCTGCACAAACATCTACAGTAGGAACAGTTACATGGATGGTTCAAGGACTACCACCACATCAAGGTAATCCATTTGAGCCAACTATATCCACACCTGGAACATATAGTGTAGGAGCTGGTTTTATTGATGATGTAGGGTGTTCAACATTCTCTATTATGCCTAATCAATTAGTTGTTTACCCAAGACCAAAAGCTGATTTTATTGCAGAACCCGGATTTGAGTTAACAGTAGCAAATGGAGATGTTCTCTTACAAAATAATTCATCACCAATTTCCGGCAATACTTATACATGGAATGTGGCAAATATGTACAGCACAACTGATGTAAATACTTCTACTACCTTTACAATGGCTGGAACATATCCTGTTACTTTGTGGGCTACTAATATCTATGGTTGTAAAGATTCAGTAACCAAAACAATTAATGTGAAAAATGAATATGGATTTTATTTGCCAAATGCATTTACACCGTTTAATGATGATGGATTGAATGAAGAATTCAAACCCGTTTATTCTCCTTATGGAATAGATTTAGAAGGAGGATATGAAATGTTGATTTTTGATAGATGGGGTCATTTAATTTTCAAAACAAATGATATTGATAAAGGTTGGGATGGTACTAAAAATGGAGCAAAACTTCCACAAGATGTTTATGTTTACAAAATCAGATACAGAGATGCGCTCAAAAATTCTCATCAAGTTGTCGGACATGTAACATTATTGCATTAGATTCTTGAATATTTAAATAATTTTGGAATAACTCTTGAGTGATTGATATAAAAATTAAAATTATGGAAACAAAAATTTTATCAAAGTTAATGATGATTGGTGCAACAGGATTGATTACTTTCAATTTGTATGCACAAAATTGTAATGATGGTTTTGAAACAAATTCATTTGTAGGGTGGTTTGGTGCAAAAGGAAATAATTTAGGTAGCTATTCTGTGAGTATTACTGCTTTTAATACATCTCCGCCTGAGTTTGGAATTGAAACAGCAACTACTATTCCATGCAGTGACTCAACGGGAGCACCCGGAAATTATCAACCTATTGTACCATTAGGTTTTGGGCAGTATAGTGCAAGATTGGGTGTGGTAAATGCTCCTGGATCTAAAGTTGAAGCATTGACTTATACTTTTGCTCCTACTTCAAGTGATACAAGCTTTTTGTATGCATATTCAACATATCTACAAGCACCAGGTCATGCTCCTACTGATAATCCTTATTTTGTAATAGGTTTGTTAGACCAAAATGGTGATACAATTCCAGGAAGTTTATATTTATATCAAACAGGTACTACTTCTACTGTAGGTTTAGTCGCTTCTAATTGTAGTAGTTTTCTATTATTTAAACCCTGGACAATTAGAGGTATTAATTTATCTTCATACGCAGGTCAAGTAGTTACATTATTTGCAGTTAATGCAGATTGTGCTCTCGGTGGCCATTTTGCTTACAGTTATATTGATATGGATTGTGATGGTGTATTAAATGTTCCAATTCAACCAATGGTTACACTATCAGCAATTAGTGAAGCAGGTTCATCTTATCTCTGGAACACAGGGGCTACATCACCAACAATTACTGTCAATAATCCTCTTCCTAATAGTATGTATTCTTGTAAAGTAACTTTGCCTTCTTATTACTCACCTACAGGGCCATTTTCTTTTTATGTAACTTATAAAATTACAGATACTACTACAATAGTCAAACAATTCAATCAAAATAATTCTAATATCTACCCAAATCCAACAAATGATTTTCTATATTTGAAAAATAAATCAGATGTGAAAAAAATAGAGTTATTTGATATTTCTGGTTCAGCTATTAAAGTGAAAGAAATTGATTTGAATAAAAATCGTATTGATGTCTCTAATTTATCAAATGGAATTTATTTTGTAAGAATTTACAGAAATGAAAGTGAATTCTCAATTGAGAAAATTGTTATTCAACATTAATCAAAATATTAATTAATATAAAAACTAAAAAACCTCTGGATGTCCAGAGGTTTTTTAGTTAATTAGTTACTAAAGAAAATACGAGATTATAGATTACCTCTCTTTGCTTGTTCTCTTTCAATGCTTTCAAACAATGCTTTGAAATTTCCTTTTCCAAAAGATTTTGCACCTTTTCTTTGAATGATTTCATAAAATAAAGTAGGTCTGTCTTCAACAGGTTTTGTAAAGATTTGAAGTAAATAACCTTCATCATCTCTGTCAATAAGGATTTTTAATTTTCTTAATGTTTCTAAATCTTCATCAATCTTACCTACTCTGTCTAAAACTGTTTCGTAATAAGTGTCTGGAGTGTCTAAAAATTCAACACCTCTTTTTCTCATTTCTGTTACGGTTTCAATAATGTTATCAGTGGCTAATGCAATGTGTTGCACACCTGGTGCTTCATAAAAATCAAGATATTCTTCAATTTGAGATTTCTTTTTACCTTTTGCAGGTTCATTAATAGGAAATTTAATATAACCATTTCCATTAGACATCACTTTGCTCATCAAAGCAGAGTATTCAGTAGAAATATCTTTGTCATCAAAAGTAAGCAGGTTGTAAAAACCCATCACTTCTTCATAAAATTTTACCCACAAATTCATTTCACCTAAATTTACATTTCCAACCATGTGGTCAATGTATTTAAATCCTAATGGTGTTGTTTTATATTCAGGATTCCATGCCTGATAGCCAGGAAGAAATACACCATTGTAGTTTTTTCTTTCAGTAAAAATATGTACAGTATCGCCATAAATATGAATACCACTTTGAATGACATAACCATCTTTATCTTCATATTTTGTGGGTGATAAAAATGGCTTAGCACCTCTTTTTACAGTTTCTTCAAATGCTTTTGTAGCATCATCTACCCAGAGAGCTATTACTCTTACACCATCACCATGTTTTACAATATGTTGATTGATAGGATGTTTTGAATTTAAAGGAGAAGTAAGCACTAATCTTACTTTGCCTTGTTGTAAAACATAAGATGCAGTTTCTCTGTTACCTGTTTCTAATCCGCTATATGCAAGTGGCTGAAAGCCAAATGCGGTTTGATAATAATATGCGGCTTGTTTTGCATTTCCTACATAAAATTCTACATAATCAGTGCCATTGATAGGTAACCAATCACCTGTTTTTGCAGTGTTTGGAGATGATTTTACTTGTGCTTCCATATCTTTATATTTTTCTGCAAAGATAATGATTTTTTTGTCAATATTATTAATGATTTAAATCAGTTTTTACTAAGTGTAGGAATTTGTTTATATTTTCAGCAAAAATTTAAAAATGAAAAAATATACTATTTGTATTTTGATGATTTTTTTTAGTGCGTTAGTATTTTCACAAAATAACTTTTCCTGTCAAAAAAATAAATCGGTTCAAAACACTTATAGTTTGTATTACTCACCAGAAAATATGAGAAGTGATACTTTTGATATTTTACATTATGATATTCATTTGGATGTATTATTTACTTCATCTACAATTGCAGGATATACTGAGATTCAAATGGTTACAAAGATGAATGGTCAATCATCTATTCGTTTTGATTTACTTAAAATGCAAATTGATTCGGTGAAAGTGAATAATGTCAATACATTATTTTCTTACAATGACACATTATTGAATGTATCATTGAATGGAACTAAAAATACAGGTGATACCACTTACATCAAAGTTTTTTATCATGGTGTGCCACAAATGGATGCTTCTGGGTGGGGAGGTTTTTATTTTAATGGCAATTATGCATTTAATTTAGGTGTTGGATTTGCGGCTGTGCCTCATAATTTTGGAAGAGTTTGGTTTCCTTGTTTTGATAATTTTGTTGAAAAAAGCAAATATGATTTTTACATTAGTTCAGATACTACAAAGTTTGCTTATTGTAATGGAATGATGATTAAAGATACTATTCTAAATGGTAAAAGAATTCGTCACTGGAAAATGTTGAATGAAATTCCTTCTTATTTGGCATCAGTGGCAGTAGCAGATTATACAGAAGTAAAATCCGTCATCAGTACACCTTCTCATACCATACCTGCTATAATTGCTGCAAGGCTATCTGATACAAATGGCGTAAAGGTTGCATTTGTCAATTTACCAAATGCTGTTAATATCTTTGAAGATAAATATGGTTTGTATCAATGGAACAGAGTAGGGTATTGTCTTGTTCCATTTAGTAGTGGAGCGATGGAGCATGCAACAAACATTGCATATCCTCAATTAGCAATAGGCACAACTGCTTATGAAGCACAATTGATGGCTCATGAATTATCTCATCACTGGTGGGGCGATTTGGTAACCTGCGAAACACAGGAAGATATGTGGATTAACGAAGGTATGGCTACATACAGCGAAATGATTTTTTTAGAAAACAAATATAATTATTCACAATATCAAAATCAATTGTTATCAATGCTTTCTGAAATGGTGCAGTTTGGAAATTTCAAAGAACAACAATATTGGCCAGTTTCAGGTGTGCCATCTCAATACACTTATGGAGACCATGTGTATAAAAAGGGTGCTATTGTAGCACATAATTTAAGGACTTATATGGGTGATAGTTTGTTTTTTGGTGGATTAAAATATGTGCTTACCCAAAAGGCATTTAAAAATATGAACAGTGCGGAATTTCAACAGTTGTTAGAAAATTATTCAGGTTTGAGTTTAAATGATTTTTTTCAAGGATGGGTATTCAATGGCGGCTATCCTGTGTTTACAATAGATTCAGCAAGGTATCAAAATTTAAGTGGAAGTAATTATTTGGCAAAAGTTTATATAAAACAAAAGTTACATGGGGCACCTTCATTTTACAATAATGTTCCACTTTCAGTTTCATTTTTTGATAATAACTGGCAACCACATACTTACAAAGCAATCGTTTCAGGTAGTGTAATAACGTTTACAACCACATTAAATTTTTTACCTGAATTTGTTATTTTGAATTATGATAAAAAACTTGCTTATGCTTCATTAGGAGATGCAAAGGTTATTAAAAACACTGGAAATATAAGTTTTGCAAATTCAAAAATTAGTATCAATGTAATTAATAAAGGGAATGATTCATCTTTTATTTATGCAGAACATCATTTTGCTGAACCAGACCCACAAAAAAATTTAACAGGTAAAAAGTATAAATTATCTAATCAACATTATTGGAAAATTTCAGGAAAATTGAGTAACGGATTTTATGCAAAACTGAGGTTGAATTATAGTGGTAATCTGGTTTATTCAGGTTATGGTTGTATGGACACATGTTTGACTTTTATAAATTCAGATAGTATAACAGTATTATATAGACCAGATGTATCAAGCGATTGGCGAGAAGTAAGTTTTACAAAATATCCTTCAGGAAGCAAAGCAGGAATGTTGTATGTAGATACATTGCTTTTAGGAGAATATACTTTTGCTAACAAAAACGGGACATTTACAGGTATTAATGAAATAAAGTTTGATAAAATGAAAGAGTTGAAAGTTTATCCAAATCCTTCATCACAATCTTTAAAAATTGAAATTCCTGATGAGATAAAACATAAAAAATTGAATGCAAATATTTACTCTGCTGAAATGAAATTGATAAAAGTTATTCCATTAGATGATAATGCAATTACAGATTTATCAATGCTTTCATCAGGAAGTTATTTTATTGTATTAAATGATGGAAAGAATTTTTATTATGCAAAATTTATACGAAATTAAATTTGTTTAAGAATTAAATTTTTAAATACTTTGTCCGAAAAAAATGAGAAATATTTGGATAATCATTTTTTGTAGTTTTTTAATTCAATTAAATGCACAAAACAAAAGTGATGCAACAGTGCATGGTAATTTTGAAATTGATGCACAATATTATGAGCCAGATTCATTGATAGGTGCACCAAAAGTACCAGAAAAAGTTTTGTCTAATGTATTTGGAAATATCGTTTATGAAAAAGATAAATTTTCTGCTGGCATTAGATATGAAGCATATAATAATGTGATGCAGGGATTTGATAAAAGATACAAAGGACAAGGTATTGCATATAGATTTGCAAGATATAAAACAGATTTGTTAGACATTACTATCGGTAATATCTATGAGCAATTTGGCAGTGGACTTATTTTCAGAACATATTATGAACCCGGATTGTTGTATGATAATTCATTAGATGGAGCAAGAGTAATAGCCACTCCTCACAAAGCATTAACATTCAAAGGTTTAATAGGAAGACAAAGAAACTTTTTTTCATTAGGAGAAGGTATAGTTAGAGCATTTGATGGAGAATTAGTGATAAATGATTTGTTTGATTCATTGAATTTGAAAACAAAATTTATAATTGGAGGAAGTTTTGTAAGTAAATATCAGGCAGATAAAGATCCAGATTTAGTTTTACCTGAAAATGTAGGATGTTATGGCGGCAGAATAAATATAATCAATGAAAGCATTAATTTTTTTGCAGAATATGCATATAAAATCAATGATCCATCTTATATCAATAATTATAGTTATAAGTTTGGAGAAGCATTGTTTGCATCCTTCTCTTATGCAACAAGTGGATTTGCATTTATATTACAAGGTAAAAGAATAGACAATATGAATTTTAGAAGTGAAAGAGATGCAACATTACAACAATTGCTGATAAATTATATGCCAGCAACTACCAAACAACATACTTATTTGATGCCTGCATTTTATCCTTATGCCACTCAACCAAATGGGGAAATTGGCGGCATGGCTGAAATGCAATTTAAATTACCTAAAAATACTCTATTAGGAGGAACTTATGGCACAGATGTAACTATTAATTTTTCATTTGCAAATGGATTGAAAATTCATCCACTATCTGATTCTGCTACCTCAATGAATTTGTATAGTACCCGATGGGATGAAATTGGCGATCAATATTATCATGATTTTTTTATAGAAATACAGAGAAAAATCAATAAGAAGTGGAAATTTACTGCATTGTATTCAAATCAATTTTACAATAGAAATATAGTTATGTTTAATTCATCAAATGCTGGTTTTCCAAATATGCAAGCACATATTGGAGTGATAGATGTAACTTACAAATACAAACCGCATTCTGCTATTAGAATGGAGTTACAAGAAAGATATGCTTATCATAAAGACATCAATGGAGGAAGTTGGGCTGTGGGATTATTAGAATGGACACCATCATCACATTTTTATGTAACATTGATAGATCAATATAATTATGGAAATCCTGATTCTAAATTGCAATTACATTATTATACCGGAGGTATAGGATTTATTAAAGATTCAAACAGAATAAGCATTACTTACGGAAAACAAAGAGCCGGTGTATTTTGTGTAGGTGGGGTGTGCAGAAATGTTCCTGCTTCAAATGGTGTGGCAATAAGTATTACTTCTACATTTTAGAGAAGAGCTTTTAGTTTTTAATTTTTAGTGCCGACGCAATTTAGTTAGGTTGCTGGCCATTTTGGGCAGATCATTGAACATTGAGAATTGAACATTGAATATTAAACATTAAATCTAAAATGCATGATATCCCCATCTTGTACAATATATTCTTTTCCTTCTATTCTTAATTTACCCGCTTCTCTGCAAGCGGCTTCTGAACCATATTTAATAAAATCTTCATACGCAATTACTTCTGCTTTAATAAATCCTTTTTCAAAGTCAGTATGAATTACGCCTGCGGCTTGTGGAGCAGTCCATCCTTTTTCTATAGTCCATGCTCTTACTTCTTTTACGCCAGCAGTAAAATAGGTTTGTAAATTAAGCAAGCTATATGCTTTTTTAATCAATTTATTTACTCCGGGTTCATCTAAACCAAGTTCGGCTAAAAACATTTGTTTTTCTTCATAGGTTTCTAATGTTGCTATTTCACTTTCCATTTGTGCAGTAATAATAAGTACTTCAGCATTTTCTTCTTTAGCCACTTTTTCTATTTGTTCAGAATACTGATTGCCAGTTTTGGCAGAGGCTTCATCTACATTACATACATACAATACAGGTTTTAATGTAAGCAAGTTCAAGTCCTTTATTTTTTCTTTATCTTCGTTGCTTAAATTTAATGTTCTTGCAGATTTTCCTTGTTCTAATGTTTTTTTAATATTTTCTAAAATTTGAAATGTCTTTTGTGCTTCTTTGTCATTACCTGTTTTGGCTTGTTTTTCTATTCTTTTTAATCTTGCATCTACTGTTTCTAAATCTTTGAGTTGTAATTCTATATCAATAATTTCTTTGTCTCTTATTGGATTAACACTGCCTTCTACATGCACTACATTAGGGTTTTCAAAACAACGAATCACATGCAATATCGCTTCGCATTCGCGAATATTTGAAAGAAACTTGTTGCCTAATCCTTCGCCTTTGCTTGCACCTTTTACAAGACCTGCTATATCTACAATTTCTACAGTAGTGGGTACTATATTTTGTGGTTTTACAAGTTCAGCAATTTTATTCAATCTCTCATCGGGCACAATGATGCTTCCTACATTGGGTTCTATTGTACAAAAAGGAAAATTTGCTGCTTGTGCTTTTGAATTACTTAAGCAATTAAATAAAGTAGATTTTCCAACATTTGGTAGCCCTACAATTCCACATTTTAAAGCCATAATAAAAAATTAAAGGCGGCAAATATAGTGAAAAGTGAATAGTGAAAAGTTTTGAGTTTTTAGTGATTAGTTTTGAATTTTAATTTAATAATTTGAATTGATGAATAACTAAACACTAACAAATAAAAATTCACAATGCTGACGCTTTCGGTCAGTATAGAGAACTTTAGCATCGGTACTAAAAATTTTTCACTTTTCACTTATTGCTTTTCATTTTTCACTTTTCGCTTTTCACTCTTCACTCCAACTTCAACCATTTTCTTGGTGCTTCGTCAAGAATAATATGTTTTTCTTTTTCAGATAAATTATTGGCGGTTCTTACTAATTCGCCCGGCACTGCTTCTCCCAAAGGAAATGGATAGTCAGAACCCTGTACAACCTTATCTACTCCTATTTCATCAATAATGTATTTCAATAATTTTTTATCGCAAGTATGAGAATCAACCCAAAATTTACCTAAATAATTTCTTGGATTATTTGGATTATCAATAGCCACGAGGTCTGGGCGACATTCCCATCCATGTTCTATTCTGCCAATAGTGGGAATAAATGATCCACCGCCGTGAGCAAAGCATACTCTTAAATTAGGATGTTTATCAAATACGCCGCTAAATATCATATTAGCAATAGCCCTTGCAGTTTCAGCAGGCATACCTACTAACCAAGGTAACCAGTACTTTGAAATGTATTCTTGCCCCATCATTTGCCATGGATGAATAAACAAAGCCATATCTAAACTTTCACATGCAGCAAAAAATTCACCAAATTCTTGTTCGGTTAGATTCTTCTGATTGACATTACTGCCAATTTGAACACCCTTAAATCCAAGTGTTTTACATCTTTCTAATTCTTTAATTGCTAATGAAACATCTTGCATTGGCACAGTGGCTAATCCAACAAATTTTTTAGGGTATTGATTAATAATTTCTGCAATATGATCATTTAAAAATCTTGAAACAACTAAACCATCTTCATGTTTTGCCCAGTAACTAAACATTACAGGAATAGTTGAAATAACCTGAATATCAATTTTGAATTTGTCCATTTCTTCTAATCTTACAGAAACATCCCAGCAGTTAATGTCAATTTCTCTAAACTTTTTATCACCTTGCATCATCCATGCCTTGTTGGGTAAGTGATGGTGAAGCGTAATAAATTCACCATATCCAAATTGTTTAGAAAAATCAGGAAGTTCTGCAGGAATAATATGGGTGTGTATATCTATTGACATATTTTTTTTGAAGCAAATGTACATTTAATTTGACAAAATAAATGTACAGAATCTTATAGAAAAATAATCTATTAACAGAAAGTAAATTATTTCGTATTTTTGCAGAAAAATAAAAAACAATGTCTGCACAAATTCACGGCGTTTTACCTTTTGATCCTGAAAAAAGAAAACAAATTAAATTTAGTGATGAAGCACTTCAAACAATAGAAAAAATTAAACAAAGGTATCCTGAAGGAAAACAAAAATCAGCACTTATCCCAGTATTACATATTGCTCAGGCAGAAAATGATGGATGGCTCAGTCCAGAAGTAATGGATTATGTAGCGGAATTATTAGATATAACACCCATTGAAGTATTTGAAGTGGCAAGTTTTTATACTATGTTCAATCTTAAACCAGTTGGGAAATGTGTGTTAGAAGTTTGCAGAACCTCTTCTTGCTGGCTTAATGGGGCTAATGAAATAGTAGAATATATTGAAAAGAAATTAGGAATAAAAGAAGGTGAAACAACACCTGATGGAATGTTTACCTTAAAAACAGTTGAATGTTTGGGTTCTTGTGGTACTGCCCCTATGATGCAGTGCGGGGCTTCTTATCATGAAAACCTGACATTTGAAAAAATTGATGAAATTATTAAAAAATATAAATCTGAAAATAAAAGAAGAAATTATACTGATTTAGAATGGTATCACACAAAATAAAAAATTATGGGTAGAAAATTGTTATTAGATAAAGTACATATTCCAGGTATTGAAAATTATGAGGTATATCGTCAAAATGGCGGTTATACTGCAGTTGAAAAAGCATTAAAAAATTACACGCCAGATCAAATTGTTGAAGAAGTAAAAAAATCTGGATTAAGAGGTAGAGGTGGAGCAGGTTTCCCAACGGGAATGAAATGGAGTTTTTTAGCAAAGCCACAAGGTGTTCCTCGTTATTTGCTTTGTAATGCTGATGAATCAGAGCCAGGTACATTCAAAGACAGATATTTGATGGAAAAAATTCCACATCTTTTAGTGGAAGGAATGATACTTTCATCTTATGCTTTAGGTGCCAATACTTCTTATATTTATATTAGAGGAGAATATTTCTATGTTTCAAGAATTTTAGAAAAAGCCATTGCAGAAGCATATCAGCATGGATGGTTAGGAAAAAATATACTTGGGACTGATTATTCATTAGACATTTTTGTTCAGGTTGGAGCCGGGGCATATATTTGTGGAGAAGAAACTGCATTGATTGAATCATTAGAAGGTAAAAGAGGTAATCCACGTATTAAACCGCCATTTCCAGCAGTGGCAGGACTTTGGGGATGTCCAACTGTGGTTAATAATGTAGAGACAATTTCTGCGGTAGTACCAATTGTTCAAATGGGTGGAGAAGAATATGCAAAAATTGGAATTGGAAAATCTACTGGAACAAAACTTATTTCTGCATCTGGGCATATTAATAAGCCAGGCGTTTATGAAATAGAGTTAGGATTGCCAGTAGAAGAATTCATATATTCTGATGAATACTGCGGAGGCATTAGAAATGGTAAGAAATTAAAAGCAGTTGTAGCAGGAGGTTCTTCAGTTCCTGTACTTCCTGCAGAATTGATTTTGAAGACAGCCAAAGGTGAGCCAAGATTGATGAGTTATGAAAGTTTAGCTGATGGCGGATTTCAAACAGGTACAATGCTGGGTTCAGGTGGTTTTATTGTGATGGATGAAGATACAAATATTGTAGAGAATTTATATACATTTACCAGATTTTATCATCATGAAAGTTGCGGGCAGTGTTCGCCATGTAGAGAAGGAACTGGTTGGATGGAAAAAATTCTCAAAAAGTTTATAGATGGTACTGCTACGATGGTAGATATTGATTTATTATGGGATATTCAAAGCAAAATAGACGGCAGAACAATATGCCCATTAGGAGATGCGGCTTCATGGCCTGTGGCAAGTGCTATCAGACATTTTAGACATGAGTTTGAAGAAGCAGTTAAAAATAAAGGTATTAAAAGAGTTAATTTTTACAACAAAAGATGGCAAAAAGAGAAAGCAATTTAGTGGATAGAATTTGATAAAAAAACAATGAAAAAATTTATATTAGTACTAACAAGCATATTTCTTTTTTTTTCCTGTAAAAAAAATACAAATAAAAGTATCATAGATAATACATTACCAGATACTGATATTTTGCACGCAATGTATCAAGATACTTTTTCAATTATTCTTAAAACTCAAAAAATTGATACCGTTAGAACTTACAATGAGGGATTTAAGTATTTAGGATCAAATCAAGATCCTGTATTTGGTAGGACTGATGCTGAATTATATACACACTTTTCTTTACCAAATAATATCACTAATGTTGCTTTTCCTTCTGATGCTGTTGTTGATTCTGCTAAAATAATATTTGTTTTTACAGAAAATTTTGTTGGAGATACTTCTACGCCTCAAAGATACCAATGTTATCTTTTAAATCAATCATTAGACCCATCCGTAAATTATTACAGCAATGCTACTTTTTCTCATCAGTCAACGGCTTTAGCAGATATCGTTACAAAGCCCATCAAATATAAGGGCTACAAAACTATTCAAATACCTGTATTTAATGGTTTTGCTCAATCTGTTATTTCTAATTTTCAATATCTTACAGATAATACTACATTTCAAAATACTTACAAAGGTTTTTACATTACAACTAAAAATACAATTCTAAATCCTTCGTCTTTACAAGGTGCTTTAATGAAAATAGATTTAGGTAATGAGGTATCAGGTTTTTATGTATATTATCATACTGGAAATCCACCAGCATTAAAAGAATCAAAAGTATATCAGTTTTCATTTAATAATTCATCTTCGGTAAGAGTTAATCATTTTAATTATGATTATTCTTCTGGTGCTAATTCTTATTTGTATAATCAGTTAAATGGAAATTATGCTTCTGCATCTCAAAATGTTTTTGTAAAAGGATTAAATGGAACAAAAGTTTATGTTGATTTTCCTTCGCTGAAAAATTTATCTTCATTAGGTAATTATTCTATTAACAGGGCAGAGGTGGTCTTTAAAGTAGATAAAAGTTTTATTTCAAATGATGTATTTTATGCCCCACCTATTGGGATGTCTTTACTGGCATTAGATAGTGCTGGCAGAGAAATTTTTACTATTGATCAATATAACTCAAACAATTCTTTGCTTTCTTATGGCGGAACTTATGATAAGGATAAAGGTGAGTATGTTTTTAATATCTCTCGTTATATTCAATGGATTTTAAGCGGAAAAATGAGATATTATGGAATGGTATTAGTGGCAACAGATCCAAATATCACGCTTACAGCAAGAAAAGATTTTTTTGCTGCACGGGTTGTATTGGGTGGATATAAACATCCAACATTAAAGCCCGTCTTAAAACTTTATTATACCCCTATACCATAATTTGTAATTTGCACTAATTTTTTCTTACATTTTGTCAATTCAAAAATTTTCCATACCTTTGGCATACAATTTGAAGGTGAAATTTAGATTAATTCCAAAAATATGATCTTTAAAGAAAATTCATTGTCATTAGATTTTACAAATTATAAAGCACAAAAGGGAAGTTTACTTATTGCAGAGCCCTTTTCAATAGATAGTTATTTTAAAAGATCTGTTGTATTGATGGCTATTCATAATGAAAAAGAAGGTTCATTAGGATTTATCATCAATAAGCCCATTAAAAATGTTTTTTTGAGCGATATAGTGAAAATGTTTGATAATGCTACAGAATGGCCGGTATATTTTGGTGGGCCAGTGCAAACCTCTTCTTTGTTTTATATTCACACACTTGGCGATTTAGTTGATAATAGCAAAGAGATAACTGATGGAATTTATTTTGGAGGAGATTTTGAAATCATTAAAGATTTAGTGAAAAAAAATGAAGCAAGTTCAAATGATATAAAATTCTTTTTAGGATATTCTGGTTGGGGCGAAGGACAATTAGATGATGAGTTATTAAGAAATTCATGGCTTACAACACCTGCAACTAAAAAAATTGTTTTTGGTAATTGCTCTGGAAATAAATGTTGGCAAAAGGCCGTAAGCAGAACACCGCATTTTTATGTGGCTAACTTTCCAGAGAATGCACAATGGAATTAATTTAATCTTTCCACTCTACTAAAAATAAATTTGTATCTCTTGTATTGTTATTATTTCTGTTAGAAGAAAAAATGAGTTTTTTGCCATCGGGTGAAAACATTGGAAATGCATTGAAATTACTCTCAGTGGTGATTTGTTCTAAATTTTTTCCATCAATATCAATCATATAAAGTTGAAAGTCATATCCTCTTTGGCTGTGATGATTAGATGAAAAAATAATTTTTTTTCCAGAAGGATGAAAAAATGGTGCCCAGTTCGCTTTACCTAAATGTGTAACTTGTTGTAGGTTTTTACCATCAGCATCACAAACAAAAATTTCCATATTGGTGGGTGCTACAAGGTTTTGAGTAAGAAGTTCTTTATATTCTTTTATTTCTTCTTCAGTTTTTGGACGAGATGCACGGAATACAATTTTACTTCCATCGGGTGAAAAGAAAGCACCGCCGTCATATCCTAATTCATTTGTAATTTGCACAGGATTGCTACCATCAATGTTCATTACCCAAAGTTCAATATCACCGCTTCTGGTAGAAGTAAATACAATTTTATCACCTTTTGGAGATACAGTTGCTTCTGCATCGTAGTAATTATTATCAGTAAGTTGTTTGACAATTTTACCATTTAAATCTGCAACAAAAATATCATATTCAGGATAAAGAGGCCATACATATTTCCCTTTAATATGAGGCACTGGCGGACATGAATCCATTTTGTGATGTGTAGAAGCAAAAAGAATATGTTTACCATCAGGAATAAAATAAGAGCAAGTGGTTCTACCTTTTCCTGTGCTAATTTTTTTGAAAGAAGATTCTTTAGATAAATCTTTGTTTTTAATTTTTTTCAAATCTAAATAATAAATTTGATCGCAGGAAACATTCCAGTTTTTATTAGTAACCTGAAAAGTAAGTTTAGTGCCAGTTTTATCAAAATAGGCCTCAGCATTATCGCCACCAAATGTTAGTTGTTGAATGGATTTGAAATGTTTTTTTTCTTGTTCAGAAATAAGTGAAGTAGGTGTTTGACTCATTAAAGTTGAACTAATGAGTGTAATTGAAATTATAGAACGAAACATATAATAAATTTAGTTAGATTTTAGAGCGGCGAATGTAAGTAAATGTTTTGATGGGAATTTAAATAGATAAAAGAAAGTTTTTTTGATTAGAATTTTTTTTGTAAATTTGTATTGAATTTTAATTAAAAGCATTTTCAAAAAAATTAAAAGGTTTATATGTTTAATAAAATTCAAATTATTGAGTTATTTTTATTGATGTTATTAATTCAATATTATACAGCATTTTCTCAAGCAGATATTCTAGACACTCTTCATGTTACTAAAGATTCGATAAAAGTTCAAAAGAATCTTAGAAATACTATTGAAGTAAGTTTTCCATTTACTGCAATTAAAGTGCCTTACAAAGGTTTTTTCAAAAATAATGAATTATTAAATTTATCAATGTATGGAGTGCAAGTAAATTATTTTAGGAATTTCAGGAAAAGTAAACATTGGAGTTGGGGAGTAAATTTAGCATTTGAAGAGTATAGAGTTTGTTTCTATAATTTGAATGGTGTATATAAAAATGCGACTACGCCAGAGGAAAAAGCATGGTATCAAAACAAATATAACACAGCCGATGCATTTACAAACCATGTAATGTATAATTATGATTCACAATATAGAAATTTACATGATAGTATGCTTAAATATTATGGAGGGCCTACAATATATCCATTTAAGACATTAAGATTTGGATATTCATTAAAATACAGCTCGCAGATATGGAAAAAATATACTATTCATTTTGCAATAGAAAGTAGTAGTTTAATTGAAGGTATGAAAATTGGAGGTAAATATGTTTTGAAAAATAAGGATTACGAATCTGATTTTGGTAGGGTTTACTTAAACAATACATTCTTTCTAGAAGATGAGGGTCTTCTATCTTGGTTTATAATAATTCCAGTTGTTTTTTCACCCATATATTACACAATAAATTTATTCACAACAACGTATTCAAAAATAGATAGAAGATTTATTGATAAAAATACTGATTTTTTAGGTTTGGTTAAGTATAATGCGGGAATAAGTCGTACAATATCTAAAAATCAAAATATCTCAGTTTATTTTTCTTTGGCCAATTTAATTTCAAATATTAATACACTAAAAGAAAATAAATATAATGAAGTAAAACCATATTACTTATACAGTTTTAATATGGGTTGTTTAGGTTGTCCGCCAATTCCATACCAAAACATGGGTAGTATTGAAGTACCAATAGTACCAAATTTGTATAAACGTTTTCAATTGCTTGTAAATTATAGTTATAAGTTTTGATTTTTTTATCAAAAAACACTTATCTTCTTTTGTAACTTTTGAATCTCATTTTTAAAACGCCTATCAATGCTTCTCTAAAAATTTTGATACTCATTTTACTTTGACCTTTTTCTCTATCTTTGAATAAAATGGGTACTTCTGTAAGTTTGAATCCTAATTTATAGGCAGCATACTTCATTTCAATTTGAAATGCATATCCTGTAAATTGAATAGATTCAAGTGGAATAGTTTCTAAAACTTTTCTTTTGTAACACTTGAATCCTGAAGTTGTATCGTGTATTGGAATCCAGAGTATTGAGCGAACATACAGGGATGCAAAATAACTCATTAAAATTCTGCCTAATGGCCAATCTTTTACTTTTCCGCCTTTGCAATATCTTGAGCCAATAGCAACATCAAAATTATTTAAACATGCTTCTCTTAATCTTATTAAATCTTGCGGATTATGGCTAAAATCACAATCCATTTCAAAAATAAAGTTGTAATTTTTTTGAAGTGCCCATTGAAAACCTGCAATGTATGCTTTACCTAATCCGTTTTTTTCTTTTCTTAATAAAAGATGAAGTTTTTCAGGAAATTCTTTTTGAAGAGATTGAACAATTTGTGCTGTGCCATCTGGTGAATTATCATCTACAATTAAAATATCAAAAGGTACAAGTAAATTAAATACTGTACGAATCATTAACTCTACATTGTCTTTTTCGTTGTAGGTAGGTATGATAACTAAACTGTCTGACATTCTGAATTTTTGATAAAGG
Organism: Bacteroidia bacterium; assembly: GCA_035405785.1. Taxonomy (GTDB): domain Bacteria; phylum Bacteroidota; class Bacteroidia; order B-17B0; family Aurantibacillaceae; genus BPGX01. The sequence goes on from DAONJS010000001.1 coordinate 336,846, forward strand.
TAAGAAATTATTTAGAGTACTACAAATCAAAATTAATTTGTCCCATTCCGCCCGGCAAATTTTTTGAGTTTAATTTTTCTAATGCTTTTTTGTGTAATTCTTCTGGAGTTAATTCGATTGTATCATCTTTTTGATTATTTAAAAATTCTTTGGCTTGTTTCAATTCTTCGGGTTCTTCTAAAATAATTTGTTTGATTTTATGAGCACTGAGTTTTTTCCCTTTAGCACGGCTATTAGCAACTGGAGCAAGCAATTCAAGGTTTACATATTCATCAGGAATTTCTTTTCCTTTTTCTTTTGCAAATTGTAATTTTATTTTAGGTTGTTGAATTGTAGTTATGAGTTCAATGTAAGAATCTGGGTGTTCGTTAATAATCATCAAGCGAGAGTTAGTATTTTCTGGCTTGAATCTTTTAATATAGAAATTTTTACTTTCACCATCAAAATATACAATGGTTAAGATGGAATCCTCTTCTAATTTTTCTACAAAGATAGTATTATCATCAAAGAATGCTAATACATCAGGTTGAATGACTTTGTAATATCCATTTTTAGTAATCACCATTATTTTGTCATCAGGGTAAAAAGCACCAAGATATTTGCCTGTTTCATTTTGATTAAGTTTTTTGGTTGCAGGGTCATACCACCAGTTTTCTGCACTTATTTTGCCTGCTGATTTTTCTTTTAATAAAACTTTTGCAATTGGATATTTAGTAAGGATGTTTCCAATAGCATTTCTGTTTTTTACATCTAATGAAGCAAAATCAAATTCTAATTCTGTTTTTCTTGCACCACTATTGGGTTTCAAAAGCACAATAATTTTTTCAGTTTCGGCATTAGGATTAACTGAAAGATAAACAACTTTTGAATTTGGAGTACCTTTTGTTAGGTTATATTCTTTATCACGTGTAACGCCTCCAATGGTAAATCTTTTGATAAAATAAATGCCTTTTGGGCCATCCCGATAAATCATGTGATAAGTAGTTTTATCATCATTTCGTTTGAATATACCAGCGTAAAGTATTTTTTTGCCAATATAAACTTTATCGGTTACTTTTACTACTTTCATTGTGCCTTCTTCAGTAATAGCAATGATTTCATCATTATCACTGCATTCAAATAAAAATTCGTTTTTCTTTAATGAAGTTCCAATAAATCCTTCTTCTCTGTCAATGTATAATTTTTGATTAGGAATACTAATTTCTGTTTTTTGAATTTGATGTAGTGTTCTTATTTCAGTTTTACGCTCTTTGCCTTTGCCGTATTTTCTTTTGAGTTCTTTGAAGTAATTAATGGTGTATTCTACAATGTTATCAAGATGATATTGAGTTTGTTTTATTTTTTCGTCCAGTTCTTTAATGGTTTCATCTGCTTTTGCACTATCAAAGCGGGTGATACGAATCATCGGTATTTGGGTAAGTTTTTGCAAATCATTTTCATTGATAGGACGAATAAGTTGTTTTTTATATTTTTCAAATCTTTTGAAAAGGTATTCGTACAATGCTTCTTTTGAATCAAACTTTTTGAAGTCAATGTACATTTCTTCTTTGATGAAAATTTTTTCTATTGAAGCAAAGTGCCATTTTTCTTTTAATTCATTGAGTTCAATTTCCAATTCTTTTTTTAGAAGGTCTAATGTTCTTTGAGCAGAGTATTTCAACATTTCGGAAACAGACATAAATCTTGGCTTATCATTTTCTATCACTACCGCATTTGTAGAAATGGTCATTTCACATTGAGTATAAGCATAAAGTGCTTCAATAGTAACATCTGTAGATACATCGGGATGAAGGTGCAGTATAATCTCAACATTTTCAGAAGTGTTATCTTCTATCTTTTTAATTTTGAGTTTGCCTTTATCATTTGCAACAATAATACTATCAATGAGTGCAGAAGTTGTGGTGCCAAAAGGAATTTCTGTGATTACAAGGGTTTTGCTATTGAGTTCTTTTATTTTAGCACGTACTTTTATTCTTCCACCTCTTTTTCCATCGTTGTAGTTGCTGACATCAATAATTCCGCCTGTTGGAAAGTCAGGATATATTTCTACTTTTTTATTGCGAAGGACAGCAATTGAAGCATCAATCAGTTCATTAAAGTTGTGTGGTAAAATTTTACAGGATAATCCCACAGCAATACCTTCAACACCCATTGCAAGAAGTAACGGAAATTTTACGGGAAGAGTTACGGGTTCTTTATTTCTACCATCATAACTTAATTGCCATACGGTAGTTTTAGGATTAAAAACAACTTCTTGAGCAAAAGGAGTGAGTCGCGCTTCAATATAACGAGCAGCAGCAGCACTATCGCCTGTGAGAATATTTCCCCAGTTTCCTTGAGTATCAATGAGCAAATCTTTTTGACCTAAGCCTACAAGGGCATCTGTAATACTTGCGTCACCGTGTGGGTGATACTTCATAGTATTACCAATGATGTTGGCAACTTTATTGTATCTGCCATCATCCATTTCCCACATACTATGAAGGATGCGTCTTTGAACAGGTTTTAATCCATCATCAATATGTGGGACGGCTCTTTCAAGAATAACATAAGATGCGTAGTCAATAAACCAATCTTTGTATAAATCTGAAATATGTTTGATATTTTCTAATTCATTATGTTCTTGCTGTTCACCCATCTTTTCATTTTTGCGGCAAAAATAGTTTTTAATTGATTAAAAATACGAATTTTTTTATAGACAGGCATTATTTGGATTTTTTAGTAGTTGCGGCGAGCGAAGCGAGCCGATTAGGTTCAGTTTGTTTTAGAGTAAAGTGAATTACAATAATATTATTTATGTTTGCAGAGTATTTATGCTTATGCTTATCTTTGTGGCAAATTATTGAAAACAGGCATTCAAATTATTCAGATGAAAAATGTAAAGTTTTTATATTTATTTATATTAATATTTAGTTTTAATTATTTTTTTTCTCAGGAAAAGTCAAAAACAATTGAAAAAATAAATGGAAAGGAATATTATGTGCATAATGTCAAGAAGGGGGAGAGTTTATATGGTATTTCAAAAATTTATGGTATAGATATTCAGGATATTTTGAATGAAAATCCTGCTATAAAAGATAAAGGATTAAGAACGGGTACCACTCTTTTAATTCCATTAAAAGTTGAAAAATTGAATAATAATGATAATAAGATTGTAAGAGATACATTGCAATACAATTATCATCTTGTAAAAAAAGGCGAGACCGTTTTTTCAATTTGTAAATGGTATAAAATTACTCAGGATGAGTTTTATAATTTTAATCCTGATGCCAAAAATGGTATAAAGGAAAATGACTGGGTAATTGTTGGAAAAAAAGAAATTCCAAGAAATAAGATACCTATTCAAAGTATTGTCAATGAAGTTAAGGAAGTAAGTCAGTTATTAAATAATTCAATAAGCGATAAATTTGAAAAGAAAAATAAATATATAATACTTGCATTACTGCCATTTGGAAATAAAAAAGTAGAAGAGTTAGTGCTTGAAGATTTAGTAAAAACTGATCAAAATTTTCCCCTAATGAGTTCTATGATGGTTGATTTTTTCAAAGGACTTGAAAGTGCGGTAGATTCTATGAAAACTGATAGTTTTGATGTTCAGATAATCCCCATTGATATTACTGAAAACGATTCAACAAAACTAATACAACTATGTCGTGAAAAAATATACAAAGATGCGGATGTTATCATCGGACCCGTTTTTTCTTCAATGATAAAATTAGAACAAAATATTAGCAATGAAAATAAATTTCACATTATACCATTTGTAAGTAACAATAAATTTTTATTTAATCATCCTGAATATTCAAAAACAACACCTTCTGTTTATGTGGATATTGAAGTGTTAGCAAAATATGTGTTTGATTCATTAAGAACAAATTCAAAAGTTGTATTATTAGCAAGTGGATTGAACGATGAAAAAGAATATTCAAAATCCTTTCGTAAAAATTACAATGAATTGATATACAAGAATAACTTAAAAGATACTATTGTTACTTACAAAAATTTACAGGAATTTAAATCAAAAGTAAAGGATAAAGAAAATTATACAGTTGTTTTTCTTACAAATAATCAAGTTTTAGCCACAGATTATATTACTCAATTAAGCATTATTCATAAAACTTCGCCAATAAGATTATGTGGTTTTTACAAAACGGTTACATTTGATAATTTAGATTTGGAATATTTAAATATGATGAATTATACTTTTGCTTATTATCAAAATTTGAATTATAGAAACCTATATTCAAATTGGATAAAAAAATATAAGGATGAATTTAATACAGACCCTTCAATCTTTTATTATGAAGGGTTTCAAATAGGGCTATATTATTTTGATGGATTAAAGAAAAATGGCTTAAATTGTTTAATTAAGCTTGATAATTATGAATGTAAAAACAACAATCAATTATTTATGAAGTTTAAATTTTACAGACCTGATGAAAATACTGGTTTTCAAAATAACGGAGAATTTCTATTTAAAGTATTGGATAGAAAATTAGTGAAAATAGATTAAAAAAAATTACACGAAAAGTTCTTCTTTAATTCCGAGGTAATTAGCAAAATGTATTGCATTAATGTTCTCTAATTTAAAAGATGTTTTTAAATCTTGGGATAAACTTTTTGCAAATGAATAAATAGCATCTCTGTTTTGGTAACTTTGTAAAATTTCTTTTCTTCTTTGTTCATCAGCACTTTGTAAGTTGTAAGTGATAAAGTTTTTGGTAGAGTTCATATCAAAAAGATACATTTGGCTAAGTAAAGATTCAACTAAATAAGTTTTGGCAACATTTGTGATAAACTCATCGTAGTTAGTGCCGGGATTAAATGTATTAGGAAGTAAATTTTTCAAAATTTGATTTTCTAATTCACGAATGATTTCAGATTTAAATAATTCAAATGAAAAATATTTTTGGTCTTCTTCTTTTACATAATTAGAATAAAGTTTTTGAATAAAATCATCTGGCAAATCAACTTTAAGAAGATGTTGCATAAATTCATTTCCAATTTTAATATTTTCATTTCCGCTGAAATAATCTGCAACATAATCAATTACTTCTGCTAATTTATTATATACTAAATCTAAATTAATATCTGTATTTTCTTCAAGTGCAAAAACTTGTTTTATTCTATCTGTATTAAGATATTGAGCAAAATCAGGATAATGTTCAATATCGTTTATTTTAATTTGAATAGTAGAATTGTTGTTACTTAAAAACTCTTTTAGTGCTAATTTTTGATTTGGGAAATTCTTTTCTAAAATATCTAACCATTCTTTTGCATTAATTGAATAAACTTGATTTTTTTCAATAGAAGAAGGAATAAGTTTGCTTAATTCATAAGATTGAAATTGATATGAATGAACAACAAATGGTAACTTTGATTTTTTTCTTTTTGTTTCATCTTCGTCATTAGCTAATTCTGGGTTTTCTAATTCAGATGAAATAATAAACCAATCAGAATAGTTTTCTAATTTGTCAACTGAATTAGGATTTAAAAAATTAAATAAAATAATAATATCAGAAAATAATTTTCTCTGACTTTCTGTAAAGCCATATTTTACAAGCTCGATGTTTTTTTCTTGAATATTAATATCAACTTTTGGTTCTAATAAAAATTCTATAGATATTTTTTTATCTGTTCCGTCGTCAGTTATTTTTGAATTGTTTTCAAAATTGTAAACATAATAAAGTGGTCTTTGTGGCTGATTATTTAATATCTCATTTGTTTTGTCTTTCAGTAGTTTTTCAAAACCTTCATAAAATGCTGTCCCATTATATTTTTTCTTAACAATGCTTATAGGTGCTTTTCCTGGTCTAAATCCAGGTATTTGAATTTGTTTTTGAATGTCCTTTAAATACTTCTCTCTTTCTTTCTCCAATTCTGCATTTGAAATGAGAATTTCAGTTTGAATAATTTCTGGCTTTACAATTACTTGTTCTGCGTTTAATGTAGTTGTACTCATAAATTTATTTGTGATTAAAAATAGGGCGGCAAATGTACAATTAAAAATAGAAGTTTGAAAGAATTTATTGAAAAAATAAATGGTTTAATAATATCTTTAAAAATCAAAAACCACTCAATTTTGAGTGGTTTTTGAACTATGAAAACAAAAATTTTCAACTCAGAAAAAATCTGCGTTGGAATCGGTTATTCGATTCGTGGGGTCAACAGGATTCGAACCTGTGACCCCCTGCTTGTAAGGCAGGTGCTCTGAACCAGCTGAGCTATGACCCCAGTTTTTCAATGTGGGCGCAAATGTATGAAATTATATCCCTATTTTCCAAATAATTTTTCTAATTTTTTAAATAATAGTATGATTTTCAATAATTTAAAATAGTATGCAATATGTTCTGAATTATTTCTTTGATTATTAATGTATAATAACAAAAATATCTAAAAACCATTCTATTTTCCAAAATTTTTAACACAATGTGCACAAAGGAGTTGATAAATCCACTAATTCTTTGTGTGCTGACGCTATCGGTCAGCATACTGACATTTATCGTCAGCATTCTTTGTTTATAAAACTTAGTGATATTTGTATTTTAAAAATATATCTTTTTGCAAAAGAAGTAATTTAAAAATAAAAATCCCCCAGTTTTTGGGGGATTTTATTGCTTAAACATTAAGAAAAATTATTTTACTAAACTTTCAAAATCAGAGTTACCCTTCAATTTCAAAAATTCAGCATCTGTTTTTGCATATTCTTTTAATGATGCATCTTTATTAAATGCATCTTTTAGATTTTTTACTACATCAGCAGTGTTACCTTTTCTTGCTGCTGCAATTGCTTTTAAGTAGTATGAAATAGCAAGGTCTTTATCTGAACTGTTATCAATTGTGTTATTTACAGCATCTGCAGATCCGCTTAATAATTGTGCTAATGCTTTATTAAACCCATTGAAATCTCCAAATGAACTTACAGCATCTGAATATTTACCATCTGCTATGTAAATAATACCTTTGTTGTAATTCACTTCTTTACCTGCACCACTTGCTTTGTTGTAGTATTCCATTGCCATCTTTCTATTGTTTTTCTTTGCTTCAATAATTCCAAGGTTGTTATTTACAATAGCATTGCCATTTGATGTTTTTAATGCTCTGTTAAAAGCATCTTCTGCTTCTTTGGTTTTGTTGAGCATAAGATAAGCTACCCCAAGGTTATTAGAAGTTCTCCAGTCGTTTCCATATTTTTTTTCTGCGGCTTGATAGATTGAAACTTTTGTATTCAAATCATTGAATAATGTTGCTCCATATAATAATTCTTCTACAGATAAACTATCAGGAGTTGAAGTGCAAAGAGCTTTAATTTGTTCATCAGTTCTTGATTTTTTATCTGCCTGTAAAATAATTTCTGCTCTTCTTAATTTAGGTAAAATCTTTTCAGCCAATTCTACATAAGTTTTAGATAAATTTTTAATTTCTTTTCTTCTTTGCTCAGGGTCTGGATACATTGATAATACGCGGATAATTAAATCTTTATCTGCTAAATTAGATTGTTGTACTAATTCTTTGAATCCTTCCCAGTCCTCACGGGTAGTTACAATTTTATATTGTTCTTTTTCTTTACCAAACTTATTGTTTTTGTCTTTGTTTATTTTTTTGAATTCTTCAATCATTGCTTTAATAGCACTATTTGCTCTGTCTTTTGCAAGATTTTCATTTTTAGAAGTTTCCCCATCTGGAGAAGCAAAAGCAGAAACTTCAATGCCTTTCAATTCATACCATTGACTTGCTAAATATTTAGATGCATTAGTAGTAAAGTTTTTCATTTCTTCACTTTTCATTTCTGAAGGACGAACAACTGATTGATTAATTACATAGTAAATATGTGTAGTTTGGTTAGCAGGTGTAGTTTTTACAAAATTATCTTTTGCAAAAATTCCTTTTTCGTCATGTCTTACTAAAAGTGGTGTAACAATTGTACCATCACCAATTTCAACAGGGTCTAATGCTTTGGTTTTTTTCTTAAAACCGCCTGTAACTTTTATAACCACTATTGCTTTTTTCATAGATGGTTCATAAGCAAATTTTTCTGATGTATAATTAAATGAACCACCTTTATCGTAACTTATTTTTTGACCACTTCCCACTGCTTTATCTCCAACAAGCGTGATTGGTTTTAATTCTTTTTCACCACCATCCCATTTAATAGTTGGCACTACAGTAGCAGTTACTTTTGTTGGGAAAAGTTTAGGATTAAATTTTCCACTTACAGAAAATTGCACACTATCTCCATGCATTTCAATAGGATTAGGAGATACATTATATACAATCTCTTTTTGCTTTTTGACTAATTTGTTTAATTGATTACATCCTGTAAAAGATACAATAGATGCACCAATAAGCAATACACTTGCTTTTGTAAATGTAAAGGGTTTCATAGATTTTATTTTTAATTTAATTTATTAACTACAACTGTTAATTGTGATTTTAAACGAGCCGCTTTGTTTTTATGAATGATATTTCTCTTTGCTAATTTATCAATCATTGAAATGACTTCTGGTAATTGTTTCAATGCTTCTGCTTTATTAGTAATAGCTTTTAATTTTTTAATAGCAGTTCTTGTAGTTTTAGCATAGTACTTGTTATGCAATCTTCTTTTTTCAATTTGTCTTGTTCTTTTAATGGCTGACTTTAAATTTGGCATAATTTATTTTTTGCGGGCAAATGTAATAAAATTTCTATTATCCAAAATATTTTTCTTTTTTTATTCAAATAGGTAAATTTGCCACAAAATTGAATATATGAGAATAAAAACCTTTGCTGAATATAAAGAAATTTATCAGAAATCTATTGAAAATCCTGAAAAATTTTGGGATGAAATAGCAAGTAATTTTTACTGGAGAAAAAAGTGGGACAAAGTTCTGGAATGGAATTTTAAAGAACCTAATGTAAAATGGTTCATCAATGGAAAATTAAATATCACTGAAAATTGTCTTGATATACCAGCTAAAAAACATCCTGATAAAATTGCTTTTTACTTTGAACCTAATGATATTGACGCCTCTTCTTATTCAATTACCTACAAACAACTTCTTGAAAAAGTATGTCAGTTAGCTAATGCATTAAAATCTATTGGTATTCAAAAGGGAGACAGAGTGGCTATTTATATGCCAATGATTCCAGAAGCAGTTATTGCAATGCTTGCCTGTGCAAGAATTGGGGCTATTCATTCGGTAGTATTTGGTGGATTTTCGGCTCAATCACTTGCAGACAGAATAAATGACGCTCAATGTAAATTACTTATTACAGCAGATGCCGGAAAGCGTGGTAATAAATTAGTCCCACTCAAACAAACTGCCGATGAAGCTTTGCTACAAACTAATTCTGTTAAAAATGTTATTGTGTTTAAGCATACAAGTGTTGATATTCCTTGGAATAATGAAAGAGATTTAGATTGGAATGAAATAGTTAATAAACAACCCACAGAGTGCGAACCTGAAATAATGGATAGTGAAGATATGTTATTTATTTTATACACATCTGGAAGTACAGGAAAGCCCAAAGGAGTAGTGCATACAACGGGTGGATATATGGTTTATGTTGCTTATTCTTTTTTGAATGTTTTTCAATATGAACCAGATGATATTTATTGGTGCACCGCAGATGTTGGATGGATTACAGGCCATTCTTACATAGTGTATGGTCCATTATTGAATGGTGCTACTTCTGTGATTTTTGAAGGTATTCCAACTTACCCTGATGCAGGTAGATTTTGGGCAGTGGTTGATAAATTCAAAGTTACTCATTTTTATACTGCTCCAACTGCTATTCGTTCGCTTGAAAGTTTTGGCACTGAAATTATAAAAAAATATAAATTAGATAGTTTGAAGGTATTAGGAAGTGTTGGTGAGCCCATCAATGAAGAAGCGTGGGAATGGTATCATCAAAACATTGGTAAAGGAAAATGTCCTATTGTAGATACATGGTGGCAAACAGAAACCGGAGGTATTTTAATTTCTCCATTAGCCCACATCACACCATTAAAGCCCTCTTATGCAACATTTCCATTACCTGGCATTCAGCCCATAATTGTAGATGATAAAGGCAATGAATTAACTGGAAATAATGTAGAAGGTAATTTGTGCATTAAATTTCCTTGGCCATCAATGATTAGAACTACCTATGGCAATCATGAAAGATGCAGACAAACTTATTTTTCCACCTATCCAAATTTGTATTTTACCGGAGATGGTTGCAAAAGAGACAGCGATGGGTATTATAGAATTACAGGTAGAGTAGATGATGTGATAAATGTTTCAGGACATAGAATAGGCACTGCAGAAGTAGAAGATGCTATTAATTTACATCCAGATATTGTTGAAAGTGCTGTGGTTGGATTTCCACATTCTATAAAAGGACAGGGTATTTATGCTTATGTTATACCAAATAAAGAAATTAAAGATGTAAAAAAACTTCATAAAGAAGTAAATGAAATCATTACTAAACAAATAGGTCCAATAGCAAAATCAGATGTGATACATCTTGTATCTGGACTACCTAAAACGAGAAGTGGAAAAATTATGCGTAGGATATTAAGAAAAATTGCAGAAGGTGAAATTCATAATTTAGGTGATACAACTACTTTATTAGATCCATCAGTAGTAGATGAAATTAAATTGGGTAAAAATAAATCTGAAATTTAGTTTTGAGTTTTTAGTGTTTAGTTTTGTCGTCATTGCGAGGACGATAGTCCGAAGCAATCTCATAAGAGATGTGGAATATACTTTTGAGATTACTTCGCTTCGCTCGTAATGACGGGTATTTCAAGATGGGTCGGCATGCTGACATTTATCGTTAGCATTTTAATGTTTAGTTTTGAGTTACATTTGTTGGTAGGGGTGTACAGCCATACGCCCTTACAGGATGGGGCGTATCGCTGTATGCCCTTACAAGTCCTATTTTTTTAATCATTCCGCGTGATTTAAAATAAAAAAGCCCCTTCGTTTGAAGGGGCTTTTTGATGATATAAAGGAGGATTATTGTTTTACAATTTTTCCTGTTGTTTTGCCAGCATTGGTTGTAACTGTATAGAAGTATACACCGGCATTTTCATTAGTCAAATCAACATCAACAACATGTGTTCCTGCTTGTGCTTTTGTAATGTTCATTGAATTGATAGTTTGACCTAAAGCATTTACGATTTCAACTTTAATGTCAGAAGAGGTATTTAAATTAACTACTAATTGGGTTGTATTGTTAGTTGGGTTTGGATAAACATTAGCAGAAACAGAATTTTTACCCACTGCTATAGAATTTCCAGCAGATAAAGGTAAAGGAGGATTTGTAAAATCTGTATTAGAGAATTGGAAACCTTGTACATAATAATGATCAACTGGAGATGTACCACCAAATGTTTCATCTGCACTAAATGTAAATGGAATTTCATAAGTTCCAGCACCTACATTTATTGCTTTTGGTGCCATATAATGCCAGAAAATACCATATCCTGCTACAGTTGGAGTAGGGGCAGAAGTACCTATAACTTGCATTTTACCAGTAACGGTATTATTTAAAACATCATATCCTTTTGCATATAAGTCAGGATATACATTAAAGTGATGACCAGTAACAGATGTATCAGTTTCTGTCCATGAATAGAATATTTTATCTCCTACATCATTTCTTGAAACTTGAATTCTGGCATCAATGTCTAATCCAGCACCATCCCATTGGCTGCAAGTATTATTACCACCACTGGTTCCTTCGGTGGCCATTGAATCTACTACAATACCATTCCATGTATTATTCCCTTGAAGGATAAAGTCCATAATAGTTGGATGTGTGCTTGTAGAACCATAATAATAGAAACTATAATTTTGAGAACCGCATCCACCACCACTATTAAATGCATAAGTGTAAAATAAACTATCAGGATGATCACTATAAGCACTTACTACAGTACATACAAGGTGTAATCTTCCCATAGCATCTACAGTTACATCCATACCTTCCCCACTTGAAAAGAAAGGAATAGCATAAGTGTAATTTCCTGTAGCAACAGGTAATCTCATATCTACCTGATTTAAGCTAGTAAAGTCAAATGGAGGTATAAGAGCCCATGTAGCACCACCATTAGTTGTTTTATATACGATTGGTTGCATACCATTCATTTTAGTACCGCTTTGACCTGTTCTTGTACCAATCATTACAGCATAACCAGTGGTTCCTGAATTATCCCATGCCATATAAGGAGTGCTGATAAGTGCTCTCCCATTTGCAGAAGAATAAACTACAGGATATAATAATGAATCAGCAGACCATACAAAACTTCCTGCGCTATATGTACCTTTGAATATAGCCATTCCTCTTGGGTTAAAAGCTAAATTAGTAGTTGCATTAGGATCATCTACTAATGAACCTGCAGCTCTTACTAAACCATCATTAGTATAAGTAAAATAGTGCCTTGGCATGTAAACTTTAGTGCCAAATGAACTTGTAGGGAAAAACTGCATATTTGGTGAAGGTAAAGCAGTGTTATTTCCTCCAACTGAAGCAGTATACGATTTGCTTGCAAACCATCCGCCTGTCCAACCAGAACCACCAGTAACAGGACCTGTTCCAACAAAATGAATATTATTCACATTGGTATTTCCCGGAGGATTATATACGCCTCCTTGAGGAAAACGAGCCCTGTTGGTTGCATCTGCCCAAACACAAGTAGAGTCCCATGTGGTACCCTTGTTTAATGACCATGAGAATACAATAGAACCATTATCGCTCACAGGACTGGTGGAGAAAAAGGGGCTTTTACGATGTGCAAATGTAACAATATCAACATCACTGTTGTATTGTAATGTTTTTTGTTGAGAAACTAATACTCCGTAGGCATTCATTGAACCGCTGAAACGAGTAGCAGATACAACTGCAACATTTGGGTTAGTACCATTTCTTTGATTTTTGGGATGATGAAGCGATGTGTTTCTTCTGGGGGTAGAAACATTTTCGTTGATGGAATTCATTCTTAATTCCTTTTGTGCTGCATTAACAGGCACAGCATTTTGAGGTCTGATTTTGCCATTTTGGGCAAACGCACCTGCACTTGCAATAAGTACAGAAGCTAGTAAGACATTTTTTTTCATAGTGATTAATTTTAATGGTTTTGCGTGCAAATATAAATAATTATTTAATTGCAAAATTGTTAAAAGTTTATTTTTTTGTAAAGTTTTTAATATTAAATTTTACTAATGGTTAAAATCAAATGATAGGTGGTTATATTCAAATTCAAACTGACATTATTGCTTTACAATTTTTCCACTTAATTTACCAGAGTTTGTAGTGATTGTATAAAAATAAACTCCTGCATTTTCATCAGATAAATCTACTTCAACAATATGAGTACCTGCTTGCCCATTAGTAATGTTCATTGTATTGATAGCTTGTCCTAATCCGTTTGTTATCTCTACTTTAATATCAGATATTGAATTTAAATTAAATTCTATTTGAGTTTTATTATTGGTAGGATTGGGATAAACATTAGAAGAGATGGTTTTATTTTTTTCAAAATAATTTGTTGAGACAAATAATAGTTTTGCAGGATATAAAAAGTCAGCATTTGAAAATTGAAAGCCACTGATATAGTAATGATCAACTGGATTTGTACCAGTAAAAGTAGGATCACCACTAAATGTAAGAGGAATTTCATACACTCCACCGCCAACATCAATAATTCTTGGAGACATATAATGCCAGAAAATTCCTGATCCTGCAACCGTTGGAGAAGGAGCACTTGTCCCAATTACCATTGTTTTGCTTGTAACTAAATTAGTAAAGATATCATATCCTTTTGCATATAAATCCGGATAGACATTAAAATGATGCCACGTTGTTGTAGTATCTGTTTCTGTCCATGAATAAAAAATTTTATCACCGGCATCATTTCTTGATACTTGAATTCTTGCATTAATATCTAATGAAGATGCATACCATTGGCTGCAAGTATTGTCTATACCTGAAGTACCTTCAGTAGCCATAGAATCCACAATTATGCCATTCCATGTATTATTATTTTGTAAAATAAAATCATAAATTACAGGATGATGTAGTGTTGAACCATAATAAAAAGAATAATTTTGAGCACCACAGCCACCACCACTATTAAAAGCGTATGTATAGAACAAGCTGTCAATCTGGTCTGAATAAGCACTTACAACAGTACATACAAGATGTAATCTTCCTAAAGCATCTACTGTTACATCCATACCTTCATTAGGATTAAAGAATGGTATAGCATAAGTATAGCTCCCGGTGGAAAATAACAATCGTGTATCTAATTGATATAAAGTTGTAAAATCAAATGGTGGCACCAGCGTCCATGTTGCACCACTATTGGTAGTTTTATATACAATTGGTTGCATTCCATTTTTAGGAGTACCGCTTTGTCCAGTTCTTGTACCAATCATAACTGCATAGCCAATGGTTCCTGAATTATCCCATGCCATAAAAGGCACATAAAACAATGCAGGACCATTAACACTTGAATTAACAACTAAAGGCGTAAATGCTAAAGAATCGGCACTCCAAACAAAACTTCCAGAACTATATGTGCCCTTAAATATAATCATTCCTCTAACAGTTTGGTTAATTGGATGATAGTATTCATCTGTTACTCTAACAATACCATCATTGGTATAAGTAAAGTAATTTCTTGGCATAGATACTTTTGTGCCTAATGAATTTGTAGAGTAAAATTGCATATTAGGAGAAGGTAATGCATTAGGATTTCCGCCTACAGCGTCTGTATATGATTTGCTTGCAAAAAAACCGCCTGCCCATTGTCCTGATGAAGCATCTAAAGCAGGGCCAGTTGCAACAAAGTGTATATTATTTACATTGGTATTTCCCGGAGGATTATATATACCACCCTGAGGATATCTGCCTAAGTAAGTGGCATCTGCCCATACACAAGAAGAATCCCATGTGTTACCATGATTTAATGACCATGAAAAAACAATTGAACCACTATTGCTGACTGGGCTTGTTGTAAAAAAAGGACTTACACGATGAGCAAAAGTTACAATATCAACATCTTTGTTGTATTGTAATGGTTTTTGCTGAGTTGTTAATAGTCCGTAAACATTCATTGAACCACTGAACCGATTTGCAGAAACTACTGTAACATTTGGATTAGTTCCGTTTTTTTGGTTTTGGAGTTGGTGGTTATTATTGATTCGTTGAGGGGTAAAAGAATTTTCATTGAGTGAATACAATTTTTTTACTTTCTCTGCCACATTGATGGGAGCGGCATTTTGAGGTTTTATTTTGCTGTTTTGAGCAAATGCTAATGTGCTTACAAAAAGCACAGTAACAAAAAGTAGATGTGTTTTCATAAATTATTATTTTGTAACTTGCAAATATAAACATTTTTTTATTTGTGCAATTGTTAAAAAATAATTTTTTTCAAATTTAATTAAATGAGACAAAATTTCAACTAAATTTAATGGAACAAAATTATATAAAATTTTTGATAAACAATGAATTAATAGAAGTAATTTAGCATTATACTCTATTATTTAAGTTTCTCAAAATATCTTCCAATGTTTGCATATCTTTTACAAGTACTTCTCTTTGCTTGGCACCTTCAAATTTTCCAACAATACCTGCTTTTTCAAGTTCATCTACTAAACGACCGGCTCTATTAAAACCAATTTTTAATTTTCTTTGTAAAAATGAAGCACTGCCTTGTTGGAATTGAACGACTAATTTTGCAGCTTCTTCAAATAAACTGTCTCTTTCTGAAAGATCAATGTCTGATGTACTTCCTTCTTCTTCGTCAATATATTCTGGTAATAAAAAGGCGTGAGGATATCCTCTTTGAACACCAATAAATTCAGCCACTTTTTCTACTTCTGGAGTATCTACAAAAGCACACTGAAGTCGTATCAGATCGCTACCAGCACTATAAAGCATGTCTCCTCTTCCAATTAATTGCTCTGCACCACCTGCGTCTAAAATAGTTCTGGAGTCAATTTTACTGGAAACTTTAAAAGCTATTCTTGCGGGGAAGTTGGCTTTAATAACACCAGTAATGATGTTGACAGAAGGTCTTTGAGTAGCAATGACAAGGTGAATGCCGATTGCCCTTGCTAATTGTGCTAAACGGGCAATAGGTCCTTCTACTTCTTTGCCTGCAGTCATTATAAGGTCAGCAAATTCATCAATAACTACTACAATATAAGGTAAGAAACGATGACCATCATTGGGGTTTAAGCGGCGTTTACAAAATTTTTGATTGTATTCTTTTATATTACGAACTTGTGCATCCTGCAAAAGTGCATATCGATTATCCATTTCAATGGTTAATGAGTTGAGCGTATGAATTACTTTTTTAGTATCGGTAATAATAGCTTCTTCTGAATTAGGTAATTTTGCTAAAAAGTGTCTTTCA
This sequence comes from Bacteroidia bacterium, assembly GCA_035405785.1. Classification (GTDB taxonomy): domain Bacteria; phylum Bacteroidota; class Bacteroidia; order B-17B0; family Aurantibacillaceae; genus BPGX01. The sequence continues at coordinate 353,236 of DAONJS010000001.1, forward strand.
ATTTTGCTATATAATGAAAGTTCTACTTTTTTAGGATCAACTAAAACAAATTTTAATTCAGCAGGATGTTTTTTGTAAAGCAAAGATAGTAAAAGTGCATTTATTCCTACAGATTTTCCTTGTCCCGTAGCACCAGCCATCAAAAGGTGAGGCATTTTGGCCAGATCAGCAATGTATATTTCATTGTTAATCGTTTTACCAAGTGCAATGGGCAATTCATAATTACAATTTTGAAATTTTTCTGACGCAAGAATGTTTTTGATAGAAACAATTTCAGGATTTTGATTGGGAACTTCTATACCTACTGTGCCTTTACCGGGCATAGGAGCAATGATACGAATGCCGTATGCGGCTAAACTTAAAGCAATATCATCTTCCAGATTTTTGATGCGAGCAATTCTAATTCCAGAAGCGGGCACAATTTCATACAATGTAACTGTTGGCCCAACAGTGGCTTTTATTTGTTGGATTTCAATGCCATAGTTAGATAAAGTTTTTACTATTCTATCTTTGTTTTGAATCAATTCTTCCTGATTGATTTTTCCTATGCCATCACCATAATCATTTAATAAATCAATTTTAGGATACACATAATCAGATAAATCAGCAAGAGGGTTAAATTCACCCTGTGATTCAACTAATTGTTCTGCAATTTCTTCGGGTTCTTTTTCAACTGAGTTACTTGTAACTGTTGATTCTTCTTTTGGTTGTTCAATTGTGAAAATAGGTTCTTTGGTAGTTTGTGGTTCAGGTTCGGGATTAGTTTCATTATTATCAAAAGTCACTTCATTATTAAGAGGTGTTGTTTCTTCTGTTATTATAACATCGCTTTCCTCATTATCATTTTCACTTTCTTCTTTTGTCATTTTATCTATGGTGGAAAAGATGATTTCGTTGTTATCTGCTTCATCACTTATTTTTTCTTCTGAAAAATCATCAGTATTTTTTTCAAAAGAAAATTTTATCCATTGAAAAAATTGTTGGTTTATTAAAATGTAAATAAATATTGAAACTGCGAGTGTAGATAATAATCCCCATTTTCCAATAACATTTGAAATAGTTGCATTCATTATTTCACCATAGTTTCCGCCTGCAAAGGGATATTTTTCATTTAGAAAAAAACTGAGTGTAAGGGAAGTCCATATTAACCAGAAAAGAGTGTGTAATAACAAATTAAAGGATGTTTTTTTCAAAAGAATTAACCGCAATCCCCATACAAATAAAGCAACAGGTATAAAGAAACTTCCAATTCCAAAAAAGCGATAAATAAAAATATGTGAAAATAATGCACCAAATTTTCCAAGCCAGTTTTGAACTTCTGTTTCGTAACTCAATAAAGTAGAAAGAGGGGTATTTACTTTATCAAAATCTTCATGCCAAGTGAAGAAAAAAGACACAAATGATAAAAATAACCAGATAGAAATTAAAATAAAGATACCTCCTGCTATTATAGAATATGCAGGATTTGTAGAAAATTGATTTTGGATTTTCTGAATTGTCTTTGAAAAAGAAAAACTCTCTGATGAAGAAGTTTTATTTTTTTTAGAATTTGTTTGAGAAAATACTGGTTCATCAAATTCTCCAGAATCATTGACATAACTATCTTCTAAATTAGGAGGTGTTGTTTTTATTGTGTTTTTTGACTTAGCCATGGAATAAAAATACAAAGCACAAATTTACATAGATTTAAAAGGAGGAACGACAACAAATTATCCAAAAAATATCCAAAAGTAAATGTGAATAATTTTTTTAAAAATTATTGAATAATAATTTTTGTAGTATAACTTAAAACAGAATCGGAAATTTTTAGAATGTAAATGCCTGAATTTATATCTGAAAAATTTAAAGATGCTTTGCCATTATGAAACATTAGTTTTGTATTAAGTATATTTTTTCCTGTTACATCTTCTATTTTTACATCTGCACTTTGAATGTTAGAAGAAGTTTGAATAATCAAATTATTCTTTGTTGGATTTGGAAAAACATTGACATTGAAATTATTAAAATTTAAATGAACATAATTAGCATTTAATAATTCGCTTCTTGGCCCTTGAAGTGTTGTAATCATCCAATTGGCTTGTCCCTGAGTAAACATATTCATACAATCTTCTGATGAATAATCCATATAATTTTCAACGAGGTCAGGCATATCTAATGTTGTCCAACCTAAATTAGAATCTACGCATGTGTTTTTACTTGTATTGCAATCAAAATTAGATTGATTATTAGCATTTGGTGTATCCTGAATACCATCATTTCCGGTACAATTATTATTTCCAAAAGTAGATCCATCTCCCCAGATATGTCTTAGTCCAAAGTAATGGCCAACTTCGTGAGTGGGTGTGCGTCCTTTAATTGTAATTGTTTGGCTTCCCATTGTTAAGATATTTGGATTATTTCTTCCAAAGCATCTGTAATCTATAACTACACCATCTTCTCTAATGTCGGGAGCGCCAGAGTTTGAAGGCCAGTTTGATAAATTATTAGGAGGAAAAGCAAAACCAAGTATTTGTCCAATTTGAATGCTCCCTATTGTAATAGGTTGAATTTTACAAACCCAGATATTAAGATAATGAACAGGATCTACAGCATTTGAACCGCCTAATGAATCATATTTCATTTGATTGGGCATTGAACCACTTGTCAGAGATACATTAAACAATGTATTAGTATGTTTTCTGATTATTTGAAATAAATTAAAATGAATGCCAACTGTTCCTGCTATTGGTTTGAAAATGCTTCGCAAATTTCCAGTATCAGCATTTAATCTGTTGTAATCTTCATTTAAAACCTGAATTTGATTATAAATGATGGAATCATCAAGGTTTTCAACACTATCTTTCCACACCACATGCACTACAACATTGACAGTATAAACAGAAGAAGTAGTTTTTAATTGTTTGTTTTTTTCAACTTGTGCTGAAATTTGAGATAATGTTTTTTCATAACTTTCTTTAAATCCGGGATACTTTTTGTTGAGATATTCTTTGTATAAAGCATCTCCGCAAAAGATTTTAGGAATCTCTGTTTGTTGTGCCATCATCAAAGAAAAGGCACCGATCATTGCTAAAGAAATAAATGTTGTTTTCATAATTTTTTTGCAAAGATAATGAAATGAATAAATACAGAAATAACCGTTCATAAAAGTTTTTTACCGATAAAAATAATTTACATTTATGTCTAGTAAAGAACTTGCCAATTTTTGTATTGAAAATTAAAATTTTACTTTTTGTAAAAATTCATTTCATCAATATGTTGCCATACTTTTGGATGTAGAAAAAAACGAACATCCTTTTTTTGTTTAATGGCATTTCGTATAAATGTAGATGATATTTCAATTAAAGGAGCTTGTGTAAATATAACATTTGGATGATTATCAAATTGTGAAGGTTTAGCAGAAGGACGAGGATATATAAATAACTGATGATGTTCTAAAATATATTCATAATTTTTCCATTTGTGAAATGTGGCGAGATTATCTTGACCTAAAATTAAGTTGAAAAGATGTTGAGGGTATTTTTCTTTGAGATGAGCTAATGTATGTACAGTATAAGATGGCTGTGGCAAATGAAATTCTATATCGCTACTTTTGAATTTTGGAAAATCTTCAATAGCAAGATTTACCATATACAAACGATGATGTTGAGCAAGCAAAGATTTTTTTTCTTTCAGAGGATTGTGTGGAGACACAACAAACCATATTTGTTGTAAATCTGTGAATTCAGCAAAATAATTTGCAATGGCTAAATGCCCTATATGAATAGGATTAAATGAACCAAAAAATAAACCTATTTTCGGAGTTTTTTTCATCAGTAAAAAATTAGTTTAGATTTGAATTTTGAATTTTTATGATTATTCAGCCATTACTAAATTTTTTACCGCTAAGACGCAGAGTCGCAAAGTTTTATGAGTTTTAAGTGCTTAGTATTTAATTTTATAAGTGGTTATTTTTTCTTTTCAAATTAATAACTCAAAACTAAAAATTAAAAACTCAAAACTTAAATTATATCAAACTTAATGCTTGTTCTAAGTCGGCAATTAAATCATTAATATTTTCAATGCCAATACTTAATCTTAATAAATTATCTGTAACACCTGATTTTTCTCTTTCTTCTTTTGGTATGGAAGCGTGTGTCATAGTTGCAGGATGGTTGATTAAAGATTCTACACCTCCCAATGATTCAGCAAGTGAAAAAACTTTGAATGAGGAAGCGAATTTGAATGTTGTATCTAATGAAGCATTTTTTAGTGTGAATGAGACCATTCCTCCGAAATCTTTCATTTGTTTTTTGGCTACTGAATGATTGGGATGAGTGGATAATCCCGGCCAATAAACTTTTTCAATTTTAGGATGTTGATAAAGGTATTCAGCAATTTTTTTAGCATTAGCACAATGTCTTTCCATACGAAGATGCAAGGTTTTGATTCCTCTTAATACCAAAAAAGAATCCATTGGTCCAGGTGTAGCACCACAACTATTATGTATGAAAGCTAATTGTTCATATAGTTTATCATCATTTGTTACAAGCGCTCCCATTACTACATCACTATGTCCACTCAAGTATTTTGTAACAGAGTGCATTACAATATCTGCACCTAAGGATAAGGGATTTTGTAAATAGGGAGAAGCAAATGTATTATCTACGGCTAATAAGATGTTATGTTTTTTACAAATTTTACTGCATTCTGCAATATCAATGATTTGCATTGTAGGATTGGTGGGTGTTTCTAACCAAAGTAATTTTGTATTGTTAGTAATGTACTTTTCAATGTTTGATGGATTTGATAAATCAATAAAATGAAATTTGATGCCTAATGGTTGAAATATCTTTGTAAACATTCTGTAAGTACCGCCATACAAATCGTTTCCTGTGATGACTTCATCGTTAGGTTTTAATAATTTAATTACGGCATCAATGGCTCCCATTCCGCTGCTAAAACAAAGGCAATGTTTTCCATTTTCAAGTGCGGCTATACTTTTTTGAAGAGCATCACGGGTTGGATTTTTTCCACGGGCATAAGCATAACCTTTATGTTTGCCCGGATATTCTTGAACATAAGTTGAGGTTTGATAGATGGGTGTCATTATAGCACCTGTAGTTGGGTCAGGTTCAACTCCTGCATGCACGGCTTTTGTATCAAAGTGCCATTTTTCTTGTTCCATAAATAATTTATTTAGCAGTTGCTTTTACATATTGATATTTCTCGTAAATACTTCTTTTATTCTCTTGATCTTTTCTACTGATGTTGCAAGGTGGTCCTTGAACTTTTGAACTAATATGGAATTTTAATTTTTGTGTATTTCCACCTTTTGCTTCAACTGCTTTGATTATTTTATCTTTCAATCTTTCACCACGAAGTTTGGCTAAAACAGGATTAGTCATAAGCGTAGGAACCTTTGATGCAGATGATTCAATGTAGATATTTACAATACGAGAAGATGATTTTTGAGTGATATTATCAATAAATTTAATCCACTTTTCTTCGGTAGTATCAATAGCATATTTCAAGTAAGTAAAATAGAATTCATATTTTGATGCAGGAAGTTTTTTATTTGGTTTTTCAGGTGAAGTAGTAGTTGATGAAATTTTTTGAACGGATTCTTCAATTTGTAAAATTTTCTTTAATGTTTTATCTTTTACTTTACTAAAATTTAGTGTTATTACATTAGATTGATTGCCATTTTCAGAAATAGCAAATACTTCGTATTTTTTTTCTTTATCTGCGTTGATTGTTGCAATACCTTTTTCATTTGTAGTAAATTCTTCTGTTTTTCCATCAATGTCTTTTAATATAACTTTTGCATTTTGAAGTGGTTTTTTCAATTTTTTATTGATAACTGAGATGGCTAATTGTATTTCCCCTGCAGGAATTGAAGAAGCGGATTGCAGGTAAATAACTTTTGAGATATTTTTTGCCTGATCTTCTTTTCCAGTTTGGATTTCTTGTATTTGTGTTATGCCATTAGAAGTTACAGTAATAGTATATTTTGTTTCGGGGAGTAAAGGAATATCATTGATTGCACCTTTATCAGATTCTTTAAGTGTAAAGTTTTTGGTATTTCCTTTATTGTCAGTAATTGCAATGGTTGCAGTTGAAACAGGGTTTTTAGTTTTTGGATGGTCAAGTACTGTAATGCTTGTTTTGTATTCTTTTTTCTTTACAGCCACTTTACCGAGCATTTTAATTGGTTCTAACTCAAGACCTTTTTGAATTTCTTTATAGGTAGCATCTTTATCAGCAAAAATTTCATCTTCATAAAATTTTTCACCATTGGCTTCATAAGATATATTGTATTCTTTTCCTGGCTTTAAGATGAAAACAAAATTACCATTTTTTTGTGGTTTGTAAACACCAACAATATCACCTGTTTCTTTATCTGTAACAACTATTGAAATATCATCAGGAAGTGATTCGCCTGCTGCTGGAATAAATTGCCCTTTGTATAATACCACATTTTTTTCTTGAGATTCTGGTATCGTAATCATATAAATATCTTTGTCACCATATCCACCATCTTTGAAAGAGGAGTAATATGCTCTTTTTCCATCAGGAGAAGTAACATAAAATACATCATCATCGGGTGTATTGATAGGATAGCCGATATTAAAGGGCTCTGTAAATTTTCCTTCATCGTCTAAGATAGAAAAGAAAATATCAAAGCCACCCATACTTTGATGTCCTTTTGAAGCAAAGAACAATGTTTTTCCATCAGGATGCATAAAAACACCATCTTCGTCATAAGGGGTATTGATGGTAGGGCCAAGGTTAAGAGCTTTACTCCATTGGCCATTTGGTAGCTTTACAACTCTGTAAATATCTCTTCCGCCAAATCCACCAGGTCTGTCAGATACAAAATATAATGTTTGACCATCATTGGAAAGGCAGGCGTGCGTTTCCCAGTATTCTGTATTAATATCAGAACCAAATTTTTGTAATGAACTCCATTGTTTGCCATCCCATTGAGTAAAATATAAATCTCCGTTTCCGTTATCGTCTTTATATACAATCAGAGTTTGGCCATCTGGTGTAAGGTTTATAGAAGCTTCGTGTCCGCAGGTATTTACATTTTCACTTAATAGTACAGGTTTTGACCATATATCATTATCATCTTTGTAAGATACTACAATGTCTTCAAAATATTGTCCATCAGGAGTTTTTTCACTGCATTGTACATTAGGTCTGCGAGTTGTAAATATCAGCATTCTTTCATCTGCTGTAAGAACGGGGCTATAATCAGGGTATGGGCTGTTAATGCTATCACCCATATTGATAAGTTTCACATTAATAGGATTGGCTACCATTTTTTTGGCAAATAGAGATTGATTTTTGTAGTAGTTAATTTCACTTTGCCATTCTTTTGCAGCAGATTTTCCAATATATTCTAAAAACTTATCATAGTATTGAATGGCTTCATCAAATTTGTAATTGATATGCAATGCTTTTGCATAATATAGGTAAGCGTGTGGAGGTGCTGCTTTTTCTGAATAATCAGCGGGTCTATAATTTTTGCGAACTTTTTGAATGGCTTTTGATAAATAATATTCTGCTTTTGATTTTTCAGTTGCAGAATGTAAATAGCATTCACCCATTAAAAAATTAATGTTAGCATTTGTAGAATCAAACTCGTATGCTTTTTTTAGATTTTGCAATGCAAGAGAGTAATTATCTTCTAACATTAAATAACTACCTTCGGTAAAATAATCTTTGTATGATTTTTTTTCTGTAGTTTCTTGTGCTAAGATAGAACAAGAATAAGCAACACTAATAATGGCAAAAAATATCTTTTTCATTTCTTAAAATTTTTTCGCAAGTATAACTATTTTTTTACGACTAAAAGTATATTTTTCACGATTAAATTTTTTTGACTGAAAATTCTTTTAATAAATACACTATAACGCTGATTAAACCAAAGATGAAAATAATGGCAGATATGAATTTGTATTGTTCAAGTGAATAAAATTCTAATATCATCCATATTGCATTTGCCAGTATCCAAAATAATGTAGCAAGGTAAACATAAAACTCGTTTATTGAAAAAGTTTTAATACAAAACCATATTGCAAATCCAACTGTTGGAATTATCATTAATAATCCAAGAGGTTTCCAAAGCATAACCCAGCTTAAATCTTTTATTAACCAAAACAGAATGTGTATATTTTCGTAAACTCTGATTTTATGCATTTTCAAAAAATTTTAAATGTTGATAAATTAAATGAACGGGTAGCCCCATCACATTAAAATAACTGCCTTCAATTTTTGAAATACCAATAGCACCAATCCATTCCTGAACACCATAAGCACCTGCTTTATCAAAAGGTTTGTATTGATGAATGTAATAATCAATTTCTTTATCAGAAAGTTTTTTGAATGAAACTTTTGATTCATCTGAAAAAACAATGGTATGATGTTGTGTTCTAATACAAACACCTGTAAAAACAGAATGTTCATTATTGCTTAAGATATTCAGCATTTGTTTTGCTTCATCAGCATTAGCAGGTTTATTGAGAACAATATTGTTAATCCACACAATAGTATCTGCAGTAATAAGTAATTCATCTTCTTTTAATGAATACAGAAAGGATTTTTTTTCTGCTAAAAATTCTGCAATTTCTTCTGCCTGTAAATGCGATGGAAAAGATTCATCAGCATTTAAACTAATGGAAGTAAATGGTATATCTAATAATTTCAATAATTCTCTTCTGCGTGGAGATTGAGAACCTAAAATTATTTTGTATGATAATTGTAGCATAATTTTAAAATATTGTGTAAAATATTATTCCCGAAAGCATTATCAGTTTCATTATTGCAGAAAGAAGTTTGTATTTTTCTGGAATAGAAATTTTGATTACTAAAATCATTAAAATAATGGAAGGTAAAATCAATAAAAATAAATGATAAAGTACCGCATCATATTGATTGTTGATATAATAATATACCATAAATGGCAATAATAAAATGATAAGCAGTAGCAATAAGAAAAACACAATAATTCTTGAAGGAAGAACTCCCCACACCACAGGAATTGTTTTTCTACCGCCAATACTATCACCTTTTACATCTTGAATATCTTTTATTAATTCTCGGATTATAGTTGTGAAAAATGCAAAAGCACTTAATGATACAAGAGCATTAGTGGTAAGTAAAGATATTTGTGGATAAAGTGAATTGAGATAAATATATGGAAGTAATGGTAAAAAACCAGAAAGTATAGCAATGGTAAGGTTTCCAAGAATAAAGATTTTTTTTAAGAAATTTGAATATACAAGTAATAAAGCAATTGAAATGATTTGAATAATAACCAATGACCAGTGACGACAAGTATAAGCAAGAAATAAACCACCTAATAAACCGAGTATTGAAAAAATAAGATGCCAAATAATTCCAGCTTTCCTGTGAATAAATTTTTCTAATATAATTTCATTTGGTTTATTGATTTTATCTATTTTCAAATCAAAATAATCATTAATAACATATCCGCCTGCGGCAATAGAAATAGTGCTTAAAATAAGAATGAGTAAAACTAATGGAGATAGTGCTACTGCTTCCTTTCTAAAAATATAATTGTGCGAAACATAAATCACCAGAGCCATCAATAATAGATTCTCAATGCGGATAAGTTTTGCAAAGGAATAAACTAATAAATATTTACTTTTTATTTGATTCATCTATCATTGAAGTTTGAATGTATTCGGTAAATGCTTTGTATAATTTTTGAATTTCAGGATAATGTTCAAGTAATTTTAGATGTTTTTCAATAGTTACTTCATCTTTTCTTTTAGCAGGTCCCGTTTGAAAAATAGCAGGATTATTATGTTGTGATCTTTGAATAGTTTTTTGTGCAAAATTTAATAAATCAGAATATAATTCTGTATAAAAATTACTTTCATTAGCCAATTTATAGATAGCGTAAGATAAGCCATTGATAAAATTATTAGCCATTACAGCCAATAAATGCAAGTGTAATTTTTGTTCATCGTTGATAGAAATTATTTTTTTTGGATTTAAATTTTGAGATAATGATAATATTGTTTGCGTAGAAAATTCATTATTGCCGATGATAAAGACAGGAATTTCTGACCAGTTAATTTTCTTTTCAGAAAAAGAAAATGAATAAAGTGGGTAAATTACTCCAAAGTTTTCAAATTTCTCTAAAACTATTGATTCTATTGAGCCAGAAGTATGAATGATAATAGATGATGAATTTATTTTTCCAAGAATATTTTCAGAAACTTCTTTAATAGCAGAATCTTTTACTGTTATTATGTAAATATCGGCAGATGGTATAAATTGCTCCCAACCGATATTAACATTGAATTTTTCATTTTTCAGAAATTGAGTAATTTCATTTTCTTTTAGGTTAAAAATAAATAAGTTGTTTTTTAATAATTCATTTTCGCCGAACTTCAATGCTAAATGAAAACCTAAATTACCTGCACCTATGATGACAATTTTTTTCATTGCTTTTTCAACTTCTGAATTAAATATAACAAAACGCCAACACTCATTGTAAAACAACCTAACCAAAGTAAATTAATAAAGGGAAAAACACTGGCTTCCATTACAATAAAATCTTTGGATTGTTTTTTTTCTACAACTGCCAATTCAATTTCTTCTGTATCTGGATATAATTTCCAAATTGTAAAATTAATATTTAAATGTTCAACTTTTGCAGTAGTAGGCACAACAGTTTTGTTTTTAATAAAGTATTTAGGATAAGCATAAGTATATTTTCCATTTGCTTCAATTACTTTTAATCTTATAGTAATTTCAAGTTCATCTGAATTTTTTGAAAACTCTTCATAAGTTTTGTTTGCATATAAAGAATCAAAAACAACTAACGCTTTATCAAGCACAATAGTATCGTGTAAATGCCCTTTGTAATTAACAGGTTCAAAAGCATTCATTGAATTATCAGAATTTTCAGATAAATCGGCATAAGTAATGTGTGTATAAATGTCATAGAATAAATAATGTTTAGTATCAGGATCTGCGGCTTTGCCCATTATAGGATTATCCTGAACTCTTGGATATAAGGTAAATAAAGGTTTTTTATCAGTTGAAAAATAATTGACTTTAAAGAAATATATAAATCCATTTTTTTCTTTTCCTTCAAAATTGATTAGAAAATTTCCTGCTTGAACTGTATCTCCCTGAAATAAAACAATACTTTTTTGTTTGTCAAAACTTTCACCTAATTCATTGATAAGAGATGAGGTTTTAACGGGAATGATATTAGATTTCTTGGATGTAGAAATTAATGCTCCTAAAATGAGCAATGCAAATCCTGCATGTGAAAGTGTTTGTCCTAACTTCTTTAAGTTTGATTTTGTTATTCTTGTCCAATAATGAAAATTAGCAACCACTGAATAGATTGAAAATATTAGTAGTAAAAAATAAAATAATTTATCCAATGATGAAATGCTTGAATCGTTGAAATATACTGTAAAATAAAGTATTACAGAAATAATCAATGAAATACCACTATCAAATAAGAAGAATTTCTTAATACTTGAAAAATCTTTTTGCTGATATTTGAGATATTGAGAAATGCCAGTTACTAAAAAAATAATGCTTGCCATTGGCATCATCCAAGTATTGTAGTCCTTTGCAGGAATAGGGGCTTTGTTCATATTAAACAACTTATTTAAAACGGGCACAGATGTAAAATAAATGATAATAATTCCACTAATAAACAATAATAAAGATCCTAAAAACATCCAGAATTCTTTGGATGCTAATTCTTCTTCATCTTTTTGATGATAATTTTTAATGTATGTATAAATTAATAAAGCAACACTAATAATTACCCAAGTAAATAAAAATGCTTTTTGATAACCTACAATTATTGCAAAATACAGAAATATCGCCGAAATCATCCAGTAAAAATTTTTTAGTAATAATTCTTTGATAAAAGCCCAAACTGATAATCCTGCAAAGAATAAAATAAACAACAATAATTGTCCTTGCATACCTAAATCTGTAAAGGCATGTACAGATGCATTTCCTAAAATACCACTTCTTGTTAGAAAAGTTGAATACAATACTAAAATAAATGCCGCTATTGAAAAAAAATGTGTTACAAAATAAGACCCTTTATTTTTGTTGTTCAAAATCATCAAATGTGCAGCGGCAGTAATTAGAAGCCATGGCACAAGAGATGAGTTTTCTACAGGATCCCAAGCCCAGAAACCGCCAAAACTCAATGCTTCATAAGCCCATGCTCCGCCCATTAAAATACCAGCACCTAATACTAATACCGAAAAAAAAGCCCATTTAACACCTTGCTTTTGCCAAGAATAATAATTGTTGGTAATCAAACCATTTAATGCTAAACTAAAAGGAACTAATGTTGATGCAAATCCTAAAAATAATGTAGGTGGATGTATTGTCATCCAGTAGTTGGCTAACAAAGGATTTAAGCCCCTTCCATCTAATGTGCTTAAATAATCAGGATTTTGAAGGAATGGTAAATTCATAAAGTTAGGATGTTCTCGTAGAAGCAAAAACATACTACTTCCAATTTTTACATCTCCAACATAAACGCCCAAAATCATTGTTGCCAGAAATGTTTGTGTGAGCATATAAATGCCCATTACAATAGGTTCAGCAGATTGTAGTGTTTTGTAGAAAAACAAACTTATCACTGCTTGCCAGAAAATCCAAAGTAAAAAACTTCCTTCCTGTCCTTCCCACAGGCATGAAAAAATAAATTGCATATCCATTGCTTTATTACTGTGTTGCCATACATATTGATATTCAAAATAATGATGAAACAACATCCACAACAATAAAGCGAAAATCATTACTACTGAACCTATGTGAATGAATAAAAATGTTCTTGCTAAAGATAATAAATTATTTTTATGTGTTGATAAAAAGTAGGTGATTGAACTAAATAAAGATGATGCAAAAAGTAAAACCACAAAAAAATGTCCCCACGCACCAGCCCATAAATGTTCACCAATATAATGTATTGTTTCCATTAAATAAAAATTATTTTGCGGCAAAGGTAATTAAAGAGTTAAGAGTATAAAATTTAATTAATCTGAAGTATTTGCACATCATTTTCATTTTCTTTGAATAAATTTTTTATGCGACTATAATTTGTATCTGTTATAAAAATCTGTTCTGCAATACCATTTAATATCAGTGATTTCAATTTTTCAATTCGTTCATCATCCATTCTGTCATACATATCATCAATGAGAAGTATAGGATGGATATTTGTTTGTTGATACAAATAGATGAGTTCAATCCATTTCAAAGCAAAAGTAACTGTTTTAAGTTGTCCTTGTGAAGCATAATTTTTAGCGGGATAATCATTGAGCAATATATCAAAATCATCACGATGAATACCAACTGTTGTATAGCCCATTTTCAAATCTCTGGAAAATGAATTCTCAAGTTCTTTAGCAAAATCATTTTGAATGGTAGAGATGTATTTTAATTCTAATGTTTCGTTATTATCCTGTAATTGCTGATAAGTGGTTTTTACCAATGGTTTAATATCTTCAAAAAATTTTTTTCTTTTTTTAAGAATCAATTCACCAAAAGGCACCATTTGTTCAGAATAAACATCTATCAAATCTTTTTGCGAAAGATTATTGTCAGATTGTTTTAATAAAGCATTTCTGTTTTGTAATAGTTTTTGATATTGAATGAGTGCGTTAAGATATTCTTTGTCAAATTTTGAAATAAGAGCATCTAAAAATTTTCTTCTGGTATCAGAATATTCCGTAATTAAATTTAAATCTTGTGGTGCCATTATTACAACTGGTATTTTTCCAATATGTTCTGCAATTCTATTGTAATTTTTTTGATTGATGGCTACATATTTACCTTCATTTTTTTTGACACTGCAACTCACATCAAATTGTTCATCATTATTTTTAAATTTTCCAAACAACACAAAAAATTCTTGTTGATGTTTGATATTTTGGATATCCGAAGCAGAAAAGTAACTTTTAGTCATTGCTAAATAATAGATAACATCAAGAATGGTTGTTTTTCCACAAGCATTTTTTCCTGTGAGAGCAATAATTTTTTTTGTGAAATCTAATTGAAGTTCAGAGATATTTTTGAAATTCAAAATATTTAAGTGAGAAATAAACATACCCGCAAAGCAAGTAATTTCAATACACAAATAAAAGTGATTTTTTGAAGAGTGAGAAGAATAAACTAATTATTTATATATAAATTAGATAATCATTTAAAAAACAAAATCCCCACTTAAATTAGTGAGGATTTTTTCAATAGTATCAGCGACACCTAATTATTTAGGTGCGTTAGCTTTTTTCTCTTCGTGCTTTTTGGGTTCTGCTGCAGGTTTAGCTTCTTTAGAAGCAGGAGCGGAAGTTTCACTCTTTGCCTGACCAGATTTTTGTTTTATGGTAATTTCTTGTTTTGGGGCTTCTTTCCCTTTACTTTCTTGTGGTTTTGCTTGTTGTTTGCCCCCATCTTGTGCATAAGCACTCATTGTGGCAATTACACCACTTACTACCAACATTTTTACTGTTTTCATGTTTTTTAAATTTTATGCAAATATATTAAAATAAACCCTTTTCATAAAAAATATTTAATACAATTTAACTAATTCTTTTTTTCACACAAAAATCAATTTAGATTTCTCAAAAACTTGATATTTATCAATATATTATTAAAAAACACAACTAAACACTCATAACTCAAAACTTAAAATTAAACACTAAAAACTAAACACTATTTTTACCCCACAATGTATTTTAGAATTTACATACTTATATCTTTAATTTTAATTTCTAATGCTCTCTTTTCAAATGATAGCACAAGGATTATTCGTTCAAAAAAAGTAGCAATCATTTCTACATCTGCATTATTGTATTCTGGTAGTTTAGTGTATCTGAATCAAGTTTGGTATAAGCCCTATCGCACTTCAGATTTTCATTTTTTTAATGACAATGACGAATGGTTTGGAATGGATAAATGCGGTCATGCTTTTACAGTTTTTTATACTAATAAATTTCTCTGTAATATCTATCAATGGGCAGGTATAAAAAATCCTGAATTATGGTCTTCTGTTATTTCATTTTCTTATTTATTAAATATTGAAATAATGGATGGTTTTAGTTCTGGATGGGGTTTTTCGTGGGGAGATTTTGCGGCAAACACATTTGGAGTGTCTTTATTTTACATTCATCATCGCTTAAAAGAAAGATTATTCATACCAAAATTTTCTTTTTATCCAACACAATATCCTTCACTGAATCCATCATTGCTTGGGAATAATGTTTCTGAACAATGGCTAAAGGACTATAATGGTCAAACTTACTGGTTATCTGTAACGCCTTTTTACAAATGGAATGAAAAACTGGAATGGTTATGTTTATCATTTGGTTATGGTATAGATGGATGTGTAGGTGCTCGTTCAAATCAGTTTTTTAGAAATAATACATTCTTTGATTATTCATATATTTCAAGGCATCAGCAATTTTATTTAAGTATAGATATTGACCTTACAAAAATTAAAACTCAAAAAAAATGGTTGAAAAATTTATTGCAATCATTTGCATTTATCAAAATACCTGCTCCTGCTCTTGAATGGAAAGGGAATAATCTTTACTTTCGCCCATTATTATTTTCAAATTAAGTTTATGGAATTATTTACAATTAATACAGAATTATTTAAGTTAGATGGTGGAGCAATGTTTGGTGTAGTGCCAAAAAGCATTTGGAATAAAATTAATCCTGCTGATGAAAACAATATGTGCACATGGTCAATGAGATGTTTGTTAGTTAAAACAAATAATCGTTTGATATTGATAGATACTGGTATTGGAAATAAACAAAATGAAAAATTTTTCAGTTTTTACTATCTGCACGGTGATGATACATTAGAAAAATCTTTACACAAATTAGGTTTTTCTTTTGAAGATATTACCGATGTTTTTTTAACTCATTTACATTTTGACCATTGTGGAGGTGCTATTAGTTTTGATAAAATATCAGAAAGATATTATCCAACTTTTCCAAATGCAACTTATTGGAGTCATAGCAAACACTGGGAATGGGCTGTTCATCCAAATGCAAGAGAAAAAGCAAGTTTCTTAAAAGAAAATATCTTACCTATTCAAGAAAGTGGTCAACTCAAATTTGTAGATAAAGATGTATATGATTTACCTTTTGAATATATTGATGTATATGGTCATACAGAAGCAATGATTTTACCATTGATAAAATATAAAAATCAAAAAATTTTATACACTGCAGATTTATTACCATCAGCAGGACATATACCTATTCCTTATGTGATGGCTTATGATGTAAGACCACTCATTACATTGCAGGAAAAAGAAAAAATTCTAAATCAAGCCGTTCAGGAAAATTGGTTATTATATTTTGAACACGACCATAAGGTGGAAATGTGTAATTTGCAAAATACTGAAAGAGGTATTCGTATGAAAGAAGCATTAAGTTTATCTGATTTAATTTTTAATTAAAAAATAATAGTATGAAAAATAACAGAGTTTGTGAATTGTTTGGAATAGAGTACCCAATTATTCAGGCAGGAATGATTTGGTGTAGTGGATGGGAATTGGCTGCTGCTGTGAGCAATGCAGGCGGACTTGGACTTATTGGTTCTGGTTCTATGTATCCTGATATTTTAAGAGAGCATATTCAAAAGTGTAAAAAGGCCACAAATAAACCATTTGGTGTAAATGTGCCTTTGCTTTATCCTGATATTGATAAGCACATGCAAATTATTGTAGAAGAAGGTGTAAAAATTGTATTTACTTCTGCCGGAAATCCTAAAACATGGACGCCTTTTTTGAAACAACACGGAATAAAAGTCGTGCATGTAGTACCGGGAACTAAGTATGCACTTAAAGCTCAAGAAGCGGGTGTAGATGCAGTGGTAGCCGAAGGTTTTGAAGCTGGAGGACATAATGGAAGAGAAGAAACTACAACATTGACTTTAATTCCTGCTGTGCGAAAAGCGGTTTCTATACCTTTAATTGCCGCAGGAGGAATAGGTAGTGGAAGAGCAATGGCCGCAATGTTTGCATTAGGAGCAGAAGGCGTTCAAATAGGCAGTAGATTTGTGGCATCCATAGAATCATCTGCTCATCAAAATTTCAAAAAAGCTGTTGTTGAAGCCAAAGAGGGTGATACAATACTAACTCTAAAAAAATTAACCCCCGTTCGTTTAATTAAAAACAAATTTGCTCTTACAGCATTAGAGTATGAAAAAAGAGGTGCTTCAGAAGAAGAATTACAACAATTATTAGGCAGAGCAAGGGCTAAAAAGGGTATGTTTGAAGGTGATTTAGATGAAGGGGAATTAGAAATAGGACAGGTATCCGCACTCATTGATGATATTAAACCCGCCGCACAAATTCTAAAAGAAATTTGGGAAGAATTTAAAAATACATTAGAAGAATTATCTGCATTGAGGAACAACTTATGATAGTTATGAGCGTTGAGTTTTTCCGTCATTGCGAGGGTGTTAGCCCGAAGCAATCTCGTAAATTTTATGCAAACAATGCTTTTGAGATTGCTTCGCTTCGCTCGCAATGACGGTAAAACTCAAAACTAAAAATTAAAATCTAAAAACTAAATAAGATGATAAAATATCACAAAAAACAATTATCAAACGGATTGACAGTTATTATTAATGAAGATTTTTCTACGCCAATGGCTTCTGTAAATATTCTTTACAATGTTGGTTCAAAGCACGAAAATCCTGATAAAATCGGCTTTGCACATTTATTTGAACACTTAATGTTTGAAGGTAGTAAAAATGTTCCAAGTTTTGATGAGGCCTTGCAAATGGCAGGTGGAGAGAATAATGCATTTACCACACAGGATATTACCAATTATTATTGCACCTTGCCAGCACAAAATATTGAAACAGCACTGTGGATTGAAAGTGACAGAATGTTTGCGTTAGACATTAATGAAGAAAAACTTAATGTTCAAAAAAATGTGGTTATAGAAGAATTCAAACAAAGGTATTTGAATAAACCTTATGGAGATGTTTGGTTGCTTATACATCCATTAGTTTATAAAGTTCATCCATATCAATGGGATACAATAGGTAAAGATATTTCACATATTGAAAGAGCTACATTACAAGATGTGCAAAGTTTTTACCAAAAATTTTATACCCCTTCAAATGCTATTCTTTGTATATCAGGAAATATTAAAGCTGAAGATGGATTTAAACTTGTAGAAAAATGGTATGGTGATATTCCTTCAATGGAAAAACCAATGACGATTATTCCAAATGAACCCGAACAAACTGAAAAGAGAATTTTAGAAGTAAAAAGAAATGTGCCAAACGATGTTGTATATTATTGTTATAGAATGTGTGGGAAAAAGGACTTAAAAAAATTTTACACAACAGCATTATTGCAAGATATTTTAAGTTATGGCGAATCATCTCGTTTGTATCAGTCATTAGTGAAAGATAAAAAGATTTGTTTGTCTGCATCAGCAATCATTACAGATACCATAGATGATGGGATATTTGTGATTAAAGGAAAATTAGCATTAGATAAAAGCATTAAAGATTTTGAAAAAGCAATCAATGAAGAAATTGACAAAATTTTAAATGGTGATATAAATGAAAAAGAATTACAAAGAATTAAAAACACTGTTGAAACATCCAATACTATACAGGAAATGATTGTTAGTGCAAAATCATTTTCATTGAGTTATTATACTTTGCTTGGAGATACAGATCTTATCAATAAAGAAAAAGAAATTATTGATAGCATTACATTAAATGATTTACAAAATGTTGCAAAAGAATTATTTACCGAAAAAAATTGTAGTGTATTATATTATTTGAGGAATGAGGTGAAATAAAAATAAGCGGGAATTATGTAGATGTTTATTGTAATAATTAGACTAAATTAAATTCAAAATTCTTTACCATTCACTTTTCAAAACTCGGCTCTATTAACTATTCACTAAATGTCAGTGCTCTTCACTTTTCACTCATACACATACACTCTTTTCACTCTTGATGAAATTGATGTGAGAATTTCATAAGGAATGGTTTGTGTGGCTTTGCTCATTCTTATTATATCTTCAATACTATCAAATATAACAATTTCATCTCCTGCTTTTGCATTTGTTTGACTCACATCTATCATTGTCATATCCATACATACATTGCCAATTGTAGCTGCAAATTGGCCATTATGTTTTACAGAAAAATTTCCGTTTCCTAACTTTCTTGAAAAACCATCTGCATAACCAATAGGAATAACAGCAATGATACTATCTTTTTCAATTTTTCCATTTCTGCTGTATCCTACAGTATCTCCTTTTTTCAAATGTTTCACCTGAGCAATTTTAGTAGTTAATGATAAAACATTTTTCAAATGTTGTTGTTCAATTAAATTTTCTGATATACCATACATTCCAATGCCAATTCTTACCATATCAAAATGAGCATCAGGAAATTTGCTAATAGCTGCTGAATTACAAATATGTTTGATAATACGGTATTGCAATTTTTCTTCAATGTAGTGTGCAATTTTTTTGAATGTTTCAATTTGTTGAAGCGTAAAATCTTTGTGTTCATCGCTTTCAGAAGCCGCTAAATGCGAGAATACACTCTTAATAGTAATTGCAGGATTTTTTTGAATAATATTCACCAAATTCTCTACTTCATCAGGGAGAAATCCTAAACGGTGCATTCCAGTATCTATTTTCAAATGTATAGGATAATGCTGAATTCCTTGTCTGTTCAACTCTTCAATAAATGCGTGGAGTATTTCAAAAGAATAAATTTCTGGTTCTAATTGATGATTGATAATATCATTGAAAGAATGAATCTCTGGAAGCATCACCATAATAGGTGTTTGAATCCCTGCCTGCTTAAGTTCTACACCTTCATCAGTATATGCTACCGCAAAATAATCAATGCCAAATTTTTGCAAAGCATAAGCCAACTCTATACTTCCTGAACCATAAGCGGCGGCTTTAATCATACACATTAACTTTTTATTCTTTCCCACTAAATTTTTGTAGTAACTTAAGTTATTCCACAATGCAGGAATGTTGATTTCTAAAATGGTGTCGTGTGTTTTTAATTCAAGGAGTTGTGCAATTTTTTCAAATTCAAATTTGCGAGCACCTTTTAATAAAATGGTAGCATTATCAAACTCTGTAGAATGACTCATTAAATTATCAATACATTCAGAGGTTGTAAGATAATGTGTATAAGAGATATTTATTTTTGATAAATAATTTTTCCATTGCTGACCAATGAGTATTATTTTGTTAAGAGGATAGTGATGAATAATTTGAATGGCTTTTGAATAAACATCGTCAAAATTTTTTATTTCATCAAAATCTGATAAGATAAGCACCTTCTTGGGAGATACATAATGATGTAAGTAACTCATTGCAATTTGAAATGAATCAATATCTGAATTGTAATAGTCGCCAATTAAAGTAGATTGAAATTTTGCTTTTTTAATTTCTAATCGTAATGAAACAACGGGCAAATGAGCAAAAGAAGGTAGTATTTTTTGTATTAAAGATTTGTTGAGAAAATAAATACAGGTAAAACAAGTAATGGAATTTTTAATAGATGCTTCATCTACAAAAGGTATTTGAAAAGTATATTCTTCATCATCAATTTTTAGAGTAATAACAGAATAATTGAATTTTATTTCTACAGATTTGACAAAGATTTTATCAGTAGGTAATTCTGAGATATTGATAAAATGTGATGGAAAATTTTGTTGTTGTAAAAAAGCATTGTGATACCTTTGAATAATTGAAATTTTGCTGTGAGATAATAATTTAAGTTTTTCATTTAATTTTTCTGTATCGTTTGAAAAACCTTCTGAATGTGCAGTTCCAAAATGTGTGAGTATAGCAATTTCGGGCTGAATAATTTTTTCTAATTGTTCCATTTCATTAGGTAAAGATATACCTGCTTCAAAAATTCCAAGTGTGTGAGTTTCATTTAAATTCAAAACAGATAAAGGAACACCTATTTGAGAATTAAAACTTCTTGGACTTCGGCAAATGTTGTATTCATTAGACAATAAGAAATACAACCATTCTTTGACAACTGTTTTTCCATTACTACCTGTAATTCCTATTACTGGAATATTAAATTGTTTTCTGTGATAAATGGCTAACTGATGAAGTGCATTTTGGGTATTTGAAACAACAATATAATTTGCATCT
Source organism: Bacteroidia bacterium (assembly GCA_035405785.1). Classification (GTDB taxonomy): domain Bacteria; phylum Bacteroidota; class Bacteroidia; order B-17B0; family Aurantibacillaceae; genus BPGX01. The sequence goes on from DAONJS010000001.1 coordinate 374,431, forward strand.
TCAAATAAAAAATCTTTCTCAATATATTCCACTAAAAAATAACGAATACCTTTCTGATAAGCATTTTTTATAAACCTATGACCATCATTTTTAGAACTAACAAGGGCTACAAATAAACTATTTTGCGAAACAGTTATTTGCCTTGTATCAAAATAGATGTTTTGAATATTTTGGTCATTTAAAATAATTTGATGAGAACATTGTGTAATTTCTGCAATTTTAGAAAAGTAATACTTCATTGCTCTTTTTTGAAAGTATTATTAAAACATTGACGACAAAGTGGAATATAACTGTCTTTTTCACCTAATAAAATTAAATTTTCTGAGGATGAAATTCTATGAGACACATAAGCAAGATTACCGCATTTTACACATATTGCGTGAACTTTTGTAACATATTCAGCGACTGCTAATAATTGTGGCATAACACCAAAGGGATTTCCTTTATAATCCATATCCAAACCTGCAATAATTACCCGAATGCCGTGATTTGCTAAATAAGTAGCCACTTCAACTAAATTGCTATCAAAAAATTGTCCTTCATCTATGCCTACAACATCAGTATTTTCAATATCTACAAGAAGCTGAATACTTTGACTATTTTGAACGGGAATGCTTGTAATTTCTCTACCTTCGTGAGAAACTATTTTGAGCGCATCGTATCGTGTATCTATTTGAGGTTTAAAAATCTGAATTTTTTGTTGAGCGAATTCTGCTCTTTTCAATCTGCGGATAAGTTCTTCTGTTTTCCCTGAAAACATACTTCCGCAAATAACTTCAATCCAACCTTTTCTATTTTCGTTTTTAATTTCTAAAAACATAAAATTATTATGCTACAAAGTTGCACAAAAATAAGGAGTGAAGCAAGGAAATTTTTTATTCAAATTATATTCAATTTTCAATTTTCAATGCTCAATATACAATTTTCAATGCTCAATTATTTTAAACACAAAGCACACAGAGAAATTTTCACAAAGAACACAAATTATAATAGTTTTTAGTTATGAGTTTTTAATTTTTAGTTGATGATTTTGAGGTAAAATTAACTAAAAACTAAACACTAAAAACTCAAAACTAAACACTTTTCATTTTTCACTTGCCGACGCTTCGGTCGGCATGCTGACCTTTAGCGTCAGCACTTCATTTTTCACTTTAATGATAAATGCTTATTTTTGCAGTTTCAAAAAAATTTAGAATGGAAAAAATGGAACTAATGTCGCCTGCAGGTAGTTTTGAGTCATTGATGGCGGCAATTAAATCGGGGTGCAATTCTGTGTATTTTGGAATTGAACAATTAAATATGCGTGCTCGTTCTTCAATTAATTTTACTTTAGAAGATTTGAAAGAGATTGCTCAAATTGCAAAAGAAAATAATATCAAAACTTACATTACATTAAATACCATTGTGTATGATCACGATTTAAGATTAATGAGAGAAATTGTAGATGCTGCAAAATCTAACGGAATTGATGCTATAATTGCTTCCGATCATGCGGTATTGAATTATTGCAGAAAAATTGGAATGGTTGCTCATATTTCTACACAATGTAATATTACAAATATAGAATCGGTGGAATTTTACTCTGCATTTGCAGATGTAATGGTGCTTTCAAGAGAATTAAGTTTAAAACAAGTATCGGATATAGTTAGAGAAATTAAAAGAAGAGAAATTACAGGACCATCTGGAAAATTAGTCAGAATAGAGATATTTGGACACGGTGCTTTGTGTATGGCTGTATCAGGAAAATGCTATTTGAGTTTGCATTCTCATAATGCTTCTGCTAACAGAGGAGCGTGTATTCAAAATTGCAGAAGAAGTTATATTGTTATTGATAAAGAAGAAGGATATGAGTTAGAAATAGATAATGAATATATTATGTCTGCAAAAGATTTATGTACAATTGATTTTTTGGATAAAATAATTGATGCAGGAGTGAGTGTATTAAAAATTGAAGGAAGAGGTCGTTCTGCTGATTATGTGTATGAAACAACAAAATGTTATCGTGAAGCCATAGATAGTATTTATGAAAATACATATACTCAGGAAAAAATTGATGAGTGGAAAAAAAGATTATCAACTGTGTTTAATAGAGGATTTTGGGATGGTTATTATTTAGGAAGGAAGATGGGAGAGTGGAGTAAAGAACACGGTTCATCGGCTACTAAAAAGAAATTGTATTTAGGTGTTGGAAGGAAATATTTTGATAAAATACAGGTCGGCGAGTTTAAAATAGAAACACATTCGTTATCTGTTGGAGATGAAGTAATCATTACAGGACCAAAAGTAGGATTAATAAAAACAAAAGTTGAAGAACTGCGAGTGAATGACACACCCGTTGAAGTAGTGAGCAAAGGTACTGTGTTTTCAATGAAAGTCCCTGAAAAAATTTTTCCAAATGATAAATTGTATAAATGGATAGATGAAGAATGATTTAGTTTATGAAAGAAAAGCAGTTAAGAATTATACAGTATAGACAAAAATGTATAGGGTGCAATGCTTGTGTAGAAGCCGCAGAACAAAGATGGAGAATGTCTAAAAAAGACGGGAAGAGTGTTTTAATAGGCGGGAAGGAAAAAAAGGGAATTTATTCAGTAATTGTTCATATAAATGAATATGAATCAAATTTAGAAGCGGCTAAAAATTGTCCTGTTAATATCATTAAGGTAGAGAAGATTTAAAAAGTTTTTAGTTTTGAGTGTTTAGTTTTTAGTTGATTTTTCATAGTTTTTAGTTAAGAGTGCTGACGCTATTGGTCAGCATGCTGATATGTTGTAAAACAACATCGTCAGCATTTTTAATTTTGAGTTATACCAAAGTTACTCTAATTGCCTAAAAAATTTAATTTTTAAACACAAAGAACGTCAAGATCTTTAAACAAAGGGCATAAAGATTTATTAGATTTATAAAGTCCTTCGTACATTTTGAGATATGTAATTACCTTTGTGCACTTGGTTTTAAAAATTTTGGAAAATAGAATTCTATCAGTGAAATAATTTGAAATAAAAAAACTAAACATTAAAAACTAAAAATTTTTCACTTTTCACTCTTCACTCTTCACTTATCACTATTCACTTACAATGGTTTTGTAGTAATACTTAAATTCAGTTTTTTGTCAATATCTTCAATATAGTTACGGATTTGTTTATCAGTTTGTTTTAAATCTTCAATATTTCTGCAAGCGTGTAAAACTGTAGAGTGGTCTTTTCCTCCACATAATGCCCCAATGGCTTGTAAAGAAGCTTTGGTATATTTTTTTGCAAAATACATAATGATTTGACGGGGCTGAACAATTTCTCTGCGACGAGTTTTTGCTTTTAGTTCTTCGGGTTTCAAATTAAAATATTCACAAACAATTTTTTGAATCATATCTACAGTAATCTCACGATTGATATTTCTTGCAAACTTATCTACAATTTCTTTAGCAAGTTCAACAGTAATTTCTCTTTTATTAATAGATGCATGAGCCATTATTGAAATCAATGCTCCTTCTAATTCACGAACACTTGTAGTGATACTTTGTGCAATATATGAAATCACTTCTTCCGGAATATCCATTCCTTCTAATTCTATCTTTTTGTAAAGAATTTTTTTGCGGGTTTCATAATCAGGTGGTGTAATGTCTGCCTGTAATCCCCACTTGAAACGGGAAACTAATCTTTCCATCATATCTGGTAAGTCAATGGGGGCTCTGTCTGATGTGATCACTAATTGCTTGCCTAATTGATGTAAATGGTTAAAGATGTGAAAAAATGTTTCTTGTGTTTTTTCTTTACCGGCTAAAAACTGAATATCATCAACAATAAGCACATCTACCATTTGATAAAAGTGAACAAAATCATTTTGTTTATTTTCTCTAACAGCTTCGGTATATTGAGTAGTAAATCTATCTGTTTGAACATACAAAACAATTTTATCAGGATGTCTTTTTTTAACTTCAATACCAATGGCTTGAGCTAAATGCGTTTTCCCTAATCCAACACCACCATATATAAAGAGAGGATTAAAAGCAGTTTGACCTAATTTTTCTGCAACAGCATAAGCGGCACTTCGAGCTAATCGGTTACATTCACCTTCAGCAAAATTTTCAAAACTATAGTTAGGATTTAAATGTGAATCTATTTGAATTTTTTTAATACCCGGAATAGCAAACGGATTCATCTTTGGCTGATGAGCATTTGTACTGACATTAACTGAAGGATTTTTTATATTAGTACTTACATTAGGTAATTTAATAGTACCATTTTTTGACGAACTGTTATTTATTTCAATTAAATAATTTAACTCTGCATTTTTTCCAATAGTTAATTCTAAAGCTTTTTTAATTAAATCAATATAATGTTCTTCAATGTATTCATAAAAAAACATTGAAGGTACTTGAATGAGTAATTTAGTATCGTTAATTTCTAATGCTTTGATTGGTAAAAACCATGTTTGATAATTTTGATCGCTTACATTTTCTTTGATAAAAGAGAGGCAAGTTTTCCAAACTGTTTCTGCTTTCTTTTTTGAACTACTCGCGGTTTCTGCCATACTTGAATATTTTTTTAAGGTTAATTAATGATTAAGTATTGTTGTATAAATATTTATTGTAATGATGTAATAAATTCGGACTACAAAGTTTGGGATAAAAATTTGAATATGCAATAGTTCATAAATAATTTTTTTAAATCCTTTGATTTTCAGGTGATTGAAAAATTTTTTTGTTACATTCAGAAAAATTTATTACAAGTTGCCCTAACCAAATTCCAGCCCATCCTACTTGAGTAACTAATGTTTCATTTTGATTGCTGTTCTTTATAGATACAGGTTTTTCAAGAAATGTATGTGTGTGTCCACCAATGATTAAATCTGTGTATTTGCAATGCTTTGCTAAAATCACATCACTTACTTTATTAGTTTTGTATTCATAACCTAAATGGCTTAAGCAAATGATGTAATCGCATTTTTCTTCTTCTTTGAGAATTTTTTCTGTGATTAGTAATTTTTCAATAGGATCATTGTAAATGATATTACCATAATTTTCTTTTAAAACAAGACCATCTAATTCAATGCCTACTCCTGTAATTCCAATTTTTATCCCATTCTTCTTGATAATTTTATATTTCAAAATTTTATTATGCAAAGGTGTGTTTGAAAAATCATAATTACAATTTACAAATTGAAAGGTAGCGTGTGGCAATTGTTTTACAATATTTTCTATTCCTAAATCAAAATCATGATTACCAAGCGTGGATAAATCATAGCCCATTTTACTCATTAGTTTGAATTCTAATTCGCCGTGATAATAATTGAAATAAGGCGTGCCTTGAAAGATATCTCCAGCATCTAAAAGTAAAACATTGTTATCAAACTCATTGCGAATTTTTTCAATGATGGCAGCTCTTTTGGCAAATCCTCCTAATCCCGGATATTTAGGATCGTTATCAGGAAATGGTTCTATTCTGCTATGTTGGTCATTTGTGTATAAAATAACTAATGTTTTGCTTTTACCTTGTTTTTCTAAAACTTTTGCTAATGTAGAAAAATTACTCATTAAATAAGCACTGCCTAAAAAGTATTTGATAAATTCTCTTCTATTTAAAAATGTTTTCATAATGGAATCAATAAAAACAATTTACTTTAATTTCTTTTTTGAAAATGCAGTATTGAATAATGGCGTCACGAATAAATATATTTGAAGTGTTTAATTTTTTCGCAGATTTTAAAAACGCACAATCATCTCCTCCTTGATATAAATAATCAGAAGTAACAAGGATATTAGTTGGTTCTGAATTTTTTGATTTTAGTAGTAATTTATAGTTGTTCTTTGTTTTATCTAATAATTCTTTTGTTTGTTGTTCATTTAGTTCCAATATAACAATAGAATTATCAAAGGGCATCAATTCATAGATATTTCTTTTATTGATATTACCTGCTGGAACATTAGATCTTAATCCGCCGTAATTGATGAGTACAAAATAATTTTTTGATAAGTGAAAAATAGAATCTGCTGTATAACACATACTTTCAAAAACAAATTGTGCAAGATTATTACAGGTTGAATTTTTTTCAAGTGCTTGAAAATTATTTGCAATGACAACATTTAAATCATTATCAATTTTTGTTTTGTAAGGTAGAATGTACTTGTAAAAAGTAGAATCTGTATTTTGAGATTGAATGACAATATGTTCTTTTTGAATAGAGTTATCATTATAGCAATAATGCTTGTGTGTGCATTGATAAGAGTTGAATATAAAGAGTATATATAAAAAGTATATGATAGGATTATGTTTCATAAAAATCGGTATAAATTTACTCAATACTTTGATTACTTTTGTGCGAATATGAGATATTTATATTTTATATTTTTAGTCATTTGTAAAATTTGTTTAATTGCACAAAATCAGGAATTCATTTTAAGTGGGGTAGTGTTAGATGAAAAAAAGCAAGCATTGCCATTTGCATCTATAAGTATTGCAAATACTAATAAAGGAACAAGTGCAAATGAAAAAGGAGAATTTGAAATAAAATTAGTTCAGGGAAAATATAAAGTGGTTGTTTATTATTTAGGATATAAGAAAAAGGAAATTGAAGTTCATCTTGCATCTAATCAAAAATTAGAAGTTATTTTAATCCCCGAAGAAATTACATTAGCACAGGTGGATATTAAAGCCAATGAAGATCCTGCTTATGCTGTTATTCGCAATGCTATTAAAACAAGAAAAAAACACAATGAGGAAATAAATTCAATGTCTTTTCAGTGTGATGTATATATAAAAGGCACGCAGAAATTATTAGATATTCCTGAAAAAATTATGGGAATGGAAGTAAAAGTGGGTAATAATGAAAAAGGTATTTTTTATTTATCAGAAACCAAAAGCACTTATTATTTTTCTCCACCAAATAACCAAAAAGAAATTATCAAAGCAAGTCGTGTGAGTGGTCAAAGCAAGGGCTTTTCATTTAACAGATATATTCCAATGCAAAAAAATATCTATGATAATAATTTAGATTTTTATTTTATTAGCAATCGTCCTTTTATTTCACCTATTAGTGATAATGCACTTTTGTTTTACAAATACAGAATGCAGGGCACTTTTTTTGAAGATGGTAAACTTATCAATAAAATTGAAGTCATTCCAAAATCATCAACAGAACCTTGTTTTAGAGGATTTATTTATATTGAAGAAAACTCTTGGAGAGTACATAGTTATGATTTTTATATTACAAAAGAAGCGAAATTAAATTTTATTGATACATTGTGGATTAAACAAGTAAATACAAGAATTAATGATTCATTGTTTTATCCTGTTTCTTATCAATATGTTTTTAATTTTAATGTTTTTGGAATAAAAGGAAATGGTTATTTTATAGCATCTATTTCAGATTATAAATTTATCACAGAAGATTCATTACCAAAAAAATTCTTTAAAAATGAAATTGTCAAGTTTGAAAAAGATGCTGTAATAAACGACTCAACTTTCTGGAATGAGGTTCGTCCTGTTCCTCTTTCTAATGATGAAAAAATCGATTATATTAAAAAAGACAGTATAGAAAAAGTTGAAACATCGCCTGCTTATTTAGATTCAATGGATAGAAAAAGAAATAAGTTTCGTTTGAATAATTTGTTATTTGGATATAATTATCATCGTTCAAAAAATCATTTTAATTTTAAAGTAGATGGTTTAACTACTGCGGGAATCAATTACAACACAATAGAAGGTGTGAATATTACTCTGAAAACTTTGATGAGCAAAGCCAATCAAGATAATACCAAAAACTGGAATTGGGAAAATACTTTCAGATATGGTATTGCCAATCAGTTATTTGGATTTAAAACAAATTATACAATAAATGATAATCCTTTTAATTTCAGAAAATATGGAATATCTGCACAATATCTTGTAGAACCATTTAATCATCAATACAGCATATCAGAATTGATAAACACTGCTTATACTTTATTGGATTATAGGAATTATTTAAAGTTGTATTTAAAGAAATCAATAGATGCCTTTTATCATCAGGAAATATTAAATGGCTTGTATATCACGGCTAATGGAAGTTTTGAAGAACGAACTGCTTTGACTAATACTTATTCATTAAAGACATTTAAACATAAAAATTATTTTACTTCTAACAATCCATTGTATCCTTTAAGTGATAGCATAAATTTTCCAAATCATTATGCAAGTATTTTAAATATTAAAATCAATTATCGCATCAAACAAAGATATACCACATATCCAGATCAAAAATATGTTTGGAAAAATAAATATCCAACCTTCACTTTGCAATACAGAAAAGCCATACCAATTAATAACCAATTTGTGAATTTTGACGAGATTTCATTTTTAATAAAAAGTAATATAGAATTAAACTATTTTGGGGATGTAAAATTTGAAGCAGGTGGTGGAAAATTTTTGAATGCATCAAAAATGTTCTTTATGGATTATCAGCACTTTGCAGGTAATCAAACTATTATTTTAAATGATTGGAATACTTTTAGATTGCTGAATTACTATAATTACAGCACTAATGATTATTATATTCAAGGGCATTTTCAATATAATTTAAGGGGGGTATTACTTGGTCGCATTCCATTGATTAAAAAATATAAAGTTGAAGAAATTGTAACTGCACATTATTTATATAATCCTAATATCAACAATTACTATGAATTTTCATTTGGTTTAGATAATTTGTTTTATGTAATAAGATTAGAATATGCACTTGCGTATTTTCCCGATAAGCCAAAACCAACAGGACAATTTTTAATTGGATTAAAATTTTTGAATCAAAAATAAAAATGAGAAAATTATTTAAAAATAAACTACTTTATATTTTTTTATTTTTTGGGATTATTTATTCATTAATTTCATTAGTAAATCATTATTGCTTTCGCACTTATGCTTTAGATTTAGGAGCATATACCAATGCGATGTTTGATTATTTTCATTTTAGATGGAATGATAGTAGCGTATTCAAAGAGGTACCTGAAAATTTATTATCTGATCATTTTGATTTATATCTAATTTTATTTTCCCCATTGATAATTTTCTTTAAAACATATACACTACTTATCATCCAAATTGTTTTTGTCTTAATTGGTGCTTATGGAGTTTATAGATATTTCAGATACAGAAATGCTTTTTCAAATTCAGAAATATTTTCTACAATTATGTGTGTTTCATTTTTATTATATTTTGGAATATATTCTGCATTATCTTACGATTATCATAGCAATGTGATTGCGGCAATGCTTGTACCATTCTTATTTTTATACATTCGTCAGAGAAAATGGATGAAAGCATTTTTAATTCTCTTTTTCATTTGTATTGGCAAAGAAAATATGTCTTTATGGATGAGTTTTGTAATGCTGGGTTTAATGATTGAATATAGAAAAGAAATTGAGGCATTAAAAGTTTTATCATTATTTTTTGTTTTTTCAGTATTGTATTTTTTAATTATCACAAAGTTTGTAATGCCATATTTTTCAAATGAAGGAAGATTTTATCAATTTCACTATTCTGTTTTAGGTTCAAATTACGTATCTGCTTTTAAAAACTTAATTCTGCATCCAATACAAACATTAAAAATTTTATTTATCAATCATACTAAACATCCTAATGCAGATTATGTAAAAGCAGAATTACATTTATTTATATTGTTGTCTGGCTTATGGGCTTTGTTTTTCAGACCACAATATATTGTAATGATTATTCCTGTTTATTTTCAAAAATTATTTCACGATAATTATTTAATTTGGGGTATTGACACACATTATTCTATTGAATTTGCACCTATATTGATAATTGGAGCAGGAGAATTTTTTCTTTCCGTCAAAAAGCATAACATTCAAAATTCATTAGCAAGTATTTTATTATTACTTAATTTGATTTGCACTATACGCTTAATGGATAATACTATTTTATTTACCAACAAATCAAGAATAAGAATTTATCAAAGTTCTCATTATGAAAGAAAATTTAATATCCAAAATGTGTATGATGCAATAAATATGATACCTGATTCATCTGTTGTATCTGCACAAACCTCCATCTTACCACATTTATCATTGAGGGATAAAATTTATACCTTTCCTATTTTAAAAGATGCTGAATTTATTGTTCTCAACCAAGATGATGATACTTACCCACTTGATACAATTGTATATAAACAAAATGTGAGTCAACTATTAAAAGATACATTACACTGGAAAATTATTTTTCAAAAAGATGCAGTATTTGTTTTGAATAAAAGGTAACGCACTTTTTCCACATACACTTGTTTATATTTTCTTTAAATAGACATAATTCCCTGTTATTCTTGTCTTTAATTTTATGCCATTAAATTTTTAAATTATGAATATAAATAAAAATTCTGTTGATTTAAATAGACAAAATTCCGAAATGAGGAATTATATCATTGTTTTAGAAGATAAAAATAAAAGTTTATCTGTAAGAAATGAATATTTGACAAGTCAATTAGAATATCTCAAAAAAGAAAAAGAAAATCTTACTAGGGAAAAAGAAAAATTAAATAGGGAAATAGAATTATTAAAACAAAATTTTGATTCAGAAACACTCAAAATTAAAGAACTTTTTGTAGAAAATGATGCATTATCAAGTGAATTAAAAAAAATAAAAGAAAAACACGAGAAAGAAAAACAATCTATTATCAATGACTTGCAGGAAAAAATTCGTCAAAAAGAAAATCAAATTGCACAAGAAATAAAACAATTACATGAAAAATATCAAACTGAAATTGATGAATATAAAAACAAATTGACAATTTTAGAAACAAGTATCAGTGAAATCTCTAATTCTATTCACAACGAATATCAGCAACGGCTAACTCAAATTACATATGAATCTAATCAAAAAATTTCTGAAATTAATAATGAACTTAATAATACTAAAGAACATTACGAACAAAAAATCATTCAAATTAATTTAGAAAAAGAATCTCACGAACAACAACTTAAAAGTCAATTTCAAAACATCATTGAACAATTAGAGCAACAATTAGATAAAAAAGAAAAAGAAATTATTTCAAAATATGAAAGTAAAATTCAATCATTAGAAAAAAATATTCAAACAATTGAAAATGAAAAATCAGAAATCAGTAAACAATTAAATGCTCAATTTGCAGAAAAAGAAAAAGAAATTATTTCAAATTACGAAAGTCAAATACAATTACTTGAACAAAAAATTCAAAACTTACAATCTGACAATGCACAACTTTCAAGTCAATTAAATTCTGTAATTACTGAAAAACATACGGAAATTGAATCTCTAACTAATAAAAATAATGAACTTAATTCTAAAATTGAAAATTATCAATCTACTTTACAAGAATATTCACAAGAAATTATTCAATTAAAAAATTTACTCACTGAAAAAGATGAACAATTAAAAGAATTTTCAGAAGAATTAGAAAATCATAAAGAAGCCATTAATACACTTTCTTCCGAAAATACTCTGATGCAAAGCCAGATAGATGCCTTATTAAAACAAAATGAACAACATCTGTCAAATGCTCCACAATCAAGCATTGACACTTCAAAATTTATAGAAAAAGAAGTTCATGAACAACTACTTCAAAAGCATCAGGAGTTATCTGAAAACTTTCAAAATGTGCAATCTCAATTAGAAACTCAAAATAACGAAATCAATTCTCTTAAATCAGAGTTACAAACATTACTCAAGGAAAAAGAAACTATTGCTTCTACTTTATCAATTCCAGATAATAGCACTACTCAAAATTCCTATTTATCAGAACTTGAAAATATCATTAACAATAACTCTCTTCTCTCTAGTGAAAAAAACACATTACAAAATCAAATAGCAGAACTCAATAAAAGAATAACTGAACTTGAAGAAGTTGAAAAAATCAATCAAAGTTTAGAAGAACAAATTATTAATTTACAAGCCATTATTGATAATGTTAATACAGAATTTCAGGAATTTAAATCTAAAAGTCAAACTGCTTACGAAGAACTTTCTACAGAATATTCCATTTTACTTGAAGAAAATGAAAAATTACAATTTGAACTTGAATCTTCCAATGCACAAATAAAACTATTACAGGAAGAAATTCAAGAATCTACACAAAAATTTAATGTTAGAATAGAAGAGTACAAAAACCTCCTTTCAGAAAAAAATAAATCCATTAGTGAATTTCAGCAACAAAATGAATACCTGAAAAATCAAATCTTACTACTTTTAGACGCACAAGAGACAATTGAAAAATACTTAAATAATATTTACGAAATAATATCAGAGATGTATACATCTGAAAATCAACAACTTGATATTTCAAATTTGGATGTCAATAGAAAAAACAATATCTTTGCCCAAAATCATTACCAAAAACTTTTGAACTCGGTAAATGAATTAAACGACCAATTAAATTCTATAATTAATGAAAAACTCAATTAAACATATTCTTAATTTTGCAATATATTTTATAGTTTTACTCTATAATAAAGTGCAGAGTTTTTCATTTGTTTATACTATTAAAACTATAACTCACTTCATTTATATTACAGATAAAAATAAGAGTTATAATTTTCTACGCCTCTATTACATAACACGTGTCTGATACAGAGGCATTGATTAGCGTCGTTTAATTCATACCTTGTTCATTTTGGTGATGACTCATCATCAATAATTAAAATTTAAAACTATGATTAGTATCATTCTCGCTGTCATTTTTATTATGGTAGCACTCATTGCGGGCATTGTTACGGGCTTCTACATTGCTAATTCAAAACTGAATAAAAATTTACAAATTCAAAAAGAAAATATCCTTAAAGAAGCAGAAGTAAAAGCAGAAGCCATTAAACAACAAAAAATTCTTGAAACAAAAGAACGAATTCTTCAAATGAAAGAAGAACACGACAAAAAAGTTCAGGAAAGAAATCAGCAAATTCAGCAATTAGAAAACAAACTTAAAACCAAAGATAGCGAACTCTCCCGAAAAATTGAAGATTACAACAAAAAAGAAAAAGAACTTGAAAAACAAAAATTACACCTTCAACAACAAATTGAAATTTATCAAGGAAAGTTAGAAGATATTGAGAAAAAACAAAAACAGCAGGTTGAAATGTTAGAAAAAATTGCTGGTTTAAGTGCAGAAGAAGCCAAACAAAAATTAATTGAAACAGTGAAGGAAGAAGCCAAAACACAAGCAATGTCTTACATCAAAGAAATTACTGAAGAAGCTAAAATGACTGCAAACAAAGAAGCCAAGAAGATTGTAATTCAAACTATTCAAAGAATTGCTACCGAAACTGCCATAGAAAACTCTATTTCTGTTTTCCATATTGAAAACGAAGAAGTAAAAGGTAGAATTATTGGAAGAGAAGGAAGAAATATCAGAACATTAGAAGCACTTACTGGCGTAGAAATCATAATTGATGATACACCCGATGCTATTACACTTTCTTGCTTTGACCCAGTAAGAAGAGAAATTGCAAGATTAGCACTTCATCAATTAGTAACCGATGGAAGAATTCATCCGGGTAGAATTGAAGAAGTTGTAGAAAAAACTAAAAAATTGATTGAAGAAGAAATTATTGAAATTGGTAAAAGAACTTGCATTGATTTAGGTATTCATGGATTACACCCAGAACTAATCAGAATGGTTGGTAGAATGAAATACCGTTCTTCTTATGGACAAAATTTATTGCAACACTCACGCGAAGTAGCAAACCTTTGTGCTGTAATGGCTTCAGAATTAGGGTTAAATCCAAAAATTGCAAAGCGAGCTGGACTCTTACACGATATAGGAAAAGTGCCTGATGATGAGCCAGAATTACCACACGCTATTCTCGGTATGAAGTTAGCAGAAAAATACAAAGAAAGACCAGAAGTAGTGAATGCCATTGGTGCTCACCATGATGAAATTGAAATGACAACATTATATGCTCCTATTGTTCAGGTATGCGATGCTATAAGCGGTGCAAGACCTGGTGCAAGAAGAGAAATTGCAGAACAATATATTAAACGATTAAATGATTTAGAATCATTAGCATTAAGTTATGAAGGTGTAGAAAAATCTTATGCTATTCAAGCAGGAAGAGAATTAAGAGTTATAGTGGCCGCAGATAAATTAACTGATAAACAGGCAGAAGAATTAGCATTTACACTGTCTCAAAGAATACAAAATGAAATGACTTATCCCGGTCAGGTAAAAGTAACAGTAATTAGAGAAGTCAGAGCCAGTGCAATAGCAAAGTGATTTTTAGTTTTTTGAATAATAAAATAAAAATGCTGACTATTTAGTCAGCATTTTTTTATTTATCAATATTGTGTATAATTATCTTACTCAAATCCTAAAACACTTCTTACTGCTTTCAATTTTTCCTGTGCTATTTTGCGGGCTTTATCTTCACCTATTTTTAAAATATTTTCTAATTGTTCAGTATTTTGCATAAGTTCATTAAAGATTTTTCTTTGTTCTTTGAACTTATCTAAAATTAACTCAAATAATGCTGTTTTAGCATGTCCATAACCATATCCGCCTTTCAGATAATTTTGTCGCATCGTTTCAACATCATTTTTATCTGCTAATAAAGAATACAATTTGAAAACATTGCAGTTATCAGGATTTTTTGGAGATTCCAAAGGCGTGCTGTCTGTAACTATTGACATCACTACTTTTTTCAATTCTTTTTCAGGTAAAAATATATTGATGAAATTATTATATGATTTACTCATTTTTTGACCATCTATGCCGGGAACAATTTTTACTTCTTCTTTAATACTTGCTTCTGGTAAAATAAAAATTTCTTTGCCTGTAATTCTATTGAATGTTGTAGCAATATCTCTTGTCATTTCAAGGTGTTGAATTTGGTCTTTTCCAACAGGAACAATTTCTGCGTCATATAATATAATATCTGCCGCCATCAAAACAGGATAAGTAAATAATCCTGCATTGACATCACTCAAACGAGTGCTTTTATCTTTGAATGAATGAGCATTGGCAAGCATTGGAAAAGGGGTAAAGCAGTTCAGATACCAGGTTAATTCGCATACTTCAGTAACTCTGCTTTGTCGGTAAAAAAAATGTTTGTTGTAATCAAATCCAAAAGCAATCCATGTAGCCGCTACTGCATAAGTGCTTTGTTTGATAAAAGATCCGTCTTTAATAGATGTTAGTGAATGTAAATCTGCAATAAAATAAAATGCTTCGTTATTAGGTTGATTACTTAATTCTATTGCAGGAATAATTGCACCTAATATATTTCCAAGATGTGGGATATTGCTACTTTGTATGCCTGTAAGTATTCTTGCCATAGCCCGCAAGTATAATAAATTTGTTGCTATTCAGGCAGATATATTTTCCATGCAAAGAATGCAAAGCATTTTGCAAAGTTATTTAAAGAATATTCAATATTCAATTCTCAATATTCAATTCTCAATTATCATAAATTTATTTTGTTATGAATTTTACCGTCATCACGTACGAAGCAAAGTAATCTCAAATCCCACATCGTCATTGCGAGCGTAGCGAAGCAATCTCAAATGTATTAACAAATATAACATTACGAGATTGCTTCGGGCTAACGCCCTCGCAATGACGACAAAACTAAAAGTTCAAAATGCTGACGATAAATGTCAGCATGCCGACCAAAAACGTCGGCACTAATTAATCTTTGCGTCTCCGCGTCTTTGCGGTAAAAAGAAAAAAAATTAAGTATTTGCTGAATAGTAACTAACTTTGAATGAAAACAAGATCTTAATTTAATTACAAAAACTTAAGCACCTTTACTTTCAATATAACTTTGAATTTTTTTAAGAAGCCGTGTCATTCTGGTACGCAAACTATTTTCGCTTAATCCCATTATTTCAGAAATTTGTTTGTATGAATATTCATCATAAAAACGATATTTCAAAAGCATTTGATCATCTGAATTTAAGCGAGGAATATATTTTTTCAAAAAGTTAATTTTTACTTCATGAATACTTTGAAATGAATTATACACATTTAGTTCATCGTATTTTGGAATATGTTGTTCTATAAATCTTTCATGCTTCTCACGAATAGCCACTTTGCGAATGTATCCAGTAATTTCATTTTTCATTATTTTGTATAACCAACTTTTAAATGGTATTCCTGAAATCGTTTTAAAATTATGAATGTTTCGTAAAGCGTTTTCAAATACAGAAGCAGTAATGTCTTTTGTTAGTTCTTCGTTTTTTATAGCATAGTTAGCATACAAAGTGTTTTCAACGCTACTTTTTATTTCGTTGTAATACTTATTATACAAGGGCTTGAACGCATCAATATCCTTCTTTGCCATTTCAACAATCAGGAATTCATTTTCCATTTCCTGATTATTTACATGATATTTGGATATTGGTTTCATTTTTGCCGAAATTTAAATAATATAACGCAATCTTTTTCAAAAAGTTACATTTTTTTAATTAAGTAATTGAAATACAGACATTTAAAATTTAGATTGAATTTTAGCCATTGAGTGAAAGTGGTGTTTTATTGAGTGAATGGTATATTTTATTGAGCGAAAATATGTAACATTTTTAAAATATAAAATTAACTATTTGATATTCAGCAATATACATTCAAAATTTGGTAACTAATTGAAATTCAATAAATTAAAAAATTCATTCAAATTGAATATTTACCGTTCATAAAAATTATTTTACATTCAAATAAAAAATTGAACTTAATAGGATTTTTTAGCGTATAAAATTTGCAGAATAAAAAAAATACTATTTTCTTTGTCCTTTGAAATTTCTAAAATTAATTTATAAACTAATAAAATGAACAAATTTCTTATTATATTTTTTCTATTACCATTGTTAATAATGGCTCAGCAAACGCCAACATTAGAGGATGACCCAATAGCGGCAATGCTCGATAGTTTATATTCTAAAAAATTTCTGGACAATGCTTTTCAAAAAGGAACATTTAATAAAAACAATAAATTTCACTTTACTCCTGATAGCGTTCCAAGATATGATGATTTTGTTTATGAAGCACGGCTTGCTAAATTGAATGTAAAATCACCTTTTGATTTAGTATATAATTCTCATGTAAAAGGTTATATTGAACTTTACACTGTAAAAAAGAGAGAATTATTAAGCCGTTTGATTGGACTTTCACAATTGTATTATCCTTTGTTTGAACAAATTTTTGATAAATATAATTTACCATTAGAACTAAAACATTTGGCAGTGATTGAATCTGCCTTAAATCCTAATGCTCGTTCTCGTGCGGGTGCACAAGGATTGTGGCAATTTATGTATCCTACAGGAAAATTATTTGGTTTAAAAGTAACTTCATATATTGATGAAAGATGCGATCCTTACAAATCAACTATTGCTGCTGCTGAATATTTAAAGTATCTGTATGATATTTTTAAAGATTGGCAAATGGTTTTAGCCGCATACAATGCAGGGCCAGGTGCTATCAGCAAAGCCATTCGCAGAAGTGGTGGAAAAACTACTTATTGGGAAATTCGCCCATATTTACCTCGTGAAACACAAGGTTATGTGCCAGCTTTTATTGCTGCTAATTATGTGATGAACCACTATGCAGAACACAATATTATACCTGCTATTCCTAAAAAATCATTTTTTGAAGTGGATACTGTTGTTTTGAAAGATGCAATGACTTTTGAACAAATATCTCAATTACTGGATATTCCTATTGAAGAAGTTGCATATTTTAATCCGCAATACAGAAAAAATATCATACCCGAAGGTGGTTATACACTTACTTTACCAAAAGAAAAAATTGCATTATTCTTAAATAATGAAGATGAAATATATGCTTACATTGAATCACAAAAAAAGAAAAATACTTTATTAGCAGATCAATTAAACACTCAAGAAGAAAAAATTATTCATAAAATCAAAAATGGAGAGACAATAAAATCCATTGCTAAAAAATATAATGTTTCAGTGCAAGATATTAAAACATGGAATTTTATAGGCAGAAAAGGATTAAGACCAGGAAAACATCTGATTATTTATAAACCAGTAAATTCATCAAATTCTCAAACTACTGCAGTGCTTGCAGAAAAAAAAGAACAAGAAGTGAAATCATCTGCCAATACAGATTCATTGAATACTCATTCAAACTCTAACAATACTACTAATACAACATCAGAAAAATATCATGTTGTAAAAAAGGGAGAAACTATTTATTCTATTGCAAAAAAATATAATGTTGATGTAAAACAGTTTTGTGAATTAAATGCTATTCCACTAAATTACAAAGTAAAAATTGGAGAAAAACTGTTGATTCAAAAATAGTAAAAATGTCAAGATTAAAAATTGGAATTATTAATGGTCCTAACTTAAATATGCTTGGTGTAAGAGAACCTGCTATTTATGGAAACATTTCTTTTGAAGAATATCTAAAAGAATTAAAATCTCAATTTCCCAATATTGATATTCTTTATTATCAAAGTAATGTAGAAGGATTTATTATTGACAAACTGCAGGAATGGAGAACACAATTAGATGGACTTATTATTAACGCTGGGGCATATTCTCATACTTCTATTGCTATTGCAGATTGTCTTGCTTATATGAGTTTTCCAATTGTAGAAGTGCATATTTCCAATATTTTTGCTCGCGAAGAATTTCGCCATCTTTCTTATCTTTCTAAATATTGTAAAGCCATTATTTCTGGTATGGGTTTAAATGGTTATTCTTATGCTGTAGATTTTTTAATTAAATTAGAAAAGAAATAATTACATACATTTGTGTCCCAACAATGAAGAAAATTTTTATACATAATTTAGTAGTATTTTTCAGTTTAATTACTTTTGTTTTTTCTACTACCCATTTTTCTTTACACCAGTTAGAACATTTAAATGAAATAGTTTGTTTAAGTAAAGATGCTCACTATCATACTACTGAACACAACCATTTTTGTAAAGATTTAAGTTTCTTTGTTTTTAATGATTTATCAAACGATTCATATTCTATTGTAAAATATACATCAATATTTTTTCATTACCAAAAAGATTTAAATTATAGTTATTCATACAACTTTAGTTTAAATTCCCGGGGTCCTCCTTTTATCGTTGTTTAGTTAATTATCATTTTAATTTAATTTTTCTTAATTATCAATTAAAAGTTGAATAATATTTTTTTCAACTAATCTCACTTTAAATTCTTTAAATAATTTAAAACTTTAAAACTATGAAAAACACAAAACATATTTTTCAAATTCTGGTTTATGCATTATTCTGCATAAATACTTTGCTTTCACAAAATATCATTAAAGGGTATGTGAAAGATGAGAAAAATCAAACACTACCGGGTGTTGTAGTGTATATACCTTCTATCAACAAAAACACAATTACAAATGTAGATGGTTATTTTGAAATCAGCAATGTTAGAAATGGTTCATACATTGTAGAATTCAGATTATTAGGATACAAAACTATTTCTCAAAAAGTAAATGTTCAATCTAACGAAGTGAATTTGAATATTCAAATGCCTGTAAGTGCTCGTGAAATAGACGAAGTGGTTATTACAAGTGCCGCTGATGCATCAGAACAAAAAGACAATCCTTTGCCCATTAAATCTATTCAATTTTCTCAAATCAATGAAGATCCTTCTAACAACATCATTGAAGCAATCGGTAAAAAAGATAATGTGTGGGCATTGAGCACAGGACAAGGTATAGCAAAGCCCATCATTCGTGGACTAGGATATAACAGAACACTTGTATTAGTCAATGGTTTGCGTCAGGAAGGACAACAATGGGGCGATGAACACGGCGTTGAAATTGATCAATACAGTATTGAAAAGGCAGAAATCATCAAAGGTCCGGGTAGTATTTTGTTTGGTTCAGATGCATTAGCAGGTGTGGTGAATTTTATTCCATATAAAGTTTCTCAAGATGGATTTCATGGAAAATATCTTTGCTTGTATCAAAATAATAATAATATGATTGCTAATTCAGTGTTATTACAATATCGTAAAAATGATATTAGTTTTTACATACAGGGCACTCAAAAAGATGCGGGTAATTATTCTAATAAAATAGATGGTAAAGTTTTTAATACTGGATTTAATGAAAGAAACTTATCTGCAATGTTTCAAGTCAATAAAAATTGGGGATATACACAATTTTTTGCTTCTGCATTTCATCAAAAATTAAATATGCCCGAAGGCGACAGAGATAGTAGTGGCAGATTTTTGAAATTAGTAGCTATAAATGATAGTACTATTGGTGATGAACCTGTTAGCGATGATGATTTGAGTGGATACAAATTTTTTATTCCTTATCAAAAAATTAAACACTATCGTTTTCAAAACATCTCTGCATTTAATTTAAAGAATACTGATAAAATCATTACCAATATCGGCTATCAATACAATATCAGAGATGAATTTGGACCGGATAAACTCATTGAAAAACCAAGAGATGAAGAAGAAGAAAATCGTGGTGAATTAAGCGTGCACTTACATACAATTCCTTATCAATTGAGGTATATTAAAAATATAGATTCTTCGCAGTTTGTAAGTATTGGTAGTACGGGGATGTATCAAAAAAATATTAATTTAGGTGATGAGTTGTTGATACCTGATTATAATTTAATAGATGCAGGAGTGTTTGTATTTTATCAGAAATCTTTGAAAAATATAGTTTTTTCAGGTGGTGTTCGTTGGGATATAAGATCTATTAATAGTGCTGAAATGTATGTGGATTCTGCAGGAAAAAGAATTGAAGAAGGTTTTGTAATTCCTAATAATGCTAAATTAAAGTTTTCTGCATTTTCAAATAATTACAATAATTTCAGTGGCACAGCAGGAATGGTGTATAGCGGATGGAAAGATGTTTTATTAAAATTAAATATAGCAAGAGGGTTTAGAACACCCAACCCTGCTGAACTTTCATCTAATGGGGCTCACGAGGGAACAGTAAGATACGAATATGGAAATAACAAACTTAAACAAGAAGTATCATATCAGGCAGATTTAGGTTTTATACTCAATAAAGAACATATTTTGTTAGAAGTATCGCCATTTTTCAATTACATTCAAAATTATATTTTTTATCGCCGATTATCTTCGCAAATGGGCGGTGATTCTGTTATTGTAAAAGATGGAGAAAATTTGTGGGCATATAAATTTGATCAAACAAATGATGCTGTGATTTATGGTGGAGAATTGAATATAGATATACATCCGCACCCATTAGATTTTCTGCACTTTGAAAGTAATTTTTCTTACCTGCAGGGAAAATTTTTGAATGCAACAGATAGCACACAATACTTGCCATTCTTTCCACCAAGCAGATGGACAAATGGCATTCGTTTAGAATGGAATAATTTATCTTCTTCTATCAAAAGATTTTTTGTGAATGCAGAAGCAATGTATGTTTTTCCACAAAATAATTATTACAAAGCGTTTAATACAGAAACATACACACCAGATTACACACTAATCAATTTTTCTGCAGGTTTAGGATGGAAGTATTACAAGAATAACACAATGACTTTAATAGCAGGAGTGAATAACTTATTAGATGAAGCATACATGAGCCATTTAAACAGATTAAAGTATGTACGACCCAATCCATTGACAGGCAAAGGAATTTACAATATGGGCAGAAATATCTTTGTGAGATTGATAATTGATTTTTAATTTTTATTTTCTAATACCACGAATAGCACGAATTTTTAAGAATTATATCAAAACAAACTGATTTCCGAAAATTAGAACAATAATTTTTCTCTGATAATGTCTAAAAAGTTTAAATTTTGGTAAAAAATTGCAATTTACATTTTTACAACTCATACAATTTTTAAAACTATTTTTACAAATAAGATTCTTTCAATATGAAAATAATTTCTTATATTTGTAGAAAATTTTTATGAAAACAACATTGTTAAGAATAGGTTTGAGTTTATTAATAACTACTTATTCAATAGGGCAAAACTGGGAATGGATAAAAACAGCCGGTGGTGGAGGTCCTGATTTATTAGCTGGAGGCATTGCTGTAAATAAAAAAGGCGAGATTTTTATAGCAGGGCATGTGGTGATGGGATGTATTTATTCACCTAATTGTCTTGGTTACAGTGATATTTTTATTGCCAAATATGATAAAGATGGTAATTTTTTATGGGCAAAGAGAGCAGGCAGTGTTGATAATCAACCCTGGGTAGCCAATGATGCAGCAGATGGTATTGGATGTGATGAAGATGGTAATGCTTATTTAGTATGCGATATGAAAGGTCAATCTCCTACTTTTGATACCATTGTTTTTCCAAATGCTACAAGCAGCAAATTTTTCCTTGCTAAATATTCCCCTAATGGAAAATGCTTATGGGCAAGGTATACTTATGGTGCTTATGTATATTCAATTTCTGCAAGTAAAAATTCTGTCTTTGTATCTTCTGTTGGAAATATTGGTAATTTTTTTGTAAGGTATCGTTCTAAAGATGGTTCAGAACATTGGAAAAAATCAATCATTAATGGCTATGTTGTTAATTTTATAACTGATGGAAAAGATAATTGTTTTTTAAGTGGTGTATATAATGATAGCACTACCATTGATACAATAGTATTAAAAGGTGGATATACTTTTATTGCTAAATTAGATTCATCAGGTAATGTAGTATGGGCTAAAAATTCAACTGGTGGCTATCTTATCTTTGATAAAGGCAGTTTGTACAGTGTAGGAACATTTAAAAATACATTAAATATTTGTAATCAGCAATTGATAAGTTCCGGAAGTTATGATATATTATTATCAAGATATGATGAAAACGGAAATTGCAAATGGGTAAAAACAATTGGAGGAACGGGAAATGAAGTGCCTAAATCTTACAATAGTTTGAACAATAGTTTTGTAGGGTATGGAGGAGGGGTAATGATATTAGCTCGTTCCAATGCTTCTTATTCCTTGGAAACCTGTGAAGTAAATTTACCTGATTCAGGTGCATATATTTTAAAAATTGATTCCAATGGTATTTGCCAGAATGTTAAGATATTGCCTAATATCTTCAATAATGGCTGTATAGGAGCAGATACCTCTCAAAATGTTTATTTAGCAGGAGATTATTGGACACCTCTTGCCTTTGATAGTTTTACAATTACTCCCACCAGTAATCCTACCGATATTTTTATAGCCAAACTCAATACAAATGTAACAAATGTGCCAGAGCAAAATAATAAAAGCGGCTGGTTTTTCAATATCTATCCTAATCCATCTGATGGCACCTATCACTTAGATATTTCAGTTTCACTCTTACCTGCTCAGTTGGAAATTTATGATGCATTAGGTAAAAACATTTTTCACACAACCATTTCACAGGAAAATACTTTTCTAAATATACCTGAATTTGCAAAAGGGGTGTATTTATTCAAAGTTATTTCCTCAAATGGAAATACCTTTCAGCAAAAAATAATAAGGTAAGTTGTTACTATTCAGGTGTTCAAAATAGTTTATAAAAGATACATTTCTCGCAAAGCTCGCAAAGGATTAGAATGCTGACGCTTTCGGTCAGCATGCTGATATTTATCGTCAGCACGCAAAGCCCACAAAGAATATTTTTTAACTTTGCGTCTCTGCGCCTCTGCGGTTTAATTTTAAACTGAATGGTAACAAAAATTTTCACCTTCCTCCTTCGTAGAAGTTATTGTTGTTAGGGACAGTGGTTTTGATGTTTTCTAAAATTTCATCTATAGGTGTATCATAGCAAGCATTAGGTAAATTGATAGATAAGATGTATGACAGTGTAGGTGCTATTTGTGTAATACGATACAGGTCAGTACTTTCACTATGCTTTATTTTCCATCCATAAAATATAAGTGGGATGTGTGTATCATAATTATATGCACTGCCGTGAGTAGTGCCTTTATCACCATAATCCATATTTCCGGGATGCAGTACAAATATAATATCACCACTTAATGAAGGTGAATATCCATTTGCAACTAATCCATATAAAGACCTGTCTTTAAAATTACTTCTTACTAAATCTTCTTTCAAAAACACTTCTGCTATTTCAGGATATTGATAACAAAATGTTTGAATGGATTGTTTTAGTTTGGTAATGTCTATTTTTTTACTTTGAATTTTTTCAATATTCAAAAATATCTGTTCGTTATTCACTTCATATATTAAAGTTGAATCATTGTATTCTTGTTGAAGAAATTTCTTTAAATCTTGTTGTAATTTTGTTTCGCTAAAGTAATTGACGGGAAATTTATTGTCTTTCAGATATTGAGTATTGATAGCACCTGCATGATCTGCGGTGAGGAATAACAAATAATTATTTTTTCCAATATTTTTATCTAAAAAACTAATCAGATTATTCAAATCTCTGTCTAATCTATAATATGCATCTTCTAATTCTAATGCTTCTGTGCCGTAATAATGACCAATGTAATCGGTGCTTGAAAAACTAATACATAAAAAATCTGTTTGTGGATGTTGTCCTAATTTTTCATTGATGATACATTCTTTTGCAAGGTCAATGAGTATGCTGTTTCCATAAGGTGTGTATTTAAGAACATTGAATTTGTTGTTTTTTACATAATCAGAAAAATCATAAGGAAATTTTGGAGCGTGATTGCTTACAATAGATCTTTCATATTTGTTGCTATCTGGTAATGTGCTGATGTATTTTTCTTTTGGTAAAAGCAAATCCCAGTTTTTTTGAAGATATTGTTTTGGTAATTGCTGATTATTAAAGTTGATAATCCATTGAGGTAATTGCTGCAAATAAAATGTAGATGAAATGAAATTACCTGTTTCTTCATCCCACCAAAAAGCCGCATCTGCAAGATGTCCAGCAGGTAAAATAGCAGATCTGTCTTTTATAGAAATACCAATTACTTTACTTTTATCTTTGTAAAACAATTTAAGTTCATCTGTAATAGTTGATGACTTTAAATTTCTGGGAGACATTTTTCCATTTGCATTATTTGTGCCAACAGAATTAACTGATTCATCAGAAACACAGTAAACATCTTTCTTTTGAAACTTGTCAAACCAATCATTAGCAATAATGTTATGAAATCGTGGAGTAGTGCCTGTATAAATACTTGCGTGTCCGGGGGCTGTGTAAGTAGGGATATAATTGTAATGCACATTTTTCAAAAACACGCCTTCATTGATGAGTTTATTAAAACCACCTTTTGTAAAATTTTTTTGAAACTTAATGATGTAATCATATCGCATTTGATCTACAACTATACCAACTATTAATTTTGGAACATCACTTTTATTTTGTTGTGAAAAAACATAAGTGGAAATAAAAATTAAACAATAAAAAATTTTTTTCATAAATTTAAATTTGTGGCAAATATAAGTTTATCTCTAAAACATTACTGCATTATATTTTGATTAAATTTGAGCGATGGCAAAAAAACAAAGAGAAAAAATTTTAATAGGCAGATGCGAGTATATTGACTTGCCAGAGTTAGGTTTGTATAATGTAGAAGCAAAGATAGATACAGGGGCTTATACATCTGCATTGCATTGTGAATCAATAAAAGTAATCAATGGCAAATTATGTATTCAAATTTTTTCTTCGGATAAAGAAATTTGTTTTGACACATTTGAAAAAAAGAGTATTAAAAACACATCGGGAATAGCAGAGGAAAGATTTGTAATTAAAACAACAATTATTTTAGCCAATAGAAAAATAAAAATATCTTTATCTCTTACTAATCGTTCTGAAATGAAATATCCAGTGTTATTAGGCAGAAAAGCTATTAAAGGAAAATTTATTGTAGATGTAGAAAAGAAATTTTTATGGTGAATTTTTAATAAGAAAACTTTTCGTTTTTCATTATTATTCTTCCACTCCTAATTTTTTTTACCGCAAAGACGCTAAGACGCAGAGATTAATGAGTTTTGAGCGTTTAGTTTTTAGTTATCCTTTTAATAAAAAAATTGAGCATTGAACATTGAGCATTGAATATTGAACATTGAGGATTTTATAAAATAATTAAAACCTATAAAAAATGTAATTACCAACTTCATTTCATCACAGTTCTAAAATCTTCGTCATCTAAAATTGATAAATAACTTTTGTATCGGCTATATGAAATTTCTTTATTTTCAAGGGCTTCTAAAACTTTACATCCAGGTTCATTTAAGTGGAGGCAATTATTAAATTTACATTGACCTAAAAATTTTCTCATTTCTGGAAAGTAGTGGCTTATTTCATATTTATCCATATTAACTATACCAAACTCTTTAATACCGGGTGTATCAATCACAAATCCACCAAATGAGAGTGGCAGCAATTCTGCATAAGTTGTAGTGTGTTTGCCTTTCAGATGTTTGTATGAAACTTTTCCAACTTTTAACTTCAAATCAGGTTGAATGGCATTAATTATTGATGATTTGCCAACGCCTGAATGTCCTGAAATTAAAGATATTTTATTCTTTAATAATTGTTTAAATGATTCTAAGCTTTCAGGATGTTTGATAGATGTGAATAATACAGTGTAACCAATGTTTTTGTAAATATCGGCTAATTCTTGCTGATACTTTAATGCTTGATCGTCATCTTCAATCAAATCAATTTTATGAAAAACAATAGCAGCAGGAATTGAATATGCTTCGGCTGTTACTAAAAATCTATCAATAAATCCAGTGCTTGTTGCAGGAACAGCTATGCTTGCCATAATAATGGCTAAATCAATGTTTGCTGCAATAATATGTGTGAGTTTGCTTTGATTAGTGGCTTTGCGAATGATATAATTTTTTCTTTGCAACACATCATCTATTGCCCATCCATTTTCGGTTTGAATTAATTTTACATAATCGCCAACTACAACAGGATTAGTGCTTTTGAAATTTTCTAATCTCAATTTTCCACGCAATACTGCATCTACAACTTTTGTTTCAGAAAAAACTTGAGATAATGGATTATTAATTTTTTCATCATCAAACAGCCAAACTTTGTAATGACTTCCTGTGCTTTTAAGAACAAGACCTTTCATTTGAAATTATTAATTTGTTTTATGGGCAGATGGAATTCCATGATTGCAAACTTTTGAAGAAATATATTCATCTTTGTGCTTGGTCGCAATGATTTTTGTTTCATTGATGTTTACACTTTAATCATATTTGTATTTGATAAACCATTTGTCATTAAGCGTAATACCGATATTTATCTTAAATATATTTTCCCGCAATGGAAAATCTTTATTACCTTTTATGAGATACTGTGCTGAAATATGCATTGCAGAAAACGCTCTGTATAAGCCCATAGGCAAACTAATTCCTGCAGATATTGAAAACAAAGGAACGGGCTTCCCTTTATATTCCTGATATCCGCTGGTGTATCCAATGCCCATTCTATAAATTACTTTATCAAAATAATTTCCTTTACCAGTAGCAAATCTATCCGGTTGATAAAAGCCGCCGATATTGATTTCAAAATTATCAGTAACATTTGTGGCAATTTTATCTAAACGAAAATTTTTCCAGTTTGTATAATGAGCGTCAATATTAAGCCCTGCTTTATTAGTAATTATATATGAAACACCAGTTCCAACGCTTGTTGGTAATTTTAATTTTCCAATTTCATTTTCAGAATATAAAACAGTATCAACAATATATTTTTCACCAAAATAATTATATGAAAAATTGTAAGCAAGATAATCGTTAATGACTTTTAATTGTGAAGGATTTGAAAAATTTAAACCAAAGTGTAATGATTTAGTTTTATCAGCATTTAAGGTTACAAAAGTTTGAATGCCAATATCAGCAGAAACACCATTTATTCTGTATCTGCGGTCATTTACAAAATTGTAATATGTGGTATTGCTTGGGTAATTGACAGTGGCAGTTTGTCCAAGTTCACCAAAAATATAATGCACATTAGCACCAATGGATGTGTGTGATAAAATTTCTTTTACAAGGGTAGAATTTGTATCAAGTTGTTTAAAGTATTTTGAAAGAGAAAAACCATAAGCGGCAAAAACTTTGTTTAATCCGCCTGAACCGTCATAAACATAATTCACATTTCCAATGTTGTTGACAAATTCGTTTTGATTTATTTTATATCCCACAAAAGAGTAGGGTAGTAAGCCAAAGCAAAATCCAGAATGTCTTTTTATAGGAAAGCCAATAACTAATGAATTAAAATTTATTGATTTATATTTGACTTTGTAATTTTGTTGATTGATGATGTTTGTGTTGTAATAATTAACGCCAGCTTCTATAACAGTAAGTCGTATTGATGATAAAGATGCAGGGTTCAAAAGATTGATGAACATTGGTGCAGTTGTATCTACAGGAAGAGCAATACCGCTGTTATTCATTGCTTTTTGATATGCTAAAGAATTTTCTTGAATGTCGCCAATGCCGTATCTTGAAAATGGCGTGTATGTATTAAATTGAGCGAATGTAGAAGTGAATAAACTTATTAGCAACAGAATTAAACTAAAAATTTTATTTTTGATATTCCAGTATTTCATTTAAACCGTTTAATATTAAATAAGGGCGTAAAAATACTTTTCTTTCTAATAGTTTTTCAAAAAAGTTTGCATCCCCACCTGTAATAACAATTTTTATATTATCAGAATATCTTTTAGAAACCTCAGAAATGAAATAATTGATTTCGGAAACACATCCTAAAATAACTCCAGAATGTAAATTGTCATTTGTGTTTTTTCCAATAATAGCAGGCAATTCAGAAGGAATTGAGTTTTCCAAATTGGGTAATTTTCCTGTAAAATGATGTAAAGATTTGTATCTAATTTTTAATCCCGGCGAAATAGCGCCGCCACAAAATGTTTTTTGATGAATAACATTATATTTAATGCAAGTTCCAAAATCTATATTAAGAATAGTGTCATTAGAAAATTCTGCAATCACTCCAGAAGCCGCGGCAATTCTATCACTGCCAATTGTATCACTTTCATAATCAATATCAAAAAATAGAGGTAATTTTTTTGAAAGATAATAAATTGGAACAGAAGGAATAATTTTAGTGAGATAGTTAGTTAGTTCAATATTGCTGACATTGCTGATAATGATTTTTTTAATTTGCAGGATGATATTTTTGAGTTCAGAGTTTTGAATAAGTTCATTAATAGAATTAAAGACAAAAAAATGTTGAATATGTTTGTTTTCAAAAACAGCAACTTTAGTTCGGGTATTTCCAATATCAATAACTAAATTCATAGTGCGAATTGAGAATGCAAATGTAAAGAAATAAAGGGTGAGGATAAAAAAACTAATAATTAGTTAGAAATGATAAATAATATTTTTTAGGGGAGAGTAAAACAAACAAAAGTGGCACGGGAGGGAATCGAACCCCCGACACAAGGATTTTCAGTCCTCTGCTCTACCATCTGAGCTACCGCGCCATTTATCAAAGTACTTTTAATTTTCGGGTGCAATTATACAAAATAAATTATGAATAATGCAAATTTAAAATAATGATCAATCTAAATATCTTTTTAATTAAAACAATTCTACTTCTTATTCTTTTTAATCAAAGACATTAAATATTGTCCGTATCCGCTTTTCATTAATGGTTGGGCAATTTTTTCTAATTGTTCCTCATTAATATACCCCATATTATAGGCCACTTCTTCTATACATCCAATTTTTAAACCTTGTCTTTCTTCAATTGTTTGCACAAATAATCCTGCTTGCATTAATGATGTGAATGTGCCAGTATCTAACCATGCTGTACCCCTTTCCATTACTTTCACTTTTAGTTTGCCTCGCTTTAAGTATTCTTTATTAACATCGGTAATTTCATATTCACCTCTTGCAGAAGGTTTAAGATTTTTAGCAATTTCTATTACATCATTATCATAAAAATATAAACCAGGAACGGCATAATTAGATTTTGGTTGTTTGGGTTTTTCTTCAATTGAAATTACATTGAAATGTTCATCAAATTCTACTACACCGTACCTTTCAGGATCGCTTACATGGTATGCAAAAATTATTCCGCCATCAGGATTATTACACTGCTGTAACATTCTTCCAAATCCAGTACCATAAAAGATATTATCACCTAAAATCAAAGCGACTTTATCTTTTCCAATAAAATGTTCTCCAATAGTAAATGCTTGTGCTAAACCTTCTGGTTTTTCTTGAATAGCATAAGAAAATTGACATCCTAAATTTTTTCCGTCTCCTAATAGTTTTTGAAACAAAGGCATATCGTGAGGTGTAGAAATAATCAAAATGTCTCTAATGCCCGCCATCATTAAAGCAGATAATGGATAATAAATCATTGGCTTATCATATACAGGTATAATTTGTTTGCTAATAGCCAGTGTAATAGGGTGTAATCTTGTACCAGAACCACCTGCTAAAATTATTCCTTTCATAGTTTTTTTGTGCTAATATACAGACAGAAATTTTATTTGTAAAAATAAATTTTGTATAATTGCCAACCTATGAAAAAGTACTTAAGTTTTCTATTAATTTATTCTTTTGTATCTATTTCACAAAATAATGAAAAGGTTATACAATACATTAAAAATTACTCACATTTTGCAGTGATTGAAATGTATAAGTATAAAATACCTGCAAGTATCACACTTGCTCAGGCAATTATTGAAAGTGGTGCAGGAACCAGTGAATTAGCCATCAATGCTAATAATCATTTTGGAATAAAGTGTCATGCAGATTGGGAAGGCATGAATTATATTCAGGATGATGATGAAACTACAGAATGTTTTAGAAAATATTTTTCAGTAGAAGAATCATACAGAGATCATAGTTTGTTTATTGTAAGTCGTCCAAGATATAATGAGCTTTTTAATTTGCCGATATATGATTACAAAGCATGGTGCTATGGTTTAAAAAATTGTGGGTATGCAACACAGCCCGAATACCCGGAGAAATTGATTAAGATTATTGAACAATATCAATTATACAAATTAGATCACTTGTGGATTTATGATACAGAAGAAGAAGCATTGAGCAATTTACCAATGCAATTAAATAATTTATATTTGAAAAAGGGGTAAAAATTATTACTCATGATAGTTTCTGTTATTATTACAACATACAATTATGCACATTTTGTTGAAAGGTGTATTAGAAGTGTATCAGATCAATCATTGAGTAAAGATTTGTATGAAATAATTATTGTGAACGATGCCAGCACAGATTATACAAAAGACGTATTGGAAAATTACACGGATGTTGCAAGGATATTCAATTTAGAAAAAAATGTTGGATTAGCTGCTGCCAGAAATTTTGGTATAAAAAAGGCACGAGGACAATTTGTGGTATTTATAGATGCTGATGATTACATTCAAAAAGATATGTTATTAGTTCAAAAAACATTTTTGACAGAAAATAATAAATTAGATGCAGTTTCGGTAGATTACTATTTGGTAGATGAAAGAGGTACTCATATAGAGCATGTCAGTGCAGAGGAAAAACCTATTGCGTGTGGAATAATGTTTCGTAAAGATTTATTATACGATGTTGGTCTTTACGACGAAAATTTTAGAGCAAGAGAAGACGAAGATCTAAGAATAAGATTTTTACAGAAGTATAAAATTTTTAATATTCCTTTGCCACTATATAGATACAGAAGGCACAATAATAATTTAACTAATGATGAGAATAAGATGAAAAAATATAAGAAATATTTAAAGAAAAAACATAAAAATTTATGAGAGTTTATTTAAGAGAACTTACTTTTGATGATGTTAATGAAGAATATTTATCATGGTTTAAAGATAATGAAGTTACAAGTTTTTTAGAAGTAGATGGAAAAAGTTTAACAAAGAAGATTGTAGAGGAATATATTGATGAAGGTAGAAAAACAGGAACGTATTATATGTATGCGATTTGTTATAAGGATAATGATAAACATATTGGTAATCTTAAAATTGGACCAATTAATAAAAAGCACCTTGTTTCTGATTTGGTTTGTGTAATTGGTGATAAAAAATATTGGGGAAAGGGGTTAGCAACAGAAGCTATATCATTAGGCAATAAACTTGCATTTGAGAAATACGGAATTAGAAAATTACATGGACAAATTTATGCTGACAATATAGGTAGCATTAAAGCATATTGTAAAGCAGGATGGATAATTGAAGGTGTTATTAAAGGAAGATATTTAGTAAATGGAAAACCAATGGATCAAATATTAGTCAGTTGTAATAATCCAAAGTTTTTTAATCCAAGTGACCAAGATAATTATAATGTAGAAAAATTAAAAGAATGGATTGAATTTCGTTCTAAATTTATCAACTCATGATATTATGTATTATCCAAGCCCGAATGGGTTCTACCAGATTATCCGGAAAAGTATTATTACCAATTATAGATAATATACCATCATTGTATTTACAATACGAAAGAATTTCTCCTACTCAAAAAGCTAATAAAATAATTGTAGCAACTTCTAATTTACCTCAAGATGATATAATAGAAACTATGTGTTCAAAATGGCAGATTCCTGTTTTCCGTGGTGATGAACAAAATGTTTTGCAGAGATTTTATGAAGCCGCTGTATTGTATCAGGCAGATGTTATAGTTAGAATTACAGCAGATTGCCCCCTTCATCACTATAAAGTAATTGACTGGTGCATTGAACAATTTGAACAAAATAATGCGGATTATTTTTCTAACTCAAATGAGCCGCCAGTTTTAGAAGATGGCTGGGATACAGAAGTATTTGCTTTTAATGCATTAGAAACAGCATTTAAAGAAGCACAAAAGAACTATGAAAAAGAACATGTAACGCCATATATAAAGCATTCGGGTAAATTCAAGTGTGTTTTCAAAAAATATATTTCATCTAATAATCATTCTTATAAATTATCTTTAGATAATGAAAATGATTATAAGCTCATTCAAACTATTTTTAAACACTTTTTTCCAAATATCTTTTTTGAAGTGGAAGAAGTAATTCAACTTTTAGAAATGAACCCACAATTGTTAGAAATAAATAAAGAAAGTATTATAAACGAAGGATATTTAAAAAGTTTAAAATCTGAAAAAAATAAATAGCTTTTTTAAAAATCAAAAAGCCCCTTGTTTAATAGGGGCTTTAATACTTTTCTTCCTAATGATTCAGAAATTTATTCTGCTGATGGCGTAGAATTTTCCTGACGCCCTCTTGCTTGTGATACAATGAGAGGTCTTTCAAAGTGTACATATCCGTTCAATGCTTCAATGGCTCTTTGTGCTTCTTCATCATTGGGCATTTCTACGAATCCGTAACCTTTACTTCTTTGAGTATCTCGGTCTT
Source organism: Bacteroidia bacterium (assembly GCA_035405785.1). GTDB lineage: Bacteria > Bacteroidota > Bacteroidia > B-17B0 > Aurantibacillaceae > BPGX01. Next base: position 407,621 of record DAONJS010000001.1, read on the forward strand.
TCACGATTTTTACTCTTTCTACAACTCCATATTGAGAAAATAAATCTCTCAAGGAATTTTCTCTTACTTTAAAGCTAATGTTGCTTACAAAAATGTTCATAGTTCTTATTTTTTGCAAATATACAGAAAGTATTTTAATCTAAACAAAAAATTTTTTAATTTGTTAAAAAACTAAATTTATCTATACAAAATTTTCTATTGAATAGTTTTAAAAATTTCCACAGAATTTGAATAAGTAGCCCTTGCTATTTCTTCAATAGTTATATTTTTAATTTCGGCTAATTTTTCTGCTACATAATAAAGATAGGCAGGTTCATTTCTTTTACCACGATAAGGGACTGGTGCTAAATAAGGAGCGTCTGTTTCAAGTACTAAATGTTTTATATCAATAAAATGTAGAACATCGGGTAATGTTGATTTTTTGTATGTCAGAACTCCACCAATACCCAGTTTGAAACGATTGTATGAAAGTATTTTTTGTGCTTGTTCAAGGGTACCAGTAAAACAATGAAAAATCCCAAAAGGAATTTCCTGCATTTTATCTAATACTTCAAATATCTCATCAAATGCTTCTCTGCAATGAATAGACACAGAATAGTTGAATTGTACTGCCCATTCTAATTGCTTTTGAAAAACAAATTTTTGTTCATTTAGAAATGTTTTATCCCAGTATAAATCTATTCCGATTTCACCAATACCTGCAAATTTTCTTTTAGGTAGTTCTTGATAAACAATTTCTAATTCCTGCTGATAATTTTCTTTGACACTTGTAGGATGTAAGCCCATCATAGGGAAACAAATATCAGAAAAATTTTTTTCTGTACTATATAATCTTTCAATAGTTGAACTGTCTATATTTGGTAATAAAATTTTTGAAATACCTGCTTTTTGAGCTCTGTCTATGCATTCTGTTCTATCTTCGTCAAATTCTTCTGAAAATAAATGACAATGAGTATCAATAAACATAAATAAATAAAATTACTTAATTAAAAATTAAATGTAGAAATATACAGCACCCTAATTTGGATTAAAGAAATAAAACAAAACTTAGTGCAAGCCCAATACTCCTTTTAGTTTAGAGATTTGATTATTCCACCACAATTTATTGCTTTCTAATTCCTCATCAGATGAAAAATCTGTGATATATAAAACAACATCGCCTGTTATTAAGTTTTTATGAATGGCGAATTCAAAATAACTACCATCATTTTTTTCAACCCAATGGAAGCGAACAAGTTGATTTCTTTCTTGTTTAACTAATCTTGCCTGACTTGGAACGCCATTCCAAACAAAAGTATAAATTCCATTTCTGATATTTACATCATCACAAAACCACTCTGTAAGTTCAATAGGGTCAGTTAAAAATTTATACAATAATTCAGGTGAAACACGAAATACAAATTCAAGAGTGTATTTGCCTGGTGGTTCTGGTAAATCATCGGTAGTTTGCGAATAAACAGATGATAAATCTGTAGGTAAATTGTCGCTAAACCCCGTATTTTCTGAGGAAGTATTTAATGATTGTGGTAAAAATTTTTCTTCTTTTGTTTCTTCTAATACTTTTTCAATAGTAATTTGTTCAATATATTGTTTTTTAGGTGTATGCTTGGCGGCATCGGCTTTGGTTAATTTAGGTTTTCCAGTTATAGTTTTGCTTTCTTTTTTGACTTTTGTTGTTGAAGAAATTTCTTTTTTTGCAGAAGATGGAGTAGTTTTTAATTTTGTATTTTTAGATTTGAGTTTGGGGCTAATGGTTTTTGATGTTATTTTTGTTGATTTGGATTTTGTTGTTTTTTTAGGTTTAGGTTTTACAACTTTCTTTGAACTAAGTTTTTTAGTTGGCTTACTGATTTTTTTCTTCAAATTCTTTTTAGGACTTACTTTTTTGCTAAGCTTTTTGGTAGCGGCTTTTTTAATTGTTTTTGTTGAAGATTTTTTTGGAGAAGATGTTTTCTTCTTGGTAATTTTTTTGGATGGTTTTGGCTTTGTGGTCTTTTTCTTTAATGACAAAGATTTACTTTTAGTTGATTTTTTGGAGGTTTTCTTTTCGGATTTTTTTATTTTCTTTTTAGCCGCCATAAAAAATTTTTGGCAAAATATACTTATGAAAACTCTATTTTGTGCTACGAAATATGGAATTTAACATTATTTAACTTTTCATTATAGTTTTTTGTGCTAAAAATTTTCCCGTAATACTTTTTTCACATTCTACTAAATCGTCTACTGTTCCTTGAAACACTAAATATCCGCCATTTTTACCACCTTCTGGTCCAAGGTCTATTACCCAGTCTGCATTTTTAATAATATCTTGCTGATGTTCTATTATGATAATAGTATGCCCTTTCATTATCAACTGTTGTAATGCTATCATTAACACTTCAATATCATAAAAATGTAATCCCGTAGAAGGTTCATCTAAAATAAATAAAGATGGTTCTGCTTTTTCTTGTTGTAAAAAGGTAGCAATTTTTAATCTTTGTAATTCACCACCACTCATTTTAGAAGTACTTTGTCCTAATGGTACATATCCTAATCCAACTGACTTCAATATCTCAAGATTTTTGATGAGTTCTTTTTTTATATTTAAATGTGTTGTTTCTTTATTAAATAAATCGTATGCTTCATCAATGCTCATTTCCAAGACATCACTGATATTTTTATCAAAAAATTTTACCTGTAATACTTCATTTTTGAATCTTTTTCCTTTACACTCATCGCAGGTCATTTCTATATCCGCCATAAATTGCATAGGTATTCGGATGATTCCTTCACCTGCACATTTTGGGCATCTTCCACCATCAACATTAAAAGAAAAATAACTTTCTGATACTGAAATGCCTTGTAATTTTGCATAAATTCCAAATAATTTTCTGATGTAATCATAAGTACCTGTGTATGTAGCACAATTACTACGAGTAGAGGTGCTAACTGAATTTTGATTGATATAATTTACAAATCTTATTCTATCAATTGCACCTGAAATTTTTGATGATGTATGTTTGCTAATCACTACATTTTCTATTTCAGGTAAAAGTTCTTCTTCTACAAGAGAAGATTTTCCTGACCCAGATACACCAGTAATGCAGGTAATGGCATTAAATGGAAATTGAATATCTATTCCCTTAAGATTATTAGCACGGGCATTTTTGAAATAAATAAAATCAAATTGAGTTTTTTTGAATGTGTTGGTAAAAACATTTTTTTTGCCAAATAAATAATCTGCTGTAAGAGAATTAGACGCATTTTTCATTTCTTCATATGTTCCCTGAAATACCACTTCGCCACCGTTTTTTCCTGCCCGGGGTCCCATATCTATAATTAAATCAGCATTTTTCATTACTTCTTCATCGTGTTCAACTACTACCACAGTATTTCCATTATCTCGTAATTTTTTTAATGCTTTAATGAGCCGATGCGTGTCTCTTGGATGCAATCCAGTAGTAGGTTCATCTAAAATATAGATACTTCCTACTAAACTGCTTCCAATAGCAGTAGTTAGATAAACTCTTTGTGATTCACCGCCACTTAATGTTCTGATTTCACGATTTAAGGTAAGATAAGGTAATCCTACATCACACAAAAACTGTAAGCGAGTAATTATTTCGTTTAATAATTTTTGCACAGCGTCTCTATGAGGAATTTTTTCTGATAGTTCATTTTGAAAGTAATTCAGCAGTTCATCAATAGGCGTTTCTACAAAATCTGCAATTGTTTTTCCCAATACTTTTATATACAGTGCTTCTTTTCTCAATCTTGAACCTTTACAATCATTACATTTAATATGTGATTTTAATTTTTCTACATTGTTGTAATAAGTATAATATAAAAATGATAATTTTTCATTTTCTTTTAGAATTTTATACACACCTTTTGTTCTTCCTTTTCCAAACCATAAAATTTGCTTTTCTTCTTCTGTAAGATGTTCAATTTGTTTATCTACTATATCAGGATAATTATGTTCAATAAATTTTACATCTTCTTTATTAAAAATTGTTTTTTTGCTTAAAGTTTGATTTACTTTTAAAGAAGGATTTGTAAATACTTTATCAAAATCATAATCCCAAACTCTTCCTGTACCTTTGCAGGTTTGACAAATGCCATAAGGATTATTAAAGGCAAATAATTGCGGACTTGGCTCTTCAAAGCTTATTCCATCTGCTTCTAAAACATTTGTAAATTTATGAAAGTGCCAATTGTTTTCTTTTTGTGTGATGACATAACAAATCCCATTGCTTTGATGATAGGCAGTTTCAACACTATCTGTAATTCTTGAAATTAAATCTTCATCTATATTTTCAATATTTATTCTATCAATAATTAAAAAACAATGGTCAATTTTTTTAGGCAATTGATTAACAATATCATTTATTTTAAAAATTTCCTGATTGATTAAAACTCTTGAAAAACCCGATTCTGAAAGTGATGATAGTGTTTCAGATAATTTATTATGCACTTCAATTTTAATGCCGATGAATATATTCAAATCTTTTTCTAACTTTAAAATAAACTCTACAACATCTTGTGGGAAATGCCTTTTGATTTCTTGTCCTGTAACAGGATGATAAATACTTCCAATTCTTGCAAATAATACTCTCAAATAATCGTAAATTTCTGTAGCGGTGCCAACTGTGCTTCTTGGATTGTTAGTGCTTACTTTTTGTTCTAATGCAATGCAGGGCGATAGTCCTTTAATATAATCCACGGGTGGTTTAGGTAATCTTTCAACAAATTGACGAGCATAAGAAGACAAACTTTCAATATACCGCCTGTGGCCTTCAGCATACAGGGTATCATAGGCAAGTGAAGTTTTTCCTGAACCTGATAAACCTGTAATTACGACTAATTTTTTATGAGGGATTTTTACATCAATGCCTTTTAGGTTGTGGGTTTGGGCATTTTTTATGATGATGTAATTTTGAGTAGCCATTAAGAAAAAATTTAATTTGCAAAGTTACATTTAAATAATTTATCAATATTTGAAAATTTTTCAATACATTTATGGCAGAATGAAAGTTTCAAATTTTAATACATTCCAATTTAAGTGTATAATTTTGTTTCTGATATTTATCAGTTTAAATATTTTTTCACAAAATTTTAGTTATAAAAAATTTACTACATCAGATGGTTTGATGAGCAATCAAATTGAAAATATATTTATTGATAGTAAAGGAATGTTGTGGATTGGAAATGGTAATGGTATAACAAGATTTAAAGGAAAAACTTTTTCTAACTATGTCAATGATTCCATTATTGCACCTATTAGTACTACAAGTTCATTTAGAATTTCAGAATTAAATGATGGAAATATCTATTATTCAATTAAATATGGGTTTGCAAAAACATCTAAAAAGAAAAAACATTATTTAGATATTTATTTATCTGATACGCTTTCTTTAAAAGATGAAGAAGGGGTTATTGATAAAAATGGTATTCATTATTTTAAGAGTGGTTATATTCAACTTGATGTCAAAAATAATAAAGTTATCAGCCACCATCATTCAACTTACCCTGATGGTTATTCTTTTCCTTCAAATTTATTAGTATCAAATCATGGCAATGTTTTTTATTCTTTTTACAATAAAGATAAAGATGTAAGAACATTATTTCTGTATTCAAATAATGAATTCAGAAAAGTTTGTGATGACATTACATTTATTATGGCTGGGATATTTGAAAGTGAAAGATATTATTTCATCATCCCAGAAGATTTTAATCAATCAAATCCGATTATTTTAATCAACAAAAACAACTTAACTAAAACATTTATATTTAAAAATAAAGAGTTACCAAATATAACTTTGTTGGGTAATGGGGCTATTTTTAATGATAATTTTTTTTTCCCTTCATTAGAAGGATTTTTAATTATTTCACTTTCTAAAAAACAAACCTTTGTAAAAGATGAGTTTACCGAAAAGGTTAAAAATAAAGACGAACGATTTTATGAATCATTGTATTCACCAGTTTATTTTTATTCTAATTATTTAATAAATGGTTATCGTTTGCTCAATCTTGTAAATTTCAATGTTTATATTCCAGATGGTCTGAAAGAAGAAATTAAAAGTGAAAATTTTATTCGTAAAGCTATTCCTGATAAAGAAGGAAATATATGGTATGCCACATATAATGGGTTGTTTCAGTTATTTCAATTACCTTATGTATTCGTATTTAATATTACAGAAGATAGAATTGCAGAAATTAATGAATTAATTGAAAAAAATAGGTTTAAATGTGTTCAGAAGTTTGATGGAATTGATTATTGTCTGAATAATGACTCTGAAAATATTCAAATTCTCATTCCAGAAGTAAAAGATAAATTTTACAAATTTTCATTATCAACTAAAAGTATATCACCAATATATGTAGAAGGGATTCAATCACCAATATTAAAAGAAAGGTTGTATCCTTTGATGTCTTACAAAAAATTGATTATTTGTCAGGAATACACAAGGGGACTTGTTATTTATCGCTTAAATAATTCATTAGATACTGCTTATTACAACTTGTTTAGTTATTCAAATGGATTGCTTTCAAATTATGTAGAAAATGTTTTTGTAGATAAAAATGAAAATATCTGGATAATAACATGGGATGGGATTCAGGTAATAGGATATCAGGATTTGCTTAATAATAATTATGACAAAGCCATCAGATACTCACAAAGTTTTAAGTTAGATATGATTCCATATAAAATTAAAGACGATATTTATTTTGCAGATGGAACAAAATTGTATAAAATTTCTACATCTCAAAAAATATTTAATAACACACCTCCAGAAATTATAATTGAAACTATTTCATACACAAAAGACAAAAAAACAAATGAATTAATTTTCAAGCAAGATAGCACTTATATTTTACCTTACAATTTTGATGAATTAAAAATAGATTTCTTTGGAGTTTGCTTATCCGATGGTTTTAAAGTAAAATACAAATACATAATTGATAATAAAGAGCATTATTTAAATGAAGGAAATATTGTAATAAATGATTTATCAGTAGGCACACACACTTTAGTAATTTATGCTGCCAATAAATTTAATGTTTGGACGCCTATTCCTAAAAAAATTTACTTTGAAATACCTCCACCAATATGGGAAAGATGGTGGTTTAGAGTGATTAGTTTAATTGTTATTCTTGGAATCATTATTTTAATTGTCAATAAAAGAGAATACGTTTTGAAAAAAAGACAAGTAGAATTAGAAAATTTAGTAAGTATTCGCACAAAAGAATTATCTGAACAAAATCAATTAATTGAACAAAAAAAATCAGAAATTTTAGATAGTATTCATTATACAGAACGGCTTCAAAAATCATCTATACCTTCTGAAAATGAATTAAAAAAGATATTTCCAAAATCCTTTATTCTTTATCAACCAAAAGATATAATTTCAGGAGATTTTTATTTTTCAAATTTAATCAAAACAAATAATGGAGAAATTTTACACAGCATTTGTGTTGGAGATTGTACAGGACACGGTGTTCCAGGTGCATTTATGAGTATTTTGGTGTTGGCTTATATTAAACAATCTATGAATGAAAAAGATGTCAATTCACCAGCAGATGCTCTTGAATTTATTTCCAAAAAAATTCAAAAGGTTTTAGAATATAATAATCAACAAGATGAAGTAAAAGACAGTGCTGATATGGTCTTTGCAGTGATTAATAATAAAACAAACACTCTATGGTGTGTATGTGCAAATAATCCAGTTTATTTAGTTAGAAACAATGAATTGATTGAAATTCCTGCTCAAAAGAGAACAGTAGGTTATAGTGATAATATGGAACCATTTATCAATCAAACATTTGAGTTAAAGAGAGGTGATATGATATATTTATTTTCAGATGGTTATTCAGATCAGTTTGGCGGTTTAAATAAAAATTCCAAATCAAATCAAAAAGATAAAAAATTCACCAAAAAAAGATTCAAACAAACTCTTCTGAATATATCAAAATTACCTATTGAACAACAAAAGGAAATGTTATTAAAAATACATTTAGAATGGAAAGGAAATGTTGATCAGACAGATGATATTTGTATAGTTGGAATTGAGTATGTATAGTCAAGTTCATCAAGTAATTAATAATTAACTAAAATTCTACTATATTTGTGGCAACTCATATTTTATGGTTAGTCAACAAAAATTCATTACAAATTTTATTAAATCTAATGAGTATCGCCAAAAAATTCATAATCTTATTCCTGGTGGTGCTCATACATATTCAAAAGGCGATGATCAGTTTCCATTGCTTTCTCCTGCGGCAATTACTCATGGAAAGGGTTCGCATGTATGGGATGTTGATGGAAATGAATATATTGAATGTTTAGGAGGTTTAGCATCTATTAGTTTGGGGCATGCTTATGAACCGGTTGTAAATCGTGTTATTCAGGAATTATGGAAAGGGAATAATTTTTCACGTCCATCTGTTATTGAAATGGAGATGGCAGAAAAATTTTTATCTCTCTTGCCAGGTCATGATATGATTAAGTTTGCCAAAAATGGTTCTACGGTTACTACCGCTGCTGTAAAGTTAGCAAGAGCATATACTGGAAGAAAATTAATTGCCCGTGCGGCAGAACATCCTTTTTTCTCATACGATGATTGGTTTATAGGAAGTACAGATGTAAAAAGTGGTATCCCTGATGAAATTCAATCTCTGACAGTTACTTTTAAAGCAGACGATTTAAACTCATTAAAATCTCTTTTTGAAAAATATCCTGATCAAATTGCTTGTGTCATTGCAGAACCTGAAAAATTTAATCCTGTTACATCTGAATATTTGAAGCAAGCCATTGATTTTGTTCATAGTCGGGGCGCAGTGTGGATTATGGATGAAATGATCACAGGATATCGTTCGCACTTTCCGGGTTCTATGGTAAAATTTGGTGTAGTGCCAGATCTTGCTACATGGGGAAAAGGAATTGCCAATGGCTTTTCTTTTTGTTGTCTTACAGGAAAAAAAGAAATTATGGAATTAGGAGGTATTCGTAATAAAGGCAAAGAAAAATTATTTTTAATAAGCACCACACACGGTGGAGAAACATGTAGTATTGCTGCTGCACTTGCTACTATGGAAGAATTTGAAAAATATAATGTTATTGAACATAATCATTCTCTTGGAAAAAAATATATGATTGAAGCACAAAAAATAATTGATAAATATCAATTGAATTCTCATATCAAATTGATGCAATTTCCATGGCATGCTTCATTAGGATATTTTGATAAAGATGGAAACAATTCGTGGGAATTGAGAACATTATTTCATCAAGAAATGATTAAAAGAGGTATTTTATTTCAGGGTATTTTTTGTCCGCATTTTTCACATACCGAAAAAGATTTAGAACAAATTCTTAATGCCTTTGATGATTCTTGTGTTGTATTTAAAAAAGCTTTAGAAGAAGGAATAGAAAAATATCTTGTAGGAGAACCAATTAAACCTGTTTTTAGAAAATATATTTAATTTTGAAACTATGTCGATATTAAGAACAACAGATGCTTCAAAAATTGATTTCAAAGAAAAGTTTAGTTTAAAAGACAAAGTAATTATTATCAGTGGAGCATGTGGATTGATAGGTAGAGCATTTTCAGAAGCAGTAGCACAATTTGGTGGAAATGTTATAGTAGCAGATATTCCATCATCTCAACCTAAAAAATTTGCAGAAGAACTACAAAAAAGAAATAATGTAAAGTGTTTAGGTGTAGAAGTAGAAGTTGAAAAAAAGTCGTCAGTAATAAATTTAAAGTATGTTGTATTAGAATCATTTGGAAAAATTGATGGACTTGTGGCGGCTCATCAAAATAAATCTCATTTGAAATTTGAACCATTTGAAAATGTATGTGAAGAGAATTGGGATAAAGTTATTGAAGTTAATTTAAAAGGAACATTTTTATTATGTCAAGTTATTGGAAGTTATATGGCTGAACAAGGCAGTGGATCTATTGTAACTATGCCATCAACTTATAGCGTTGTTGCACCTAATCAAAACTTATATGAAGGCACATCCCTTGGATGCCCTGCAGCTTATTCTGCAAGTAAAGGAGGAATTGATGCATTATCAAGATATTTAGCATCATATTGGGCGAAAAAAGGTGTGCGTGTAAATATGATTACACCTCATGGTGTATGGAATAATCATGAAGAACAATTTGAAAATAACTTTGCGAAATTTAGTCCTATGCAAAGAATGAGTTACAATCATGAAGTAGCTCCAGCTTTGATTTATTTATTAAGCGATGCATCCAGTTATGTTACAGGAAATAATATTCTTGTAGAAGGTGGATGGACAGTGTGGTAGAAATCTATTAAAAAATTATGAATATGAAGATATTAGAATTTATTAAACAATATAATCCTTCAAAAATAACAAAGCCATACATTATAGCAGAAGCAGGTGTTAATCATGAAGGATCAATGGATTTAGCTAAACGACTCATTGATGAAGCCGCAGAAGGCGGAGCAGATGCTATCAAATTTCAATCATATAAGGCAGAAACTTTAGCATCCAAAGATAGTCCTTATTATTGGGACATTACCAAAGAACCTACTCGTTCTCAATTTGAATTGTTTAAAAAATATGATAAATTTTGGAAAACAGAATATGAAGAATTAAAAAAATATTGTGATAAGGTTGGTATAGAATTCATGAGCACACCATTTGATATTGAATCTGCAAAATTTTTAAATGATTTAATGGATGTATTTAAAATTTCTTCATCAGATATTACAAATCTTCAATTTATAGAATATCAATGTCAATTTAATAAACCTATTATTTTATCTACTGGAGCTTCTTATTTGTGGGAGATTCAAGAAGCAGTTAGTATTATTGAAAAATATAATAATCCACTTATATTGATGCATTGTGTTTTGAATTATCCTACACCAAACAAGAATGCTAATTTAGGAATGATATGGGGATTAAAAAAACATTTTCCGCAACATATTATTGGTTATAGCGACCATACATTACCTCAAAATATGGAAGTTATATTAACATCAGTATTATTAGGTGCAGCAGTTATAGAAAAACATTTTACTTTTGATAAAACATTACCGGGTAATGATCATTATCATGCAATGGATAAAGAAGATTTAAAGTTATTCTGGAAAAAGTGGAAGTATACAGAAGAATTATTAGGAAGTTTTGAAGTAATTGCATTACCTGATGAAGAACCTGCAAGAAAAAATGCTCGTCGTAGTTTGGTAGCAGCAAGAGATATTCCAAAAGGAAAAAAAATAGAACCTTCTGATATTACATGGAAAAGACCTGCACATGGCATTAGTGCTAAATTTTATTATGATCTAATTGGTAAAACAGCAATAACAGATATTAAAGAAGATACTGTTCTAAAATGGAATATGTTTGATTAATTAAGTTTTATGAATCTCATCATCTTTTATACACCGTTCTCATAAACTCTGATGAAAACACAAAATTATCTAATGCTTCATTACCACTATTTAAAACTGTTTCTTTAGTGCCCTTCCATTCTGCCTTACCTTTGTGAATAAATAAAATGGTTTCTCCTATTTCTAATACAGAATTCATATCGTGTGTAATCACAATCGTTGTCATATTAAATTCTTTCGTAAGTTCGTGAATTAATTCATCAATGACAATGGCGGTTTTAGGATCTAAGCCAGAATTAGGTTCGTCACAAAAAAGATATTTTGGAAACGCGGATATTGCTCTTGCAAGTCCTGCTCTCTTTTTCATTCCACCACTTAATTCAGCGGGATATAATTTATTTTTTCCTTCTAATTTTACTCTTGATAATACAAAATTTACTCTTTCTTTTTTTTCTTCTTCACTCATTGATGTAAACATATCTAAAGGGAACTGAACATTTTCTTCTAATGTAAGTGAATCAAACAATGCCCCTGCCTGAAATAACATTCCTAATTCTTTTCGGATTTCCTGCTGTTGTTTAGCATCCATTTTGATAAAATCTCTTCCTTCAAATAAAACTTCTCCTTTATCTGGCAAATGCAATCCTACCATTACTTTCAATAATGTAGTTTTTCCACAACCACTTTCGCCAATAATTAAATTTGTTTTACCTTTTTCAAAAGTAAAACTTATATCTTCTATGATTGTTCTACCATCAAAACTTTTAGTTATGTTTTTTACTTCTATCAAGTGAAAAATATTTGAGTTATGATTAAATTGAAAATTAAAATTAAAATACTTGAAATAACTACTGCTTGTGTGCTGGATTTACCAACTTCTAAAGCTCCACCTCTTGTATAATATCCATAGTATGCAGGCACTGATGTAATAATATAAGCAAAAACTACCACTTTTGTGAACGCATACCAAACTTTCCATGTTTCAAAAAAAGATTGAATGCCAAAAATATACTCATAAGATGTAACTGCACCTGCGGCTATACCCATAACATAACCACCTAACAATCCTAAAAACATACTGATTGCAATCAAAAATGGATTGATAAAAACAGCGGCTAAAATTTTTGGTAATATCAAATAGCAAGCAGAATTAACACCCATTATTTCTAATGCATCAATTTGTTCTGTTATTCGCATTGCTCCTATTTCTGATGCAATATTTGAACCAACTTTACCTGCTAAAATTAAACTTACTATGGTTGGACTAAATTCTAATATAATAGATTCTCTTGTTGTAAAACCTACAGCATATAATGGAACCCATGGGCTTGTAAATCCAAATGCCGCCTGAATGGTAATAACGCCTCCCATGAATACTGATATAATTGCTACAATAGGTAATGAAGTAATTCCAATTTGATAAATCTCTTTTATGATTTGCTTGCGATAAACTGCCCAATTTTCGGGCTTTCTAAATACACGCCCCATCAGCAATGTATATTCTCCTAATTGATAAATTAACTTCATCCTGAATAATTATCTTTATTTTTGCAGCAAAAATACACAAGTTGATGAACATTAAAAAAAATCTTTTAATTCTAATGAGTTTAATAATTGCTTTAGTAATAGATACTTCTTGCAAAAGTAAAAGTAAATACAGAAAATCTAAAGGGTGTGATTGCCCTACAATATCACCACATAAAAGATAGAAACTTATTGTTTTTTAGTATTGCTTTGTATTGCAATTTGCTTTAATACTCTGTCAGCTATTGTTTCCGCAATGATTGAAAAATAATTCTTTGTAATTTTTCCTGGAACATTTACTTTCGTTTCTGCTTCAATTTCTGCAACGCCAGAATTGATTTCTTTTGCATCTACTGAAAAACAAGTATAATGAACAATGATTTTACGCTTTGCAGTTTCAGGAATAAAATCTGTTGGATTAACTACCGAAGCTTTTAAGTCCAGTTCATTGATAAACAAATAATAATCTGCTTTAAACTTTTGATATAAATATGGCACGAGCGAAGGATTTAAAACTCTTGTATTCATAAACTTATTTTCATCATCAGAGTCGGCTACAATTTGCCCCTGCTGAATGCCTTTTTCTTTTTTAGGTTTTACAGGTGGTTTGTAATTATTTTGGTCTGGAATAGGCACATAATCATAAGTTATGTTATTGTAAATATATTTTAGTTCTTTGGAATATTTTACTGTATCTGACATCAAGTCAATAGGTTGAAATTTTCTTTTTTTGAAAGCGTGAAATAATTGTTCGTTTAAGCCATCACGAAATTCATAGCGAATTTGTTTTTGAGTGAGATTAGTTTCTTTATTGATGTAATAATCTATCTCACTCATATACATTTTATTTTCAAAAGGAATAATGAGAATTTTTGTTTTTCCCAATTCTTTTGTTTCTGTAGTATTTTTCCTCGTAGTGGGCTCTTGTGCCGTCACATCTATTAAGCCAATGATGATAATAAATAAACCTATCCAGATTTTTTTCAACATCCAAAATTATTTTTTATTTGGTGCAGGGATATTAGTAGGAGTTGGCATAATACCAAGCATTTGCGGTGTGATATTTTTAATAGCTTGATTAGCCATTTGATGATCGGGCTTGAGTTCTAAACATCTTTTCCAGCAATTATATGCTCTTCTGTAATTTCTGATATTGAAATAAGCCGCCCCTAAACTATACCATCCTTCGGGATTAAATTTATCCAATATAATACATTTGTTCAGTTCTATAACAGCACTGTCATGTCTGCCTCGCATTGATTTTTGATAACCTCTGTTCAATAAGTCATTGTAAAATACAATGTAGTAGTTTCTTAAATAAGGATTGTTTGGATATAATTTTTCTGCATGTTTCCAAAAAAACAATGCTTCTTTATCTCTTCTTAATTTGTAGTAAGCCAAACCTAAATTGAGGTAACCATTAACATATCGTGGATGTAATTCTGTGGCGTGTTTTAAATAACCAATACCTTTATACAAGCATTTTTCACGGGTAGTTAATTTTTGTGGAGCACCTGTGTCGGGTAAAATAATTGCATCTTTGTTACAACCATCTTTGAGTTCAGATTCTTTTACTTTGAATTTAAGCATATCTTCTCTGAATGTGCTGAATGGCTTTCCTTCTTTTAAATATAATCCATAAGGTTCTCTTACAAAATATTTAGTATCTGCTAAATCTATCCATCTTGCACCAGCATTTCCTAATACTAATACGCTGTGCGGTTTATGTTCTACATCTCCAATAAATAAAGTAATATCATTTTTCCATGCCCAGTTTCTTTCCCAAGTTTTGGCACCATATAAAATTGTTACAGGTAATAAGAAAATAAATAGTGCTACTCTTTTTACTTTTAAATTCCAATTAGGTATTTTATCTAATCCTTTCAAAATAAAGTAAGCACATGCAATTGAAAAACCTATGGATGAATGGAAAATCAATCTTTCTCCCATAGTTGCTCCAATGTCCATAATGATATTGCCAATCATCAATAGAAATGCAAAATACACTGCAATTGCAAATCCGAGGATGTGTCTTTTTAATACTAATTTAAATCCTAAATATGCTAATGTGATATGTAAAATAATGGACAACCACGCATCCCAACTAAACATTGTTCTATATTCAATGGTGTTGTATGAATAATCAGATGATAATGGATGTGGCCAGATAAGTTTCATAATATAAATGAGTAATACATACGCTTTGGTAAAAAATTTATTTTCGCCAGATGCTAATAAATATGGATTGTTTAGAATTTCAGTATCAGGCACACCAGGTTTTAATACTACTGCACCCAAACGCATTCCTAAATAAAATAAAAACGCACCATATAACCATATCATCAGAGCATTCAGATTTTTTGCTTTGAGTTCTTTATTAAACATCAGGGCGGCTAACCCAACATAAATAAAGGGTAATGTTACAAATGATTTTTGATACCATTTTAATGCAATCATTAATCCTGAAAATGCTACAAATACAATGGCAGGTTTTAATAGGTCAGAAAATTTGATGTCAATTTTATGAAACACATAAAATGCAATAGGAATAAGTCCTAACAAAACAACCGCGTATTCTTTTGATAAAAGTGCAAGAAAAAACATTAAAGCAGTAAGAAATGCGTCTAAAACTTTTCTGCTAAATAAATACTTATGTGCATATAAGAATGTAAGAGAAACAAATATGAGTGAAAATATCTCATCACGGCTTTTCACATTAGCAACTACTTCGGTATGTATAGGATGCATCACAAATAAAAGTGCTGATAAAAACGCTAAATCGTGCCATTCTCTAAACCAGTAATTTCTCATTACCAGATACAATAGAATAACACCTAATACAAAAGTCCAAATATTATTAAAGTGTCGGAAATGTGCTCCTTTTGTTTGACAATCTATTTCATTAAATACGCCATCGTTGTTTATATCTTCTTCGGGGTCATTTTTTCCATTTTGATTATAGTCCCAGCAATTTGGTGGAAATTGTCCAGTATCATATTTACCAATAATTTCTTGCTCAATAGCAAAACTCACCACTGATAAAGGTCTGTAACGACCACCTGCTAATTGATCGGTAGCGTTCATTCTTCTGTAAAAACTATCGTAAGCATCTTTTGTCATTATATCTTTAATGCCTTTTATACCTTTAATAACATATTCATTTTGATGAATGATAATACCGTCATCTAATGCGTGTTCATTGTATAATGAGGTGATATAAAAAATGAAACCAATTAAAGCAAGAACAATAATTGGCTGTGTGTGATTAGTAAAAGGAAAATATTTAAAAGTATTTCCAAGTGGTGGAAGTTTTAATTCTACTGATTTTGAAGCAGAACTACTTGTTTTAGATTTAATATTTTGTGCAGAAGATTTTGAATTATTAGGTCTTGCTGGATTTGATTTCGCCATAATCTTTATTGTTTAGTTTTGCAAATATAATATAAAAAGCAAAGATGTATTATTGTTTTGAAATTTTTAACTCCACTTTTTTGTTGTGTTCTGGAATAAAAGTAAAAAATGTATCGCCGCGAAGTCCTAATCTTAAGCATTCCAGAGCAATAACATCTGTTGTGGGGATATTTCCTAAATTTACATTACTACCAAAATGTTTTATGAAATACACTTGTTGATTTTTTTGTGGTGTTTCCCAAATGATGTTGTCTATATCTACATTAGCACGAATTTTTTCAATAAGTAACACATGAGCAGAACCATTTTTATGAAATATACCAACTGTTCCGCTTTCTCTTGCTTCTGCTATGACTTTGAAGGAACCTGCCTGTAATTCAGCTTTCATCATTTTAATCCATCTGTTAGGATGTATGATAATACCTTCTTCTTTTGATCCTACTTCTGAAATAACTTTGTAATTTTTTGATAAATACGAAATTAATTCACATTTGTCTTCGTGGTCAATTACAATGCTTCCATCAGACACTTCAATGCATTGTAACTTTAAATCATCTACCAATCTTAAATAATCATCCAATTGATTTCTTACTAAAAATGCTTCTAATAATGTTCCACCTAAATATACTTCTATTCCAGCATCTTTGTATATTTTAATTTTTTCCTTCAAATGATTTGTAACGATTGATGTTCCAAATCCTATTTTAATAAAATCTATGATGTGAGCAGAAGTTGAAACAATATCTTCAGCGGCATGAATGCCCAATCCTTTGTCTATAACCATTGTAAGCCCTTTATTTCTTGGTTTACTTGTTCTGTTGGGCAAATCTTTTAAGTTGTTTGAAAGCATAATTTTAATTTTTTAAATATTGATATATGAGTGATTGTATTTCAGCATCTGTTTCAAAATAACGATTAAATTCATAAATGATTTCTACTTTTGATGGATCGGTTTGTAGAGCTTTTTCAAGAATAGCAAGTCCTTCTTTACGATACTGATATGTTAGCAAAATGCTTGCAAGACAATATTGTAGCTGAACATCATTATCATTCTGATTGTAAATTTGGTCGGTAAGTAAATCTAATGCATCTTTGGCATAGCCCGATTTTTCTAATGCTATTGAATACCATACAATAGTTTCTGATTTTTTGTAATCCTTATCTATAATTAGTTTTAATACTTCAATAGCTTCTTCATAAAATTCCATTAAAATGTACAATTTACCAATGTTGATAATCACTTCGGGGTCATCATTAGAATTTTGAAGGGCTTGATATATGCAACTAATGGCTTCATTGTCTTGTGATAAATGTGCATATGCTTCTGCTAATCCAAGCCAAGCACGACTGTTTTTGGGGTTATAGTGAAGAGATTTATGAAAATATTGTATAGCTTTTTCGTAGTCGGCTATTTCATTATAAGTTTCTGCTAATACATTGAGTAAATAGGTGTTTTGTGGATCATTTTCTAAAAATTCTTTCAATAGTTCAATAGCATCGTTATAGCGATTAAGTTCTTTAAGAATGTCTGACTTTTTTAATACAATTAATAAATCCGAAGGATTGATAGCAAGAGCAAAATTGATGCTTTCTAAAGCATTTTCAAAGTCGTTTTTGTCGTAATAACAAAATGCCATGTATAACCACGCATCAGAATTAAAAGGCGATGCATCAATCACTTTTTCAAAGTATTTGATACATTCATCTAATTGTTCTAATTCACTGTAAGCAAAATATATTTTGTAAAGAGCAGGATTATTTTCATCTGATATTTCAACAGATTTTTTCAGATAATGAATGGCTTCGGCATATTTGTCTATCATCAGATATTCAGATCCTATGATGTTGTAAACAAAATCTTTACTGGGAAAATCAAAGTTCAATAATTTTTTATATTCCTGAATGGCTTGTTCAGATAAGCCCATTTGAGAATAAATATCTCCTTTTGTAAGAAAAAATTGCGGATCATTATGAATATCCTGCTCTATTTGATTAAGCAATTTCATTGCATCAATGGTACGATTTTGTTTAGCAAGCAGTTCTACTTTTTTTAATAAAATTTCGGAGGAATCAGGATAGTACTCTAAACCTACTTCAATGGCTTTGGAAACCATTTCTATATTCATCCATCCTAAATAGTAATCTATTATATCAATAATATCTTCTTTGTCAAAAAAAGCATATTCATTAGAATTAACAAAGTTTTCAAACTTTGAAATAAGTTCTTCAAATTCTTTGTCTTCTTCAAAATCAAAAAAATCGTCGTCTTCTCTGCTCATCTTTATTTAATTTCGGTTACTAATATATTATCGGCAATTTTTCCTGAAATAATGATTTGTTTGCTGTTTGAAAAGGCAATTTTCACTGAATTGTCATAAGGTATTTTTTCAATCAATTTTACTTTGGTGCCAATATGAATGGAAATTTGTTGCAGGTATTTTAAAAATTCTTGTGAAGTGTCTTTCACTGCCACTACTGTATACCATTTTTTTGTTTTGATATTTGATAAAATTGTATCGGGCAAACTTGGTATTTTTCCTAAAGCATCTGGAATGGGCTCTCCGTGTGGATCGTATTGTGGATATTGTAAAAACTTTTCAAGTTTTTCTATCAGTTCATCCGATTGAATGTGTTCTAATTGTTCTGCAATTTCGTGTAATTCATCCCAATTAAAATGTAGTTTTTCATATAAAAAGGTTTCCCACAATCTGTGTTTGCGAAGTAATTGTTTGGCATATAAAATACCTGTATTTGTCAATTGAATTTCGCCGTATTTTTTGTAATTGATTATTTTTTTCTTTTTGAGTTTTTTAAGCATATCTGTAACGGTAGCAGGCTGTACTTTTAATATTGTGGCAATATCTTTTGTGCCTACTTTATTATTATGTTTGATTTCGTAAGACAATGTATAAATGGCTTTAATGTAGTTTTCTTCTGTTATAGAAAATTCAGATTTCATCAAAAAGTTTTTTGTATAAAGATAGTAAATTTTTATTGCATAATTGGTGGTGTTTCATCATTAAGTCGTGAATCTAATGCATCTCTTAATCCATTACCTACAAGCATAAATGCAAACACAAGAATCATAATTGTAACACCTGGGATAAATGCCAGATATGCTTTGTCTACTAAAATATAACCTCTGTGAGTGTTTATCATTTCTCCCCATGAAGGTGTGGGTGGCTGTGCTCCAATGCCCAAAAAACTAAGTCCAGCTTCAGTCAAAATGGCTGTAGCAAAGTTAGATGCGGCAATAACTATAACAGGACCAATGATATTAGGCAATATGTGTCTTAAAATAATTCTGCCGTTTGTAAATCCTAATGCCCTTGATGCTTCTATAAAATCTTTTTCACGAAGTGATAACACCTGCCCTCTTACTACTCTTGCTACATCTACCCACATTGTTAATCCTACTGCAATAAAAACCTGAATAATGCCTTTACCTAAAACTAATGTGATGGCAATAACTAAAAGTAGTGTTGGAATTGACCACACAACATTGATTATCCACATAATGATGTCATCTGTTTTTCCTCTGAAATAACCAGCAATGGCTCCCAGTAATATGCCTATAAATACAGATATAATAACAGACACAAACCCAACACTTAATGAAATTCTTGTTCCAATAAGCAGGCGACTGAGCATATCTCTTCCTGCTACATCTGTACCTAACCAATAAGTGCGATAAAAAATGGCTTGTTCCTGAACTTTTTTTCTTAAAGAAAAAATACTTTCCTGAACTTTTGTGCCATCGGTTGTATAAAAGGTTAGTAAGCCATTTTCTTTATCAAAACGAATAGGCAATTTGGTATCAATAGAATATAGCACATCAGCAATATTGAAAGAAACTTTAATACCTTTATTGGGATTACTGCCTGTATAACCCTCAATAGTTACATATTGATCGTGAAAGAAGTAATAATAAATAGGATGAGAGGTATAGTCCAAATTTTTTCCAAACATCATTATTTCAAAGATATTTTGTTTTTCATTTGTAAAATCATTCTTTTTTACTTTGAGCATTTTAATTGTAAAGCCCATTGGTTTAGTATGGAGTTCGGGCTTTTGGTCATTGGCAAATGGAGTAGGATCGGGAGTAATTAAATAACCAAGAATAGAAACAACAGTAGCCAAAATAATAATAGCTAAACCAATAAGAGATAAAGGATTTCTTTTGAATTTTTTCCATTCGGCATCACCCAATAGTAAAAATGTTTTCGCAGAAATTTTATTTTTAGAGAACAATTTATTTTTCCACGAAAATTTTTGTTTGTTCATTTTTTGAGGTTCGCTTTTAATTAGTTCATCGGTCATTTTAATTTTTTTAGAAAGAGATATTGAAAAATTAAAGCACAAACATAAGGAATATACCCTATTTCTGCAATTAAAAAATAGAAGGGATTGATTTCCTTTAATTTCAAGTGTTTTTGAACAGTGTATAAAATAATGAAATCAACCAGAATTTTGATAATAAAAACTTTTACAAAGAGGTTTAAATTGATTGTAAAAATCAATAATAGTAAGATATTCATAGCACTTATCAGTATTCCTGAAAAAGTATTAAAATAATCATTTACAATAGTTGTTTTTGATAGCCATCTACTTTTTTGAGCAAAAAGTGATTTTAATTTTTGGGGAGGATATGTATAAACTATTGAATCATTTGAAAAACAAGAAGTGATTTTGCAATTAGCAGATTTAAATTTTTGTAAGATGAAAATATCATCGCCTGTTGGAAGATGATAGTTTGTTTTGTAAGGTTGAAGTTTTAGAAATGTTTCTTTACGAAATGCCATATTAGCCGCATTACATAAAATGGGTTTATTTAAGTTTAAACTTCCTTTAGTTAAACTCATCAATGCAAGACCTTCAAAGTATTGCAAATAAGCCAGAATTTTTTTCTTTTCAATGAATGTAATAACAGGAGCAATTATCAAGTCGTTTTTATTATTCATTTTGTTATGTAATTTTTTGAACCAATTGTTAGATAAAGTAAAGGTATCTGCATCTCTTAAAATAATCCACTCAGATTTTTTATTGCTGTGTTCAATGGCTTTTTCAATACTTCTTTTTTTGCCAGTATTTTTCTCATTTGAAATGATTTGAAATGGTATTTTTGATTTTTCTAAAACACTTTTTGCAATTTGAATAGTGTTATCAGTAGAACCATCATCTACAATCAGTATTTCTGCGTAATTTGAAATTTCATCTTGACTAATAATGCTCATTAAACATTTTTCAATTTTTCTCTCTTCATTGTATGCACAAATGATAATGCTACAAAAAACATTTTCATTTGAAGGATTAATTGTAACATCTTTTTTTTGAAAATAATAATCTACGATTATCCAAAAAGTTGCATAACCCAAAGTAATAATTAATGTTATCCAAAATATCATTTTTTCAATTTAAATTTTATCAAAACGATTGCAAATCCTGCAATGCTTGGAATTACTAAATTGATTAACCAGAGAAGTGTAGCAATTAATGATGCTTCTAAGTCAGAAATACCAATATCTTTGAATACAAAAATGGCTACTAAAGAGCGAACAGCCACTTCAATAATACTTATCATTGGTATAACAGATGTAACTAAAAAGTAAATAGCAATGTCTGAAACAAAGATTAAATTAAAACTTTGTTGAGTATTAAAAATCAGAAAAATCAAGTAAAATTGTATTAGAAAAACGAAGTATCTGATAAATGAGAGTACCAGTAATTCTAATTTTAATAAATGTGAAATTTCGTAAGACGAAAATGGAATTATTTTTTGTAAGAAATGTAATTTGTCGGCATAAATTATCAAAGCACTTATGGCTAAGAAAATAATAACGGCAAAAGCAATGATGATTTTAAGATTAATATCAGCATTGTAAAAATTAAATTTCAATAAAAGCATAAAAATTCCAATAACAACTGTAACATACATTTGAAATGCCGCATTTACAAAGTGAAGCACGCTTATACTATTTCTGTTTTTTTCAGAATAAAATAAAATTTTACCTAAAAACTCACTACTTCTTGCAGGCAGTAAATGTCCGTATGCTAATCCTACTAATACAGAATTTATGGCATTTAAAAAAGAAATTTTCTCTACAACACTGCTAATTTTGAACCATTTAAAACTTTCAATTCCCCAATTTACAAGCATTAGCAAAACACATAAAAAAAGGTATTTAAAATTTTCTATACTAAAAATAAGTTTAAAACTTTCTGTCAATTCGCTTTTTGAAAAAGATTGATATAAGCGGAAACTCAAAATTATCAATGCTACTAAACCCAATATCCAGATGAGTAAATTTTTAAACTCTTTACGCATTTTATTTTATTGGCTAAAAGTAGTGAATTTAAAAATAGCAATGCAATAAGTATCTATATTTGTGCCAAACAAATAATTTACCAATGGAATTTTCATTTTTACAACAGCCACTTTTCAAATTACTCACACAATGTTTTGATGAAGTTAATACAGAAGCATATTTAATTGGCGGATTTGTAAGAGATTATTTTTTATACAACACAATATACAATGAAATAGATATTGTTTGCACACATAACGCTTTAGAAGCCGCAGAAAAGATTCGTGAAAAACTTGGATCAGATGCTAAACTTAGTGTTTTCAAAAACTTTGGAACTGCTCACATCTCAAAGGATAATTTAGTAATTGAACTTGTAAATGCCCGCAAAGAATCTTATCGTGCAAATTCCCGGAAACCATTGGTTACTTCGGGCACTCTTGAAGATGACCAAAAAAGAAGAGATTTTACCATCAATGCATTAGCCATTGGTATTGATAGCAAAAATTTAGGAAAATTTGTAGATCCATTTAATGGCTTACAGGATTTACAAAACAAAATTATACGCACACCATTAGACCCAGCGATTACTTTTAGTGATGACCCACTCAGAATGCTCAGAGCCATTCGCTTTGCAACAAAACTTCAATTTACAATTGAACCATCAACATTTAATGCTATTAAAGAACAAAAAGAAAGAATAAAAATTGTTTCTCAAGAAAGAATTACAGAAGAATTAAATAAAATTTTACTCGCACCCAAACCTTCAATTGGCTTTTATTTATTAGATGAAAGCGGATTGTTAGAGATTATTTTTCCGGAGTTAGCAAAATTAAAAGGCACAGAAACTATTCAAAATTTATCTCACAAAGATAATTTTATTCATACCTTGCAAGTGCTGGATAATTTGTGTAAAAAATCAGATAATTTGTGGTTAAGATGGGCAGCACTATTGCACGATATTGCTAAACCTGCTACCAAAAGATTTCAGGAAGGAAAAGGTTTTACATTTCATGGTCACGAAGAATTAGGAGCAAGAATGATTCCAAAAATTTTTAATCGATTAAAATTACCACTTAATGAAAAAATGAAATATGTTCAAAAGTTAGTGCGATTACATTTAAGACCTATTGTGCTTGCAAAAACAGAAGTAACAGATAGTGCAGTCAGAAGATTATTATTTGAAGCGGGTGATGATATTGACGATTTAATGTTACTGTGTGAAGCGGATATCACAACTAAAAACCCATTGAAATTAAAAAGATATTTACACAACTTTGAAATTGTTCGTCAAAAATTAAAAGAGTTAGAAGAAAAAGATCATATTCGTAATTTTCAACCACCTGTTCGTGGTGAAGAAATTATTGAAATGTTTAATTTAAAACCCGGTAAAATTGTTGGTATATTAAAAGACGCTTTGAAAAATGCTATTTTAGATGGGGTTGTAAAAAATGATTATGAAGAAGCCAAAAAGTTTTTGATAGAGTTTTATGCACAAATAAAAGATAATGTCTCAAATACTAATTAAATCAATGATTGGAACGGATATACAACTTGCAAAAGAATTTTTATCAAAAGGTGAAGTAGTTGCTATTCCTACTGAAACAGTTTATGGATTAGCAGCTAATGCTTTTGATAAAAATGCTGTTACAAAAATTTTTGAAATAAAAAATAGACCTTTTTTTAACCCGCTCATTGTTCATTGTAAAAATTTAGAATACATTCATTTCATTTCAAAAGATATAGATGAAAGGTTGATGTTATTGATGAAAAAATTTTCACCAGGACCATTAACTATTTTAGTAGATAAAAAAGATATTATTCCAGATTTAGTTACAGCAGGGCATTCAAGAGTAGCGGTGAGAATACCCAATCATCCACTGACTTTAAGTTTATTAAATATACTTGATTTTCCGCTTGCAGCACCAAGTGCTAATCCTTTTCAATATATCAGTCCTACAAGTGCAACGCAGGTTTATGAACAATTGGGAAATAAAATACCGTATATTTTAGATGGTGGAAAATGCACAGTAGGTATAGAATCTACAATAGTGGGTGTGGAACAAAGTCAAATTGTAGTGTATCGCTTAGGTGGTTTAAGTGTTGAAGATATTGAAGAAGTAGTTGGGAAAGTAAAATTGTTACAAAAAGAAATTGTTGATGATGATAAATTAGCAAAAGAAGCACCAGGACAATATAAAAAACATTATTCACCTAAAAAGCCATTTATTGTTGGAAATTTGATTGAGTTAATTCAACAAAATAAAGATAAAAAAATTTTTGCGATATGTTTTGGAAATAAAGATTTATCGGGATATTCAAATGTTCAGGAATATAACTTATCTATTAAAGCAGATTTGAAAGAAGCTACAATGAATTTATTTGAATATCTTTACAAAGCAGATAATTCCGATGCAGATATTATTATTGCTGAGTATTTACCAGATATAGGTTTAGGCAGGGCTATAAACGACAGGTTAAGAAGAGCAATTGAGAGGTGACTGTAAATTTAATGGAGTATTGTTTCCTTAAAATTGAATATCGTTTTCTAGTAAAAACAGAAAATTAAATAAACTATATTTGCAAAAAATAAAATTATTTTATGTCAAAAGACAAAATGAAAGGTGACTCGGTATATTCTTTAGTTCTGCAATTTTTGAAAAAACAATATCCAAAAGCATTTAACTATAAACAAATTACATCACAACTCAAATCAAAAATTCCAGTTGATAAAACAGAAATAGCAGAAGTTCTTAAAGAATTACATCAGCAAGGATTAGTTTCTGAAATTAAAAAAGGAAAATATATTTTCAAACAACCGGATAAATTTATTACGGGAATACTTGAATTTACAAACAGGGGCGATGCTTATTTGCTTTCGGAAGATGGACACGAAGATATTTATATTCATCCTGATGATACAGGAAAAGCATTTCACGGTGATTATGTAAAAGTAAAATTATTAGATGGAAAAAAGAGAAAACAATTAAGGGGAAAAGTAGTTGAAGTATTAAAGAGAAGTAAAACACAATTTGTAGGGAATATTCAAATAAAAGATGATTTTGCTTTTGTAGTGCCTGATTTTGCTAAAATGCACAAAGATTTTTTTGTTGGTAAAAAAAATATCAATGGTGCAAAAAATGGCGATAAAGTAATTGTAGAGTTGATAGAATGGAAAGATGAAGATAAAAATCCAATAGGCAAAGTTGTTAAAGTGCTTGGAAAACCTGGCAAGCACGAAACAGAAATACACGCCATAATGTTTGAATTTGGATTAACTGATGAATTCCCTGAAGAAGTTAATGCTGAAGCAGAAGAAATTCCTGAAAAAATACCAGAAAGTGAAATATCTAAAAGAAAAGATTTTAGAGATGTACTTACATTTACTATTGACCCAGTAGATGCGAAAGATTTTGATGATGCTTTATCTATTCGTCGTCATCATAGTGGACTGTGGGAAATAGGTGTTCATATAGCAGATGTATCACATTATGTAAAGCCCGGAAGTGAATTAGATAACGAAGCATTAAAGCGTGGAACATCGGTTTATTTAGTAGATAGAACAGTGCCTATGCTTCCAGAAAAATTAAGTAATAATGTTTGTTCTCTTCGCCCCAATGAAGATAGATTATGTTTTAGTGCAGTATTCTTAATGGATGATAATGCTCGTGTTCATCAGCAATGGTTTGGAAAAACAATCATTCACAGCAATCGCAGATTTACTTATGAAGAAGTACAGGAGATATTAGAAAACAAAAAAGGAGAATATGCAGAAGAACTCTTGTTGTTAGACAAGTTAGCAAAAAAAATGAGAGAGGAAAGATTTAAAAATGGTTCAATTATTTTTGATAAAATAGAAGTAAAATTTCATTTAGATGAAAGCGGTATCCCAACAGGTGTATATTTTAAAATACAAAAAGATGCTCATCGTTTAATTGAAGATTTTATGCTTTTGGCTAATAAATCAGTTGCAAAGTTTTTAAGTGATCCGCCAACTTATTTGGATAAAAAAGATCAAAAACTTTATGGTTCTGTATACAGAGTACACGATGCCCCATCAGAAGAAAAGTTAGAAGAATTTGCAAGAATTTGTGCAAGATTTGGATATAAAGTGGATATTAAAAATCCTAAGAAAACAGTTCAATCTATCAATAAAGTGTTGCAAGAAGTAAAAGGTAAAAAGGAAGCCAATATGATTGAAATGTTGGCTATCAGAAGTATGGCAAAAGCCATTTATTCTACTGATAATATAGGACACTATGGATTAGGTTTTGATTATTATACACATTTTACCTCACCTATTCGTCGTTATCCTGATGTTTTAGTTCATCGTTTGTTAGAAGCAAGATTAAATGAAAGAAGATATTCTAATAAAGAAGAGTTAGAATATTTTTGTAAACAATCATCTGAAAGAGAAAGAGTAGCCACAGATGCAGAAAGAGCTTCTGTAAAATACAAGCAAGTAGAATATATGCTGGATAGAATAGATCAGATATTTCCAGCTATAATTTCAGGTGTTACAGAATGGGGAATTTATGCTGAAGTTGCTGAAAATCTTTGTGAAGGGATGATTCGATTAAAAGATATGAAAGACGATTTTTATATTTATGATTCAGAAAATTTCAGATATATTGGAAAACATTACAGGAAAATATATGCACTTGGAGATGAAATTTTAGTTAAAGTTAAATCAGCAGATTTATTGAAAAAACAAATAGATTTTGAAATTGTTGACAGAAAAATTAAAAAGGGAAAGTAGAAGTGAAAAGTGAAAAATTTATACAAAAAAATTCCGAAGGGAAGAAATGATTGTAGATAATAATGAAACCCGGAAACAAAAAATCCCGAAGGGATGACAAGATTATAGTGAATAGCACCGAAATTTATGTTGGCAAATAATGAACAGAACCAACATTAATTTTTGGCAATAACCCAATTTATTTCCTAATGAATTGAATATGAGTTTTATTTCTTTTTGAATGAAAGAATAAAATTTCTTGTATAATCAGAAAGAAGCAATGTGCCGCTAATGCCAGCTCTTTGAATGAGTAAATCATCCCAATTTTCTGTGCCTTCCCAAAATATTTTCTTCAGATGTTTCATTGCCTCGGGGTTACTTTTGGTAAGTTGATCACATAATTTTTTTATAGCTTCATCCATTTGTTCAGTCGTGTCAAACACTTCATAAAATAGTCCTTTTTCTTTTGCCCATTGAGCTGAAAACCATTCTGTGGCTTGTATTGTCATTTGTGAAAAAGCAGATAACCCAACTTTTCTTTGAACAGCTGGACCTACTACAAATGGCCCAATACCTACTGCTAATTCACTTAATTTTACAGATGCATATTGCGTAGCAAAGCAGTAATCTACCGCTGATGCAATACCAACGCCACCACCTACTGCTTTTGAATGCACTCTTCCAATAACAAATTTTGGACATTTACGAATAGCGTTTATAACATTTGCAAATCCTGAAAAAAAGATTTTTCCTTTTACTTTTGCTTCTTCAATATTTTGGCTTGTTAATTCAGCAATGCTTAACAATTCATCAAAACTTGCCCCTGCACAAAATGCTTTATCACCTATGCTTGATAATACAATAACTTTTATATCATTATTATTTCCTGCATCAGTTATGTGTTGTGCTAATTGAGATAATATTTCACCTGGAAGTGAATTACTTTGTGGATGATAAAATGTGATATTTGCAATACCATTTTCTGAAATTTCAGTTTTTACAAATGCTTTGTCCATATAATTTTTTGGGTGATAAATGTAAGTAATTATGTGTAGTAATTTTATATTAAAATATAATTGTTTATATGAATAAAAATAAAACTTATATTTGCGACTATGTTTGTAGATTCAATAAAGTATATACTCAAAAAAGTTACTGATATTGGAATTGATGAACAATTGCCGTTGTATGATAAATTAAGAGTTAGATTTGTTAATGGCTTACATTTTTTAATGGTAATTATATTATTTATTGTACTTTTTCTTTGGGTAATTTTTTCAAAGATATTTTTTACAGAAATTGAATTTGCTTGTGTTTTTTTAGCAATAGTTGGATTGATATTAAATAAGTATAAGTTTTATAACGCATCATCAATTCTCTTTTATATTTATTGTAATATATTATTAATTGTAAACATTGGGGCATATCCTCCTGAAACAGTAGGTTTTGTTTATTATTTTCCATTTGCAATGGTTATGAGCATTGTTTCATTTTCAAAACTTAGGGACAGAATTTCTTATTTCTTTTTATTTTTATCATTTATTTTATTTGTAGTTGTTTTATTTAGTGAAAATAATTCTTATCTTTCAAGTACTTTTGGAATCTCAATTTCAGAAAGTGATATACAATGGATAAGGCACTTTAATGTAATCTTTTCGGGTTTTTGTGTAGTGTTATTTACCTATTTTTATAAATGGTTTTCAGGTATTCAAACTGCTGAACTTCAAAAGGTTGTTCAAAAAGAAAAAGAATTGAATCAGCAATTAATTCAATCATTAAATCAAAGAGAAGCATTATTAGCTGAAGTACATCACAGAGTTAAAAATAATTTAGCATTATTAAATAGTATGATTAATATGAAATTGAATAATTATGAAAGCGATGATATTGAAACAATTTTAAACTCTTTGCAAGACAGAATTTACAACATGAGTTTGGTTCATAATTTATTTTATGCTCATGAAAATATTGATCATATTGAAATTAGTGATTTTACTAAAAAAATTACTCATTCAACTTTATCCAATCACAACATTAAAAATGTAAATGTAGTTGAAAACTTTGATGAAATTGGTACAATAAGAACATCTGCTTTGATTCCTTTTGGAATTATTTTAAACGAAATTATATCAAATGTAGCTAAACACACACTATCATTAAAGCCAAATGCTACACTAAATATATCAATATATAAGAATGATAAAGATGTAATTATAAGTATTATTGATAATGGCAATGGTTTGAAAGAATACCATAAAGATGGATTGGGAATGGAGTTAATTAAAACATTAGTAGAACAACTATCAGGAAAAGTTGAATTTTTAAATGAGAATGGATTGCATGTTAAAATCACTATACCTATGAGTGAAATTTTAATTTAAATTATAATTACAAATTCACCTTTTGGTGAATGTTTAGTAAAGTGTTCAATCATTTCATCAATTGTTTTGTGTAAATGTTCTTCAAACATTTTTGAAATCTCTCTGGAAATACTAATTTTTCTGTTTCCTCCAAAAGTATTTTTTAAATCATGCAATGTTGATAATAATTTATGAGGACTTTCATAGAGTACAATTGTATAAGGAAATTGTTGTAATTCTTTTAATTTAGATTGTCTGCCTTTTTTAGCAGGTAAAAATCCTACAAATAAAAAATGATGAATAGGCAAACCACTGCACACAAGAGCAGGAACAAAAGCAGTAGGGCCTGGTAAGCATTGTACTTGAATATTATTTTCAATGCAATGTTTAACTAATAAATATCCTGGGTCTGAAATGGCAGGAGTTCCAGCATCACTGATGAGTGCAATGTTTTTGTTGTTTTTCAAATCATCAATAATTTTTTCTACAATATTATGCTCATTAAAAGCATGATAAGAATGAAGCGGTGTGTTAATATTAAAATGTTGTAATAATGGTTTTGAAGTTCTTGTATCTTCTGCAAGGATATAATCTACACTTTGCAATACTTCTATTGCACGAAAAGTTATGTCCTTTAAATTTCCAATGGGTGTAGGTACAATATAAAGCATAATTAATATTGAATTATTTTTTGTTCCAAGGTTAATAAATTAGATAATAATAGTTTGTTTTTGAAGTATTCTGCTTTATTTAGTGCTATCATCAAAATGAGTTGTGCCATCAAAGAAGCACAGTAAGTAGTTACAGTGTTTGCCACTCCTGCTTCTGCGCAAGATGGTGCTTCTTCGGGTGAAGGTGGTTCAGGAAAAATATCACGAAGGTTTTTACTTCCCTGAAAATTAAATAATCCAACCTGACAAGTAAATTTGAAAATGCTACCAGAAACAAGTGGTTTATTGAGTTTTGTGCAAGTATCATTTACAAGATAACGAGTAGAAAAATTATCAGTGCCATCTGCAATGATATCATACTGTTGGATAATAGATTCAACATTTGATTCATCCAATAAAACATTGTGTGTATGAACATTGATAAATGGATTTCTTTTAGTAATTTTTTTTGTTGCAAGTTCAGTTTTTGATAAGTTAATCTCATCGTAATTGTATAGATATTGACGATGAAGGTTGTGTATAGAAACTGTATCAAAATCAACAATGCCTATATTTTTAAAACCTAATCCACTGCACATCAATAAAAGCGGACAACCGAGACCTCCCGCTCCAATGATAAGTACAGAGTTAGATTGAATTTGTTCTAAACCTTCTAATTTAATTTCATCTAAAATGATTTGTCTTTGAAAATATTTAAATTCTTCTTTTGATAATGGCATAAGTTATTTTGAATAGTAGAAAGTAATTTTTAAATCATCAATATAAAAGTTTTTTTTACTTTTATTCCAGAAATAAATATCTAATTTAGATTTTTGATTGAATTTATTATTGAAAAAGGCATGATTAGTTTCAAATTGATTCCATTCATTTAATTTGTAATTAGATAATTTATCACCAAACCATACTAATGTAGAATTGTCAATAGTATCTTTAATATGTGTAATAATAAATGTCTCCTTTAAGGTATCTATTGGTATAAAAGAAAACTGAATTTTAATTTTAATTAGGTTTTGAATATTAGTATAAGTAAAAACATTTCCCCATTCATTTTCTGAACTATATTTTAGAGAATATTTTCCTGATAATGATTTTTCAGTTGATAAATTTATAATTGTTGTGTTTAATGTATCAAAATTATAGGTTTTAATTTCATAGTTATTTAAATTTACAATACCTTGTTCTGCAACATATTCAGGTTGAACATTAAGGTCAATATTTTTATTAGATTTGATAAATATTAAAGTTTCAAAAGGATAACTTTCATCAATAAATTTGAAATGTTTCAATAGCTTCAAAGATGTATCACTTTTAAGTTTCTCAACAGGAACATTTCCTTCTAAGGGAGAAAAATGTGAGTCCCATACAATTAAAGTACTATCAGGTAATTGGTCAATATGATTAACATCCAGTGCCCACATTAAGATTGAATGATTTTTATCAAAAGGGTCAATATCAAGAGATACGGGCAATTGGGGATGTAGAAAAATAATTGTTTTATTTTTCAAGTTAAAATTAGATAGAAATTTTGCTGATTGATTTATTACTATTTGTTCATTGCTTAAACGAAATGGATAAAAATATTTATTGAATGGCTCATTGATAATAAGTGTGGAAATTAAGATTAAAATTAATGATTTAATTTTTTTTAAGATTGGGATTATGTCAAGCAACTGAAAGGCGTGTAAAGAGATTAAAGCAGAAAGAGGAATGATTGAAGTAAGATATCTCAACATGCCAAGATTACTGTTAATACCAGGCATCCAATTCATGAGTGTATGAATTGAAAATACAATAAAAATACTGCCATAGATTATAATTATTTTTTCAAGGGAATATTCTTTTATTGAATTACTTTTTTTAATCAAATGTTTTATGAATTCAAATAAAATAGTAATAAAACCTGTTAAAAATAATATTCCATTTAATTTCCCCAAAATATTATCATATTGATTGAAATAATGTAGAAATTCTCCTTTTTGAGGATAATTTTGGCCAACCTGATAATTATTATGAATTATCCATAAAAAATCATTGAAATAAAAATATCCTATAATTGTGAATATAACAAAACCAGTAAAAAAGAATGGAATAATTTTGTATTGTTTTTTAAAAATAAAATATATTGTAAGAAGTGGAAAAATGAAATAAGATTCAGGCCTAACAAATGGAGAAAAAGAGAATAATATAGCAGCATATAGATACTGGTTATTTAATAATAACCAAAGTGTTAGTATTATTACTAAACCAAATAGTATTTCAGTTAGTCCCGAATTTAATACTGCAAAATAAATAGGCGAGAAAAAAATTAATATTGGAGCAAGATATGAGTATTTTAAATTAAATTTATTTGCAATTAGATAAGTAAAAATAGAAGTAAAAACAGAAATGATTATTTGAAAAATCATCATTCCTTTTAATCCAAATTGTGCAAAGGGAGAGCTTAATAAAGTAAAAAGCGGTTTGCCCCACAAATCTAAAATTAATTCGGGATGTTTCCACGAATATTTCGAAATTAAATAATGCTGAATGCCATCACCATAATCAAATGTTGCTTCTGCATTTAAATGTATTATTAATACAAAAATGGTGCTAAAACATAATAATATCCAGAAAAGATATTTTTGAAGGATGGTTAGTAACATTATGTTTTTATTATAATTTGAATAAACCGTATTTTAAAATACAATAAATAGCTCTAAAACCATCTTTCCAGTTTATCTTTTTACCTTCTTCATAAGTTCTGCCATAATAGGAAATACCTACTTCATAAATTCTTATACCTTTTATTCTTGAAATTTTTGCAGTTACTTCTGGTTCAAATCCAAATCTTTCTTCTACTAAATTTATATTTTTGATTATTTCGGAACGAAAAACTTTATAGCAAGTTTCCATATCAGTTAAATTGAGATTTGTAAACATATTGGATAAAAAAGTTAAAAACTTATTGCCAATAGTATGCCAGAAAAATAAAATTCTGTGAGGCCTTCCACCCATAAATCTTGAACCATAAACTACATCAGCAACACCATCTAAAATTGGTTTTAATAAAATTCTATATTCATTAGGGTCATATTCAAGGTCTGCGTCTTGAATAATGATAAAGTCTCCAGTTGCTTCTTTAATTCCTCTATGGATGGCGGCTCCTTTTCCCATATTTATAGGTTGATTGAAAAGTTTAATATTATGTGAAGAGTGTTTAGAAATATAATCATTTATAACATCAATGGTATTGTCTTTTGAGCAGTCATTAATAATTAAAATTTCTTTTTCTATATTTTCTAAAGACACATTAATAACTTTATCAAGTATTAAATGAATGGTTTTTGCTTCGTTGTATGCAGGGACAATAATTGATAATTTGTACATTTGCCTAAATTTTTGCAAAAATACATATTAAAATGAAAATCATTAATTTTTTTAATAGATTAAATAATTTATCCAAAGTTATTGTTTTTTCAATTGTCGTTTTGGGGTTTTTCTTTATTTTGATTGGCAATATTCATGAACTATTTGAATTACCAAAAGGTATTCATGCTTGGAAACAAAGTATGCATTTTTCAATTGTAAAAAATTATGCAGAAGGTTTTTCAAATTTTTTTCAACCAATGATGGATAATTTATTTAATCAGGATAATACCGGAAATTTAATTCAAGAGTTTCCAATATTAAATTATATAGCATCTTTTTTCTTTAAGGATTTCCCTTTTTCATTAAAGATTATTAATACAATTATTTTTTTAATAGGTCTCTATTTCACATTTCGTCTATGTAATCTTTTTATATCAGATTGGATTTTATCATTGTTAATAACATTAAATTTAATGTTTATTCCTGTCATTTTTTATTATGGAATAAGTTACATTGTAGATGTTTCAGCATTATTTATTGGGATAATGAGTGTTTATTTTCATCAAATATTTAAAGAAAAGAGGAACAAATTATACTTGTTTTTGTCTTTTTCGTTTTTTACATTAGCAGGTTTAATAAGGCTTCCAGTTATCATTTTTCCATTATCATATTTTATTTTAGAATTCATTACTAATTTTAATTTGAAAATACTTTTGTATTTTTTGGGTGCATTAATTGTTATTATTTTATGGTATTTATATGTTGCAAAACATAACCATTATTATATTTCTACACCCAAAGAACTTTGTTATTTTTTAATTGATGAAAAATCTAAATTAGATGCCTTAAATAAGATTAATGATTTTCAAAAATATCAAATTGGTTATACAAATTCTTCTATATTTTATTTCATTATTTTTTCTATTATTTTGTTACTTTTTAAATCTAATGTTAATAAGTACTTATTATTTATCACTATAATTAATTTTACATTATCATTGCTATATTTTTTACTCTGGTTTCTAATTTTTAAGGAACATGATTATTATATTTTACCAATTATTCCATCATTTCTTTTATTGTGGATTCTCTTATCTAACACTCTAATAAACTATAAGTTTAAATTTGTTTATTTAATATTTATATTAATAACAATTATAAATTTAATTTATTCAATAGAAAACATAAGAAGTCGTTTGTTTGTTTCTTATCCAAATTTGAAAATATCTTTAATGAATGATTTTGAAAAAGGAATTCACTGGTGGATGTCTATGGAAGATAAAAATAAATGGAAGCATGTAAGAGATATTTCACCATACAAAAAAAATAATATTCTTTCAAAGCATGGAATAAAATTGAATGATACTGCCATCGTATGTTTTGATGAAACACCAACATGTGTTTTATCTATATTAGGTTTGAAGGGTTGGTCTAATTATAATGGAATAGATTTTAATAACTTCGAACATATTAAAATTAAAGTGAAAAATGGAGCAAAATACTTAATTGCTTATGGAATAAAACCTATATCAAGTGATTTAAAATTTGATAGTATTTTAAAATCTAATTTAGTATTGAATCGCGATAGTATTTATATTTATAACATTCAACATTTAAGGTAAAATTTCCTTTCAATCAAATAACACGCTTTCCCAATCTTTTGTAAGTGGTTCGTAACCTTTGCTTAAAAGCATTGCTTTGATTTCTTCTAAACTTCTATTATCGTCAATTTCAAATTGTTCAAGAGTTTGTCTATCTACTACATATCCGCCTGGATTTGTCTTTGATTCTGCACTCATTGTTGTAAAACCTACTTCTACAAGTTTATCTCTCAATTCTGATCTTTCTCTTGTAGATAATGATAGTTCTACATCAGGATTAAATAATCTGTAAGCACACACTAATTGTATTAAATCATCATCGTTCAAATGCACATTTTCCTGAATAGCCCCAACTGCTGGTCTTATGCGAGGAAATGAAATAGAATACTTTGTTTGCCAATATCTTTTTTGTAAATAATTCAAATGCAAAGCACAAAAAAATGAATCCGTTCGCCAATCTTCTAATCCTAATAATACCCCTAATCCAATTTTATGAATCTTTGCTTTGCCAATTCTATCGGGCGTTTCCAAACGATAATAAAAATTACTCTTCTTTCCCTTTGGATGATACTTTTTATAATTCTCAACATTGTAAGTTTCCTGATAAACTAAAACAGCATATACATTTTTTTCTTTGAGCATCAGATATTCTTCATATTCCAATGGTTGCACTTCAATGGAGATATTTGAAAAATAATTTTTGAGTAAATCTATTGCATGTGCAATGTATTGAGCATTTACATTTTGATTGTCTTCTCCTGTAACTAATAAAATATGATCGAATCCTCTATT
Organism: Bacteroidia bacterium; assembly: GCA_035405785.1. Lineage (GTDB taxonomy): Bacteria > Bacteroidota > Bacteroidia > B-17B0 > Aurantibacillaceae > BPGX01. The sequence goes on from DAONJS010000001.1 coordinate 443,720, forward strand.
TTTAAGGTATTCTGCTTCTTTGATTATTTCTGAATCGTTTAATGTTTTTCTTTTGATTTTATTATCAAAACTAAAACCGCAGTAGGTGCATATGTTTTTACATTCATTAGACAAATAAAAAGGAGCGTATAGTTGTATAGTTTTTCCAAATCTTTGTTGAGTGAGTTTTTGACTTTTTTCTATAAGTTTTGGTAGATATTTTTTGGCAGAAGTTGAAATTAATGCGGCAAAATCATTGATATTTAAATCATCTTTCTGAAGTGCTAATTCAACATCTCTTTCATTAAATGAATAAATTTTTTTCTGAACATCGTTCCAATTATATTTTTCAAATACTTCTTTGAATGTAAAATTTTGTGTCATTGTGATAATCTTTTGAATGTAATGTAATCTGTTGGAATGGGCGTTATTCCTGATGAACGAAACAATGTGGCAATTTGTGCTCTGTGATAAGTGGAATGATTGACAATGTGAAATAATATATCTCTAATTATATTTTTATATTTATCTCCTGTTGATGTTGTGTATTCTACTACTTCGTCTAAATTATATTTTTCTAAAATTTCTTTTGTTTGTTTTAAGTTATTCTCATTTAATTTTTTAATGGTTTCTATTTTATGAACATCAAAAACTTTTACTTCTGAAGAAATCTTTAATATCCTGCAATTCCATATATGATGGGCGTTGTGAGTATGGCTAAATAAAAATAAAACTTTTTCAGGTAAATTTTCATTATTTTCTGAAATGGCTTTTATCAGACGATTGTTCATTTCAAAATTATAATCCAATAATTCTTCAAAAAAATTTTTCATTAATTTAATTTTTAGCAAAGATAAGCAATGTATTCATATTATTTTTTTCCGAACTTGGATAGCAAAATATCTAAAGCATTTGAATCATCTATTTTTATATTTGCAGTTGTTTCTTTTTTAGTTTTTGATTTAATGGTGTTATCAAAAGGATTTGTTTTCATTGAAAGTGCAATTCTTTTTCTTGGTATATCAATTTCAATTACTGTTACTTTTACTTTGTCACCTACTTTTATGACTTGATGCGGATCAGAAACAAACTCATCTGATAAATGCGAAATATGCACTAATCCATCTTGATGAACACCAATATCTACAAATGCTCCAAAGTTTGTAACATTTGTAACAATGCCAGGTAATTTCATTCCAACTCTTAAATCTTCTATACTATGTACATTTTCATCAAATGAAAAAATTTCAAATGTTTTTCTTGGATCTCTGCCGGGTTTTTCAAGTTCCGACATTATATCTTGTAATGTGGGTAATCCAACATCTTCAGTAATGTAATTATTTAGATTAATTTTTTTTCTTAACTCTGGTTTTTGAAGTAAATCGTCAATTGTGCAATTTAAATCTTGTGCCATTTTTTCTACTATATGATAACTTTCTGGATGCACAGCACTTTTATCTAATGGATGTGTTCCATTTTGAATGCGTAAAAACCCACTGGCTTGTTGAAATGCTTTTTCCCCAAATCTCGGCACTTTCAATAAATCCTGTCTGGATTTGAAAGGACCATTTTCTTTTCTGTAATCAACGATATTTTGTGCCAATGAAGGTCCAATACCAGATACATAAGATAGAAGTTGTTTAGATGCAGAATTTAATTCTACACCAACTGCATTTACACAACTCATTACTACTTCATCTAATTTTTCTTTGAGTAATGTTTGATCTACATCGTGCTGATATTGACCTACACCAATAGATTTTGGGTCTATTTTTACAAGTTCAGCAAGTGGGTCTTGTAATCTTCTACCAATAGATACTGCACCTCTTACTGTAACATCTTTGTCAGGAAATTCTTCTCTTGCCACTTCTGATGCAGAATACACTGATGCTCCAGATTCATTGACCATTATTACAGGAATAGATTTTGGTAAAATGTCTATACTACGGATAAATTGTTCTGTTTCGCGAGATGCAGTTCCATTTCCTATAGCAATTGCTTCTACATTATATTTAGCGGCTAATGCAAGAATTATTTGCTCTGCTTCTTTTGTTTGTTTTTGTGGTTCGTGTGGATATATTACAGTATCTTCCTTCAAATTTCCAAGTTCATCTAATACAACAACTTTACATCCTGTTCTAAAACCAGGGTCAAGTGCTAATACTGATTTATTGCCTAATGGAGATTGCATTAATAATTCTCTTAAGTTATTTGCAAAAACTTTGATCGCTTCAATGTCGGCTTTTTCTTTGGTAATTAAACGAAATTCTGTTTCTAATGAAGGATGTAATAATCTTTTGTATGCATCTTCTATGGCTAATTTTAATTGTTCAGTAGAAGGATGATTTTTATTTTTGATAATAAATCTTTCAATAATAGAAATGGCTTGTGATTCTTCAATACTAATATCTAAATACAAATAACCTTCTTTTTCACCTCTACGCATTGCAAGCATTCTATGAGATGGACATTTCATCAATGGTTCTGACCAATTGAAATAATCTTTGAATTTGATGCCTTCTTCTTCTTTTCCTTTAATAACACGAGATGTAATAATAGCATCTTCTGTAAAAGCATTTCTTAATTTCTCACGAATTTCAGCAGTTTCATTGATGATTTCTGCAATGATATCACGAGCACCTTGAAGGACATCATCCGTTGAGTTGAGTTGTTTTTCTGGGTCAATGTATTTTTGTGCTTCATCTTCAATGTTTGTTATTTCTTGATTGAGAATTTGAAGTGCTAATGGTTCTAAACCTTTTTCTCTTGCTACGGATGCACGGGTTTTCTTTTTAGGTTTATAGGGTAGGTATAAGTCTTCTAATTGTTGCAAGGTTTCAGCCGCGAGAATTTTGTTTTTTAATTCATCAGTGAGTTTTCCTTGATCTTCAATACTTGATAAAATACTTTGTCTTCTGTTTTCAAGGGCTACTAATTTTTCAAATAGATCTTTGATGTTAGAAATTTGAACTTCATCTAAACCTCCTGTTTTTTCTTTTCTATAGCGGGATATAAATGGAATAGTGCATCCTTCTTCAAATAATTGAAGCGTAGCATTAACTTGTTTTTCTGTGATGTTAATTTGTTCGGCAATTTTTTTTGAGAAGTAGTTCATATTTATTATGTTTTATAAGTAGGTTTGAACTAAAAATCTATCAAAACTTGTTACTGCATTTTGTCTTTGCGGGTATTTTTTTATTTTGATAAATTTTTTTATATTGAATGGCAGATAGTGAAAATAAATAAATGAAGATATAAAACTTGTTTGAGTTTTTAAATATGATTTAATACTATAAATTTTTTCAACTTTATATTCAGGATGAGTTTGATAATTTGATTGAAGGGCTATTTCTTTTGTTGATGTCCATGTAGTATTGATAAGATGTGCAATTTCAGGATTATTCATTTCTTTCATCCATTCATTGACTTTTTGTGGAGAAATAGGCATCGTTAAACTTTTATGTGTGATATTAAAATGTTCTTTTAATTTGGGATGTTTTATTGAATCAAAAAACAATTTAGTGAGTTCAGGATAATTAAAATAATTTTCTGTATAAGTAAGGGAAAGAAAATCAGAAATTTGCATCATCATTTCTTTGGATTCATTGATGAGTTTTTCGTAGTTGACAATCAAAAATTTATTTTGATATTTATTTAAAAGTTTGAAATATGTTGAGAATGCTATTTTCCATGTTTGAATATAAATGCATGGTTGCGGATTTATTCCTCTTCTCTTTGCTCTGTTGTATTTTGAATATACATTATCTCTTGGATCTCTTATTAATAATAATATTTTAGCATCTGGAAAAAGTTTCAAATAATTTTCAGATAAATAATAACGAAGTTGCTTGTCAACAATTGTTGTAATTTTTGATAAATCTTTATTAACACCAAAAGCAAGATAAGAGATTCTAATTACCCTTTCAAAGTTCAAATGTTCTTTAAATTGCATCAAAAGATTATACAATACATCTTTTCCTGTAAATAATGGATACAACTTACCTTCTGACATTATCACAAAATCCTCACAATATTCTTTTATAGTTTGTTCTGTCCAATGTTTTACAGATTTATATTTTTGTTGTAAGGCAACAGGAAAAACTTCTTCACTTGTAAAAATCACTTCTTCGTGCATCATTAGCATTACACCAAGTAGAGTAGAAGCTGAACGCCCCGTTGTAAAAATATAAGTGATATTAAGATTATCAATTTGTGATAAGGTTACTTTATCAATATTATATGGTTTTCCTACAATAGGATTAAAACTATCTGTATCTATAAAATTTGATAAAGATGTATGTGAATTAGTTTCAACTTTTTCAGAAATGCTCATAACAATTTTGTTCTACATCTTTTACTGAAATAACATTTGAATCACAAAGAACATATATTCTTTCTATCCAATTTTTTAATTGTCTTACATTACCTGTATAATCTAATTTTTGAAGATAATCTATGGCTTTTTTATCAAATGTTTTTTGTGGTACTTTTAATTGCTGACTTAATTGTTCTGAAAAATATTCTACAAGTAAAGGAATGTCCTCTTTGCGTTCATTCAGTGATGGCACTGCAATGTGAATGACATTTAAACGATGATATAAATCTTCACGAAAATTTTGTTTGAGTATTTCTTCTTTGAGATTTTTGTTTGTTGCAGCAATTAAACGAACATTCACAATAATATCTTTTTCACTGCCTACTCTTTGAATCTTATTGTCTTGAATGGCTCTTAATACTTTTGCCTGTGCAGATAAACTCATATCGCCAATTTCATCTAAAAACAAAGTGCCATCATTTGCTTGTTCAAACTTTCCTTTCTTTTGTGCCACTGCCCCTGTAAATGAACCTTTTTCATGACCAAATAATTCGCTTTCAATTAATTCAGATGGAATAGCAGCACAATTTACTTCAACAAAAGGAAACTTTGTCCTATGTGAAAGGGCGTGTATTCTGCGGGCTACTAATTCTTTTCCAGAACCATTTGGTCCTGTTATTAAAACTTTTGCGTCTGTTAGTGCTACTTTATCAATGATAGAAAGTAATTGTTGTATAACTTTGCTATTGCCAATAATAGTTGGAATATTACTTTGTTGTAATTTACTTTTTGATGATGTGAGTTTTTGAGTTTGAATATTTTGATTTCTGTTAATAGCATTCTTGCAGGTATTAAGTAATTTATCAAGAGAAAATGGTTTAGGTAAATAGTCAAATGCCCCTGCTTTCATAAATTTTACGGCTGTTTCAATATCACCATGGGCACTCATTACAACAAATGCAGTGGGATAATTCGCTTCTAAAATTTTCTGGAATAGTTCTTCACCGTTTAATTTTGGCATTTTAATATCGCAAAGTAAAATGTCATATTCTGTTTGTTGAATTTTTTCTAATGCTTCTGCACCGTTCTGACATTCATCAACAGAAAAATTTTCTGCTTCTAAAATTTCTTTTACTACACTACGAATGGGCTTTTCATCGTCTATAACTAAAACTTTGGTCATAAATAAATATCACATTTGCAAATATAATAAAGTTTTGGGTAACATTGATTAACTTACTCTTTATTTTTTGTATCTATCCATATTGTTACAGGCCCGTCGTTGATTAAATGCACTTTCATATCTGCTGCAAATATTCCTTTTTCTACTTTTTTGTTTAATAACTTTTTACACTCCAAAATAAATTTTTCATACATCATTTTTGCAAAATCAGGAGGAGCACTATTTGTAAATGATGGACGATTTCCTTTTTTGGTAGAAGCGAAAAGTGTAAATTGACTGACAACGAGCAGATTTCCATTTATATCTAAAATACTTTTATTCATTTTTCCATTTTCATCAGAAAAAATTCTCATTTGAACTATTTTAGAAGATAACCATTGAATATCTTCATCTGTATCTTCATTGCCAACACCTAAAAATACTAATAGTCCGTTTCCAATTTTTCCAACTTCTTCTTCATCTACCACAACCTTTGCCATTGATACACGTTGAATAAGTGCTCTCATCAGAATAATTTTTTGTAATGAGTGAACAAATCTTTTTCTTTTGATGATAATTTATCTTTGACTTTTAAATGTAGTTTTTGGAAAAATGTTTTTTTGTTGTTAAGTTTTAAATTTACTGTTTGAATTTGATGAAAGCGATTGATGGTTAGTTGAATGGAATTATCGGGTAATTTATTTTTGTTAGAAAATAAATGTTTAGCAGGTATGTTGTTAATACCAATAATTTCGTCATTGAGAGAAAGTGCTGAATATGCAGGGCTATCAGGTAAAATTGAATTTACTATGTAACTATTATTTTGCTCACTTATTTTAAATCCAAAATATCTTTCCCACCAGTTTTCGCTTTCTTCGTATTCAATATAAAATCCAAATGGTGAAGAAACTTTTTCAAATAAAGGTAAATAATCATTTGGAAATAATAAAGTTTCTAAAATAATATCTCGTTCCTTTTTATCTTTTGTAGTTTCTAAAATTGAATTCATTATAAATTCAAAAGTGTAAGGTTGATTTTTATTGACTTGTGCATCATAAAGTTTGAGACATACATCACGTAAAGTGCGATGTTTATTAGTTTTTAAGATGAGATACAAATCCATTGTCATTGCAAATATACAACCTTCATCATAAATAGAAACTTTTTTGTGTGGTGCAAAATTAGCGTAACCATCTACCCATGTATCTATTGAAGAATTGAGCAGAGATTGAGAATGTTTTCCAAAATTTAAATAGTGTTTATTCAATCGTTCGCTAATACATCTAAAGAATTGTGAATCAGAAAAAACATTAGATTGCCAAAGTAATTTATCGCCATAATAAGTTGTAAAACCTTCATACACAAAGCCAAGTTCTGAATAATTTTCTGAATAATAATCATACTTTTGCATTTGTGCAGGACGAATAGTTTTGATATTCCATGAGTGAAATAATTCATGCGATGATACACCTAATAATTCATCGTAAAGTTTATTCATTACCTGATTAGCAGGACCTAAACAAATGACAGTATTTTTCAAATGTTCAACACCGTGATAAAAATTGTAAGGCAATAAGTGAATAATAAAGTGATATTCTTTGAATGGAGCAGTTCCCCAAAATCTTAATATCTGCTGTGTGAATAAATAAAAATCGTTTTTTAATTTTTTTTCATCTAAATCATTTTGATGTAAATCAATAGTATGAACGAAGAATTTTAATTCATCAATTTTGTAAGAAAATGTTTTGACATATTTTGTGGCAACAATAGGGCTATCAACCAGTTCATCAAAATCATTTGAAACAATGGTTTTATTTTTTACTTTTAGTGATGTTACTATTTTGTAAGAATCTGGAACATTTAATTTGACGGTGTATTGAATTTTGGAATTTTCGGATGGGTGTGGTTGCATCAATAAATGGACTGGGTTGAAGTAGAGTATATTTTCATTTGCAAAGCAAGCCCCAGCATTGTATTCATTAGCATAATAGTTATATTGAATGCTGATAGTGTTATCAATGTTTTCATTTAAAATTTCCCAAGTATGCGTGTTAGGTTTTAGAACTAATAATTTATTTCCCTTACTATCAAATGCAAAAAAATTCTGAACATTCTTTGCGAAATTGCCTAATTCATATCTGCCCGGACGCCAGCGTGGTTGCTTTAGAATGATTTTTTTATCTTTAACATTTTGTAATGTTAATTTGATATTGATGTAATGAGATACAGGATTTTCCTGATAAATAGTAAAAGTTGCTTGCATAGTTGAATAAATGTTTTGTATTATTAAGCCCTGCAAATCTACTACAAATTAAAATAATGCGTGTTCTTTTTTTAGTAACTCTGGTTCTTATTCTTGTAAAAAACACATTTTCACAAAACAAAAATGATAGTTTAGAGTTTCAAAGATATTTTGATATTGCATATAAATTAAGAAATACAAATGTTGATTCATCTTTTTTTTGGTTGAATAAATGTGAAGAAAAAGCCCAATTATCAGGCAAAAATGAATGGTTGGCAAAAGTGTATAATTTAAAGGGTATTTTACTTTACAAACAAAACAATTATTATGCATCTATTATTGAATTACAAAAAGCATTAAAATATACTAATAATAAAGATTTACAGGGAAAGATATTTATCAATCTCGGCAATACCTTGTCAGATTTGCATTACAATTATTCTGCAAAAATGTTTTATGAAATGGCAGTGAGAAATTTTAATGAAACTCAAAATTATCAATTTCTTGTAAGAGCACTTATGAATTTATCTGCAGAAGAAATGAATTTAAAAATGGTTGTTCCAGCAAGAAATCATTTGAAATTAGCGTTGTATTATGCAAGAGAGTATGGTTATATGGAAGAAGAAGCGATGTGTTTAAATAATTTATCGGCTATTTTTGTATTTACTAAACAATCAGATAGTGCGGCTCGTTACATTTATCAATCTTTCAACATCTATGAAAATTTAGAAAATTACTATGGATTAGCGGATGCTTATTTGACGGCAATTGCTTTACATTTAGATAAAAAAGAATTTAATTATGCCAAAGCACTGATAGATTTAGCAGATTCAATAATTGATAAACTAAAATATCTGGATGGCAAGAAAAATATAACTGAAGAAAAAGTAAGTTATTATCTATTGACAAATGATGCAGAAAATGCTTATAAGTATTTTAATGAGTTTATAGTGTTATTGGATAGTATTGAGAAAAATAAAAAAATAGATAATTTGCAAAATATCCAGCAACCATTGAATAATAATGATGAAAAATCTAATAACAAGAGTAATAATCTCTTAATTTCATGGATTCAATTGATGATTTTAATTTTGTTTTCAGTAATAATAGTTTATTTTCAAATTAAAAATTACAGAAATGTCAAAGAATAAAAAGAGTGGTTCATCATTGGTTTATTCTACAAATTCTGAATACTTTAAAAAGTATCAGGAAGAACATTCTGAACAAGAAGAAGAAACATTACCACCTTCACAACAGAATTTAAAGATATATTTAGACAGATTAGGAGGAAATAAATTTGTAAGCAGAATATCTGGATTTATAGGCAAACAAAGTGATTTAGAAGCATTAGCGAAATTATTGAAGAACAAATGTGCAACTGGCGGCAATGTAAAAGAAGGAGAAATTTTAATTCAAGGTAATCAAAGGGAAAAGTTGTTCAAAATACTCACAGAAATGGGGTATAAGGTAAAGTTAGCAGGTGGGTAATAATGAGAAAGTAAACTAAAATAAGATTTTTTTATTTTAGTTTATTTATAAAAAGTAAAAATAAACATCAAAATCATTTTATGTAACAATATAAATTAATTTTCTTATATTTGTAGCAATAATTTAAAACTTTAAACTATGAAAAAGAACATGGGAACTGCGGATAAAATTATTCGCATTATCATTGCTGCAATTATCGCTGCACTTTATTTTATGGGCACTATTTCTGGAACATTAGGAATTGTTCTATTAGTATTAGCCATTGTTTTTGTACTAACAAGTTTAATCGGATTTTGTCCGCTTTATACATTGTTTGGAATTAATACTTGCAAAGTAAAAGATAATAAAGAATAAGTTTTTAAATCTTTTTCTCTCAATTTTTAATAATCAAAGGTATTTATCAGGTCTGAAATTTCTTGATTTGTTACTTTGAATTTTTCTTTCTTTTTGAAATTATCAGTTTGTTGATATACTTGTGTATTATTGTCTCCTACACCTGTTTGATTGTTTAAGTGTAACATTTCATCAATGTTTTTTTGTTCATAATAACTTTTTGTTTTTCCAAAATATGTTGTAATTCCAAAATTTATGAAAGGCGATTTTGCAGGCGTATCTTGAAAAAATGAACCATATTCAAACTGCCTGTTTTTATTGAAATGCAAAGAATACAATGCTAAAAAATTATTAACTGTTTTTCCTGCCGAAATATAAAATGCCAACCACTTCAATGGTTTTACATCAATCCGTAAGCCACCTAAAAATTCATATCTTCCTAAATAAATAACTTTATTTTCGTTGATAAACTTTTTGTAAATAGAATCTGCATTACTGATGCTAAATAATCCGCCCTGTGGTTTTGTAAATAGTGAAATTTGAAATTTGTTGGTAATAGGAAAATTCAAACTTACTATTCTTGGAAATTGAAAACTAAAGTTGATTTTATCATATCTTCCAAAACGAAAACCTATAACAGGCAAGTAAAACCTGTTTCCCCACATAAATGATTTTGTAAGCCCAAGTCGAAAATTAAATTTTTCAGATGGACTATAACTCCACAATAGCAAACTTGCCATTCTGATAACTCTTGTATCCTGCCTGAAATTTTTATCAAATGTAGAAAATGGTGATACATCAATAAAAAAAATTGATTTTTTTCCATTGTTGTAAATAAAGCGAAATCCAATTCCATTTTTTTTCAAATAGTGATTGTTTTCAAGTCCAGAAAAATTTGGATTAAATGATAAAAAATACCCAGTGAGTAAAAAATTAATATTGGAAACTGATGAATCTTTTTTTATAAAATCTTCTGTAAAAACCGGAATGCTAACTGCCACAATACTTTGTTTAATTTGATTAGATTTTAATTTGCTACGAATATCATCAGATGGAGGCAATGTTACTTTTGGTTTTTGATAATAATCAAATAAAATTGTGTTTTGAAAATAATGCTTGGGAACTTTTAAATGAATGCTGTCATTTTTTTGAGAAAAAACAAAATAAAATGCAAACAAAAAAAATATTGTAAGTCGTAAAGATTTCATTTAATCTGATTTTAAGATTTTAACCAACTCTAATCTAAACTCTTCTTCTGCTTTGAATAAATGTGCTGTTTTCACAACGCCAATTATTTGTTTAAACTTTTGAGAATATTCATTTTTAATTTGATATTCTGCTAACTCTAATTGATTGAAAGTTTTAAGAAACTGCTCTGCATCAGCAGGATTTTGAGAGTAATCAAATTCCTGAAACATCTTTTTTCTCTGATGACGAATGCTTTTAATTTTGTCTAAATACTCATTATACACTGGCCAAAATTTTTGTGATTCTGCTTGAGATAATTGTAATTTTTGACTGATAAAATTTACTCTTGCCTGATCAATTTTTTGATTTTGAGACCATGCAGTTATGGTCAATAAAAATAATGAAATTATTAAAATATGTAATTTAAAAGGTTTCATTTAATTCATTTGAATTAGTATCGGAAGGTTGTATAGAATTTGAATTAAAATGTTGTTCAATAATTTCATCAGAAACAGATTGTTCTAAAATTTCTTCATCAAGTAATGATTCTTTTGATAATACATCTTGTTTAGTAAGACAGGCAATGGTTTGACAGGGTTTATCAGAGATGTCTGTTTTAGTGTTATTCTGAAAAATATAAATTCCCCAAATGATTCCTGCTATGGATGCGGCAATGGTAGTGTATTTTAAAAATACTATTGTTCTTCTGTTTTTTGTTGGAGATATTTTTTGAATGATTTCATTTTTACTTGTTTCAAAGTATTCATCAGGAATTTCAAATGCTGGTTTAGAGTTAGTAATATTTTCTAAAAGATGAATTTTATTGGTTTCAAAGTAATCTTCAGGAACTTCAAAAGCAGATTTTTTTTGAGACAATATATTTTCAATTAGTTTAATAGAATTCGTTTCGAAGTAATCTTCTGGGATTTCAAAAGGATTTTTCTTAAAATCTTCGTTATCCAATATATTTTTTCTTTCTTTGTTCATATTCATTTAGATGCTTATTATTCAAGATGGTTTAATAAGTGTTCTTCAATTTTTTTTACTGCATGATGATAAGATGCTTTTAATGCACCTACAGAAGTGTCAAGTATTTCGGCCATTTCTTCGTAACTAATTTCTTCATAATATCTCATATTAAAAACAATTCTTTGTTTTTCAGGAAGGGAAAGAATGGCTTCTTGAAGTTTTTTCTGAATTTCATCACCTTTAAAATAAGGGTCAGAAGTAAGTGTGTTGGATAAGTAGTAAGATACTTGTTCGTAGGGGATATTATTTTTTCTTGTTTTTTCTCTTAATATCTGTAAGGCCTCATTAGTGGCTATTCTATACAACCAAGTAAATAAACTGCTGTTTTGATTAAAATTTTGCAATCCTTGCCATGCCTTTATGAAAGTGTTTTGTAAAGCATCATCGGCATCATCATGATTAATGACAATTCTTCTGATTTGCCAGTAAAGTTTTTTTTGATAGGTATTTATCAATAATGTTAGTGCCTGATTGTGTTTATCAGGTTGTGAAATACATTCAAGGATTTTTTTATCTACTTCGGTTAAATTCATAAATATAAAAAGGGCTATTCACCTTTTCAGATAAATAGCCCTCAATATTGTTTCTAAGTTTTATGGTAATGTGATATTTGTGCAGTAATTGTAAGCAGGAATACAAACTTGTGCATTAAAATCGCAACTACCATTACCGTAATTAATTACACGTGCAGGTTTATTAGCAGGAGTAAATGTTACAGAACCAGCAATAAATGGATGACGGAATGGACGAAGCGGATCAGGTGTACAGGTTGCACTCCATAATAAGTTACTTAATGAAACTGTATAGCCGACACCACTAGCAGTTGTTCCATTGGCAGAGCCATTTAATTTTAACTGTGCTTTATTCCAAGCAATAGGAAAGTTACCAGATGGATGATAAACTGTAGTATCAGAAGTATTTGTCAATTCTACAGTTCTTGTACAATTCCATGTAATTGTGCCGCCATTAGATGGTTTTACAATGTTGATGTTGGCATTGATTTGCCATTGCAAATTTGTAGTTGATGGATTAAATCCAAAAGGAGTGGTATTTGCATGCGTTCTGTTTACAATGTTAACGGTATAACCATCTACTACATAGTTTTGAGAGGTACAAGTAATTGAATATCCTGGCTGACGGGGATAAATAGCACCATTAGTTGATGCTGAATAATCGTAAAGTAATTTACCTGAACGATATCTTCCATCTTTACATAAACATGGTGTTGTACCAAAATCCACAGTGAAATGTTTAGCGGCAAGATCAACAGTAACAGTTGCACAAGGAGCAGATTGAATGCCACCAACGAGAAGGCCATTTTCTAATCTGTAATTACTTACAGTATAGGTTTCTCCTGCTTCACCGCCAATGTTTCCAATGTCATTGTTATGCGTTTCTGCAAGGTTGTGATCCTGAACATAAGATGTTTCAGTGTCAGGTGTTTCTTCATTTTTGTCTTTTTTCTTGCAACCGCTGATAGCAAGTAATGCTGCTAAGCTGAGGGTTGCACTGCCGATTAAGAATTTGCTCGTTTTCATAATTTTAAGTTTTTAGATTTTGAACATTTGATGCAAAGATACATTAAAGGTTTAAAAGGTTGTAAAAAAATTATCAGCAGGAAAAGATTTTTAAAATCAAATTACATTAAAATACCCGCAATAGTTGCAGAGAGATAAGAAGCAAGTGTTCCGCATAAAAGGGCTTTCATTCCTAATTCTGCAAGGTCTTTTCTTCTTTCAGGAACTAATACACCAATCCCGCCTATTTGCATACCAACACTACTAAAGTTAGCAAATCCACATATTGCAATACTTACAATCATTAAACCTTTTTCAGTAACTACTGGAACTTTATGAGAAGTAAGATTACTAAATGCAACAAATTCATTAATGGTTAATTTTTGTCCTAATAAGGTTGCGACATTATTAACATCTTCTAATGGCGTACCCATTGCCCATGCCATTGGATAAAACAATTTAGCAAATAACCAATTTAAACTCAAATTTAAATCTGGATTAAATAAATGTCCTGTTTTTAATAATATCCAATCAACCATTGTAATAAGGGCAATAAATCCAATAAGCATAGCAATTACATTCATAGCAATTTTAAAACCATCACCTGCTCCGTGAGTGATAGCATCTATTAAATTGCTGTATTCACTTTTAACTTCTAATTTTACTTTTCCCATTGTAACTGGTGTTTCTGTTTCAGGAAAAACAATTTTTGAAATGACCAACGCTCCTGGTGCGGCCATTAAACTTGCCATAATTAATTTAGGTGCAAGATTTAAACCCGCTTGTGCTCCCATATTTGCATAAACAATTAAAATACCACCAGCAATGCAAGCCAAACTTCCACTCATAGATGCCAGCAACTCACTTTTAGTCATAGTAGGTAAGTAGGGGCGAATCATTACCTGTGCTTCTACCTGTCCAACAAAAGCACTGGCAACATTACTGAGTGCTTCTGCTCCGCTTACACGCATTATTTTATTCATTACAAAGGCAATTGCAGAAATAATTTTTTGCATAATTCCTAAATGATATAAAATGGCTACCAGTGTAGTTACTAATACAATAGTTGCAGTAACATTAAAAGCAAATACGAATGTATGTGGTGCTCTGTAGTCAACAACTTCTGTTTCTGAAATAGCAGCTAATCCACCATAAACAAAATCAACGCCACTTTTAGCAAATTGTTCAATTTTTTGCATTCCCTTTCCTAATTGTTCAAAAAACAATTGTACCCATTTTATTTTCATTATAGATATTGCAATGATTGCTTGCAAAGCAAGTCCGCTAATGACAAGGCGATAATTAATTCTTTTTTTGTTGTTAGAAAACAGATAAGCTATTCCTAATATTAAAACTATACCGATGAAACCAGTAAATCTTTCCATTGCAATTTTTGGCAGGAAAGGTAATTAGAAGAATTGAATAAAATGAAAAAAAATTAGAATGAAATACCTATAACAAGAATATCATCTATTTGATCATAACTTCCTTTCCATTGATTGAAGAAGTTTTCAAGAAATGCTTTTTGTTCATTTACAGGTTTAAGATGAATTTCAGAAAGTATTTGAAGGAATCTTTTTAACATCATTTTTTTTCCTTTTTCTCCACCAAATTGATCGGCATAACCATCTGAAAATAAATAAATAGTATCTCCTTTTTCCAATTGAATGGTGTGAAGTGTGTAGTTTCTATCTGCATCCATCTGAACTCCGCCAATTGGATATTTATCACCATCTAATTTTTCTATTTGGCCATTTCCTTTTACAATAACTAAAGGTCTGTATGCTCCTGCCCACAACAATTTTCCATCTGGAAAAATATTTACTATTGACGCATCCATTCCGTCGTTTGTTTGTATTTCACTTTGACCTTGTTTTAAGGCAGTTTGAACACCCTTGTTCATTTCGTTAAGAATTTTTTCTGGCGAAGTGATATTTTTTTCTATAACAATTTGATTCAGTAAATTATTTCCAATCATACTCATAAGTGCTCCCGGAACACCGTGTCCTGTGCAATCTACAGCGGCAATAATTTTTGAAGAGGTATTAGTTTTTGAGTCATTGATTTCATACAGCCAATAGAAATCACCGCTCACAATATCTTTTGGTAAATATAAAATAAATCCATTGGGTAATACTTTATTGACATAACTATTTGTAGGTAGAATGGCTTGTTGTATTCGTTTTGCATATTCAATACTACTTAATATCTCATGGTTTTTATTTGCTAATTCTTTAGTTCTTTCCTGAACTTTTTCTTCTAATTCTTTGTTTCGTTTTTTAATCTGGTAAGTTCTGTATTGATTAAATCCAAAAATACTGCCAAATAGCATAATAGCAGATGTAATTATGAACCATTTAGTTTTCCAGAATGGAGGAATAACATCTATGTAAATATAGTAAGGGTCTGTGTTCCATTCTCCATCGTGGTTGGTAGCATAAACAATAAGTTTGTAAGTGCCGCCAGAAAGCCCTGTATAAGAAATATAGCGGATATTTGTAGGTTCTGAAAAATCATCATCGTAGCCCTCTAATTTATACTTGTATAAAATTTTTTCAGCACCTAATGGATTAATCGCAGAAAGTTCAACTTGAAAATTATTTTGCGGATATTTAAGAACAAAGTATTTTTTCAAAGTAAGATTAGAATCTGCAGGATAATCTTTTCCAAAAGTTTTGAATGAAGAAATATATACTGGTATTGATGAAAAATTTTGTCTAATTTTTGAAGGATTAAAAATATCAATGCCAGAAACACCGCCATAAACGAAATAGTTGTTTTTTAATACTGTATGAGCATTTTGGTTGAATTCATAATTTACTAAACCTTCAAGATAAGTATAATTGTAAAATAATTTTGATTTATTATCATTAAGACGGGATAAAATCATTTTTGTTATTCCATTTGTTGTTCCAATCCAGAGATTATTTTGATTATCTAAATACACAGATAAGATGGTTGAACTTAAAAGGCCATCAGTATCAAAGAAAAATTGAGATGTTTGATTTTTTTTATTGAATAAAGTTAATCCATTATCTGATGCAATGTAGATATAATTTGAATCTTCTGTAAGATGATAAACCCAATTATTAGAAAGCGTTTTGTTTTCTGCATTAAGATGAAGAATAATATTATTTTTATTATCAAGTTTGTATAAACCTTTTTCACCTGTTGCAATATAAATACCATCTGTGGTGGGTTTAATATAGTTTATTGATAGAGTATTAAAACTTTGAGGTTTAATAGATTTTTGTGTTTTTATATTTAATTTAAATAGCCCCTCTTGAATAGTGCCTATCCAAAGCGTATCATCATTTGAGTAATAGAGTGAAATCACATCAATTCCCCGAATGATAGAATTAATTTTTTCATTAGTTATATTCAGTAAATCAACTCCTTTTCCATATATGCCGATAAAATATTCATTAGCATTAGGAGATGAAATAATTGATAAGACAGTTTTATTTTTATAGAATTTACTGAAATCTTTGATGATTTTGTTGTTTAATAAATTAAATAAAATTAATTTTTCATAACCTCCGATGAGTATTTTACCGGACATATATTCAATAAATGAATAGATATTACTGAACTGATTATTAATATTATCTGGAATTGGATTAGAAAACTTTTGAATTGAATAGGGAATAATGAAAATACCATTTTCATGGGAAACAGCAAATAAATTGTTGTCTATTGAAAACAATTTTTTGATATTTTCTTCTTTACCATTTATTTTAATTATTTTAGTAGTAAAATCAAGGGGATTAAATTCAATGATTCCAGTTTTTGAAGCAATGTAAATTTTGTTTTTAATAAGTTGTAATGAATTTTGATTTTCTATGTCTTTACCTAAATCTTTGAATAATAAAGGTTCATCAATTTTTTCAAATGTATTGACATCTAATCTTATCAATCCATAGTTAGAAGAGAGTAGATATAAAAAATTTCCATAATGTAAGGTGGCTTTAATTTTTGAATTTGAAGCATAATCTTCAATACTAATTATTTTAGTTGTTGTGTCTAATATTCTGATGCCAAGAGCGTAGTCAAATAACAAAAAATTGTTGGAAATTAAAGATACTTTTGACTCATTTTGAAAAACGTAGTTTTTATTGTCAGTAAATTTATATTTTACAATTTTTTTGTTATTAAATGAGTATTCATATAAGCCAATTTTTGAAACAATAAATAAATTATCTTGGTAAATGAAAGTTGAGTACACCTCACTGTTATTTAATGCTTTATCTATATTCTTTTCAGAAATGAATTTTCCTTTTATGTAATCAAAGAATGTAATTCCTTTTTCGCAAGAAATAATTAAAAAATTTTTGTATTGATTGATAGAAAGGATATTATTACAAGGCAATGATGAACTGTCATTTGGATTATTTTTGTATGTAATTATTTTATATCCATCGTATTTGCATAATCCTGCTTGTGTACCAATCCAATAAAATCCATAAGAATCCTTGAAAACATAATTGATGCTGTTTGTAGGTAAGCCGTTTCTGGAACTTATATTGATAGCATTAATGTTAATAGAATTTATTTGTGCAAAAAGATTATGATTGAAAAACACAAAAACGAATAATACAATAGTACAAAATTGGGAGTATTTTTTAATCATTTTAAAAGTCATATTTTACTTAATATGCAAATTGGCGAATAATCTTAATAGTAAAAAAATTGTTCAGGATCTTTGTATAAATAATTTTTTACATAATCTTTTACAGCATCCTCTAATTCAGTGAATGGTTCGTTGTAACCTTGATTTCTTAATTTTTCCATTTTGGCTTCTGTGAAATACTGATATTTATCTCTAATATCTTCTGGAATGTCAATAAACTCAATGTTTTCAGGTATATTCATTGATTTAAAAACATTTCTTGTAAGGTCTAAAAATGTTCTTGCTTTTCCAGTTCCTAAATTGTAAATACCGTTTTTAATTTTATTTTTGTACAAATAATAAATTACTTTCACAACATCTTTTACATAAATAAAATCTCTCAATTGCTCACCATCTTTGAAATCTGGACGATGAGAACAAAACAACTTTACTTTTCCTGTGGTTTTAATTTGATTAACAGCATGAAAAATAACAGAAGCCATTCTTCCTTTATGATATTCATTTGGTCCAAATACATTGAAAAATTTCAATCCTACCCAATAAGGTGGTTGTTCTTTTTGTTCAAGTGCCCATAAATCAAATTTATGCTTGCTCCATCCATAAGGATTTAATGGTTTTAGTAAATGTAATTTGCTTTCATCATCATCGTATCCATATTCACCATTGCCATAAGTTGCCGCAGAGGAGGCATAAATCAAAGGTATTTGATATTTAGCACAGATAGACCATAATTCTTTTGTGTATTCAAAATTTAATTTATTCAAGATATTTTCATCAAATTCTGTTGTATCCGTTCTTGCACCTAAATGTATAACAAAATGAACATCTTTGTGAAATTTATCAATCCAGCGAATCAATTCTTCTCTATGTATTTCTAAAGCATATTTTTTACCACTGATATTTGAATCTTTTATAGTACCAAAATTGTCAGATAAAACAATGTCTTTAATTCCTTGTTGATTAAAATATGAAAGTGTGCAACTTCCAATAAAACCACATGCTCCTGTTAAAACAATCATAGTTATTTTTTTGTGCTAAATTTACAAAATCATTTGAGTGGTGTAATTTTTTCGTTTAGTATATCTTTGAAGTAATTTTTTTCTTCATTTAATTTCAAGTAAGGATATTTTGATTCTAATCTTTCACATTGTTGAATAAAGTTGATTGCAAATTCCTTGATTTTACTTGAGTTTTTGTTTATTATTTTATGCTGTAAGGCATTGATAATTTTTTCAAGTTCTTGAACAATTTGTTTTGCATTTGATGAAAGTAATGATTGAGAAAATTTCTCTATAACATATTGAATGGCCAATTCATTTGGATGACTCATATCTTCCTTGTAAAATCTATAATCTCGTAAATCATCTGTAACCAATTCGTATGCAGGAAAATAAAATACATTTTTATGTTGTTCGCACAACTGATGTACACTTAATATTAATGTTGATTTTGAGATATTATTATTCACTGCACCGTAGTTTAAATACTTTACAGGAGATACTGTTAGAATTATTTTTAATTCGGGATTAAATTTATTCAATTGATGAAATAATGCAGAAAAATTTCTTGTAATTTCCTGAACACTTAATATCTTTCTATTAAAATTTGATTGTGGAAATTTATGACAATTAGCAACTACTTGATTTAATTCTTTATGTTCATAAACAAATGCAGACCCAAAAGTGATGAATAAATAATTTGCTGACTTTAAAAATTCATAAGCATCTTGTTGAGATTTAATAATGTTAGATATAAATTCATTTTTATCAGTATGATAAAAATAAGTTTGATGTAGAAAAGATTTCCATAAACCATCTTCAAAAAACAAAAATTTTTCATCAATAAAATTAGGATTATCTAAAATACTTTTTAGACAAATATAAATGCTTTGTGGATTAAAGAGAACACCATTAGGATTTGAAAAAACTTGAAAATGCCTTTTTTTAAGCCATTCAGAGATGTTTTCTGCAAAACAAGAACCAATCAAAAAAATCTTTTGATGATGTTCAATTTGAAATGGAAAAGGTTCAATATTGAGGTTTAAGTGAAATTGCATATTGACACAAAATTAGGTAATTTTGTTCGGTATAACAATAAAGCAATATAATTTCTATGAATAGAATATTACTTTTGAATTTTATTTTATTTTCAAATTTATTTTTCTCACAAACAAATCCTTTATGGCAAGTTGTAAAAATATCTGATAAAAATGATCCTGAAGAGGTAAGTATTGCTATCAATCCCAAAAATCCAGCACAAATTGTAGTGGGGGCAAATATAGATCAATTATACTTGAGTAGTGATACAGGCAGAACGTGGACTTTTCAAAAAATTCAATGTGATTCATTTGGAGTATATGGTGATCCAGTTTTATTGTGGGATACATCCAATACTTTTTATTATTTTCATTTATCTGAACCCAATTCAAAATTAGTAAAAGATGCTAAATGGATAGATAGAATTGTTGTTCAGTCATCATCAGATTTTGGAAAGAGTTTTAATTTCTGCGTAGGAATAGGCAAGAATGGAAATAAAAATCAGGATAAAGAATGGGCATATTTTAATCCCAAAACAAATGAAATTTATGTAACATGGACACAATTTGATAAATATGGAAGTAAAAATCCAAATGATAGTTCTATAATTTTATTTTCAAAATCAAAAGATAGAGGAAGAACATGGACAAAACCAGTGAGAGTTTCACACTACGCAGGAGATTGCCGAGATAGTGATGAAACTGTTGAAGGTGCAACATCTTCAGCAGGTTTGAATAATGAAATTTATGTTGCCTGGGCTAGTAAATATGGAATTATGTTTACCGTTTCTTATGATGGTGGAGAAACATTTGAATTGCCCGAAAAAAGAATAGATACAATTTATGGTGGATGGGATATGAAAGTAGATGGTTTGTTTAGATCTAATGGTATGCCTTTTTTAGTATGTGATAATAATCCAAAAAGTAAGTATGCAGGAAATATTTACATTTGCTTTGGAGATGAAAAAGATAAAGACAAAAATATTTGGTTATTAAAATCGGAAGATGGTGGTAAAACTTGGAAAAAAAGAATAAAAGTAAATAATGACACAACAATAAGAGAACAATTTATGCCAATGATGAATATTGATCCTGTCACTGGCTATTTGTATGTAATATTTTATGATAGAAGAAATCATAATGATATGCATACAGATGTATATTTAGCAGTATCTACTGATGGTGGAGAAACATTTAAGAATTTTAAATTGAATGAAAAAAGTTTCAAACCATTTTTTCTAAAGTTTTTTGGTGATTACATAGGTTTATCTGCTTATAATAACATTGTTCGCCCAGTGTGGATGGAATTGCATGATATCAAATTATCTATCCATACCGCAATAATAAATAATATCGATGAAGTGCTGAAAAATGAAGGGAAATAAGGGTTAATGCAAGAGACCCTATTATACTTTGTCAAAAAATACTTTCCTTTCTCAATTAAAAATTCCTTCTTATCTTTCCTATCTTATCATTACATTTGCCTTCACTAACAAAATGTAAGGGCGTATGGCGATACGTCTCTACTTTAAAAGCTAACTTACATCAACACTCAAAACTTAAAAATAAAAACTAACAAAATGGAATACAATTTCAAAGAAATAGAAAAGAAAGCAAAAGAAAAATGGCAAAAACTCAATGTTTACAAAGTAGAAGAAAAAGATAGTCAGGGTAATCTTAAACCAAAAAAATTTTATGTTTTAGACATGTTTCCATATCCATCTGGTTCTGGACTACATGTGGGACATCCATTAGGTTATATTGCTTCCGACATTTATGCCCGTTATAAGCGTCATCTTGGACATAATGTTTTACATCCAATGGGCTTTGATGCATTTGGACTGCCTGCTGAACAGTATGCTATTCAAACTGGACAACATCCCGCTGTTACTACTGAAATCAATATCAAAAGATACAAAGAACAATTAGATAAAATTGGATTATCTTATGATTGGAGTAGAGAAGTAAAAACTACTGATCCCAAATACTACAAATGGACACAATGGATTTTTTTACAACTTTTTCAATCGTGGTATGATAAAAAAGAAAACAAAGCAAAACCTATTCAAACTTTGATACAAGAATTTGAAAAGAACGGAAATATCAATATAGATGCAGCCTCCGATGAGGTAAGAACATTTACTGCTGAAGAGTGGAAGAGTTTTTCTGAAAAAGAAAAGTCAGATATTTTGATGAAATACCGATTAGCATATCATTCTGAAGCGTATGTCAATTGGTGTCCTGCACTTGGGACTGTTCTTGCTAATGATGAAGTGAAAGATGGCGTTTCTGAACGAGGTGGATTTCCTGTTGAAAGAAAATTGATGCCACAATGGAGTTTAAGAATTACTGCTTATGCCGACAGATTATTGGAAGGTCTTGAACGACTTGATTGGAGCGAGAGTATAAAAGAAGCCCAAAGAAATTGGATTGGCAAAAGCGAAGGTGCTGAAATAGAATTTAAAATTAACGAAAAACATTCTGTAAAAATATTTACAACTCGTCCTGATACAATATTTGGTGTTACTTATATTGTGCTTGCACCTGAACATCCATTGGTTGAAGAAATTACAACAACTAATCAAAAAGAAATTGTATCAAATTATGTGCAATATGCCAAAAATAGAAGCGAAAGAGATAGACAAGCGGATGTTTATAGAGTAACAGGTGTTTTTACAGGTGCGTATGCTATTCATCCATTTACAAATGAAAAAGTGCCCGTATGGATTGCAGATTATGTATTGTATCATTATGGCACTGGTGCAGTAATGGCTGTGCCTGCTCATGATTCAAGAGATTACAGATTTGCAAAGCATTTTAATTTGCCCATAAAACAAGTTATTCAACCACCAGTAGAATGGGACTTTTCAAAACAATCTTACGATGAAAAAAATGGTATTTGTAAAAATTCTGATTTCTTAAATGGTTTATCTGTAAAAAATGCTATTCAAAAATGTATTGAAGAAGTTGAAAAAAGAAAAATTGGAAAAAGAGTAGTTAATTACAAATTGCGTGATGCTGTGTTTGGCAGACAAAGATATTGGGGAGAGCCCATTCCTATTTACTACGATGAAAATAATATCCCAAAACCTGTTGATGAAAAGGACTTACCTATAATATTACCAGAAATAGATAAATATCTGCCTACTGAAACAGGCGAACCACCATTGGCTCGTGCGATTAATTGGAAATACAAAGGCAAATATGAATTTGAAAAAACAACTATGCCAGGATGGGCAGGAAGTAGTTGGTATTTTTTAAGATATATGGATCCACACAATGATGAGACCTTTGCAAGCAAAGAAAAAACAAGTTATTGGAATAAAGTAGATGTCTATGTAGGTGGTAGCGAGCACGCAACAGGGCATTTATTGTATGCAAGATTTTGGACTAAATTTTTGTATGATTTAGGATACATTGATTTTGATGAGCCCTTTCAAAAATTGATAAATCAGGGAATGATATTGGGTAATAGTGCTATTATATTTAGATTGAAAGATACACCTGATACTTATATTTCTGCTGAAAAGGTAAACGATTTAAATACAGTTGCAAGAGTATATGTAGATGTCAATTTGGCAGATGAGAATGATTTTGTAAGTATAGAAAAATTGAAAACACAGCCAACATTGTATGGTGAGAATTTTAAATTTATATCTGATTATCCTGATAAAATTAAGTGTCATCGTGAAGTTGAAAAGATGTCAAAGTCCAAAATGAATGTGATAAATCCTGATGATTTGATAGATCAATATGGTGCAGATACTTTTAGGTTGTATGAAATGTTTTTAGGTCCTATTGAACAACACAAACCTTTTATTACCAACGGCATTACAGGCACTCATAACTTTTTGAAAAAAGTGTGGAAATTATTTCATCTAAATAATTCTTTTTCTGTTAGCAATGAACCACCAACTACAGAAGAATTAAAGATTCTACACAAAACTATTATCAAACTCAGAGAAGATATTCATAAGTTTTCATTTAATACTTGTGTAAGTAGTTTAATGATATTGGTTAATAAACTCACAGAATTGAAATGTAACAAAAGAGAGATATTAGAACCACTTGTGATAATGTTATCACCATTTGCACCATATACAGCCGAATATCTTTGGACAGAATTAGGGCACGAAACATCAGTTATAGATGCTCCTTATCCAGAGTATAAAGAAGAATACATTATAGAAAACACTTTCAATTATCCGATTTCATTCAATGGAAAAACTAGATTTAATTTAGAATTGCCCTTAAATATTTCCAAAGAAGAAGTTGAACAATTAGTTTTATCTCATGAACAAACTAAAAAATACCTAAAAGATTTAAAACCTAAAAAGTTTATTTTTGTAGAGAAGAAGATTGTGAATATTGTAATTTAGAAATTGAAAAATTAATTTATGAATTCTGTTTCAAATTGGAATTTTGATAGAGGAAATCTTCAAAGGACAGGTTATTATGATGGGAACCCACCAAAAAAATTAAAATTAAAGTGGAAATTTAATACGGGAGCAAGAATTAATATTAATCCTTTAATTTATGATGGTAGGATATTTGTTTCAAATAAAGAAAATAGTTTTTATTCAATAGATTTGAAAACTAAAAAAATTTTATGGAATATTAATTTTGTTGAGGATATTACTTGTTTTGTTATACATAAAGAAGAAGTTTATATCGGTACGAGCAATAGTATTTATTGTTTTGATGTGTATAATGGAGATTTTGTTTGGGAATATAAAATTAAAACAAAAAAATTTAATTTTGGTAGAATATTTGGAATAAAAAGTCGTCAAACTAATGATTGTAAAGGTATAATAATAAAAGATAATATATTAGTTTTTGCAGATAGTGAAGGTTTTTTAAATGCCTTAAATTTAGATAATGGCAAAGAGATATGGAGTTATAAAATTCAAAAATGGTATTCACTTTATCTTTCACTTTATAATGAAAAACTTTTTGTAGGTGTTAAAAATAATTTGTATTGCTTAAACATTTTTAATGGATATAAATTAAGTAAATTGAATTTCAAGTATTATATAAATACATTCATTTCTGCTGATAATGATATTATGTACTTTGGAACTGATTTTAACTTTTATGCTATTGAATTAAACACTAATAAAGTTTTATGGGAACATAAAATTAAAAGTTTGGGATATATTACTTTTGAGTCTCCTGCTGTATACAAAGATAGAATAGTTTTAGCTTACCATGATGATTATGATTTTCATTGTTATGCTTATTTATGTTGTTTAAATAAAAACAATGGTAATGTTTTATGGACATATGATGATGTATTTAATTTTATACACTCAGGCCCTGTAATTTCAAATGGTTGTGTGTATTTTGGTTGTGAGAATTTTCATTCTCGCGAATACTACTTTTGTGTGCTAGATTTAGAAACTGGTAAAGAACTATCAAGGTTTGAAACCAAAGATAGTTTAGAAGTTGATCCTGCTTTTTATGATAATATGGTTGTTATTGGATGCGACGATGGTTACTTATATGTATTTGAATAATTTTTTTTACATTATACTTATTAAATCATTCCACCATCCTATCTTTCCATTGACTATTCATTAAAAAACAACTATCTGTTTGTCCAAACCATTTTTTACGATTGCGGGCTATCCACTTGTATATTTTATTTCTCAAAAATGTTGGTACAAGATATAGAACATATAGTATTTTCCAATACCATTTAAGATGAGGAACAATTGATAACACCACATCAAAGTAAATGTAAAATTTATTATTCTTGTAAAGAATAACAGAATCAATGTTTTTTAGAGAATCAGGAATAAATTGCATTGCAAAAATTGAATTGAGTGGGCAAAATAAAATATCATGATCTTTTTCATTAGATAATATCCATTTTACAGTATTATTACATAATACACATTGCCCATCAAAAAATAAAATGACCAATTGATTTCTATCTTTTAAATCCAATTTTTTCTGTAAATGTAATTAAAAATTTAATTGAAAATAAAATTCAATTAAATAAAAAAGGGATGTTCAAAAAATACTTTCGTATTCTGAACATCCCTTGTTTTTACTGAATTTATTAATTAATCACAATGACTACCAAAACTATATTGTAATCCAATAACCATCATATACTTATTAAGCATTTGCATGCCATTTACTTTTTGCATAACAGGCAATCTATACTCTGTTGCTATTCGTAAATTTTTCAAACTACCAGATGGAACATAAAAATTTATTCCTGCCCCTGTTTCTAATTGTTGTCTGCCTGTATTCATAGGATCACATAATGGAGACATCATAGGATCTATATCTTTGTCTTTACCTTTTATTTTATCTATATTAAAATAACGAGCAGTTAATGCAAAACTTAAATAATCATTTATTATAATTGATCCCCATGCACTAAAATCAAAGCGATTTCCTAATGTGTATTTATTAGCATTTTCACCTATTCTAAATCTGTATATTGGTTGCATACCCCAAGAAATTCTTTCAGTTTGACCTAAATAGGTTACACCAATTATAGGATCCCATGTTCCGCTACCTAATTGCATAGGATAAGCCATTTTCATTTCAGTTTGCATTATCATTCCAGAAGTGTCATGCATTTGCATTTTTTCTTTTACATTGATGTTTCCAGTAGGAATAGAAATACCCACATTAGCATGTAATGAATTTCTATTTTTATTTAAAATCTTAATCAATCCAAATAAAGAAACATCACCTATTCCACTTGAACTCATTGTATATTTATCGCCCATCATTTGTATCATAGTCATTTTGTTTGAAAGATAATTTCCCATTAGCATTAAAGTAACTCTATCAGAAGGCGCATACATAAATCCAATCATGTGCATATCCATTTGCATTTTTTGCGGAGCCATCTTATACCCATCACTGAAAATATGATCAGCATCAGCTTTATGATCTTCATGTTGAACGTCTTCCATTATCATAGGCATATAACCATATGAAACCATAAATCCACCTTTTTTGTGATAGTGGCTGCCCATTATGCCTATTGGGGCAACTCCATCTGGTCTTGCTGAAGACCATTCTACATTTTCACTTTCTTGAGATTTTGTTATGTTGATATTTAATAATACTGTGCCTAAAACAGGCAATAATATTTGCTTTTTCATAGTTTTTAAATTTTAATTTTTTGATTTAGAAATTTGAAGTTAATAGAATAACAATTAAAGTAAAATTATCGAATTTTACTTTATAAGTAAATAAAAGAAAAATTAGAACAACATTATTTTATACAAAAAATTTTGGTGGAGGTGTTTGAAGATTAAGATAAACTTCTTGAATTGAAAGAATAGTATATTCTGGAAAATTTGGTTTGAGTGTGCTAATAAAAGATAAATTTAAGTTTGTATGTATAATAACAAATGGTTCTCTTTTTGTTTCAGTTACAGGAAGTTTTTTGTTTGTTTGTTTAGATTCTTCAACCTTTTTTAATTCTTTTTTCAAATGACATTTACCATTACATTTTAATTTTGGTTTATCCTTGTTTTCACATAGATTTTTAGCAATATAATTGTAATTGATAAAGTAGTCAATTGTAACTAAAAAAGTTTTTATTTCAGTATAAGAAATTAAAATTAAAACTATTACTGATAAGTATTTTGTTTCTCTAATTATCTTGAGTAAGTTATACATTTATTAAATCACCTGAACTTTGAAGTAAAAAGAAATAAAATTTTTTCGCCACAAATTTGATGAAATCATCAATACAATAAAAATGATTTTAATTAGTTTTTAAGGTCTTGTTTTTGCAAAATAAGTATCTACTGATAATTCAATATTATCTTTTAAAATGCTCAAGTCAGGTAACATAAGAATACTAACAAAACCATTTCTACCTGTGCATAAAGAAGTATGATGAGGTGGCACACCACTTCCTGATAAGTTTCTATTTGGCACATATAACAAATCGTTTTTTTCATCAATACATAAGCCATGTGGCTGATTACCTACATAAACTTTTTGCGTTGTGTATGTATTCAAATTAATAGCAACTACACTACCTTCATTAACACCATCTGGATTTGGATCTAATTCACAACTCACATAAAGAGTGTTGTATTTTGATGAATAAGCCATTGCTTGCGGAAATTTTCCAACAGGAATGATATGAGATACTGAATTTGTTGTCAAATCAAACTCTCTGATTTCATTGCTTTTTTGACAAGTAAAGTAAAGTTTAGTGCCATCAGGAGAAACAAAAATATCATGTGCATCTAAACTACTTGAATAATTGATACTACCAGAATTATCAATAGGAATATCAATGTGTGTAGTAAGAGCGGTATCAATTTTCATAAAGAAATTACCTGTTTGAGCGGCAATGTAAAGTGTATCATTATTTTTACTTAAAGCAGTTCCGTGAGGGAAATATAGCCCATACATTCTGTTAATGACTTGCATTTTTTCTAAATCAACTGAAAAAACTCTACCATTTGCAGTCCATGCCACGCAAAAACCTTTTTTACCATCATTACTGATGATAATTCTATTCCAATCTATTTGATTATCTAAATTACAACGAGCCACTAGTTTATCAGTATTTGCATCATACTTTTCTAAATAGGGAGAATTGATAAATACCACATACCAATATTTTCCATCAGGTGAAAAGTTGATAAAATGAGGTGTTTCTAAAACATTAGGATTACTACCTACTTCAATCATTCTAATGGGCAATTGTGTTTTAGCATCAAATACTGTAATTACATCACAACCTTGATTGACAACATAAATTTTATCATAAACATTTGAACCAAACACTTTGCCATTGATATCAGGAGCACCGTTGTCTATCCAGTTTTTTATTTTCAAAACTTCTTCTTTGCTTAATGGTGGTCTATTTAATGGCATAGTTGGTGAGGCCATCATACCAAGTTCAGGAAAAGTATTAATATGATGAAATAATGGAGAAAATTTACTATTGAATGGATAAACTACAGTTCCATGCATTCCACCTTTGAATAAATCTTCCCATGTTATTAAATTTAAGATTGTAGAATTATCACCATGAGAATGACCAGAATGTGAATGATGATCGTGCTCATCATTAATGAAATGACAACCACTTGTAGCACATTTGTTTTTCACAATGTTTCCAATTTCTACTGGATAACCACCATAGATTTCATCTAAATTGTCTTTTTTGCATTCACTAAATAAAATTATTATACACAACAAAAAAAAATTAAATTTGAAAGGATATGAGTTCATATTTTAATTTAAATTTATTTAAGGTCTTGGTATTGCAAAATAAGTATCTATTGATAATTCAATTTGGTTCTTTTTTATACTCAGGTCTGGTAAATTTAAAATTGTAACAAAACCATTTTTACCATTACACACGGATGTATGATGAGGTGGCACACCATTTCCAATTAAATTACGATTTGGTAAGTACAAAACTTTATTTTTTTCATCAATACAAATACGATGTGGTTGATAACCTACATAAACTTTTTGAGTAGTATAATTGTTTAAATTAATTGCAACAATACTGCCCATTTTATCGTTATTTGGATCTAATTCACAACTTACATATATTGTATTAAACAAAGGAGAATAGGCAACATGTTGTGGATATATACCCATTGGGATGATATGACTTACACTATTTGTTGTTAAGTCAAATTCTCTAACTTCATTACTCTTTTCACAGGTGAAATAAATTTTGTTTCCATCTTTTGATACAAAGACATCATGCAAATCTAAACTACTGGAATAATTTACAGTTCCAGAATTGTCAATGGGAATATCAATATGTGTTGTCAAAGATGTATCAATCTTCATAAAAAAATTACCTGTTCTTGCGGCTACATACAAAGTGTCATCATTTTTGCTTAATGCCGCCCCATGAGGAAAATAAAGGCCATACATTGAATTAATAACTTTCATTTTTTCTAAATCAACGGAGACAATCTTACCGTTTGATTCCCAATCTATACAAAAACCTTTTTTCCCATCTTTTGTTATACTAATCCAAGTCCATCCTACCTGATTGTTTAAATTACATCTTCCTACTAATTTATCTGTATTAGCGTCATATTTTTCTAAATAAGGCGAGTTGATATAAACAATATACCAATATTTTCCATCGGGTGAAAAATTGATAAAGTGAGGCGTTTCATTTACATCAGGATTACTACCTACTTCAATCATTCTAATGGGCAATTGTGTTTTAGCATCAAATACTGTAACAACATCACAACCTTGATTTACTATATAAATTTTATCATAAACATTTGAACCATACACATTACCTTTATTGTCAGGTGCTCCGTTATCAATCCATTGTTTTATTTTTATTACATCTTCTTTGCTTAAAGGATTTTTGTATTGTGGCATTAATTTATATAATGGAATATTTGGATCATAAGGAATATTTAAATCGCTATATGTATTTATATGATATAATAAATACGAATATTTACTACTATAGGGAATGACAGGACTGCCATGATGGGCACCTTTGGTAAATAGGTTATTCCATGAAGTTAAATCTAATTCTGAACCTTGACAGGTGGCGTCAATCTTTGCATTATGACAATTTCCGGTAGTACAATTAGTTGAAATAATTTTTCCAATTTCTGCTGGATAATTGCCATAACTAACTTCAATATTATCTTTTCTACAAGTATTGAAAAACAAAATTAATATAACTGCAATACTGAACTTAATGGTATGTGTTTTCATATCTTTATTATTTTAGCAGTAAAAATTTTATGTGGAAATTTACAAACTAATCCATAAACCCCTTTTGCTAATTTAGAAACATTAACACTCCACAAATTTTTATTATGTTTATTTATTTCAATTTCAAGTTCTTTGCCTGTAATATCTATTAAATGAAATTCTACATTATTTATAGTGAAATAATTTTCAACTTGAATATAAAAAACATCATCTACGGGATTAGGATAAATATTAATAGAATTTTCATTCTTACTAAATTGTTCTATACTAACAGCTTTAGATGAAAAATAATAAATTCCACCAGAATAATTTCCTACAATTAAATCTCTTACACCATCTCCATTTATATCAACATATTGAGGTGCGGCACGAATACCCGCTTTGATATTATTGACCATTGTATCTAACAATCTGAACGAACCATTGATATTACCATCAATTTGATCATACAAAAATAAATTACCATTGATAGAACCACATAGCAAATACTTTTGTCCTGCTTCTTTATACATAAATGGAATAGCACCACCATCGCCTGAATAGTAAATTGAATTTGTAATGGCAGACACATTTCCAAAATTAGAAGTAATAAGAGAGAATGAAGGATTACTCAAAGTGCCAACATTTTGATAATATGCAATTTTATTGACCTTATTGCCAATCAATAAATCTAATTTTCCATCATCATTCACATCAAATAAAAATGGAAATGCTGGCGGATAACTTGCATTAATGCCAAAAGCATTTTGATGAATAATACTAAAATTACATGGATTTCCTGCACCTGCTGTATTTTCAAGCCAATGAATTTTTCCTTGACTATCACCAAGTATTAAATCAATATCTCCATCGTTATCAATATCTCCTGATGTAGGGCTTAAGTTTAGTTTGTTTAGTGATGATAAATTGAGATAATCTCTTGTAATAAGTGAAAATTGTGGTGTTGTTGCATTGCCAATGTTTTGATAATAAGTTAATGTAGAAACATTAGAATTTGGCTTAATAGTATTGTAGTAACCAAGATTACCTATCAGCAAATCTTTTTTTCCATCTTGATTGATATCAATTACAAGCGGCATTGCACCTTCTCCAACATCCAATATGCTTTCTATCAATAAATTTTTTTTGACGAAGACAAAACTATCTTTGTTGATTCCTACATTTTTGTAAAACCACACACAATTAAAATTTTCACCAGCACTCAAATTAGGCGATGCTATTATATCTTTTTTCCCATCATTATCAGCATCAAAATAGTATGCACAGGGAAAGTTATTGATTTTGATTTGTAAAGTAGATGATTTTCCTGGATAGTTAGGAAATAATTTGGTAGTATCTGAAATGTGTGCAGAAGTTGTATTTCCTGAATTATATCCAAAGATAATATCATTACAACTTACATCACCTAATAATAAATCTTTAATGTTATTGTGATCAATATCTATACAGGTTATACAAGATCCGCTGTGATATACTTTATTTTCAATAACTGATGGCATAGTTCTATTGCTACAATTGTTGAGTGTGATAGCACAATTTCCTTCACTAAAATTTCCCCAGCAATTTTCAACTAATTCAAAAACCAAACTATCTGAATGTCCATACAATTCCTCACTTTTATTGATATGATATTCTACTGAAAAACCTGTTGAGTTGAAAGCAAGAATATCCAAATCACCATCATTATCAATATCTTCAATACCGGGTATTCCCACTGATGAGGCATAAATACCCGCAAAAATAGGACTTCCAGAAGGATTATAATTAGAATAGATAATTGGCTTAAATAATTGAAATGAGATGTTACTACCAGCAGAAGTGTTTTTGTATACACGAATACCACCAATAGTAGAAGTAAAAATATCAACTTTACCATCATTATTAAAATCCTTGAATATAGCCCAATTGACAAGTTTTGGAAAAGATTTGGAAATGTAATAATCATATCTATATTTAGTTTCAGAAGCATTGACGATATTGATAAAACATTTTACTTCACCATAATTAAAAAAATGTATTCTGTCATACACAATAATATCTTCTTTTCCATCATTATTAATATCTGCTTTAGAAAAATTTGAAAAGTTTAATCCGCCACAATTTGGTGAATACAAAATTTGACCATTTTCAATAATACTTAAAGTGTCATATCCAACGGGTAGTTGTGCGTTTACAATTTTTGTAATAAAAAAAATTATCGTGAAAAATTTTTTCATAAGTAATGAAGCTCTGCAAAAATACAGAATTAATAGGCAATCTTAATTAAAGAAGTAAAATTGATTTTTATTAGTGCAGTATGGTGAAAAATGATAGTATTAAAAATGATATAAAACATAAAAAGATAAAATAAAAATCATTAAAAATGAATAATTATGATTTAAATCATTGTAATACGAAGTATTTGTAATGTATATTTGTGCCCGAAAATAATTATGGAAGTTATCTACATATTATTGAGTGTGAGTATTCTAATAGCAATAGGGTTTTTAGTAGCATTTGTATGGTCAGTAAAAAAAGGTCAATATGAAGATGTAGTTTCACCTTCTATCAGAATTCTTTTTGAGGATGAAAATAATAAAAACAAAGTTGAAACCAATCAAACAACTTCTAATAATTTTAATACAAAAAATAAAAATCAGTCCCCTGAATTAAAAATCTATTCTGAAAAATTATAATTAACCAATAAAACCAATAAACTATGGAACACAACAACAGCAACGGTAACATTGAAAAATTTGAATACGACAATGCCATTGTTCGTAATTTCTTAATTGCAACGGTGGTATTTGGCGTAATTGGAATGTTAGTAGGGCTCATTATTGCTTTTGAACTCGTATTTCCGGAATTAAACTTGGGAATACCTATAACAACATTCGGTAGGTTAAGACCCTTACATACCAATGCGGTGATATTTGCATTTGTGGGAAATGGAATCTTTGCAGGGGTGTATTATTCATTACAAAGATTATTAAAAACCAGGATGTATAGTGATACATTGAGTAAAATACATTTCTGGGGATGGCAATTAATTATTCTATCAGCTGCAATAACCTTACCATTAGGTTATACTACATCAAAAGAATATGCAGAGTTAGAATGGCCTATTGATATTGCTATTACACTTATCTGGGTGGTATTTGGATGGAATATGTTTGGCACCATCTTAAAAAGAAGAGTAGAGCATTTGTATGTTGCTATTTGGTTTTATATTGCAACATTTATTACAGTGGCGATGTTGCATGTAGTAAACTCGTTTGAATTGCCTATTTCATTTCTAAAAAGTTATTCATGGTATGCAGGTGTTCAAGATGCTTTAGTGCAATGGTGGTATGGCCATAATGCAGTTGCCTTTTTCTTAACTACGCCTTATTTAGGATTGATGTATTACTTTGTGCCAAAAGCCGCCAACAGACCTGTATATTCATATAAACTTTCTATTATACACTTCTGGGCATTGATATTCATTTACATTTGGGCTGGTCCTCATCACTTGTTCTATTCTGCATTACCCGATTGGGCACAATCTCTTGGTGCTGTATTTTCTGTAATGTTAATTGCCCCATCATGGGGTGGTATGTTAAATGGATTATTGACATTGAGAGGTGTATGGGATAAAGTGAAAGTTGATCCTATTTTGAAATTCTTTGTAGTAGCATTAACTGGTTATGGTATGGCTACTTTTGAAGGACCATTGCTTTCATTAAAGAATGTCAATGCTATTTCTCACTTTACAGATTGGACCATTGCTCATGTGCATGTTGGTGGTTTAGCATGGAATGGATTTTTGACATTTGGTATGTTATATTGGGTTGTGCCAAAAATGTGGAGAACAAATTTATATTCAAAAAAATTAGCCGATTTTCATTTTTGGATAGGAACATTGGGAATTATATTTTATGCTATTCCAATGTATTGGGCTGGTTTTACTCAAAGTTTTATGTGGAAAGAATTTACTCAAGAAGGATTTTTGAAATATCCAAACTTTTTGGAAACTGTAACTGCTCTCAAAAATCTTTATCTTTTGAGAGGAATTGGCGGAGTACTATATTTTACTGGGGTTATAGTAATGGTTTATAATTTAGTAAAAACAGCAAATGCTGGTAATTTCCTTGCAAATGAGGCAGCGGAAGCACCCGCTCTTATAAAATTCCATGCTGAAGAAAATGAGTATTGGCACAGATGGATTGAAAAAAGACCTGTTCAAATGCTTATTGTATCATTTATTCTTGTGGCTATTGGAGGTATTGTTGAAATGGTGCCAACATTTCTTATTAAATCAAATATTCCAACAATTTCTTCTGTAAAACCTTATACTCCATTAGAATTAGAAGGTAGAGATATTTATGTTCGCGAAGGTTGTTATGTATGCCATTCACAAATGGTTCGTCCATTTAGAAGTGAAACAGAAAGATATGGCGATTATTCTAAAGCAGGTGAGTTTGTTTATGATCATCCTTTTCAATGGGGTTCAAAAAGAACAGGACCAGATTTAGCAAGAGAAGGAACTATGAAACTTCGTAAGCCCAATGCATGGCACTATACTCACATGTTAGATCCTCGCCTCACTTCTCCAAACTCTATTATGCCTGCTTATCCATGGTTAATTGAAAATGATTTAGATGTTTCATTAACGACTAAAAAAATTAGTGCAATGAGAACACTTGGTGTTCCTTATCCCGAAGGATACGAGCAACAAGCACTTAATGATTTGAAAAAACAAGCAGAAGAAATCGCTGCCGACTTGAAGAAAAATAATATCAATGCATCTCCAAATAAAGAAATAATTGCTTTGATAGCATATCTACAAAGATTAGGTGTAGATGTTAGTTTGGAGAAAAAACAAGCAATGAATAATCATTAAAAAATAAAATTATGTTACGCTTTGTAAAACATCATTTAGAAAATATTCTTGGAATAGAAATATATCCACTTATTTCATTTGTGATATTCTTTCTATTCTTTATAGGAGTATTGATTTGGTTATTAAAAGTAGATAAAAAACATATTCAAAAACTTAAAAACATACCATTTGAATAAATAATTTTAATAATAAAAACTTAAAAATTTAATTTTATGAAAACTAAAAAAATTTCTCTTACATCTTCTGCAGTTTTAATCAATGCAGGATTGATAATGGCACAGGAAGCCAATAATGCTAATGGTGTTATTTCTCAAACATCTAATAATTCTGTTATTGGATGGGGTTTGATAATTCTTTTAATTATTCAACTTTTTGTAATTCGTTCAATGTCAAATGCTATTAGATCTGTGGGTAATAGTGACGCTTTTACACAAAACAAAAATAAAGTATTAAATGTGTTATTATTAATCGGATTATTTTTCACATCAAGTATATATGCACAAAACAATAATTTAGATAATGAGCCACTCGTGAATTTTTCAGATGCTCAAATTAACTTTTTGATATTTTTAAATTTACTTTTATCCATAATTGTGATATGGATGTATTCACAGTTTCAAAAAATGTTGCAATATGCAGGTCTTGTTAAAAAAGAAGAACAAAAATCATCCTTGTGGAATATAGAACATTTGCTTACAAAAGCAGTCCCTGTTGAAAAAGAAGCCGCCATTCAATTTGAACATGAATACGATGGTATTAGAGAATTAGATAATGTATTGCCACCTTGGTGGGTGTGGATGTTTTACACAACAATAATTTTTTCTGTGGTATATCTAATTCATTATCACATTAGCCCTATTAAAGCACTTGAAAAAATTGGATTTGTAGGACCAGGCGTAGGTCAGGAAGAATTATACAAAATGGAAATGGAACAGGCAGAAAAAGAAAAACAAGCATATCTTGCACAAATGGCTAATAAAGTGAATGAGGAAAATGTAACTGCATTAACAGATGAAAATGAAATAAAGCAGGGTAAAGAAGTATATATGACAAATTGTGTAACCTGCCATGGTAAAGAAGCACAGGGTGGAGCAGGACCTAATCTAACAGATGATTATTGGTTACATGGTGGTGGCATTAAAAATATATTTAAGACAATAAAATATGGTGTGCCAGAAAAAGGTATGATTGCATGGGAATCTCAATTATCACCAAAACAAATACAACAGGTAGCATCTTTTATACTTACATTAAGAGGAACTAATCCGCCTGGTGCAAAAGAACCACAAGGTGAATTATGGAAAGAAGAGGGCTCATCTGCCACTAATCAAAAACAAGATTCAACTGCAACAAAATAATTTATTCAATGTTAGATACAGATCAAAAATCCATTAAGGATGAATCATTTAGAGATAGAATATCAACTGTTGATGAAAAGGGAAGGAGAAAATGGATTTATCCCAAAAAACAATTTGGTAAATTCCATACATTAAGACAGGTTTTTGGATATACATTATTATCTATATTGTTCATTGTTCCTTTTTTGAAAGTAGATGGAGAACCTTTGTTTTTACTGGATGTTGTTCATCGTAAGTTTATAATTTTTAGCAGAGTATTTTATCCACAAGATTTCTTTTATTTTGGGTTATTGATGATTACCTTTGTTATTTTCATTGCTCTCTTTACTGTTGTATTTGGTAGATTATTTTGCGGATGGGCGTGTCCGCAAACTATTTTTATGGAATTGATTTACCGAAAAATTGAATACTGGATTGAAGGTGATTGGAAAGATCAAATGGCATTGAATAAACAAAAATTGAATTTTGAAAAATTCTGGAAGAAAACACTCAAACATTTTTTATTTTATGCAGTGGCTTTTGTAATTTCAAATTTGTTTTTAAGTTATTTAATAGGAATTGATGAGTTAAAAAAAATTGCTACTGAACCTTTATCCGAACACATTGCAGGTTTTTCATCATTAGTTGCATTTAGTTTGGCGTTTTATGGCGTATTTGCATTTTTGAGAGAGCAAGTATGCACTAACATTTGTCCTTATGGTAGAATGCAAGGTGTATTACTTGGAAAAGATACATTAGTGATTGCTTATGATTATGTAAGAGGCGAGCCAAGAGGAAAATTCAAAAAGAATGAAGATAGAAAAGCAGTAGGAAAAGGTGATTGTATAGATTGTAAACAATGTGTGTATGTGTGTCCAACTGGAATTGATATTAGAAACGGCACTCAATTAGAATGTGTGAATTGTGCATTATGTATAGATGCTTGTAATTTTATGATGGAAAGTGTTGGGTTAGAAAAAGGTTTAATTCGTTATGCAACTGAATATCAGATTAAAGAAAAATTGCCTTATCATCTCACTACACGAGCAAAAGCGTATATTGGAGTTCTAATAGTTTTGTTGGGTATCATTGGATTACTAATGATGAAGCGTCCGCCAGTAGATGGAACAATTTTGCGTTCATATGGTTATTTGCAAGAAAAAACAGCAGATGGGAAAATAAAAAATATGTATACTTACAAATTACTCAATAAATCTAATCATCCACAAAAAGTTTATATTGAAATGATTGAACCTAAACAAGCCACTATACAAATGATTGGACATTTACCTGTTATTGAAAAAGAAGGTTTTATTCAAGGTTCTTTTTTTGTTATTATGGATCAATCACTTACTAAAGGATTAAAAACACCCATTGAAATAGGAGTGTATGATGAAAACCATCAACTTATCAAGAAATTTAAAACAAACTTTCTTGCTTTCTAATTTAATAATATGAAAATAACAGTAGGACATATTGTAACATTAGCATTTTTAGCATTTGGAGGATTCATAATGTATATGGTTTCTAAAATGTTGAATACAAATGTTGATTTAGTAGAAAAAGATTATTACGCACAAGAATTAAAATTTCAAGATAAAATAAATAAATATAAAAACACAATTCAACTTGGAGATAGTGCAGTAATTGTGCAACAAAATGATAAAGATATTTTGATACAAATTAAAAATAATTTACCTGAAAAAATTTCTGTAATGCTTTATTATCCTGCAAATGAAAAGTTTGATACAACTTTTGTTTTTAATAATGAAAACAAAATTAGGATTGATAAAAATATGATTAATAAAGGCAGAACAAAAATTAAAGTAGAGTGGATTTATCAAAACGCAGGATATTATTTTGAAAAAGAATTGCTAATTTATTAAAATTTATGTGGAATGGAATTACTATAGCGTTTGCATTAGGTTTTTTAGGTAGTTTCCATTGTGCAGGAATGTGTGGAAGTTTAATGTTGTATAATTTTTTCAATGTAAGAAGTGGACAGTTTGTATTGAAATTCGCTATTTATCATTTGTTTAGAATTTTATCATATGTGTTATTGGGCATTTTGTTTGGACAAATTGGATTTATTGGAAGTTTAATTGGATTGCAAAAATTTATTTCTGTAATATCAGGTATTATTTTGATATTTGTTGCAATGAGATATTTTTTCCCTGTAACAATAAAGTTTATTCCAGAATTTAATTATTATGAAATAATTAATTCTTTGTTTAGTTATTCATCATCATCAAATTATCGTTTTATGATTTCAGGATTAGCCAACGGATTTTTACCTTGTGGTTTTTCTTTGATAGCCGTGATGTTTACTACTACTACATATTCATTGGTAAATGGTGCTATATTTATGTTCTTTTTTGGGATTGCTACTATTCCTGCATTATTGTTTGTTGCGCTTTTATCACGGCAAATTAAATTAAAATTCATAAATTATGTAATGCCTGCTTTGGCACTTATTAGTGGTGTATTATTGATATTAAGAACAATGAATTTAGGTATTCCTTACATTAGTCCTGAAATTGAAATAGCCCAAAATCATCCTGTAATTGAATGTCATAAATAAATTAAAAAAATTGAAAACACTTCGTCAGGATAATAGTTTAGAAAATTTGTCAATCAATGAAAAGCATTGTTTTCATTGCAAAGGAGAATTACCAAAAATACCATTACAAAAAGATAATCATTTGTTTTGTTGTAAAGGATGTGTAAGTGTTTATTCATTGATAAAAGATGCGGGATTAAATGATATTTACAATCATTCAGATTTAGGATCATTTACAAAGCCAGTAGATGATACAACAATTTCTGAATTTGAATATTTAGAAAATCCGGCTATTCAGGAAAAAATAATTTCCTTCAAAGAAGGAAATATCTTTAAAGTAATGTTGTATGCACCAGATATTCATTGTGCTTCTTGTATTTGGTTGTTAGAGCATTTGCCGCAACTTCATTCAGGTGTTATACAATCACAGGTTAATTTTCACACCAAAAAAATTTCTGTTATTTATGATAATTCTAAAATAACATTAAAACAACTTGCCATTTTACTGACACAAATAGGATATAAACCATATTTTAGTTTAGAAAAAAAAGATAATGATGTTGAGCAGAAAAAATTATTGATGCAGTTAGGTGTTGCGGGTTTTGCATTTGGAAACATAATGTTATTAAGTTTTCCAGATTATTTAGATTCTTTATCTACTTTGGAAGTAAGATATTCAAATTTATTTCATTATGTAAGTTTTGTATTGAGTTTGCCTGTTTTGTTTTTTTCTGCAAATCCATATTTGAAATCTGCGTGGAGTGGCATCAAGGCAAAGGATTTGAATATGGACATTCCTATTGCAATTGGTATTCTTACTTTATTTTTTAGAAGTAGTTATGATGTTTTTATTGAAGGCACATCTGGTTATTTTGATTCTTTAAGCGGTTTTATATTTTTTCTTTTAATAGGCAGATGGTATCAGCATAAAACCTATAAATTTTTAGATTTTGATA
The DNA here is from genome assembly GCA_035405785.1 of Bacteroidia bacterium. Classification (GTDB taxonomy): domain Bacteria; phylum Bacteroidota; class Bacteroidia; order B-17B0; family Aurantibacillaceae; genus BPGX01. The sequence continues at coordinate 484,062 of DAONJS010000001.1, forward strand.
AATCTTTACATTCATTTTTTCCTATTAGTGTTATTAAAATTGAAAATTTAAATGAAGTAGTTAAAGAGGTAAAAGAAATTCTGGAGAATGATATTGTAAAATTAAGAAATGGCGAATTGATTCCATTTGATGGTATTTTATTAAGCAATGAAGCACAGATAGATTATAGTTTTGTAACAGGTGAAGCAGAAATTTTCAAAAAACAAAAAGGTGATTTGTTATACACAGGTGGAAAATTATTAGGTCAATCTATTTTAGTAAAAGTTAAAAAGCCCTTCAATCAACAATATTTTATTGAATTGTGGAATGAAAACACACAGAGAAAAAATTATGAATACAAAAAAATATCCTCATTTCTTGGAAAATTTATTACAACATTAGTATTAACTACTGCTTTGGTTGCTATTATTTATTGGAGAAATGAAGAGATATCAACTATTTTAAAAATAGTAACTTCAATTTTAATTATAGGTTGTTCCTGTGCATTTGCTTTAAGTCCTTCGTTTTTATTTGGTAATGTATCAAGAGTATTATCTAGAATTTCTTTTTTTATTAAGAATGCAGATAGTATTGTTACACTTTCAAAAGTAAATCATATTGTGCTTGATAAAACAGGCACAATGACAGAAAAAGGTTTTTCTGCACAATGGTATGGTAAAAGAGAATTAGCAGAAAACGATTACAATTTGTTGTATGCAGTATTTCAAAATTCATTTCATCCATTAAGTAAAAAAATAACTAATGAAATAAAAGATTATATCACACATTATTATGAAACAACTTACTACAATGAATATCCGGGCAAAGGCATTGAAGCCATTGTTAATGATAATAAAATTAGAGCAGGAAGCAAAGAATGGCTGAATATAAAAGATGATGTTAATACAGAAAACTCTACTGTTTATATTGAAATAAATGATGAAGTGATTGGATACTTTTCTGTGCAAAATAAAATTCGTGATGGTATAAGCAACTTAAATGAATTGATAAACGAAGGTTATCAACTTCATATATTAACAGGAGACAATTCACAAAGAACAGAAAAAATAAAGCAACTATTTAATAAACCTATTTCAATTTTTACACAACAAAAACCTGAAGACAAAAAACATTACATTGAAAATCTACAAAAACAAAATAAAGCCATTGTGCTGATGATTGGAGATGGATTGAATGATATGCCTGCATTAAAGGTTGCAGATTTTGGAATTAGTGTAACGGATGATAATACTTATTTTGCTCCATCTGGCGATGCCATAATGAAAGGTGAAAATATTCGTTTGTTACCAAACATTTTGAGATATTCAAAACTGGCTTATAAATTATTAATTGCGAGTTATGTATTTTCATTTATGTATAATGCTATTGGCTTATATCTGGCATTTAATGGTTATTTAAATCCATTGGTAGCGGCAGTATTTATGCCATTTAGCAGTATTTCAGTTGTTTTATTTGCAATATTTTCTACAAATTATTTTGCGAAGAAGTTTGGGTTTAAAGCATAATTGATAACACAGAATAGAACAAAACCACAATTATTTACTAAACTACGGATACCATTTTTGATTGGTAATCATCAATGCTTCTTGAACTGTGATGCGAACATTATCTTTATGTGCTATTACAAATGCATCTTGAATACCTTTTTGTTTGATGTTTTCTCTATAATCTCTTGCTTTTTTGTATTCATCAAAATTTCCTGAATAGAACTTTTTGTATGATTCGTGATTTTCTTCTTTTACATTCGGGATATTGTATTTACGAACAAAATAATTGCTTCTTACATTTGAGCGTAAGAATGCTCCTAATTGCACTGAAAAAAACACAGAAGTTTGTTTGGCTTTAGTGCTTGTTTCTGCAATATTTGCAGATGGTGGAGTAGTGGGTTGTTCTGAAATTGTTGGAGTTGAAGTAATAACAGAGGGCTGAATAGTTTCGGGTTTTAATGTTTGATTGACTACTTGATTATTTTCTGTAAAAGAAAATGTGCCGTTTAATGTAACTGCTGATGATAATGTGCCTGTTAATTTGTAAGAGATATTAAGTATAGATTTATCAGGTAAATTAGACCACACAAATTGAATAGTTTTTCCATCTACAAAAAATGAACTACCATCTTTTTCTTCTGCATTGGCTTTTAGTCCATCTGGTAAAATGTCGCTGTATTTTGCAAAACCTTTTGCTCCATTTTTATCAATCGTTATTTTAATGATCCATACATTGGGTGCTATATTTTCAATTTGCCTGTTCATTTGAACATTAGTAGATGCTGGTGGTGTAATGGAAACATTAGTATTTGTAGGTGTTTCAATGGGTGTTTGTTGAGTTGTATTGGTTTCTACTGCAACATTTACATTAGAGTTTGTATTAACACTGATTTCAGTTGTGGGAGTAGGAGTAGCCGCAACGGATGAAGTTTCAGATGTGTTTTGTGTAATGGGTTCAGAAGATTCGCCGATATTAATAATAACTGGTGGAATTTCTACGACTTGTTTTGTGTTATTTACAATATAACTAAACTTTCCACTAATTCTTTTTTGACCAGAAGCATTTATTTTAGCACTAATTTTGAACTTTACTTTGAATTCCGATTCCATTGGCAATGCTGTCCATATCCACTTTTCAGTATTTTCAGAAAAATTAGATTCTCTGATTAGTTCTTTTTTTCCTGTTTCTTCTGGTACAATTACAATTCCATTATCTAATTGAATTTGTAATTTAGCAAATCCGCTTACATTACCTTTTTTAATAATTATTTCTGCATTAACAGTTTCTCCAGGTTTTATAGAATTAGGAACATTCAAAGTTACTGTAACACCATTATCAAAAAAAATTGAAAACAGATAATAGAAAAATGATATTAATGAAACAAAAATACTTATAGAAGAGTTTAATAACATATTTTATGGTGGCAATAATAATTATTTTAATTTGATAAATAACAAATTATTGTTTTGAAAAAATCAACACTTAGTTGTGAATAATTAAAATGAAGGCACGCCATTAACAGTGGTGTATTTCATGGTGTATTTAATACCTGGATTAATATATTTGTAAGCACTGTGGCTCATCAGTGCGGCTTCATGAAAACCACAAAGAATGAGTTTTAGTTTATTAGTATAAGTATTGATGTCGCCAATGGCATAAACTCCAGGAATGTTTGTAGAATAATCTTCTGTATTTACTTTGATGGCGTTCTTTTCAATTTCTAATCCCCAATTTTCAATTGGACCTAATTTTGGTGATAATCCAAATAATGGAATAAAGTAATCTGTTTCTATTTCAGTTTTTTCGTTGGTTTTGATATTGGTTACAACTGCTTTTTCTAACTTGCCATTTCCAATAAGTTCTGTAACTTGAGCATTCAAAATCATATTGACTCTTCCATCTTTTACTCTCTTACATACTTTGGCTACACTATCTGGAGCACCTCTAAAATTCTCACTTCTGTGAACAAGAGTGAGTTCTTTTACAATATCAGAAAGATATATTGTCCAATCCAATGCACTGTCTCCGCCACCAGCAATGATTACTCTTTTGTCTTTGTAAATTTCAGGTTTGGGAATAATGTATTCTACCCCCTTACCATTTTCAAAATCTGAAATGTTAGGAATTTCGGGCTTTCGTGGTTCAAATACACCTAATCCACCAGCAATCACAACCACTTTACTTTCAATTTTAGTGCCCATATTAGTTTCCAAAAGAAAATGTCTTTCTTCTAACTTTGTAAGTTTTTCAACTCTTTCGCCTAATGTAAAAGTGGGCTTAAATGGTTCAATTTGTTTCATTAAATTATCAATGAGTTCTTGTGCTAATATAGTTGGATAACCCGGAATATCATAAATGGGTTTTTTAGGATAAATTTCCGAAAGTTGCCCACCTGGTTGTGGTAAATAATCAATTAAGTGGCAACGCATTTTTAATAAGCCACATTCAAATACGGCAAATAAACCAACAGGTCCTGCACCAATAATGGCTACATCTGTGCTAATCATTTTTTTTTGCGGCAAAGATAGTTAAGCAAATTTGAATTTCATTAAAATAATCTCTATTTTTGTTCAAAAAAAAATGACTTACAGACAAATTTTAGAACAATTAAAATCTTTGTCATTAGAAACCTTATCAGATGCTGAATTACAGGAACTTAAAGATGAACTTGTAAAATTATTAGTAGATGTTCAAATTCAAAAAGATATTAATGCTCAACTTAATAAAAAACATTCCACTACCGATGATATTCAAATGGAAGTAATTCAAAAAGTAAGCAATGAAGAAGAAGAAAAATCAATTCATACAATTGAGGAAAAAACACAAAAAGAAGAAGAAATTGTAATTATTGAAGAAAAAACTCAAAGCAACCAATGGATAGTGGAAGAAGAAATATCAGAGGAAATTTTAAATATCTATAAAGAAGAACCATCAAAAGCAGCAGAGGAGAATCAAAATATAAGTCAAGAAAAGCAAGAGAATAAAAAAGTAGTGAGCCAAAGAAATAATATAAGTATTCCAAAAATTTCATTTAGTATCAATGACAAATTTAGAATAATAAAGAAGTTATTTAAAAACAACAGTGAACAATTTGAAAAATTTATAGAACAGATGAATAGTGCGAATTCATTGAGTTCTTCAGAACAAATAATACAAGAATTTGCGAAGAAAAATAATTGGGATGAAGATACTTTTGAGTATCAGTTGTTATTTAAACAAAATCAAAAGAGGTTTAGGTAAAATAGTATTACAATATAAGTTGGAATGAGAATTTAATACCAAAATTGTCAATAGCATTTGGTAAAGGATAAGTTAATCGCCATAAGGCATCTATTCTGAAGATTTTGAAAATGTTCTCCACTCCTACATTGGCTTCTATGTAAGGACATTTTTCCAATGTTTTCATTGTAGAAGGAAAAATTAAAATGTTTTTGTTTTGTTCGTTGACACTTCCCCAAACGCCTTTTATTCCTGCTATTTCACGAAGTTTTAATTTTTTCAAAAGTGGCACTCTGTTCAAAAACAACCCATTAAAATGATGTTCTGCACTTCCAGAAACATATTGGTCAGAAACAAATTCAAAATAACGCATCATATTATAGGCATAAGGGTCATACATATAAGTTTCATTTCCTCCATGCAATTCCATCAAAGGATAAGGCAATGTGCCGAAAATTTTTCCTCCTGTTACACTTACATCTGTATAACCTAAAATGGGTGTAATTCTTATTCTTTTGGAAATAGTTAAAGCAACTCTTTGAAAATTATACTCTCCACCATATGCATCTGGCAAGGACTTTGAATACATCAATTGAATAATTGGATAAGTTGTTCCCAAAGATACTCGTTCAAAATTTCCTCCAACAAATTTTTCTTTGTATGCAAATCGGATATTGATTCTTGCTTCTACATTTTTAATAAAATCTTTTTGTTTTATTTTATTATCAATTGCATCTTTGAAAACATAAGGATCATTGAGAGGTAAAGGTGAATAAGTTGTTCCAAACAAATTGATTTTTGTAGTTAGTCCTGGAAACCATTCTCTTTCATACCACGCTTCAGTTTTATTGACTTTTGTTAAAGTTCGCAATCCTCTTGCTCTTAAAAAGGATGCAAATAAATTATCTTGTGAAAAGCCATTTGTACTTTGACCTAATATCTCATAATCACTTTTAAAATTGATACCAAATAATTGTCTGTGAGGTTTTTGTGTAATAAAACATTTGAAGCCCAATCCATACTTCCATTTTTCATCTTTTGTACCATAAGCAATGTAACCATTTAATTCATACCATTTACTGAATACTGCACTTGTTCTTCCTCCAAATCTAAACCTTGGACCTTCCACAAGATTGTAACTAATCATATTGTAATATGGGCCTATTTCAAAGTTATTGAATTTTTTGTAACCATTAAATAATAAATAGAAAAAATCCACCCAGGTTTTGTATACAGGCAATGTTTGAATAGTATCAATCATCTTAAAAATTTTCATTTCTCTTTGAGAAAGTGTATCGTGTCTGTTTTCTTTCCAAAATGAATCATCTTTTTTTAAAGCATCATCTTCTACAACTATTGCATCTCCAAGTGTATAAAAGTTTTCAGGTTTAGGTTGATTTAAGACAAATTTTTTGTAAGAAGTTGTTTTTCTGCCATAAAATCCAATGGACTTTTTTGTGGGTGAAAAATCTATTACTAATCTGTCTTTTACGAGCATCCATGTAGTGTCTATTAAATCAAATTCTTGAGTGGCTTTTACGTCATTGACAAAATTAATGTTGGCTTCTTTTGGTAAAGACATTTCAAATCTTTTTACAGCCCATGAAGTATCAGCAATCCATATATTTCCTGTAAATGCTATATCTCCCGTTCTTTTAGGTTTAAAGCGAATGTGATAGCAGTATTTATTTCCAATAAAACCACTATCTTCTAAAAAATATTTATAGTAAAAAAATCCTTCTGATGAAATGGGGCTTGGAAATTGTTTATCAAAAATCAAGATATTATTATCATAGATGTTTATTTTTTGATACATATCTCCCATAATGCCCGAAATACTTGAATTTTCTACACCTGTTATTTTACTTGCTTTTACAATTTCTTTTTTTCTAGTGGGATTTTTTTTGTAATAAAGTTCGGATAAATTTTCAACCATAAAAAATGGTAATGATGGTTTTTCATCACTATAAACGCTATCTACATTTTTAAAAACAAATGCAACGGGTTTCATCAATTTGCTTTCTCGCATTTCTTTTGGAATTTTGTTGAGGTCAAATTCTATTTTGTTATATACTTCATATTGATATGCTTCTAATTTATCAGGATTGTGGCGGGATTTATTAGCAATTGCATTACGAATTATTCTATGTGCAGGGTTTTCACCTGCTTTTACAGTTACTTCTTCTAAAGAAATTCCTTCTAATTCCATTGGCATATTTATAACCTGATTCAATACACCTTTTTGAATTGGACGAGATAATCTTTTGTAACCAACATAAACGGCTATCAATGAATCGCCTATTGTATTAGTTTTAATAGTAAAATTACCTTCAAAGTCAGTTTGTGTTCCTATTGTTGTTCCTTTAATTATAAGAGGAACGAATGGCAAGGGTTCTTTAGATGCTGCATCAAAAACTTTTCCAGAAATAACATATTTTTCCTGACTTAATGCCAAAGAAAAATATAGGATAAAAATTATTAGAAAATTATTTTTCATCTAAAATTGTTTTTAATTATTCAGTAAAGGTGGAACTCCATAATTGCGAACTATTAAAGAAATTTGCACATTCCTTTTTTACTTTGAGTTTTTGTATTTGTGCTTTGTTTTTGCTTGCAATTATGTTGTTTCATAAATCTTCTGCTAATTTCAATGCTTCTTGATGTGTTTGATATAATTCGTTTAAATCAGGTTGGGTAATATAATTAATTTTATGTAATGTTTTTGAAATGATTTCGGGTATTTGATAAAATTTTATTTTATCATTTAAGAATAGTTCTACTGCTTTTTCATTTGCGGCATTCAAAGCACATGGCATATTTCCACCTTTCTTGAGTGCTTCATAAGCCAGTTCTAAACAAGGAAAAGTTTTTAAATCAGGCGGATAGAAAGTTAGTTGTGGATAGTTGATAAAATCAAATCTTGGAAAATTTGTTTTAACACGAATAGGGTAGTGCAAAGCATAATGGATAGGTAATTTCATATCAGGCAATCCCATTTGGGCTTTGATACTGCCGTCATTAAACTGTACCATACTGTGAATAATACTTTGTGGATGCACAATGACTTCAATCTGATGAGGTTGTAAGTGAAATAGCCATTTTGCTTCAATCACTTCCAGCCCTTTATTCATCAATGTTGCAGAGTCAATGGTAATTTTATTTCCCATTTTCCAATTAGGATGTTTAAGGGCTTGTTCTTTTGTAACATTTTTAATTTGTTCAGATGTGTAACCTCTGAATGGACCGCCTGATGCTGTTAATATAATTTTTTCAATAGTTGATAATCCTTCGCCTTGAAGACATTGAAAAATGGCAGAGTGTTCAGAGTCAACAGGAATGATACTAACATTATTTTCAAGAGATAATTTATCAATCAAATGACCTGCAACTACTAAACTTTCTTTATTAGCCAGTGCGATGTGTTTTTTGTTTTTAATAGCATGTATGGTTGTAGATAGTCCAGCAAATCCAACAGCAGCAGCCAATACAATATCTACACTTTCCCATTCTAAAATTTGATGAGCAGATTCTTCACCAGCAAAAACCTTGATGGGCTTGTTTTTTAGTGCTTCTGATAAAACATGATATTTAGATTTATCAATAATTACAACAGCATTAGGTTCAAATGCTATGGCTTGTTGAATCAATAAATCAACATTACTATTAGCAATTAATATTTCTGCCTGTAAATAATTACTTTCTTTAATTACCTGTAATGCTTGTGTGCCAATGCTACCAGTGCTTCCAACAATAGCAATTTTTCTTTTATCTAGTGAGTTCATTTAATTTTTTATTATTTAATTTTTCTACCTATTTCTCTTTCAATATCTCTTTTTTTTATGCTTTCTCTTTTATCAAAAGATTTTTTCCCTTTTGCAAGTGCAATTTGTAATTTTGCCCAACCTTTATTATTGATGTATAATTTAATGGGAACTATTGTCATTCTCTCTTCTTTTACTGCCCGGTGCAATTTTCTCAATTCGTTTTTATGTAAGAGTAATTTTCTTTCTCTCATAGGTTCGTGAGTGCCAAATCCGCTACCATAAGGGGAAATATGCATATTTTTAATGAATAACTCGTTATTTTTGAAATAACAATAAGCGTCAGATAAATTTACTTTTCCTAATCGTATAGATTTTATTTCACTTCCAGTTAATACAATGCCACATTCATATTTTTCAATGATTTCATAATCAAATTTTGCTTTGCGATTTTCAATTGTAACTTGATTTTTAATGCTGTTATTTTCTTTTGCTTTGTTCATATCAAGCGTAAATATACATATTGAAATAGAAAATGTGATAATTCAAAAATTTAAGTAATATTTTTTAGTAATTTGTAAAAGATATTTTCAAATAAACACAACGAAATTTTTTATTCTTAAAATTCAACTTTGGATAAATTGAAATAAAAATTTGGAAGTTTGGATAAAAATTATGTATATTTGCGGGCGAAATTTTTAGAGTACTTTGACAATGCGGGAGTAGCTCAGTTGGTAGAGCATCACCTTGCCAAGGTGAGGGTCGCGGGTTCGAGTCCCGTTTCCCGCTCTTTTATTGTTCATTGAAATAAATGAGCGAAAAGTTCTTTCAGAACAGTTTTAATTGTTGTTTGAAAGTTTTAAGAAAAAATGTTTCAAAATTGTTGCCTGGGTGGTGGAATTGGTAGACACGCAGGACTTAAAATCCTGTGGCACTTATAATGCCGTGCGGGTTCAAGTCCCGCCCCGGGTACTTTTTTATTTAGTTCAGAAAAATCTATAAGCCCGGGTGGCGGAATTGGTAGACGCGTCGGTCTCAAAAACCGATGAGTATCACACTCTTGCGGGTTCGAGTCCCGCCTCGGGTACTTGTGGTTTAAAATCTCCCGTTTTTAATATAATATTCTGCCCGGATGGCGGAATTGGTAGACGCACTGGTCTCAGAAGCCAGTGAGCATTTGCTCGTGTGGGTTCAAGTCCCGCTCCGGGTACAAGTGTTTTAAATTACCAATTTTTCTAAATAATTACTGATAACACCTAAAAAGTTTTCAGAATTTGGAAAAATAATTGTGGAACTTTTTTTGTGATTAAAATTATCAGAAATTTTTATTTTAGAGGGTATTACAGAGGATATTAAATAAGTATTTCGGAGATTTTGTAAAGGATTAAAATGCACAACAATTTTGAAAGTTCTATTTTTTAATGTGTTACTTGCAGAAGGTTTTAAAAATAAGTTGAAAGGGAAAAAATCTTTTTGATGAATAACAATCACTTCGTCTGCAGGTATTTTTTTGATGGGTGAATAATCCATTATTGGTTGTGGAGAAAATATAATAAGATCTTTTTTTTCTAATTCTTGCAGGTTTTGATAAAACAAGAGAAAATCAGAATAAAATTTTTGTAATGTTACGTTTGAAGTTACAACAACTATTGAAGATATGTTTTTATCCATTACAATTTTAATTTTTTCACTACACTTTCAAATAACTCAACCACTTTATTCAGCGGCAAATTTAACTGACCACCAGCGGCATTTTTATGTCCTCCTCCATTAAAGTATTTTCGGGCTATTTGATTTACATCTAAATTTCCTTTGCTGCGTAAAGAAATTCTTACTAATTTATCTGTTTCAGTAAATAAGGCGGAAATTTTTACATCTTTAATAGAAAGGGCAGTATTGACAAGACCTTCTGTATCTCCTTTCTGATAATTAAATTTTTTAAGTTCTTCTTGAGATAGAGCAATATATGCGGCTTTATACTCAGGAAGATATTTTAATTTTTCAGATAGTGCATAGCCCACTAATTTCAAGCGGTCATAAGAGTAAGTGTCAAAAACATTTTGTTGGATTTTAGTGTGTTCAATTTTGTAAGTTAATAAATCTGCTGCAATACGCATTGTTTTTGAAGTGACGGAATCATATTTAAATGAGCCAGTATCGGTCATAATGCCTGTGTAAATACATTGTGCAATTTTTTTATCAATGTATTTTTTTAGATTTAAATGTTCTGCTAATTGATAAATAAGTTCGCAGGTGCTACTTGCAGAATCATCAAAAAAATAAGCATTGAAATAATTTTCAGGCATTTTATGATGATCAATTAATATTTTTTTTGCTGACGATTCAATTGCTAATTGAGTAAATTCTTGAATGTTTAATCTATTGAATGAATTACAATCTAATAAAAAAATGAGGTCAGATTTTTGAATTAATTTTTTTGCTTTATCGGAGTTATTTTCAAACAAAATGATTTTACTGGTATCAGGCATCCACTTTAAAAAGCCGGGGAAAGCATTGGGTAAAATCAGATGCACTTTTTTATTTAATTTTTTAAGTAAAAAATAAAGTGCTAATGATGATCCAACGGCATCAGCGTCTGGATTGTGATGAGAAAATATGAGCACATTTTTGCTTTCTTTTATTAAGGCAGATAACTTTTTTTTGTCAGAAATTTTTCTCATATAAATTTTTTAAAAAACAAAAAGGGGCAAAAGCCCCAATTTTTGAGTATTTTCAAAGAAAAACATGTTAATACTCTTCTTCATTAAATAAAAAGTCATCTTTGGAAGGATAATCAGGCCACAGGTCTTCAATAGAATCAAAAATTTCATTTTCATCTTCAATTTCTTGCAGGTTTTCAATTACTTCAAGCGGTGCACCGCTTCTCATTGCATAGTCAATGAGTTCTTCTTTTGTTGCTGGCCATGGTGCATCTTCTAACCATGATGCTAATTCTAATGTCCAATACATAATTTATTCTTAATTTGGCGACGCAAAAGAATGAATTATTTTGATAATATCAAAATTTTTAAGAATTTTTAAAAAATGGACAAATCAGTAATTTTTCAAAAAATATGTAAGTGGTGTGCTTATCAGGATAGATCTGAATTTGAAACATATCAAAAATTATTATCAATGGATGTGAGTGATAAAGATGCGTTAGAAATGATTGAATTATTAAAAGAGGAAAATTATTTAAATCAGGATAGATTTTTAAGGAGTTTTATAAATGGCAAACTACGCTCAAAAAAGTGGGGATTAGAAAAGATAAAATTTCATCTAAAGCAAAAACATCATGTGCCAGAAACCCTAATAAATCAATACTTTCAGGAGATAAACAAAAATGAATATCTTGAACAATTAAAGCAAATAATTCATCGCAAAAAATTAATTCTGGGAAAAAAAGAAAAAGATAAAATGCAATTAAAGAAAAAAATCATCAACTTTGCACTTTCAAAAGGATTTGATTTTTCTGACATTTATCAAGTTATTAATGAACTAAAATTATAATTTATGCATATTCAACTAACAGGAAAAAGAGCATTTGTAAGTGGAGCAACTCAAGGAATTGGCAAAGCCATTGCTATACAATTTGCAAAAGCAGGAGCATCTGTAACAATTTGTGCCCGCAATGAAGCGGCATTAAAGCAAACCATTAAAGAATTAGATACTTCACAAAATCAGGAACATTCTTATTTATGTGCGGATTTTTCCAAACCAGATGAATTGAAAAAATTATTAGAAGCATATTCAAAAAATTTTCCCATTATACATATTGTTGTAAATAATACAGGCGGTCCAAATCCTGGAAGTATAGTGCAAGCACAAACAACTGAATTTATCAACGCTTTTCAGATGCATTTGATTTGTAATCACATTATAGTTCAAACATTTTTACCATCTATGATAAAACAACAATATGGACGGATTATAAACATCATCTCTACTTCTGTAAAACAACCATTACCAAATTTAGGAGTATCTAATACCATTCGTGCATCGGTTGCTGGCTGGGCAAAAACATTATCTAATGAAGTAGCACAATATGGAATTACAGTTAATAATATATTGCCCGGGGCTACTAAAACTCAAAGATTAGAACAAATTATTTCTCAAAGAGCCGAAAAGCAAAGAATATCAACTTCTGAAGTAGAAGAAGAAATGAAAAAAGAAATACCGATGAAAAGATTTGGGTTACCAGAAGAACCTGCTTATTTAGCGACATTTTTAGCATCACCTTATGCGGCTTATATTACTGGAGTAAGTATTCCTGTTGATGGAGGAAGAACATCCTGTTTGTAATTTAATAAAATTTTCAATGTTCAATGCTCAATACTCAATGTTCAATTTTTATTCAACATCGCTTAATTCTTAATTATGATTTTTAATATTCAATGAATTCTTAATTTTAGAAAAAACAAAAATTCAATTTTATGAAATATTTTCAATTTGTTATACTTATGCTGTATAGTTTGATATTTGTTAGATGTGCAGATGATGAGGATGAATCATTTTCACCTAAACCAAGAGGATATTATCGCATTCAATTTCCAGAAAAGAAATATCAAATGTATGATAGTGTTTGTCCATATAAATTTGAATACCCTGTATATGGAAAGATTGAAAGAGATAAACATCCTATGGCAGAGCCATGTTGGATAAATGTGCAATTTCCTTATTTTAGAGCCACATTGCATTTAAGTTACAAAGATATGATGAATAAGAAAATTGCGGATTTGATTGAAGATAGTAGAGAATTAGCCATTAAACATCAAATAAAATCTACAGGAATGGAAGAAACAGTGATATTGAGAGATAGCGTAAAAGTGTATGGATTAATTTATGATATAGAAGGTAATACAGCATCTTCTTTACAATTTTATGTAACAGATTCAACCAAACATTTTATTAGAGGAGCATTGTATTTCAATGTAAAACCAAATATAGATTCTGTAAAAATTGTTTTGGAATTTTTGAAAGCAGATGTCCTTCATCTTATTCAAACTTTGAAATGGAAAAATGTTGATAAAAAATAATTTAATTCAACTATGATCTGGCATATTCTTAAATATCTATTGACCTTTTCTATACCTTCTTTTTATAGAAAAATACAAATAAAAAATGTGCAGTATTTAAAAAATAATTTGCCTGCCATTATTGCTTCTAATCATCCAAACGCATTTATGGATCCTATTGCCTTTAGTTATATGGTTTATCCGCCAAGAGTAAGATATATGGCTCGTGGAGATGCTTTCAAACCTGGGTTAATTAGTAAGATATTAGAGAGTATAGGAATAGTTCCGATATTTAGAATGCAGGATGCTGGAACAGAAGGAGTTAAGAAAAATAATGAAAGTTATAAAGTAGTATATTCATTACTTAAAAGAAACAAGAAAGTAATGATATTTGCAGAAGGAATTTGTGTGCAGGAAAAAAGATTAAGACCCATTAAAAAAGGTGTTCCAAGATTGATATTTACAGCACAGCAAGAAATTCCTGATAAAGATATTTTGGTAATACCTGTGTGTTTGAATTATTCAAATCCTTCTCAAATTGGTTCCACTTTATTTATCAATGTTGGTGAGCCATTTACAGTTAAAAATAAGATGGATGAATATCGGCAAAATTCCAATGCTACAATGCTTCAAATGATGAATGAACTTTATAATAAAATGTTACCATTAACTATACATATAGAAAATCCTAAAAACGATGAACTTTTTGAAAAAACAAGATTAGTATTAGATGAAGTAATTTGTTATCAAAGAAAATTAAATCCAGAAAATTTAGAACATATTTTTGTTGTAGAAAAAGAAATTTCGGAAGTCATCGATAATTTATCCAAAAATAAACCAACATTACTTGAAAATTTTTCAGAAGTAATTTCATCTTTATACAAAATGATAAAGGATTATGAATTAGATGTTTTGACCATATTAAAATCTCAAAATACTTCAAGATTAGTTTTGTTATTTAAGGCAGTAGCATTATCAATAGTTTTAATTTTTTACAATATCTGGTATCAGTTGGTTAGAATGATTATTGCTTTACCTTATTTGCTGTCTCGTTATTTAGCGAAAAAATCATCGGCATCTATAGAATTTTATGCTTCATTCTTTTTGGCTTATTCAACATTTATTTTTCTATTTTATTTTTTGATTTTGTTTTTTGTCTTAAAGATATTTATTTCTCCATTTTTAGTATTATCTGGAATAATCATTGTATTATCAAGCATTCCGCTTATTCATTATTATCCATTGTTTAGAAAAAAAGTTTTTACTTTGTTAAAAATTTTGAAAAATAAAACTTTTGCTTTACATTTGAGTAAAAATATACAGCAAATTTATAAAGAATATGAAGCGATTCAAAAGCTCATTGTTGAAAAATAGATTTTATTTAGTGGGATTATTTGCCAGTATTTGTATTGCTTTTGCATTTTATATTGATGAAAACAATAGTATTGAGTGGTTGAAAAAAAATCAAAATGAATTATTTGACAATGGCACAGAACGAACGGTTTTGCCTGCTAAAACAAATTTTGCTTTCAAAGAAGGTGAAGTATTATCTTATCGTGTGCATTATGGTTTCATTGAAGCAGGTGTGGCTATTATAGAAGTAAAACCAGAGATTGAGGAGATTGGAGGTAGAAAGGTTTATCATGTCGTAGGAAATGGTTATTCTAAAAATACTTTTGATTTTTTCTTCAAAGTAAGAGACAGATATGAAAGTTATATTGACAAAGATGCTTTATTACCATGGTTATTTATTAGAAGAGTGGATGAAGGTGGATATAAATTTTCACAAAATTATTTTTTTAATCATTACAAGAAAATTGTAAAAACTGAAGACAATCAAACTTACTCTATACCGGATGAAGTGCACGATATGATTTCTGCTTTTTATGCAGCCAGAAATATTGATTTTTCAAATGCACAGAAAGGTGATGTTTTTACTATAATGAGTTTTGTAGATAAAGAATTATGGCCATTAAAAATGAAGTATTTAGGCAAAGATGAAATAAAAACAGATATTGGAAAGTTTAAATGCTTGAAATTTTGCCCTATTGTTCAAAGAGGTAGAATTTTCAAAAAGGAAGAAGATTTATTAGTATGGATAACTGACGACAAAAATCATATTCCATTAAGAGCACAGGCAAAGATATTAGTGGGTAGCATTAAAATGGATATTACAGAAATTAAAAATCCTGCTAATCCATTATCAATAGTGAAATAAATTTGAGAAATTTATTAAACAACAATTGATTTATAATACAAATTTAAGATTGTTTTACTTTTATAAAAATCCTAACTCTAATTGTGCAATTTCACTCATCATATCTTTATTCCATGGTGGTTCAAAAGTAAGTTGTAATTCTACTTTTTTTAGTTCTGGTATTTCTTTGAGTTTGTTTTCTAATTCTACAGGAAGATACTCTGCCGCAGGACAATTAGGTGAAGTCAAAGTCATTACAACTTTTAATTCATTGTTGTCATTTAAATTCAATTCATAAATCAAACCTAACTCCCATATATCAACGGGTATTTCAGGGTCATAGCATGTTTTAATAGTATCTATAATTTTCTGCATCAATTCTGTATTTTTTGTAACAATTACTGCTGCCATAGTTTTTTATTTTGATGCGTATTGTTTAATGTATTTAATCATACTTAATAAGCCATTTGCACGAGTAGGTGAAAGGTGTTGTTGTAAGCCAATTTTATTGATTATCCCAAAGTCATAGTTTTTTATATCTTCAATGGTTTGTCCATTCACTAATTTAAGTAATAAGGCAATAATTCCTTTTGGAATAATAGCATCGCTATCTGCATAAAAAAATAAACGATTATCTTTTTCTTCTGCTTTTAACCACACTCTACTTTGGCATCCTTTTATGAGAAAATTATCATTTTTGTATTCATCAGAAAGAGAAGGTAATGTTTTGCCTAACTCAATAATGTAATTATATTTGGCTTCCCAGTCATCACCAAATAAACTCATTTCATCTAAAATTTCTTGCTCTATTTTTTGAATACTTCCCATTTATTTCAACATTTTAATTGTTTTTTGTAAAGCATTGATAAATTTATCAATTTCTTCAAAAGTATTATAAGCGGCTAATGAAACTCTTACTGTGCCTTGTATTTTCAAGTGTTTCATTAAAGGTTGTGTGCAGTGATGACCAGTTCTTACAGCAATGCCATAATTATCTAATAAAGTTCCTACATCAAAAGGATGTTGATTTTTTACATTAAAAGATATAACGGATACTGATGGTGTTTCTGGTGTTGTATAAATGTCTAAATCATCTGATAATTCAAATAATTTTTGATACAAATAATTTTTCAAATTTTCTTCCAATAGATAAAATTTATCAATGCCACCATTTTCATAAATAAAATCTATTGCGGCACCAAGCCCATAAGCACCTTCAATGTTAGGTGTTCCTGCTTCTAATCTCAAAGGTACTTCTGCAAACTCTGTATCAAAATAATTTACATCAATAATTGCACCGCCACCGCTGCTTAAGGGATATAACCATTCGTGGTATTTTTGTTTGGCATACAATATTCCTATACCAGTAGGTGAATACATTTTATGTCCGCTGAATACTAAAAAATCTACATCTAATTTTTGAACATCGGTTGGTAAGTGTGCAATAGATTGAGCAGCGTCAATCATTACAGGTATATTGTGTTGATGAGCAATAGAAATAATTTTTTCTATATCATTGATGGTACCTAATGTATTTGAAACATAGGTAACTGCAATGAGTTTGGTTTTTTCTGTTATTAAGGATTGTAAGTGTTCAGTATCAATTTGAAACTTGTTATTAATGTTTGCAAATTTTAATTTGAAACCAAATTTTTTTGAACGGGTTTGCCATGGAAGGATATTTGAATGATGTTCTAAAGTTGATAAAATTATTTCATCATCTTTTTGTAAGTAGTTTGCACTTAAACATTCTGCTAATAGATTTACGCTGTTGGTTGTTCCTGATGTAAAAATAATTTCTGATGGATGTTGAGCATTGATAAATTTTGCTACTTTTGAACGAACCTGTTCGTGTTTTTCAGTAGCAAGCATACTCCATTTATGCACACCACGATGTATGTTTGCATTGATGGTTTCATAATATTCCTGAATGGCATCTAAAACTTTTTTTGGCTTTTGAGTAGTTGCGGCATTGTCAAAATAAACTGAATCAGGATGATTTACTATAAATGGAAATTGCTCTCTTATTTTTATTATTGTGTCCATTAAATTTCAATTTTACTATCAATATATTCTCTTATATCAGTGTTTTCAATACTTTCAATTATATCTGCATAAAATGCTTTCAGTAAAAGTTTTTGAGCAGTTTGCTCATCTATTCCTCTTGCTTTCAGGTAAAATAAAGCGTCTTCATTGAGTGCCCCTGTAGATGAACCATGTGAGCATTTTACATCATCAGCATAAATTTCAAGTTGAGGGCGAGCAAAAATAGTGGCATTATCGTTAAGTAAGATATTTTTGCTATTTTGATAAGCGTCAGTTTTTTGAGCATTTGGTTCTACTAAAATAAATCCGTTGAATAATACTGTGCTTTTATCTTCTGCTATGTTTTTATACAATTGGTTGGATTGTGCATTGGGCACTCTGTGAATAATTGCAGTATTTTGACTGATAAAATTTTGCTGTTTTCCTATTGATAATCCTTTCAAGTTAGCATTTGATTCCTGACCATTCATTAAAACATTAATATTGTTTCTCCAAAGTGCGGCATTTAAACTAATTTGATGATGGTATAATTTTGCATTTTGATTGACACTAAAGAAAACATTATTGATGTGATATAAATTGGCAGATGAATTTTGAAAATTTATCCATTTTCCAGTAGCATTTTCGTTAATGAATATCTCACTTAATGAATTGTATAAGAAAGGTTCTGATAGTTCTTCTGAATAGTATTCTTCAAATACTGTAAAATCAGTTTCTTTTTCTGCTATGACTAAAATTCTGTTTTGTGAAAAATTTTCTTGATTACTTAAATAGTGAATAATGTTAATGGGCTTTTCAACTTTTCCTTTAATGTGAATTACTAATATTTTTGAGCAGTATGCAGTATTTAGAGCGGCAAAAAAATCTTTGAGATGCATCTCACTTTTTCCTATCAATAGATGAAATTTATCAGGTAAATTGTTTTGATAGAAAATATCAATTGAATTTTCAATATTAAAAGTTTTAATTTCATTTGAACTTAAAAGAATTGTATTGTCTTTATCAATATTGTATTTGATTTCATTTGTATCAGTAATTTTTAGTTTTCTGAAATATCTTTTTAAAATGCTTTCAATGGGTATATTTCTGTATTCTTCTGTTTTTAATGTAGGAATGCCTTTGTCTTCAATATAATGCAAAGCATCAGATAGTACATTATCGGGAATATGTGCTACTTTTGAATGTATTTGATTTGTCCAATCATTTACAAATGTGTTATCTTTAAGTATTGTATCCATAAAGTTGTTTTATACTTTAAATGTTTCGTAACCAGATTTTTCTAATTCTAATGCCAAAGATTTATCACCACTTTTAATAATTTTTCCTTTGTATAAAATATGCACAACATCTGGAACAATATAATCTAATAATCTTTGATAATGGGTAATCACAAGCACTGCGTTTTCATCATTATGATATTTATTAACTCCTTCTGCTACTATTCTCAAAGCATCTATGTCAAGACCAGAATCGGTTTCATCAAGTATAGCAAGTAATGGATTAAGAACAGATAATTGAAAAATTTCGTTTTTCTTTTTTTCACCACCGCTAAAACCATCATTCAATGAGCGATTTATAAGGTTAGCAGGTAAGTCCAGCATTTTTTGTTTTTCTTTTACGAGTTTTAGGAATTCTGAAGCATCAATTGGTTCAAGACCTTTGTGTTGTCTGATAGCATTTAGGGCTGTGCGTAAAAATTGGATGTTATTAACACCTGGAATTTCAACAGGATATTGAAATGCAAGAAAAATGCCTTCTCTTGCTCTTTCTTCGGGACTTAATTCCAGCAGATTTTTTCCATTAAAAATAATTTCTCCTTCTGTAACATCATAGCCCTCTTTACCTGCTAAAACATAGGATAATGTTGATTTTCCAGAACCGTTTGGTCCCATTATGGCGTGAATTTCACCTTTATTGATAACTAAATCAATGCCTTTTAGAATTTCATTTCCATTTACAGATACTTTTAAGTTTTTAATTTCTAATAGTGCCATAAATTTGGTTTAATTGATTGGTTGATTGTGATATTTGAAATTTAAAGATAAAAATTGCGTGAGGGATGCGGAGGGCGGCGAAGCCGGCACTGCCCCGAGCGAAGCGAGGGGATTGCCGAAGCGCACGCACAGCGTGATTGACAATATCACCACTACCTTCAATAGCCCGTAGCAGCCCGACCCGAGCATTAGCGAGGGGCACGCCCAAATAACTATAATAAAAGATATAAGAATATAGAATAAAATCTTCATATAAAATATTTATCCCACAGAACCTTCTAAACTTATTTCTAATAGTTTTTGTGCTTCTACTGCAAATTCCATTGGAAGTTTATTCAAAATATCTTTGCAATATCCATTGACGATAATAGAAACGGCTTTTTCTTTGTCAATGCCTCTTTGCATACAATAGAATAATTGTTCTTCAGAAATTTTTCCAGTAGTGGCTTCATGTTCTACAATTGCAGTTGAATCTTTTACATCAATATAGGGGAATGTATGAGCTCCGCAAGTGTCGGAAAGTAGCAAACTGTCGCATTGAGAAAAGTTTCTTGCATTTTTTGCTCCTTTGCGAATTTGAACTAATCCTCTATAATTGTTTTCGCTATGTCCTGCGGCAATACCTTTGGATACAATTGTAGAACGAGTATTTTTTCCTATGTGAATCATTTTAGTTCCTGTATCTGCCTGCTGATAATTATTAGTAAGGGCTATTGAATAAAATTCTCCTATACTATTATCGCCTTTCAAAATGACAGAGGGATATTTCCATGTAATGGCAGAACCTGTTTCAACTTGAGTCCAACTGATTTTTGAATTTTCTTCTAAACAAATACCTCTTTTAGTAACAAAGTTAAAAACACCGCCATTGCCGTTTTTATCTCCAGGAAACCAGTTTTGAACTGTGCTGTATTTAACTTCAGCATTTTTATGAGCAATGATTTCAACCACTGCAGCATGAAGTTGATTTTCATCTCTTTTTGGGGCAGTGCATCCTTCCAGATAACTAACATAACTACCTTCATCTGCGATGATGAGCGTGCGTTCAAACTGTCCTGTTCCAGCGGTATTGATTCTGAAATAAGTGGAAAGTTCCATTGGGCAATGCACACCTTTTGGAATATAACAAAAGGAACCGTCTGAAAATACAGCAGAATTCAGTGCTGCATAAAAATTATCAGTATAAGGCACAACGCTACCTAAATATTTTTTTACAAGATCAGGATGATTTTGAACGGCTTCGCTGAATGAGCAAAATATGATGCCTTTTTCTGCTAATACTTCACGAAAAGTTGTTTTAACCGAAACGCTATCTAAAACCGCATCAATAGCCACATTTGGAGTTACACCTGCTAATATTTTTTGTTCTTCTAACGGAATACCTAATCTTTCAAACATTTTCAAAATTTCAGGATCTACTTCGTCCAAACTATTAATTTTTTTCTTTTTAGGAGCAGCGTAATAAATGATGTCTTGAAAATTGGGTATTTGAAATTTTAAATGTGCCCAGTTTGGATGATGTAATTCTTTCCAGTAACGATATGCTTTTAAGCGAAAATCTAATAACCAGTCAGGTTCATTTTTTTTGAAAGAAATAAAGCGGATTATTTCTTCATTCAAACCTTTTGGTGCTGTTTCTGCTTCAATATCAAAACTCCATCCCCACTCGTATTCTTGATTGATTTTTTGTTTAATTATATCATTAGCCATACAATCAATTTTTAGACGGCAAAACTTTCACCACAACCACAGGTGCGGGTAGCATTAGGATTATTAAAAACAAATCCTTTGCCGTTTAATCCATCAGTGTAATCTAATTCTGTTCCTACTAAATAAAGGAAACTTTTTTTATCAACAACGATTTTAATGCCTTTGTCTTCAAATACTTTGTCGTTTTCAGTCAAATTATTATCAAATTCTAATTTGTAAGTTAAACCAGAACATCCGCCGCCTTGAACGGATACACGAATAAATGAATTTTCAGGTCTACCTTCTTCTTTCATTAACTGTAATGCCTTTTCTTTGGCTCTTTCTGTAATGCTTATCATAGTTGTAAATTTTATTTAGAATAATTCTAAATTTTATTTTCGGGGCAAATATACCTATTTTATGGTATATGAAAAAATAATAAATTGTTTAGTGCGAGATAATTGTCTTAAAAATGATTTAAAATCACAACATTTATTTGAAATGTTTGAAATTTAGACAAACTTATGAAAGTTTGTTACGAGACAAAATTTTATTCTTCACTTACTTTAATAATAATTTCTGCTAATACTTCATTGGGATTTACTTGTTCCAGTTTGAAATAAGCGTTATTGCCGTATAATAATTGTAATCTATCCAGAGTATTTTTAATGCCAATGCCATTATTTTTATTTTCGTTAGATTGAAGTTTTCCTGTATTGATAATAGATATAAACCACATTGGATATGCTAATCTTGAATGTATGCGGATACTTCCGCCTTGTGGTAATTTTGCAATACCGTGTTTGATGGCATTTTCAACGAGTGTTTGTATCATCAAGGGTGGAATAGAAAAATTATATGTTTTGGGGTCAATATCAAAAGAATAATCTAATCTTTCTTCATATCTGATTTTTTCTAATGATAAATAATCTTTTACAATGCTTATTTCATCTGAAAAATGTATTTCTTTATTTTTTTGAGCAGATAATATATTGCGTAAGATGTTTGAAAGTTTAGTAATGGCTTCTCTTGATTTTTCAGGATTTTCATCTATTAGTGCTCTGATGCTGTTTAATGCATTAAATAAAAAGTGTGGATTTAATTGAGATTTTAATATGTTTAATTCTACTTCTCTGTTAGCGGCTTCTAATTTTAATTCAGTAATTTCTTCTTTTCGGTAATTAATAACATAATTCACGCCAAAATACCCTACATTCCATACTAAAAATACCACATAAAAATTAAAGTAACCAGATACATCTAAAAATGCGGTATTATCTGAATTTTTAGTAAGCACACCTAACCAACAACCTATCAATTCAATGATATTAAAAAATAAATATGATAAAATGAAAGGAGATAAAATGGTTAGTATAATTTGAACATATAGTGGTTTTTGAATAATTAAAAATTTTTTCAGTATAAATCTATAAATATGCGAAATCAAGAATCCTATTAATAACCATGATAAATAAAATAAAATAACATTAAAATCTAATGGCAATGAAATTTTGTAAAACAAAACATGTATAAGAGTAAATACTACCCAGCCACTTGCTTGTGCAACATAATACCATTTGTTTTGCTTAAAATATCTTACAATTGAATTTACCATTTTTCGGGAATTATTTTGTTGGGATTTAAGATGTAATTTTTATCAAATGCTTCTTTAATAGATTTGAATAATTGAAAATGTTGTGAAGTAAAAACAACAGGCAAATAATTTTTTTGCACCCATCCTATTCCATGTTCGCCGCTTATAGTGCCTCCTAATTCTTTACATACCAAAAAAATTTCTTTAATGGCTTCTGGTAAAATATCGTTCCATTTTTTATCATCCATATTTCCTTTGATGATATTTACATGTAAATTGCCATCTCCTGCATGCCCGTAACAAACAGATTGAAAGCCATATTTCTTTCCTATTTCTTTTATTTGTTGTAAAAGTTCAGGTAATTTACTTCTTGGCACAACTGTATCTTCCTCTTTGTATACTGAATTAGATTTTACGGCTTCGCCAACTTTTCTGCGGATTTTCCAAAGAGCATTTTTATCTTCTTCGCTCTCTGCAATCAATGGTTCAGATGATAATGAAAATTTTTGTAAAACTTCATTTAGTTTTTCTGCTTCTTCCCAAATTTTATCTTTTTCTTTTCCTTCAAGTTCTATCAATAATAAAGCCCTTGTATCATCAGTTAATGGAATTGAATTTATTTGATTGTATTTAATGCTCCACTCAATAGCATCTTTTTCCATAAATTCTAATGCCGATGGAGTAATATGATTTAATAAAATTTCATTAACGGCTTTGCATGCTTCTATTTCAGATTTGAAGGAAATTAGCAAAAGGATATTGAAAGGTAATTTTGGAACAACTTTCACAACTATTTTTGTAATAAATCCTAATGTTCCTTCGCTTCCTATAAATAAATGTGTAAGGTTGTATGCTGTAGAATACTTTAAAGTGTTTGCACCAGTCCAAATTATTTCGCCATTAGCAAGTACTACTTCAAGGTTTAAAATATAATCTCTTGTAGTGCCATATTTTACTGCCTTTGGCCCTCCACTTGCATGAGACACATTGCCACCTATTGTACAAATTTGCCAACTCGCAGGGTCTGGAGGATAAAATAAACCATAAGGTTCTAATGCTTTTTGAAGTTCATAATTAATAACACCCGGTTCAACTATTGCCTGAAAATTTTCTGTATCAATTTTCAAAATACGATTTAATTTTTTTGTAGAAATGACTACTCCTCCACATACAGGTAATGCACCACCACTTAAACTTGTTCCCGCACCTCTTGGAGTAACAGGGATAATGTTTTCATTGCAATACTTTAAGATTTTGCTAATTTCTTCTGAATTACTTGGAAATACTGCTACTTCTGGATAAAACATTAAATTTTCAGTTTCATCATGAGCATAATCATACAATGCATTTTTGTCAAATAAAACATTTTCTTTTCCTAAAATAGAAATGAAAAATTGAATGTCATCTTGAGTTATTTTTTTGTATGGATTATTCTTCATCTTTATTTTCCTTTTGTTGTTGTTCTTCTTCTTGCTGTTGCATTTGTTCTAATTTTCTTTTGAATAATTTTACAGTAGTTTCATTACCTATTGTATATTGGAATGATGGACCTTTATCAACATCTTGTTTTCTGTTTTTAGATTTCATTTCTTTTATAGTATTGTTAAAATCTTTGTTAGAAGAAATGACTTTCATTACACCCTTGAAATATTCAAAATAGTACCAGGTTGTAGGATCGGGTTCTAAATATATGGTCAGTTTATCTCCGCCTGATTTCATTTTATCAATTTTGATAATACCTGGAATTTTTCTGTAAACTTCTTTATCTAATATATTGGCTAATCCTAATTTTCCTTTACTTATGAAGGATTTTGCTTTTGCATCATAAATAAAAGTTACATCGTTAAAGAAAAATGTTTTTTCAAGAGCGTCTGGAAATTTTTTGATATTTCCATATAAATTTAAATCTGAAATAATTTTATCGGCTTTTTCTTTTCCAACAAATTCTGAAAGATATTTAGGATATGAACTGCTACTAAAATCTGTTGGTGTAAGAGAATTTAGATATACGTCTAAATCCTTTGCCATTGTTTTTAATAATCCTTTATCAAAAAAGAAATCTACAAGGAGCATTGTTTGAATACCAAGAGAATCATTTGCAGTAATATGTTTTGCATTACCTGCAAAATTCATTTTTACCTGTCCTAAATCAAGAGCCATATCCATTTTACCTTCACCATAAACTTCACAAGTATTTACATTCAATGATAAATAGTTTCCTGGTAGATTGAATTCAGTTAATTTTTCTTTGGAAGAAATTTGATATTCCCCAAGATCTTTATCAAATGTCAAAAATCCTGATGATGCTACTATTGTTTTATCATTTTTTCTATATTTTGGTGATACAAAACCACTATAAACGGCAGTAGTATCCTGTGCATACATAATTGCATTAACAACTGGATTGCCAAACATATCTTTACTATCAGGTGGAACGGGAATTTGAATATCAGTAGGATCTATATCTCCTTCAAATTTTAAATATGCTTTTTTAATTTTTGCACATGGATGTTCAATTTTTGTTCCTCCCTCAAATCTTAAAAATTTATTAGATGCAGATAATTTTGCTGTTCCTGCAAATGTGAAGAAATCGTTGAATTTAAAATTATCTTTTTCATCAATGGTACCCACTGCTTTTGTTTCGCCCGAAGTATCAGGTCGTATGGTTTTGAAAAAAATAGGATATTGTTTTTCATTTTCATCCACATAAATATACTCACCACTTGCAATATAATCTCTTCTGGAAAGAATATTTGCAGTAACTTTTCTAATGTTATGATACTTTGTTACAGTGTTACATAATAAATTTGCATTTTTCAAGGTGTCCATCACAGCATTTCTGTATATAACCACTTTACCATTGTCGGGAAAAATTTTAGCATCAGCGGTTTTGATGAAGGGAACATTGATACAGTTAATTATATAATTTTTTAAGTTGAATTTTGCGGCAGGTGCAAAAAATCTTAATGAATCTTGTTGAGGATGAACACTAATAAATTCTGGACCTTCTATATCCAAATCATTTTCTACTTCAGTATTTATTCTTTTTTGGTCATCTCCTAATTCTATATTTTCATCATCCATATACCATTTCAATCTATCCATATAAGCAATGTATTGATTTTTATCAAACCTTACAAAAGACCCTCGTCCATTTGTAATAAATTCTCCTACTCTTTGATCAAAATCAATTTTAGCATTCATATTGTTGGTTGAAAATGCAAATCCTTCTTCTTGCAATGCTTTCAAATAAAAATTACAGGTATCTGAGAAAAACTTTCTTTTATTAAATAAAATTTTTTGTGCTGTCAAATTTGCTTTTTTTTCAAAATCAACTTTTCCGTTTCCAGTTAATCTTTCTTCTGTCAAATCTAATCTACCTAAAAATTCAACTTTTTCTTTGTATGCAATGATTGGTTTTTTAATAGTTTTTGCCTGAAGTAATTTGTTTTTAGGTAAGAAATGAATGTAAACAGTATCTCCGTGTGCCATTGGACTTTCAAATGGATTATCTTGCTCTTTTATATCAAATGTTTGTGCAACGCCATTTGTAGAATCTGGAAAAAATATAAAATCATCTGAATGAGAAACAGAGTTTGAAAATTTCAAATCACCTGTTCCTCTTAATCCTCTATTACTTAAGCGAATTTCATTTTTGTAATTACCTGTTTTGCCATAAGTATCAAATCCTTCATCTGGTGTTTTTCTGATAAATCCTAATGAATAATCACTTTGTAATGTAAGCGTTTCTCTGAATGTTGGGAAAATACCAGCAGAAGAGAAGGTGCCGTCAAATCTTAATCTTTCATTTCTGAAATTATCCAAACTATCAATTGTAAAAGGATCTAATTTGAAATAAAAATTGTTGCGGTTATACACACCTTTGAAAATCTTTTTGGAATCATAGTAAGCATAACTTTCTTTGAATGATTGAAATATAGGAAAAGAAGGTGCTTTGCCCCATCCTGATTTATTTTTGGGAGCATCTATTCTTAATTCACCTGAAGCATCTTCAATTTTAGTTTGAACTAATTTGTATTTTTTTTGTCCATATTCATCAAGATCTCCTGTTTCAACATAAATTTTTATACTATCTATGGTTTTCATTTTTACTTTAAATTCATCATAATCAAAAACAAAATCTTTTCCATGAAATTCAAATTTTCCTGATGCCACTGTTCCAGAAAAATTAAAGTTTCTGTTCTTTTTCAAAATAACCATTTGATTTTTGGGAAATACAAATACTTTTTGAGTATCACTTAGTAATATCAGTTTAACTCCATAAATTCTCATATCAAAATTCAACAAATTTAAAATAGCATTATCTTTTCCAGGATTTACAGAGTGAATGGTTAATCTGTCATAATCTTTTTTATGCTTCACATAATCCATATAATCTAATAACTTTTGTTTGACTGTAATCACATCCGTTGAAGGATTGTAAAATATCACATTAAAACTTGCTACTTTCATTATGATTGGTCTTAAATCATTTTGAAGCATATTTACATAATGTGCTAAATCAACAACAGTGAATGGCATTTTGTTATTTAAATTGTAATACTCATAAATTTTTTGAACGATATTAAATCCTCCAACTTTTAATGCTTCTGACTTATCTGCTGAATAAAAATTTTCTGACTCAAAAAATGCTTCGCCTTGCATATTGGTTGGCAAGAAATTCAAACTCATTAACGAATCTTCTGTATTCCATTCTATTTGTTCTACATATATGTCTACTTTATGATAAGTATCAGTAAATGGTGTTTTTTCAATGCCTTTATCTCCTCTTAAAAGAATCATTTTCTTTTTTGCAACATCATAATTAAAACTAATGTAAGGATGATAAATACTATCTGTTTTCAAAAACATTTTTAATTCTGCCCCATACGCAGCAATTTTTTCTTTATTCATTGCAAAAGAAGGTGCACTTACTTCTACAAATTTTCTATCATTTTTCTTTAATATAATTTTTGCAGGATTTTCAGAATTACCAACACCTACAAATTTATCTCCTCTCATACCAAATCCTCCATCGTAGTCAATATTGGGATAGATATTTTTCACGGTTAATCTTTTTGAATAAGAGTCAAATCTTGGATAAGTATCTTCATTTTTTTCAGTAATAATTTTATCTGTTAATTTTCCAACTTGTGGTTTATCAAAATATTGTTTTCCATGAAATACAGCAGAGTCAGTAGTATATGTGCCATTTCTGCAATCAATAACATACTTTTTTATTTCAGCAAAAACATCTTCGGGCAATCCAGTTCTTCGCCAACTTACTTTTCCACCTTTACCAAAAATCTTTTTTTGATTTGGATAATAAAAACCAGAAGTGCCTTCTATTGCAATGGAATCATTACGAGTATTTTTACCTATAATATTGGTGTTTTTGTAAGATAATCTTGGCACACTATCAAATTCAAGTATAAAATCATCTGTTTGTGTTTTGAAAATAAATGATGCAGTATAAAAGGTGTTATCTTTATATAAATTTTCGCACATATCTAAAATGTCCTGTAAATTTTTAATACTCCTTGTATTCAGTGCTTTTAAGAACACAGTATAAAAGTTATCAAATTTATTTTTAGGGATATTATTTTCAATTATATCATAGATAATTTTATAGTAATTCACAAAATAAGGATATGGCTTTAATTTTTTTTGAACAAACAAATTACTTATTTCAATAATATTTTGTTTAAAGAAACCTGCAATTAGATTAGATTTCCATCGTTTTGAAAAATCTTCTAAAAAAACTTCCGCTTCTTTTTTATTGCCTGTATTAGCATAAAAATACTCTTCTAATTCTTTAGTAAATTTTGTAGTATCATTAGAAAAAGTAAAATTATTTTTTTGAGCAATAACATTTGATAAAGAGAGTGCAAGCAGAACAAGAGCAAAATATCTTTTCATAAAGATTATTTTTTTTATAATTTCTTTTTTTGCCAAAAATACTGATTTACTCATAACACATACTTACCGTTCATATAATTTAAATCCACAAAGTTTTCAACATTTTTTAGTATCTCTTTCTTTATTATATTAATTACATTTGCCAAAAAAATAAAATGAATAAATTGTTGAATGTATTAGTTACTTCTTTTTTACTTGTTTTCTCCTCATTAAAATCTCAGGTTCATAAAGAGTATTACGACCCCGAAGAAAAGAATTTAAAAATAGAAATGCATACATACAAAAATATGCCACACGGAAATTATTATGAGTATTTTAAAAATGGCAAATTATCTGTTGAAGGTTTTTATTTTATGGGAAAAACGGATAGCATCTGGCGATATTATTATGATAATGGTAATTTGAAAGGAATTGAAAAATACAAAAAAGGTGTTAAGCACGGCACATTTATTTACTTTTACAAAAATGGTCAAAAAGCCCGTATTGCTAAATTTTACAACGATATTCCAGATAGCACATGGACAACTTTTTTTGAAAATGGAAAAGTAGAAAGTATTGAAACTTTTAATAAAGGTAAAAAAGAAGGTAAATGGATTTATTATTATGAAAATGGAAATATTCAATCAGAAGGCACTTTTGAAAATAATCAAAAAAATGGTGAAGTAAAAATTTATAATGAAGATGGAAAACTTTCAGAAATTAATAATTACTGCAATAATAAACCATGCAAAGAATGGAAAGGATTTTACAAAAATGGGAAACTCAAATTTCTAAAAATTTACGAAGATTCTTTACCCAAACTCATTGAAATGTATGATGAAAATGGAAAACCATTGGTGCAAAATGGTAATGGAAAAATTACCGTAACTTACGAAACGGGAATCATTAAAACAATGGGCGAATATAAAGATGGCTATCAGCATGGTGTATGGAGATTTTTTCATCCAAATGGAGAACTTGACTACGAAGCAACTTATGAAAAAGGCATCTTAAATGGTTACTACTCATCATATTATCCTAATCACAATATCAAAAGCGAAGGAAATTTTATCAACAATAAAAAAAATGGTTTGTGGAAATTTTATTATGAAGATGGAAAGCCCGAAATGATTGGTTATCTTAAAGATGATAAAAGAGATTCACTCTGGACTTACTATTATCCTAATGGAAATATTGAATCCACTGGACTTTTCAAAGATGATAAAAAACAAGGCGAATGGAAATACTTTTATCGTGGCGGACAATTATGGAGAACAGGAACATACACTGATGATATTAAAAATGGTCATTGGATAACTTATTTTGAAAGTGGAAAAAAATTACAGGAAGGCGATTATCTGAATGGCAAAGAACACGGTGAATGGAAACAATGGTGGGAAAATGGGCAACTTAAAGATATTGGTCATTTTAATAATGGAACAATGGTCGGCGAATGGAAAGCATGGTTTGAAAATGGTAAGCAAAATTATATTGGTTATTACAACAAAATTGGCGGTAAAGATGGTCAATGGACTTATTGGTATCCCAATGGACAACTGAAAGAAATAATCACATTTGTCAATAATATCCGTCATGGCAAATATCAATCATATTATGAAAGAGGTGGCTTTTTAGAAAGTGAAGGAAAGTATAGAAAAGGCCACATGCAAGGAAAATGGAAATATTATTATGAAACAGGTGTTATTCGTAAAGAAAATAATTTTGAAAAAGGAAAACTAACAGGCGAAAACATTAGTTATTATCCTAATGGAAAAATTCAGGTTATTAGTAATTACAAAATTGTAAAAGATAAAAAAACAGGAAAAATTTCTAGTGTTCCGCATGGAGTATGGAGTTATTTTGAACAGTCAGGAAAATTGACTACAACTTTAGAATATAAAAATGGTGAAAAAGTTACTAATTCAGTTATCCCCGTAGGAAAACAAAAAAAATAAATGTATGAAAATTCAATTACAATCAATCATTACTTGTCCAATTTGCGGGCATCAAAAAGAAGAAACAATGCCAACAGATGCTTGTATGTTTTTTTATGAATGTGAAAAGTGTCATAATATCCTGAAACCTAAAAAAGGTGATTGCTGTGTATTTTGTAGTTATGGCACCGTTCCTTGTCCTCCCATTCAACAACAAAAAATAGATGGTAGTAATAAAAATAACTGTTGCAGTTAATTTGGTTTTGAATTTTTAGTGTTTAGTTTTTAGTTGTTTTTTATTAACTCAAAACTCAAAAAGTATGGGCGTATGGCGATACGCCCCTAACTAAAAACTTTAAAAATTTCCTTTTCACCTCAAAATTTCATAACTTTACAGCAAAAAATATATGTGTGGAATTGTAGGTTATGTAGGTGATAAAGACGCCTATCCAATTCTTATTAAAGGTTTGTATCGCTTAGAATACAGGGGCTATGACAGTGCAGGTGTAGCCATTATAAATCCTAAAAATCAATTAAACGTTTTCAAAAAGAAAGGAAAGGTCTCTGATTTAGATATTTTCTGTAAAGATAAAGATACATCTGGAAAAATTGGTATAGCACATACTCGTTGGGCTACACATGGCGAACCCAATGATGTTAATGCTCATCCTCACCTCTCTCAAAATGGAAAATTGGCTATTATTCATAATGGCATTATTGAAAATTATGCTTCTTTGAAAGAAGGTTTGAAAAAAAGAGGACACAAATTTTTATCAGATACTGATACTGAAGTGCTTATTCATCTCATTGAAGATATTCAAAAAAATGAAAATGTTTCATTAGAAGATGCTGTCATCACTGCATTAAATCAAGTTATTGGGGCTTATGCAATTGTTATATTAGATAAAGATAATCCAGATACATTAATTGTTGCCAAAAAAAGTAGCCCAATGGTTATTGGTATTGGTAAAAATGAATATGTCGTTGCTTCAGACGCTTCGCCAATTATTGAATATACAAGAAATGTGGTTTATTTAGACGATGAAACTGTTGCTATTTTGAAAAAAAATGAAGAGATAAGAATTGTTCATCTTAAAGATAAAAAGCAAATTACCCCATACATTGAAGAATTGACAATGGAATTAGAAGCCATTGAAAAAGGTGGTTATGAACACTTTATGCTCAAAGAAATTTTTGAGCAACCTAAATCTGTCAAAGATAGTATGCGAGGTAGAATCAATGCTCAGGAAGGAAAAGTGTATTTGGGTGGAATCAGAGATTATGAAAACATATTAATCAATGCACCTCGTATTATCATTGTAGGATGTGGAACTTCTTATCACGCTGGTTTAATTGGTGAATATCTGTTTGAAGATTTAACTCGCATTCCTGTAGAAGTGGAATATGGTTCTGAATTTCGTTATAGAAATCCTATTATTTACCCAAAAGATGTGGTTATTGCTATTTCACAAAGTGGAGAAACGGCAGATACATTAGCCGCTATTGAAATAGCCAAACAAAGAGGTGCAACAGTTTTAGGAATATGCAATGTTGTTGGTTCATCTATTGCTCGTGCTACTCACGCAGGAAGTTATACACACGCAGGACCTGAAATTGGTGTAGCATCTACAAAAGCATTCACCGCTCAGGTTACAGTGCTTACCTTAATGGCATTACAAATTGCACAATTAAAACAAACTTTACCTACTACTCGTTTCCGTTCTCTGTTATATGAGTTAGAAGCCATTCCACAAAAAATTGAACAAGTATTAGAATCAGATGCTTACATTCAGGAAATCGCAAAGATTTATAAAGATGCCAAAAACTTTTTGTATTTAGGAAGAGGGTATGGTTATCCAATTGCATTAGAAGGAGCATTGAAACTTAAAGAAATTTCTTACATACACGCAGAAGGTTATCCTGCCGCAGAAATGAAACATGGACCTATTGCTCTTATTGATGAAAATATGCCCGTTGTATTTTTAGCCAATAAAGGACCTAATTATGAAAAAGTTTTGAGTAACATTCAGGAAGTTAAAGCACGCAAAGGTAAAATCATCGCTATTGTTACTGCAGGAGATAAAGAAGTGAAAAAATACGCTGACCATATTATTGAAATTCCCGAGACAGATGAAGCATTAAGCCCATTAGTGTCTGTTATTCCATTACAGTTGTTAGCATATCATATTGCAGTATTAAGAGGTTGTAATGTTGACCAACCAAGAAATCTTGCAAAAAGCGTAACTGTTGAATAAAAAATTAGATATTATTTAATTCGTGATAAATGAAAATTAATAAAACACAAAGCACATCAAGATTTTTTTACAAAGGTCACGAAGGTTTAATAAATTTAAAGATTCTTTGTGAACTTTGTAACTTTCTTTGTGTATCTTTGTGTTTAAAGAAAAAGTATGTGTAGTATAAAAAATTATAGCAATGAATAAAAAAACATTTTACATAGAATCATATGGCTGTCAAATGAATGTATCAGATAGTGAAATTGTAAGTGCTATACTTACTGAAAAAGGTTTGAAACCCGCAAATACAGCAGAAGACGCTGATCTTATTTTATTGAATACCTGTGCCATCAGAGATAATGCTGAGCAAAAAATCCGTTATCGCTTAAAAGAATTGAAACACATAAAAAGTCAAACTAAATCTCTGGTAGGTGTATTAGGTTGTATGGCTGAAAGGTTGAAAAATCAATTGTTAGAAGAAGAACAATTAGTAGATATTGTAGCAGGGCCTGATGCTTATCGTTCTTTGCCTGATTTAATTGAAGAAGCAGAAGATGGAAAAAAAGCAGTGAATGTATTATTAAGCAAGGAAGAAACATACGCGGATATTGCCCCTGTTCGTTTAAATAGCAATGGAGTTACAGCATTTATCAGTATTATGAGAGGATGTGATAATATGTGTAGTTTTTGTGTAGTTCCATTTACCCGCGGCAGAGAAAGAAGTAGGAATCCTTATTCAATTGTTAATGAAGCTAAGCAATTATTTGAAAATAATTATAGAGAAGTTACTTTACTTGGACAAAATGTAGATTCATACTATTGGAATGGAGATGGATTAAAAAAAGAAGTATTAAAATCATCAGATAAAAATACTGGAATTAATTTTGCTCAATTACTTGAAATGGTAGCACAAATTAGTCCTGAATTAAGAATCAGATTTTCTACTTCACATCCAAAAGATATGACTGATGAGGTGTTAAAAACAATGGCAAAATATCCTAATATCTGTAAATACATTCATTTACCTATTCAAAGCGGAAGTAGTGAAGTGCTTAAAAGAATGAACCGTGGTTATACTGCTGAATGGTATTTGGAAAGAATTGATGCTATCAGACATTATATGCCAGATTGTGCTATTTCTACTGATATTATTGCAGGATTTTGTGGAGAAACTGAAAAAGATCACGAACAAACTCTTGCAATAATGGAAAAAGTAAAGTTTGATTTTGCTTATATGTTTATGTATAGTGAAAGACCTAAAACATTAGCCGAAAGAAAATATAAAGATGATGTTCCTGAAGAAATTAAAAAAAGAAGATTAAATGAAATCATTGAATTACAACAAAAACATAGTGCCGAAAAAGTAAAAGCACAATTAAATAAAATACACGAAGTGCTTATTGAAGGAGAATCCAGAAAATCAAGCGAAATGTGGATGGGCAGAAATTCGCAAAATGTAGTAGTTGTATTTCCTAAAAAACATCATCAAAAAGGTGAATATGTAAAAGTGTTGGCAACTAATTGCACAAGCACGACTTTGATTGGAGAAAGTATTGTAGAAGAAACAAATTTTGTTGCTCAATAATTTTTGTTTCCAATGAAGAATCTATTGAATACATTATTGTTAGTTACATTAGTTTTTATATCTACCGCTCAAAATCCTTTTGATTTATATGGACCTTTTAATTCAGAAGTTTACAAAGATTTGAAATCTGCTATTGCAAATAGTAAAAATGTTTTCAAGTTAGATTTAAGTTATCAAAATATTGAGCAAAAATCATTTGAAAAAATTGGAAAACTCTCGCAATTGATGAACTTACAATTGAATAGCAATGGCATTAATCATTTACCTATATCATTTTGTGATTTACACAATTTGGTTTATTTTTCATCATTAAACAATCCTATTCAAAATTGGCCTTGTAGTTTTTTTAATTTTCCAAATTTACAATATCTTGAAATTGGTAATAGTAAAATTGATACTTTGCCAAATAGTATCATTGCTTGCCAATATTTAAAAATCTTAAAATGGTATAGTAATGCAGATACATTAAAGATTTCAAGAAATATTCGCTATATGAAAAAACTGACAGATATTGTAATTGAAAATGCTGTATTGGATAGTTGTCCTAAAGTTTTATTCAAAAGCCCATATTTAAAAACTTTGGTATTAAATAAAACAAATACATGGTATTTACCAGAAAAATTACATTTGCCAGAAAATTTAGAAGTGCTTGCTATTGAAAACAATCCTATATCAACAATTCCATGGAATATCTTTCAATTAAAAAAACTTCGTGTATTATCTTTGAGAAATACTAATGTTTCTAAATTACCTGATAGCATTTCTGAACTCAAAAATCTTGAATATCTTGATATTCGTGGCACAAAAATTTCAAGTGAAGATATTGAAATTCTAAAAGCATTATTATTTGGTGTTGAAATCAAATACGATAATACTCATAAATAAAATTTATTACAAAACTTATTTCAATAAATAAAATCAATTATGAATTACAGAATAGGATTTGGATACGATGTTCATCCAATTGTTAAGGACAGACCACTTTTTTTAGGTGGAGTAAAAATTGATGCGGACTTTGGGTTAGACGGACATAGCGATGCAGATGTTTTATTACATGCTATTTGTGATGCTCTATTAGGTGCAGCCGCATTAGGGGATATTGGCTGGCATTTTCCAAACACAGATGTGAAATATAAAAACATTTCAAGTGTAGAATTATTGCGAAAAACCTTTGAACTATTATTAGAACATCATTTTGCAATAGGAAATATTGATGCAACAGTAGTGATGGAAGCCCCAAAAATCAAACCATATATTCCACAAATGAAAGAAGTTATTTCAAAAACATTACATATTTCAGAACAACAAATTTCAATTAAAGCCACTACAAATGAAGGACTTGGGTATGTTGGGAATAAACAAGGTGTAAATGCTTATGCAGTGGCACTCATTTATTCAACTACAAATAATCCTTTGTTTTATCCTGAATAAAAAAAATAAAAAAAGAATTTTATTAAATGAAAGTTGCAGGTTTTACTATTGTTCGCAATGCTGAAAAATTTGATTATCCAGTTAAAGAATCAATTTTATCTGTCCTTCCAATTGTAGATATTTTTATTGTTTCAATTGGACAAAGTGAAGATAATACAGAAGGTATTATTCGTTCAATTCCATCAGATAAAATAAAAATTGTTCATTCTGTTTGGGATGATAATTTGCGTGAAGGTGGAAAGGTTTTAGCCATTGAAACAAATAAAGCCAAAGAACAAATTCCTTCTGACATTGACTGGTGTTTTTATATTCAAAGTGATGAAGTTATCAACGAAAATGATTATGAAAAAATTCAGCAAGCAATGAAAGAAAATTTGTATAATCCTGATGTAGAAGGGTTGTTATTTAATTATTATCATTTTTTTGGAAATTATGATTATATAGCCACATCAAGAAAATGGTATAGAAAAGAAATTCGCATCATAAGAAATAATAAGGATATTCTTTCTTATAAAGATGCACAGGGATTTAGAAAATTGAATAATGAAAAATTAAAAGTGAAAGAAACAGGAGCGTATATTTATCATTATGGCTGGGTGAGACATCCAAAAGCACAATTAGAAAAACAAAAAAACTTTCATAAACTTTGGCATGATGATGAGTGGGTTAAACAACATATTGATGAGGAAAAAATTTTAAATTATAAAGTGAATGATATTTTAGAAAAGTTTAATGGCAAGCATCCTTTTGTAATGAAAGATAGAATTGAAAAGTATAACTGGCATTTTAATTATTCAAAAGATGATATTAAATTACCTTTCAAAGAAAAATTATTATACAAGTTTGAACAACTTACTGGTTATAGAGTAGGGGAGTATAAAAATTATAGGATGATTTAATTTAAATACATCAAAATATTATTATTTAATTTTGGACAAAAAATAAAAATATGAGAAAATTAAGTTTTGTTTTTTGTGGTTTGTTTATCAGTGCATTAATAATGGCTCAGCCTTTTGGTATTGGGCATAAGCAAATAACTTTTGTAGATGCTTCTCGTTCAAATAGGTCTATATTAACTGAAATTTACTATCCTTCAACAACATCTGGAGATAATGTACCAATTGCAAATGGACAATTTCCTGTTATTGTTTTTGGACATGGTTTTGTAATGTCATGGGACGCTTACAAGTGTTTTTGGGATACATTAGTACCTGAAGGATATATTTTAGTATTCCCAAGAACCGAGGGAAGTATTTCGCCCAATCATAATGAATTTGGAAAGGACTTAAAATTTTTAAATGAACAAATGAAAAATGAAAATACAAATCCATCTTCATTTTTTTATCAAAAAGTAGCATCTAAAAGTTCTATAATGGGACATTCAATGGGTGGAGGTTCTTCTTTTTTAGCGGCAGCATCTTATACAAATTTTACTACACTTGTTAATTTTGCTGCTGCTAATACAAATCCATCAAGCATATCAGCAGCACAATTTGTAACTGTTCCTTTATTAATGTTTGCTGGAGAAAATGATGGTGTGGCTCCTCCTGCAAATCATCAAATACCAATGTACGATTCGTGTTCAAGTTTGTGTAAAACCATTGTTACAATAAAAGGTGGAGGTCATTGTTATTTTGCTAATTATAATTTTAATTGTAGTTTTGGTGAATCAACTACTTCTCCACAACCTACTATTACAAGAGATGAACAACAAAGGAGAGTTTTTTATCTATTAAAACCATATCTCAATTATATGTTGAAAAATAGTAGTGTTGATAGTGTGAAGTTTTTTAATAGATTACAAAATAATAGTGAATATACATATCAAAGAACTTGTAATATAACTACCAACATATTAACTAATAATCAATTGAATAAAATCTCTGTTTATCCAAATCCTTTTAAGAATTCATTAAAAATTAAAATTGATAACAATGAAAAAGTTTCAATAGAAGTATATAACATTTTAGGAGAAAAGGTTAATGAGTTGGTTACAAACACTAATGAAATTCATTTAAATACTGAAAATTGGACAAGTGGAATATATTTTATTAAAGTAAATACTTTTTACTTTAAAGTTATAAAAGAATAGCACAACGAATATTTTTTCTTTTAGTTTTTCATATAACTTGAATGTTTTTTGATATTATCCCTTTACTAACTTTGTCTACGTGGTAAAAAATTTAGTATTGATTGCTTGGTAACAAAAAATTTACCTGTTTTAATTAATTAGTGTTCTTATACTTTAAAATTTCAAACATTATCTTAATTTATAAGATTAAAAATTGCAAAGTTTAATTTTAACTTAACATTCAGGTTAATTTAAGTTCATATAAACTTAAATTATAGTTAAAGTAATAGCGATTTGTTGTGGGTAATTTTGTCCCCAAAAAAATTATGAAGAAAATTGACTTTTACAAAACTCTTTTATTATTAGTTTTAATATCACTTAAATCATTTTCTCAACAAAATGTAATTTATGGAATAGTTAAAGATTCATCTACTAATGAAATTATTCCTGGTGCTATTGTTTATATTGAAGGCACAAATATCTCTACAACTACTGATTTTGATGGAAACTTTAAATTCAAAGTTTATCCCGGTAAATACAAAATAGTTTGTTCTTATATTACATATAATACTTTTAGTATATTAATTAATATTAATAAAGATAGTACTAACTTAACCATATTATTGACCCCTGAAAAGAATTCGTTATTAAATGAAATTGTTATTGTTGGAGAAAAACAAACAAATAATGATGCAGGATTAGTCATTATGCAAAAAGAAAAT
The DNA here is from genome assembly GCA_035405785.1 of Bacteroidia bacterium. Classification (GTDB taxonomy): domain Bacteria; phylum Bacteroidota; class Bacteroidia; order B-17B0; family Aurantibacillaceae; genus BPGX01. The sequence goes on from DAONJS010000001.1 coordinate 522,943, forward strand.
AAAAGTGTAAGTGATGGAGTATCTGCAGAATTAATCAGAAAAACAGCTGATAGAACTACATCAGATGTTTTGAGAAGAGTAAGTGGAGTAAGCATTGTAAATAATAGATTTGTAGTAGTTAGAGGATTAAATGAAAGATACAATTTATCTTTTCTAAACAATGCTCCTTTGCCAAGTACTGAAAGTGATAAGCGTGCTTTTTCATTTGATTTAATTCCATCACAAATTATTGATAATATCATCATTAATAAAACAGCAACGCCTGATTTGCCAGCAAATTTTGGAGGTGGAAGTATTTTTATTTCTACAAAATCAATACCTGAAAAAAACTTTATTCAAATATCATCATCAGTTGGATACAACACGCTTGCAACAAGCAAAACTTTTTTGGATTACAGTGCTAGTAAATATCATTGGCTTGGATATTATGATAACTCACAAAATATTCCATCTGAAATTCCAGAATCTCCAAAAAGTTGGATATCAAATGATCAACAAATGGAAATGGCTAAAAAGTTTAAGAATGATTTTGCAACAAAATCTGTAAAGATATTGCCAAATATGACTTTTAACTTGACGAGTGGATGGAAACATACTTTCAAAAACAATCAACAATTTGGTTTTATTTTTTCTCAAAATTATCAAAATAATTACAACAAATTTAATGTATTAAGAACTAACTATATCAATAGCCCAAGTAACAATGCAGATGTGATGTTAGATGATTATTACAATATTACAACTACGCAAAATAATGTTGTCAATACTTCATTACTAAATGCTGGATACAAATTTAATCCTCATCATCAAATTAATTTCAAAAATTCTTTTATTTTTAATTCTAATAAATCAGTCATTGAACAATACGGCACAACTTCCCCTCTTGATTCTAACAGAACAGTTGATAAAAACACATCATTATTTTATACAAACTCAAAGATTTTTTCATCTCAATTATCAGTGGAAAATGAATTTGAAAATATAGGGGTAAAATCTCGCCTCACATTAGGATATAGCAATATCAATATAGTTACTCCAAATGTTCGTTATATGAGTTATTCAAAATTTGTTCGCATTCAAAATTATCCTGACCCCAACGATCCTCCACCACCATATATAAGAGATACAATGTACGCAGCAAATATATCTAATGCTTCTACTGGCCCAGATTATGCCGGCTATAGATTTTATTCCAAAATGAATGAAGATATTCGTTCTGTAAAATACGATATTGAAAAAAATATCAATATAAATGATATTAAACTTTCAATTCAATCTGGATATTATTTTCAGCAAAGACAAAGAAATTTTGATATTCGTCAATTTGGATACGCAAAGTATACAAAGTTTGGAAAAATATTTGATGATAGTTTGCTTTATTTACCATCTGATTTAATTTTTTCTGAACAAAATATAGGTATTTTACCTAATAATAAAACTGGATTTAAGTTAATTGAAGTTACAAAACCAAGCGATATGTATTTTGCAAAATCTAATAATCACGCCACCTATTTAATGACAACACTTGATTATAAATTTATTCGCATAATAGGCGGTGTTAGATATGAATATTATCAACAAACATTACTTGCAAAAAGAAATCAACAAGATTCTATAAATATTCATCAAACATTCAATAATTTTTTACCAAGTGTAAATGTTATATTTAATATCAATGAAAAAAATTCTATTCGTTTATGTTATTCCAAAACCATCAATAGACCTGAATTTAGAGAATTAGCGCCGGTAAGTTGGTATAATCCTGTAAATAGATTAGTTTATTATGGAAACGATACCTTACTTCCAGCAAGTATTCATAACTTTGATTTAAGATATGAAATTTATCCAGGAAAAGGTCAATTATTCACATTTACTCCATTTTATAAATACTTCATAAATCCAATAGAACAAGTAATGTCTACTGGTTATACAAATGAAATTACTTGGGCAAATGCACAGTTTGCAAAGGTTTATGGAATAGAAACTGAATTCAGAATGGAACTTTCAAGTATCTTTAAATCTAAAAAAGATTCTAATTCAATTTTAGAGAAATTTTCTGTGTTCAACAATTTTGCTTTGATAAAATCAGAAGTTCATTTACCTGATCAAATTTATTCTGCAAGTAAAGTTCGCCCATTACAAGGACAATCACCATTTTTAATAAATAATGGTGTAACATATTATGATAAAAAATCAAAATGGAAAATTACATTAGCTTACAATAGAATTGGCAGAAGAATAATTTTTGCAGGTAATCAAAGAGATCCTGATAGATACGAAACAGGAAGAGATGTTATAGATTTTCAAATTGCTAAAACATTCTTAAAAGATAAATTAGAAGTACGATTTAATATAAGAGACATTTTACATCAAAATCAATATGTTTACCAAAATGCTGATAGCAATACCAAATACGATAAATCAAAAGATTTTACAATACTCAAAATAAATTATCCAAGTGTATATCAAATAAATATCTCTTACAAATTTTAATTTATATGTTCATTGTAGATTGCGAAAAATATGTTGTTAATAAAAAAGGTATTATAGTAGAACTTTCTAAAACAGAATTTGAAATAATTAAACTTTTATCACAGGTTCCAGGAAAAGTTTATAATAGAACGCAAATTTTTCAAGCCCTTTGGCCTAATGATACTAGTGTAAAAGAAAGAACTGTTGATGTACATATAGTAAGTTTAAGAAAAAAGTTAGGAAAAGATATTATTAAAACTATTAAAAATGTTGGTTATAAATTAAACATTGAACCCGTGAAAATAATTCCGTAGATATTTAATAATAAAACAAAATTATCTTAATAATAAGAAAATATTGTGTCCCGAATTTTGCAGCAAATAATTAAAAACATAAAACTATGAAAAAAACAATTCTCAACGCAGCCGCACTCATTGCAGTGCTGCACACAGGAATGGCACAAACACCATTCTTTCAACCCACAACTTATCGTGGTGCATTTGCACCTGCTCCTACTCCTATGTGGACAGACACATGGTGTGAATGGGATCCGCAAAACAAAGTTTATCCTGCTCCTACAATGACAGTTACATCTAATATAACCACAAATACAACATGGACTACAGGGCAGGTTATTTTATTAAGCGGACAGATATTTGTAAAAAATAATGCTGTATTAACCATTCAACCAGGTGTCATTATCAGAGGTGATAAAAGTGTAACTGGTGCAGGACTTTTCATAACAAGAGGATCAAAAATAATAGCACAAGGTACAGTAAATCAACCAATAGTTTTTACATCTGACCAGGCGCCAGGTTCAAGAAATATAGGTGATTGGGGAGGTGTTGTATTGTTTGGGTATGCTTCTACTAATGATGCAGGTGGAACTAATTACATTGAGGGCTTGCCGCCATCTCCTGATACACAATATGGTGGTGGAACTACACCAAACGACAATGATAGTTCTGGTATTCTCAAATATGTTCGTATTGAATTTGCTGGATATGCTTATCAGCCAAATAAAGAAATCAATGGTTTAACTTTTGGTGCAGTAGGTAGAAAAACTGTTGTTGACTATGTTCAAGTATCATTTGCTAATGATGATGCATTTGAATGGTTTGGTGGTACAGTAAATTGCAAACATCTTGTGTCATACAGAAATTTAGATGATGATTTTGATACAGATAATGGTTTTAGTGGAATGGTACAATTTGCCCTTGCTGTAAGAGATCCTAATATCGCAGACAATCCATCAGTTTCTACATCAGAAGGTTTTGAATCAGATAATGACCCAACTGGAAGCAGTAATACTCCAAAAACAAGTGCTATATTTTCAAATGTTACGATTATTGGACCATATAGAGGAAATACTTCAAATACAATTGCAAGTGGGTTTAGAAGAGGTGCAAGATTAAGAAGAAACTCCGAATTAAAAATTTTCAACTCTATTTTTATGGACCATCCAAGAGGTGTAATGATTGATGGAACTGCTTGTGAAAATAATGCTACCAATGGACTATTAAAATTTAAAAATAATATTGTTGCTGGAAATTTAACAGGAAAAGTTACTGAAGTTGTTTCTGGTAGTTCCTTTAATGCTCCTGCATGGTTTGGTGCTAATAATAACGATTCACTTGTAAGTACTTCTGGTATATTAGTAAATCCTTATGATTATTATAACCCTGATTACAGACCCGTTTCTTCTGGCATAGCAAATTCTGGTGCTAATTTCAACGACCCAGCATTTACTGGTTTAGTTTTAGAAGTTAGTGCTATTAACAATCCAAATGCTATTGGAAAAATTTATCCAAATCCTGCTAAAGATATAGTAGTTGTAAGCACTATAAATCCAGTAAAAGAAATTGTGATTATGGATATTACAGGAAAAGAAGTATTAAAATTGATGAATGAGCACGTTATTGATGTAAGTAAATTAGATGTTGGAATTTATATGATAAAAGCAACAACAGAAAATCAGCAGATATTTGTAACTAAATTGATAAAAGAGTAAAAAATAAAAATTAAGAAAACTTGAAAAGGCGAAGTACTTATTACTTCGCCTTTTTTGTATTATATTTATTCATAGCATTTTGAATACCTTCAAATGCAAAGCATAATACTGCATCAGCACAAAGTGGAATTGTTTGTTCAATTATTTTCCATTCATCAGTACTCCATTTTCCTAATACATATTCTACTTGTTTGCCTTTGGGAAAATTGTTTCCTATACCTACTCTTAATCTTGGATATTCAGAAGTTTGTAAATGTTCTTCAATACTTTTCAAACCATTATGTCCGCCATTACTTCCTTTGGGATGAATTTTAAATTGTCCTACTGGAAATGCCATTTCATCTACAATGATGAGTAAATTTTCATTGGGAATTTTAAGTGTATTTTTCCAGTAAGCAACGGCTTTCCCACTTAAATTCATATAAGTAGTGGGCTTAATGATATACAATTGCCTGCCTTTATATTTTGCTTCTGCAATATATGCTAATCTATCTGATGAAAAACTAACATTCAATTTATTTGCTAAAAAATCAACAACATCAAAACCAATGTTATGTCTTGTATGATGGTATTCTTCGCCTATATTTCCTAATCCAGCAATAAGATATTTAGACATATTGTTTTTGCGGTAAAAGTCATAAATTTTTTGGAGATAAATTAATACGCTTTAAATATTTTTTGTTACTAACAACCCTATTTGTTTAATATAAAAACAATCATTTACTGCACCACTTTGGTAGCCGTAATAACACTTGCCATATTAAAAAATCCTACTGCCTTTAATTCTGCACCATCTGGTGTGATAATGTTTGTTTTAGAATTTTCTAATGTGGTAGCAAAAAGACCTTGATTATTTGTGTTATTAATAATTTGCTGAAACATATTAAAACATTGCTCTGATATTGAATGTATTTCAACTCTGCAAGTATCATATTTTTGAAAATATTCTCCAAATGGTGTAATGGCTTCTGCAATGTTTGGTGTGAAAACATATCCATCTGCACGAACACCGCCACTTCCGCCGCTTGCACCATCGTATGCTAAATTAATATCAGAGGTTTTTCCAAAAAACTTGCCATTTCTGAATGATTTTATCCAGTAAAAATCAGGAATTTGTCCTGGTACATCTCTTCCCCACATTATACACTTGTATCCTTCTTTTCCTGAAAAATTATTTTTATCATATTTCACTTGAATGCTGTCAATAATTGCTGTTCGTTTTTGTAATGCAGTTGCTGAATAAGTTACACCTTTATAAATAACTTGTAGTTGATATAAATGATTAACTCTTGCTATTGTATCAGTTGGTGAAAGTGTGTAGGTATAATAACCATTACTTGAATAATTAAATGTATAAGTTGCATTTGCAGTCAAATCTTTTAATAATACTTGTGCATCAGGAATGGCTGTAACATTGTTTGAATTGTCAAAATAATCTTGAGATAAAGTTACTCTTATTTTTTGTGTTTCTCGTAAATCGTTGACAAATGCATCAATAACTAATAATTTTTTTCCTTGTTCTAATTTTACTTGAACAACATCTTCACAAGATGAAAGCACTATTGCAAATAATAAATATGTAATTAATTTTTTCATAGTATTAGTTTTAAAAATTAAAGTTCCATGTAATTGCAGGTACAATGCTTCCAATTACAGAAAATCTAACTGCCTGCGTTTCGTTTGGATTATCAGGATTAGTGCGGAAATAAATAGTGTAAGCATTTCTGCGATTGTATACATTGTAAATACTGAATACTAATTGATTTTTGAATTTTTTAGTTTTAAGTGCATCTATGTTCCATGTAGCACCTACATCTAATCTGTGATAAGGAGTTACTCTAAAATTATTTCTTTGATTAGTAGTGTTGTACGGAACATTGTAACCTTGAATTTGAAATTTAGCATCTGGAAAAGTTGCAGGTGTTCCTGTTAAATAAACAAAGGTGAGAGATACACTCCATTTTTTTGTAATATCATAAGTATTGACAAAATTAATAAGATGAGTGCGGTCATATTTGGATAAAAACCAATAATTATTAGATATGCCTTGCACTTTTCTTTCAGTGCGAGAGAGTGTATAACTTATCCATCCGTTCCATTTTCCTTTTGTCTTTTTGATAAAAAGTTCTAATCCATACGCTCTGCCAATGCCTTGCAAGAATTGAGATTCAATGTATTTATTGATAAGTAAATCAGCATTATCAATATAATCTAATTGATTTTGAAAATACTTGTAAAACACTTCAGCAGATGTTTCTAATGTGTTGTTGAAAAAGTTTCTGAAATAACCAAGAGCCAACTGGTCTGCAATTAAAGGTTTTACATTATTTGTAGATGGTGTATAAACATCTAATGGTGTAGTAGCCGCAGTGTTTGAAACAATTTGAATATATTGTAACATTCTGTTGTAACTCCATTTAATTGAACTCTTTTGATTGATGACATAATTTGCTGAAAATCTTGGTTCAGGATAAAAATAATTTTTGATAGGTGATAATAAATCAGAAACTTTTTCTTCTTTATCTACTGGTTTAGCAATACCGGGAGTAGTATCTCTGTATGTATATTTTGTAGTATTTCCAAGATAGGTAAAATTTGAAAAGCGTATTCCATATTCAATTGTAAATTTATCGTTTATTTTTTGTTCATTGCTAATGTAAGCGGCTAATTCGTTAGCATATTTTTTTTCTAAACTTAAATCAGTTGTTTTCCCTTCAACGTCTGAAATAATAGCAGTAGTAGGATTGAATTGATACAAAATATCTTGAATGCCAAAGCGAACAGTATTATTAGGATTGATATACCAACTTAAATCTGATTTTGCAGAATAATTGACAATGTTAGCACGCCATTCAAATTTTTGATTATTTCCTGGTTGAGTAAAAATAATTTTGTAATCGTAGTTGCTATAAAATGCAGTTAAATTCATAAACAAACGAGAATTAAAAATATGATTCCATCTTAAAGTTGTTGTAGCATTTCCCCAGTTAAATGTAAATCCTGCACCAAAAACATCTCTTCCAAAATAACCACTTAAAAATATCACATCTTTATCGCTGATTCTGTAATTAAGTTTTGCAGTTAAATCATAAAAGTAAAATTGTGCATCTTTTAATGAAGGTTGTTTTTTACTTAAAAATGGTTTTGCAAGCACATCAATATAACTTCTTCTACCTGCAATGATGAATGATGATTTTTCTTTTTGTATAGGTCCTTCAAATGAAAATCTTGAAAAAATTGTTCCAATGCCACCATTGCCTTCAAACTTTTTATTGTTTCCTTCTTTTAATCTTACATCTAATACAGAAGATGCTCTGCCACCGTATTGTGAAGGTATGCCGCCTTTGTATAACTTTAAATCTTTCACAGCATCAGGATTAAACACAGAAAAAAATCCAAACAAATGAGAAGAATTAAATACTGGTGCGTCGTCTAACAATATAAGATTTTGGTCTACATTCCCACCACGCACATTAAAACCAGAAGCACCTTCACCTACATTTGTTACACCAGGCAATAGTTGCACTGCTTTTACAATATCTACTTCACCAAGCAAAGCAGGAATTTTTTCAACTTGTTTTATATCTAGTTTTGCAACACTCATTTCAATACTTTTTACATTTTTATCTTCTGCTTCACTTGCAATTTCTACTTCTTCTAACTGTGTGCTGGCTTCTTCTAATTCAATGTTAAGTTTGATATTTTCATTTAAATTGATTTCTTTTTCAAATAGTTGATAACCAAGAATTGTTACAACAATATTATGTTTTCCTGCTGGAAGTGTTAATGAATAAAAACCATATTCATTTGTAGATACACCAATAGAAGTATTTTTCTTACTAACGATTGCACCAATAATGGCTTCACCATTCTTTTTGTCTTTTACATATCCTTGAATAGTAAATTTTTGTTGTGCTAATAAAATACTTGGTAAAAAAATGAGAAAAAATTTTAGTTTCATAATTAAAAAATTGCGACAAAACTAAGGAAACTATTATTGTTTTTATAGTTTCTAAATTACTTTTTAAATATTTTTAGTAAATCCTTCAAATGAAAAGTATTGATACAATTTTCTTTTTTAAGCCCTGCTTTTTGTGCTACCATTACACCATACAAAGTATCTTGAATAGCCGTTGCACTATGAGCATCTGGGTTAATAGCAATATAAACACCTTTTTCAACACAATATCTAATCCATCTCCAATCAATATCTAACCTGTAAGTGTTAGCGTTTAATTCAATAACTACTTTGTTAGCAGCACAAGCATCAATGATTTTTTTATGATTAACAGGATAACCTTTTCTGATAAGTAATAATCTGCCTGTTGGATGTCCGAGAATGTTTGTATAGGGATTTTCTATGGCTTTAATGATTCTTTCCGTAGCTTCTTTTTCGCTCATTTCAAAATGACTATGAATAGATGCTACTACAAAGTCAAATTGTTTTAATATATCTTCGTCATAATCAAGGTTACCATTTTTTAGAATATCGCTTTCAATGCCTTTTAGTATTTTGAAATTTTTGAATTGATGATTTAATTTTTCAATTTCCTGATGTTGTTCTAATACTCTTTCTGGTGATAAGCCATTAGCATAAGTAGCAGATTGAGAATGATCGCATATTCCAAGATATTCAAATCTTTGCTGATGAGTGTATATTGCCATTTCTTCAAGAGTATTCACACCATCGCTATATGTAGAGTGGCAATGCAAAATGCCTTTGAAATCAGTATATTCAATAGGATGAGAAACAGGTTTTATTGCTGAGCAATAGAAAAATTCTGAGATATCTTCTCTTTGTGGTGGCAAAATATAAGCCGTATCAAGTGATGCAAATACTTCTTTTTCTGAATTAAATTTTTTGTGAGACAAATTATAAAAATGAATACTTTCCAAAAAATCTTTGCTCCCTGTTGTTTCTACTAATTTGTAATAATATTCATTTTCATTAACAGAATGTATAACAACAGGAATTGAAGATAATTGCTGAATCTGATGTAATAAGTGATGTGAAATTTTTTGAGTAGTAATAAATTCTATTTGTTTAATAATTTCGCAATGTCTTCTTAATTCTCCTGTAATTTCAGCATTGATTTGATGTTGCTTTAATAAATTAATAATGTCTTTTGCGATATTGAGAGCAATACCGAGTTGTAATTTATTTTTACTTTGAATATAGAAGTGAATGTTTTCAATGAGTGTTTGTTGTGTTTTACTACTGAAACCTTTTAATTTAGTGAGTTCATTATTTTCTGCGGCTTTAAGAAGGTCATCTATATTTGTGATATTTAATTCTTTCCATAATTTATATACCTTTGATGATCCTAATCCTCTGATGTTAAGCAATTCTACTACTGAGGTTGGTGTTTGTTTTTCGTATTCATCTAATTCTTTAATTTTTCCATAAATTAAAATTTCTTTTATTTTTTCAAGAATGTTTTTTCCAATTCCTTTGATAGATGAAAGTTGTTGATAGTTGTCAAGTGTAATTTCCCGATTTAATTTTTCAATAATAGAAGCGGCATTTGCAATAGCACGAATTTTAAAAACATTTTCTTGGTGAAGTTCCATTAATTTTGATAGTTGATGAAATTGTTCTGCAATGAGTAAATTGTTCATAGTTTATTTTGTTCTAAAATTAAACGAGCCATTTCAAAGTCAATGGGATAAGTTATTTTAATGTTATTTTTTTCACCTTCACACAAGTTTATTTTTTCACCATAAGTTTCTAAAACATTTGCTTCATCTGTAAATATAGGTTGATATTTTTGTTGAAATGCTTTGTAAAGTATAGAAAATTCAGCACATTGAGGTGTTTGAATAATTACAAATTGACTTCTGTCGGCCATTGTATTTTCATTGTTTTTAATAATGCGAATACTTTCGTTAAGTGGAATAGATGGAATTGCATTACCTTTTTCAGAGGCCATATTAAAACATCTTTGTATCAATGATTGAGACGCACAAGGTCTTGCGGCATCATGCACAGCAACTATACCAGAAAAATTTTTGGAGTGTAAAAACTCTAAACCATTTTTGACAGAATGAAAGCGGGTTTCTCCTCCTTTTGTGATAAAGATATTATAATTATTAGAAAAAAATTTTTGAATTAAATTTTGACAAACATTGATATAATTAGGATGGCAAACTATTACAGCCATTAAATCAGAATGAAATTTCAAAAATGCATTTAATGAGTGAATGATTACTGGAATTTGATTGATTTCAACAAATTGTTTAGGAATTTTTTGCTGGCTTCTTTCGCCTATTCCACCTGCTACTAAAACAAGAGCGTAGTTCATTTAATGAGAAATTTACAATAAGAATTTAAAATAAAAAAATAGATAAACATTTATATTTTTTTCATGATTACTATGTATTCATTATTCATAGTATTATCTGTTTTACCAATTTGGTTTGTTGGGCTATTAATCCTTGGCATTCTTTTATTTGGGATGTTTCTAATAATTGTATTAACATGCTTAAATCCATTTTCTTCAAAAAATAATTTTGTGATTTCATCGGTAGGCAAGGTTAAACCTTTTACTTTTCTATTTCCCACTACATAGCAAGCAAAAGAATTTTTTTTAAGTGTTTTGGAAACATTTTTAATTGAATGGTAATAATCAAAATAAAAACTAAATACTTCTTCAGCCCTTTTTTGGTCAAGTTTATTTATTTCTGTTATAATATTGTCAATTGTATCAATATCAAATTTTTCAATTTTCATTCTTTTCCCACCCATTAATTGATTATCAATTTTATTCGCTTCTTCAATTCCTAACCATTGATTGGCTAATCTAGAAAATTGTCCGTATGCGACAGTTGTTCTACTATCACCATAAGGTGGGGATGTTACAATTATATCTATTGATTTTTCTTCAATATATTCAATAGAATAAACAGAATTAAAATCTTTTACTATTGATTTTACATTTTTATTGTTAATTGCTTTGTTAAATTCTATAAGACCCTTTTTATTGCGAGATAATTTATTTAACATTATTGCAAAAACATTAGGTTTAAAATTTTGCCTTTGTTTTTCACTCATTCTAAATAATTTAAACTCACTGTTTTTAGTATATGAACATTCTCTTACTGTTTCACTAAATGCTACATAAAAGAAATTCTTAATTTCTTCATTTGTAATTTTATCTATGAATTGTTTGATTATTGCTAAATTTTCTTGAACTGTCTTTGAAAACCAAAAATCAATATTATTAAAGTTTGGAAGAATTATGTTTGGTTTATTTATTCCAAAATTCAATGAAAAAGCAATATCATTAAATTCCTTTAAATATAAATCCAAAATTTGAATATCAATTCTTGTAGTTTTAGTTTTTGCGATTAATCTGGCTAGTGGATTTAAATCAGTTCCAATTGCATTTATACCCTTTAAATTTGCTTCTACTAAAGATGTCCCTGTTCCACAATATGGGTCAAATAACATTTTTGCATTGTTACCAAAAGTAATAATTAATCTTTCTGCAATTTGTGGAATCATCATTGCAGGATAATTATGAAAACAATGTGTGTATGTCTTTGTGTTTTCGTTTCTAAAATCCCATGAATTATCAATACATTTCTTTTCAGCAACTACTTGCATATTTAAATATCTTTTATATTACTAAAGAGTAATGGTAATTTATCTTCATAAGTCCTAAATCCAGTACCATGATTTCTTGCCCTTGTACCTTTGTCATGCAATCTCAAATCTACAAGTATGTTTTCTGCTTTGAATTGATTAGCAAGTAAATGAGGGGTTGTGTTTTTCATTAATTGAGCTCTATAAAAATGAAAATATTCTTTACCATCTCTTTCTTCTGTAAATGCTGACACAAATAATAAGGCAGGTATTTTTTGGATAAAGCGATTGGCTAAGTCTTCTAATTTCCATTTTGCAATAATTTCTCCTGATATGTGTCTAACTGATATTTCTTTTTCATTAACATGCAAAAATAAGCCAGCACTATTTGGTTTTAAACTCATTGTATAATATAAACCTTTTCTACCATTCTTATCTACGCTACCGTATTTTCTCACCGCTTCAAGGGGCGGAATTTGCCATACTTTGTTGTTAAATGTAAATAGTGTTATTAAATTATTCCCATTAGTTCTGTGTGCTTTTATTTCAATGTTTTTTATATCTGGTTCAGCGATATTATTTTCTTTTAGACCTAATAAAGTTTCAAAAGTATATCCTATCCCTGTAGGACCATTTCTTAATGAAGGTACAAAGCCTTTCTTTTTTATTTCTTCAAATTTAATTTTAAATTCTTTTAGATTCATTTTTATCTAATTATTGTTACATTTCCTTTAAAAATTCCTTTATCTGTGCCTGTATCAAGGACATAAAAGTAAGTGCCCGTAGGAACTTGTTCTCCATTGATAGTGCCATCCCAGTCATTTTTGTAGGATCTTTTGAAATAAATTTTTTGTCCATAACGATTGTAAATAGTCAAAGAATTATCAGGATATTTTTCTATGTTTGCAATGTAAAACACATCGTTGATGCCATCATTATTAGGTGTGAAAGTGTTGTAAAATATCAATTCATCGTTTGGAATAACACGAATAATAACTGTATTTGAAGCGATACATCCTGTTGAATAAATAGATGAAACGGTATAGATAATTGTGGATGGTGGAGAAGCATCTGGATTTTGTGTTTGCCCATATGGAATGGTTAAAAAATACGGTGGTTTCCATGTGTATTGTCCTGTGCCTCCATTTACATGCAGGGTTACTAGTTCGCCTTGTTTAATAGTAGTATCTTGTGGTTTTACATTTAATGGAACTGGTGCAATGGTAATGTTTAATAAATCTATGTAACTGCAAGTGCCGTCATTTATGTAAAGTGTATAAGTGATGCCAGAGGTAGAAGTATCTGGTGTTGAAACAGGATTAGGAGAATAAGCATTATCTAAATATGTAGTGGGCATCCATGTAAACGTGCAAGAAGAACAATTTGTATTTGTAGGTGATCCTAATGTAACTACTGAATAGGTACCTTTGCAGATAAAAATATCTTCACCAGCAGAATAATTATCAATATTACTTTTAAATATATGAATTGTATCTTTACATACTTCACCTGTTTTGTCTTTTACAATTAAAACATAAAAAGGACTTTGATATGAAGATAAAACGGGATTTGCAACAGTGTCGCTGCTTAAACCTGTTGATGGTGACCACGAATAAGTGTATGGTGCTACACCACCAGAAGCAGTTGGGCTACCGCCAAGCATATAGGTAGATTGAGGACAGAAGGTAAAATCATTTCCAGCATTACATATAAGTTGAGCATAATTAGAATAATTAATCAGAATAATCAATATGGCAAATAAAAATTTTTTCATAAAATATGATGTGCAAATTTAAATAAAATAAATTGTTATTATTCAATACACAAAAATAAAATAACTTGAATGAACCACAATAGACACATAGAACACATAGATTTTCACATAGAATATATTTTAAACACTTTGTGTTTTATATTGTGTTCTTTGATTCTATGTGGTGCAAGTGTTATATGGGGCTGAATGGTAAAAATAAATTTATTATTGGCAGATTTTTATGAAAACATTTTTCAACGAAGCAATGTGATATGACCTTTCAACTCAAGGTATTCGCCTCGTGAATTTTTGTAACGAATAAGATAAACATACACATCTTGGGGGTAATTTCCTCCATCCCAGCCAGTATTTATATCAGTAGTATAAAATATCTGTTGTCCCCATTTATCATAAATATAAAGTTGATAATATTCAGTATTTGGGAATTGAAAAACAGGTTTCCATACATAATTTACTCCATTTGGAGCAAATGCATCGGGAATAAAAATATCACCTTCATCTAATACAAATGCTACATTAGAATTTGATGTTTCCGAAAATCCATAAGGATTTCCAGCGTTTTCTGCAGCAATAATAACATAACCAATTTTTCCGGGATTTTCAATTAAATCAGAATAGTTATCTGAATAAGTAAAAGTAGAAGCAGGGAGAATGGCTCTTGGTGTGCTTTCTAAAACATTATTGATTTTTCTGAAAACATAATAATCACTTACACCAGTTGGCCATCCTTGATAATCACTCCAATCTAATTTTGCAGTAAATGATTGAAATTTATCTTTTTTGGCTTTCAGTAAAATGGTTTTACTTACATTACTTAAATTTCTTCTATTACCACAACTGTCTAAAATGTATGCTTTATAATAATAAGAATTTTTAATGGTGTTGATAGAAAGCGAATTATCAGTATAAAAATAGGATGTAGTATTAGTTGAAGTGGGAATGATTGTTACACTTTGATAATTGATGTTATCAATACTTCTTAATAACTCTATACCCGTAGAAACTTTAGTAGAATCAACATAAAAAGCAAGTGCTACACTATGTGTATCTTTTATAGTAACATATCTGATATAAGTGAAAGAAGGAACAGGAGAGCCATAAGCATTAAAGCAAATTAAATTTGAAGATGCAGTAATGCCTGATTTACTTTTTGCTCTAACATAGATGCAATAATTACTATTATAGTTTAATAGATTGTAAAAATAATTTGTGTTGGAAGTGCTGTCAATTAAGATAAAAGGATTTCCATTTTCTGAAATGTAAATGTAGTATTTACTAATTCCTCCTGATAATTGTGGGGTATTCCATTGTAATTGTATGCTGTGTGCACATACATTGTATGCAGATTTTAAGAACATAGTAGTTTGTCCGCCGCTTAAAATGCTTACATTTTTACAACTATCTATTGCAGAAATTAAAAACTGAACTGTTCCTGTACTTGCAGAAGTTGATGAATAGGTATATGCAGTATTATTGAATCCCCATACAGTATCAATGGGTACATTGATGCCCCCAATTACTTGATAAATAATATAACCTGCACAATCTGGAGAAGGAGAAGGATTCCATCCTAAAACAGTTTGACCATTTGGTAATACACTTGCAGAATCTAATGTAGGAACAATAGGTGGTAAGTTGTCCAAAAAACTTCCATTAGCGATATTTGAAACAGAAGCACATCCAGATGAGTCAAGAAGTTGTATGTAGTAATAATAATTAGTGCCATTGCAAAGTCGTGCTACTGTATCATTGTATTTTATATTTGATGTTTGTGTTAATAAGTTAAATGGTGGTATGCCGGTAGTGTTTTTGTAAATATCAAATTTTGGATAAGATGTAGATAAATGTGGTATATGAATATCATTGTAATTTAGTTTTGCTACACCACCACCAATTCCTGTGATAGATAAAAAGATAGAGTGTAAAGTATCAGAAATAGCAGAGGCGGTCATTCCATTTGGTCCCCAGCGTGTGCGAATAAAATAATAGCGACTTTGTGTATTTCCTCCTGCACCGGTATGGGTAAATGAAGTAGTACCAATTGTGTAGATAGTGTTGATTAGTAAATAAGGACCTAAATTAGAATTGGACTGAAAAATTTCATAAGCATAAAATTGATTAAAAGGATCAGAAGGCGGAATCCAATTAATAACAATATCACCGGCACCATTGATAACTGAAACACATTTTAATTTTGCAGGATTTGCCTGATTGGCTTGTGCAAAACAATCAAATGAACAAATGAATAAAAAAACAAATATGTATGATAAATTTTTCATTATTGCCACAAATATAACGAATTATTTTGAAACTTTATTGCTAATGTTTTTTCTTTAATTAATTTACGAAAATTTTAGGGTAATAACATTTTTTCTCCCACTTTTTTAGAAAAAAGTAAGCAAAAAATTTGCTTTTAGAAGGCGGTCTGTCTACATCGTCATTGCGAGCGTAGCGAAGAAATCTCAAAAGAATATTGCACATCTCAAAATGAGATTGCTTCGGACTATCGTCATCGCAATGACGATAAAACATAAAAGTAATTTTTTCATATGGAGATAGCACTAAGAGCATTGAAGCGGAATTTTTTCGGAAATTAAAGTATTTTGGTATAACTCAAAACTAAACACTAAAAACTATACGCTTTTCACTTTTTAAATTCAGTTACTTCACGATCGTAACAAAGATAATAAGTTCCTTTTGGGATATTGAAAATATCTACATTTACACCATATCCTCTTTTAATGATATTTCCATAAATATCATAAATTTCAAACATTGTTTCCTCGCTGAATTGAATTTCCTTTTTATCTTTACTCATTATAAATGTAGGTTTTTTCTTAGCTGATTGAATTATAATTTCATTAGAATAGCGAACAGAATTATTAAACCCTACTTGTTTAATTCTAAATTTATTTTCACCACTTGTAAGAAAAGCTTTGAAAGTATAAGTGTGTCTTTCTGGCGTTCCTTTGCCGATTACTTCTCCAACAGGAATCCATTTATTCCATTTATATTGTTCAATAATGTATGGTAATGCTCCGTTTTCATCTTCTGTAATCCAAGTTATTAATCCATCGCTTGTTCCGTGTGCGGCAAGTATTACAAAAGTAGGCATTGGGCGAACATCTTCTATATTGAGTATTTTAGGGGTACAATCTTTTTTATGATATATTTCAATGAAAATTTTTTCTCCATACTTTAAATTTAAAGATGATAAATCAATTTCAAAAGCACTTGAATTTATTTCGTCAGTGGTAATATTTCCATTTACTTTTACTTCAATAGCACAAAATCCAACACTACCAGAAAAGTAGTTATGAACATATAGATTTTTGTTTTGATAAACCCCATCAATGACTAACTTTTTTACTTCATCACTCCACAATAAAGAAGTAAAGAAGAGAGAAATTGTTATTGAAATTAGTCGGGTCATTTTATATTTTTGTAGGCAAATATAGGAAATTTATCTATATCCAAAATGTTAAAATTTTTTTTACATACCTTTTCCTCAATTTAACTACCCATAGAAACCAAAAATTCCTCATTAGATTTTGTTCTGCTCATTTGATTGATAAGGAATTCCATAGCTTCTTCGGGTTTCATATCGCTTAAATGTTTTCTTAAAATCCACATTTTGTTGAGTGTTGTTTTATCTAATAATAAATCTTCTCTTCTTGTTGATGATGCTAAAAGGTCAATAGCAGGGAATAATCTTTTATTTGCCAATCTTCTATCTAATTGAAGTTCCATATTACCTGTTCCTTTGAATTCTTCAAAAATCACTTCGTCCATTTTAGAACCTGTATCAATTAAGGCAGTAGCAATAATGGTGAGAGATCCGCCGTTTTCAATTTTTCTTGCGGCTCCAAAAAATCTTTTCGGTTTTTGTAAAGCTGTCGCTTCTACACCACCAGATAAAACTTTTCCACTCGCAGGCATTACAGTATTGTATGCACGAGCCATACGAGTAATACTATCTAATAAAATCACTACATCATGTCCGCATTCTACTAATCTTTTAGCTTTTTCTAAAACGATGTTAGATACTCTAACATGTCTTTCTGCTGGTTCATCAAAGGTAGAAGCAATGACTTCTGCACGAACGCTTCTTTGCATATCCGTAACTTCTTCAGGACGCTCATCTATCAATAATATTATCAAGTATACTTCTGGATGATTATAAGATATAGCATTGGCAATTTCTTTTAAGAGCATTGTTTTACCTGTCTTTGGTTGGGCTACAATTAAACCTCTTTGCCCTTTTCCAATTGGTGCAAATAAATCTACAATTCGGGTACTTAAAGTTTCATATTGGCCTCCTGCTAATTTTAATTTCTCATAAGGGAATAAAGGAGTAAGATAATCAAATGTAACTCTATCACGAATATATGAAAGATCTCGGCCATTGACTTTTTCTATATGAATAATGGGGAAATATTTTTCGCCTTCTTTTGGAGGACGAATAGACCCACGAACTACATCACCTGTTTTTAAACCAAATGATTTGATTTGTTGAGGCGAGATATAAATATCGTCAGGAGAACTAAGGTAGTTATAATCAGCACTTCTTAAAAATCCATAACCTTCCTGAAGAACTTCTAAAACACCTTCTGCCTGAATAAGTCCATCAAAATTAAAAGTGAATTGCAATTCTTTTTTTGTTTGTTCTGGGACTTCAGGTTCTTCAATAATTGGGACTGTATTTTCTTCTTCAGTTTCAGAAATTGTAGGTTCATTCGTTTCTGTTAATTCGGAATTTGTTGATTCAGATTCGGGTATTGATTCATTTTCAAAAACTTCTTGAGAAGATAATTCTTGTACTGGGTCAGTATAATTTTCATTTTGGGTTATTTGTTCTTCATTTTTATTTTTTTCTTCTAATTGAATGGAATTAGATTTTTCAAATGATGAATTAGATGTGTTGGTATTAGAGATTCTTTTTCTTTTTGGTTTGGTGTCAATGCTTTCATTAGTTTTATTAGTAGAAATTTGTTGTAAAATTTCTTCTTTAATTTTTTGACCTAATTCCGGATTTTTTGTTTGCTGATCAATTATTTCCAGGATAATATCAGCTTTTGCTTTGCCCTTAGTATTAATGTTGAGTTTTTGTGCTACTTCTTTGAGTTCTGATGCTTTTAAATTAGATAGTTCTTTTACAGTAAACATAATTTTTTGGTTTAATAAATATAAATAGAATGCAATTCATTAAAGATCTTACATTTTTTATTGAAATATGCCCTTATTGAATTGGGCTTTAAATGTGAATTGAAGTACATTAAAAAAAATTATTCGGAACAATGAATATGTGTTTTGATTAAATGGGAAAAAATTTTAAACAAAGAGTTTAACGATGGGGCAAATATAATTAAAATAATATAATTGTAGAAAAAATTATTTTTTAAAATAGAATTTTGAAGTTGAAAAATTACAAGCTCCAGTAAGTCAATTTTTTTATTTTATCTTTGTAAATTCCTTTAATATCTACAAGAATACCTTTTGGTTTAAGTAATTTTTCAAAATCTTTTTCGGTTAA
Source organism: Bacteroidia bacterium (assembly GCA_035405785.1). GTDB lineage: Bacteria > Bacteroidota > Bacteroidia > B-17B0 > Aurantibacillaceae > BPGX01. The sequence goes on from DAONJS010000001.1 coordinate 542,318, forward strand.
GGACAAATATTCTTTGTGTGGAACAGCCACAATCACGGCATCATAATTTTTGTTTTTTGGCTTGCTAATAAGTTTAAGTCCATATTCGTGTTCTACCTCTTTTTTATCTGCATGAGGGTCTACAATATCTACTTTTACAGAATAAGACATTAGTTCTTTTACAATATCTGCTACTTTTGTATTGCGAACATCAGAAACATTTTCTTTAAATGTAAAACCAAGTATGAGTACTTTTGCATTGCGAGGATTTTTTCCTGAAGCAATGATTTTTTTCACAGTATTTTTTGCTACATAAAAACCCATACTATCGTTAATATATCTTCCACCATTGATAATACGAGCATGATAACCTAATGATTCGGCTTTGTATGTCAGATAATAAGGATCAACGCCTATACAATGTCCGCCTACAAGCCCAGGATAAAATTTCAGAAAGTTCCATTTTGTACCTGCGGCTTCTAATACATCATAAGTATTGATACCCATTCTTGAAAAGATGATAGAAAGTTCGTTCATCAATGCGATATTGACATCTCTTTGTGTATTTTCAATAATTTTTGCGGCTTCTGCTACTTTGATGCTCTTTGCTTTGAAAACACCGGGTTCTACAATAATGCTATAAACTTTTGCTATTTCTTCCAAACTTTCTTTATCGCATCCTGAAACTACTTTGACAATTTTTGTAATTGTATGTTCTTTATCACCGGGATTTATTCTTTCAGGAGAATAACCAACTTTAAAATCTTTGCAGAATTTCATTCCTGATTCTTTTTCTAAAACGGGCACACAATCTTCTTCTGTGCAACCGGGATAAACAGTGGATTCAAATACGACATAATCGCCTTTTTTGAGTGCCTTACCAACAGTATGGCAGGCAGAAAGTAATGGTTTTAAATCTGGCAAATTATGTTCGTCAATTGGTGTAGGCACTGCGACAATAAAGAAATTGGCTTTTTTTAAATCATATGGATTGGATGTAAATTCAATATCAGAATTATCAAATTCAGAAGGAGGTAACTCATTGCTTGGATCAATTTTTTTCTTCATCATTTTAACTCTTTCTTCATTGATGTCAAAACCAATGACTTTAACTTTTTTTGCAAATGCTAATGCAATTGGCAATCCAACATAACCAAGCCCTATAACTGCAATACTTTTTTTCTTATTTAAAATATCTTTTGAGATGCTCATAAAATTATTTTTTTTGTAATAATTCTTTTTGTGTAGAAAATGGATGTTTTTTTGAAATTAGATATTCAGGTCTTTGTTGATAAATTCTTTCAATGATATTTACGACTTTTAATCCTTCTAATGCATTTGTAGTAGCCGTTTGATTTTCAGTTAATGTTTTTACAACATTTTCAATTACATAATGATGATTATTTGCAGAGCCTTTATATGGACCATAATCATTAGCAGGATTGGTAGGAGCAAGTTCAGGCATAATATAATTTTTAATATGACAGTATTCTACTTTATCCATATACTGTCCGCCTACTTTTACAGAACCGTTGCTGCCAATTACTGTAATGGAAGATTCTAAATTTTTATCCCAAACAGATGTAGAATAATTGATACACCCAATACCTTGATTGACAAATTCAAATTGAACTATACCGCTATCTTCAAAATCAGTAAGATTTTGGTGATTGAAATCAGCAAAGATGGCTTTGATGTTTTTAATATCGCCAAAAATCCAATATAATAAATCTATCCAGTGAGAAAATTGTGTAAATAATGTGCCACCATCTAATTCCTGTGAGCCCTTCCAATTTTTACCTGTGTAATATCTTTCATCTCTGTTCCAGTAACAATTCAATTGAACAATGTAAATATCTCCAATGATTTTTTTATCTACAATTTCTTTTAGCCAAACAGATGGAGGAGAATATCTATTTTGCATTACGCAAAATACCTGCTTATGATATTTAAGTGCTGTATAAATTATTTTTTCAGCATCTGCGGTGGTGAGTGCAAGAGGTTTTTCTACAACTACATGTTTTTTATGTGATAAACAATCAATGGCTTGTTGAGCATGAAGTCCATTAGGCGTACATATATTAACAACATCAATTTCAGGATGATTTTGTAACATTTCAAAATAATCATTGTAAAATGGTTCTTTCAAATCATTTAAACCCAATGTGTTTTTATCTTGAATATCACATACTGCAACAAGATGGCAATGTTCGTTTCTGCGAATCATTTCTGCGTGTCGCTTTCCTATATGTCCCTGACCAATGACTGCAAAATTTATTTTTTTCATTTTATTTTAATTTTATTCTATGCGGGTTACTTTACCATTTTTCAGAAGATATTTTTGTCCGCTTTCGGGACAAATAGCGATACAATTTTCGTCAAAATTTAAGCGATGACCATATTCACTGACCCAACCAATTTGTCTTGCTGGATTGCCAACAACAAGAGCATAATCAGGTACTTCTTTTGTAACGACAGCACCTGCCCCTACAAAAGCATATTGTCCGATATTGTGTCCGCAAACAATTGTAGCATTAGCACCGATGGATGCACCTTTCTTTACTATTGTAGTCATATATTGATCTCTGCGAGGCACTGCACTTCTTGGATTGATGACATTAGTAAAAACCATTGAAGGTCCTAAAAAAACATCGTCTTCACATATCACACCTGTGTAAATGGATACATTATTTTGCACTTTTACATTGTTTCCTAAAACTACTTTTGGAGACACTACAACATTTTGACCAATATTACAATTTTCACCAATAATACATTCAGGCATAATGTGAGAAAAATGCCATATTTTAGTGCCTTTTCCAATTTTACAACCTTCATCAATAACAGCAGTAGGATGTGCAAAATAATCTTTTTGTTCTGATGTATTCATCGCTTAAAAATAAGTCGCAAATATCAATGAAAATACTTAATTAAGCAAATATTTTTCAACTGAAGTTATTTAATTATTTTTATGGACAAATGGAACTCTATGATTGAGAACTTATGAATGAATTTGCTCATTCCTCTTTATCCTTGTTCGCAATCGTGTTCGTTTCATTTAATAGTTTGTGTAAATTTACACGCAATAAAAATTATGAAAATACTGAATGCTCAACAAATAAAAGAAGTAGATGCATGTTCCATTCAAATGCAAAATATTGAATCTATTGATTTAATGGAAAGAGCGGCTACTGTTTTTTATAGAGAGTTATTAAAGTATATTAGACCATCTGAAAAAGTGCATATTTTCTGTGGTAAAGGCAATAATGGAGGTGATGGTTTGGCAATATCAAGAATGCTTTTAGAATGTGGTTTTAATGTGGGCGTAATTATTGTTGAGCATACAAATAATACTTCAAAAGATTTTAGTATCAATTATGATAGATTATTAAAATTGAAAGGTTTTGATTTTATTATAGAAGCAAAGAGTGTAGAGGATTTGAAAAAAATTAAGATTGATAATTCAACCATTTGTGTAGATGCTATTCTTGGAAGTGGTGTAAATAAGCCATCTGTAGGAATTATTAAAGATACAATTGATTTTATTAATCAAAATTACAGAAAAATTTTTAGTGTAGATGTGCCGTCGGGATTATTTCTGGATAAATTAAATGATAAACATGATAGCATTATCAGGGCTAATTATACTTTTACATTTCAATTGCCAAAATTATCTTTTTTGTTTCCTGAAAACGCCGAATATACAGGTGAATGGAAGGTTCTGGATATTGGATTATCAAGTGAATGTATAGAAAAACATACTACTAATTTTTTTGCTATTGATAAATCTCTTATTAAAACATTTTACAAAAAGAGAAGTGATGTAAGTGCAAAGTGGGATTATGGGCATTGTTTGATAATTGCAGGTAGTTATTCTATACGAGGTGCGGCTGTAATGTGTGCAGGTAGTGCATTAAGAAGTGGATGTGGATTAGTAAGCGTTCATAGTGTTCAAAGTGTTTTAAATGCTGTTATTCAAAAATATCCTGAATGTATTTTGAGTATTGATAAATCATCTGAATTTATTAGCTCAGTTCCTGAATTGAAAAAATATAATGCTATTGCAATAGGTAGTGGAATGGGCTGTAATTATCAAACAGCAGATGTTTTGAGAAATCTTTTAGAATGCAAGGAGTCCAAAAAAATTGTGATAGATGCAGATGGATTAAATTGTATTGCTCAAAATAAAGAGTTTTTAAAATTATTTTCTCAACATCAAATTATATTAACACCACATATAAAAGAATTTGATAGAATATTTGGAACAAGTGAAAATCATTTTGAAAGATTACAAAAAGCAATGGATGTAGCAAAAGCGTATAATTGTGTAATAGTTTTAAAATCTGCATATACAGCGGTAGTTTTACCATCTCAAAAGGTTTATTTTTCAATAATTGCAAATAGTGGATTAGCAAAAGGCGGAAGTGGTGATGTTCTTACTGGATTGATAGCAGGATTGTGTGCAAGGGGTTACAATATTGAAGAAGCAAGTATTCTTGGTGTATATATACATTCAATGGCAGGATATATTGCAATTAGGGAAATAAACAAAGAGTGTCTATTGCCAACAGATGTAATCAATTATTTTTCAGAAGTATTTAATGAAATTCAAGATGAGAAAAATTAGAATTATCATATTTTTATATTCTATTTTCAATTTGTTGTTAGGGCAATCTGTAAGTAAGTTAATGCAGAGTATTCAAAACTATGATTATTACCACACAAAGGTTTATGCATTCAAAATGTTATCATCAAAAAAGAAATTTTCAGCAGGAGCATACGCTTTAGCTTATGTCTATTATCAAGATTTTCATCCATTTCAAAATTTAGATAGTGCGGACTTGTATATTCATTTGAGCGTTATCAATTATCCTCATAAATCATATATTACAAAGTATGGAACTATTGATAGCATTAGTATTTACAAGTTGTATGATAGTATAACATTTGCACAATTCAGAAAAATTAAAAGCAATATTCAACCGAGAGTTTATGATAATTTTTTAAGTAAGCATCCATTTGCAAGTAAAGATGTAAAAGAAAAAATTATTCAACATCAAAATCAAAAAATAATTGAATATGCACAATTGATAAATAGAAGTGATACTACTTTTATGTTGATGACAACTTACAATCAACATCCTGAAATAAACGCTTTACAAAAAATGTTTGATAAACAAATTTTTGAAGAAACTACTATACATCAAACAGCAGCAGAGTATCTGATGTTTTTGAGAAATTTTCCAAATAATAGAAACAGAGAACTTGCTTTACAAAGATTGTTAGATATTTATATTAAAGAAAAAAATACAGCAGGATTAAAAAGTTTTGCGAAAGAGTTTGCAAAAGACAGATATTATGCTGAACAGGCGTGGAAATGGCTATTTGTATATTCTGTCAAAAAAGTCAATAATGAAGAACTGGAAAAATTTATTGAAGAAAATCCAGAATTTCCTTTTAAGAAGGAAATAATTACAGAGATGGAAATGAATCAAAAAATTTTAATTCCATATACGGATACTACTGAAAGTGTTGGATTTATTGATACATCAGGAAAGTTTCAAATTCCTGCTATTTACGATGCTGTTTCTCCATTTCGTGAAAATATCGCTGTTGTTTTTAAAAACGACTCGGCTTATTTTATCAACAAAAATCATCAAAAGATATTTGATAAAAAATTTGTAGATGCGTATTCATTCTTTAATACCTACGCTCCTGTATTTGATGGAAAAAACTGGTATTTTATCAATAGAATGGGTGTTCAGGAATCAGAAATTTTTGAGTGGATTAGTGAGTTGTCGGCTGATAAAAATTATGTGTTTAAGAAAAATAATTTGTATGGACTTTGTGATTATAAAGGGCAAATAATTTTATCTGCATCTTTTGAAAAATTAGGTGATTTTGAAAATCATAAAGCGTATTATGTAGAAAATAATTTGTATGGTATTGTGTGGGATAATGGAAAAAAAATCCCTGCAAAATATCAATGGTTGTCTTTGTTTTATGGAGATATTGCTATATTCAAAGAGAATAATAAGTATGGATTACTCAATGCAGATGGAGAAGAGATTTTGAGAGCAGAATATGATTTGATTTATCATTGTTTTGATGATGTATTTTTGATTATCAAAAATAAAAAGTATGGATATTTTAGTGTGAATGAAAAATGTTTTATATTTGATTTTAATCAAGATTTTATTAAAGAAAAATCAGGAGAATTAAAGTATTTCACAAATGGAAATTTTTTCAAATTAGTTTATCAAAATAAAGTTTTTGTGGGAAATAAGAATGGTATCCGCTTGAATAAAAAATTTTATCAAGATGTAATTATTAGTAAGGATTTTATTCTTGCAAAAGATAAAAACAAATGGGGCATTGTTACTGGAAATAATTTTAATAACATCGCATTTTTATACACAGCATTTACAATTTGTGATAATCAAACAATCTTTTTACAAACACCACAATCATTTATAATAATGGACAAACAGGGTAATAAGAAATATAAAACAGATAACGAATTAAAATACATAACCAAGAATTACTATTATGAAGAACTTGATGAAAATGGAAAAATTATAGATGTAAATGGAAAAGTAATTGTAGACAATGTAGATAATTATTCAATAGTAGATAATTACATTGTTGTAAATAAAACTGATAAAAGTATTAGAGTAATTGAGTAGCGTGGTATAAATAACACAATCTTTTTACAATAATGAAAATAAGAATGTAATCACAAAGAGCAAAAGAATTGGTAATCTTATTTTAGATTATTAAATTTATCAAACAATGTATTAACATTACAATTAAATTAAAAACTTCATCTGTTTAATCAATATCCATATTAACAAAGGCACGCCCCATATAGAAATTAATACATTTAGTGGCATTGAACCATTGAATATCCATTGATTGATTAAATCTGTTAGAATAATAGAAATACTGCCGTATAAAAAAGTATGTTGAATCCATTGATAGATGTTGGCATTTTTATTAAGTATTCTTACAAGAATAGGAATGCTCATTCCCACAAACGCAATAGGTCCGCAGTATGCAGTAATTATGCCAATTAAAACAGCAGTGATTATGATCAAATTCTTTTTTATTTTTTCAATATCAATACCCATTACTTTTGCCGATTCATCACCAGTGATGTAAATACTCAATGGTTTGGAATATCTCAAAATAATTATCAGTGAAATTATACTAATGCCAAATAAAATTAATGATTGAATGAGATTTGTATTCTGAATATTCCCCATTGTCCATAGTGTGAAAAGTTTGAGTGCATGCTCTGTGCTTAAATAAGTCAGTATACTTTGTATAGCACTATACAATTGTGAAAGCATAAAACCAACTAAAAGAATAATAATAATTTGCGATGTTATTTGTAACATCAGTAATATAATCATTAAACCAACTAATGCTCCTGAAATGGAAAGTAAATTTAATTGCAAATGATAAATCAAAGGATAAGTTATTAAACCAGTTCCCATTATTCCAATAGATGTAAATAAAGATGAAGCACTACTTATGCCCAATACATAAGGTCCTGCCAATGGATTTCTAAATAATATCTGTAATATCAAACCACAAATTGCAATAATGCTACCTGTTGCTATACCTGTCAAAACCTTTGGTAATCGGAGTTCCAGCAATAATGTTTGGACATCAGATGTTTTAAATATATTTATTGAACCACTCAATAAATTTGCAATAGAGAGTAAAATTAAAATGGATAATAAAAAGTATGTGTTAGAAAAGTATTTCATTTTTCAGGTAAAAGATAATAGTAGGTTAATTCATTTTGATTTGAAAATAATTCAGGATGAAATATTTGTATTAAATCTTTCAATAATAAATTTGGCTGACAAATACCAGATTCGTAGTAATCATTATAGCCGTATAAATTTTTTCTTTTGTCATTATTAAAACATCTTTTTTCCTGAAATGCTTTGAATAATGAATATTTGGGAGTGGTGTTTTTCATTTGTTGCAATGTTTGAAAATGAAGTAAATTAATCCAGTAATCAGCATCTTTTGCGTATTTCAGCACATATTCAAATGAATATGGTTTGCTATTTTCATACTGATGAAAATCAAAAATATACTTGCCACCTGCATCTTTTATTAATTGAGAAATATAAGATTTATTTCCTGCAATATACCACACATCATTAAACATTACTTCTGTTAGCACCGATGGACGATTTTTTATAGTATCAGTCATTGCTTTTAAATAAAGATATTCTTTTTCAATTTCAGTAAATATCTTTTCAGCTAAAGAATCTTTTTGAATAAGACAAGCCATTAACTTAATCCATTCTGCTCTGCCAAGTGGATGTTGTTCTAAATAATCTAAATATAAAACGTGTTGTATTTGATGTGATTTTAAAATCTCTGATAATTTAGGATTATCAATGGGTGAATATGTAATTATCATTTCTGGTTTTGATAACAAAAGTGTTTCATAATTCCATTGTAAGTTTGGCAATACTTCAAAAACTTTTTTTTGAGATACTAAATTTTGAATTTCGCTATTAAAATAATACTTGCTATCATCAATAGAAACAATCAAATCCAATGCATTCAATAATTTTAATTGATATACAGGTATAGTCCCTAAAACGGCTAATCTTTTGAATGGCTTATCAATATTGTAAAAAAGCGTATCATTATTACTTTGTATGACAAAAATTTTTGTAGAGGTTTTATTCTTAATAATACCAAAATGTTTGGCGTATTTAATTTTTATTTCATTATCTTTTTCATTAAATAAATCATTATTCTTTTGTTCAGTAGAACAAGATGTCAATATGATTAAAAAAATTAAACTATTAAAAAATAACTTGAAAAACATTGAATTGATTATTTTTTACAAAAACATTGATTTGAAATTGATGTAAGTTTGCTATTTCTTTTACTAAATATAAACCAAGTCCCGTGCCTTTAATTCCTTTGTTTTCAGCAGAAGGATTTCTATAAAAAATTTCAAAAATCTTTTCTTTTTCATCATTTGATATAAGAATACCATCATTAATTACTTCTAGAATTTTTTGATTGTTTTTTGAATATAAATGTATTTCAATTGTTTTATCTGAATACTTTACAGCATTACTCAATAAGTTTTGAATCATTAATTGTATGAGTTGTTCATCTGCATTGATGTCAATATTTTTTTCAATAAAAGTTGATATTGATTTTTGTTCATTATATGAAATTATCCATTTTTCTAATTTTTCTGATAAATGGATAGATTGTTTATTCAAAACATATTTGCCATTAGAAATTTTATTTGAAATTAAAAGTTGTTCTACAAGTAGTTGCAGTCGTTTTAATTCATCCAGAGATTTTTTTGTAAGTAAATTTTTTTGTTCGTCATTGATTTTAGAATTTTGTAAAATAGTTTGCAGGTTAAGTTGAATAACACTCAATGGGGTTTTAATTTCGTGAGGCAATGAAAGTAAAAAATTAGTTTGTTGTGCATTGATTTCAGATTCTTTTTGGTATACTTTATATACTTTGTAAAATCCAAAAAGGATTAAAATTAAAAATACAGTTCCTTCGCCTACTATCATTACAATTTTCCATTTTTGTTGTTGTTTAATTTGAGTTTCTATTTTTTCAAAAACTGCTTTATCAGAAATATTCAATGCTTGTAATTGTTTTTCTTTTTCAAATAATTGATGATGAACTTTTACTAATAAAATTTCCCACCATAAAAATTGAAATAAAATGTAAGCAAAAAGCAAATACAAAATATTTTTTTTATTCCATTTCATCTGGGCTGTAAAAATAGAGAATATATTTTGTGATTTAAGTATTTGAAATTTCTGAAACGAGAGTTTTTGCACATTTAAAATATATTTACTTAATTTAGCCGCAATAATTTTTTCATTTTTACTTAATATAAATGAATTTAAAGGAACTATACCAAAAAGCCATTAATTTAGAGTTTCTTAATCAAGACGAAGCATTATATTTGTATTACAATGCTCCCCTTTCTGAATTGATGAATGTTGCACACACTATTAGAAATATCAAAAAAAATAATTCCCCTTATGTAACATGGATTATTGATAGAAATGTTAATACTACCAATGTTTGTGTAGCCAATTGTAAGTTTTGTAACTTTTACAGAATACCCGGGCATCCTGAATCTTATATTACAGATATTGAAACCTACAAAAGAAAAATTCAGGAAACATTTGATTTAGGTGGTGAACAATTATTACTACAAGGTGGTCATCATCCGGAACTTGGATTAGATTATTATTACAATTTATTCAAAGAATTAAAACGACTTTTCCCAAAATTAAAATTACATGCATTAGGACCTCCTGAAATTGTTCATATTTCTCAATTAGGTAACTATACTTATGAATATGTTTTATCTAAATTGATTGAAGCGGGTATGGATAGTATTCCAGGCCCTGGTGCTGAAATTTTAAATGATAGAGTAAGAAGAATTATTTCTAATGGAAAATGTTCAGGGCAAGAATGGTTAGATGTTATGCGTGTAGCACATAAACTTGGCCTTACTACTACTGCTACTATGATGTTTGGACATATTGAAACTATTGAGGAAAGAATTGAACATTTACTACTTATTCGGCAGGTTCAATCAGAAAAACCAGAAAATTCAAAAGGATTTATTGCTTTTATTCCATGGCCATATCAAGATGAAGGCACACTTTTAAACAAAGTAAGAAAAATTAAAAATACAGTTACTGCCGATGAGTATATCAGAATGATTGCACTTTCCAGAATTTTACTTCCAAATATTGAAAACATTCAGGCCTCATGGCTAACTGTGGGTAAACAAACGGCACAGTTATGCTTATATGCAGGTGCCAATGATTTTGGAAGCATAATGATAGAAGAAAATGTAGTCAGTGCGGCTGGTGCTGATTATCATTTTGATGCAAATTCTATTCAGCAGGCCATAAAAGAAGCAGGATTTATCCCAATGCTCAGAAATCAACAATATGAGAAGAGAGATTTGCCGGAAATACTTATTAAATCAAACAATTTAGAAAAATTTAATCAAACCATTTTAACAGAATAAAACAACCAAATTTTATATAATTCGTATAAAATTTAAATATTTTTTGCATATAAGAATTTTACTACTTACTTTTGTAACTCAAAAATTGAATGTATGGGCAATAAAAAATTTATATTATTTTTAATAAGTATAGTGATATCTACTACTGACCTTGTGTATTCACAAGATCCACAATTCACACAATTTTATGCCAATCCCTTATATTTAAATCCTGCTTTTGCAGGAACAGCAAGATGTGCTCGTATTACCTTTAATTATAGAAATCAATGGCCAAATTTGAGCGGTACTTATGTTACTTATTCAGCAGGTTACGATCAACATTTTGATGCTTTAGCAGGTGGTGTAGGAATTTTAGTTTTAACAGATGATCAGGCAAAAGGTACTCTAAAAACTGTTTCTGCAAGTGGAATTTATTCTTATCATTTACCAGTAAATCGCCATTTTTCATTAAAAATGGGGCTTCAGGCAACTTATTTTCAAAAGCAATTAGATAAAACCAAACTTCATTTTGGTGATATGATTGATCCAAGAAGAGGGTTTGTATGGAATACTATGGAAGCGGTTCCTAATCAAAATAAAAGTAATTTAGATTTTGCTGCCGGAATTTTAGGATATAGCAAAAATTATTTTATTGGATTTGCCGCTCATCACCTTACTCAGCCAGATGAAGGGTTATTAGGCGTTGCAAAATTACCAATGAAATTTACAGGACATGCAGGGGCTATTATTAACCTTGAAAAAGGTGGTGGTAGTTATATATCACCCAATGTTTTGTTTCAGGCACAACAAAAATTTCAACAGCTTAATTTAGGATTGTATTATGTTAATGATGTTTTTGTTGCTGGTTTATGGTACAGAAATTCCGATGCGGTAATAGCATTAATTGGATTACAAAATAAAAATTTTAAATTTGGATATAGCTATGATGTTACTATATCAAAATTAGCAAGTAATACTGCTGGTTCTCATGAACTCTCTTTACAAATTCAATTTGAATGTAAGCCAAAGAAAAAGAAATACAGAACAATTAGTTGTCCTTCTTTCTAAAAAATCTTGTAACATTTAAAAAACATATACATTATATTATTGAAAAATTACATAAATTTACACCCAAAAAATAAAGCAATGAAAAAAATAATTAGTCCAAACAAACAGTGGTTAACCCTTTTATTAACAGCACTTTTTATTTCCTGTGCTAAAGAAAGATCACCAGTTACAGGTTGGGCATACAACGACCCCAGTAATGGAGGTTTTGAAAAAGTGCCTTATGAAGAACAAGAAACAGGTCCTGGTTTAGTCCTTATTGAAGGCGGAACATTTACTATGGGCAGAACAGAACAAGATGTACCTTTTGACTGGAACAATGTGCCTCGCAGAGTAACTGTTTCTTCATTTTACATGGATGAAACTGAAGTAAGTAATTTCTCATATTTAGAGTATTTGTATTGGACTGCTAGAGTTTTTGGTCCTACTTTCCCTGATATTTATTACAAAGCATTGCCAGATACATTAGTATGGAGAGAAAAATTAGCATACAACGAACCTTATGTAGAGTATTATTTGAGACATCCTGCATATAGAGATTATCCTGTTGTAGGCGTAAACTGGTTACAAGCCAATGATTTTTGTGCATGGCGTACAGACAGAGTGAATGAGTTTATTTTAATTCGTGAAGGTTTATTAGAACATACTCCTAACCCTACTGATCAAGATTATTTTAGTACGGAAGCTTATTTATCAGGCAAATGGCAAGGACAACTTTTACAAAAATTACCTTCTTATGATGAAAACAATCCAGAAAGAGATGTGCGTATGGAAGATGGGATATTTTTACCAAAATATCGCCTGCCGACCGAAGCAGAATGGGAATTTGCCGCTTATGGGTTGATTGGTAATACAATTGGTGAAAGAATTACAGATAGAAGAATCTACCCATGGAATGGACATGGTGTGAGAAATTCTGATGATAATTTTATTGGGCAAATGATGGGTAATTTTGTAAGAGGTGCGGGCGATTATATGGGTGTGGCTGGTTATCTAAACGATGCTGGAGATATTACCACTCCTGTATATTCTTACTGGCCAAATGATTATGGTTTGTATAACATGGCTGGTAATGTGGCTGAATGGGTAATGGATGTATATAGACCAAATACCTTGCAAGATGCTGATGAATTTAGACCATTCAGAGGTAATGTATTTGTAACACAAAAAAGAGATAGTGCAACCTTGGTGGGTGGTTTAGGTGGAGAAATATTAGTCAATACTGACGGACCTGTTTATCAAAAATTCAAACACAAAGTTAATCCACCTACTCCTCATGGGGGAAGCAGCGAAACTCAAGAAGTTGAAGATAGTGTTTTGACGGTACTGACTAATGATCCTTACGGAAATAGCAATGCAACTCCAGAAGGTAAATCTAATATCCCAGGTAGAGTTCTTTGGAGAGAAGTATCAAGTGCAGTGCCTTCAGATAATTTGGATGAAAGAAGAAACTATAAAACGGCTGACTATATTAACTATATGGATGGTGATATTTATAGTTCTATTTATTGGGGATCTGATGATGTAGAGGGAACATTACAAGAAAAGGGAGATAAGTTAATGTATGAATATGCTAAAACATCTTTAATAAATGATAAAGCAAGGGTGATTAAAGGTGGAAGTTGGAGCGACCGAGCATATTATATGAGTCCTGGTGTGAGAAGATTTTTAGACCAAAGGCAATCAACTGCTTGGTTAGGTTTTAGATGTGCAATGACAAGAGTGGGTAGTCCAAGAGGATTAGGAAAATAAAGAGTTTAAACTAATAAATTAAAGGCATATCTATGTGTAAGTAGATATGCCTTTTTTTGTTTTAAATTTAGAATATTATTCTTTCAATAAATTGCTTTTTGAGATGTATTCATTGATGAGTTTAAATAAAATATGAGGGCTTGTTTTTCGCCACTGAACATTATTGAGAATTTCAGACCAAAATAAATAATAAAACAATCTTTCATTTTTCATTTCATCTAAAACATGTTGCCTGAAATTAACAAGCACAATCCACCCATCTTCAATATCTTCTTTCCATTCCTGATAATAGGAATCATCTGATGAATGAAAATTAAAAACATTTTCGCCTATTAAAATGAAGTATTTTATTCCATGAAAAATTAGTTCATCAATGACTTCTCGTTTAAGAAACATTATATCATTATGTAAAGTATCATTCCATTCGCCTAATAATTCTATTATTGCAAAGTTTTTAGAATAATCAGAAAATAATATCTTTATGTATAAGGTTTCACTTCCTATGTAATCCCATTGTGGATGAATATAAAAATTGTAAATGGTATTGGTATATTCAAATTGAGAATATGTTCTGCCAAAAAATGGCGAATTGCTATCCTCTTCCGCTTTATATAAATGTCGCCAGTTATAGAATGGTTCAATATTATGCATTTTTATTCTAACATTTCTTTTATGTGAAATAGTTCATCTTCAAAATTGGTTTCGTCTATAAATGTACCTTTGTGTGTTTCAATAATTTTACCATTTTTAATTATATAGGTTGTAGGAAAACTCTGTATTCCTATACTTTGTAATGATTCAGTAGATATCAAAAAATTCAAACTATCTAAATGAAATCTCTTTTTAAGTGATAAAATTTTTTCTGGTGATTCATCAGAAATAAAGTATAGAGATGTGAATCTGAAAAGTGAATAATTTTTTTGAAATAATTTTATTTCTTGGACACAAGGAGCACACCGTGTTTGAAAAAAAATTATGATGGATGATTTTAAAGTTGATGGATTGATGTTTATCTTTTTATTGTTTAATGTTTTCAAAGAAAGTTCTTCAAACTTTATATCAGGTGTATAAAAAATAATTTGATATGCTCTGTATCCTGAATAAATGGCTATGAGAATTAGTATTGCAAATAATATTTTATATTTCATCTGAATTTAATTTTGTTTTTTAGATAGATGGAAGTTTATGATTGAGAACTTTTGATGAAAGATAATTCTTTTTTTGCATATTCGTAATGATATTCATTTCATTTTATTCAAAATATATTGTTGAAAAAACTTTATGAATGGCTTTGAAAGGAGGCAAATTTACAAATACATTTGCGAGCAAATGGGATGTTTTAGACAAATAATTTTTTGGATATTAAAAATAATATTCGTTTTTGTTTTAATATCTGTTGTAAGTGTGTTTGTTTTTAAATGGATTAATCCACCTATTACACCATTGATGATAAAAAGAATGATTGAACAAAAATTAAATGGTGAAGATATTAAATGGCAATATCAATGGGTGAGTTTAGATAAAATTTCACCAAAATTACAATTGGCGGTTATTTGTAGTGAAGACCAAAAATATCTGGAACACTATGGATTTGACTGGGATGCTATTCAGAAGGCATTTGAACAAAATCAAAAAAATGGAAAAATTAAAAGAGGGGGAAGTACTATTTCTCAACAAACCGCAAAGAATTTATTTCTGTGGGATGGAAGAAATTTTATTCGCAAAGGATTAGAAGCATGGTTTACATTATTGATAGAAACATTTTGGAGTAAAGAAAGAATTATGGAAATGTATTTGAACATTATTGAAATGGGCAAAGGAGTATATGGTGCAGAAGCCGCTTCATTGTATTGGTTTCATAAACATGCTAATCAACTTAATAAAGATGAAGCCGCTGCAATAGCCGCTATTTTACCTAATCCAAAAAAATATAAAGCAAATCCTTGTAGTCCTTATATTTGCAAGCGAAAAGAATGGATTAAACAACAAATGAACTATTGGGGAAATAAAATTGATTACAATAAATACAAAGATGATGATGAAAAATAATTATTTAATTCTAATACTCATATTCTCTTTGATTTTTACTAAACCCGCAGAAACAAGTATTTCTGATGTTTATTTTTTTATTAAAGAAAAAGCACATTTATTTTTATCTGATAAAACTAATACCAAAATTAAGAATAACAAATTAAATGCAAGTACTTTAAGAATACTTTCTAATAAAATACATGAATATTATGATAAATTATTTCATCAAAATGCTTTCAATGGTTGTGTATTAGTGGCTATTGGAGATAAAATAATTTATGAAAATGCTTTGGGATATAACGACTTTAAAAAAACACAATGCTTGAATACAAATAGTTTATTTCAATTAGCATCAGTTAGTAAAATTTTTACAGCAACTGCAATATTGAAATTATATGAAAAGAAAATGCTTGATATTAATGATTATGTTATTAAATATATTCCAGAATTTCCATATAAAGATGTAAAAATTTCTCATTTATTAAATCATACAGCAGGATTACCTAATTATTTGCATTTAATGTCGGAAATTGGAAGGCAAGATACAATACTTTCACACGAATCTGTTTTACAATTTATATGTCAAAAAAGATTTCGTCAGGAATTTCGCACGGGCAGAAGGCATAAGTATTGCAATACTAATTATGCTGTATTAGCATGTTTAATAGAAAGAGTTTCTGGAATGAAATACTCTGACTTTTTGAAAAAAGAAATTTTCATTCATGCACAAATGAATTCAACTAATACAATATATTACATTGATGTATTTGATGAAAACACTACTTTATCTCGTGAATACAAAACAAGAACAGTTCCATTTTATGCAGGTGATTTTATACTAGGAGATAAAAGTATCTACTCAAATATCCATGATTTGTTTAACTTCAGTCAAAATTTTTTGAATGGTAAAATTTTAAATGATACGCTTATTGAATTGATGACAAAAGGTGTAAAAACAAATAGATACGGAATGCTATATGGCTATGGAATTAGAATAAAAAATCATCAGGATAGCAGTAAAACTATTTGGTTTCATAATGGATGGTGGCATGGATATCGCACATCATTTCAAATGCGACCAAAAGATAAAGTAACTGTTATTGTATTAAGTAATCATATTCACAAAACAACTTATTATACAGAACCTATTTATCAAACTATAGATGAAGTGTTGTATAATGTTGATAATAATTTTAATCCAACAAATTCACAACAAAAAGTGTATCCAGAATTAGATGATGAATAAAAAACATTTTATTAATGTAAGTAAAAGTGCTTGTGTTGTAACTCAAGGAAATCCAGAATTAGCAAGCAATTTATGGATAGTATTACATGGTTATGGACAGTTAGCAGAAAATTTTCAAAAGAACTTTCAGATTTTTGATGATAGACATTATTTTGTTTTTCCCAATGCTTTGAATAACTTTTATTTGAAATCGAGTAGAGGAGAGGTTGGTTCATCATGGATGACAAAATATGAGAGAGAAAATGATATTGAAGATAACAACAATTATTTGAATCAAGTTTATGAAAAATTTATACAACCTTACTATTTTGATGGAAAAAGTTTAATTGTATTAGGATTTTCGCAAGGAGCGGCTACACTCATTAGATGGCTTGCTATGAATAATACTAAAGTAGATAAATTGATAGTTTGGGGAGCTGTTTTTCCACCAGATATGAATCAAATGAATTATTTGAAAAATTTAAAACAATTGGAATGGTTATATTTTGTGGGCACAAATGATGAATTTATTTCAACAGAAGAAAAAGAATTACAGAAAAATTTTTTCACTGAAAATAATTTTAATTTAAGATGGATTGAATATGAAGGCAAACATGCTTTAATGCCTGAAGTACTATCAAATTATATTTGATTTAAAACAAAAAACCCTTCAGATTTCCTGAAGGGTTTTTAATATAGTGCAGTTATTGAAATTAAATTGAAGCGTCAAAGTTATCAGAATTGTTGTTTAAATCAGAATCATCATTGATGATTTCTTTTTCTGGTGCTGCATTGCTTAATTCTTGATCTTCTTTTTTGTCATAAACTTTTCTAATGACGATAAAGTTGTCTGCAACAATTTCGGTAATTTGTCTTTTGTTACCATTTTTGTCTACCCAATGTCTGGTTTGCAGACGACCTTCTACATACACTTTCATTCCTTTTTTCAGGATTTTCTGTGCAATTTCAGCTAATTTTCTCCAGCACACAATATTGTGCCATTCAGTTTGTTCAACTTTTCTACCCTGACTATCTTTGAAGTATTCGTGTGTAGCCAATACAAATGTGGCTTTTGGTACATTGCCATTGTTCATGTACCGAATTTCAGGGTCTCTTCCTACATTTCCGATGAGGATCACTTTGTTTACATTTGCCATAGTGGTATAGTTTATTTTTTCATTTTGCAAATATAAAGAAAATTTTTCTTATGATTAAAATTCAATTTTATTTTTTACCACCTCCTTTATTATTGGCAGGTGTTGATGGTTTATTATTCCCTTTATTGTCTTGGGTATTTCCAGAATTATTAGTGCCAGGTAAATTGGCAGGTGGCATTGAATCCATTTTTTTCTTTACTAATGGAAGAATGTCATCTGATGGTTCTGAATATAATATAAAGCCAGCACTTGCATCTAAAACATATTTATAGCCACTTTCTTTAGCTACTAATTCAATGGCTTTTTTAGCTTTATCTAAAATAGGATTGATAAGCATTTGATATTTTGCCTGATAATCTTGCTGTGCCTGAGTTTTGAAATCTTCAATTCTTTTTTGCATAGATTGAAGTTCTTCTTGTTTAGTTTTCTTAACCAAATCGCTCATTGTGGCTTCATTGGCTAGATAATCGTTGTATTTAGTTTGTAATTCTTGCTCCATACTCATCACGGTTTTTTCTAAATCCTTTAAGTAATTTTGTGCTTGTTCACGGGCAATTTTAGTTTCGGGCATACCGCTTACTAATGAGTCCAAGCTAAGATGAGCAATTTTTTGAGCAAAACTGAATGTTGCTGTGCATAAGCACATTCCTGCTGTTACGATAAGTTTTTGCATTTTCATAGTTGTTTGTTTTTAGGGTTTATTTGGTTTATATTACTTTTTTTTGACACCTAGCTCTTTGATTACTTCTTCGCTAAGGTCATATTTGCTGTTTGTATACAAAAGTGTAACTGCTCCTGCTTTATCAAAAACAAATGCAATACCTTTTCTTTCTGCTACTGATTTAATTGCGTTATAAACTTTATCCTGAATTGGTTTTACTAATTCCTGTCTTTTTTTGAATAATTCTCCATCTACACCAAATCTTTGTTTTTGTAATTCTCTAACTTCTTTTTCTTTATTGATAATTTCGTTTTCTCTTTTCTTTCGCATATCTTCTGTAAGTAAAAGAGCATCGGCCTGATATGCTTTATAAAGTTTATCTATTTCAGCATATTTTGCATCAATTTCTTTTTGCCAGTCGGCGGCTAATTTATCTAAAGTTTCTTGTGCATTTTTATATTCAGGGATACTATTTAAAATATAATCTGTATCTACATAACCTGTTTTTTGAGCAAAAGTAAAAGCAGATAGATTAAATAATAAAAGAGTTGAAAAAATGAGTTTTTTCATATTAAAAATAAATTTGTCGTGCAAATCAAAAGAATTTTTTGTTATTAAAGAAATAAAAAAAGATTTTTAGAAAATTTTATGAATGTATAATGCAAAGATAGATATTCCAATAAATGCAATACTATTTAGAGTTGTAATAGTAAGTAATGGATAATATTCTTCATTTTGTTTCCAGTAAAAAACAACAATTTGTGTAAAAATTAAAATACTACAAATAGTTAGTATTCCTAATGATTCATAAATAAAAAACCAGCGGTTATTTAAATTTTTGAATTTTAATTTTTGAGGAATTTGAAAAACTAAATCTTTACTAATAATGGCATCTGAATAAATAATGCCTTTATCAATTTCTTTATTGACTTTTACTTTGAAGTAATAATTCTTATATGAAAAAATAATAGTGTATAATTTTACATTTTCATTTTTGTATGGATGAGTTTTGAATTCAATTTTGGAATTTGGAATTTCAGAATTATTGGAACTAAAAATATAAGATAAAATATACTGTAAGAAACAAATAAAAATTACCCAGTTGATGATATTTAATGTCTTGAATAAAAATGAGTTTTTAAACTTAAGATGATTTATTTCTCTTTGAAGAAGAATAATTTCTCTTTTGAGTTTAGCTAAATCATCTTTGTTTTGTTCATTGGTCATTCATCAAAATTCTTTTTTTCTTCAATCAGATAATTATTGCGGATAGTTGAATTGCGATTTATCATTTCTCCCAAAAATCCTGCAACAAATAATAATGTCCCTAAAATCATTGTAGTTAAAGCAATATAAAAAGATGGACGATGAACAATTAAACGAGCTGGTAAATGATGATACACTCTATATAATTTATCTATACCTAAATAAGCACTTGCAATAAAACCTATTAAAAACATTATTGTTCCAATAGTTCCAAAAAAGTGCATGGGTTTTTTGCCAAACTTTGACATAAAAAGAATAGTAAGTAAATCTAAAAATCCATTGATGAATCTTTCCCATCCAAATTTACTTTTGCCATATTTCCTTGGACGGTGTTGCACTACTTTTTCTCCAATTTTTGTAAATCCTGCATATTTGGCTATTACTGGAATAAAGCGATGCATCTCTCCATAAACTTCTATACTTTTTACTACTTTTTTTCGGTATGCTTTTAGTCCGCAATTAAAATCGTGCAATGGGATACCACTAAACCATCTTACAACAGCATTATAAATTTTTGAGGGGATATTTTTTGTAAGCACATTGTCATAACGAATTTTTTTCCATCCACTTATTAAATCATAGCCATTTTCTGTAATTAATTTGTATAAATCTGGAATTTCTTCAGGACTATCTTGAAGGTCTGCATCCATTGTGATAACTACATCTCCAGTGGCGTGTTGAAATCCAACCTGCAATGCGGCCGATTTGCCGTAATTTCTCATAAAACGAATGGCTTTAACTCTTTTGTCTTTTGAAGATATATCCTGAATAACTTCCCACGAATTATCTTTACTTCCATCATCTACAAAGATAATTTCAAAAGTAAAATTAGAATCTAAAACTTTAATAATCCATGAATATAATTCGGGTAATGATTCGGCTTCATCTTTTAAGGGTATAACAATGGAAATTTGCATTCTAATTTTTTTGACAAAAATACTAAATAAAATGAATGATTATTTTTGATAAACAAATTCGCCTAATTCTGATTGAATGAGTAACTGTGGTTCCGAATATCTCTCTACTCTACCAATGATTTTAGCATCAATATTAAATTGTTGAGCAATATCAATGCATTTAAGAGCAGTACTTTCATCAGTATAAATTTCTAAACGATGTCCCATATTGAAAACCTTGTATAGTTCTTTTGAGTTATCTTTATTTTGTTGATATAATAACTCAAATATAGGTGGCAGAGAAAATAAATTGTTTTTGATTATTCTTAAATTAGATTTCAAGAAATGCAGTACTTTGGTTTGCCCGCCTCCTGTGCAATGAATTATTCCATGAATTTTTGAAGAAAATTGTTTTAATATAGGTATTAGCAAAGGTGCATAAGTACGAGTAGGTGATAATACTAATTCAGCAATATCAAAGTTTTTTGATTCATTTTTTCCATTATTATTTTTCCAATTGACATTTAATTGATCAGTTAAAAAATATTTTCCTGAATAATATAAATTGTCAGACAATGAATGGTCAAAAGTTTCAGGATATTTTTCTGCTACTTTTTTATTAAAAATATCGTGACGAGCCATAGTTAAGCCATTGCTACCAATACCGCTGTTGTAGGTAGTTTCATAAGTGCTTTGTCCAAATGATGCAAATGCAACAATGACATCATTTTCCTGAATATTGATGTTGATAACATTTTCTTTTGGAATAGTTACAGCCATTGTACTATCAACAATAATGGTACGAACAAGATCGCCTACATCTGCAGTTTCGCCACCTGCATATTCAATATGCACATCATAATTTTTCATTATGTTACAAAATTCTGCTGTACCTTCAATAATCTCAGCAACTACATCGCCTGTAATTAAATTTTTATTTCTTCCAATTGTAGATGATAATACAAAGTTGTTAGAATAACCTGCACATAAAATATCATCAAGATTCATTACAATAGCATCTTGTGCTATACCTTTCCAAACATTTAATTTATTAGTTTCTTTCCAATATGCATAAGCAAGTGAAGATTTTGTACCTGCACCGTCGGCGTGTAAAATTAAAGCAGTATTTGAATTTTTATCCCAGACATTTTCAATGACTTTACAAAATGTGTTATCAAAAATTCCTTTGCTTAAATTTTTAATAGCAGCATGCACTTCTTGTTTATCAGAGGATACCCCTCTTTGAATGTATTTATCTTTTTGAGTATTCATAGTAATTAAAAGTGTTTTTAATTTTTAATTATATCACGGCTATTGGCTTGTGCGGTAGGTGTAATTATCATTTCATTGATATTTACATGAGCAGGACGATTTATCATCCACCAGATAGCATCTGCAATATCATCTGCAGTGAGGGGCTGAAGCCCTTGATAAGTTTGTTTTGCTCTTTCTGCATTTCCTTTAAATCTTACTAAACTAAATTCTGTTTCTACCATACCCGGATGAATTGCAGATACTCTAATATTAAAAGGAAGCAATTCCATACGCATTGCTTTGGATAATGCATCAACAGCGTGTTTTGTAGCACAATAAACATTTCCATTAGGATATACTTCTTTTCCTGCAATAGATCCTACATTGATAATATGACCTTGCTTACGGTTTATCATCCAGTTGCTGACTATTTTAGATACATATAAAAATCCTTTGATATTTGTATCAATCATTGTATCCCAATCTTCTTCTAATCCATTAGGAATAGTGGCTAATCCTTGTGCTAATCCTGCATTGTTAATTAATACATCTATTTGTTTCCATTCATCGGGCAATCCATTAAGTGCGTTTTGGCATTCAATTTTATTTCTAATATCAAAGCATAAAGTCAAAACTTTTACTCCATATTTTTTTTCAATTTCATTTTTGATATTATCTAATCTATCTTTTCTACGACCAGTTAAAATTAAGTTGTAATTATTTTCTGCTAATTTATAAGCAGTGCTTTTGCCTATTCCTGCGGTTGCTCCAGTAATGAGTGCTATCATAGTATTATGTTTTTGAATTATTATTTTTTTAAATTTAATTTGCTATGCTTAATACTATAAGTAAAGTATATTGTTAATCCGATGATGAGCCATATTAAAAAACCAATCCAGTTTTTTAATTCAATTTGAGACATCATATATAAACAAATAATTAATCCAGATAATGGAATTAAACTGTGTTTTTTGATAAATGCTTCAATAGAAAAATATAAAAATATTATCCAAAAAAGCCATAGAGGAAAATTATGGAAAAAGTTTTTGAAAGACGATTCTACAAGTTGATCATATTTTTCAGAAAAAGGATAAAGTAAATTTGATAATTCCACATCGCTCATCAATAGTAGTTTTGCTTTTAAATCATTAAGGTTATTGAGGTTTAATTGATTCTTTAAATCATTTTGTAAGTCAATATTTGTTTCAACTAATTCAATGATTTGTTTTTTATTTTGAATGATACTTTCATTTTTCAAAAACATCAATGCATTCTTTTTATTGAATGTAAAAGTGAGTGCAATAATAATTAAAAATACAGAAGGCATAATCCATTGAGCGTTTATGTATGGCGTTTTAAATTTTCTTGGAGGTGCATCTTTCATTCGGTGTAAGCGTAGAACACCTGCACATACTAAAACAAAAGCGAATAATGTGCCTATACTTGTAAGATCGGTTACGGTTGATAAATTAAATACAAGTGTGCCGATGCCTACAATTAAACCAGTGATTATTGTTGAAAAAGAAGGTGTTTTAAAGCGAGGGTGTATTTTTGCAAAAACAGGAGGTAATAATCCATCACGGCTCATGCTCATCCAGATTCTTGGCTGCCCTAATTGAAAAACTAATAATACACTTGCCATTGCAACAATAGCACTAATGGAAACAATTCCAGAAAGAAAATTAAGATGATGTTTTGAAAAAACAAAAGCAAGTGGGTCTTCTACATTTAATTCTTTGTAATTGACCATACCTGTTAAAACCAGTGCTATCAAGCAATACAGAATAGTGCTAATGATAATGGAATACATCATTCCTTTTGGTAAATCTCTTTGAGGATCTTTACATTCTTCGGCAGTGGTAGAAATTGCATCAAAACCGATGTAAGCAAAAAATACTGCTGAAACACCTGCCAATACGCCAGAAACACCATTAGGCATAAATGGCTGCCAGTTATCTACTGAAATATAAAAAGCACCAAATGCAATTACCATCAAAATAATTATTAATTTAATAGCCACCATGATATTACTTGCTGTTTTAGATTCCTCAATACCCCGATATACAAGCCATGTGATTAAAATGACAATAAATAATGCAGGTAAATCAAATATAATTTTCAATGAACCAACAGATGGAGCAGATATCCATGCATTAAATGCTTTTTGTAAATTATAGGGTAATAGAGAGAAATCATGATTAGTAGCAAGAATGTTAGATGCATCAATGTAACCATTTTTTGCTGAAAAATAATCTGTGCAAAGCCATGCAGGAAGGTCAATTCCAAATGAATGTAAAAATGCAGTGAAATACCCAGACCAACCTATTGCAACTGTGATGTTTCCTATTGCATATTCCATGATTAAAGCCCAACCTATAATCCATGCAAATAATTCACCAAATGCAACATAACTATAAGTATAAGCACTACCACTTACAGGTAAAATAGAAGCAAATTCGGCATAAGCAAATGCAGATAATGCACAGGCAATAGCAGTAAAGATGAATAAGAATACAACACCCGGTCCGCCTTCTGAAGCGGCTTTTCCAATAGTTGTAAATATACCTGCACCAATTATTGCCGCAATTCCTAATGCAGTAAGATCACGAACAGTTAGATTTTTTTTCAGCTGATGACTATGCTCAGCATGTTTGGATAATATATCTGTAATAGATTTTTTTCTAAACAAATTCATTGGTAATCTTTAGTAAAAGTTTTCAAAAGATTTATTCTTGTTGATGATAAATTTTATGTCCGCCTTCTAGTAAGTATTTATCTCTTTTGAATAACTCAATGTCTGAAAGGACCATTTCTTTGCATAGTTCTTCCACTGTATGTTTGGGTTCCCATCCAAGAAGTTTTTTAGCTTTTGAATAATCGCCTACTAATAAATCTACTTCTGATGGACGAAAATATCTTTTATCAATTTTTATAATGGGTTGGCCGTTTTTGGTGTTAATACCTACTTCGTCAACTCCTTTACCTTTCCATTCAATTGGAATTCCAGCAAAATTAAAAGCCATTTCTGCAAATTTTCTAACGGAAATTTTTTTGCCTGTTGCTAACACAAAATCATCTGGTTCAGAATGCTGAAGGATTTTCCACATACCTTCTACATAATCTTTGGCGTGTCCCCAATCTCTTTCGGCATCAAGGTTTCCTAAATATAATACATCTTGAAGTCCGAGTGATATTTTAGCGGCGGCACGGGTAATTTTACGAGTTACAAAAGTTTCACCACGAATAGGGCTTTCGTGATTAAATAAAATACCATTGCAAGCAAAAAATCCGTATGCTTCTCTGTAATTTTTGGTTATCCAGAAAGCGTAAAGTTTTGCCACACCATAAGGTGATCTTGGATAAAATGGGGTTGTTTCTTTTTGTGGGATTTCTTGCACTAATCCATATAGTTCAGAAGTAGAGGCCTGATAAAACTTTGTTTTATCTTGTAATTTTAAAATTCGGATGGCTTCTAAAATTCTAAGTGTGCCTAAAGCATCTGCATTAGCAGTGTATTCAGGAGTTTCAAAACTTACTTTAACATGCGATTGTGCGGCAAGGTTGTATATTTCATCAGGTTGAGTTTCTTGAATGATACGAATGAGTGCAGTTGTATCTGTGAGGTCTCCGTAATGTAGAAAAAAACGAGTGTTTTTTTCATGCGGGTCTGTGTAAAGATGATCTATTCTTTGAGTATTAAAAAGAGAACTTCTGCGTTTGATGCCATGAACAATATAATTTTTAGATAATAAAAATTCGGCTAAATAAGCACCATCCTGGCCAGTTATTCCTGTTATTAATGCTACTTTTTGAGACATAAAAATTAAATTGTGTGTAAAAGTATTAAAAATAAAAGGGATGAGCAAGATTTTTTTGGATTGGGTTAATCAAAATAAAATATAGATTAAAAAATGCGTGAGGGATACGGAGGGCGGCGAAGCCGGTGCGGAGCGAAGCGATGCACGGGAGCGAGAGCGAACCCCGTAGCAGCCCGACCCGAGCCTGTGAAATACTCGTCATTGTCCCGACGATAAAGGTGCGGGATGCTGACCTTGAGCGTCAGCACGAGGGCGAAAGCCCGAAGCAATCTCATAATGTTGTGTGAGTTAATACTTTTGAGATTACTTCGCTACGCTCGTAATGACGAAAAGTAAAAATGCGAGTGCTGACGCACATGACGCTTGCGGTCAGTGTCCCGGCACATTTTATGTCGTCGGGACTATCGGTCAGCATGCTGACATGCTTATCAGCATCGTCAGCAGGGCACGCCCTGACGATAAATGTCAGGACAAGCCCAAATAAAATTAAAAATAAAAATAAAATAAAATTGATGTTTGAATGTATTGATAAGTTACAATAACTTTTCTTTTGAATTTTCTAAACAGAACTTAATAAGCAGGGTATTGAATATGGCAAAAAATGTTACAGATGGTTGTGTTTCAAAGGTATCATCTATTAAATATGAAATGAAAGTAATAATGGAAAACATAAAAAATAAGAGATAATCTTCTGAATTTGATAAAGTAAATAGTGGATAAAAATATGATAAAAGAATTATAATCAATCCAAAAATACCAAATGTAAGGGCATAAGTGAGTATTTGATTATGTGCTCTTAATTGTGCATCAGAATGGATGTTTTGATAATTTTGATATTCAGTTTTGTATGCTGATGGCACATCTCCTGTGCCTACTCCAAACCAAAAATTTTTCATCCAGATTTTAAAAGCGATATTCCAGTAAAACAACCGAAGAACAATAGTTTTGCCATTAGGGTCTTTTGAAATTTTAAAGTAATTGTATTCCTGAATAAGTTCGTAAATTCTTTTTTCTAAAAAACTTGCATTGACATAATGATAGTTTGGATAACCATTTTCAATATCTGTTATTTCTTTTTCGGTGAGTTGTGCTAAACCAAATGAATCTTTTGGAAGTCCTTTGCTGGTAAGGTATCTAAAAAGAGTGTATTTGAGGTCATTATTCTTTTTATCTTTTCCATCGTAAGGTATTTTGCTTCTTTTTTCCCATTCTTTTTTGAGTTGTGGTTCATTGATATTATCAAAAACAATATATCCATTTTCGGTATATTGAGATACAAGTTTGTTGTTATTTGAAGAATGTGAGTTTATATTTGGAAAGTATTTTTTGTAGATATTTTGAATATAGAAAAACATTGAAATAATAAAAATAATGGTAGATACAGAAATTATAGTGGTGTAAATGCGATTGCTATTTGATAAAATCATATAAATAATAGCAAAAAATGTGGTGATAAGTAGTGTGAATATACCAGTCATTAAACCAAGAGAGAGCATTAGTAATAAAGTGATTATTCCTAAAATAATAAATAATACTTTTTCTTTGATTGATTGTAAATAATTGATAATCAAATATGCTGTGCAAACTATTGAAAATGCTGTAATTAAGCCCAAACGAATATGTGAAATAAATATGGATGCGTTTCTTGTATCAGAAATTTCTTGTGAGAAAAATTTTTGATGAAAGAACAGGAAACTTAAATTGATAAAAACAACAATAGAAAACCATTTGAGAAAATTGACAACAAAATTTTTTGATAGTGAAGTTGTAAAAAAAATAATGGGAAATAAAATGAGTGGAATTTTTATTCTTAAATCATTTAAAGCATAGTCAAAATCAGTAGTATAAAGTAATCCGATGATGTGGATTAAAAAGAGTGATGATAATAGCCAGAAATATTGATTCTTAAAGGCATAAGAAAAGTTTTTCCATTTTTGAGATGAGAGCCAAAATATCACTACAATAATTTCTGAAATGCTTGTAGGCACTTCACCAAATAATAATCCAACTGGTAATAAGAAAAGTGAATAATAAAATAATTTTTCTAATAATGAAAATTGTAATGCTTTATTTTTATTAAATAGTAAATCTTTATTGAAATCAAATTTGACAGAATTTTCTGTATAAATTTTATCTGAATTTTTTGAAAACGACATCAATAACTACTAACGAATAGAATACTTTTTTAGTATAGATTACTGAAAATTATTTTATATTGGACAATTTCTTTTTTAGTTCATCAAGTGTTTTTTGTTGATTAGCTAATTCTTGCTTTTTCTTTTCTAACTCTGATTCATTGTTTTTAATTTCTTCTTCTGCTTTTTTAATTTTTTCTTTATAGTTTTCAATGTCTTTTTTGAGGTTTTCATTTTTCTTTTCTAAAGATTTTTGGGCGCTTTCAATTTCAGCAACTATTTTATTTTGTTCTTTAATTTGCTTTTCTAATGGTTCTGTGCTTGCTTTGATAGCAAAATCTTTCATCATTTTTTCAATATATCTTACTTTGTCTTTATCTCCACCTTTCAAAAAATTGCCATTTCCTAAATCAACTGCTACTTTCATTTCAATTGTTTTATCACTTTTTTCTTCAAAAGTAGTGTAAATATCTACTGGATTATTTCCCCAATCTTCAATTAAGATATTATCACCTATTACTTCATTGCCACTAGTTTTTACTTTTTCATTTTTAAAATCTTTCAATATATCTTTCCATTTGTCTTTTACATCATTGATATTTGCATTGTAAATTTTTGTTTCTAGACAGGGGGCACTTCCTGATGAAAAACTTCCTGAAGATTCTTTTACTTTAATTTCTTGTGCTATTACAAAATTTGCAGAAATTACTACTGTTAAAATCAACTTTTTCATATACTTAATTTTGCGTAAATATAAACAAAAAATTATTTTTCTTTGTTGTTTTTGTTTAAATATTCCATAGATTTTCTAACGCTTCCTGTTTGTAATAAGATATTTTTTAGATATTCATAATCTTTGATGCCTGTATTTTTCATTAAAATTTTT
This sequence comes from Bacteroidia bacterium, assembly GCA_035405785.1. GTDB lineage: Bacteria > Bacteroidota > Bacteroidia > B-17B0 > Aurantibacillaceae > BPGX01. The sequence goes on from DAONJS010000001.1 coordinate 571,493, forward strand.
GTGCCACGATCAATTAATTTTGCATTTGTCAATTGCATATCAATCATTTTATTATCTTTTACTCTTCCTAATTGAATCATTACAGATGTTGAAATCATATTCAAAATAAGTTTTTGAGCAGTGCCTGCTTTCATTCTGGTAGAACCAGTAACAAATTCAGGGCCTACAATGACTTCAATAGGATAATCAGCATGTTTACTGATTTCAGCATTTGGATTACAAGATATAGAACCAGTTGTGATATGGTGTTTTTTGCATTCTTTGAGAGCTCCTATTACATAAGGTGTTGTGCCTGATGCTGACAAACCAATAACAACATCATTAATTGAAACTTTATGCTTCTTAAGGTCTTTCCATCCTTGCTTTTCATCATCTTCTGCAAATTCTACTGCCCTTGTAATGGCTTTATTTCCGCCAGCAATGATACCAATTACTTTTCCATATTCTACACCATAAGTAGGGGGACATTCAGAAGCATCTACAATGCCTAATCTTCCGCTTGTGCCTGCTCCAATGTAAAACAAACGGCCATTATTTTTCATCTTTTCAGAAATAGTTTTTATCAGTGGAACTAATTGAGGAATTATATTTTCAACAGCATCTGGCACTTTTTTGTCTTCTGCATTGATAGAATACAACAGTTCTTCAATGCTCATTTTTTCAAGATTATTATATAATGAATCGCTTTCTGTAATTTTTGTCATTTGAGATATTTTTTGACTAAATATAAAATTAATAAAAATCCAATTAATGATAAGGCAATGTATAAGTATAATTCAATTTTATCAGGAATGATATTTTTGTGAAATTGATATTGTTCAGTTTCAGAAATTTTTATTTCGGAAAAATTATTTTGCAATTTATTTAATTCTTCATCATAAGTAATAATGTGTGTGGCTATGAAAAAATCTTCTATATCATTTTGAAATTTTTTTCTACTTAAACCACACCAATTGATTTTACAAGAATTGATTTGCTCACTATTTCCGTAAATTAGCCATTCCTCGCCTACATTTAATGGAATGGCACATTCATCATTTTCTGGAAACAAAACTCTGTATATTTTATTTGGATTACCTTTGAATATATTTAATACTTCCATTTCTGCTACTGTAAATTCATTTTGATGAGGAATGATATTTTTGATTACGCCTCTAAATATAACTTCATATTTGTCTGCATTAACTTTTGTCCATTCAATTACAGGGCACTGACAAGCAAATGTGATTTTAAAAATAACAATAAAAATAGTATTAAATAAAAATCTTGTTTTCATTTGATTTGATGAATTTGAAAATACCAATTCAATAAGTTTTTTTCTATAAATTTTTTTGTAGTATTTAGATGGATATACATTTCAGAATCGTTTTCAATGAATGGCACTTCTTTTCTATATTCTGAAATCACATAATGAATAAAATCTGAACTTTGAATGTTTTTTCTTAATTCAAATGCTTGTGTAGCAGTCATTAATTCAATAGCAAGAATGCTTTTCAGATTTTCAAAAATTTCAAGACATTTATTTGCGGCGTTGGCTCCCATACTTACATAATCTTCCTGACCATTTGAAGACACAATACTATCTGCAGATGCAGGTGTGCAAAGTATTTTATTGCGATTAACAATAGATGCCGCAGTATATTGTGGTATCATAAATCCAGAGTTCAAACCAGAATTTTTTACTAAAAATGCGGGTAAATTTCTACTACCTGAAATGAGTTGATAGGTTCGTCTTTCTGAAATACCGCCTAATTGATTTAATGCTAATGATAAAGTATCAAAAGCATTTGACAATATTTGTCCGTGAAAATTTCCACCAGATAAAATAGCATCTTCTTCAGGAAAGATAAGAGGATTATCAGTTACTGAATTAATTTCTGTTTCAAATATCTCTTTGACAAATTGAATAAGATCATAAGACGCTCCGTGTACTTGTGGAATACAGCGGAAAGAATAAGGGTCTTGAACGGCTTTATTTTCTTTTGAATAAAAACTTTTGCTTTTGGACAAAATAGTGTTGATTTGTTCTGCTACAACTTTTTGACCATTATGTTTTCTGACTTTATTGATAAGCGGATGAAAAGGTTCATAACGGCAATTAAATGCTTCAAGTGATATGGCACTGATAATATTTGTTGCAGTAAATAAAGGGATAACATTGATGAGCAAATAAACACCTATGCCTGTCATATATTGTGTACCATTCAATAGGGCTAATCCTTCTTTGGGATGTAAGGTTAATTTTTCCCAACCTAATTTTTGATACAAATCTGATGTAGAAATAATTTCATTTTGATAATATACTTCACCTAATCCAATAAGTGGTAAAGATAAATGTGCAAGCGGTGCTAAATCACCTGATGCTCCAAGAGAACCTAATTTGTAAATTACTGGATAAATTTGATGATTAAAAAAATCTACTAATCTTTGTAATGTATTGATATGAACTCCACTATTTCCTTGAATAATATTTTTAATTTTTGCAAACAAAATCCATTGAATGATTTCAACGGGTAATTTTTCGTCCATTCCGCAAGCATGGCTTTTGATAAGATTTTCTTGCAATTGAGCGAGTTGTTGATTGTCAATAGCAACATTACACAATGAACCAAATCCTGTATTAATGCCGTAATATAAATGTTTAGTATTATTTAATTTTTCATTTAGATACTTAAAGGACTTTTCTACTTGTTTTATTTCATTATCTGAAAGTTTTATTGAAAAATTATTTTTATTGATTAAACTTTCAATTGTGGTATGCTGTGATATTTTATCCATTAAATTAATTTTTGCAAATATACTGATGGAAAATGAATTTATATTAACTCAAAAATAATTATGGGTGAATTCAAGTCACAAATGCAACTTTTTGATGGTGCAAATATAAATAAAATT
>DAONJS010000002.1:0-274367 GCA_035405785.1 Bacteroidia bacterium
AATTTGCAACAAAAAATACATTCATAAACTTAATTTTTGGTCCATTTTTTGTTATAATCCCCTAAATTTATATTTGAATGATGAAAAATATTTTTGCAATAATAATCATAGTATTCTTTATTGGGAATAATAATTATTCGCAGATTATTTTATTTAGAAATAATCATATTTTAGTGAAATTTAGTTATTCCGAATGTTCAAAAGATACAGTTTTGATTGAGATAAAAAATAATACTGAAAAGAAAGTTCTTATATTTATGATAGATGGAGTAAAAAAATTTGGTAATTACATTGGTATAGGTTTATTTTCAAGTGCATATCCTTTTATACCTGAACATGTATCAAAATATTATGGACAATTAAAATTCACAGTAATAAGACCGAATGGAAGTATGTTCATAAAGGAAAAAATTAAAACTGAGATTTTAGAAGATTTTAGTTTTAGTATAGATTATATGGTTCTTGACGATAAAAATAATAATGGAAATAATGAAGAAAATGAAAAGGAAAATAGTAATGAGAATGATAATGAGTATGAGATGATAGAAAGGGAAGTATACAATAAAAGATTTTATATTTTAGAATTTAGGGTTAGGAAGGATTAAAAAGAAAAAAGGGAGATAATAGATTTAATAAGATTTCAAACATTCAAGATATGAATGCAACATTTTGAGACATGAGACATTTATAATTATTTTTTGAAGGAAAAGCGAGAATAAATAAAAATCCTGCGTGAGGGATGCGGAGGGCGGCGAAGCCGGCACTGCCCTGAACGAAGCGTAGCGAAGTGAAGGGATTGCCGAAGCGATTGCGAAGCCCGTAGCAGCCCGACCCGAGCGTCAGCGAGGGACACGCCCTGATAAAAATAAAATATAAATGTTCAATATTCAATGTTCAATTCTCAATGCTAATGTTCAATGAGCCGACGCTATCGGTAGGCATTCTGACGACATGCGTATCAGGACAAGTGCTGACGTTTTGTAAAACAAAATCGTCAGCATCAACTTTAAACATTCAATACTCAATTACATGAATCAATGGATGTTATTTTCTGCTAAGTATCTTTCAGCATCTAAAGCGGCCATACAACCGCTACCAGCGGCTGTAACTGCTTGTCGATAAACTTTATCCTGAACATCGCCTGCTGCAAATACACCTTTTATATTTGTTTTTGTACTTCCAGGAATTGTTTTAATATAACCTTGTTCGTCCATATCTAACCAACCTTTGAAAGGATCGCTATTTGGTTTGTGCCCAATGGCTACAAAGAAACCTGTAACGGATAATTCTTTAATTTCTCCTGTTTTAGCGTTTTTTACTCTTACACCTGTAACGCTATTTTCTCCTAAAATTTCTAGTGTTTCTGTGTTCCAAAGCACTTCAATATTGGGTGTATTCAATACTCTGTCTTGCATTACTTTACTTGCGCGCATTTGATCTCTGCGAACAAGCATATAAACTTTGTTACAAAGTTTTGCTAAAAATGTAGCTTCTTCGGCGGCTGTATCACCAGCTCCAACAATTGCGACATCTTGTCCTTTGAAGAAAAATCCATCACAAACTGCACATGCTGAAACGCCCATTCCATTTAATCTTTGCTCACTTTCTAAACCAAGCCATTTAGCAGAAGCTCCAGTAGCTATAATTACAGTGTGGGATAAAAATTCTTTATTATCGTCAGTATAAATTTTATGAATTGGTCCTGAAAAATCAACTTTTGTTACAGAAGCATAGTGAAATCTTGTTCCAAATCTTTCTGCTTGTTTTCTAAAATCCTCCATCATTTCTGGACCTTGAATTCCATTAGGATAACCGGGATAATTTTCAACTTCAGTTGTAGTGGTAAGTTGTCCGCCTATTTGAAGACCTGAAATAAGTAAAGGTTGCATAGCTGCACGAGCGGCATAAATAGCGGCAGTATAACCAGCAGGACCAGATCCTATAATGATACATTTTTCAATTTTATTTTCCATAATTTTTTTTGTGCAAATGTAGTTATTTATTTATCTGATTTAATAATGGAAAGTTTTTATAGGTGTATAAATTAAGTTTATTTTGAAATGATAGAGAACTATTTCACTACTTTTGCAGGGATGAAATTTTCTTTTTTAACCAGAAATATATGGTATGTATCTTTAATTAGTTTTTTTACAGATGTAGCGTCTGAAATGTTGTATCCTATTATTCCTCTATATTTAAGTAGTATTGGTATTAGTATAGCAGGAATTGGTGTAGTAGAAGGTATTGCTGAAACATTGGCCGCATTGAGTAAAACATATTTTGGAATTTGGAGTGATAGAATATCAAAAAGAAAAATTTTTATTATTATTGGATATGCATTAAGTGGGTTGAGCAAGCCATTGATGGTGATTATACCAAATTATTATTGGATATTATTGATGCGAGTATCAGATAGATTGGGAAAGGGTATTCGTACTGCTCCACGTGATGCTTTATTATCTGATGAAAGCAATGAGAAGAATAAGGGAAAGGTGTTTGGATTTCATAGAAGTATTGATACATTTGGTGCTGTAATTGGCCCAGCTTTGACCTTGTTATTGATATTGATGTATCATTGGAATTATCAATACCTGTTTTTATTATCAATCATTCCTGGTATTGTCGCAACATTATTATCGTTTCTTATTAAAGAAAATAAACCAAAAATTATCAATTCAGTAAAAAGGGAAAAAATAAAATGGAGAGATTTATTTATTTACTGGAAAAGAAGCAGTAGAAATTATAAAATTATCAGTGGTTTATTAATACTTTTTTATTTATTTAATAGCAGTGATATGTTGTTGTTATTAAAAGCAAGAAGCCATCATTTAGATGATTATCAGGTAGTAGTGGCTTACATTGTATACAATTTATCTTATGCAATTTTAGCATTTCCATTTGGAATGATAGGTGATAAACTTGGATTAAAAAACACAATTGCATTTGGATTATTATTTTTTGGAATTGTATATCTGGGTGTTAGTTTTTTCACATCCTATTTTGAGATATTACTTGTATTTGCATTGTATGGAGTATATTCTGCTGCTATTGAAGGAAACATAAAAGCATTATTAAGTAATTTATGTGATGCGTCGGAAACAGCTACGGCCATTGGGCTTTTTACAACATTACAAAGTATGACATTTATTTTTTCAAATACGATTACAGGGATATTATGGGAGAAAGTAAATTCAACTATTCCATTTGTAATAAGCGGATGTGTAGGCATATTGGTAAGTATTTTATTATTTTCAATAAAATTGAATCCTTTTTCAAAAAAATAGTTATTGATGAGTGATTTATCAGAACAAATGATATTAGTGAGTTTTAATGAATCAACTAGAAATGTTTATCAATTATTATCTATTTTAGGGAAGAACATTGGCTGTCAGTTTAGTTTGTTGGAATATATTATTTCTGAAAATGAGGATATTCATAATTCTTATGCATTGTTTCATTCACATTTAGAATATTTTCAAACTCATGTTTTTGTTCTAAAGAATTTCAGAATTAAAAATAATGATGTTATTGATTTATTTGGAAATGCACAGCAAAATATAGAATATCTTCTTAATATACCTAATGGCATGTATTTAATAATCATTTATTCAGACCAAATAAAAAATTTATCGGATGTTGAAATGTTTTTGAAATCAAGAGAATTAGAGGTTCAATTATATCCCGTCAAATCAAAGAAAATAAAAGATAAAATACATAATTATATTGAATCAAGGGTAAGTATTGAGTGAAAACAATAATTCATTTTTTGTTAGAAATGGTATTCATAATAATTTCTAATTTCATTTAGTTAATTTTTTATCCACAAAATTATTTTGGATAACTTAACTATCTAATTTACAAATAATTATTTTTAATTGTGGATTACTTTTTTGCATTGTTCATTATTGATGCCTATTAAATTCCTTATCTTTGTTCTCTCAAATTTTTATTCAATCTGATACTTAAAACTAAAAACTAATAAATTATGGCAACAGAAAAAATACTTCAGGAAAACAAAGACAGATTTGTGTTATTCCCAATTCAATATCACGACATTTGGGAAATGTACAAAAAAGCAGAATCTTCATTTTGGACTGCAGAAGAAATTGATTTAGTGCAAGATTTAAATGATTGGAATAACAAATTAAATGATAATGAAAAACATTTTATAAAACATGTTCTTGCATTTTTTGCCGCAAGTGATGGAATTGTTAATGAAAATTTAGCCGTGAATTTTTTAAATGAGGTGCAATTTCCAGAAGCTCGTTGTTTCTATGGTTTTCAGGTAATGATTGAAAATATTCATTCTGAAACATATTCTTTGCTTATTGATACATATATTAAAGATAGCGAAGAAAAAAATAAATTATTTCATGCTATTGATACAGTTCCTTGTGTGGGTAAAAAAGCAGAATGGGCATTAAAATGGATAGAAAATGGTTCATTTGTGGAAAGATTGATTGCTTTTGCAGCAGTAGAAGGTATTTTCTTTTCTGGTTCTTTTTGTTCTATTTTCTGGTTAAAGAAAAGAGGATTAATGCCTGGTTTAAGTTTTTCAAACGAATTAATTTCTCGTGATGAAGGATTACATTGTGATTTTGCATGTTTGCTTTACACTAAATATATTGAAAATAAATTATCCGAAGAAAAAGTAAAACAAATTATTACAGATGCTGTTAGCATTGAAAAAGAATTTGTGGTAGATGCAATACCTGTAAAATTAATAGGAATGAATGCTGATTTAATGTGTCAATATATTGAGTTTGTGGCTGATAGATTATTAGTTGCACTCGGATATAGCAAAGTGTATAATGCTACCAATCCTTTTGATTTTATGGAAATGATTTCTCTTCAAGGAAAAACAAACTTTTTTGAAAAAAGAGTTTCTGAATACAAAAAAGCTGCTGTTGGAAATAAACTGGAAGAGAAAACATTTAAGTTAGACGAAGATTTTTAATTAATTTTTTCAACCAATTTTTTATTTGAAAAATGTTATTAAAGAACATTTAAAGGAAAATTATCTACTTACCAAAATGAGCAATAAAAATAAAACCATAAAATTAACCGATAAAGACCTGATTTTAGCCGACAAATTATTGTCTCTTAATTCAATTGCAAATACCGATCAATTAAAAAACAAAATTATCTATCAAGATATTTTTGAAGCAATTTCATATTTACCAGAAAAATTTATTGACTTACTAATCCTTGATCCACCATACAATTTAAATAAAAAATTTGAAGAAACTTCTTTTAAGGCCATGAAATCTGAAGAATATGAAAAATGGATAGAATCATGGTTTGTGCCACTTTTAAAAAAATTAAAACCAACTGCTTCAGTATATTTTTGCTGCGATTGGAAATCTTCAGTTCCTGTATATAATGTTTTATCAAGATATTTGATTGTGCGAAATAGAATAACATGGGAAAGAGAGAAGGGAAGAGGGGCAACAAAGAATTGGAAAAATTGTTCAGAAGATATCTGGTTTGCTACTGTATCAGATGATTATTATTTTAATGCGGATACGGTAAAAACAATGCGAAAAGTAATAGCCCCATATAAAAATAACAATGGTGAAGCCAAAGATTGGTTTGTAGGAAAAGACAATACGGCTTATAGATTAACTTATCCATCAAACTTATGGACTGATATAACCATTCCATTTTGGTCAATGCCTGAAAATACCGAACATCCTACCCAAAAACCAGAAAAACTTATTGCAAAATTAATTTTAGCAAGTTCAAAGGAAAATGATTTTGTATTTGATCCATTTCTTGGGTCTGGAACAACAGCAGTTGTTGCTTTTAAATTAAACAGACATTTTTCTGGCATTGAAATTAATAAAACTTATTGTTTATATGCATTGAAAAGATTGGAAATGGCAAAAGAAAATCCTTCTATTCAGGGTTATGAAAATGGCGTTTTTCTTGAAAGAAACACATTACTTAAAAAACTATCTATTCAAAATGATGAAAATTTAAATTCAACTTATGCACTTTAAATGGTGTATAAAATTTTTTAAACACAAAGAAAATTTAAATAAATTCACGCTAACTTTGTAAAATAAAATATAAAGGCGTATGACAATACGCCCCCAACAATAAAAAAATAAAAATTAAAAAATTAAAACTATGTATGTAATAAAAAGAAATGGTACCAAAGAGCCCGTGCAATTTGATAAAATAACAGCACGGATAAAAAAATTATGCTATGGATTAGATATGAATTTTGTTGATCCTATTCAGGTAGCCAAAAAAGTAATTGATGGTATTTATGATGGAATCACAACAACCGAGTTAGATAATTTAGCTGCTGAAACAGCTGCGTCAATGACTGCTAAACATCCAGATTATGCTATATTGGCTTCACGCATAGCAGTCAGCAATTTGCATAAAAACACTTTAAAAAGTTTCTCTAAAACTATTGAACTTTTATACAATTATATTGATCCTAAAACAGGACAAAAAGCACAATTAATTGCTGATGATGTATATGAAATTGTAATGAAAAACAAACAAATATTGGATTCATCGATCATTTACGATAGAGATTTTGGTTATGATTATTTTGGATTTAAAACACTTGAAAGATCATATTTATTAAAAATTAATGGTCGCGTTGCCGAAAGACCACAACACATGTTAATGCGTGTATCTCTTGGTATACATAAAGAAGATATTGATGCCGCTATTGAAACATACAATTTAATGAGTGAAAAATGGTTCACTCACGCTACACCAACATTATTTAATGCAGGCACACCCAAACCACAAATGTCTTCTTGCTTTTTATTACAGATAAAAGAAGATAGTATTGATGGAATTTACGATACACTGAAAGATTGTGCTAAAATATCACAAAGTGCAGGGGGAATCGGTTTGGCAATTCACAAAGTCAGAGCAACGGGTTCATATATTAAAGGAACAAATGGTACAAGCAATGGTATTATTCCAATGCTAAAAGTATTTAATGAGACGGCTCGTTATGTAGATCAGGGTGGTGGAAAAAGAAAAGGGTCAATTGCAGTATATTTAGAACCATGGCACGCTGATATATTTGAATTTTTAGATATTCGTAAAAATCATGGAAAAGAAGAATTAAGGGCAAGAGATTTATTTACTGCACTCTGGATTCCAGATTTATTCATGAAAAGAGTAGAAAACGATGAACACTGGACTTTAATGTGTCCAAATGAATGCCCTGGACTTTATGAAGTTTATGGAGAAAAATTTGAAGAACTTTATACATCTTATGAAAAAGCAGGAAAAGGAAGAAAAACAATCAAAGCAAGAGAATTGTGGGGAGCTATTATTGAAGCACAAATTGAAACAGGAAATCCTTACATGCTTTATAAAGACGCTTGTAATGCAAAATCTAATCAAAAGAACTTAGGTACTATTCAATCTTCTAATTTATGTACGGAAATTATTGAATATACTGCTCCAGATGAAATTGCCGTTTGTAATTTAGCATCTATTGCATTGCCAAAATTTGTAGATGAAAAAAACAGAACATTTGATTTCCAAAAATTGATAGAAGTTACAAAAGTTATTACAAAAAATCTCAACAAAATTATTGACTTAAACTATTATCCTGTTCCAGAAGCAAGAAAATCAAATTTAAGACATCGTCCAATAGGTATTGGTGTTCAAGGACTTGCTGATGCATTTATTTTATTAAGATATCCATTTGATAGTGAAGAAGCAAAACAACTGAACAGAGACATCTTTGAAGCTATTTATTTTGGGGCTTTGACAGCAAGTAATGAATTAGCAAAAGAATACGGACCTTATGAAACATATCCAGGTTCTCCAATTTCACAAGGTATTTTCCAGTTTGATATGTGGAATGTAAAACCATCTGACAGATGGGATTGGGAAGGATTAAGAAAAAATATTCTTAAATATGGTGTAAGAAATTCATTATTGCTTGCACCTATGCCTACTGCCTCTACTTCACAAATTCTTGGAAACAATGAATGCTTTGAACCCTTTACATCAAATATCTATGTTCGTAGAGTTTTATCAGGAGAATTTATTGTAGTAAATAAATACTTATTGAGAGATTTAGTAAAATTAGGATTGTGGAATGATGCCCTCAAAAACAAAATTATTGCAAATAATGGAAGCATTCAAAATATTCCTGAAATACCTCAAGAATTAAGAGACCTTTATAAAACCGTTTGGGAAATTAAGCAAAAGCATATTTTAGATATGGCAGCTGATAGAGGGGCATTTATTGACCAATCACAATCCTTAAACTTATTTATGGAAGATGTGAATGTTAGTAAATTAACTAGTGCCCATTTCCATGCTTGGAAAAAAGGTTTAAAAACAGGTATGTATTATTTAAGAACTAAAGCCGCTGCTGATGCTATTAAATTTACGGTTGAAAAAAGTGCAGAAAAACCACAGGTTCTTAACAATGAAGATGCTCTTGTAGTAGAATTAAGCAATGCAGGAACCATTGATAATAAAGCCATTCAAAATTTAGTACCAGATGAAAATGCTAACAAAATCAACTTACCTATAGAACCAACTACTTCAGATCAAATCTCTTGTTCTTTGGATAATCCCGATGGATGTATAATGTGCGGTTCTTAATATCAAGAATGATGGTATTTTTGACCTTTTAATATCGTAAAAGATCTGTATAATTGTTCCATAAAAATTACCCTAACCATTTCATGTGAAAAAGTCATTTTTGACAAACTTAAATGGTTAGGGTATTGCTTTTTTATTTCATCTGAAAAACCATAAGGACCTCCTATAACAAAAACAATTCTTTTATTTGAAAAACTAATTGTTTCAAGGTATTTACTGAACTCAATAGAACTTAATTCTTTTCCATTTTCATCTAAAAGTACCACAAAATCTGTTTCTTTTAAATGTGATTGAATTAACTTACCTTCTTCACGCTTTTGTTCGTCTATACTTTTATTTCTAACATTTTTTGGCACAATAATTGTATTTAATTCAAAACTGCAATAATTTTTCAAACGATTTTCATAATTTTTAATCAAACTAATTATTGCTTCTGAAGACACTTTATCAATTACAATTAATACAACTTTCATTTTATTTGAATTAAATTTGCACACAAATGAAAACAATTTTATCCATACTCATTTTTTCTTTTTTAAGTTTTGATGTTGCTGATGATATTACTACTGCCTTAAAATATGGCAAATATCAAGACATTTATAAATATCTTGATGAAAAAGTTATTGTAAGAATTTTAGATAAAGAAGATTTATTAAGTAAAGAACAATGCACTGCCAACTTAAATTTATTTTTTGAAAAAAATCCTATCAGAAGTTTCACGCTTATTCAAAACACCAATTTATCTGCAAACGCACAGTTTGTTTATGGCACCATTGACACAGGAAGCAATAAATATAAAGTATCTATTCTCATTAAAAAATCTGTTATCGTTCAGCTTCGTATAGATTACTTTGAGTAAGTTTAGTTTTTAGTTATAAAATCATTTCAATTTTACTTGATGTGCATATTATAATTCATTTGTTGTTTTCAACAATTTAAAAAATATGATATAAATCATTTTTTAGTGTTTGCTTAATCAGGAATTTTGCAGTAAATTTGTAAGGGAAAAAATTTAATATTATGAAAACTGAAAAAGAATTAGAAGAGATATTTGAAAGAAAATTATCTAATAATGAATTTATTGAGCCCAAAGATTGGATGCCTGAAAAATATCGTCAGCATTTAATTCGTCAAATTTCTCAACATGCTCATTCAGAAGTAGTAGGAATGTTGCCAGAAGGAAACTGGATAACCAGAGCACCCAGTTTACGTGCTAAATTAGTATTATTAGCAAAAGTTCAGGATGAAGGTGGTCATGGTTTATATCTTTATTCTGCGGCTGAAACATTAGGCGTATCAAGAGATGAAATGATAGAAGCATTACATTCAGGAAAAGCAAAATATTCATCCATATTCAATTATCCAACACTAACATGGGCAGACATTGGTGCAATTGGATGGCTTGTTGATGGTGCTGCTATAATGAATCAAGTGATGTTACAAAGAACATCTTATGGTCCTTATAGCCGTGCAATGATTAGAATTTGTAAAGAAGAGAGTTTTCATCAAAGACAGGGCTATGAAATTATGATGCGTCTTGCACTTGGCACACCTGAACAAAAGCAAATGGCTCAAGATGCATTAAATAGATGGTGGTATCCAACATTGATGATGTTTGGTCCTCCTGATTCTCAATCTCCACATTCAGCAGATGCTATCAAATGGAGAATAAAAAGAGAAACTAACGATCAATTGCGTCAGAAATTTGTCAATCAAACTGTTCCTCAAGCAGAATTTATTGGATTAAAAATTCCTGATGAAAATTTAAAGTGGAATGAAGAGAAAAAGGGCTATGATTTTACACCACCAGATTGGGATGAGTTTTGGAGAGTAATAAAAGGTGATGGACCTTGCAATAAAGAAAGATTAAATGCTCGTATTAAAGCACATCAGGAAGGGCAATGGGTGAGAGAAGCCGCTGAGGCATACGCTAAAAAACATAAAAAAGAAATGTTAGTTTCATAAATTAAAAAACATACAATTATGACACAATCAGGTTCAAAAGACAATCAAGGAATGTTGTGGGAAGTATTCTTACAAAAAAAATCAGGACAACCATTTATTCATGCTGGTAGTATCCATGCCTTTGACAAAGAAATGGCACTTCAAAATGCAAGAGATACTTATACACGCAGAGGTGAAGCCACAGTAGTGTGGGTAGTTCCATCAAACTGCATTGTATCAAGCACACCCGAAGATGTGGGTTCTTTTTTTGACCCTGCTAATGATAAAATTTATCGTCATCCTACATTTTACAACATTCCAGATGCTATTAAAAATATGTAATTATGAATTATCAAGAAGCATTATTTAAATATTTATTGATATTGGGAGATACATCTCTCATTTTAGGGCAAAGATTAAGTGAATGGACTGGACATGGTCCATTTTTAGAAGAAGATTTAGCATTGACCAACATTGCATTAGATACAATAGGTCATGCAAAAACATTTTTAGAATACGCGGCAAAAGTTGAAAACAAAGGCAGAGATGAAGATGCATTGGCATACTTCAGAAATGGCAGAGAATTTTACAATGTCAAATTAGTAGAATTGCCAAATGGAAACTATGCAGATACCATTATGAGACAGGTATTTATGGATGCATTCAGATATCATTATTACAAAGCATTGTGTGATACCAAAGATTCTACACTTGCAGCACTTGCTCAAAAAGCAGTAAAAGAAGTAAGTTATCATTACAGACATTCATCATGGTGGATTAAAAGATTTGGTGATGGCACAGAAGAAAGTCATCAAAAAGCACAAAACGCATTGAATGATTTATGGAGATTTACAGGTGAGTTATTTATGCCTGATGAAGCAGAAAAAATAATGGAAGAAGAAGGTATTGCACCATCATTAGAAAAAATTCATTATTTGTGGAAAGAAGATATTGAAAGTTTAATGAAAGAAGCCACTTTAATCATTCCTGAAAATGTATATATGCAAAAAGGTGGAAAGCAAGGTATTCATACAGAATATCTGGATTATATTTTAGCAGAAATGCAATCATTACCAAGAATGTATCCTGATGCAAAGTGGTAATATCACAAAAGAAAGTATTATCAAGATTTTAGAAGAAATTCCTGATCCTGAAATTCCCGTTGTTAATATAGTAGAATTGGGAATGGTGAAAGAGGTAGTATTATCTGATGATTCTGTTGTTGTTCAAATAATGCCAACTTACACTGCCTGTCCAGCAACATGGCAGATTCAAAGTGATGTTCAGAAAAAATTAGTGGAAAAAGGAATTAAGGGGAAAGTTGAAATTGTTTATTCGCCAGCATGGACAACAGATAGAATTTCTAAAAGTGCATTGGAAAAATTAAATCAATATGGTATAGCCCCACCACAAAATAAGGTTACAATAGAAGAATTGAGAGAAGGAAATTTTAATATTAAATGTCCAAGATGTGGAAGTAATAAAGTAGAGTTGATTTCAATGCATGGAAGCACGCCTTGCAAAGCACTAATGAGATGCAAAGAATGTAAAGAAACTTTTGATTACTTTAAATGCCATCTTTAAGAGAGTTTTGAGTTATGAGTGCCGACGCACATGACGCTTGCGGTCAGTGTCCCGACACATATTAAGTCGTCGGGACTCACTTTCGGCATGCTGTCATTTTGTAAAACAAAATCGTCAGCATTTTTAATTTTTAGTGTTGCCTAATGATAAATATTTCGGCATTGCGAGGGCGATATCCCGAAGCAATCTCGTTATGTTTTGTAAGGCAATCAATTTGAGATTACTTCGCTTCGCTCGCAATGACGATAAATTTAAGGTCTTATTAACAAATAATTATTTTTTTGATAAAGATTATTTAGTGTAAATTTGAGCGGTATAAATAAAATTTATGATTAGAAAAATTTTAGTAGGAATAGATTTTAGCGAGCATAGTAAAACTACTTTAAAATACGCTATGCAATTGGCAAAAAAATTAAATGCAGATATTACATTGATTCATACTTATGTGTTGCCATTAGTAAATTTTGAAACGGGTTATATTCCACCTATTGAAGACCTTCAAAAAGAAGCAGAAGCAGAGATGAATGCTTTATTAAATCAATTTGCAGGATATAAATTTGAAACTATTATTAAAATGGGTTTTGCTTCTGAAGTCATTTTAGAGGTTGCAGAAGAACAAAATTTTGATTTGATTATTGTAGGAATTGTTGGTCAAGGTTTTGTAAAAGAAAAATTAATTGGTAGCACGGCATATCAATTATCTAAAGTAAGTAAAATTCCTGTATTGATTATCCCTAAAAATGCAGAATACAAAGAAATTAAAAAATTGGCTCTTGCTTGTGATTTTCATAAAGATTTACATAAAACAGATTTATATTTGAAAGTATTAAATTTTGTGCAGTATTTAGGTTGTGAATTAGAAATTGTAAGTGTAGTTAGTAATGATAGTGAAGTGGATGTAAAATTTGCAGAAGAACTTTTGTATTTTGAAAAGAAATTAGAAAATATACCACACGATCATTTTTTTGTTACACACAGCAAGGCATCAGAAGGGATATTAGAATTTATTAAAGCAAGAAAATGTGATTGGGTGATTGTATCGCCACTTAAACATACATTGTTTGAAACATTATTCAAAGAAAGTGTAACTAAGCAAATAGTTTTTCATAGTCCTGTGCCCGTGCTTACTCTACATGAGTAATTTTTTTCGTTCTATGTAAAATTTAATTCTATTATGGAAAACTCTGAAATTAAAGATAATCAGGATCAAATACAATTGCCTTTTAATAATTTATTTTTGAATGCAGGATTTGTATCAGGCAGTAATAAATTATCTGCATATATTTCTACTTTTTTAGTTACTGTATTTGCTTATTTTTCATATCAGGTATTGATGCTGGGAGTGCTGGTATATATGGCTCAGCAAAATGGTATGGATATTTATGATACACAGGCATTGATGAAAAATATTATGAATCCTGATGCTATTGGTGTATCAAAAAATTTTATGCTTGCTTTACTGTTAGGAATGTTTGCATTTACTTTTTTAAGTTTTTATTTTTCTGTAAAAAAAATTCATGGAAAAACTTTTTTATCTGTTATTACATCTTATCCCAAAATCAGATGGAATCAGATATTTTTTGCATTTGGAATATGGAGCGTTGTTTTGATTGTAAGTTTTTTAATTGATTACTTATGGCTTAATCCAGAAGATTATATTTGGAATTTTGATTTGCAAAAATTTTTAGCATTGCTAATTTTAAGCGTTGTGTTTATACCTATACAATCATCATTTGAAGAAATTTTTTTCAGAGGATATTTAATGCAAGGCATTTCAATAGGCACAAAAAATGGGGTGTTAGCTTTGGTATTTACTTCTCTTTTGTTTGGCTTGGCACACATGAGTAATCCAGAAGCAGAAGAATATGGTGCATGGATAATGTTACCTTATTATTCTTTGTTTGGTTTGTTTTTGGGACTTTTTGCATTGTGGAATAATGGATTGGAATTATCAATTGGTATTCATGTTGCAAATAATTTAATTTCATCATTGTTGGTTACATCAAAAAATACTGTTTTGCAAACAGACGCTTTATTTGTAGTTAAACAAGATAATGTAGTGAATGAGTTTTTTGCATGGATGGTAATGGCTTTTATAACTTATCTTATTTTTCAATTTAAATATAAGTTCAAAAATCATCTTCAATTATTAAAATAAGTTTATGAAAAAATCCTTTGTTGTTGCTTTTATTTTTGTATATGGGTGTTTTTTATCTCAAAATAATTATCAATACTTTGTAGATTTAGTCAATGTAAAAGATAAAAGAGTAAAAGTAGAACTATTGCCGCCAAATTTTGATAAAGATACTGTAACATTTTGTTTTCCTGCTGTAGTGCCAGGCACTTATGAACAATATGATTTTGGAAGATTCATTCAGGATTTAAAAGTTTATCCAAAAGAAAATACAACTATTCAAATGAAGAAAAAAGATGTGAATTGTTATACTATTTATCCTGCAAAGAATTTGAAAAAAATTGAATACTATGTAACAGATACATGGAATACTAAAATTAAAGAAAAAGTAGTGTTTGAGCCAGCAGGTACTAATATTGTGCCCGATAGTGTGTTTGTAATCAATAATTTTGGATTCTTTGGATATTTTAGAAGTATGGACAGATTGCCTTTTGTGGTAAATTATACAAAGCCCGTTAATTTTTATCCGTCATCTGCAATCAGCACTTTTACACTTTCAAAATTCAATGATGTTATTCAATATTCTAATTATCATGAATTAGCAGATTTTCCTGTGATATACTCTGTGCCTGATACTACAATTTTGCAAATTCACAATGCCCAAATTTTAATTTCTTGCTATTCGCCAAATAAAAAGATAACATCTTCTTATTTAGCATCAACATTAAAAGATTTGCTTTTTGCTTTATCTAATTTTTTTGAAGGAAAATTACCCGTAGATAAATATGCCTTTTTATTTTATTTTACAGATAAATCAACACTATCAGGTTCATCAGGAGCATTAGAACACAATCAATCGTCATTATATGTATTGCCCGAATTAGACAGTATTTTTCTTTCGCAAACCATTCGTGATGTGGCATCGCACGAATTTTTACACATACTCACACCACTGACTATTCATTCTGAACAAATAGAATATTTTGATTTCAATAATCCTAAAATGAGCAAACATTTATGGCTCTATGAAGGCACAACAGAATATCATGCACATTATTTGCAAGAAAAAGAAGGATTGATTTCACCTGATGAGTTTATCAATGTTATGCTTGACAAAATACACAATGCCGATGGATTTAATGATACAATGTCATTTACTAAAATGAGCGAAAATGTGCTGTTGCCATATTATCACAGCAATTACAATAATGTTTATGAAAAAGGAGCATTGATAGGAATGTGTCTGGATATCTTGCTATTAAAGGAAAGCAAAGGAGAATATAACTTGAGAAAGTTGTTGCTGGATTTGTCTAAAAAGTATGGAAAATCAAAACCATTCAAAGATGATAGTTTGTTTGATGAAATTGAAAAAATGACTTATCCATCCATTGGAAATTTTTTGAGAAAATATGTGCAAGGTAAAAACCCATTGCCATTAGCAGAAATATTTAATTATGTAGGATTAAAATTTGAAAAAGAAAAAACTACAGAAGAAATTACTTTTGGTGGTATTGATGTGAAAGTAAATGAGAAAGATCAAATTTATATTTCATCAATAGATAATTTAGATGCATTTGGAAAACAATTTGGATTTAAAGAAAATGATATTATTTATGCATTTAATAATCGACTATTTACATTAGAGACAGCAGAAGATATTCTTTCTGAATTTGCACAAACTGCAAAAGAAGGAGATCTTGTAACCTTTGAAGTAATCAGAACAAACAAGAAAGGTGAAAGCAAAAACATAGTATTGAAAGGAAAAGTGAAAAAGGTAAAACAAACGAGACGAAATACTTTAGATGTAGTAGATAATTTTTCAGAAGAACAAACATTTCTGCTTAAAAAGTGGTTGGGGAATGAGTAGAATACCACCCGAAATTGTTCAGTTATTAAATTTAAAAGTTCATCAATACAAGCAGGTTTCATTTATCAAAGATGACCCTATTTGTGTACCGCATTCATTTAGTACGTCAGAAAATATTGAAATATCAGGTTTTTTAACAGCATTAATTTCTTGGGGAAACCGCAAGAGTATTATTTCTTCTGCATTTCATTGGATTAAACTAATGAATAATAATCCATTTGAATATGTGATGAATTATAGCAATACAGATAATAAACGATTGAGAACATTTTATTATCGCACCTTTCAGCCCGATGATGTGGTGTTTATTATTAAGGCATTAAATCATTTTTACAAACAACATAAAAGTTTAGAAGAAATTTTTTCTGGTAAAAGTATACAAGAAGGTATAATGCTGATGAGAGAAACATTATTATCAATACCACATAAAAAGAGAAGTGAAAAACATTTACCAGATATTAAAAAGGGTAGTGGAGCCAAAAGAATCAATATGTTTTTGAGATAGATGGTTAGAAAAGATGAAGTAGATTTTGGAATATGGAAAAACATTAAAACTTCTGATTTAATGATTCCTTTGGATGTTCATACTTCTCGCACTGCTTATGAATTAGGATTATTGAACAACACAAAAAGCGAATGGAAAAATGTGATTTATCTTACAGAGTTATTAAAAGAGTTAGATAATAATGATCCTGTAAAATATGATTTTGCATTATTTGGAATAAGCAAATACGAGAGCAAAGTGAAAAGTGAAGAGTGAAAAGTGAAAAGTGAAAAATGAATAGTGAAAAATTTATACAAAAAAATCCCGAAGGGATGACAAGATTATAGTGAATAGCACGGACATTTATGTCGGTGAAATGAATAGAAACGACATTTATGTCGTTTTAGAAAATGAAGAGTGTTTATTATTTACGATTTTCTTTTTAATCTAAAATTTCCGTATTATTGCTGCTTCAAAAAAGGAGAGATGCCGGAGTGGTTGAACGGGCACGCCTGGAGAGCGTGTGTACCGTGAAAACGGTACCGAGGGTTCGAATCCCTCTCTCTCCGCTTTGTTAAGTTGAGTTGATTAAGTTTTACAGTAGATTTAAGTTGGTTGCCACACCTTCTGTCAAATTGCAAAAGATAATGAAGATGAAGAAATGATGGAGTTATTGAAAGGGTTGGGGAATGTAATTTTGGTAAATTGGATTTAAAACTCATTTATACAAATTTGTTTTTTATCTATTCTATAGATTTGGGAAAAGTCAAATTTTTATTTGTGTTAAATTAAAAAAAAAATAAATTTTGAAAGAGAAAATACATTTAAAAAGATAATTTTTGGGGTTTATTTTTTGTATTTTACCCCTGATATATTTCTTAAATAAACATATGATGCAAAAAGTATTGACACTAATATTTCTAATACTATTTTTACTTGGTAAAGTAGTTGCCCAAAAAGATACTTCACAAGGCAAATATTTAAGTATAGGTTCAAAAAGAGCAGGTATTTGTTTTGGAAATTCTTCAAAATATACAGGATTGAGAGTTAATTTCATTGATAAAAATGTTAATAGAGTTAATGGAATAAATACAAGTTTAATTAAATCAAGAGTTAAGATGACTAACGGTATATCGATAGGTATGTTATTGAACATTGATAGCTTAAATAATGGAATAAGTGTTGGTTCATTGTTCAATTATGGGATAAGGAGAAATGGTATTGTGATTAGTGGTTTATTTAATAGTATTTCGAAATTAAATGGTATTGGAGTAGGAGGTATATTTGTTAATGGAGACACTTTAAATGGCATTTTTATTTCAATTAGCATAACTAGTTTGAGCCGTGAATGGACAATTAAATTAATAAACGGTGTTTCCATATCTATTCAAACTGAAGCAAATGTTTTTAACGGTGTTTCTATATCTTTAGCAGGGACTAGTGCAGAGGTTTTTAATGGTATGAGTATTGGCGTGATTAATTATTTTTCTAGACAAAATGGTGTATCAATTGGAATATTTAATCGTGCAGATAAATTGAATGGTGTCCAAGTTGGATTAATAAATTATGCTGCAAATAATCCGAAATTTTTAAGATGGCTACCATTAATTAATTTTCATTTTGGAGATAGAAAAAAGGATTAAAATAAATTATGCGTGAGGGATGCGGAGGGTGGCGAAGCCGATGAGTAGCGAACTCCGAAGCAGACCGACCCGAGCCGGTGAAATACTCATCATTGTCCCGACGATAAATGTGCGGGATGCTGAACTTGAGCGTCAGCACGAGGGCGAAATCCCGAAGCAATCTCGTAATGTTGAGTGTTGCAATACTTTTGAGATTACTTCGCTTCGCTCGTAATGACGATAATACTCAAACAGGTGAATGCTGACGCTTGCGGTCAGCATGCTGACATGCTTATTAGCATCGTCAGCAGGGCAAGCCCTGATAAAACTAAAAACTAAAAACTAAAAACTCTCTCTACTCTCCCAAAAACTTCAATATCTCTATACACACTTCTTTTACCTTTTCTAAATTTAAGGTGTGGCCGGCATTGGGGATAATTACAAATTTGGCATTGGGAATTTGATTAGCAACTTCTACGCCCATTGATAAAGTAATAAGAGTGTCTTTTTCTCCATGTATAACAAGTGTTGGAACTTTAATTTTTTTGAGTTCATTTCTATAATCGGGGCGGTTTTTAGTTGCAGTCATTAATTTAAATAATGCTTCTTTACTCAGATTGCTTTCCTGCCTTAATTGTCTTAATGTTTCAACGGGAATGAGTGGATTTTTGAAATACTCTTCACTTAATACACTTGGTAACATAATGTCAAACATTAATGGATAACCACCTATTTGCAAGGCATTCCACCATGCATGTTCTATCACTTCGAAATAAGGTGTTTTGTGTGCAAAGGTTGAAAGCAATATCAATTTGCTTATGTATTCAGGATGATTTACTGCAAGATGTTGTGCTACCAAACTTCCATAAGAGATTCCTACCACAATTGCTTTTGAAGTATTGGTGGCTTTGAGAACAGAAATAACATCTTCTGCATGTTGGTCAAAGGTTCTCCATTCACCGGTTTTATCACTTTGTCCCTGAAAAATAAAATCCATCAAAATGATTCTATATTTGTTTTCAAAACATGGCACCATAAAAT
Organism: Bacteroidia bacterium; assembly: GCA_035405785.1. GTDB lineage: Bacteria > Bacteroidota > Bacteroidia > B-17B0 > Aurantibacillaceae > BPGX01. Next base: position 19,281 of record DAONJS010000002.1, read on the forward strand.
ACCACGAAACAGTGGCTTGTGATAAACCATTCAAAAAAATAATAGTTTCTTTTGCTTCTAAATTGCCCTTTAATTCGTAATAGATATTTAAGCCATCATTAGTTTTAGCAAACATAAAATTTCATTTAATTTGTTATACAAAAGATATTTTAATTCAGAAAAAATTCCGCTTTAATGCTTTTAGTCAGCAAAGCCATTGGAAGCTTGCGTTGGGGTCTCCCATTCCGAGCGAAGCGAAGGAATGGGGGCAAGTTCCAATGGCGGTCTGCCGAAGGCAGATTGCCTTCTAAAAGCAGATTTTTTGCTTACTTTTTTCTAAAAAAAGTAAGAGAGAAAAATTATTGTTCTAATTTTCCGAAACCAATTTCTTATGGTATATTATTCAGCACAAAAATACGAAACTAATCAGATAAATTAAAAGTTACCAGAGCATGAAATAAGTTTGCAGGAGAAGTAAATAAGATTACAAGAAAGTTTCCTATATTTACATATTTCTTCTGTACTGACCGCCTACTTCAAATAACGCATTGGTAATTTGTCCAAGAGTGCAATATTTCACTGTTTCCATAAGTTGTTCAAATATATTTTGATTATGAACAGCGGCTTGTTGTAATTCTTTTAATTTTTGTGAAGCAATATCTTTGTAAAAGGTATGCACATTTTTTACAGTGTTAATTTGTTGTTCTTTTTCTTCTGTTGTACTTCTAATCACTTCTTTTGGAATAATAGTAGGAGAACCTTTTGAACTCAAAAATGTATTAACACCTATAATTGGTAATTGACCTGTGTGTTTTAATGTTTCGTAATACAAACTTTCTTCTTGAATTTTGTTGCGTTGATACATTGTTTCCATTGCTCCTAATACTCCACCTCTTTCAGTAATTCTGTCAAATTCCATCATCACAGCTTCTTCTACTAAATCTGTCAATTCTTCAATAATAAATGAACCTTGTAATGGATTTTCATTTTTGGCTAAACCTAATTCTTTATTGATGATTAACTGAATAGCCACGGCTCTTCTTACAGATTCTTCGGTTGGAGTAGTAATGGCTTCGTCGTAAGCATTGGTATGCAAACTATTGCAGTTGTCATAAATAGCATAAAGTGCTTGTAGGGTAGTGCGAATATCGTTGAAATCAATTTCTTGAGCGTGTAAGGATCTTCCTGATGTTTGAATATGATATTTCAACATTTGTGATCTTTCATTTGCACCGTATTTGTATTTTAATGCTTTTGCCCATATTCTGCGGGCTACACGACCCATAACACTGTATTCAGGGTCCATTCCATTGCTAAAGAAGAAGGAAAAGTTTGGAGCAAAATCATCTACTTTCATTCCTCTGCTGAGATAATATTCTAAATAAGTGAAACCATTTGAAAGTGTAAGAGCAAGTTGTGTTATAGGATTAGCACCTGCTTCAGCAATGTGATAACCACTTATAGAAACTGAGTAGAAATTTCTAATGTTGTTTTTAATGAAATATTCTTGAACATCACCCATTACTTTTAATGAAAATTCTGTTGAGAATATACAAGTGTTTTGTGCCTGATCTTCTTTCAAAATATCTGCCTGCACAGTACCTCTTACTTTTGAAAGAGTATCTTTTTTGATGTTTTCATAAATTTCTCTTTCAAGCACTCTATCTCCTGTGATGCCAAGCAATAACAGGCCTAATCCATCATTTCCTTCTGGCAATGGAGCATTGTATTGTGGAGGAGTTAATCCTTTTGATTTGTACTCTTCTTCAATTTTTTTCTTTACTTCATCTACAAGTCCATTTTGACGAATGTATAATTCACACTGCTGGTCAATAGCAGTATTCATAAAGAATGCGGTCATTGTAGGAGCCGGTCCGTTAATGGTCATACTTACAGAAGTTTTTGGATCGGCTAAATTAAAACCGCTATATAATTTTTTAGCATCATCAAGGCAACATACTGAAACACCTGAATTTCCTATTTTTCCATAAATATCAGGACGATAATCAGGATCACGACCATAAAGTGTAACGCTATCAAACGCAGTACTTAATCTTTTGGCAGGCATTTGATAAGATAAGTAGTGAAATCTTTTGTTGGTGCGTTCGGGGCAACCTTCACCAGCAAACATTCTTGTTGGATCTTCTTCTTCTCTTTTGAAAGGATAAATACCTGCTGTATATGGAAATGAACCGGGGAAATTTTCTTGTAAATTCCATTTTAAGATTTCTCCCCAGTTTCTGAATTTTGGTACTGCTACTTTTGGAATTCTTGAATGAGAAAGCGATTCGTGATAGGTTTTTACTTTCTTAATTTTATCTCTTACCTTAAACTCATAATAATCTTCTGTGAATTTTTTCTTGCGGTATTCCCAAGTATCTAAAAGGTTTTTATTGGCTATTTCTAAATTGTTTTCTAATTCCTTATATCTTTTGTTCAAATTAGTAAGAATGATTTCTTTATCTTTAGGATTAAGTTCGTTATCGTTTTCAATTTCTTTGATAGATTGATGAAGCGAATATAATTTTTCTGCAAGTAAAGATTGTTCTTCTGCTTTTTTATTGTAATTTCTTATTGTATCGGATATTTCACTTAAATAGCGAGTTCTATTAGGTGGGATGATATAAATTTTTTCACTCATTTCATTGCTGGCAACAAATTTTGAAATAAGCGGTGCACCAGTTTTTTGATGAATAATATCCATTAAATTTTTGTAAAGTGTATTGGTGCCGGGGTCATTGAATTGTGAAGCAATAGTGCCGAATACAGGAATTTTTTCATCAGGCACATCAAATAATTTTTTGTTCCTTTTATATTGCTTTTTTACATCTCTCAAAGCATCTAATGCACCTCGTTTATCAAATTTATTGATAGCAATAATATCTGCAAACTCAAGCATGTCAATTTTTTCTAATTGAGTAGCGGCACCATATTCGGGCGTCATTACATACATGCTAACATCTGCAAATTCTGTAATTTCTGTATCGCTTTGACCAATACCAGCAGTTTCAAGTATGATTAAATCAAATCCACCGATTTTCAGTATATTCAATGCTTCCTGAACATTTTTAGAAAGGGCTAAATTACTTTGACGAGTAGCCATACTACGCATATAAACATTTGGATGATTAACACTATTCATTCTTATTCTGTCGCCAAGCAATGCTCCGCCTGATTTTCTTTTAGTTGGATCAACAGAAATAATCCCTAATTTTTTATCTGGAAAATCTAATAAGAAGCGACGAATAATTTCATCAATTAAAGATGATTTACCCGCACCGCCAGTTCCTGTAATTCCTAATACGGGAGTTTTAGAGGTTTTTGCTAACTCTTCAATTTTGTGAATAATCTTCGCATATTTTTTATCATCTAAAAAATTTTCGGCAGTGGAAATCAATTTAGCAATGGCTTTGTAATTGCCTTTTTGTGCTTCTGTGATAGTAGATTCATCAACATCTTTTCCTGTGGGGAAATCAGATTTTTGAATCACATCATTTATCATGCCCTGCAAGCCCATTTTTCTACCATCATCTGGGCTATATATGCGAGTGATACCATATTGATGCAATTCTTCAATTTCAGTAGGTAAAATAACACCGCCGCCACCTCCAAAGATTCTGATATGTGAACATCCATTTTCTTTTAATAAATCATACATGTATTTAAAAAACTCCATGTGTCCGCCCTGATAACTTGTTATTGCAATAGCATTTGTATCTTCCTGAATAGCAGTATTGACAATATCAGATACACTTCTGTCATGTCCTAAATGAATAACTTCTGCACCAGTGCTTTGCATCACTCTACGCATAATATTGATAGCGGCATCGTGCCCATCAAATAAAGCAGCAGCAGTTACAATTCTTACTTTATTTTTTGAAATATATGGTTCTGGTTCTTTGTGAATATGATTAGTGTTTTCTTTTTGTTTCTTTTCTTTAACTTCCATAGTGCTGAATTTAATATGTGTGCAAAAATAATGAAAAATATCACATTGCTCCAAATAGGAATAAAAATGTATGAGATGTGAAAAAATATTATTAAATTTGCATTATTAAAATTTATATGAAATGATAAAGATGACATTTCAATGTAATGAGGATTGGGAAAAAATGAAAATTGGAGTGGTTTCAAGGTATTGTCAATGTTGTGAAAAAAATGTTTACGATTTTACAAAAATGTCAAAAGAAGAAATTATTTTGTTTTTAATTAAAAACAGAGATAAAAAAATTTGTGGAAGAATTTATAAATCTCAAATTGATTATTTACATAAAGAACAATTGATTGTTATTCAAGATTTATTAGAGAAAAACAAAAATACTAATTTAGGATTTTATTTGTTGACTCTGGGAACAACAATTCTTTTAAGTTGTAGTAATTCTGATAAAGAAATTAATCATCCAAAAAACAATATTGATAGTATTTTTGTAATTAATTCAGAAAATAAAAAGATTAACAATACTAATAATCAAGATTCTGATACAAACTCCATTATTCAAAATAATAATGTGAAGAAAAATATTGATACTATTGATATTCCTGTAGTTGGTGAAATTGAACCACTTGAAGAAATAAATAAAAATCACAATCCAAATGAGCCATATATTATTGTTGATAAAATGCCTGAATTTAATGGTGGTATTGATAGTTTAACGAAGTATTTAGTTTCTAATATCAAATATCCTGAATGGGAAAAACAAAACAATATTAAAGGAACTGTATTTGTTTCTTTTGTTGTAGATAAAGATGGTAATGTTGTTAATCCTGAAATAATAAGGTCTGTAAAAGGTTCAAAAAATTTTGATAAAGAAGTATTAAGAGTTGTTTCCACAATGCCCAAATGGATACCGGGAGAATTAAAAGGGAATAAAGTAAATGTAAAAATGACTTTGCCAGTAAGATTTAATTGAATAAAATATTAAGAGTTATTAGAAGTTAATATTAAGTAATATGTCTTTTTTATATTTTTTACCAATTATTGGATTTTTAGTTTTGATAATTGTGTCTATATTAATTGTTTTTTATCTTTCATCTGATAGTATTAGAATATCACCATTTAGTATTAAAACAAGGACTGTAAAAGAAGGTGATAGATTAGCTATTTATGGTGGTTATGATAAAAAACCTAAATATCTTAATAATAATCAATATTATACTGGAAAGGTAATAAAACTAATCACTTTTCCAAATGATGAATATCCTCATATTGTTTTAAAAATGGATAAAAAAATAGTTTATGATAATAATGTTGGTGAATATTTTGTATTAGTTAAAAGTATAAGAGGTGATTACAGATATGAAAGATTTAAGGTAAGTATTTTTTTATTTGATAAAGAACCAGATTTTAATGATGTAATTTCAAGAAAAGGAATATGGATTGAATCTCGTGCAATCTATGATTTTGAGAAAAAAATAAACTTATTTAAAAAGCTTTTTTTATTAAAAAGAAAATTAATGAAAGATATTAAGAAAAATTCTGGATTTTTTATTTACATGTATGAAAAAAAAATAAATAATTTTAATTGATAAAAAAGTTACTTTCATTCATTTAAAATTTTTATAGAGATTGACTTCTCGTAAAGTCCGCAATGGATAAATACGCCAATTATGCAAAGATATTCAATAATTTTGTTTGAGTGTGTTTATTTTTCTTGTTCATCATTTAATCTTGTGAAAAAATATCTACTTGAAGAATAAAAAATTTGTAACCAAACCTTTTACTTTTCGTAAAAAATGTGGTAAAAATTTGAAAACTATGTTCAAATTATCAGAAAACTGGCTTACAGAAGGTTGGATGGATGCTGAATACAAACAATATCTTTTATTAGCATACTTAAAAGACATTCACGAAATTTTTTCAAACAAAATTTTGTACCCTCCTTTTGCTGAACTTATTGAACATCATAGAAATTTATTAAAAATCAAACAAAATCTACAAAAAATTAAAGATGCAGATAAGGAACTTATTAGTATTGACTGGAAAAATATGAATTTAATATATGGAAAAAACAAAGAAGAAAAAACTGATGAAGATGTTTTAGAAGAAATTATTGAATTTAGTATTCCAAAGATGGAGGAAGAAATTTTGCATGGAAAAAATGTTTTTGATGATATAGAGCAACACTTGAAATATACAACAGTTGGGCTAATGCCATTAAACAAAGATTTTGGTTACTTTTTTGTTCAGGATTATCCAAGTTCAGATTTTTTAGTGTATAAATATGAATTGTCTTCTATTTACCAAACTGAAAATACACAAGCCATTCCTTATAAAAGATTGAAAACAGAATACATTTCTACTTATACTTTAAGTTTATCCAATTCTCTTACAAGTATTAAAAGAGAAATTATTAAACAAAATCCTGATATTCCCAATCCAGCAGTATATTCCTTTTTTCCAAATCAAACAGCATCATTAGAATACACTGTTCTTCCTATTGTAAAAAGAGTGTTATTAAAATTAGTAGCATAATTTAAGTGAAAAGTGAATAGTGAAGAGTGAAAAGTGAATAGCACCGATATTTATGTCGGTTGTAAAAAGTGATTAGTGAAGTGTGTTAAGTTTTGTCGTCAATGCGAAAACAAATGTTCTAGACAATCCAATTGAAAAATCCGTCATTGCGAGGGCGTCAGCCCGAAGCAATCGCATAATTATTTTGAGATTACTTCGCTTCGCTCGTAATGACGGTAAATCACAACTCAAAACTAAAAATTAAAAATTTTAATTACCCCCCCCCTAAATTTTAGGTATTGTGGATAAAAAATAATAAAATATTTTTGGAATACCCCCGAAATTTTACATATATTTGCCCGAAAATTTAAATTTATGAATAAAAGAATGATTGCTTTTCAAGAAGTATTAAACAAAAAGCCCATTTCTCCTGCTACTCCAAATAAATCAATTAGTGAGTATTTTGCAGAAAATGTATTTACATTAGATAAAATGCGTAAATATTTATCGGAAGAAACATTTGAAAAAGTAAAAGAATCCATTGATAAAGGCGTTCCTATTGACAGAAAAATTGCCTCTGAAGTGGCCGAAGCAATGAAGGCGTGGGCAATGAGCAAGGGCGTTACACATTATACACACTGGTTTCAGCCATTGAACGGAGAAACAGCCGAGAAACATGATGCTTTTATGGAATTTACAGGAGATGGCAGAATTGTTGAAAAATTTAGTGGTAATCAGTTAGCCCAACAAGAACCTGATGCTTCATCTTTTCCAAGCGGTGGTATTCGCAATACTTTTGAAGCAAGAGGTTATACTGCATGGGATCCTACATCACCTGCATTTATAATAGATAAAACATTATGTATTCCTTCCATATTTGTATCATATACGGGTGAAACTTTGGATTACAAAACACCTTTGCTTCGTTCATTGCACGCATTAGATAAAGCCGCAACAGAAGTATGTCAGTATTTTGATAAAAATGTAACAAAAGTGTTTTCAACACTTGGTTGGGAACAAGAGTATTTTTTAATTGATTCTGCTTATTATAGTGCAAGATATGATATTCAACAATCTGGCAGAACATTGTTTGGACACGCTCCCGCCAAAGGACAGCAATTAGAAGATCATTATTGGGGTTCAATACCAGAAAGAGTTGCAGCTTTTATGAAAGATTTTGAATATGAATGTCATTTGCTTGGAATACCAGTAAAAACAAGGCATAACGAAGTAGCTCCCGCTCAATATGAATGTGCTCCTATTTTTGAAGAAGTAAGTGTGGCCGTAGATCATAATGTTCAATTGATGGACATAATGGAAAAAGTGGCTATAAGACATGGATTTAGAGTATTATTTCATGAAAAACCTTTTGCTGGCGTGAATGGTAGTGGTAAGCATAACAACTGGAGTATGTCTACCAATACAGGAAAAAATTTATTAAGTCCCGGTAAAACACCAAAAACTAATTTACAGTTTTTGACCTTCTTTGTGAATGTAATTAAAGCTGTTCATGATTATGCAGATTTATTAAGAGCCAGTATAGCCAGTGCTTCAAATGATCATAGATTAGGAGCTAATGAAGCCCCACCGGCTATTATTTCTGTATTCATTGGAAAATATCTGTCCGATCTTTTGGACGATTTAGAAAAAAATGTGCCATCTGGTAAAATGAGTCCAGAAACAAAAACAGCATTGAAATTAGGTATTGGTAAAATACCCGAAATTTTATTAGACAATACAGATAGAAACAGAACATCACCATTTGCATTTACAGGAAATAAATTTGAATTCAGAGCTGTTGGTTCATCGGCAAATTGTGGCAATGCAATGATGGTTTTAAATACTATAGTTGCCAAAACATTAGTTGAATTCAAAAAAGAGGTAGATGCTTTAATTGAAAAAGGACAAGAAAAAGATGAAGCTATATTTCAAGTGATTAAGAAATATATCACTGCATCTAAAAAAATAAGATTTGAAGGTAATGGATATAGTGATGAATGGAAAAAAGAAGCTAAAAAAAGAGGTTTGAATAATTTTACAACAACACCCGAAGCATTAGCAATTTATCACAATAAAAAATACATTCAAGTTTTTGAAGAATTAAGTGTGTTAACTGAAAGAGAAATTAAAGCAAGACATGAAATAGAATTAGAAACATACATTAAAAAAGTTCAGATTGAATCACGTGTAATGGCTGAAATGGTTCATAATACAATTATTCCTGCGGCATTGAATTATCAACATAAATTAGTAGAAATTGTAAAAGGCATTAAAGAAACTATTGGGGCAACAGTATTAACAGGAGGTTCAGAAGATAGCGATTCATTAGCATCTACTCAATTAGAAATTATTAAAGAAATCTCTGAAAGAGTAAGTATATTAAGAAAATTGGCAATTGAAATGACAGAAGAGCGTAAAAAAGCTAATGCAATTGAAGATGTTGAAAAAAGAGCATTTGCATATTGTGAAAAAGTAAAACCATATTTTGATCAGATTCGTTATCATGCAGATAAATTAGAACTCATTGTAGCAGATGAATATTGGCCATTACCTAAATACGCAGAGATGTTATCATTAAGATAATGAGAGGGTGAGATTATGGTTTTTGTTACTATTCAGGTGTTCAAAATATTTATATAGATACAAGATGATTTATTTCAAAACTACAAATGATTCCAGATATTATTGCTTAAATTTTTGAAAAAGGCAAAGACAGCAAAAATTGTAAATCCTCCAAAAAATATGAGTAAATGAAAATATACTCCTAAACGATAACCACTCCAATATGTTGCCGTTCTGTCTAATGTAATTAGATGTGTAGGTAAAATCAAATCTACAATTAAGGTAAAGATAATGAGTGAAATAGCAAGTGATTCAAAATTTCGCAATGGAAAATTTATCCATTTTCTTTTTGGTGAAATTGGTTTTCCCCATTGATGAATAAGATAATAATTTCCATTTTCAGTGGGTGCAAATAGTAATCCATAATTTTCATTGAAATAAGGGTTTGTAAAGCATTCACGATAAGAGAGAATTTTTAATCCCTGAATGTTTTTATGATATTTTTCATTCAAATACTCTATTTTAATTTCAGCCACAGCAGGAATTTCATTTTTGAATAAGTGTGCATCTAAAAAACACATTCTATAATGGATGCAAACTTTTTCTATTTCATTTAGTGTAAAAATATCTTTTGAATCAAGTTCATCATCACTTAATAAAAAATCTTTCTGTTGATATAAATCTAAATTTTGAAGGATATTTTTGGGATTTATCCATGATTTATGAATAGTGCTTTTTATTTCCTGCAATAAAATATCAACCTCATTTCTTTTATCTGCTAATTTTTTCAAATCATTCAACAAACTGCAATCTTCAATACTATTTAATTTATTCTTTGAAAATATAAGATTCATATACTTAATTTGTGCCATCAAATTTACTGATTTTTATTGAATAGTGAATATATCTTTTAATGTTAATTTGTTCAAATGAAAAAAAATTTGTATATTTACAATTGAAAAATAATAAATAAAACAATGGAATTACCAAAAACATATCCTGTTTATTTTGAAAGAAGAAAATTCTTGATGTTGTTTGTTTTATTTGTTGCAATAATCAGCGGTATTATTACTTATTTCAGTTTTAAATCATATACTGTATATCATATTTATTCTGCTTTTATTTGTGCTGTTTCAACGCTTTATTTATCGTGGTTATATTTTAATCCGCTAATAGTGATAGAAAAAGATTTTTTTGAATTAAATACAGGATTGTTTTTACACAGAAAATTTCAATACAGAGATATTCAAAAAATTGATACAAATGAAAATACAGAAAAATTATACATTGTGTATAATGACCATGAAGTGATAGAAATATCAATGAGATTAATTAAAAAAGATGAAAGAATAAAATTTGTAGAGATATTAAAATTGCATGTGTATAGAGATTTATTAGACAGAGATGAGTAGGTTTATTCTTCTTTGAAAAAATTCAGTTTTCTTAAATCAATCAATAAAACATTTTGATAATAAAAACGAATAATTTGTTCGTAGGTATATCCTAATTTTGCCATTTTCATTGCCCCTTCCTGTGAAAGCCCAACACCGTGTCCAAAACCTCTACCATAAAAAATCACAGAATCATTGGTAGCATTTAAGTGTATATTAAAAAATGTGGACATTAATTTTAAATCATCACGAATATTTTTTAGCGGAATTTTATGAGAGCGATATTGTAAGTGTGTTAATCTTGATGTTTGAATTAAATGAGTAGCGTGTCTGAATGCTTCGCTATCATCAATTGGATATTTATTTTTTTTCAAATAACTTTTCCATTCAGAAAGTGGAATTGTTTTTTTCCATGAATAACTTGGCATACCTACACTAAATGTATCAATTACACTTCTTAAATAATCCTTTTTACTTCCCCAAATATCTTCTGAATTGACAGTTTGCCCGCCACTATTACTATGGAATGCGGCTACTATCAAATTTAAATCATTATCTACAATTACCTGATGTTGTGTTTGTTTTACCGCATCTGCAATTACAGAAGAATAGCAAATTCCGTAATAAACCTGACAATGAACACCATCACATAAATTAAAACCTTCTGCTAAATGTTTGTATAAATGGGATAGAGCGTAAGTTCTTACAAGTAGTGCTTGGGCTTTGTAAAATTCAGGATGTCTGCCTTTTCCAACTTCTGCATTTACTACACCACACACATAATCATCTAAATTCAATGTATTTATCATTTTCAAATTGCCATTATTTGCGGTAACTACTAAATGTCCTTTGTAGATTCTTTCCTTTTTGAACTGGTTGGTAATAATGGTTAATTGTGCATTTTCAATATCAGGTGAATAGAAGTATACTTTTTTTGATACTATTTTTTGATTATTAAGATTGTCAAATAAAACTAATGAATCATTGATGGCTTTTATCAAATAAATTTGATTTTTCTTTAATTGATATAAATTGCCGTTTTCTTCATATTGAATAGAATAATTATCTTGAAATAAAATTTTTACTTCGGAAATTTTTGAATTGTAAAATATGCCTATATTCACTAATTCTTGTGAATGATATTTTCCAGAAAATAATAAAATTGAAAATATAAAAATATGTTTGAAAATTCTACGCTTTAGCATTTTGTATCAATGAATAATAAATTTTTTCTGCTAATCTTTTTGATGCACCTGCACCACCTAACTTTTCTTTTAATTCAGCATAGTCATTTTTAATTCTTTTTCTAACTTCTTCATTCAATAAAATTTTTTCTAACTCTGTTTTTAAGTTTTGAGTATTTAAGTCACTTTGAATAAGTTCTTTGACAACTTCTTTTTGCATAATTAAATTTACCATACTAATATACTTGATATTTCTAACTAATAATCTTGCAATCCAGTATGAGATTTGTCCACCTTTGTAACAAACCACTTGAGGTAAATCAAATAATGCGGCTTCCATTGTAGAAGTTCCTGATTTTATTAAACCTGCTTCTGAAAAATGAAGTATTGAATAAGTATCATCATAAACTACATAAACATTTTCAGACAAATAAGGTTTATATAAATCCTTTGAAAATCTTGATAATCCTGCTATAATAAAAGTATAGTCCTTAAAATATTTACTTACACTTACCATTTTAGGAAGAATGGCTTTGATTTCCTGCTCTCTGCTACCAGGCAAAATAGCAATATATTTTGTATCAGGTAAATTGTATTTTTTTTGAAATTCATTTTTAGTTATATTGATTAAATTTGGTGTAATTTCATCTAATAAAGGATGTCCAACAAATTCAACATTGTAATTGTATTTTTTGTAAAACTCTGTTTCAAATGGAAGAATTGTGAAAAGTTTATCTACATATTTAATAATTGTATGTACTCTGCTTTCTTTCCAAGCCCAAACAGTAGGAGAAATGTAATAATATACTTTCATACCATTTTCTTTACACCACTTTGCCATTTTCAAATTAAAGCCAGGATAATCAACCAGAATGACTACATCGTATTTATTTTTTAACAAATGGTTTTTTACGATTTTGAAATTTTCCAGAATGAGTTTCAAATTTTTTACAACATCTATAAAACCCATAAATGCAGTGCGTTCCAATGGTATTAAAGGATTTTTTTGAAGAACATTTGAAAGATGGCTACCACCAACAAAATCAATACTTGCACTATTATCTAACTTTAATAATTCTTTTACAAAATGAGAAGCATGTATATCACCTGATGGGTCGCCTGCAATGATAAAGTATTTCATTGACGAGAATTTTTAATTGTATTAAGAATAAAATATAAAAATCTATTCACCATCTGCATACATTAAGTAAAATATATAAAATACAAATAATAATGTTGAGATAACAATACCTGCAGCAGCACGATTTTTATTTTTATTCAAAAAAAAATAGAATGGCAGTAAATTTGTCAAAACACAAAGTTTTACTACATCATCCCACATATCACCTAATTTTAAAAACCAGATAAATCTTGATGGAAAACTTATGTAAGAATATCTGATTAACCAATATAAAAAAAATGAAAAAAGTGGAGTAATAATTCCAATTAACAATCCAATCCACCATTTATCAAAATTAATTTGTTTTAATTTTTCAATCATAGCGGCAATGATACAAAAAATATAATGTTGATTTTTTATGCAAGCAATAAATTCAATACATTTGTCGTTATTAAATTTCAAATATTTCAAATGAGGTTGAAATTAAGTTTTTGGTTATTAATTTTAAGTGTTATTAATGTTTTTGCACAACAAAAACAAGGCATAGGTCAGTGGAAAGATTTATTAGGTTTTTATTCTTGCAATTCTGTTACATATAATGGAGATTGGTCAAAAATTTTTGTAAGCAATAGAAATAGTGTTGCCGCATATAATCCATCTACACAAGAAATTGAATGGATAATAAATAAAACCAATGGTTTATCCGATGTAGGTATTAAAGTAATCAGATATAATGCTTACAACAATAAGTTATTAGTCGCTTATGAAAATGGTAACATTGATATTATTGAAGGAACATTAGTTTTTAATATTAGCGATATTAAAAATGCATCTATTACAGCAAGTAAAAAAATAAATGAAGTTACATTCAAAAATCAATTCGCTTATCTTGCCTGTGGTTTTGGAATTTGTGTTTTAGATATGAATAAGTTAGAGATTAAAGAAACCTATTTCATTGGAAAAAACAATACTTATTTAAATGTTTATCAGGTTGCTTTTGATGATTCTTTAATCTATGCAGCCACTGATAGCAGTGTTATTCGTGCCAATTTAAATTCAGTTTTAAATGATTATAGAAATTGGAGAAAATTTTTATCATCTGAAATTCCTAAAGGCACATATAGTGGAGTAGTAAATTTTAATAATAAAATTTTTGCAGCGTATTCACCTTATACAAAAAATACTTCTAACTATATGAAAGATACACTATATGCAAGAGATAATACAGGTGTTTGGACAAAAATTTTTTACAATACTTCACCAAATTCAGGAACTATCATCAAAAAAATGTATGTTTTTAATAATGAATGTATTGGATTTATTGGACCATACGGTGCAAATGCAGTAGACAAAAATCAAAATCAAATTTATGCAATTGGTAATTATAATTTTGGTAATCAGCAAATTTTAGATATTGCAATCAATTATCGTCCTTCAAATCCACCTCCTGCTATTTCTTATATTGCAGATGATTTACATGGGTTTCTAAGAACATATTGGGATGCATATCCTGTTATCATTGATGGAACACGAGGTAAATTTGTAAGTAGAATAAATGCAAGAAATGGAAAAATTGTGGTAGCACCTTCAAAAATTGATGAAACAGGAACTCCAAATTTTTATACTGAAGGATTGTATTATTATGATGGAGAACAATGGAATTATCTTAGAGATTTTAATAATGATACAATTATGGACTTAACAGATGCAATCATAGATCCAGATGATGATACACATATTTTTGCAGCAAGTTGGATAAATGGAATTGTAGAATATAAAAACAAAAAATTATACAAAGTATATAATAAATCTAATTCGGGACTTGTCAATTTATCTTCAATTGGATTAAGCTGGCACTGGGTTAGTGGAATTACATTGGATCCAAATAAAAATGTATGGGTGGCACATCCTATTTCTCCTTCTCCTTTAAGTGTTCTAAAAAACAATGGACAGTTACAAAACTTCAATTTAACAGGTTTTAATGCATTATATTCTACAAGAATTTTATACGATAAAAATGATCAGGTTTGGTGTTTGCTTCCAAGAGGGAATGGAATTTTGGTTTACAAAAATTCTAATTTTTCTGCAATGAATAATTCTAATACAAAATATCTGACAAGCGCCAAAGGAAGCGGCGGATTACCATCTGATTATGTTTGGGCTATTGCAGAAGATAAAAACGGGTATATCTGGTTAGGTACTTCTCAAGGAGTGGCTGTGATATATTCGCCTGAAAATATCTTTAATGGCGGAAATTACGATGCTCAACAAATTTATATTACACAAGATGGTAAAACACAATTATTATTAGTTACAGAAAAAGTAACTGCAATTGTGGTAGATGGTGCTGATAGAAAATGGATTGGAACAGAAGCATCGGGTTTATTCTGTTTTTCACCAGATGGACAAACACAAATTTTTCATTTTACAATCGATAACAGCTCCTTGTTATCTAACAATATAATTGATATTGCTTATGATGAAAAAACAGGTGATATAATTATTGGAACAGATAAAGGTGTTCAATCTTACAGAACTGATATCATTGGTGGATTTGAAGAATATACTAATGTTCATGCATTCCCAAATCCTGTAAAAAGAACAGATGAAAATGTTTATATTAAAGGTTTAGTAGATGGAAGTATAGTTAAAATAACAGATTTAGCAGGAAATCTTGTATGGGAAGGCAAATCTACTGGTGGAATGATTACATGGAATTTATATACTTTGTATAATAAGAGGGTAACAGATGGAATTTATATTGTTTATGCTTCTACATCAGATGCCCAGCAAAAAGCAGTTGCAAAAATTATGGTTTTAAATTGATGTAAATTTTTATTTAAAACTTTAATTTACTAACCCAGATACCCAGTAAAACCGCTAATATCCCTAACAAAATACTCATAAATGTGTATGATAAAAAAAGCCACCATTCGCCTTTTTGAATAAGGGCTAAATTTTCAGCAGTAAAAGATGAAAATGTTGTAAATCCTCCGCAAATACCTGTTGCCAGAAACAATCTATATTGTTGAAAAGAAATATATTCTTCACTTAATCCATAAACTAATCCAATAATAAATGAACCCAAGATATTAACTGAAAATGTACCAATTGGAAAAAGAATAGGGAAAAACTTTGAAAATGTAGTAGATATTAAATAACGACCAACACTTCCAATAAAACCACCAATGCCTACCAATAACCAATTTTTTATCATACAAAAATATTTTTGATTTGGTAGGCGTTATCATCTCATTTTAATGAGCGGTTATAGGCGAACGCCATCGCCTTATGCGGTGAGGGGGGGATTCGAACCCCCGGTATGGTTTTAGCCATACGACGGTTTAGCAAACCGTTGGTTTAAGCCACTCACCCACCTCACCAATTTTTAAGTGCCGCAAATATAGGTGATACTTTGGAAAAATAAAAATGAAATTTTAGTAGAAATAAATTTTAATCATGTTTCTTTAACCATTCAATCACCGCAGGGGCTAATTCTTTTTGAGATTTTGAACCTGTGAATACGCCAATATGTCCGCCTTTGAAACTGTATAAAGTTTTATCTTTACTTCCTACTAAATCATTTAATGGAATTGTAGAGGCTGGTGGTACTAAATGATCTTCTGTTGCATAGATATTCAATAATGGGCAAGTGATATTTTTCAAATTAACCTTTTTGCCTTTAATCACTAATTCTCCTTTTACTAATTTATTTTGTTGATATAAATCTTTCATAAATTGTCTGAAACATTCACCTGCTTGTGCAGGACTTTCATTAATCCATTTTTCCATTCGTAAGAAGTTGAGTAACTTTTCTTTGTCGTTTATAATATTCATTAAATTTTGTTGCTTTTGGAGTTTCATCATTGGTTTTAAAATTTCAAAACCAATGTTCAAAAAATCACCAGGAATAAGACCGTTATATCCTTCTACTAATTTATCAAAATCCATGTCTTTACTCCATCTAAATAATAATCCGTCATTAGTTGAAAAATCAATAGGTGTAACATGAGGAATTAAATTTTTTACTTTTTCCTGATGTAATGCAGTATAAATTACAGATAATGTTCCGCCTTGACAAATGCTCAATATATTAATTTTATCATGACCAGTTTCTTTGCGAATAAAATCTACACAATGATCAATGTAGTCAATGTAATCATCACAAGTAAGATATCTATCAGATTTTGTTGGAAATCCCCAATCAATTAAATATAAATCTGCTCCACCATTTAGTAAGTTTCTGATATATGAACGATCTGGCTGTAAATCCAGCATTTTGTATGTATTAACAAGTGCATATACAATTAAAATTGGGGTTTTGATTGTAGGTGGTGTTTCTCTATCGTAATGATAAAGCACTAATTTATCTTCTTTGTAAACAGGTGTTTTGGGCGTTGTGGCAATATCAATTTCATCAACTTCTTTGAGCACTTCTGTACCTTTCATCATTTTTTCTAATAATTCTACTGTTTCTTTCATTTGATTAATGTTTGGTGTATCCATAATTTTATTTTTTCATTTCACAAAGTAAATGAAAATTTCATCAGCAAGCAAATTTTTTCTCAATTAAAAAACTGTAATAATACCTGCATGCACTTTACCTGCTCGGAAATCAGGCGATTGTCCAAAATTATTACCAATAGCATAAATTAAATTAAAAAGTCCTGCTTTTGTTTCAAACTGCACACCAGCACCAAATGAATAAATGCTATTTTCTTGCTTTTGATTAACATAATTACTTGTGTAATAAGCGGCATCGGAAAATATCATCAAATAACCATTTTCACTATAACGAAATCTATACTCCAATGTTGGAATATAATATGTATTCGCAAAAATACTTTGTTCATTAAATCCACGAATGCTCTTTAATCCTCCAATTCTGAATAATTCATTTTTGAATAAAGTTGAATTGCCATCTATATAACCATATTTCAAAGATAGTTTGATTGTTCCATAACTTGTAAAAATTCTTGGGAAATAATGTTCAATCATTCCATCTAAATTATATTGCAATGAATGAAGCAAGATATTTTTGTATGCTATTTCATTGATTTTGGGATTTTTACGAATATTTTTATTACCTATAGAAAAATTTAATTGAATTTGCCAGCCCGAAGATGGATTATTGATTGAATTCAAATTATTGAAATAAATACCAGAGCCATAGTATCTTGTTGTAACATCTGCGTAGTCGGGTAGAGTAGTAATACCTGATAATCCATAAGTGGATATTAAGTTAGAATTTCTTTGTTTGTAAAAAAAATTGATGTTATTGATACCTGAATAATAATAAGCAATGCCAATTTGATTTTGAACATCAATGAAAGTAGTATCTTTTTTGAATAATGTAATTTGATAATTAGCACCTATTGAAGTGCCCGCCAAATAAGGGATTGAAAAATACGATTTAAAATTTTGAGTAAGTGCTTGCACTCTTTGCCATTCAATATCTAATTGTTCTGCATTTTTGAAAATATTGTTGATTAATTTAATTTTCAAATTTCCTGTAAGAATAGTTTTTCCCGATGCATCAGGTTGAAATCCAATTATGCCATCAAATTGAGAAACATTTTTATTATCAGCAAAAATATAAACTTTGTTTTCCTTGTCAGTTATTCGAATAATGGGCGATTGACGAATATTTACAAATGGTAATTTTTTTAGTTTAGATTCAATTTGAGACAATTTTTTTTCATTGTAGTTAGAACCTGGTTTAATATCAATATATCTATATAAAAATTTTTGATTGATTTTCAAATTACCTTTCAAAATAATACTATCTATTTTAATGAGTTGATGTTTATTGACATTAAGCGAAGCGGTCAAGATATTTGAATCTATTTTTATACTATCTAATTTTACAGAAACAAAAGGATATCCGTTGTTTTCATAATAAGTAATAATTTTTTCAAAAAGAGATTTTATCTCAGAATAATTAACTGGTCTATTTTCAAATTTTTTAGGTTGAAAATATTCGTAATATAATTTTAATTCAAGATTTCCTTTTTTCAATTTTGCCCACTGAAACAATTGATTTTTTTGAAAGTAATAAATAACATCATTTTCTTTTTGAATAATAGAATCAAAGTCAGCCAACAAATAACCATTGTAATGAAATGATTTCAGAAAATTTTTTGCTTCTTTATCAAGGTCAGTTCTATTTGAATAATTTTTAGTAAAAATTATCTTTTTTTCTTGATTATCAAATATCTTAAGTTGTAACATTTGAGCAATATGCACATTATAATATAAAACAAATAGAAAGCAAATAATACGATTATTCATCACAGATAAAAATTAAAACGAAACTGAATTTGAAAAATTTTATTTAAGTTTGGGCAAAGTTAAAAATTTATTTTATGAAAAAATGGAGCGTGTTTTTTTTAGGAATGACAATAAACTTTGTATCGGCACAAATTACTATTACCAACACAAGTTTGCCAAACATTGGAGATACTATCAGATATTCAGTTGCAAGTTTAAATAGTGTTGGAGATTATAATTCTACGGGCACTAATTATGTTTGGCATTTTGATACATTAAATGTGATTCGTCAGGGTAGAAGAGATTTTACTAATAGTACACCATATTTTGCATTTTTTGGACCAACTAAGTTTGGAGAAAAAATTGCAGATACGATAGTATCACAAAATATTCCTGGTTTTGGATCTGTTAGTATTACAGATTTTTATCAGTTTTATAGAAACTTGCCTACAGTATTTGATGTAGAAGGAGCAGGTTTAAAAATTAATAGTATTCCCGTTCCTTCATTTTACACAGATAAAGATGAATTGTATTTTTTACCTTTACAATATGGTCAAAGAGATTCTTCTACATTCAAGTTTGCAACACCTACAACTACTGCAATTCCAATTGTATATAAAAAATCGGGATATAGAATTACTGAAGTAGACGGATGGGGAACTATTACAACACCTTACGGAACATTTAATTGTTTGAGAGTTGTTACATCACAATATTCAAAAGATACTATTATTTTTAATTCAACTTTTGGTACTTTTCCATTTGGATTTAATAATTATCAAAGGTCTTATCAATGGCTTACAAATACTGAAAAAATTCCAGTATTAGAAGTAAGCGGAACAATTAATAACATGGGTAATTTTATACCAAATTTAGTAAGATATAGAGATAATTATAGAATAGTTGGCATAAAAGAATTTGAAAATAAAAATTCATTGATAAAAATTTATCCAAATCCAAACAATGGTGTATTTAAAATTGAAAATGTATTTAATAATCCTGTTAAAATTTCAGTATTTAATTATTTTGGGCAAAATGTTTGGAACATTGATGAGCCAGCAAATTTTTCTGATAATATTGAAGTAGATCTTTCTCATTTGCCTAATGGAAGATATTTTGGAAGCATTATTTCAAATGAAAATACATATTTAATTGAGTTTGAAATTATTAAATAGTTTGAAAACTTTTAATATTATTGATTTTAATTCATCATCATTTATTGCCATTCATAAAATTTTGGTTTAAAAATTTCTCTTTGTATCATCAATTCCTTTAAATTTGCGAGGGATAAATTTCATTTATGTCAAGATATTCTTATTTTTTCAAATTATCATTTTGTTACCTACTTTTTATTTCAACTTTTTTTACTTTTAACTCATTAAATGCTCAAGTAGGTAAAAATGGTACTTTTTCAACCACTTCTAATACCATTATAAATACATATTATTCTGTAAGTTCAAATATAAATGCAGGAGATAATTATGTTATTGTAAGTCCAACCCCAGCATTATCTGCTGGTGATTTGGTTTTAATTATTCAAATGCAGGGAGCCAGTGTAAATTGTTATGCCAATCCTTCAAATACTGTAGCATCTTTACCAAGCGGGCCCAATTATGGTGCTATTACAAACTATAATAATGCAGGTAATTATGAATTTGCACAAGTCAATAGCGTGAATAGTAATTCTGTATTTTTAGATTGTCCATTACAAAAAAATTATACTGCATCAGGAAAAGTTCAACTCATTAAAATTCCAAGATTTCAAAACTTAACAATCAATTCTCCACATTCTATTTATGGTTCTCCTTGGAATGGAAGTGTAGGTGGCGTTGTAGCAGTAGAAATTAATGGAACATTAACTATCAATAGTGGTGGAAAAATTAGTGCTGATACCATTGGCTTCAGAGGTGGAAGAACAAATTTACGAAATACATCGCCAAATTTTGGTGTATCTGATTACGGACACTTAGATAAAAATATGGGTGTATACAAAGGTGAAAGTATTGCTGGAGATACAGCACTTTATGCCAGTTTATTTTCTGGAAGATTTGCAAAAGGTGCTGTTGCTAATGGTGGTGGTGGTGGAAATGCTGTAAATGCTGGTGGTGGCGGTGGTGCAAATGCTGGTGACACTTCTATGTGGAACGGGAAAGGTAATCCTGATGTTTCAAATGCAACTTGGATTACCGCATGGAATTTAGAATCTCCTGGATTTGCAAGTAATGTTTCATCTGGTGGCGGTAGAGGGGGATACACTTATTCTAATTCCAATAAAAATCCGCTTGTTTATGGCCCAAACGATTATACCAATTGGGGAGGAGACGGCAGAAGTAATAATGGCGGTTTAGGTGGACGACCATTGGATTATGCATCTGGAAGAGTATTTTTAGGTGGTGGTGGTGGTGCGGGAGATTCTGATAATGGATATGGAGGTAGAGGCGGAAGCGGTGGCGGCATTATTTTTATTTTGAATTATGGACAAATTATTGCAAACGGAATGATTACTGCAAATGGTAGAAATGGATATAATACTTCAACACCATCTCCTCCAATTAATGATTTATCTGGTAGAGATGGCGCAGGGGGTGCAGGTGGTGGTGGTGCTATTATTATTAAAACACCTAATCCAATTGTTGGTACTCCTACAGTTACTGCAAAAGGTGGAGATGGTGGAAATCAACAAATGAAATCGGGATACATATTTGGTAGTCCTAATGATGCTTATGGACCTGGAGGTGGTGGTGGAGGCGGTTATATTGGAAGTAGTGTGAGTGTTCCAAATACTAATGTTTCTGGTGGAAATAATGGAATTGTTCAATACTTGAGTGGTACTAATGGTTGTTTAATAGATGACAATTTTCCGCCCAATGGTGCTACCAAAGGTGGGGCAGGTATTGTAACAAATACACTTACACCACCTGAAATAATTTCTGTATCACCTTCTACATTAAATGTATGTGTGGGTTCCAACATTACAGCAACCGCAGTTTCAACCAATACAACTTCTGTTATTAACTGGTATACAAGTTTTACAGGTACAAATGTAATTGCTTCTGGTACTATTTTCACAACTAATCTCTCAACACCTGGAACATATACATTTTATGCTGGAACTTGCCCAGGTATTTATCGTGCATCTTTAATTGTAACAGTTACTCCACAACCAACTATTTCAGTCAATAGTTCCACAATATGCAGTGGTCAAAGTACTACTTTAATTGCAAGCGGTGCCAGTTCTTATACTTGGAATACTGGTGCAACAAGTAATTCAATAGTAGTTTCACCATCTTCTAACACAACATATTCAGTTACTGGAGAATCTTCTGGTTGTACAGATACAAAAACAGCACAGGTGATTGTAAATCCATCTCCAACTATTACAGTCAATAGTTCTACAATATGTAGTGGTCAAAGTGCTACTTTAATTGCAAGTGGAGCAAGTTCATATACTTGGAATACTGGTGCTACAAGTAATTCAATTGTGGTAATTCCATCATCTACTACCAATTATACAGTTACTGGTGCAAATTTGGGTTGCACTAATACACAAACAACACAAGTTGTCATAATACCACAGCCAACAATTTCAGTCAATAGTTCTACAATTTGCAGTGGTCAAAGTGCTACTTTAATTGCAAGTGGAGCAAGTTCATATACTTGGAATACTGGTGCTACAACTAATTCAATAATAGTTTCACCTTCTTCTAATACTAACTATACTGTTACAGGTGGAGCAACTGGTTGTTCCGATACAAAAACAACTCAAGTGATTGTTAATCCATCTCCAACTATTACAATTAATAGTTCCACAATTTGCAGTAATCAAAGTGCTACTTTAATTGCAAATGGTGCAAGTTCTTATACATGGAATACTGGTGCAACAAGTAATTCAATAGTAGTTTCACCATCTTCTAATACAACTTATTCAGTTACTGGAGAATCTTCTGGTTGTACAGATACAAAAACAGTACAGGTGATTGTAAATCCATCTCCAACAATTTCAGTCAATAGTTCTACAATTTGCAGTGGGCAAAGTGCTACTTTAATTGCAAACGGTGCAAGTTCATATACATGGAATACTGGTGCTACAAGTAATTCGATTGTGGTAAGTCCATCATCAACTACAAACTATACTGTTATAGGGGAAAACTTAGGTTGTACTAATACACAAACATCTCAAGTTGTCATAATACCACAACCAACAATTTCAGTCAATAGTTCTACAATATGCAGTGGGCAAAGTGCTACTTTAATTGCAAGTGGAGCAAGTTCATATACTTGGAATACAGGGGCAACAAGTAATTCAATAGTTGTTTCACCTTCTTCAAATACTAACTATACTGTTACTGGTGAGATTAGTGGATGTTCTAATACTCAAACAACATCCGTTTTTATTCTTTCCGCTCCTACTATAACTCTAATCCCGGATGCTAATACTATCTGTAAAAACAATTGTGTTACAATTTCTTATGCTCCTTCTACTTTTACTGATATTACTTTTGATTATGGTGATGGAAATGGATACACGCCTTTCAATTCATATTGCTTTACTTCTACTGGTATTCATACAATTTCAGCACAGGGCACATTTACAAACGGATGTCATTCTGTTGCTCTGCCAATTAGCATAAATGTTATTGATAATCCTGTTGCGGATTTTAGTGTTAGTCCCCAGGTTTTTGTTAATGATAATGTGATAATAACTAATCTCTCATCAGGGGCAAACTTGTATAACTGGAACTTTGGTGATGGCAATAGTTTAATTACTTATTCATACAATATCAATCATTCATATTCATCATCAGGTAGATATTGTATTTTATTGACTGCTATTGATACGGTATTTTTATGTAGCGATACAGTTACAAGGTGCATCAATGTTGAAGATAATTTTATAATAGAGATACCAAATATATTTACACCAAATTTGGATGGCGTTAATGATGAATTTAAGGTAAGAGCAAAAGGTGTAAAAGATTTTCATTGTGAGATATATGATAGATGGGGTATAAAGTTATATGAATGGGATGATATAAGTAAAGGATGGAATGGATATTTGAAAAACAACAGCAAAGCCCCAACAGGAACATATTATTACATTATTAAGTGTGTGTTGAATAATGGCGAAATAAAAGAGTTCAAGGGCTATTTGACATTGTTGGAGTGATAATAATAGTGAATAATGAAAAGTGAAAAGTGAAAAGTTTTTAGTGCTGACGCTAACGGTCAGCATGCTGATATTTTGCTTAGCAAAATAGTCAGCATTTTGAATTTTTAGTTTTTAGTTAATTTTAAAATTAAAAACTAAACAATCCCGAAGAAGGGATGCAATGATTATAGAAGTGAATAGTAAATATTTTATGCAATAAAATTACATAAAATAAATTGTTGATAAATTTTTATATTTAAAGTAGATAGGGTAGGAATAAATTACATAATTTTACGGGTAAAAATATTTGTATGGCAAAAAAATCAGAAGAAATGGAAGTAAAAGACAAAGCTAAAAGAACGCCTAATCCAGAAAAATTAAAAGCATTGAGTTCAACTATTGAAATGCTTGAAAAAACTTATGGTAAAGGGACTATCATGAAGTTAGGAGACAGTGTGGTAGAACCATTAGATGCAATTTCAACTGGTTCAATTGGATTAGATATTGCATTAGGAGTTGGTGGTTTCCCAAGAGGTAGAGTGGTAGAAATTTTTGGACCTGAATCTTCAGGAAAAACAACATTAGCTATTCATGCTATTGCAAATGTTCAAAAAAACGGTGGCATTGCTGCTATTATTGATGCTGAACACGCATTTGACAGAACTTATGCTGAAAAATTAGGTGTTGACACCGAAAGTTTATTAATTTCTCAACCTGATAATGGGGAGCAGGCACTTGAAATTGCAGATAATTTGATAAGATCAGGGGCTATTGATATTATTGTAATCGATTCGGTTGCGGCACTTACCCCAAAAGCAGAAATTGAAGGTGAAATGGGGGACAGCAAAATGGGATTACAAGCAAGATTGATGAGTCAGGCACTTAGAAAAATGACAGCCACAATAAATAAAACGGGATGTTGTTGTATATTCATTAATCAATTAAGGGAAAAAATTGGCGTAATGTTTGGAAATCCAGAAACTACAACGGGAGGAAATGCCTTAAAATTCTATGCTTCTGTAAGGTTAGATATTCGCAGAATTGCTCAAATCAAAGAAGGGGAAAATGTAATAGGAAATAGAGTAAGAGTAAAAGTAGTAAAAAATAAAGTAGCACCTCCTTTCCGTCAGGCAGAGTTTGATATAATTTTTGGAGAAGGTATTAGTAAAATTGGAGAAATCATTGATATTGGTGTAGAAAAAGGTATTATCAAAAAAAGCGGTTCATGGTTTTCTTACAATGACACAAAACTTAGTCAAGGTAAAGATGCATTAAGACAAGTATTAAAAGATAATCCTGATTTATTAGCAGAGCTTGAAGAAAAAGTAAGAGCGGCTTTGAAAGAAGCACCTAATGTATTTGAACAATAATTGACCTTTGATTTGAAATAAAAAAAGCCCGCAAATTGTGGGCTTTTTTTTATTTGATGGATTAAATTTTTCTATTTTACTTTTTCAACAATAGATTTGAATGCTTCTGGATGATTCATTGCAAGGTCTGCTAAAACTTTGCGGTTTAGTTCAATGTTGTTCTTTTTAAGTTTGTTAATAAACTGGCTGTAAGAAAGACCATATTGTCTAACAGCCGCATTAATTCTTTGAATCCACAAACCGCGAATTTCTCTCTTTTTAAGTTTGCGGTGTTTGTAGGCATAGGTGAGCCCTTTTTCAAATGTATTTTTTGCAATTGTCCAAACATTTTTACGGGCACCCCAATAACCTTTTGTTTGTTTGAGGATTTTTTTTCTTCTTGCTTTGCTTGCTACATGATTGACTGATCTTGGCATAGTTTTAAGTTTTGTGAGTGGCAGCGCCTTGTGCTGATTTTTATTCAGCTGCCGAAATTTATCATCGGCAAATTAAAGCAAGGGCTTTTGGGCTGAACACTCGGGTTATTGATGATTTATAAGTTTAGTAAAAATTTTACATTGTTTAAGTCAGCGTGACTAACTTCTACTTTTTTTCCTAATCTTTTTTTTCTGTCTTTTTCTTTTTTTGTCAGAATGTGGTTTTTATAGGCCTTTTTTCTCATTATTTTTCCGCTACCTGTTATTTTAAATCTTTTTTTAGCACTGGAATTTGTTTTTTGTTTTGGCATAAAATATTTTTTAAGGGGTGCAAATGTAGTAAAAATATATTTTAATTACAAAATGGAAATATCAATTTATTTTTTCTTTTTTGGTGCAATAATAATTTGCATTTTTTTACCTTCCATTTTAGGCATATCTTCGGGCATTCCAAATTCTTCTAATTCTGTTGCAAATCTCATTAAAAGTTCTTCTGCTTTATCTTTAAATACAATTTCTCTACCTTTGAATAAAATAAACACTCTTACTTTAAATCCTTCTTTTAAAAATTCTTCTGCATGTTTTTTCTTAAATGCAAAATCATGTTCATCAATATGAGGTGAAAATCTAATATCTTTTATAACAACTTTTGCAGTTTTAGCTTTAATCTCTTTTTCTTTTTTCTTTTTTTCATAAAGGAATTTACCGTAGTCAATGACTTTACAAACTGGTGGTTGTGCATTGGGGGCGATTTCTACAAGGTCTAATCCTTTTTCTTGTGCAATGGCAAGTGCTTTTTGAATGGGCACAATTGCCGATTCTATGCCATCACCAACAATTCTAACTTCTTTTGCTCTGATTTCTTCATTTATTCTATGTTCGTGTACCTTTACACCAGGACGAATAAATCCTTCTTTTAGTCCTTTTTTACTCATTTATTTTATTTTGATTTTAGTTTTAGTAAAAAAAATTACACTATGTAAAATTGAAATTTTTCTGAACATTGCAATTTATTGATAATTTGTAACAATTTGCAAAATATGTTGAATAAACTCATCAACACTCATGCTTCCTACATCACCTTTTTTATGTTGTCTTACTGAAACGGCGTTATTTTGAACTTCTTTTTCTCCAATTACTAACATAAATGGAATTTTCATCATTTCTGCTTCTCGTATTTTTTTGCCAATCTTTTCATTTCTATCATCAAACAAAACTCGGATATTTTTTTCGGAGAGCAAATGTACAACTTTTTCTGCATACAAATTAAATTTTTCTGAAATTGGTAATACAGCAACTTGTTGAGGCGAAATCCAAACGGGTAAATCTCCTCCTGTATGTTCAAGTAATAAAGCAATAAATCTTTCTAAAGAACCAAATGGTGCCCTGTGAATCATTACTGGACGGTGTTTTTGATTATCTTGTCCTGTATATTCAAGTTCAAATCGTTCAGGTAAATTGTAATCAACCTGAATTGTACCAAGTTGCCATTTTCTTCCAATAGCATCTTTAATCATAAAATCCAGTTTGGGCCCATAAAATGCCGCTTCTCCATATTCTATTTTGGTTTTCAAACCTTTTTCTTGTGCAGCTTCAATAATGGCTTGTTCTGCTTTTTCCCATACTTCTTCGCTACCAATATATTTTTGTTTGTTGTCAGGATCTCTTAATGAAACTTGTGCTAAATAATCTGTAAATCCAAATGTATTCAATACTTTCAAAACAATATCTATAACTTTTTTAAATTCATCTTTAACTTGATCATGGGTACAGAAAATATGGGCGTCATCTTGAGTAAATCCGCGAACGCGTGTAAGGCCATGTAATTCGCCGTGTTGTTCGTATCTGTATACAGTTCCAAATTCTGCTAATCGTAAAGGTAAATCTTTATATGAACGAGGAATTGATTTATAGATTTCACAATGGTGAGGACAATTCATTGGTTTTAAGAAAAATTCTTCTCCTTCGTGTGGTGTCCGAATTGGTTGGAATGAATCCTTCCCATATTTTTCATAATGTCCAGAAATAATATATAATTGTTTTTGGGCAATATGAGGTGTTACAACAGGTTGATAACCATTTTGATTTTGTATTTTTCTAAGATATTGTTCTAATTCATATCTGATAGTAGTACCTTTTGGAAGCCACAATGGAAGACCCATTCCAACATTTTCTGAAAATGTAAATAATTGTAACTCTTTTCCTATTTTTCTATGATCTCTTTTTTTGGCTTCTTCTAATTGAGTAATAAATTCTTTTAGGTCACTTTCTTTTGGAAATGAGATTCCATAAATACGCGTAAGCATTTTATTTTTTTCATCTCCTTTCCAGTATGCACCTGCAACTGTCAATAATTTTACACCTTTGATGTATCCAGTATGTGGCACATGTGGACCACGGCATAAGTCAGTAAAATTTCCCTGAGTATAAAAAGTAATTTCTCCATCGTTTAATCTTTCTAACAAATCTAATTTGTAAGGATCATTTTTTTCTTTGAAATATTGAATGGCTTCTTGCTTAGGTACTTCTTTTCTGATGTATGGATTATTTTGCTTAGCTAATTCCATCATTTTTTTCTCAATGACTTCAAGGTCATTAAAAGTAATTTTCGCATCGCCAGTATCTATATCGTAATAGAAACCATTTTCAACAGGAGGACCTACCCAAAATTTTACATTAGGATATAAACTTTCAATGGCTTCTGCCATAAGGTGTGCAGAGGAATGCCATAAAGTTGCCTTACCTTCTTCGTCTTCCCATGTTAATAATTTTAGTTTACAATCTTTATTGATAGGTCTGGTGGCGTCCCAAACTTCATTATCTACTAATGCAGACAAAACTTTTTTGGCTAATGAATGACTGATAGATTCAGCAATTTGAAGAGCAGTAGTACCTTTTGGAAATTCTTTTATACTTCCATCAGGTAAAGTAACTTTTATGTTTTCCATACTAATGAGTAAAAATTTTGAGATTGCAAATATGCGTAAAAATTTTCTTTTAGTAAAATTGAGTAAAAAATTTTTGAAATGAATATGATTGCGAGAAAGCACAAAGAGGAATACAATTCTTTCATTAAGTTCGCAATCACAGAGTTCCATCTGTCCAAAAAATATAAAAATATTAGATGAAATAAAGGATTGATTATTTTTGAGCAAAAAAAAATGGAATTAAGAGAGTTACAAAAAATGGTAGATGAATGGATAAGAAATGTAGGTGTAAGATATTTTAATGAATTGACAAACACTGTTATATTGATGGAAGAAGTTGGAGAGTTGGCAAGAATAATGGCAAGAAAATATGGAGAGCAATCATTTAAAGAAAATGAAAATAATAATTTGGGAGAAGAAATGGCAGATGTGTTATTTGTATTGATATGCTTGGCTAACCAAACAGGTGTAGATTTAGAAAAAGAATTTTTAGAAAAGATGAAAAGAAAAACAGAAAGAGATAAAAACAGACATATGAACAATGAAAAGTTGAAATAATGTAAGTGAATAATTAAATTTGCCGCAAAAAGTATTTTATGAAAAAAGTAATTACAATTATTTCAGGATTAGCAATGATGGCAGGTATTGGAAATTATTCAAATGCACAGGTGTTTCAAAAAGGAACAAAAGTATTAAATTTAGGTATAGGTTTTTTAGGGACGTATAGATATGGCTGGGGATTGGGCCACTCTTATTCTTCTACCCCCTATTTGAATGCCGCGTTTGATGTAGGGATTTATGATTTTCCTGATGTAAAAAATTTATCAATAGGTGTGGGTGCTTATTTAGGTTGGAAAAACTATAGTTACTCTTATTATAGCACATGGAGAGATAAAAAGGGCAATTGGCATTATGATGATTATATAAAAGAAACATGGACTTATACTACATTTGGTATTAGACCCACTATACATTACTCGTTTGAAGGCACAAAAGCACAAGTGTATGGAGGCCTACCTTTAGGATTTGTAGTAGTTAATCATAAAGTTAACAGACCAGATTATGTTTATTATGTCAATGAAAGTGTTAGTTCATATCCTACTTTAGGTCTGATTTTAGGTGGAAGATATTATTTTTCTAACTCATTTGGAGTGTATGGAGAATTGGGATATGGTTTATCATATTTAAATTTGGGAATAAGTTTGAAGTTTTAATTCACAATAAAGTATTCGCTAAATTCGCTAACAAACTTCTTTCACCTTTTTGTAAAGTAATGTGTGCGTAAATGGTTTGACCTTTAAATTTTTCAATTAAATAACTCAAGCCATTACTTTGTGCATCCAAGTATGGTGTATCTATTTGTCTTACATCGCCAGTAAATACAATTTTAGTGCCTTCTCCTGCCCTTGTGATAATGGTTTTTACTTCATGAGGTGTAAGATTTTGTGCTTCATCTACAATGAAAAAAATGTTACTTAAACTTCTTCCACGAATGTATGCAAGAGCAGATACTAATAATTTTTCATTTTCTATCATTTCATTGATTTGCTTGAATTCTTTGTCCTTTTCAGAATACAGTGATTTAATGTATTTCAAATTATCCCACAGTGGCTCCATATAAGGATTTATTTTTTGATTAATATCTCCTGGCAAATAACCAATATCTTTATTACTCAAAGGCACTATTGGTCTTGCTAAATAAATTTGTTGATAATGTCTTCTTCTTTCTAATGCCCCTGCCACTGATAACAATGTTTTTCCTGTACCTGCAACACCTTGAAGTGTTACTAATTTGATATTATCATTTAATAACGCATCTAAAGCAAAAGTTTGTTCTGCATTTTTAGGCATTATACCAAAAGCAGATTGTTTTTGAACTCTGATTAATTTACCGGCTTCTGCATCATATCTTGCTAAAACAGATTGATTATTATTTTTCAAAATAAAGTACTGATTGGGAATAATTTGATTTTTTGAAAAAAGTTTGATATCACATTCACCTTTTTGATATAGTTGTTGAATAACTTCTGGCTTTACTTTGCTAATTTCTGCTTTACCAGTATACAGTTCTTCAGGTTGAATAATTTTACCAGATTCATAATCTTCAGAAAGTATGTTTAATGACTTGGCTTTTATCCGTAGATTTATATCTTTGGTAACAAGAATCACTTTTCTGTTTGGATATTTTTCTTGTAAATATAGAGTAGTGTTTAAAATTTTATGGTCAGGCTTTCTATCATCAAATATCTTTTCAGCATTCAATTTTGAATCGGTATGCATTTCAATTTTGAATTTACCAACAGCTTTACCATTAATAGGAATCCAATCTTGTAATGTATGTGAGCCAGATTGTTTGTCTACATATCTAATAAATTCACGGGCGGCAAAATTTTTGGTATCATTTCCTTTTTTGAAATTATCCAGTTCTTCTAAAACAGTTATTGGAATAACCACATCATTATCTTTGAAATTTTTAATAGCGGTGTGGTCATATAAAATAACCGAAGTATCTAACACAAAAATTTTTCTTTCATTTTCTGATGAAGTTTTCTTTTTAATTTTACTCATAATTAAAATTTTTTACAAAGTAAGGTGCTTTTTTGATTAAGTAATCTTTAAATAAAAAAAACTTACTAACAAGTTGATGTGAATTGAAAATAAAAGTGAAGAGTGAAGAGTGAAGAGTGAAAATGCTGACCATGCTGCTTTGCAACATATCAGCATGTTGACCGATAGCGTAGGCACAAAAAAAATCCAGAATGGATTAAAGGATTATAGAGAATTTAAAATTGCAGTTACTATTCAGGTAGGTATGATTCTAACGCAGAGGATGCAAAGCACTTCGCAAAGGCTGCAAAGAATATTTTTAACTTTGCGTGCTTGGCGTTCTTGTCCTTTGCTGGCTTTGCGAGAAATATATCTTAATAATTATTTTGAACGCCTGAATAAAGAATTTAAAATTGCAATAGATTTTTAAATTAAAAAAAGGGATTAGACCTTATTATTATCAATACAAATTAAACGATAACAAATTAATCAAACATCATAAACGCAAAGTTTTTGTTATACTTGCAACAAAATTCAAATTTTATCTCAAGAATACTCTCTATAGATTTTGGTATTAAAAGATGTGGCATTGCAATAAGCGATCCATTAAAAATTATTGCCAATGCTTATGATGTTATTTCACCTGATAAAATTTTTGATGAACTAAAAAAAATTATTAAAGAAAAAGAAATTGATACAATAGTTGTTGGATATCCCGTTAATTTAAAAGGTGAAAAAACAGAAACAACATTAATTGTAGAAAAATTTATTGAACAACTTAAAAATAAATTTCCTGAAATAGAAATTGTAAAATTTGATGAACGACTTACATCAAAAATGGCACAGCAAACACTAATTATTACTCAAACAAAAAAATCTCAAAGACAAAATAAATCAAATACTGATTTGATTTCAGCAACCATACTTTTACAAAATTATTTAGATAATATAAACATAAAAAATAAATTATGACAGATAAAGAAAGACAGGAAGAAGAAAAAATAAGAAAAGCCCTTGCACCAAAGGAATGGCACGAAATTAAAGCTTATGATAGTTGGCAGGTATTTAGAATAATGGGTGAATTTGTCAATAGTTTTGAAAAAATGAGTAAAATAGGTCCCTGTGTATCAATCTTTGGTTCTGCTCGTACAAAGCCCGATTCAAAGTATTATCAATTAGCAGAAGAAATTGCATACTTACTTACTCAAGAGGGTTTTGGAATTATTACAGGCGGAGGTCCTGGTATAATGGAAGCAGCCAATAAAGGTGCTCAGCGTGGAAATGGTAAATCAGTGGGATTAAATATTGTTTTACCATTTGAACAAAAACACAATCCTTATGTTGATTTTGATAAAATTCTTAATTTTGATTTTTTCTTTGTAAGAAAAACTATCTTTTTGAAATATTCTCAAGGTTTTATAGGTCTTCCAGGAGGTTTTGGTACAATGGATGAATTATTTGAATCTTTAACTCTCATTCAAACTAATAAAATAGCTCACTTTCCTATTGTACTCGTTGGCAGCGATTATTGGAGTGGATTGATTGAATGGATGAAAAAAACTATGCTTGAAAAAGAAAATAACATCTCGGACAGTGATTTAGATTTATTTGTTGTGCTTGATGATCCAAAAGATGTCGTAAAACACATTACTGATTTTTACAAGAAATATACCTTAAAACCCAATTTTTAGTATTTTTGAATTTGATGTTACTACTAGTGTAGATATTTTTTTCACGCAGATGTGTATTGATTTTGATAAGAAATATAAAACTTGATAAAAAACACCAAATGACTAATTCAACAACTGAAACATGTACCGAAATAACTCAAAACTAAACACTCAAAACTAAAAACTAAAAAAATAAAATTTGTTTCATATTAAAATCTTTATTATATTTGCACCCTCAAAATTTTTTATAACTATGCTAATTATACCAATTAAAGAAGGCGATACAGTAGAAAAAGCCCTAAAAAAGTACAAGAAAAAATTTGAAAAAGTAGGCATTTTAAAACAGTTAAGAGATAGAATGTACTACAAAAAACCATCAGAAAGAAGAAAAGAAATTATAAATAGGGCTATTATCAGAGAAAAAATTCGTAGAAGCGAGTTAGAACTTTAATAACTCTATCAACATATAGTTCCTTTTAAAATTTAATTTGAAATTTTAAAAACATGCTCTTTTGAGCGTGTTTTTTATTTTAAATTTGTTTCAAAAATTTTTTTCAATTGTTACAATACAGCACATGTAAATGAAAATTGATAAACCACAAAACACGCCAAGATTGTTTGCACAAAATTATAAGATTCTTTGTGCACTTTTTGAATTTCTTTGTGCATCTTTGTGTTTTAAAGCAATATAGTGCTGAATAGTAACTTTCAATTTTTATTACTAACATTTTCAGAATTATTTGCAAATTATGTCTTACTTTTGTAACTAAAATTTTTCCTACATTTGACAAAAATTTTTTAATTATGAAAATTACTTACTTATCTACATCTATTGCATGTTCTTTGTTAGCAATGAATATCGCAGTAGCCCAAAAATCAACAACTAAAACAATTAGTAAAATGGACAAAGAATTTTTAAAATCTCAACCTGATGGTTTATATGCTAAAATTGAAACTAATAAAGGTGATATTTACCTACAATTAGAATACAAAAAAGTGCCAATGACAGTGGCAAACTTTGTTGGTTTAGCCGAAGGAAAAATTCCTAATACCGCTCGCCCCAATCAACCATTTTATGATGGTTTGATCTTTCACAGGGTTATTAAAGATTTTATGATTCAGGGCGGCTGTCCTAAATTCAATGGAATGGGAGACCCTGGCTACAAATTTCCTGATGAAATTGATACTACTCTAAAACACAATGGCCCAGGAATTTTATCAATGGCTAATGCAGGACCTAATACTAATGGTTCACAATTTTTTATTACACATAAAGAAACACCTTGGCTTGATGGAAAACATTCTGTTTTTGGACATGTTGTAAAAGGGCAAGATGTTGTAAATGCTATTGTTCAAAACGATACCATTCGTCATATTATCATTTTACGCAAAGGAAAAGATGCTGAAAAATTTGATGCTCCAAAAGTTTTTGAAACATTAAAACAACAAAAAGAAAAAGAAATTGTTGAAAAAGAAAAAAAACAACAAGAAGAAATTGAAAAAATTCTTCAGGAAAAATTTGGTAATGCTCAAACTACTCCATCAGGATTAAGATACATCATTGAAAAACAAGGCGATGGCGAAAAACCAAAAGCGGGACAAACAGTGGTTGTGCATTATACAGGAACATTTTTAGATGGAAAAAAATTTGATTCCAGTTATGATAGAAACCAACCATTAGAATTACCTATTGGCGTTGGCAGAGTTATTAAAGGATGGGATGAAGGTATTATGCTTCTAAACAAAGGAAGTAAAGCAAAACTGATTATTCCTTATCAATTAGGATATGGCGAACAAGGTTATCCAGGCGTTATTCCTCCAAAATCTTGGTTAATTTTTGATGTAGAATTATTGGATATCAAGTAAAATATGAATTCCAAAAATAAAGACAATAAAAATATTTCTGCTACAAAAAATATACAAGATTCAAATGATGTATTTCAACAAGTAAAAAAAATTTTAGATGATTATTTGAAAAAGAAGGGCTTAAGAAAAACATTAGAAAGATACAATGTTTTAGCAGAAATTTATTCTATCAATGACCATTTTGAAATTGAAGAACTCTACGAAAGAATGAAAACCAAAAAGTATCGTGTGAGCAGAGCCACATTATACAATAATATGGAACTTTTTGTAGATGCTGGGTTGGTAATAAAGCATCAATTTGGCACAAATACTGCACAATACGAAAGAGCATATAATTACAGACAACATGATCATTTGATTTGTGTTGATTGCAACAAAGTTTTTGAATTTTGTGATCCACGAATTATTCAGATACAAAAAACTACAGAACAATTATTAGGATTTAATGTGCTTCATCATTCACTTCAATTTTTTGGAAAATGTAAAAAGTTAGAAACTAACGGTCAATGTGAAAACAAAAAAACAAAAATATGAAATTTGAATTTGAAATAAAAGAGCATAAAAATTATGTAGATATTAAATTATCAGGTGAATTAATTGATAAACTACAAGCACAGCCACTATTAGAAAAAATTGATGAATACATTCAGAGTAATATCTCTAATTTTATATTTGACATGCATGATTTGAAATACCTAAATAGCAGCGGACTAAATATTCTCATTCAAATTTTTACCAAAGCCCGTAATAATAATGGTGAAGCAGTATTGTATAAATTGAATAAAAAAATCAACGAACTAATCTTAATTACTAAACTTCACACAATCTTCAAAATAGCAGAAAATCAAAAAGAAGCAATATCATTTTTGAATATTAAATAACAAAAAACTTTTTATAGTTTTAAGTTATGAGTTTTTAATTTTAAGTTATTAAATTGAAAAAAATTCCAACTAAAAACTAAACACTAAAAATTAAATGTGTATGTTTCAATTACCAGAAAAGATATTAAATTACATTAATGGTGAATTGGTTGAACCCATTGATAAAAAATACATTGATAACATTTCCCCTTCAAAAGGCGAAAAGTATTCTATTTTACCTGATAGTGATAGTAAAGATGTAGAATTGGCCGTAAAAGCAGCATCAGAAGCATTTCCATTATGGAGTAATTTACCACACCAAAAAAGATTTGAATATCTAATGGCTATTGCACAAAAAATTGATGAAAAATTAGATTATCTTGCTTATGCAGAATCTATTGATAATGGCAAACCATTGAAGTTAGCCAAAAGAGTTGATATTCCAAGAGCATCAGCAAATTTTAGATTTTTTGCAACTGCAATACTACATTATTATTCACAAGCACATATCAATGAAAACACATCTTTTAATTATACATACAAACAACCCATTGGCATAGCCGGATGTATTTCGCCGTGGAATTTACCATTGTATTTATTTACATGGAAAATTGCACCAGCATTAGCCGCTGGATGTACAGTAGTGGCTAAACCATCCGAAATTACGCCAATGACAACGTTTTTACTTTCTCAAATTTGTATAGAAGTAGGTTTGCCAAAAGGTGTTTTGAATATTGTCCACGGTTATGGACATAAAGTAGGACAAAGTATTGTTGAACATCCAAAAGTAAAAGCCATATCATTTACAGGTGGCACTAAAACAGGTAAAAACATTGCATCTGTTGCTGCACCAATGTTCAAGAAGTTATCCTTGGAATTAGGCGGTAAAAATCCAAATATCATTTTTGCTGATTGTAATTATGATAAAATGCTTAAAACAACCATTCAATCTTCTTTTGCTAATCAAGGACAAATATGTTTGTGTGGTTCAAGAATTTTTGTTGAAAGAAAAATTTACGATAAATTTAAAAATGATTTTGTAGAAAAAACAAAAACCTTAAAAGTAGGACCACCATTAGATGAAGAAACACAAATAGGTGCAGTTGTTTCTGAACAACACATGAATAAAATTTTAAGTTACATTGAATTAGCACAACAAGAAAGTGGAAAAATACTTTGTGGTGGAAAAAGAAAAATTTTAGATGAACCATATAAAAATGGTTATTACATTGAACCTACTGTTATTGAAGGACTTGATTATACTTGCAGAACAAATCAGGAAGAAATATTTGGGCCAGTTGTAACCATCACACCGTTTGATTCGGAAGAAGAAGTGATAATGATGGCAAACAGTGTAGAGTATGGACTATCTGCAACAATATGGACTGAAAATCTCACAAAAGCACATCGTGTAGCACATCAGTTAGAAAGTGGAATTGTGTGGATAAATACTTGGTTAAACAGAGATTTAAGAACACCATTTGGTGGAATGAAATCTTCGGGTGTAGGAAGAGAAGGAGGCTTCAAAGCACTGGACTTCTTTAATGAGGATAAAAATATCTGTGTAGATTTGAGTTAGAATAGTGAATAGCACTGACATTTATGTCGGTGAAAAGTGAATAGTTTTGAGTGTTTAGTTTTACCGTCATTGCGAGGGTGTTGGCCGAAGCAATCTCATAAGAGATGAAAAATATACATTTGAGATTACTTCGCTACGCTCGTAATGACGGAGAAATTTTTGAGATTGCTTCACCTGTGAAATTTATTCTATAATTTTATGCGGAATTATTTCACAGGTTCGCAATGACGGTGTGAGTTTTTAGATTATTTCGCTTCGCTCACAATGACGGCAAAAAATTGAGCATTGAACATTGAGAGTTTAAAGTTGAATAAAAAAATCCTTATTATCTAATTGATAGTTTTTCTACCAATGGATTCGTAATGGAAACCTAATTCCTGCATTTGTTGTAAATCGTAAATGTTTCTACCATCAAAGATATTCTTACCTTTCATTAAGGTTTTCATTTTATCAAAATCAGGGTTGCGGAATAATTGCCATTCAGTGCAAATTACAAGAGCATCGGCATCTTTAAGAGCATCGTAGGGATCTTTAGCATAATTTATTTTAGATTCATCAAAAATCTTTTTGAAATTATTCATTGCTTCGGGATCATAAGCAGATACAATTGCTTTTTCAGAAAGTAAATTTTTAATGATATCAATAGCGGGTGCTTCTCTTACATCATCTGTATCTGGCTTAAATGCTAATCCCCATACAGCAATCTTTTTTCCTTCTAGAGATCCAAAGAATTTTTTTAATTTTTGAACCAAAACTGACTTTTGAATTTGATTAACCTGCATCACAACATTAAGAATTTTGAAATCATAATTGTACTCTGATGCAGTGTAGTGTAAAGCTAAAACATCTTTTGGAAAACAACTACCACCATAACCAATGCCAGCAAACAAAAATCTTTTGCCAATTCTTTCATCGCTTCCAATGCCAATA
Source organism: Bacteroidia bacterium (assembly GCA_035405785.1). GTDB lineage: Bacteria > Bacteroidota > Bacteroidia > B-17B0 > Aurantibacillaceae > BPGX01. The sequence goes on from DAONJS010000002.1 coordinate 57,552, forward strand.
CGAACCATATCTACATCAGCACCAGTTCTTTCGCAAAGATTTGCAATTTCATTCATAAATGAAATTTTAAGAGCCAAAAATGCATTGGCAGCGTATTTTGTAAGTTCTGATGATCTTTCATCCATAAAAATAATTGGATTTCCTTGTCTTACAAATGGCTTATATAACTGCGTTAAAATTTTTTTTGCTTTTTCACTTTTAGTTCCAATAACAATTCTATCAGGTTTCATAAAATCATCTACAGCAAAACCTTCTCTTAAAAATTCCGGATTTGAAACAATATCTACAAATGACTTATTTTTTTCTTCAAAAATCTTTTTGATTTTATCTGCAGTGCCAACAGGAACAGTACTTTTTGTGATAACAATTTTGTAATCATTAACTAAATCTGCAATTTGTGATGAAACATTTAATACATAGGATAAATCAGCACTTCCATCTTCGCCTGGTGGGGTTGGTAATGCAAGAAAAATTATTTCCGCAAAATCTACTGCTTCTTTGAGTTCAGTAGTAAAATTTAATCTACCCGCTTTAATATTTCTTTGAAATAAATTATCTAAATGTGGTTCATAAATAGGCACTATGCCTTGTTTCATTTTTTCTACTTTGGCTTTATCAATATCTACGCACAATACATTATTTCCTGATTCTGCAAGGCAAGTACCTGTAACAAGACCAACATAACCTGTTCCAATCACTGCAATTTTCTGACTCATAGATTATTATTTTAATTAAAGAAATTTAATACTGATTTTGTAATTGTATTTAAGATGTCTTCATTTAATTCTGTATGCATTGGTAATGAAAGCACAGAATTGCATAGTTTTTCTGTAACAGGAAAATCGCCTGGCTTGTATCTTTCATCTCTGTATGCTTTTTGTAAATGAAGTGGAATAGGGTAGTAAATCATACTTGGTATGTCTTGTTGATGAAGATATTCTTTTAATTTATCTCTTTGATTATTCTTAATTTGAAGTGTATATTGATGATATACATGTGTGGAATTTTGAATCTTTTTAGGTGTAATAATTTGTGGATGATTAGAAAATGCTTTATCGTAAAAATCAGCGGCTTTTTGTCTTGCCGCAATGTAGTTATCAAGATATTTTAATTTTACATTAAGAATAGCCGCTTGAATAGAATCAAGGCGAGAATTTACACCTAAAACATCATGAACATATTGCTGGCTTTGACCATGAGATGCTATCATTCTGCATTTTTGTGCTAATTCATCGTCATTGGTCATAATAGCACCTCCATCACCAAAACAACCTAAATTTTTTGAAGGGAAAAATGATGTACATCCTATGTGACCTATTGTTCCTGCTTTTTTCTTGCTTCCGTCTTTGAAAGTATATTCTGCACCTATTGCTTGAGCATTATCTTCAATTACATAAAGATTATATTCTTTTGCAATTTCCATAATTTTTTCCATATCTGCACATTGACCAAATAAATGCACAGGAACAATGGCTTTGGTTTTTGGTGTTATATTTTTAATGATAGCATCTGTATTAATATCAAAAGTATCGGGATTAACATCTACAAGAACGGGTTTTAATCCTAAAAGACCAATTACTTCTGCTGTGGCAACATAAGTAAAGTCAGCGGTAATAACTTCATCACCTGGTTTGAGCCCTAATGCCATCATTGCAATTTGAAGTGCATCAGTTCCATTTGCACAAGGGATAACATGTTTCACATTCAGATATTTTTCAAGATTTTGTTGGAATGCTTTTACAGCAGGACCATTGATAAATGCAGTAGAGTCAATAACTTCCTGAATAGCCGCATCAATTTCAGGTTTGATTTTCAGATATTGGTTTTTCAAATCAACCATTGGAGTAATAAATGAAGTAGTAACAGACATATTTAAAATTTTGCGGTGAAGGTAGTAATAAAAATGATGTGTTGGGTGAAATTCTATAATTACAATTCAAATTCTAATAATGCTTCTTTGAGCATAGTTAATGATTGAATGGAAGGTATTGATAAATGTAGTTGTAAGTAATTTAATAAAATATGTGTGAGATGTAAAACAGGAATAGATAAAGTATTTTCATTATCAGTGAAAAAGAATTGATGAATTAATAAAGAGTCATCTTTAGATAGTGTAGAATTGGTTTGAGTATGAACAAATCTTCCTTCAGATGAATTAAAGTATTGATTGTAAGTGTCATAATTATTGATAGGATAATGTCCAGAAACGAGTAAATAATTTTTGATAAAATCTAAATGAACAAAATTGATATTTTGATAAACATTTTTATCTATGTTGATAAATGTTTGTTTTGATAATTGAAAAAGTTTTTCATCTGTGAGTTCTTCTTTTATAGATTTAATGAGTATTTCAGTAATAAATTGAGCAATGGTATTTTTCTTAAAATCAAGGTATAATTCTTTGTAAATATAAACAGGAGCAATATCTTTAATAGAATATTTGTGGTTTTTATTTTGAATAATCTGGATATTAGAAATATTTGGTGGTTGAAATAATGCAGGTTGTATAATATTATTAATTTCTACGCTTGCGGAAATTAACCCTTTTTTTTCAGAAAAAAGTTTGATAATAAACTTAAAATCATTGATGGGTATCTTTTGTAATATAATGGCTGGTGTTTGGATGTATTGCATAATTTAAGTGAATAGTGAAAAGTTTTATTTAGTTATGAGTTATTAGTGTTTAGTTTTTAGTAGGGGCGTATCGCCATACGCCCTTACATCATTTATTTCCATAATTAGTCAGTCGTCCTTGTCGGATTTTTTCTACCTGAATATACCATAAATCTTTATAGTAATCGCTTCTTTCTAAAATAAAATCACTGCTTGTAAAAGGATTGTTTTTGTTTTTTTGAAATGTAAACACAAGAGCATTTTTTACACCATTGACAGAATAAAACCATTTTTCGGTTGTATAAGATTTCTCAATGTTTTCGGGCATTCCAAAGATGATATAAATCATTCCTCTATCTGTTTGCCAACCGTATTTGTAAGAAGTAAAAAGACGATTGGCTTCAATTACTCTTTGATAATAATTTTTAATCACTTCTTTTGCTCTTTCTTTGCTACCAGATATTTGTATCCAAAAATTATCTATACATTTTTTTGTTTCATCAATATTTTTTGTGTTGTTACATCTTTCAAATTCATTTTTATTCATAATGTAGCGAGATGTATAAAGCATTTCTCTTGCATCTTTAATATTTGGAAATATTGAATCAATACTGAAAACAGTAAGTCCATCTAAAGAATTTGTATTTGTGCGAATATGATAAAAAACATTACTTTGTATTTTAAGAGTATAAAATTGATTATTGGTAAGCGATAAGGTAAAAGATGAATCTGGTAAATAATTAAATGAAGGATTTATGTTTGAAAATGGTGGTGGAGCAGGGGAGTGGGTATATTTGAATACATCTACATATAGTTGTGGTAATTTTTTGTGATGGTAAATTTTCACTTCATTATTTTGATATACATAAGGTTTAAATAATACATTGTCATTTAATGTAATGAGAAAATTATTTCGTGTAGATTCATTATTGAGTTTTAATTCAGTGAAATATGTGTATTGGACTTTTTTATTTAGGTCGGAGATGATAATTTTTACTGAATAATTATCATTTGAAGTGCGAATGGGGAATTGTGTAAAAAAATTTTGTTGATTATTAGGAATAAAAAATGTTTTAGATGAAGAATCAGTAAGTGTATTTTTAGAAAGGGAATATAGAAATGTATTGATTTTTATAGACGCATAAAATTGTAAACCAGTGTCTAAACGAGCATATAATAATGGAGATGTGTTAAGTAATACATATTGAGTTGATGAAGTATCATTGTTTTTGTAAAAATAAAATTGAGCATTGAGTTGGTCTTCTTTAGCAATAGTAAAGGATTTGTTTTTAGATAAATTTGTAGAGCGATGTGAAGTACATTGACTAAATAAAATCAATAAAAATAACAATATAACTTTAAATAAAGCAGAAAACATTATGATAATTATTTTGTAGTATTGCAATGGCGAAAATACGCAATTATTAGTTTTTAGTTTTTAATTTTAAGTTATTTGATTTAAAATTTTTCTAACTAAAAACTCAAAACTCAAAATTAAACACTCAATATATGAATACATATAAGTTATTAAAGTGGTTGTTAGTATTGGGATTACTGATTTTATTGGTGCTTTATTTGGGTAATTTACTGATGTTGTTGCTTATTAGTTTTATTTTGTATAGCATTTTATTACCATTAAAAGAAAATTTACAAACTAAATTGAAAGTCAAATCAAACACTTTATCATCAGTTATTGCATTATTTTTTCCATCATTGGTTTTTCTGATTATTTTGATGTATGTATTTCCTGTTATCATTACACAATTAAACTCACTTACTTATTTGAATTACAAAGATGTATTTATGAATATAACCATTCAATTTCCATTTTTAGATAATTTAATTGAACATCTTGGTGGTAAAAAATATATTTTGAAAAGTTTAGAAGACACTATGTTGCAAATTATCAACTTTAATTTAATTGCAGAATGGTCAAGTATTTTGTTGAATAATTTTTCTAAAATATTAATGCATTTACTGATTGTTTTTTTTATTACATTTCATTTGCTAAAAGATGATTCATTGATTGTAAATATCTTAAACGCTTTTGTAGATGATAATATAGAAAAAGATATGGGTGAAATTGTTATGCATATAAAATCAATTTTAGGTAGATATTTCAGAGGAGTGCTTATTGATAGTAGTATTGTAATTTTTGTAAATTCAGTAACACTAAGTTTGCTGGGTGTTAAAAATGGTGTATTAATTGGAATTCTTTCGGGGATATTAAATATTATTCCTTATGTAGGACCATTGATAACTCTATTAATTGGATTATTTTTAGGTGTAAGTGCTAATATACTTGAAGGTCATTATGAGTATATTGGAAGCACAGTTTTGAAAATTGTTATTACATTACTTACAGTTAATGTATTAGATGGAGTTATTATTCAACCATATATTTTTTCAAATGTATTAAAAGCACATCCATTAGAGATATTTTTAGTGATAATAAGTGCTGGTATGATTGGAGGTGTAATATGGATGATGTTTATTATTCCTATTTATGTGATAATTAAGGTAGTTGCAAAAGAATTTTATACTTATTTGCAAAAAAATAAAAATGCCTAAAGACAGATTTGAGTTTAAACAATTTGTTATTCATCAACCATTAAATAATGTAAAGAAAGTAAGCACAGATAGTGTGCTTTTGGGTTGCTTTGCTGAAGTTTCAAATAAAAAAACCGCATTAGATATTGGTTGTGGAACAGGTTTATTAGCATTTATGTTAGCACAAAAAAATTCAGATTTAAAGATAGTTGCAATTGATATAAATGCAGAAGCAATTGAATGTGCTCGTTACAATTTGAAGCATTCAAAATTTTCTGAACAAATTGAATTGAACCACCTTGCATTGCAACAATTTGTCAATGAAACTGAATTAAAATTTGACATCATTATTTGTAACCCGCCTTATTTTTCCAAATCTCTCAAAAGCCAAAATATCTTTAAAAATCAATACAGACATCAAGAGCAGTTGAATTATGAAGAATTAGTATTTTGTGTAAATAAACTTTTAGATAAAAATGGGAGTTTTTGGGTATTGATTCCATTTTATGAAATGAATAACTTTGAGTTATTACTTTATAAACATCAATTATTTATTCATAACAAAATTGAAATTTATTCAAAAATGACAAAAACAATACCATATATTTTTGTGTATGAAATCAAAAAAGATTTTCGTAATGAATATGAATCCAAAAAATTTTATATTTTAGATGAAAACAATGCATATACAAATGAATATATTGATCTTACAAAAGATTTTTATTTATGGGAAATCAATAAAATTATTTGAATTTTTTTCACATTAGATAAAAAAAGATGTATATTTGCGGCAAAATTTTCGTACATTAAAAAATGGTTCCGTGGCCGAGTGGCTAGGCAGAGGTCTGCAAAACCTTGTACAGCGGTTCGAATCCGCTCGGAACCTCATTTTTATTTTATGCGTTTTGTTGGTATTATTCCCGTTAGATATAAATCTACAAGATTTCTCGGAAAGCCCCTCGTAGATATTGCTGGTAAAACAATGTTGCAAAGAGTTTATGAACAGTGTTTGAAATGTAAAGCATTAGATAAGGTAGTTATTGCCACTGATGATGAGTTGATTCAAAAACACGCAGAAGCATTAGGAGCAGAAGTAATAATGACTTCAGAAAATCATCCAAGTGGCACAGACCGTTGTTTTGAAGCATATACTTTGTTGAAAGAAAAATTTGATGTTGTTGTCAATATTCAAGGCGATGAGCCATTTATTTCACCCAATCAAATAGAATTGTTAATCAAATCATTTAAGAAAAATGATGAAATTGCAACTTTGATGATTGCATGCAATGATTATGAAACCCTGTTTAGTGAAGGAGAAGTAAAAATTGTTTTAGATAAAAATAATTATGCTTTGTATTTTAGTCGTTCTGTAATACCTTATTTGAAAGGTGTTCCAAAAGAAGAATGGCACATAAAACACAGATATTACAGACATGTAGGAATGTATGCATACCGAAATGATGTTTTAGAAAGCATTGCCGCACTTTCGCCTACTGAATTGGAAAAAAAAGAATCATTAGAGCAATTAAGATGGCTAGAAAATGGCTTTAAAGTATTGTGTGTGGAAACAAATGAAGATAGTTATTGTATTGATTATCCAGAAGATATAGAAAGAGTATTAGATTATATTAGAAAAAATAAGCCCGAGTTGCTTTAATACTTTAAAAAATTTTTTTTAAAAAAATATCACGAAAAATTTGGAGAATTGAAATCTAATTATGTATATTTGCACCCGAAATTAAAAAACGGTCTGGTAGTTCAGCTGGTTAGAATACGTGCCTGTCACGCACGGGGTCGCGGGTTCGAGTCCCGTCCAGACCGCAAAAGTAAAGTTTAGTAGAGAATTTTTAGTGTTGGTTTGTTTAGTTTTAGTTTTCCAGTAAGGTAAGTAAGAATTTAGAAAAATAGATTAATTTCTGTTTTGTATAATTGCAACCTTTTTTGAAACAAAATGTTATTCAAGAAACTATTTCCAACCGTTGAACATTCTGTTAAATATAATCCTGCTATTGATGGGTTGAGGGGTATTGCAGTAATGTTAGTGGTATTATTCCATATTTATCCGGGTTCTTTTTTTTCTTTTGGTTATGTAGGTGTAGATATTTTCTTTGTCATATCTGGTTTTTTAATCACTCAGATTATAATTCAAAAAATTCGTAAAGGTAATTTTTCATTTAAGGAATTTTACAGAAACAGAATTAGAAGGATATTTCCTGCAATGTTAATTGTGTTGATGTTTTTTTACTTGATAGGATATCTATTTATGTTCCCAACCGAATTAAGGGATTTTTCAAGTCATATTGTATGGTCAGGATTTTTTGCAGAAAATTGGAAGTTGATTATAGAAGCAAATGACTATTGGAATAAAAATAGTATTTACAAACCTATATTGCATTATTGGTCATTATCAATAGAAGAACAATTTTATTTATTCTGGCCATTATTGGTTATATTTTTAAGTAAATTAAAATGGAGAATAGAATATCTGATAATTCTGATAATACTATTATTATTCATTATTCCACAATTTTTTAATATAAATGCATATTATCATTCATTATCAAGATTTTGGGAATTATTAATGGGAGGATTGGTTGCAGTTATTGTAACAGATTATTCAGAAAGTAAAGTGATAAAAAGTATTGAACAATATGAATTTGTTTTTTTAATTTTATTTTTAGTGTCAATTTTAGTGTCTTTTGGAAATAATACATATAATTATTACAAAACTATGTTACTAATAATATCTACAGGTTTATTGATAATAAGTATAAACAAAGGTGATAAATTAAAGATATTATCATCATTTGTTTTAGTATCAATAGGAATGATTAGTTATTCACTGTATTTGTGGCATTATCCTATTATTTCTTTTGTAGTGTATTATTTAGGTTTAAAAGTTAAAGGTATTTATGTTCTTTTTGCTAGTTTATTTATTTCATTTTTATCTTTTCGCTTCATTGAATTACCATTTAGAAAAAGTAATAGTTATCGTCTAAGTATTATTTTGCTTCTAATTTTATTAAGTATTATAAGTGTTAGTTTTTATACTGAGATTAAAAATGGATTGCCTGATAGGAATTCAATTCAAAAGTTTAAGAAATATTGGAATAAGGTGCATCCACTTACAGTTGACAGTAATGGTTTATTATTGTTAAAAAAATTCAAATATTCTAGTAAATTAAATATAAGTTTTGTTAGATCTTCAAGTTCTGATTCTTCAAAAAAATATGTGATTATTTTAGGTGATAGCCATGCTCATTTATCTTATACTGGGATAAGCTATTATTTCAAACGAAAACAAATTGAAACTTTATTACTTGGAAATAATGGATGTGCTCCATATAGTTGTTTTTTGAAATGTAAAAATGATGATGAGTTATTTGACAATTATAAGATTCTTAACTTTTTAAATAGTTTTAATAATAATATACATTCAATAATTTTTATTACAAGAGTGAATTATTATTTAAAGCAATTAAAAGATATAAATGAAATTAAAAATTGTGTAAATGAAACTTTTAATATTTTATCAGATTTGAGAGTTCCTGTTTTCTTTCTTATACAAATACCACAAGTTGTTTTAATTCGTCCGAGTCCATTTCAAAATGATATATATGAGGAAAGCCTACATATCTACAGGTCAAAATACATAAACCAACGCGAATATGTGCCAATAATAAAAGAAATTGCTAAAAAATATCGAAATATTCATATTATAGACCCTGAAAGCGTTTTTTGCGACTATGAAAAGTGCTATATTATTAAAAATGATACTTTAATGTATTATGATGATAATCATATAAGTGTTGAGGGTTCTTATATTTTAGGAAGATATATTGTTAATGAAGTAATGAAAGTTATTGGAACAAATAATGATACTACCATAGCAAAATAATTTACTAAATTTGCAGTTTGTATAAATGTTTATGGAAAATAATAATAAAAGAAAAACTAAAAAAATTGTCACTTGGACTATAATTTTTTGTTTGCCTGCTTTTTACTTTTTTTACAACGATAATGATTTATTTGAAATTACTAAAAACCTGGAAATTTTTAATAGTGTTTACAAAAATATCCACGAATCATATATTGAAAAACCAAAATCTGGAGAGTTAATTAAAACTGCTATTGATGCAATGCTCAACTCTCTCGACCCTTATACTAATTATATCAGTGAAGATGATATTGAAGAATATAAGTTTCAAACAACAGGTGTATATGCGGGCATTGGAGGTACATTAGAAAAAATTGATGATAAACTTTTTATTACAGAAGTATATGATAATTCACCTGCTTTATTAAACGGATTAGTTCCCGGTTCGCAAATTTTATCTGTTAATGGAAAAGATGTATCTAAACTTTCAGTTCAGGAAATTACAAGTTTAATTAAAGGCGAAGCAGGCACTTCGGTAAATATCAAATTCATCCCTTTTAGAAGTGATAAACCAATTGAAAAAACTATTGTTCGTAAAGAAATAAAACCCACTGATGCTGTATATTCTACTATGCTTAAAAACAATGTGGGATATATCCGACTACAATCTTTTACTGAAAAATGTGCCACTGATGTAAAGAAAGCTGTTCAAGATTTATTAAAACAAAACGCACAATCTTTTATTTTAGATTTAAGAGATAATCCAGGTGGGCTTTTAATTGAAGCCATTCAGTTAGTCAATATCTTTGTACCAAAAGATGTTGAAGTTGTCTATACCAAAGGCAGAACATCAAATTGGTATAAATCATATAAAACTCTTGAAAATACTGTTGATACACAAACACCTTTGGTTGTTTTAATCAATGAAAATTCTGCATCTGCTTCAGAAATTGTAGCAGGAGCATTACAGGATTTAGACAGAGCCGTTATTGTAGGAAGCCGTTCTTATGGGAAAGGTTTAGTGCAAAACACCATTGATTTACCTTACAATACTAAACTAAAAGTAACCATTGCAAAATATTATACGCCCAGTGGCAGATGTATTCAGGCATTGGATTATTCCCAAAAAGATAAATCTGGCCGAGTGCTCAAAGTACCTGATTCTTTAATTACTGCATTCAAAACAAAAAATGGCCGTGTGGTTTATGATGGTGCAGGTATAACGCCAGATGTTAAAACAAAATCTGACAATTTATCTGCTATCTTATTGGATTTAAATCAACAAAACTTATTCTTTCAGTTTGCTTATCAATTTGCATTAAATAAAAAAGAAATTCCGCCCGTAAAAGATTTTTCAATATCAAATAATGAATTACAAAACTTTTTTGAGTTCTTAAAAACTAAAAAATACATTTATCATTCTAATCAAGAATCATTGCTTAAAGAATTCAAATTAACTTCTGAAAACGACAGCACTTACGAAGAAATCAAAAAAGAATATGAAGAATTGTTTAATGGATTATCAAGAATACAGGAAAAACTGTTATTAAAAAATAAAAAGTTTATTCAAGAGTTTTTAGAAATAAACATAATCAATTTCTACTATTATTCAAAAGGGAAAGAAGAATATCTTGTGTATAAAGACAATGAAATAGAACAATGTATTCAACTACTTTCTGATAAAAATAAAATCAAAGAGATATTAACAACTGTTACACCGCCTACAAAACCTTTTAATTCAGAAAAAAAATTTTAATTACAAATTATGATAACTTCCATTGTAAAATATACTGGCAATAAAAACACCCAAGCCATTCATGTAAGAAGTAATTCTGTAATAGAAACTGATGCTCCACCTGATAATAATGGCAAGGGCGAAAAATTTTCTCCAACAGATTTATTAGCCACCTCACTTGCCAGTTGTATGATTACCATTATGAGTATTCTAGCGGAAAGAGAAAATATCCCATTAGAAGTATCTGCAGAAGTAACAAAAATTATGGCAGACAATCCTCGTAGAGTAGGGGAGATTCTAATAAAATTATCTATCAAAGATTTTAATTATACAGATAAACAAAAGAAAATGTTGGAAAATGCGGCATATACTTGTCCAGTTGCTAAAAGCTTACATCCAGATATTCAACAAAAAATTTCAATTATATGGTATTAAAAAAGTTTTTTATCGGCTTTATTCTAGTTATTCCTTTGAGTTTTTTTGCTCAAAAAAAAACTAATGTTAATACTAATATTGATACTACAAAATTAGTTACCATAAAAGGCATTGTAGAAAAAGGTGTTGAAGCAGGTTGTATTATTTTGAAAACAAAAGAAAATAAAGTTTATTTACTACTCAATTTACAAACTACTGTACCTTTTGGAACCTGTATTAAAGCCACAGGATATATACAAAAAAATACACCTTCAATATGTATGCAAGGCATTCCATTTTTTGTGAAAAGTTATTGTCCCTGTAATAAAAAATCAAGACCAAAGTATATGAGAGAACTCCCCAAAGAAAAAACAATGAAAGAGTAATCAAAAATACCCTTTTTCAACTAATTGAACAGCTTTTTCAACCATAAAATCTTCACCCGAAGGGTCGTATTGCACTTTCATAGAGTTCCCAAAAATAAATGCCAGTGCTTGCCACATTGCGGCTTCAAATCCGCCTCTCATTTCTTTTACTATTTGAAAAGTAGTTTTGCCTGTTTCTCTGTAAATCAATTTCATTAAAATTTTACCTTGTGTAACAGATAGGTTTTTTAAGTCCTCTTCAAATTTTGCCCTCAATTCTTTTTCACATTGTTTAATAAAAATTTTCCTTTCTTTTTCCGATGGAATTTGGGCTAATTTATTGTCCATCTCTTGTAATAAAGCAGATGCTAATATAGCATAAGGATAAACTTTTTTTACATTGTATTTTGTTCTTGTCCATTCTTCAAATAATTTTTTAGAAGCATAAACTTTTCCCCAATAAGCATACACTTGCACTTCGGGGAGGTCAATCAATGGCAATGTGTCATTCCCAGATACAATAGCTTTTACAGGTAATGGAATAGAAGTATCATCTTGACTAAATAAGTATTGGCTAACAATTAAACCTATTATGATGATATACTTTTTCATATTTATTCTTACGCATTGATAACTATTATACGAAAAAGTAACCTGATAGTTTCCTTAAAAGATATTAAAGATTTAAAATCTGCTTAATTTCCTGAATGACCTTATTTTCGTTTTTAGAAGTTTTGTGCGATGATGCGGCAATTTTTTCGCAAGTTTTGAGTATTATATTTTTAATATCTGTAGTAAATAATTTTTGATGATTAGAAACATATTCTTTGAAATGCTGAATGGCTTCTTTTTCTTTTACATCATTGTCGGTAAGCCAGTCAAATACAGAAATAATATGAAACGCCGCATCTTCTCCAAATTCATCTGTTTCGTCTTCTAATGGAGCCCATTCATTGCGAACAATCTTAATTAGTGTGTCAATTTCTTTTTTATCTACTTTTTGATTAGCATGTGCTACTGCATAAAATGCATGGCCAATTGATTCATAAAATTTTTCTGAGTACATATTTTTTGGGGTTTAAATTTACGATTTTTAATTCATGATTAAAATTACTTTTTAAGAGATAAAACAACGAGATATTTTTTTATTTTTTCTTCATCTGTTGGAGAAATAATAGTTTGTCCAGCTTTTTTATTGGCTTTTTTTACCATTATTGGAATTATTTTATTCCATTCTTCTTCTGTTTGTGAAGTGGGAGAAAATAACTTATGACAAGTGTTACAATGTTGTGTATACAAGTTTTTTCCTTCTTTTAATTCATCTAAAGTAAGGTTTTCAAATTTAGTTTTTCCTTTTTCTACATCAATTTCAGTTGGTTCTGCTAATTTTTTTGCAACACAAGCAACAATAATTGTACCTGATAAAACAATGGCTATTACTTTTTTCATAATTTTTTAGGGCTTAATTTAATAAATACAGATTCATTTCTGGAAATTTTGAAGATAATTTATGGCAACCCATGATAATGAAAGTGTTCCATAATAAAGTGCATTTTCATCAATATCAAAATAGGGTGTATGAACGTTATGAGTAATACCTTTTCTTTTATTACCCGTTCCTAAACGATAATAAGTACCCGGAATTTTTTGAAGGTAATAAGCAAAATCATCTGCTGTCATTCTTATAGGCAAGTCAATTACATTTTTTTTACCTAATAATTCAATGGCTTTTTCTTTGAAAAATTTAGTGTGTGCAGTATCGTTGATAAGTGGCGGGTATCCTTTGATAATTTTTAGTTCAATTTTAATTTTGTATTTCTTTGAAAATTGTTGAGTAGTTTTTTCAAGATACTGATGAATACTTTTTCTTTTTTGTTCATTTAAAGTTCTGATAGTGCCTGCAATTTCAACTGTTTCAGGAATAACATTCGTAGCACCATTGGCTATGATTTTTCCAAAAGATACAACAAAATATTCTTCTAACATTTTATTTAATGTAAAATCATTAGAAATTTTTGATAACAAATGAGATGCCACTGGTATTGGATTATTTGATCTTTGTGGCATTGCACCATGTCCGCCTTTACCTTTGATGTAAATATAAACTTCATCAGTGCTTGCCATGTATGGTCCAGATTTAAATCCTAATTTTCCTGCTTCTAAATCAGGAAAAACATGTTGAGCAATGATGCTATGAACTTTTGGTTTTTCAAGTGCTTTTTCTTTAATCATCAGCGTAGCACCGCCGGGTAATAATTCTTCGCCGGGTTGAAAAAGTATTTTTACACAACCATTTAATTCCGACTGTAAATCCTTTAACACCAAAATACTACCAAGAGCAGAAGCAGTATGAACATCGTGACCACAAGCATGCATTACACCATTTACTTTTGATGAATAATCACAGATATTTTTTTCTTGAATAGGTAAAGCATCAATATCTGCACGAATGGCAATACATTTTTTTGATGAAGGATTTCCTAAATAAGCTACAATACCTGTATTAGCAAGCTTTTTATGAGGAATATTCCATTCTGATAAAAGTGTTGAAATAAATTTTGAAGTATTATATTCCTGAAAAGACAATTCGGGATATTGATGTAAATGACGGCGAATGGACTGAACTTTTTCAAAAACACTTTCTGATTTTTGAATGAGTATTTTTTTGAGTGCTGTATTCATTGATAATAGAATATTGATATTTTAGAAAATGATTATTCATCTTTACTATTCGCCACTATATATTTTTTGCACCACATAGACACATTAGGACACATTAGGAAAGCACATAGTTTTGATAAAGCATATTCTATGTGAAAATCTATGTGTTCTATGTGTCTATTGTGGTGCCGACGCACATGACGCTTTCGGTCAGTGTCCCGACACATTTTATGTCGTCGGGACTTTAGGTCGGCATGCTGATATTTATCGTCAACATTCATTAAGTTAGTTTTTATCTTTATGTACTGAACAGTAACTATTCACCAAATATCTCTTTAAGTTTTTCTTCTAATGCAGTACCTCTTAAATTTTTTGCAATGATAATACCTTGTTTATCTATTAATATATTTTGAGGAATAGAGCTGATACCAAATGATTGTGCGACTTCATTTCCCCAACCTTTCAAATCACTCACATGTGTCCAAGTAAGTCCATCTTTTTCTATGGCTTTTAACCATGCGTTTTTATTTTGGTCTAATGAAACACCAAGAACGGTAAAACCTTTGTCTTTATACTTATTGTAAGCGGCCACCACATAAGGATTTTCCATACGACATGGACCGCACCAGCTTGCCCAAAAATCAATGAGAACATATTTTCCTTCAAAACTTCTGATATTTATTTTTTTTCCGTCAGGGTCATTTTGTTCAAATTCCATAATTTTTTTTCCGATAGCAGTACCATTTATCTGATTTAATTTTTGCATTGCCAATTTACCAAACTTCGTGTCTAAAAATTTTTTATCTAAATATGAAACAATTTGCTCTAATTCTTGTACTGATATATTTGGATTGTTATTAAATTCTTGATAAATAATATATCCGCTTACTGGAGAAGATGGATGTGATTTTATCATTTCAATTAATGAATTTTTTACTTTTTGAGAAAGTTCAGAAAATTCTTGCTGAATTTGTGTAACTTTTAATCCATCTTGTTTTTGAACGGCTTCATTATATTGTTGATATAACTCTTGTTGTTTTTTGCCAAAATTTTCCATCATTTTTCTGTAATTGAAAAAATAATCCTGTTCTTTTCCACCTTTTATTTGTGCAAATTGAAGTGAATCTAAATGAAGTTTGATTATAATATTGGGTTGGTCAATAAAGAACGGAACATTTGGAGCAGATAAAGGATTTCTATCTAAAGTAATCCAGTACATATTGATTTCAGGAGTTTTACCTTTTATCACAAAAGAATTATTTTTAATGATTGCAGAGTCCGTTATGTAATCATTGTTCCATTTATGATGAAGGTAAAGTTTATTGGTTTTATTACCTTTAACTGTGCCTTTTATTGTATATTGAATACCTTGTGCTATAGTAATATTGACGAAAATCCCTGTAATGGAAAATGCAGATATTAAATGACTAATAAGTTTTTTCATAAAAAAATTTTTGGTAAAAATACAGCAAAATTCAATGTAGATGTAAATTTTTAAGATATTTTTTAATAGTATTGGGCAAAATTTTATGATGATATGAAAAAAGAAGGTTCTATTAAAGTATTAAAATTTGGTGGTACAAGCGTAGGAACACCTGAAAGAATGAGACAACTGACAAAATTGATAATCAATGATGAACCAAAAATTGTCGTTCTATCTGCGATGAGTGGAACAACTAATGCACTTGTAAAAATAAGTGAGTATTTATATAATGGTCAATTTAAGGATGCAGAAAAGGATATTGAAAATTTATATCAAAAATATATTGATGTTTGTAATGATTTGTTGAATGGAGAATTTAAAGAAAAAGGTGTTGCGTATGTAAATAGTGTATTTGAAACAATAAAAACTTTTAGAAGTGAAGCATTTACATTTACACAAAAAGAAGAGAAAATTATATTAGCACAAGGAGAATTATTAAGCACACATTTATTTCATTATTATCTGCAACAAATTGGTGTAAAAAACACATTACTCAATGCTTTAGATTTTATGCGAATTGATGAAAATAATGAACCTGATATTGAATTTACTAAAAAAGTGCTTTCTGATATTTTAAAGAAATATGAAGGAGAAAAACTTTTTATTACTCAAGGATATATTTGCAGAAATGCATTTGGTGAAATAGATAATTTAAAAAGAGGTGGAAGTGATTATACCGCATCTATTATTGGTGCGGCAATAATGGCATCTGAAATTCAAATTTGGACAGATATTGATGGTATGCACAATAATGATCCAAGAGTAGTTTCAAGAACTTATCCCGTAAATTATTTAAGTTTTGATGAAGCGGCGGAGTTAGCATATTTTGGAGCAAAGATATTACATCCTGCGTGTATATTACCTGCACAAAAAGCACAAATACCAGTAATTTTGAAAAACACAATGCAACCTCAAGCATTTGGAACAATTATTACAAACACATTTCCTAATGAAGGATTTAAAGCAGTAGCAGCAAAAGATGGTATCACTGCATTGCAAATTAAGAGTTTCAGAATGCTATTGGCTTATGGATTTTTAAGAGCCATTTTTGAAATTTTTGAGAGATATAAAACGCCTATTGATATGATTACTACTTCTGAAGTAGCAGTGAGCGTTACTATTGATGACACTACACATTTATCATCTATTTTAGAAGAATTAAAACAAATTGCAAGTGTTGAAGTGATTAAAGATCAAACTATTATTTGTGTAGCAGGGTATTTACCTAAAAACAAAGCCGGATATTTATTCAAAGTAGCAGAGGCATTAAAAGATATTCCAGTAAGTATGATTTCTTATGGAGGTAGTGATTTTAATATATCTGTATTAATTCATCAGAAATACAAAAAAGATGCTCTGGAACAATTAAATAAAGTTTTGTTTAATCTCTGAAAACACAA
Source organism: Bacteroidia bacterium (assembly GCA_035405785.1). Lineage (GTDB taxonomy): Bacteria > Bacteroidota > Bacteroidia > B-17B0 > Aurantibacillaceae > BPGX01. The sequence goes on from DAONJS010000002.1 coordinate 74,650, forward strand.
TTATGTTTTTTAATGATACAATTATCAAAAAAATTGTGCAATTGCCTACACCATTTTATTATTATGATGTAGATATATTTGAATTAACTTTACAAAAAGCCATTACTGCATCAAAAAAAATAGATGGTAAAATTCATTATGCTTTAAAGGCAAATCATCAGGATAAGTTGTTACAAATTTTAGCAAAATATAATTTAGGTGCAGATTGTGTAAGTGGAGGAGAAATAAGTAAAGCATTAAAAAATAAAATACCATCAGATAAAATTGTATTTGCTGGCGTGGGAAAAACTGATGATGAGATAGAATTAGCATTATCCGAAAAGATATTTTGTTTGAATGTTGAAAGCATAATGGAGCTGGAAGTCATTGATTCTATTGCTAAAAGGTTGAATGTAGTGGCTTCTGTTGCTTTAAGAATCAATCCTAATGTAGATGCTTACACACATAAATTTATCACCACAGGTTTGAGTGAAAATAAATTTGGAATAAATGCTTCGGATATTAATATAACATTAGATAAACTTAAAACTCTGAAAAATGTAAAATTGATAGGTTTGCATTTTCATATTGGTTCGCAGATTACAGATTTTTCAGTGTTTAAAAATTTGTGCTTAAAAGTTAATGAAATACAAAGGTTTTTGAGTGAAAGAGATGTGTATGTAAATCATTTAAATTTAGGTGGAGGATTGGGAATTAATTATACACATCCAGATGAATATTTATTTCCGGATTTTGAAGGATATTTCAAAGTATTTGATGAATTTTTAGAAAGAAGAAAAAATCAGGAACTACATTTTGAATTGGGCAGAGCATTGGTAGCACAATGTGGTGCATTGATATGCAAAGTAGTATTTAAGAAAAAATCTGGAGAAAAGAATTTTTTGATTTTAGATAGCGGAATGAATCATTTAATTAGACCTGCATTATATGAAGCATATCATAAAATTGAGAATTTGTCAAAACATCATCAGGTAGTCAATCAGCTTTATGATGTATGTGGTCCTATTTGTGAAACAACAGATTATTTTGGAAAAAATGTATTATTGCCAGAAACTGAAAGAGGAGATATTTTTGCCATTCGTTCAGCAGGGGCTTATGGTGAAGTAATGGCTTCTGATTACAATTTAAGAGGTTATCCATCGGTTTATTTTTCAGATGAACTCTAAAACATTTATCATAAATATATGCAATTAAAATAAAATAATTGCCGTTTATTAAATTTATTATAGATTAACTCAATAAGAATGTGTAATTTTCGCAAATAAAAATTTAAATGTATGAAAGTTATTATAGTTGATGATGAAAGATTGTCAAGAGAAGAATTAAAAAAATTATTAAAAAAATTTCCTGATGTTGAAGTAATAGCAGAATGTGTCAATGCTGAAGAGGGGAAAAATAAAATTGAAGAATTAAAACCAGATTTGGTTTTTTTGGATATTGAAATGCCTGATAAAACAGGATTTGAAATGTTGAATGAAATAAGTGCAATACCAGATGTAGTTTTTATTTCAGCTTATGATGAATATGCTATCAAAGCATTTGAATTTCAGGCATTGGATTATTTATTAAAACCCATAGATGCTCAAAGATTAGCAGAATGTATTAAAAAATATCAGGTTAAAGAAGAAAAGGAAATTCAAAGTGTTGTAAAAACGGATAAATTAGAACAAGATTCAAAAATTTTTCTGAAAGACGGAGAGTTGTGCTGGTTAGTATCCTTAAATGATATAATTGTATTTGAATCTTTAGGTAATTATGTAAAAGTAAGATTATCAAATGCACATCCCTTAATTTTTACAAGTTTGAATTCGCTTGAAGAACGACTACCATCAAAATTATTCTTTAGAGCAAATAGAAAATACATTATTAACTTAAATCATGTAAAAAGTATTTCAACATGGGTTAATAATGGATATATTGCTAAAATGTCTAATGGTATGGAAATAGAATTAAGTCGCCGACAATCTGTAAGATTCAAAGAATTGTATGGGCTATAATAAATTGTGGTGATGCATTTTTTTCAGGAAATGGATGAAGGTATTTTATTGTTTTTTCAATCAATTCATAATGATGAATTAGATTATTTCTTTTGGCATGTATCAGAAGCATTGATATTTTTACCTTTATGGATATTTGCTTTAATAAGAGTTATCAAAGAGTATAATAAAACGGAGTATATTAAAATTTTAGTAATAATTGTTTTAAGTATATTTTTGAGTGACCAAATAAGTAATGTTTTTAAAAATACAATTAAAAGAGAAAGACCAACGCATAATGAAAAATATTATGACAAAATTAAATTAGTCAATAATTACAAAGGTGGTAAATATGGCTTTTATTCTGCACATGCTTCTAATAGTGCCGCAATAGCAGTATTGACATTATTATTGATAAAAAAATCTCGCTGGAAATATATTATCATTTTATATCCATTATTATCCGGTATTAGCAGAATGTATTTAGGCGTGCATTATTTTAGTGATGTTTTAGTTGGCTGGATAATGGGAAGTATGATAGCCATTTTTGTATATTGGTTGATAAATAAATGGTGGGTATTAAATAAACACCAATGATTATTTTTATTGTTTATTCAATTATACTTTCTTATGCAATACTCAAGTTTTTAAATAAATTTGAGATTGACTCAAAGTTTATTTTAATTTCATTTTTAATAAAAGTTGTTTTTATAGGTTTTGTATCTTATTCAAATTTTTCTGAAAATAAAATTTTCAAAATTCCAGATGAAGACAATTATTTTCATGATGTTATAGTTTTTCATGATTTATCTGTCAATCATCCAATATATTATTTGAAATTCTTATTGGATATTGAACCAGAAAATAAGGAGATTTTTAATCAATATTTTACTGCAACTGATGCGTGGTATAAAGCCCCTGAATTTTTTTACAATGATAACAGATGGGTTGTTAAATTTCATAGTTTAATGTGTTTGATAAGTAATGGTGAATTATCGGTGCATCGCTTGTTTTCTGCATTTATTTCTATTATTGGATTGTTGTATTGTTTTAGTTTCATATTAAAAATTTTTAATCTTGAAGGAAGTGCAATAAAAAATAAAAAAATATTTGGATCATTATATTTCCTGTGTTCATTGTTTCCTGCTTATTTCTTGCACACAAATTTTGTTCTGAAAGAAAGTATCATGATGTTATATTTTGGTGGAATACTATGTATATTATATAAGTGGATTATTGATGAGCAATTTAATATCTCTAATGGAATAGTAGGATTATTTTTAATTATTACATCATTCTTTTTTAGACCTGTATTTTTAGTGCCATTAATCGTATTAACATGTTTGTTTTTAATTGTCATTAAGCAACAAAAATTTAGTAAAATTCTATTATTCACTGGTAGTATATTTATGATACTGATATTTATCAATCTTATTTTTAATTATGTATTTCATAAGCCAATTATTGAAATTGTTCAATACAGGCAAGAAAGATTTTTAGATGCTTCAAGGGGTGGTATTTTTTTAGTAAATACTCAAAAATTTGTTCGTGTGCCTTATGCTTGGGAAAATCTAAAAATTGATTCTACACAAAAAATTCCAAAGGTGTATATCAGAAATGATATTCCTTTAATGTATTGGTATATTACAAATCTTAATGATACAATTATTGAAAAAAACAAAGATACAACAGAAGAATTTCAAATTTTATATTACATTGAAAGAGCCAATAAAACAGTTTATATTCATCCTGTTAACAAGCAAAAATCTTTTGTATATAATATTAAATCTGTTTTAGAATCTGTGAATGTTTTCTTTTTTTATCCTAAAAACATCTCGGGTTTAATTGATATTGTGGTTTGGATTGAAAATTTAATTTTGTTAGTATCATTGTTATTACTTGTTTTTTGGGCTATAAAAAATCATTCAATCATTTTAATATACTTTTTGACTTACTTTGTTTTTGTAATAATTATTATATCAATTACTTCACCAAACATTGGTGCAATTGTAAGATATCGTTTTTTTATGCTTCCTTTAATTTTCTATATATTTGTGCTACAATTATTGATGTCAAAAAAGATGAAGCATGGATGAACCAATGTATTATCCATTTGAAAAAGACCCATTTCCAGGTACATTAAGTTATTATTTTACTAATAGATTTAATGATAAATATGAAGTTTCTTTTTCACGCAGTAGCACAGATTATTTACATGTAACTGTATCATTTTGTGTAACAAATGAAGAGTATGAAAAGGATGCTTATTGTGTAACTAACAAAGGCGATGTTTATAGAGTTTTAAATACATTGTGTTTGATAATATTAAAGTTTTCAATTGAAAGACCAAATATTCATCTAATAACATTTTCTGGAGAAAGGCAAAGTTTTGAAGATGAAAAAACACATCCCGTTACAATCAGAACTCGTGTGTTTATGAGGTTTGTAAAGAAATACTTCCCACCACCAATGTGGAAAGTTGTTCAAGATGGCAATTATGTTCATATACACAAAATAGCGAATAGTTAAAAGTGAATAGTGAAGAGTGAAAATTGAGAAATAAACATTGAATATTTATAACTAAAAATTAAAAACTAAACACTAAAAACTAAAAAAAACTATCCCTCTAACTTTTCTTTTATTGCTTGATTGACAAGTTTAGGATCTGCTTTACCTTTACTTAATTTCATTACTTCACCAACAAAAAGTCCTAATAATCCTTTTTTGCCTGACTTATATTCTTCAATTTTTTCAGGATATTTTGATAATACTTCTTCAATAAGCGGTAATAATTCATTTGTGTTGGTATTGATAAACAAATCTAATTCTTTGCACAATTCTTCAACACTCTTTTCAGGTTGTTTTAATAATTCAGGAAATAATTTTTGAGAAGCAGCAGAGTGGCTGATTTTATTAGCATCTATCAATTCTATAATTTTAGCAATTTGCTGTGGTGATAGTTTAAATTCAGAAATATGTAAAGCAGTTTCATTTAAATATGCTTTAATAATAACTGTTAGCCAGTTAGCTGCCGCTTTATAGTTTTTTGTGTATTGACAAAGTTGATTAAACCACAATGCAAATTCTTTATCTTCTGTGATTACTGAAGCATCATATTCAGATAGTTTATATTCTTTTGTGTAGATATTAAATAATTCTTCTGGTAATGGAGGAAGTGTACTTTTAACTTTTTCAATATAATCTTGGGTTACAATAACAGGAGGCAAATCTGGTTCAGGAAAATAACGGTAATCATTTGCTAATTCTTTAGAACGAAGTGAAAATGTTATACCTTTTACAGCATCAAAACTACGAGTTTCTGAAACTATGGTATTTCCACTTTCTAATAATTCTACCTGCCTTTGAATTTCATAATCAATAGCTCTTTGAACATTCCTAAAAGAATTCAAATTTTTTACTTCTACTTTGGTACCAAATTTTGTCTCACCTTTTTTTCTTACTGAAATATTCACATCACAACGCAATGACCCCTCTTCCATATTTCCATCACATATTTCAAGATATCTTACCAATTTACGAATTTCCTGTAAATAATAATATGCTTCTTCACCATTACGAATATCTGCTTCACTTACCATTTCTAATAATGGCGTGCCCGCTCTATTAAAATCAACTAATGATTCAAATGGATCAATATCGTGTAAATTTTTTCCTGCATCTTCTTCCATGTGTATTCTTATCAAACGGACTTCTTTACGAGTACCATTTTTTAAACGAAATGAAACTTTTCCGCCCGTACAAATTGGAGTTTTATCTTGTGTAATTTGATAACCTTTTGGTAAGTCAGGATAAAAATAATTTTTTCTTGCAAATCCATTAAATTCTGTAATATTTGCATTAACTGATAATCCTAATCTTAAAGCAAATTCAATGACTTTTTTATTAACGCGAGGTAATGTTCCCGGATATGCAAGCGTAATTTCACTAATATGAGTATTAGGTAAATCACCAAAAGAGGTAGAATCGCTACTATACATTTTACTATTGGTAAGCAATTGAATGTGGCATTCTAAACCAATCACTGGTTCATATAGTTCAACAGACATACAAAAATTTTGAAGTGCGAATATAAGAACAAAAATTCAAAATAATTTTCATGTAATATTTTCTTTGTTGATTCTAACCTTCTTAATTCAATTCAATTACTTATGAATTTGTGATTTAAAATTTCTTGTGAAAAGAAATTTGTTTGATATTAAAAAAATCTGTATTTTTGTTGCTGTATGAAAAGGACAATATTTGTTTTCCTGTTTTTTATTGGTTTATTTAATAATGTATTTTCACAATTAAATGTTAATGGTGTTCCACCAAAAGTATCTGTAAGTGCTGGAAATATGAGTTTTTGGGGAGATGTAGGGGATGTTAATTATCAACCACCGCTTACTTCACGCTATGGATTTGAATTAGCATTTACTCATCAAATAACAAAATACCTGCAATTGAATTTTAATTTTTTGTATGGCAAATTAGGAGCCAATGAAAATACATATGAAAGACACGAAAATTTTCAATCTGAAATTAGATATGGTGGTTTCAATTTATTATACGATTTTGGAAATTTTATTCCGGATAAGTTCAAAATCAGACCTTTTGTTACACTTGGAGCAGGTGGATTTGAGTTTTTAAGTAAAAAAGATTTGTTTGATAAAAATGGAAACAGATATTATTATTGGGCTGATGGATCTATTCGCAACCTTCCTGAAAATGACCCAAAAGCAAGTCAGGCCATTAGATTAGTGAGAGATTATTATTATGAAACAGATATTCGTGAAAGTAATTTAGATGGTTATGGAAAATATCCTGAAAGATCATGGGCATTTCCTATGGGTGCGGGTGCAATAATGAAAATTACAGACCATTTTGACTTTAAAATAGGTGCTACTTACTTTTTTACTACTACTGACTATATTGATGGTATTGCAAAAGGCGGACAAGGTATCAGAAAAGGTGATAGCAAAAAAGATAAGTGGGTATATTCTTATGTAAGTTTTCAATACGATTTGTTTATCCCCAAAAAGAAATCAGAAGAACAAGCATTGGATACTTTACCTGATTCCTATTTTGATGGCGTTGATTGGATGGCTATTGACAGTGCAGATACAGACGGCGATGGGGTAAAAGATTGGTTTGATAAATGTCAGGGAACGCCTAAATCGGCAAAAATTTATGCAGATGGTTGCCCCGAAGATACAGATGGAGACGGAGTTCCTGATTACAAAGATGATGAAAACCCTTCTCCAAAAGGATTTGAAGTAAATATGTATGGTGTGGCACTTACAGATGAATACTGGCAAAACTGGTATAATGAGTATTTTGACTCTACAGGAGATTTTCATATTAAGCAAGAATATATTGATAATGTAATGGCATTGAAAGATAAAAATGTTAAGAATGCGGAACAAAAAATTTATACTGTAGAATTGGCAAAGTATAAAGGAGGAGTACCTTCTGATGAAATTGCATATTTAATGAGTATTGGAGATGTTCGCTCTATGACTTTAGAAGACGGAACAACAGTCGTATATACAGCAGGACAATATGAAGATGTTCAGTTAGCAATTAAAAGAAGAGATGAATTCAGACAAGAAGGTCTAACAAAAGCCAATGTTGGTTATTTTAAAAATGACCAGTACTATTCAATGACAGATGAAGAATTAAATAATGAAGTGAATAAACAAAAAAATAAACAAAAAGATGGTATTGCAAAAAATAATGATGGAACATCAAATAACAATAATTCTAATGGAGGAAATAATATTTCAAACAATGTAGAAGAATTTAAAAAAGATGAAGTGATTTACCGTGTTCAATTAGGAGCATTTAGAAAACCTATATCTAAAGAAATTTTCAAAAATGTACCCGGTGGAATAATTGAATTTAAAACAGATGATGGTTTATATAAATATGCTGGCAAAGCATTTAAAACAATGCAAGAAGCGGCTGAGTTTAGAGCAAAATTAGTTTTGATGGGATATTCAGATGCATTTGTTACAGCTTATAAAGATAGAAAGAGAATACCATTGAGCGAAGTGGGCGTTACTATGACTACAAAAGAAAAAGAAAATCTAAAAGAAAATGTAGAATTTAGTTCTATTGATAAAGGAGCTATTGTATTCAAAGTTCAATTAGGTGCATTGAAGAAGCCAGATAACATTAAAGAATTTGAAGCTAAAACGAAAAATTTAAATGATGTTCAAAAACAAAGTACAATTTTAGGATTGTATAGATTTACAACTGGTAACTTTAATTCTTACGAACAAGCGCAAAAATATCTCAAAGAATTGCAATCAAAAGGATTTGATGATGCATTTATTATTGCCACATTCAATAATGAACTTATTCCAGTTCAAGACGCTATTGAGTTACAAAAGATGTAGTATAAGGCAAATTTAGGGAATACTTTGTGAGATTATTATAGAGATTAAAATTGTTATTATTATTCATGAAAGAATATTTTTCACTCAAAGAACGCCAAGAATTTAATAATGAACAAAAAGAAATTTTAATCTTGGCGTGCTTGGTGTGCTCTTATTTTGCGGACTTTACGTGAAATTGTATCTTTTAATGATTTTAACCATCTGAATATTAGCAAAAATCTTTAACCAAAAACAAAAAAGGTTCCTCATTATGAAGAACCTTTTTAATATCAGATATGTTTCTAATAATTAGTGGTGATGACTTTCGTTGCCTGTAATTCCGTGTGCATGACCATGCGTTAATTCTTCTGGAGTAGCTTCTCTAACTGATTTGATAGTGCCTGTAAAATGTAAATCATAATCGGCAAGAGGATGATTGAAATCCATTGTAACATGTTCTAATCCTACTTCTAAAACTTTTCCAATCAATTCATTACCTTCTTTGTCATACATTGGAACATTATTACCAACTTTGATGTTTTCACTATCAAATTCTCCATCTCTTACAAAAATAGTTTTATCTAATTTTACTACATAATCTGCCTGATGTGATCCATAAGCGTTTTCTGCAGATATAGTAAAATCAAATGAATCACCTTCTGATTTACCTTCTAAATTTTTTTCAAAATCAGGAATTACTTGCTGGCTACCAAATAGGAACACAAAAGGATGTTCTGGAGATGTTTCTTCTACGAAGATTTCTGGCTCATTGCCTTTCTTTGCACTTAATTTGTAGTTGACAGCAACTACTTTGTTGTTTTCTACTTTCATTGTTTGTTGTTTTTTATTGGTTATTGATGATTTTTATAGTTCAAATTTTATGCCTTGAGCTAATGGCAGTTGATTTCCATAGTTTATAGTGACGGTTTGTCTTCTCATATATGCTTTCCATGAATCTGATCCACTTTCTCTTCCGCCTCCTGTTTCCTTTTCTCCTCCAAATGCTCCGCCAATCTCTGCTCCAGAAGTTCCGATATTAACATTCGCAATACCGCAATCACTACCATTAACAGATAAAAACTGTTCAACTTCTTTTAAATTTAATGACATTATAGCAGACGATAAACCTTGTGGAACACCATTTTGAATTTCAATAGCTTCTTCAAGTGTTTTGTATTTCATTAAATATAAAATAGGAGCAAAAGTTTCTTCGTGAACAATTTTCATATCTGGTGTAACTTCTGCAATGCATGGTTTTACATAACATTCGCTTTCGTATCCTGGTCCTTCAAGAACACCACCTGGTACAACCATTTTTCCACCAAGTGCAATAACTTGTTCAATAGCATTGAGGTATTTTTTTACAGCATCTTTATCAATAAGTGGGCCAACATGATTTTGAGGATTTAATGGATTTCCAATTTTCAATTGTTTATATGCATTTACTAATCTGTTTTTTACATCGTTATAAATACTTTCGTGAATGATTAGACGACGAGTAGTGGTGCATCTTTGTCCTGCAGTTCCTACAGCCCCAAATACTATTGCAGGAATAGCCAAATCTAAATCAGCAGAAGGTGTTACAATAATAGCATTATTTCCACCTAATTCTAAAATAGTTTTTCCAAAGCGTGCCGCTACCTTTTGTCCTATTTCTCTACCCATTGCGGTTGAACCAGTAGCACTGATAAGTGGAACATTATGGTCATTGACAAGTAAATCGCCTATTTTTCTATCGCAAACAATAAGCGAAGAAATACCTTCTGGAAGATTGTTTTCATTAGCCACTTCATTCCAGATATTTTGGACAGCTACTGCAGAAATAGGAGTTTTGCTGGACGGTTTCCAAATACAAACATCTCCACAAACTGCTGCTATTGCAAAATTCCAACTCCATACTGCAACTGGAAAATTAAAAGATGTGATAATACCAACTACTCCCAATGGATGCCATTGTTCATACATTCTATGATTTGGTCTCTCACTTTGTATTGTTAAACCATACAACTGGCGAGATAAACCTACTGCAAAGTCGCATATATCAATCATTTCCTGTACTTCACCATATCCTTCCTGTAGCGATTTACCCATTTCATAAGAAACTAACTTTCCTAAATCTGTTTTTCTTTCTCTTAATTTATTACCAAATTGACGAATTATCTCACCTCTTTTCGGAGCAGGCATATTTCTCCAAAAAACAAAAGCTTCTAAAGCAGTTTTGATAACTTTATTGTATTCTTCTAATGATGTTGTGGTAACTTTACTAATGAGTTTGCCATCTACAGGGCTATAAGATTCTAAATGTTTGCCATTTCCGAACCAATTTTTACCTGTACTAACACCATAATTAGTTGATTTAATGTGAAGATTTTGAAGAACCTTTTCAATGTCAAGATTTGAGGAAACAAGAGTGCTCATAGGTCAAAATTTTTTGGCAAATGTAGGTTTATTATTTTCAATTTCCAATTTTAATTATTGGAATGTGTGTATGTTTTTGATTTTGTGGATATTTTAAAAGTATTAAAACAAGAAAGGGCATCGGCAACTAAAAAAGCACTACCAAAAATAAGAATACAATCTTTTTTAGAAGCATTAGATAAAGCGGCATTTATGGCCATACATACATTATTAAATGGAGTAGATTTTAATTTTAAAGTTTTAAATTTTGAAAACAACTCATCAACTGGCATTGAACGAGGAACTGATGCCTGCGTTACATAATATTCAGATTTTTTGGGTAATAAATTTAATATCTCATTCACTTCTTTATCTTTTACTACTCCAAAAACAATGTGTAAATTTTGATAATTATGATGTTTGAGTTGTTGAAGAGCAGAGAGAATACCAGGTTTATTATGTGCAATATCTAAAATTATTAAAGGATTTTGTTGAATAATTTCCCATCTTCCTCTAAAACCTGTTATTTGAGGTGTTTGATTGATAGCGGAATGGATTTTATTTTGAGATAGTTTCCATTCCAATGCTTTCATTATTTCACAAGCAGCAAGCACACATCTGATATTTTTAATTTGATATTGTGCGGATAATTTACTTTTGAGTTTAAACTCTTTATTTTTAGATTTATCTAAATTATTATTTAGATTATTAAATATTTTTAAGTTATATTTATCTAAATTTATATTTAGATATGTTTTATTAAATAATTTAGATTTATCTAAAATTATATTTAGATAAATATAATTATACTTGTAAGATACATCTAAAATATTGTTCTTGAATGCAGATTTTTCAATTTTTATTAAATCTTGGGCGTAAAAGAGTGGAGCAGAGCATTCTTCGGCTTTTTGCTCAAAAACATCTTTTATTTCCTTTTGATATTCTGAAATTAATATAGGAACATTTGGTTTAATAATTCCGGCTTTTTCAAATGCAATTTTTTCTAATGTATCGCCTAAAAATTGTTTGTGGTCTTCTCCAATATTAGTAATGATGCTTAATTCAGGAATGACAACATTTGTGGAATCTAATCTGCCACCCATTCCGGTTTCTAAAATAACAATATCTACTTTTTTATCTAAAAAATATTGAAAGGCAAGAGCAGTAGTCCATTCAAAGAAAGATGGACGCACTTCATCAAACAATGGTTTATATTGGTTTACAAATTTTGTAATATATTGTTTAGAAATCATTTGACCATTTACTCTAATTCTTTCTCTAAAATCAATGAGATGTGGAGATGTAAAGAGACCAGTTTTATAGCCATTTTTTTGAAAAATTGCGGCGAGCATATTTGAAACCGAACCTTTTCCATTAGTGCCAGCAATGTGAATGAATTTTAATTTTTTCTCTGGATGATTAAGTTTTTCACAAAGTTGCTGTATATTTGATAAATCTGCTTTATACGCCGCAGCACCAATTCTTTGAAACATTGGTAATTGAGAATAGAGATATTGAAGTACTTCGGAGTAGGTCATATTTTTTATTTGCAAAAATGGGAAAAAATTGGATTAGTTTTAAGTTTTGAGTGTTTAGTTTTTAGTTAATTGATTAAATATTTTCTTTAACTCAAAACTCATAAATAATTTTGAAACAATGAAACTTTACTTATTGTGGTATAGTAAAACTTAGTAGAAACAATTAAGACAAGAAAAAGATATTTCTTATTAGTTACTTATAAATACTATTTATTTAACTCATTCTTTACAAAATTAATAACTTCCTTAAAAAATTTATTAAGATTGGAATAAATAGAACCTGTTTGAACATTATAAACAAGGTATTTACTAATTTCACGAAGATAATTTTCATTTAATTTAAAACGTATTACATTATTTGAATCATCCAATTCAGGATAGCAAAAAACATTATTTTCATTTATTTTTAATTTATAGTTTTTAATTTTTTTATATATAGCATTATATATTTGCTCACATCTTTCTTTACTAAACTCTAACCAAATTGATGAACCTTCATCTTCATAGTAAACTCCAATCCAAGGATAATAATTTTCATCAGAATTAAAATTTAGTTTAAAGTAGAAACCAATACGAAGTTGGGTTATAACTTCGTTACTGCTAATAATTTCAGATTTATAATTATCATTGAAATTTTCTGTATTAAATTCATATCCTTTCCAATCAATTATATTTTTTATAGTTTTCAAAATATACAATGGATTATTTTTTATTTCCATATATTTATTATTTTAATTATTCCCAAAATTTAATTGTTAATAAAAAAATAAATATCTATTTAAACGAAAACACAATAGTTATACTTCCTTTTTGTTCTTCGTATTGGGCGTTTGGAGTGAATTCTAATTGGAGGGCAAATTGTCTGGCTTTGGCTTTTAAGATAGTGCTTGTAGTGGTAGTGCCACGACCATTTGGGTCGGCTTCTATCACTTTGCCGTTTTTATCTACTTTTATTTCTACTACAACAATACCTTCTTCTTTAGCATCGGAGGGTAGGGGAGGAGCATATTTTAAAGACCTGCCTTTTAAATCAAATCCAAATGGGGCTTTGCCAGTACCAGTGCCACTTCCATTTGAATTGCCATCTGGATTATTTCCTGTTCCGCCCTTTCCATTAGTAAAAGGATTTCCGTTTGGTTCACCTTCATTGCCTGAATTTCCTGAGTTTCCATCGCCACCACCTTTTCCTTTGTTTTTTGCAAATTTTTCTGCTAATAATTCTGCGGCTGTTTTTTCTTTTGGTTTTACTTCTTCAGTAGGATGAATGATAGTTGTTTGTTGTTTTATTTCAATAGGTTTATTTGATGTTTGGACATTTTCACCTTGTTCGGATGTGTAAGTGGGATCTTCGGTTTTATTTTCGGGAGTTGGAGTATTTTCTTTTACAACAACATTTGTAGCTTCACCCATTGTATTTTCTTCTACATTTCCAGTTCCTGCATTGTAAATACCATAATTAATCTCCATTCCGCCACTACTTGCAGATTCTGGGAAAGGAGGGATAGGCGTAATAAGTTTAATAAGAAACAATATTAAAATAATAATACCAAGCGATAAAATAGCAGATATAAAAGCAATTGGATTAAATGAATTATTTTCGTTGATGGAATACATAACTTATTTAGTATTTGCAGGAGCAGTGGCAATTATCATTTTGCATTTTGCACGGTCGCCAATTTGCATTACATCTATAAAATCCTGATACAACAAATCTTTGTCTATATGAAGAATAACAGTAGGTTCTGCCATTCCCTGAGTTTTTTCTATAATTACATTTTCTAAATCAGAAAAATTCACTTCTTTTGTATTGATGAAATAACGTCTGTCTTTTGTAACTGAAAGATGAATAGGTTTTTTACTATTATCAATTGGTCTATTGGCTTTGGAATTTGGTAAATTTACTTTAATAGCATTGGGACTCACCATTGTAGAAAGGATGAGGAAAAAGAGCAGTAAAAAAAACATAATATCATTTAGTGAGTCGGTGCTCACTTCTGCTTCTCTGTGAGATTTTTTTCTGAGTCGGCTCATTAGTTTTCAGTTTGATTTAATGTTTCTAAAAATTGTAATTGTGTTTCTTCTAAATAACGAGCGGCTTTGTCAATTTTAGCATTTAACCAGTGATATAGAATAAATGCAATAATACCAATAGCAAGACCCGTTGCGGAAGAAATCATTTTTTGATACAAACCAGTAGAAATCACTTCAATTTCAACAGTTTTTGCAAGAGAGATGTCGTAGAAAATAACAATCACACCAATGATAGTTCCAATAAATCCGAACATTGGAGCAATTCTTCCAATGATATTTAATACACTCATATTTTTTTCCATATAACTTAAAGATAAAGCGGCAGATAAATCCATTGCTTCTTTTATTTCTGTTTCTGGTTTTCCAATTCTTTCTAATCCTTGTTTAATCATCAATGCTTGTGGAGTGTTTGTTTTATCACATAAACTAATTGCAGAAGCAATATCACCTTTTTTAATAAATTCCTGGATGGTAAAGATAAATTGCTTATCAAATTTAGAATTTTTTGAAATAAAAATAAGTCGTTCAACAAAAAAATAAATGACTGCTAAAAATAATATGGCAAGAGGAATTAAAATAGGACCACCTTTTAATAACATTTCAAAAAGTGTAATTTCATCTTGTTTTTGTTCCATTATTGAGGATATTGGTTGTGCAACGGATTTTAATGTGTCAGTGCTTGCTTGTAAAATGAATAAAAACATATTTAAAATTTTTGCGTAAAGTTAGTTTATGAAATCTTAAAGTGCATCGTATATTTTAATTAAATTTCAACAAGTTGATGTGGATAAACTTATGAATATAATGAATAGACATAAATGGAGTTACAAGATAATTAAAGTGAATAGTTTTGAGTGCCGACGCTTGCGGTCGGCATGCTGACATTTTTCTTTAGGATTTTTAGTTTTGAGTTCCGATGGGCACTGTCGTTATGCTGATATAATTCTATAATATTTTGAGTTATTTAAATACAACTTATAACTAAAAACTCATAACTAAAAACTATTATAGTTACTTTTGTGGCATTATAAATTAAAAATGTCATTTAAACTAAAAATAATTTCAACGAATTTGCTTGAAGAATACAATTCACAAGTTGATAAAAATTTAACTTTTAATTTTGATTCATTATCAAATTCTGAATTATCTACACATAATTTTAATTTTTACACTTCTGTTTCTGCAATTGCTTCATCAAAAATTGAAGGTGAAACACTGGATATTGACAGTTATGTTAAGCACAAAATTTTAAACATTGAATATCAGCCGAATTTATTAGAAAAACCAAATGATTTATACAATGCTTATGTCTTTGCACAAAACAATAATCTTACTTCTGAAAACTTTTTAATTGCTCATCGTATACTAACCAAACATTTATTGCCTGATAATAAACAAGGCATATATCGTAAATGCAATATGGTTATATTAGAACACAATACAGGAAAAATTCAATATGAAGCACCGCCACCAAATGAAGTAGAAAAATTAATGAAATTATTATGGGAAGATATTGAAGAATTGAAGATTAAGAATTTGAATGTCATCGAAGTGTTTTATTTTGCATCTTACATACATTTAGTTTTGGTAAATATTCATCCATTTGAAGATGGAAATGGCAGATCAGCAAGGTTAATTGAAAAATGGTTTTTAAGTGAAAAATTAGGTAAAAAAGCATGGTTTATTCAAAGCGAATTGTATTATTACAAGAATGTAAATGATTATTATAAAAATTTGAACAGATTAGGTATGTTTTATGAACAATTAGATTATTCAAAGGCACTACCTTTTTTACTAATGCTTCCAAATGCTATTAAAGTGAAAAGTGAAGAGTGAAGAGTGAAAAGTTTTTAGTTTTGAATTTTTAGTTTTGAGTTATATCGTCATTGCGAGGGCGTAAGCTCGAAGCAATCTCGTAAGAGACGTGGAATAAACATTAAAGATTATTTCACTTTGCTCGTAATGACGATTCAACTTTTGAGATTACTTCACCTGTGAAATTTATTATTTAATTTTTAAGTTGCATTATTTCACAGGTTCGTAATAACGGAGTGACTTTACATTTGAGATTGCTTCGCTTTGCTCGCAATGACAATGGTTGACTTTAGAGATTGCTTCACTTTGTTCGTAATGAAGACACATGAATTTCATGGTTTCATAAAATCTTTAAACTTAAAACTAAAAATTAAAAGCTATTTTTGCCGCAAGTATGTTGAATTTGGACAACTTAAATACAAGACAAATTTTTGCTATATTATTTATTTTTGCTTGTATATTGCTAATTCCATTTACGGGAAATGTGCATTTGTTTGATTGGGATGAAATTAATTTTGCTGAATGTGCCCGTGAAATGATTGTTACCAATACTTATCATACTGTTTTATTGAATTTTCAACCATTTTGGGAAAAACCACCATTATTTATTTGGATGCAAATTTTGAGTATGAAATTATTTGGTATTAGTGAATTTGCGGCAAGATTTCCAAATATTGTAAATGGTATCATTACAACACTTTTATTATTTTATTTTGGGCAAAAATGGTATTCAAGAAAATTTGGATTACTATGGTCAATGACACATATGGCTTGTTTTTTACCACATTTATATTTTAGATCTGGAATCATTGATCCGTGGTATAATTTATTTGGTCTGTTATCTTTAATTGGAATAATTGAATTAATACAAAATAAAAAACCTTTTTGGGCTATCATTTCTGGTATTTCTCTTGGACTTGCAGTGCTTACAAAAGGACCTGCAATGGTTTTAATCATTGGTATTTCCGCAATCTTGTTATTTATCTTCTCAAAATATCAATTCTATCAAAAGCAATATCTTAAACAATGGATAATTTTTTTATTAGTATTTTTATTATCAGGTGGGTCGTGGTTTTTATTTGAATATCTTTCAGGAAATTCAAGTATTATCAAGGGTTTTATAGATTATCAAATTCGCTTATTCAAAACAGAAGATTCAGGACATGCTGGTTTTCCATTATATCATTTTGTAGTTGTGTTATTTGGCTGCTTTCCTGCATCTGTAATTGCAATTCAGTATTTTTCTAAAAATGTTTCAAAGGACATTTATTCAAAAGCATTTGCCATTTTAATGCTGGTAGTGCTGATTATTTTCAGTATTGTAAAAACTAAAATTGTCCATTATTCATCGCTTACTTATTATTCAATAAGTTTTTTATCAACATATGTTTTATTACAAAAGATGAATTTTCAAAGATGGCAAAAAATCTTGATGATAATTATTTCTTTCTTGATAGGTATTGTATTAATTTTTGCAAGTTATGTAGAAAAATGGAAAAGCAAAATTATTCCATTGATAGAAAAAAATGATGTGTTTGCTGCAGAAAATCTTAAAATAAATGTGCAATGGTATGGTTATGAATTTTTATGTGGCGTTTTGTTGATTGTTTTATCAATATGGATTTTAAGAACTAAACATTTCAATTATCAGAAAATAATATTATTTTTTGTTGGAATGATGTTGTGGGTTAGTTTCACCATTAATTCATTTATAGGTAAAATAGAGCAATACAGTCAAAATAGTGCAATTAGTTTTATTCAATACTGTGCTGATAAACAAATAGAAGTGGATACTTATGGCTACAAAAGTTATGCCTATTTATTTTATGGGAAAAGGAAACCATTAAATGATTCTGAAAAAATAAGATTAAATAACGAAATTATTAATCTTACAAATGCGGGCTATGATCCAATGTTTTCATACAATTTAGCATACTTAAACTGGCTAATCAATGATGATGAAAAATATCCTGTTTGTTTAGTTTGCAAAATACAGGATGAAGAAAAATTATTATCTACAAAGAAGTTTATTAAACTTTATTCAAAAGGTGGTTATTCATTTTTTATGAAGCAGAAACTAAATCGGTAAAAGTTCCCCATTTTTCTTTTTCGTCTTCTGTCCACAATTCAGGATAAAATATTCTTTTTTGAAATCTTGGCGGAAGATATTTTTGCCAGTTTGTGCCACCTGTGGCGGCAATATCGCATTTATCTTGTTGAAGGTATCTTGCAGCACTTTTGTAATGCACTAATGGCCATCTTACATTCACAGATAAATCTAATTCTTTCAGAGCATCTATTAATTCAGGATTTTTTCTTTCTTCTTCAGAAAGTGAAAGGTATTTTTGCCAAATGTTTTTATCAGAATAGTATTTTGCCCATTGAATAAATTGTTCCTGATATTTTTTTTCAAACTGAATAAGTGTATAAGTTTTTTTACCAGTGCTTACTTCAATAGCACCCTTTTTCCAGTAAATATGTTCATACATTTCTTCAATGCTTGCATTTTTTTCTTTTAATCTTTGACGATGTTCTTTATCTGTAAGGTTTATCATATCAGTAGAAGCCATTTCAATTAATCTATATTGAGCACTTTGAAAACCACTTGCAGGTAATAGTGCCATTCTGAATCTTAAAAATTGTTCCTTTTCCATTCCGTTAATCATTATTTCAAATGACTTTGTAAGTGCTTCAAAATATCTGATAATTCGCTTAATTCTTTCAATAAAAAAATTAACATCCAACTTATCTTTCCAACCTAAATCCTGACCATTAGGCAATACATTTCTGCCATTATGAGCAATTTGATTGTATTCATGCAAACACAATTTGAAATACAATTCAGTAATTTGATGATAAACAATAAAAATGGTTTCATCAGGAAAATCAGTTCTTGGTTTTTGCAAAGTCAGCAAAGTATCTACTGAAATATAATCCCAATAAGGTAAATAGTTTGAAATTAATAAACCATCCAAATAACTATTCACATCTTGCCCACTCAAAGCATATTTTTCAAATAACAACTCTAATTTTTCCAGTGTATTTTTTTCTAATTCCATACTTTTAATTTTGGACAAAAATAGTAAAAAGTATATTTCACAATTCTAATTTTAAATCAACAAACAAAATCTTTAATCATTTTATTTTTCATTACTTTTGCAAAAAAATTATGAAAAGAATTATTTCAGTCATTCTAATGTTTCCTTTGATTGTATTTGCACAGGAAGAAATTAATGTAAAACATACATTATCAGAAGTTACAGTTTATTTAAATCAAGCACAACTCAAACACACAACATCAAACTTTTCTATACCTAAAGGACAACACACTTTAATTATTCAAGATGTATCTACTTCTATTATTCCTCAAACTATTCAAATTAGCGGACAAGGAAACTTTGTGATTTTATCAACTCAATTCAGAAAAAATTTCATTCAAGAAAAAACAGTATCTAAACAAATTAAATTACTTGAAGATAGTTTAGAAAACCTGAAAAACAAAAAAAGCATTTTTGAAATACAACTCAATACTTACGATAATGAAGAAGATTTATTACTTGCCAATAAAAACATTAAAGGTGATAATAACGGTGTAACTACTGCAGAATTAGAGAAAATGGCTAACTTTTACAGAAACCGTCTTGTAGATATTCGCACTAAAAAGTTAGAATTATTACCTAAAATTAAAAAGTATAATGAACAAATCAATAAAATTCAAAATCAATTGAATGAATTGAATGCACAAAAAAATAAGCCAACAGGTGAATTATTGATTGAAGTTTATGCTAATGCTAATGTTCAAAATGCTAAAATAAATTTTGAATATGTATGCGATAATGCTTACTGGATGCCTGAATATGAAATTAGAGTAAATGATTTGAAACAACCAGCACAACTTATATTGAAAGCACAAGTGGTTCAGAACACAGGTATTGACTGGAATAATGTATCACTTTCTTTATCATCCTCTTCCCCAAATTTAGATCATAACAAACCAATACTTAATCCATGGTATCTAAATTTTATTTCTTTTTATCCTGCTAAAAAATCCCTTTCAAAAGGAAAATATAGACAAAATCAAGAATTGGCTTATGCCGAAGAACCAGCCCCTGCTTCTGTAGCGATGAATCAAGATAATTATACAAAAAACACTGAATCTTTGTATGAACATACAAATATGCTTGATAAAGCCACAACACAAGAATATCAAATTCAAATTCCCGTTACAGTTTTATCAAATAAAAAACCATCAAGAATTGATGTGCATTCTATCAATATATCTGCCAGATACTCTTATTATTCAGTACCTAAAATTAACGAATCTGCTTACTTATTAGCAGAAATTACAGATTGGGAACAATATAATTTAATGCCTGCTCCGCTTTTCATATTCATTGAAAATACTTACATTGGGGAATCTGAAATAAATCCTGATATTACAAAAGATACACTTCAAATTTCATTAGGTCAGGACAAATCAATTTCAGTAAAAAGACAAATGATTAAAAAATTCAATGAAAAGAAAATCATTGGAAATTCAAGAAAAGAAATTCGTGCGTATGAAATTAGTTTAAAAAACAAAAAGAACAGCAATATTGAAATTGTTGTAGAAGACCAAATTCCTATTTCTACGATTCAAGAAATTGAAGTAGAATTATTAGAATCACCTAATGCAGTTTATGATAAAACAACAGGTAAATTAATTTGGAAAATAAATCTTAATCCTGGTGAAGAAAAAAAATTACAATTTAAATATTCTGTAAAATATCCAAAAGACAAAACCATCAATTTATGATCACATCAAAATCAATACATTCCAGCAAAGCCGCAGAACCAGTGGGCTTGTATCCACATGCTAAAAGGGTAGGTAATCTTTTATTTTTAAGCGGCATTGGTCCTCGTGAAAGAGGAAGTAAAAAAATTCCAGGTGTAGTTTTAGATGAAAAAGGTAATGTTGTAAGTTATGATATAGCCGCCCAAACACATAGTGTTTTTCGCAATGTTAAAACCGTTCTTGAAGAAGCAGGTAGTAGTTTAGATAAAGTTATTGATGTAACTGTATTTTTAACCAATATGAAAGACGATTTCAAAACTTTTAATCAAATATGGGCTGAATACTTCAAAGAAAATCCACCCTGCAGAACAACCGTGGAAGTCAATGCATTACCAACTCCTATTGCCATTGAATTCAAAGTTATTGCTATAATTGAATAAATATGAGAAATCATTTTGCGGTAATAATTCTAATTTTTGCTTTTTTCTTTATCTCACAAAATTTATCAGCACAACTTTTAGATTCTGCATCACTTGCAAAATGTAAAACTTTTACATCATTGGATTCTGCTTTATTACAACCGGATAATGTGATAAAATTAGTATTGCGAAAAAAGAAATTCAAATCATTTCCAAAAGAGATATTTCAATTCAAAAACCTGCAATATCTGGATATTAGCAAAAATGATATTAAAGAAATTCCCGAAGAGATTGAACAATTGCCTTTATTACAATACTTTGCTTGTAGCAAATGTAATCTCTCTAAAATACCTAAAAATATTGGAAAATTAGAACATTTATATTACTTAAATTTAAATCAAAACAATATTGATTCATTACCTGATGAAATTGGCAATTTGAAAAATCTAAAAGTGCTTGATTTGTGGGATAATAATTTATCTTATTTTCCATATTCACTTAACAAATTAGAAAATTTGCGGTTGATGGATGTGAGAAGTATTTTATTAAATGAAAAACAACAGAATTATATTCAATCACTTTTACCAGATACAAAAATTTACTTTTCACCACCTTGTAAATGCTCGTGGTAATTAAAGAGTTTATTTGCAAAACGAAAAATTATTTTGCAAGTTTGTGCAATCTTAAATAAAACAACTATGAATATATTTCGTAAAAAACCTATTTGGGCTTATGAATCAGACGCTAAAAAGAGCGAACTTAAAAGAGTATTAGGAAGATGGGGATTAACATCATTAGGTATTGGAGCTATCATAGGCGGCGGTATATTTACACTTACAGGAATAGCCGCTAATATCTATGCAGGACCTGCATTAGCCATTTCATTTTTAATAGCAGGCATTGGTTGTTTATTTGCCGCATTAAGTTACGCTGAATTTGCTTCTGTATTGCCTGTTGAAGGTTCGGCGTATGCTTATGCTTACGGTACTATTGGCGAATTTTTTGCATGGTTTATTGGATGGAATTTGATTTTGGAATATATGATGGGAGCAACTACAGTTGCAGTGGCATGGAGTGGATATTTTGATAAATTGTTGCATTTATTTGGTATTAGTATTCCTTATTATTTAGTAAATGATTATCCAACCGCTGTAAAAATTGCACAACAATTAGGAGAAGCACCACCATCTTTTGCTGTCAATATCCCAGCATTTGTTATTTCATGGGTAGTTACATTGATTTTAGTGAAAGGTATAAAAGAAGCCGCAAGTACAAATAATATCATTGTTATATTAAAAGTAAGTGTTGTTTTGTTTGTAATTTTAGTAGGTGCATTTTATGTGAAAGTTGAAAACTGGCAACCTTTTATTCCTGAACCTGTTGTAAATCCACAAAATGGTGATGTACAATACGGCTGGCAAGGTATTTTAACGGCGGCAACCATAGTATTTTTTGCATACATTGGTTTTGATGCTGTATCTACACAAGCAGGTGAGGCCGTTAATCCTAAAAAAGATGTTCCTTTTGCCATTATTGCTTCATTATTAATTTGCACTGCATTATACATTGCTGTTTCTTTGGTTCTAACAGGTATGGCAAGATATGATAAATTAGATTTGAAGGCACCTGTTGCTTCAGCATTTGCAGAAGCAGGCATTCCTTGGGCAACTTATTTAATAACACTGGCGGCTACTTTAGGTTTGATTTCGGTAATGTTAGTAATGATGTTAGGTCAAACAAGAATATTTTTAGGAATGGCAAAAGACAAACTCATTCCACCTTCTATATTTGGTGCTATTCATCCAAAATTTAAAACACCATACAAAAGCACCATATTGGTAGGGGGCATTATTTCAATTGTATCTGCAGTGACACCCATTCAAAATGTTTCTGAAATGACAAGTATGGGTACATTATTAGCATTTACAATGGTTTCTATTGCTGTGCTGGTATTAAGATACAAAGAACCTAATTTAGAAAGACCATTCAAAGTAAAAGCATTACCATTGATAGCAGGAGGTGGAGCATTATTTAATATCGTTTTAATGACTCAAGTAAGAAATGAAACTTGGCATGCATTTATCATTTGGGGAATTTTGGGGATTATTGTTTATTTTCTATATGGATATAAGCATTCTCGCTTAAATGAATTGTTACAAAAAGAAGAAAGCAAGTAATGATAAAATGAAACAAATTTTTTCTCTCGTAAAAAAAGAGTTTGTTATTGATTTTAGAGATGCTTCAGGAATAATGAGTATTTTTATTTATTTGATTGGTATTTTGTATGCCACATCTTTATTATTCAAAGGAAATTTTACATCAGTATCTTATTCTTCAGTATTTTTAATTATATTTGTTTTTACATCTATTATTTCAACGCACAGAAATTTTTTGAAAGAAAATGCTGATAGTGGTTTATTTAATTACATTTACTATTCACCTGAACAATTTATTGCAGGTAAAATAATTTATGGAACTTTAATTAATTTAATAATGGCTTTTCTTTTGATAGGTCTTTTTGTGATTTTCAATGGTTCATTAATCAATAACTTAAATACTTTTATACTTACTATATCAGGTTTGTCAATAGGAATGGGCATTTTATTATCATTGATGGGAAGTATTTCTGGAAAAACTCAAAATCATTTTGCTTTGATGAGTATATTAAGTTTTCCTTTACTTTTACCAATGCTAATCATATCTGCAAAATTATTGATAAGTGCTATTGATGGATTGCCCATAAGTATGAGTGTAAAATATATTGTAAGTTTATACTTTTTAGATGTTATAGTTTTAGTATTATCGCTTATTCTTTTTCCACAAGTATGGGAGGAATAATATTTAGTTTTTAGTTTTGAGTTTTTAATTTTTAATTTTTAGTTATGAGTTCTTAATTTTGAGTTTTATCGTCATTACGAGCGAAGCGAAGTAATCTCAAAAGTATTATCGTCATTGCGAGCGAAGCGAAGCAATCTCAAAAGTAATATTCACATAACAATTATGAGATTGCTTCGGGTATTCACCCTCGCAATGACGGGTATCTCATATGAGATTGCTTCGGACTGTCGTCCTCGCAATGACGATATAACTAAAAACTAAACACTAAAAATTAAAAACTCAAAACTAAATATTGTATTTTTGTCCTAAAAAAAATGTGGCGTTTTATACTTCAAAGAATATTAAATTTTTTAAATGTTTCAATTTGGTTGTTGCAAGAAGCATTTGTGCTTGCTAAAAATTCATTGATTGTAAACAAAACCCGTTCTTTATTAAGTTTGTTGGGCGTTACCATTGGTATTTTTTCTGTGATATTGGTATTTACCTTTATTGATGGGTTAGAAAGAAGTATCAGAGATAGCGTGCAAAGTATTGGCGGAAATGTTATTTATATTCAAAAATGGCCATGGGCATTTAATGAAGATTATCCATGGTGGAAATATCTTGAAAGACCCTTGCCAAAATATTCTGAATGGGCAGAATTATCAAAACAATTAGACCCGCAAAAATATGCAGTTACTTATTGTGTAAATGTTTTTTCAACGGCTTCTGTAAAGTTTGAAAAAAATGCTGTATCAGATTTTAGAATTATCGGTTGCACTTATGAATATGCAATGGTTAGAGGAATCAATTTTTTGAAAGGCAGATATTTTTCAAATTCAGAATTTAATCAAGGAAAAAATGTAGTGATACTGGGCTATAGTATTGCCAAAAATTTATTTGGAATACCAGAATTAGCCGTAGATAGAGAAGTGATTTACAATGGTAAAAGATTGCAGGTTGTTGGTGTATTAAAGCAAGAAGGAAAAAATATATTTAATTCCAGTGCAGATGAAGTGATGTTGATGCCATATTTATTTGCAGCAAAATTTTTGAGTGTAAAAGATGAAAGTGCAAACCCATACATTGCAGTAAAACCTATGATTGATAATTATGATGAAAATGAATTGTTGAATATCTTATCTGTGCAAATGAGAAAAATCAGAAAACTAAAACCTTCGGAAGAAAATAATTTTGCATTAAATCAAAGTTCATTGATAGAAAAAAACACGCAGGGTTTATTTTCTGTGCTTTCATTAGCAGGGTGGGTGATAGGCGGTTTTTCAATATTAGTAAGTGCTTTTGGTATTGCCAATATTATGTTTGTAAGTGTAAAAGAAAGAGTGTCTGTAATAGGCATACAAAGAGCTTTGGGAGCAACTAAATTTTTTATTTTAATACAATTTCTATTAGAATCAATTTTATTAACTTTAATAGGAGGAATTATTGGATTGATAATTACCTATATTGCTATACAGATATTACAACCATTTATTGATTTGAGTATTAAACTATCAGCATCAAACATTTTGCTTGCTATCAACATATCAGTATTAACGGGAATTATTAGTGGGTTTGTTCCTGCCTATTCAGCATCACAATTAGACCCCATTGAGTCAATGAGAGAAGGGATTTGATTAGTGAAGAGTGAAAAGTGAAGAGTTAATAGTGAAGAGTGAAAAATGAAAAGTGAAATTTATTTTAATACAAAAACATTATTACTTTAAAGGGACATCTTAAATGTACACCTTCATATAAAACCTAATACAAACAATTATTTTTTATTTCTTAGTTCTATTGTAAGTAACTTAAAGTCATATTTATAATTGGCATTTGAATCTAATATTCTTCTTTTCAATAAGATCTGTTTCTCATTTATCCATTTTATGTCAAAAGGTCCCCATTTATCTAATTTTTTTGAAAATTCTAACTTTAAACTATCTTTAAAAATAGAATATAGTTCAATTCCATTAAAAGAATAACCAGATAATAAATCTTCATTTATTGAAATAATTTTTTTTCCATCATTTGAAATGTAAGGTAACCCGATAATATAACATTTAAATCCATTTTTTTTATTAACCATCATCCAACAATCACCTTCATACCATTGAACATGAAGTAAATAATAACCTATGTTCTCATAATAATATTCAAAATTAAATCCTTCTTGTCTTTCTTCATCCTACAATGGAAAAAATATTTTTTTACCATTATCTAATTTCAATACTAATGATGAATCAACTACATAAAAGTATTTATTACCATATTTTTTAGCAAGAAAATTTTGGAAAATTCTCGCTGCTACATGTGAATTATCAATAGAAAGCGAATCAATTAATTTTATTTTTGCTTCATATAAATCATAAGGATCACTTAGTGGAAAAGAATCAGCATTTTCAAATTTTAAAATATAATCACCTGCTATAAGTGTATCAATAACATTTGTAGATAAGTCCTCTTTTGAGTCATTATTTTTTGTATTATTATTTGTATTGCATGAATATAAAAGTAATATCAACAAAGACATTACTCTGAAAATGTATATTTTGAAATTAAAATTCATAATTACTTCAGTAACTTAAAAAAGTATTATAAATCACTTACAAATATAACAATAAATTCTTTTGAAAAACCACTTCAATTCTCTTTAATTAAAAATTTAATTGCTATTTATTTTTTATTGGACTTAATATTTATAATTCCACCAAATACAAAATTAAACTGAGAAAAGAAAAAGTTTTGTCTTGCTTTATCTTCTGTATAATATGTTGTTCTTATGTCGGGCATATTTATAAATCCGCCTTTAAGTTCTGACTGAAAAAAGAACCAATTTAAAAAATTAATATTTACGCCAATTACTCCATCTATTCCATACCCAGAAACATGAAAATCATCATGTCTTGCTTTGCCTAAAAGTTTTGCATTTGTTTTAGGGTAAAGCAGTCCTACACCCAATCCTTCAATTAAACTAATATTAATCTTTTTTATACTAATCAATTTATTAGAATGTCTAATTTCAGTGTTCAAATAATTTAATCCATCTGTGTGTTCAAATTGTAAAAAATCTTCCGTCAATTTTATATTTTGATTTGAATAGGAATTATCAAAGATTGTATTTGAATTTTTTATATATCCGTTAATTTTCACAATTTGATTTTGTTGAACAACATATTTCATATGGTCTATCCCAAATGAAACATCCCAATTGTTTTTAAAATAATATCCTATTCTAAAATTGTATTGTGGGATAGTTGCTTTTTGAGGATTAAAATAAGTACTAAATGAAAATGGCGAAGGTTTATCATTTGCAATTGCTTTTTTAATTGTAAAGTTATAGTCATTTCCCCAAAAATTAATATCTGATTTACTATACCAATCAATATTCCATCCCCAGTATAAATATAATCTCCCTTTATTTGAATTTTCTATATTATTGTTTGTTTGACTAAAACAAAAATCAAATAAAAATAAATAACTAATAATTACAAAATATCTCATTTTAATGAATTAAATTATCGTTATTATTACAATTGCATAAATACCAAATAAAATTCATCAAATGATAATCTTCTATTGACTTTCTTAAAGATTATCTTTATCAAATTTAAAAACTCAATTCGGCTTTGCTAATAATACTTTTCGGGAAACTTTGTATTTGCCAGTTTTTTGGTCAATGCCAAGGTATTTTACTTCAACAGTGTCTCCTTCTTTAAGTACATCGGCAAGTGTTTCTCTACGCACCCAGTCGTATTCTGAAATGTGAAGTAAAGCATCTTTGCCCGGCAAAAATTCTACAAATGCACCATAAGGCATAATAGTTTTTACCTTTGCAGTATAAACTTCTCCTACTTCAGGAATAGCAGTAATGAGTTTTATTCTGTTTACAGCCGCATTTACAGATTCTATATTGTTACCAAATATATTTGCTCTTCCCATTATGCCGCCAGTTTCTTCCAATTGAATGGTAGTTTGAGTTTCTCTCTGAATTTCCTGAATCACTTTTCCTCCTGTTCCAATAATGGCTCCAAATGATTCTACGGGAACATCAATAGAAACATATCTTGGGGCGTGTGGTTTGTAGTCACTTCTTGGTTCACTGATGGCTTTAAGCATTTCATTCATAATATGCATTCTGCCTTCTCTGGCCTGATACAACGCCTTCTTCATAATATCAAAAGAAAGTCCGTTTACTTTCAAATCCATTTGAACCGCAGTTATTCCGTCTTTGGTACCGCATACCTTAAAGTCCATATCACCTAAATGATCTTCATCTCCTAAAATATCTGATAATACAGCATAATTACCTTTGTCATCGGTAATTAATCCCATTGCAATACCTGCTACGGGCTTTTTAATTTTTATACCTGCATCCATCAAAGCCAAAGTACCAGCACATACAGTAGCCATACTTGAAGAACCATTACTTTCTAATATATCTGATACAACACGAATGGTATAACCTGTATCTTGAGGTACCATTCTTTTTAATGCTCTGTGAGCTAAATTACCATGTCCAACTTCTCTTCTGCCCGGACCTCTCATTGGTTTTACCTCACCTGTAGAAAATGGTGGAAAGTTGTAATGTAAAATAAATTTTTCTTCTTCCACTTTCATGGCTTTATCCAAAATTAAAATATCATCGGGCGTTCCTAATGTTACTGTTGTTAAAGATTGTGTTTCACCACGAGTAAAAATAGCACTACCATGTGCCATTGGTAAATAATTTACTTCACAATAAATTGGGCGAATATCTGTTAGTCCTCTGCCATCTAATCTTATTTTTTCTTCTAAAATCATTTTGCGAACAGCATCGTATTGAATAAGACCATAGTATTTATCAAAGAGTGATGCATATTTTTCCAAATCTTCTGCTGAAAATTGTTTTTTATATTCTTCCAAAATGTCTGCAAATGCCTTGTTTCTTTCATGTTTATTAGGGTTTTTACTTTTTGCACATTGATAAACTTTGTCAAATAAATCTGCATACATTTTCTTTTTAAATTCTTCGTCATTGGTTTCGTGCGAATAGGTTCTTTTAGCAGGAGCATTGGCTTTTTGTGCAAATTCTTTAAGTGCAATAATTTGTTGTTTAATGGCCTGATGAGCAAATTGAATGGCTTCTACCATTTCATCTTCGGAAATTTCATTCATTTCACCTTCTACCATAATAATATCAGTTTCAGTTCCTGCAACCATCATATCAATAGTAGATTTTTCAAGCGTATCAATATCAGGATTGATGATAAATTTACCATCCACTTTGCCAACTCTTACTTCGGACATCATTTTTGTTACTGGAATATCTGAAACTGCAATAGCGGCTGATGCAGCTAATCCTGCCAATGCATCGGGCATATCTTTTTTATCACTTGAGATAAGGTAAATAAGCACTTGAGTATCGGCGTGATAATCTTCTGGAAATAATGGACGAAGCGCCCTGTCTACAAGACGACTTACAAGAATTTCATAATCGGATAATTTACCTTCTCTTTTGAAAAAAGATCCCGGTATTCTACCTGATGCAGCAAATTTTTCTTGATAATCTACTGTAAGAGGCATAAAATCAACACCTTCTTTTGCTTCTTTTGCACTAACAACGGTGGCAAGTAACATTGTGTTATTCATTCTAACCACAACCGCCCCATCTGCCTGACGGGCTAATTTTCCTGTTTCTAAAGTGATTGTTCTACCATCATTTAATGTAATGGTATGTGTAATTGGTTTTAGCATAATTTTATTTTTTATTTGATAATGAAAAAGGGGGTAACATTTTAAATCATTTTGATTCAAAATGTATTGCCCCCCCTTAATTTGTATATAAAAGAAAGTATTTTACTTTCTAATGTCTAATTGTTTAATTAAATTTCTGTATTGTTCTAATTTGTGTTTTTTAAGATAATTCAAAAGTTTTCTTCTTTGATTAACAAGATTAATTAATGATCTTTGAGTAACAAAATCTTTTTTATTATTTTCGAGATGAGAAGAAAGATGTTTAATTCTTTCAGTCAATAATGCAATTTGAAATGAAGTATCACCGGTATTTTTATCATTACCTGTAACCTTTTTTAGAATTTCTTGTTTTTTTTCTTTACTTAATGGCATAATGATTCAATTTTATTTTTATGATAATGAATATCTTTTGAATGCAACAATTTTACAATCTTTATCTACTGATTGTAGATATTGACCAACGGTCATTTTGTTGTCTTTAATATATTCCTGATTTAGAAGTGTAGATTCTTTGAAAAACTTGTTCAATTTTCCTTGAGCAATTTTTTCAACCATATCAGCAGGTTTGCCTTCTTGTTTAACTTGTTCGCGGGCAATTTCAAGTTCTCTTTCTAATACTTCTTGAGGCACATCATTTTTATCAATAGAAACAGGAGCCATAGCGGCTACTTGCATGGCTATATTGCGAGCGGCTTCTGGGTCAATAGCTTTACTAAATGCTACAAGTACAGCTAAGCGATTACCTGGGTGAATATAAGAAACAATATAATTTGCTTCTAATGGAGTGTAATAACCGATTTCAATTTTTTCTCCGATTTTAGCAATTTGCTCCATCAATTTGTCATTGACAGTTATATCTGAGTTGTAAGGTAATTTTTTTAGTGCTTCAACATCAGAAGGAAATTTTTCAATAGCGATGTTTGCAATTTCTTCTGCAAAAGATTGAAAATCTTGGTTTTTAGCCACAAAATCAGTTTCACAGTTGATAGAAAGTAAAATAGCTTTGTTATTATCTTTTACTTTTGTAAGTACATAACCTTCTTTTGCTTCTCTATCTTGTCTGTTAGCGGCAATTTTTGCACCTTTTTTTCTGAGATAATCAATGGCTTTTTCAAAATCACCACCACTTTCTTCAAGGGCTTTTTTACAATCCATCATTCCTGCCCCTGTTTGTTGTCTTAGTTTATTAATATCTGCTACAGTTACTGCCATATTTTTATTTTTTTACAATTCTTTTTCTTCCTCTTGGTTTTTTAGTTGTTTCAGTTTCTTCTTCGCCTTCAACTACTGTTTCATATTTTTTTGAGATAGTTGAAGTTTCATCTTCAAATTTTTCTGCTTTTTCATTTGATATATTATCGCTGCCTCTTTCTGCTAAACCTTCTGCAATGGCATTGCATACTGCAGTAAGAATAATGTCAATTGAAGTAGCGGCATCATCGTTAGCTGGAATTGGATAATTTACTTCATTTGGATTAGAATTTGTATCAACCATAGCAAAAGTAGGGATATTTAATCTTTTAGCTTCTTTTACAGCAATGTGTTCTTTAACAATATCTATGATAAATAATGCAGAAGGCAAGCGGTTCATATCAGCAATTGAACCAAATTGCTTTTGTAACTTTGCTTTTTCACGGGTTAAAAGTAATCTTTCTTTTTTAGATATTTTTTCAAATGTACCATCGGTTTCCATTTTCTCGATTTGGTACATTCTTTTGATAGATTTACGAATAGTGGAAAAATTAGTAAGTAATCCACCTGGCCATCTTTCAACTACATAAGGCATTCCAAGTGGTTTTACTTTTGATTCAATAATTTCTTTTGCTTGTTTTTTAGTAGCAACAAAAAGAATCTTTTTGTTTTGCTTTGCTAAATTTTTTAGAATGTTACATGCTTCATCTAATTTAGCAAGCGTTTTATTTAAGTCAATGATATGAACACCATTTTTTTCTCCATAAATATAAGGAGCAAAAGCTGGGTTCCATCTTCTTTTTAGGTGTCCAAAGTGCACACCTGCATCAAGTAGTTGTTCAAATGTTAGTTGAGACATATTGCTTGTGGAGTTTTTAGTTTTTAGTTGTTAGTTTTTAGTTTTTAGTTAGGGGCAATTCATGAATTGCCCTTACAGATGGGGGCGTATTGCCATACGCCTTTTTTTTTATTTTATGCCCACAATTTTAATTGTGAGTAATAATAAAAGATTATATTAACGTTTAGTAAATTGAAATCTTTTGCGAGCTTTTTTACGCCCATATTTTTTACGCTCTACCATACGAGGATCGCGTGTTAATAATCCTTCGTGTTTAAGTACTGGTCTTAATTCAGGGTTTAATTGAGAAATTACTTTTGAAATAGCCAAACGAAGAGCTTGTGATTGACCAGTAACACCACCACCTTTGATATTGGCGTAAATATCGTATTTTGAAAAATCAAAGTTAGAAACTTTGAATGGTTGAGTTACATAGTACTGTAGGGTAGGGGTAGGAAAATATTCTTTGTAATCCCTATTATCATTGATAATAATTTTTCCCGAACCCTTTTTTACATAGATGCGAGCAATTGATGTTTTTCTTTTTCCTGTTGCGTTAATAACTTCCATAATTATGCTTTAATTGTGTTTATATCAATAGTTTTAGGATTTTGTGCCTGATGAGGATGTTCAGAACCAGTGTAAATAAATACATTGGTATTCAATTTTCTTCCTAAGCGATTTTTAGGAAGCATTCCGTGAATAGCTAATTTAAGAATTTCTTCTGGTCTTTTTTTCATCCAAAATTCTGGCGTTGCAAATCTTTGCCCTCCTGGATATCCAGTATAACGAATATATTGTTTTTCAGTAAATTTTTTTCCTGTAAAACGAACTTTGTCAGCATTGATAATAATCACATTACAGCCCATATCTACATGAGGCGTAAAAGATGGTAAATGTTTTCCTCTTAATAGATAAGCAACTTTTGATGCCAATCTTCCAACAATTTGATTAGTAGCATCTACAACTACCCATTCTTTTTGAGCAGTGGCTTTGTTTAGGTATTTTGTCTTAAAACTTAGTGTATCCACAGTAGTAAAATTTTTTATTAAGGGCGGCAAATTTATAGAATATATTTTGATTTGTCAAATTTTTTTTAATTTTTTCTTCAAAAATATTTTTTGGTGTTAATATGTTAAGTAAAAGTAATTGAATTTTAATAACTTATAACTTCATTATTGATTTGTTCTGAATGAATTTTACCGTCTTTTAATTTAATAATTTTTCTAGCATGTTTAGAAATATCTTCCTCGTGAGTAACCAAAACTATAGTGTTTCCTTGCTGATAAATTTCTTCTAAAAGATGCATAATCTCAATGGATGTTTTGCTATCTAAATTTCCTGTTGGTTCGTCGGCTAAAATTAGAGAAGGATTATTGACTAATGCTCTTGCAATTGCAACTCTTTGTCTTTGCCCTCCAGAAAGTTCGTTAGGTTTGTGATGCATTCTGTCGGCTAAACCTACTTTTTCTAAAGCTATTTTGGCTTTTTCTGTTCGTTCTTTTTTGGGTATCCCTGCGTAAATCAGGGGCATTTCTACATTTTCCAGTGCCGTATTACGAGGAATTAAATGAAATGTTTGAAATACAAATCCAATGAATTTATTTCTAATACTTGCTAATTCTGCATCTTGCATTGTAGAAACATCAATACCATTGAGCAGATATTTTCCTTTTGTTGGCTTATCAAGACAACCGATAATATTCATTAAAGTAGATTTTCCGCTACCTGATGGTCCCATTAAAGCAACATATTCATTTTTCTTTACCGTAAGGTTAATATCAGTCAATACAGGAATTTCTTCTTTTCCTAGATAGTAACTTTTATACAAGTGCTCTAAAAGAATTACTGGTATGTTATTGTCCATTCTTTGATTTTAGTTTTTTAATTTGATATGAACGCCAAAAATACATAAACATAGAAACTACAAATGATAATACAAAAAACCATGCTGTATTTGATGGTTGTTTTATTTGTAGCCAAATAACGCATATAGCACTAAAAATACCTGCAATAAGCCAGGTAATTTGAGATATTCTGAGAAATTTGATGGGATTCATTTTATAGTTTTTAATTTTTAGTTTTGAGTTTTTTTGTTGCTTAATGCTTACACTCAGAGGTTCTTGTTGTCTTAAACGATATCGTTAGCATTCAAAATTATTTTAATTGAATAATACCTGTGATGTTTTTAATTGTATATTCAGAAAAATCTTCTTCACATTCAATGCCCGTTCCATTGATAAT
The DNA here is from genome assembly GCA_035405785.1 of Bacteroidia bacterium. Classification (GTDB taxonomy): domain Bacteria; phylum Bacteroidota; class Bacteroidia; order B-17B0; family Aurantibacillaceae; genus BPGX01. The sequence continues at coordinate 108,800 of DAONJS010000002.1, forward strand.
TTGCGTTGGTGTAATTATTTTCACGGGTTTATCTGTTGTTATTTTTCCTGTAGATTGATTCCATACGATGTTTTCAGTAATGAGATGTTCATTTTTATCGTTTATGAAATTAACATCATATTTCAGATATGCTTTTTGTGTTTTGGTAAAATAAATAGCTTGTTGAGCAGTTAGGGTAGAGGTAGGAATTTGTTGGCTGTTGTAAAAGACAACTCTGATATTTTTAGGGAAATAAATAAAAGGTTCAGAAAGATTTTTTTCGTAAGAAATCATTTCTTTTGCAGATAAAATTGCTTTTAGATGAGTAGAATCGCTGTAAAGGAAAGAGACATCATTAGATTTGTATGAGGGTCTTTCTGTTATCTGTATATGTTTAAGTTGACTAACCGGCTTTTTGTTGCAATTAGAGAAAATTAAAGCAAAAAAAATTATTCCTATCCAAAATTTCATTTTTAAAAATATACTCTGCTTTTCTCGCAATCTGCTTATATCATCATTGCGAGCGTAGCGAAGCAATCTCAAAAGTATTATGCTCATAACAATGACGAGATTGCTTTGGGCTAACGCCCTCGCAATGACGGGAATTTCACAAGATTGGAATGGGAGACCCCAATGCAAGCTTCCAATGGCTTTGCTGTCTAAAAGCATTGAAGCGGAATTTTTATCCGAAATTAAAATATTTTTGGTATAAAAAAGAATCTTTTAATTTTTTAATTTGCTCATTTTCATTGCCATTTTGACAGCATCATACATATTAACAATACCGCCTGTCTTGCTTAATTCTGAAAATTCAATTAGATTATCTTGTGTGCCGGGTTTAATTACTTTTTGGTTTTTATATTTTGTTCTTACAGTTTCTGTAAGGATTTTTTTAATTTGTTGTGGAGTTAAATCAGGGAAATAAGATTTTAATACTGCGGCAACACCTGCAACTGTTGGAGCAGCCATTGAAGTGCCATTTGCCCATTCATACTTTCCTTCGGGAATAGTAGAATAAATATCAACACCTGGAGCAAAGAAATCAACAGTTTTTTTGCCATAATTGCTGAAAGGTGCGGGAATATGAAGTGAATCCTTCCAACTCATAGCACCTACATCAATAAAATTACTTGCTTCTTTGTTTGAGTTCTCATACTTCTTGGTAGGATAATGAGTAATTTCATCTATGTTCAAGCTTTCATTACCAGCAGCATGAATTAATAATACACCTTTCTTTTCAGCATATTTTACCGCATCATCTACCGCTTTTTTGTCCCATGAATATTTTTTACCAAAACTCATATTAATAATTTTAGCACCATTATCAACAGCATAAATAATAGCGTTTGCTACATCTTTGTCTCTTTCATCACCATCAGGCACACAACGAACACTCATAATTCTAACATTATCGGCTATTCCTTTTATACCAATATCATTGTTTCTATTTGCACCTATAATACCTGCCACATGCGTTCCATGAAAACTATCAGGTCCTTTGCAGTCGTTATTACCATAATATCTTTCTTTTGAGTTATTGTAATCATCACCTACAATTTCTGATCTTGGGTCAAAATCAAGGTTTAATTGATATTTTAATTGTGTCTCGTAATATTCATAACCCTTTTTAAATTGTGCATTTATTTGATTAAATACCTCAACTTTTTTTTCATCTATTTTTTGAGGATCTTCAGTTCTTGATAAAATTGAAAGTAAAATAAATTTGCCTTGTTTGGTCTTTTTAGTTTTGGGTTCATATTGTTTTAGACGATCCATTGAAAAATTTTCAACGCCACCAATTTCAATCATCACAGAATCAATACCTTCTTTCATTGCAGCAAATTGATTAAAGTTCATTTGTGCTTCTTTTAATTCTGCTTCATAGTCAGATTTTAATTTGTTGTAAAATGCAAATTCTTCTTTTTCTTTTTTTGTTTTAAGATCGCTTTCAGATTTTCCTTCGTATATTTTTTTATATTTTCTATACAATCTGGTAAGTTCTAAGTTATCTTTATCAATGTTTCTGCCATCTTTTCCGCCAATAAAATTCCATCCGTGAATATCATCGATATATCCATTTTTATCATCATCAATACCGTTATTTGGAATTTCTTTTGGATTGACCCACATTACATCCTTTAAATCTTCATGAAAATAATCCACTCCACTATCTAATACACCCACAATTATGGTAGTGGATTTTTTGCCGGATAAAAGTTCTTTGTATGTTCTTTCTACACTTATACCATTTACCTTATCTTGTTCTGGATCTAACAAATACCAATCTTTTGCTGGCTTTTGAGCATAAGCAATTGAAATTGCTGATACTAACACAATGAGTTTTTTCATAATTAAATTTTTGCCGCAAATTAACGAATAGAATGTTATACCAAATTATTTTTTTCATTTTTTAGTAAATTATTCTAAAACAATTTAATTTCAGCAATTTTAAGAGTAACATTTTTTCTCTCTCTATTTTTAGAAAAAAGTAAGTAAAAAATCTACTTTAGGATTTCAATAATTCTTTCCTCACTTTTTTTAGAAAAAAGTAAGCAAAAAATCTCATCCTGCGAGCTAACTTCCCGCTCTGTTTTTTGTAAGAATTTCAGTTAAGGTATGGATAATGCTGTCATCTTTGTTGAAAGAGTTCCATTTGGTTATCCGCTTTTCTACACTTTTAGAATATCAAAAGTTTATTCAGCATTATCAACGCAAGCGCCCTTGCCGAAATTCTAAACAAAAAACATTCACTTCTTCCCACTGACGCAGGATGTAATTAAGCGGAATAGTATTTTATTTTTGAGTTTTAAATGATGTGGAGCAAAGCAATCTCAAATTTTTTACAATACTCAGTATTCAATGTTCAAATTCATTTTTTCTCTCATTTTTTTGAAAAAGTAAGCAAAAATCTGCATCGAGTAAAAATTTTTTATACTAAACATTAACAATTATTTTTTCACTATAAAATGTTTTTGGATTATTTGAAGCAATGTATTTTTTGCATTTTTGCCCAAAAAATTTTATGAAAGAGTATTCTATTGATGAATTAAAAGTATTGAGCAGACAAGTTCGCAGAGATATAATAAGAATGGTATTTAATGCTAACTCTGGTCATCCGGGCGGTTCTCTTGGATGTGTGGAAGTATTAGTAGCGTTGTATTTTAAGATTATGAAACATCAACCACAACCCTTTAATATGGATGGGGTAGGGGAGGACTTGTTTTTTTTAAGCAATGGGCATATTACACCTGTGTATTATAGTGTGTTAGCAAGAAGCGGGTATTTTCCAGTAGAAGAATTAAATACTTTTCGTAAAATAAACTCTCGTTTGCAGGGACATCCGGCAACGCATGAACATTTACCGGGAATAAGAATAGCATCAGGTTCATTAGGGCAGGGCATGAGTGTAGCTATAGGTGCAGCACTTGCCAAAAAATTAAATAATGACGATAGAATAGTATTTAGTTTGCATGGAGATGGTGAATTACAAGAAGGACAAATATGGGAAGCGGCTATGTTTGCGGCAGGTAGAAAGGTGGATAATTATATTGCAATAATTGATTACAACAATAGACAAATAGATGGAAATGTAGAAGATGTAATGCCGTTAGGTAATTTGAGAAAAAAATTTGAAGCATTTGGATGGATTGTTGTAGAAAATGAAAATGGTAATGATTTAGAAAAAGTAATTGATGCCATACTTGAATGTAAAAAGCATTTGCATCAAAAACAACCTGTTGTGCTTATCAATAAAACTGAAATGGGATATGGTGTAGATTTTATGATGGGAACGCATAAATGGCACGGCAAAGCACCTAATGAAGAACAAACTAAAATAGCATTAAGTCAGTTGCCAGAAACGTCATTTGGAGATTTTTAATAATTTTTTATTCAATGCTCAATATTCAATATTCAATATTCAATATTCAATATTCAATATTCAATATTCAATGCTCAATGTGCTGACACCCTGTGAAATAATTACTTTTATTTTTTTACCGTCATTGTCCCGACGATAAATGTGCGGGATGCTGACCGTAAGCGTCAGCACGAGGGCGTTAGCCCGAAGCAATCTCATAATTGTTAAGAGAATAATACTTTTGAGATTACTTCGCTTCGCTCGTAATGACGGGTATTTCACAGGGGTCGGCATGCTGACATTTTGAAAAACAAAATCATCAGCACTCAATATTCAATATTTAATTTTCAATTTTTATTTAAATCAGTGCTACTATTCAGCATATTAAAAATAAAAACTAAATAAAAATAATAAAACACAAAGGACACCAAGGTTTTTTCCACGAGGGACACAAAGGTTTAAAAATTCTTTGTGAAATTTGTTCCTATCTTTGTGCAACTTTGTGGTTTAAAAATAGTGTTGAATAGAAAAAAAAATAAATAATGAATTTTTGGAATAAATATATTTTATCTTTCTCAAAAAAAATAATAATATTCACTTTTGTTTTCATTAGTTTGATAAACAATTTGGTGGGGCAAAAGGTTACTAATCGGATTTTGTTTATTTTTGATGATTCATATAGTATGTATGCTCCGTGGAATACAGAACCAAAAATTAATGTGGCCAAAAGAGTGTTAGGAAAATTTATGGATTCTATTCAAAATATCCCTGATTTAGAAATAGCATTGAGATGTTATGGACATACAACTTTTTTTCAACCTGTTAGAAATTGTAAGGATTCAAAATTAGAAATTCCATTTGCTTCTGCTAAAGTTAATGCTCCTAAAATTAAAGCATTTATCAATACTTTAGAACCCAAAGGCACTACACCTATTGCTTATTCAATAGGGCAGGCAGAAAAGGATTTTACTCCTTGTAATAATTGCAGAAACATTATCATTTTAATCACTGACGGAATAGAAGAGTGTGAAGGTAATCCTTGTGAAGTATCGGCATTACTTCAAAAAAAAGGTATCTTTATCAGGCCATTTGTAATAGGTATAGGATTAGATATGAAATTTGCCGATGCCCTTGGGTGTATGGGAAAGTTTGTAGATGTTAGCAATGAAAATAATTTTTATCCTGTATTAAATCAGGTTTTGGTAGAAGCACTTACAAGAACTACTGTGCAGGTCAATTTATTAGATATTTACAAAAAGCCCACTGAAACGGATGTGGCAATGGCATTTTACAATGTAGAAAACAATCAATTGATGTATACTTATATGCATACAATCAATAATTACGGACAACCTGATACTCTTGTTTTAGACCCAGATGTTAATTACAATTTGGAAGTTTATACCTTGCCAAAAGTGAGCAAACAAAATATCAAATTAGAAAAAGGCAAGCATAATGTTATTTCATTGCCAGCACCGCAGGGATATTTGAACTTGCAAATAGATGGCAGTATTTATGATTATTATCCAACAACAATAGTTAAGAAAGCAGGAGATACAAGTATATTAAATATTCAAGATTTTGGAAAAACAGAAAAATACATTGTAGGCAAATATGATCTTGAGATATTAACATTGCCAAGGATATACTTGAAAAATGTGGAAATAAAACAAAGTTCAACCAATACTATAAAAATACCTGCGTCTGGAAGTGTGTTTATTACAAGACCAGCAAAGGGATTTGGAAGTATTTATTTAGATAATGGTAAAACTTTGGAATGGGTATGTAATTTGGATAATAATGCGTTGATGGAAAATATCTATTTACAGCCGGGCAGATACAAAATAGAGTTTCGTTATGCCCATCAAAAGCAGATGATAAAGACAATAGAAAAGAGTTTTGAAGTAAAGAGTAAGGAAAGTGTAAGGGTAAATTTGAATTAGGTTTTAAATTTTCAATGTGCCGATGCACTTGACGCTTGCGGTCAGTGTCCCGACACATTTTATGTCGTCGGGACTCACGGTCGGCATGCTGACATTTTGCGTAGCAAAATCGTCAGCATTCAATATTCAATTTTGAAGATATTTTTTTTTACCACAGAGATGCACGGAGAAGCACAGAGTTTTTTTAGTTTCAATGATCAATTGTCAATGATAAATTTTCAATGTTATTGTTCAATTAAAACTTATAAAAAAACATAGAACTCAAAGATTTAGAAGTTTATGTGTGGTGCTGTGTATATCATTATTTTAAGAATATAATTTCACTATAATTTACATTATGTTAAGTTGTAGTGGTAAAAAAATTCCCACAAGTTTTAGGGGCTTGTGGGAAAATTAAATTAAAGTTTGTTTATATTTTGAAGCATTTTATCTAAATCTTCTAGATATCTACTAAAAATATTTTCAAAATTATTATCAATAATCCAAAAATACCATTTCTTATTATTATCATATTTTATTTTATCACCAAAAATTTCAAATAAAAATTTATCAACATCAATATTCTTATTATCATTTTTATTTGTTACAAATGCACCATAATACAACTTATTATATTTAAAATCATATTCTATTATGAATAAATAATTTTTATTTTCTTTTGATACTTTTATTCCAACTTGAGGATAATTATCATTTTCATCTTTCCAAATTTCTATATTTCCATTTCCATTCATTTTCTTTTTAAAATTTTCTTTTTCTTCTTCTAAATCTTTATACCATTTATTGAAATATTCATAAATTTTTAGTTTATTAAGATAATCTTTTAATTCATCTAGTTCATTAATTTTTTTGTTTATTAAATCAATGTTACTAGACGGATGTTTTTCATTTAATTCAAGTAATTCAATTAATTTGTTTTTTACTTCTGTTTCCATATATTTGTTTTTTGAAATTCCACATAAATCTTTAATATAGTCAATGTATTGATGAAGTGCACTAATTAAATACACTTCATTTTGAGGAATAATTTTAATTAATCCTTCAAGCCATTCTAAAATATGATCTTTATAATTAAGTTCAAAATATCTTGAATAAAATTCTTTTTTTAAATCTTTAGGAAAAGAATCATTACTTGGACTACCACCTTGTCTTGTAAGATAAATTATGTAAATATTTTCTCTCTTTATACTTTCAGATACATATTCAACATAGCGTTTTAATTGTTCGGGTTGATCTGATGCAGCATTTATTTTATTTTCAATAATTACAGCATATTTATCATTCTTAATTAAAACATCAATATTATTATTTCCTTTCAAGGAAGTTATTTCAATGTTATTTTCACAAAAAACCGGAACATTTAAATTAAACTTATTTTTTAAATAATCTAAAAAAGAATTTAGAATAAAATAATCATTATTGTATCCTTTGAATCTTACATTTATATTTCTATAACTCAATAATTTACCTAAAAATCTATTATGATAATTCTCATCTGGACTTAGATTATACCCATAATCATTATCTTTAAACAAATTTATTTGATATGGGTATTTTAATTTTATTTTATCATACTCTCCATTAAATTTTTGCAAAAAATTATATGTCTTTACAATTTTATTCAATGAAATTTCATTTATAGCATTAGTAAACTTATTTACTAAATCAAGTGTATTTTCTATCTGCATATCATCCATAATAATAGTTTAATTTTTCGTGCAAATGTAAATAGTTTTTTTTTTTTTACAAATTAAAATTTTTTATTGAAAAATTTTTAACCATCCTTTTTATTTTTTAATTTCGCCTACTCTAACTGCTTTTTGGATCCACCTGATTTTGTTTTGAGTGGAATCAGGAAAACCACATTATTTTTTTCAATATGTATAAGAATATGTTTTAAAGGTTTTTAGATAGAACTTATAAGCACTCTCTTCTCCAAAAAGTTCTTCAAACAAATTGCATAAGCCGTCAAATTTTTTTGCTAGTTCATTCAACTTATCGCTTTCAATGTTTTGTCCTGTTATTGCGGCTTTTAATAAATATGGATTGACGATAAAACTGTTTGTGTCTTTTATTCTGATAAGATATTTTTTACTTATTAAGTTATTGATAATTTCTGAAAAATTTATAGATACATAATCTTTTAATTCTTTAAAAACATAATTGAGCACATTTTCATTAAAAGAATAAAACCTATTTTCTATTATGTGTCGTTCAATACTGATAAATATAAGATAACTCATTATTAAACATTCTTCTGCACTTTCTGTTTGAAGGAATTGTTTTATGATTTTTGATTCATCAATAAAATTTTTATGAATTTCTACAAATAATTTAATTTGATTATTTATATATTTTAATTCATCATAAATTTTAGCAATTGCAATAATGACGGGGTTTTCAAAGTTATTTTTTTCTTCATTTGTAGGAATTAGTTCAAGTTTATTTATGTTTTGTAATTTATTAAGATCAATGGCTTTTCCTGTTTTAACGGCATTGAGTATCTCTTCATTTAGTATAAAACAGTATTTATTGTTAGTATAATCTTTTTCTTCACATCTTTTCTTTAATAGGTATTTTTTACTTAATAAGTTTTTTAATAAGTTTTCAATTGCACCAAAGTATTTTAATAAATCAATTGAATCTTTAGGATTAACTAATGATTTAATTACTTCTAAAAGCATTTTAGAAGAAAATTTTTTCCCAGAATTGTCAATAATACTTTCAATAATTACATAACTCATTATTAAACATTCTTCGATACTATCAGTATGAAGAAAATGTTTAATGGAATCAATTTGTTCAGAAAAATCTTTCTCTATACTTTCTAATTCATATTTATGTGTAGTTTTTATTGCATCATGTATTTTAGATAATGCAATAAGTATGGGATTACTAAAAATATTTTCTTTATCTTGATTTGTTTCATTTAATTCTTCTGATTCTTCTAATTCTTCATTTATTTCATTAAATTTAGTATCGTCAGAGTTTTGAATGATAGTTTTTTCAATGCTTTCAATATTATCATTTGTTCCATTAATTTTTTGTAAATTACTTATATCAATATCTTCTCCTTTTTTGGCAGATTTAAATAATTCATCGTTTAGTTTTAATTTTTCTTCTTTATTGGTATTAAGTTCATTATAGGTATTTTCTGAGTTACTGATTATTTTTAAAAGATATTTTTTATTTAATAAATTATTAATAGCAACTTTAAGTTGTATGTATTCAGTTGTATTTGGATGAACAAAATATTTAATACGTTCTTCGCTAAATTTATCAGAAATGCTTTTACTAGCAAATCTTCGAATACTTTTGTCGAAAGCATAAGCCATTATTAAACATTCTTCTGCACTATCAGTTTTAAGGAATTGTTTTACAATGTTGAGTTCTTCTTTTAAGTTTTCCTCAATATCATTAATTATTTTATTAATACCATCATAACGAGATTTTTTCACTCTATCGTAAATTTTAGCAAAAGCAATAATAATAGGACTTTGGAAATTAATTTCATCAATCTTTTTTTGAGTTTCGTTAATGTTTGTTTCAGTTTGAATAACTTTATTTGTGTCAATATTCTGTCCTGTTTTTACGGCTTTTAATACATATTCATTTGGAAAGAAATAATAATTATTATCGGTTTTATCATCTTGATTTTTCATTATCAATAGAAATTTTTTATTTAATAAATTAACGATTGAATTAAGGTAATTTAGTAATTCAATAGTTTCAAATTCATCAACATAGGAAATTAATTTATATTCAATGTTTGAACATTTAAGTTCTGATTGCCTACATCTAAAATAAGAAAATATAGTGTAACTCATTATTATGCATTCTTCAATAGATTTAGTATTAAGAAATTTTTTTATAATCAGAATTTCAGGATATATTTCAGATATTCGCGAGAATTCAAATGTTTCTCTAACATTAAAATAAGTTCCAAAATATATTTTAGCAATTGCTGTAATGATGGGATTGTGAAAATCAATTACTTCAGTTTCAATATTGTTTTTACCAAAATTATTTTGATTTGTTTTTAAGGATTCAATTAAGTTCTTATTCAATTCAAAGTAACATCCGCCAATTCCTTTAATAAGTAATTTTTTATTGACTAAATTATGAATGGCATCCAAATAATTTAAGTATTCAACAGCATTAATATGACGAAAACGATTAAAATGTAATAATTCCTCAAGATTTGTGTTTGAAATAAGTCCATTTTTATTTACCAAACTCAATATGATACATTCTTCTGTACTTTCAATATTGAAAAATTCTTTGATAACTTTTAGTTCTTCACTTAAGTTATTCTCAACATATTCAATAATAAAACTAAATCTTTCTTCTATAACTTTTACTTTATCATATATTTTAGAAAATACATCAACAATAGAATTTGGTAAGTTAATTGCTTCTTTCATTTCATGTATACTCAATATGATACATTCTTCTGTACTTTTAATATTGAAAAATTCTTTGATAACTTTTAGTTCTTCACTTAAGTTATTCTCAACATATTCAATAATAAAACTAAATCTTTTACAACTTTTTTCTATAACTTTTACTTTATCATATATTTTAGAAAACGCATCAACAATAGAACTTGGTAAGTTAATTGCTTCTTCTTTATCATTTATTTCTTCTTCTATATCATCCATTTCATTATTGTCATTCAATTCATCTTTATCATTCACAGATGTTATATTTGAAGGATTATTATTTGAAATTTTTATGTAATAATAACGACTTAATTCTTCTTTTAAGAAATTATTAAAATCTTTCAAATCTTCATATTTAAAAGCGTATGAATAAATTGTTCTACTATCAAATGTTTTATTTGAAAACTCAATATATTGAAAAATATCAAAATTTTCTTTTAATGAACTTAAATTAATATCTCCTTTGGATTTGACAGCTTTGTATATTTCTTTATTTAGAGTATAATAATAATTTATATCATTTGTTTCTGTATTTTCTATCTTGATTTTTATGAGGTATTTTTTATCAATCAAACTATTAATTGCATTTGTGATTTTTATTGATTCAACTGATTCATTTGAAAGATCGTTAATGTGAAGAAGTTTCTTAATATCATTTTCATCAAAAAGTTTACCAAAAGAAAACCAAGAAAAACAAAATATTAAACATTCTTCAATACTTTCTGTTTGAAGAAATTGCTGAATGTTTTTAAGTTCTTCATTGTGTTTTAATTGAATATTTTCAATTATTTTGGATAAATTTTCTTTATCGTCAGAATTTTCTATTTCTAAACGAATTACATGAAATGAAATTAAGATTGAATTTTGATGTTTGTTTGTTTCCATATATTGATTGTTATTTTTCAATTATTAAATTATTTTTTATTCACCGCGAAGGCGCAAAGACGCAGATTTATTTGTGCTGAGTAGTATTTTTATTTCAGTGTTTGATTAAAAAATTTTTTACAAATATACAATTTTGAAGCGTCAAAGTATGTCGTTGTGGAAAAAATTTTTCATCTAATTCTAAAAACGCAATAATTTGCACTTTTGAAAGAGATTGCATATAAATTTACGTAGTCTTTAAATACAACTGTCATTAACTCTTTTTCATAGTCAACTATAAGTCTCGTAATCTTATAATAAGTTTTACCTTTTTCTATATGATGAGAAAGTGCATAAACATAATCTTTATTTCCAACCTTAACTATATCAAATATCTTAACTAAATGACCTTCACCATCTCCTCCTATAGTATAATGATAATCATCTCCTACAGTATAAACTGGATGAAAACCTTTTTTATATACATATATAGAAGTATCTACTACAGGATTACCTTCACCGTAAACTAAGAGAATATAATCTCCTATTTGCAATCCATCTTTTATATCTACTTTATATTTCAATGTAGTTTTAGTAAAATCATTTAATTTACTATAGTCTCTTTCTTTTAAAGGCTTTTTAAAATCGAAATATCTTCTAATATTTCCATAACTATCTTCAGAATAGTAAGTTTCTAGATATTGTATTTCTTTCTTATTTTTTAAATAGCTTAAATCTACTTCTCCTTTTTTAAGTAAATCATACCAAAGTAAAGAATTGCAATCAATATCAATCCCTTTCAATCTTTCATAATATAAAGAATAAAAGTTTGCAGCTTTTTTAATTGACTCAACTACCTCATTTTGGAAAATTTTTGGTATTTCTTTGACTACTGTATATCCAAAAAATGCATAATATTTTAACCTAGTAGTAGAATCTAATTTATAAGTACTGTATAATGTATCAATATGAATTATTTCTTTAAAGAAATTATCTAAATAATCACTTCTTTTAAAATTAACAGGATTTTTACCTACCTCGGAACTTTCAATTTTAACTTTTTTAATTTCTTTTTTAGGAGCACTATTTTTAGGATAAGTTACATTTATTTTATTTCTTAAATCTCCCTGCCCTACTACAATTCCAGCATTTAATAATGCTATTAAAACTAACTTTTTCATAGTTTTAAATTTTAATGGTTAATGATTAAAAATTAAATTTTTGTAATGCCTGATTTTACTTGAATTTCAAAGGAAATTTGAAAGATATTATCTATTGTAATAAACTACTTCAATAATTGTTGATGTATTGATAAATATCTTTCAATAAACACAATTTTGATGTTCTACGATTGAATTTTATAGTGGTTTAGAAAATTATTTTAATGGAAAATTTTTTATTTGTTTGGTTAGATTTTGTTTTGAGTGGGATGATTTTGAATTAAATTTTATTTTCGTTATTATTCTGTGTAAATATTTTTCACGCAGAGAAAACAAAGCATTTCGCAAAGAAACGCAAAGCAAGTATAATCTTTGAATACTCTGCGTTATTTTTCTTTGCGGACTTTGCGTGAAATGTATCCTTTAATCATTTTTTAATTACCATAATAGTAACATATTTTCGTAAATTTGTTTTGCAAAATTAAAGTTTTGCTCTGTCAAAGTGTGTCGTTGTGAAAAAATTATTTTATCCTCAGCACAAAATAATTTGCACTCTTGAATGTAATTGCTTGTAAATACAACCAGTTGTTTGCCATTACACCAATTAATTCTTTTTCATAATCAATTACTAAAGTTGTATATCTGTAATAAACACCTTTCTTTTCATCAATATGAAAAGAAATTCCATATATAAAATCCAAACCATTTTTAGTATCTTTACCAATAACTTTAATGATATGTCCTTCATCTCCACCACCAACAGTTCCATACTCTTCTAAAAGTTCTCCATTTGGTAAAAATCCTCTTCCATACCAATAAAGTGAAGTATCTACAACCTTATTTCCTATACCTAAAATCAAAGAAATATAATCTCCAATTTCAACACCATTTTTTATATCAACTTTATATTTTAATGCTGCTTTTAAAAAATCATTTGCCAAAGAAAATGTATCTACATTCATTTTTTTATAATCATATACTTTTTTAGTTTCTCCTGTCACGTTATTTATTATACAGTAATGAAATAAATCAGGTAATTTTTTATTTTTGATGAAATAATCTAAATCTACTTCTTTCTTTTTTAAAAGTTCATACCAAAGTAATGAAGTGCAATGAACTTTTTTGAATTTAATTCTTTCTTTGTAAAGTAAATAAAAATTTTTTGCTTTTTCTACAAGTTCAACAGCATCATTCTTAAAAAAATCAGGAATGTAGTTGTAAGAACATCCATTCTTAAAAAAATGATATTTTTTTGCATCAAAATTTTTGCTGGTAAATACAATTGAATCCATTTCAATTTTTTTTAATGCTTCTCTTTTTGGAGAAATTTTAAATCCTACACCCGTGAGAATTCTTTCATCTGTATCTATAGTTTTGCGGTCATTAGTTTTACGGTCATTACAATTATCACATTTTACCAAAGTATCTACATCAAGAATTTTATAAAAAAATTCATCGTAGTATCTACTTCTTTTCAAATTTATGCTTTTTACTTTTACTTCATTAGAATTTTTAGTTTCAGTTTTTTTAGTGGGTTTGGGAGGATTATTATTTTTAGGGTAAGTGATATTTATTTTATTACTTAAATCTCCCTGCCCTACTACAATTCCAGCATTTAATAATGCTATTAAAACTAACTTTTTCATAGTTTTAAATTTTAATGGTTAATGATTAAAAATTAAATTTTTGTAATGCCTGATTTTACTTGAATTTCAAAGGAAATTTGAAAGATATTATCTATTGTAATAAACTACTTCAATAATTGTTGATGTATTGATAAATATCTTTCAATAAACACAATTTTGATGTTCTACGATTGAATTTTATAGTGGTTTAGAAAATTATTTTAGTGGAAAATTTTATATTTATTTGGCTTGATTTTGTTTTGAGTGGAATAAGTATGAAGTGAATTTTTGTTTTCTTATATCTGTTTTGCAAAATTAAAGTTTCACTCTGTCAAAGTACGTCGTTGTGAAAAAATTTTTTCTCTACCCTACTTTACTCTATTTTTTATTATAAAAAACCGCCAAATTATTAGGCGGTTTTTAGAATATCTGCTGGTGTTTTTCTATATCTGTTGAATTTGAATTTTGCAGATGGGTGTTTTAGAATATTTTTTCCATTTTCTGCCAAATAGTGCAAGGGTGTATTTCCATCATAATCTCTCAATTCATCTACTAATGGATGTTTAATAATTTCTTCAAAATTTCCATAAACCAGATAATAAAACAAAGGTGTTACACCATTTACATTTTTTACTTTATCCACATAAGGATGATCAAGCACTTCTTTTACACCTTTCATAGCAAGATAATGCAACGGTGTATTGTCCAAATAATTTTTTACTTTTGATGCTGACTTGTGTTTCAAAACTTCTATTACGCCATATTTTGCAAGGTAATGTAAAGGTGTGTTCTTGTCTTCATCGTAAATACTATCCACTAATGGATAGTTTAAGATAGAATTGTCGCCATTTTTAGCTTTTTCAAAAAATTCTTGTTTGATGTTGATTGTTGTTTGATTGTGATGATTTTGATTTTTGCTGGTTTTCATAGTTTTAGGGTTTTTAAGGGTTATTGATTTTTTAATGAAAAGTTTTAGTAAAGCTATTCTATTTAAGAAAAGCTTAATTTAATTTTCACAATAGAGGCGTTCGCCGTTCCAAAAAGTCCAAATTTTAAATTGATTCAATTAACTTAAATGTAAAGTTTGTTTTTCACAACAGAGGATTTCACCGTTCTTAAAAGGTCAAAACGGATTTTTCTTTCAATAATAAACACTATTGTCCAAAATGTTTTTGAATAAAAATTTAAGCAATTGAATTTCAGTAATTTAAAATTTTAAAATCGCCACTTTAAAAACATACTCCCCTTTACTTTTTTCAACATCTTATTACTAATGCTAACCTTAACTGTCCTGCGTCTCCTCGTTTCGCTCTAAAAAATATTTTGGACAACAGTGAATAATAAATCAATTTTTATCAGATTATAGTTATTAATTATCATATAAAAATAAACACAAACACTAAGTTCTCAAAGATTTTTACACAAAGCCCACAAAGGTTTAATATAAAATACTTTGTGAACATTATGTATTTCTTTGTGTGTCTTTGTGTTTAAAAAATATTGTACAGTTTAGTAACAAAATTTACAACATTTATAATTTGATTTTGCAAAGATAACTTCTTACTGCGACAAAATATGTCGTTATGAAAAAATTTTTTTACTTCTTTGTCTTAAAGTTGAATTTTAAAAATAAACCTTATTACAAGATAATTAAAATGAATAGTTTTGAGTATTTAATGTTTAGTTTAGTCGTCATTGCGAGGACACAAATCCGAAACAATCTCAAATGAGAAGTAGAGTATACTTTTGAGATTACTTCGCTTCGCTTGTAATGACGGTAAAGCTCAAAACGCTTTTAAATTGAGCATTGAATATTGAGTGTTGAGAATTGAGCAATTTTTGTATTTATTATCATTCAATACCATTGCGTCTCTACGCCAAAAATTATATTAACAAATGAATATTAACACAGGAAATTTTGTTTAAAACCTAATACTTTATTTCAAAGATTCTGTAAACAGGAATCATTATGCCTTGTTTTAATATAACTCTTTTATCTGTTAATCCCCAGATGGTAGTTTCTGTATAACGGTGTGCAGTATCATCTGCAAAATATATTTTGAATTTTATTTTATCTAAATTTCCCAAAGTTGTAGCTCTTTCTAATGCCGTCCATCGCTCTTTTCTGGCGTTTTCATCTGTTAATACATCTTCATTTGGAAATTTTAAATCAGCAATTTTTTCTTTTTCTATCATCTCAAATTTAATCTTATTTGCACTTTCCATATATTTAAATTTTACATTTTTTACGAAATTATATCAATTTGGTTACATTATTGTTCATAATTTCTATTCTTTGTGTATTTTTGCACCCCATTTTGTATTAAACAAATAAACAAATTCTAATGAAAAACATACGAAATTTTTGTATCATTGCTCATATTGATCACGGCAAAAGCACTTTGGCTGATAGATTATTGGAACTCACTAAAACTATTGATAAAAGACAAATGCAAGACCAGGTGCTTGATGATATGGATTTAGAAAAAGAAAGGGGCATTACCATTAAAAGCCACGCTATTCAAATGGATTATACCTACAAAAATGAACCTTATATTCTCAATTTAATTGATACTCCCGGACATGTTGATTTTAGTTATGAAGTATCTCGTTCAATTGCTTCTTGCGAAGGAGCATTGCTGGTTGTTGATGCCTCACAAGGTATTCAGGCACAAACAATTTCTAATTTATTCATGGCACTTGAACATGATTTGACTATTATTCCTATTTTGAATAAAGTAGATTTACCAAGTGCTAATATTGAGGAAGTAAAAGACCAAATTGTAGATTTATTGGGATGTTCAAGAGATGAAATTCTTTTAGCATCTGGAAAAACCGGATTGGGTGTTGATAAAATTTTAGAAGCCATTGTAGAAAGAATTCCGCCACCAAAAGGAGATCCAAATGCACCATTGCAGGCATTGATATTTGATTCTGTGTATAATTCTTTTAGAGGTGTAATTGCTTATTATCGTGTGTATAATGGCACTATCAGAAAAGGTGATAAGGTAAAATTTTTTAATACCGGAAATGAATACATTGCTGAAGAAGTTGGAATTTTGAAATTAAACTTAGTTCCAAAAGATGAGATTTCTGCAGGGAATGTAGGATATATTGTAACTGGTATAAAATCAGCATCAGAAGTAAAAGTGGGTGATACAATTACACATTCAGATAGACCAGCAAGTGAAGCAATTAAAGGTTTTGAAGATGTAAAACCTATGGTATTTGCTGGAATTTATCCGGTAGATACAGAAGATTATGAGGAGTTGCGGGCAAGTATGGAAAAATTAAAACTAAACGATGCATCACTTACATGGGAACCAGAATCATCGGCGGCACTTGGATTTGGTTTTAGATGTGGATTTTTAGGAATGTTGCACATGGAAATTGTTCAGGAAAGATTAGAACGAGAATTTGGAATGAATGTAATTATTACAGTGCCGAATGTTAGTTATATCGTTCATACTACATCTGGTGAAACATTGACTGTAAATAATCCCTCTGATTTGCCACCGGTTGCAAAAATTGAATATATTGAAGAACCTTATATCAAAGCTAATATCATTACAAAATCTGAATATGTTGGTGCTGTAATGAATTTGTGTATTGAAAAAAGAGGTATTATTATTTCGCAAAATTATTTAACTACAGACCGTGTAGAACTTGTATTTGAAATGCCTTTGGGAGAAATTGTTTTTGATTTTTATGACAGATTAAAAAGTATTTCAAGAGGTTATGCTTCATTTGATTATCATCCTATTGGCTATAAAGAAGCCGATTTAGTGAAATTAGATATTTTATTGAATGGAGAACCTGTAGATGCTTTGAGTGCGCTCATTCACAGAAGTAATGCTTATGAATTTGGAAAAAAAATGTGTGAGAAATTAAAAGAACTCATTCCAAGACAACAATTTGAAATTCCTATACAAGCCGCTATTGGATCTAAAATAATTGCAAGAGAAACTATAAAAGCACTTAGAAAAGATGTAACTGCAAAATGTTATGGTGGTGATATTTCCAGAAAAAGAAAATTATTAGAAAAACAAAAAGAAGGTAAGAAAAGAATGCGTCAGGTAGGAAAAGTAGAAATACCACAAAGTGCATTTATGGCTGTATTAAAATTAAAGGATTAAGAGATTTTTTTGAGTGTTAAGTAGGGGCGTATCGCCATACGCCATTACATTTTAGTGTATTGAAATTCTCGCAATTCTTGGATTAAATAATAATAATTGAATATTGAATATTGAATATTCAAAACAAAATTTCACTCCTTACATCCATCTAAAACACTTTGTAAAATATACTTTGCCTGATGTATATCTTTTATGTTTTCAAATACAAGCATTAGTTTATTGTTTTGTTCTTTTACTGAACATAAATTTTTTTGTGAAGAAATATAAGCCATAATTTTTCCAAACAATTCACTTTTGTAAAAATGATGATTTTGATTACTTACAAAAACCGCTATCATCTTACCGCCTTTCAATATCAATTTTTCAAAACCCATTTGTGAAGCCAGCCATCTTAATTTTACAGATTCTATCAATTCTTCTGTTTCTTTTGGAACATCGCCAAATCTGTCTTTTAAGATAGTATAAAAGTCATTTAATTGTTGATGAGTTACACAACTATTTAATTGCTGATATAAATGTAATCTTTCAGTAGAATTACTTACATAATTGGCAGGAATAAATAAAGGCAAATCGGTGTCTATTACTGTATCTATGTCTAATTGTTGAGAAAATACTCTTTTACTTTCATTGTTTTCTTCTTCAGTATTTTTAATTTCAGCAACAGCTTCATTCAAAATTTTCATATATGCATCTATCCCTATTTCATTGATAAATCCACTTTGTTCTGCACCTAATAAGTTTCCTGCCCCTCTGATATCAAGATCTTTCATTGCTATTTGAAATCCGCTACCTAAATCAGAAAATTGTAAAATTACATTTAATCTTTTCTTCGCATCATCAGTTAAGATATTGATTGATGGCACTAATAAATAACAATATGCTTGTCTATTGCTCCGCCCTACTCTACCTCTCAATTGATGTAAATCACTTAATCCAAAATTTTGTGCATTATTGATAATTATTGTGTTGGCATTACTAATATCAATACCCGATTCCACAATATTTGTAGAAATAAGCACTTGAGAATCACCGCTAATAAAATTCATTACCGCATCTTCTAATTCATTACTTTTCATTTTACCGTGTGCTACCGAAATTTTTACTTGTGGAACTAATGATTGAATATATTGTGCCAACTCATAAATATCCTGCACTTTATTATGAATAAAAAACACCTGCCCTCCTCTTCCAACTTCTTTCAATATGGCAGATTGAATAATTTCTTCAGAAAAATTGTGTAATTCTGTTTTAACTGGATAACGATTGGGCGGTGGTGTTTGAATAACCGATAAATCACGGGCACCTATTAAACTAAACTGTAATGTGCGTGGAATGGGCGTAGCAGTTAGAGTTAAAGTATCAACATTTTTCTTTATGAGTTTCAGCTTGTCTTTATCTGCTACACCAAATTTATGTTCTTCATCTATTATCAATAAACCTAAATCTTTAAACTTAATTTCTTTTCCTAACAATTTATGTGTGCCAATGATTATGTCAATTTTATGTTCAGATAATTTCTGAATGATTTCTTTTTGTTCTTTTGCTGTTCTGAATCTATTGAGATAATCTATTGTTACAGGAAAATTCTTTAATCTTTCAGAAAATGTTCTGTAATGTTGCATTGCGAGTATGGTAGTAGGCACAATTATAGCAACCTGCTTATTATCACACACAGCTTTGAATGCTGCACGAATGGCTATTTCTGTTTTACCAAATCCTACATCTCCGCAAATTAATCTATCCATTGGATAAGGTCTTTCCATATCTCGCTTTACTTCACGAGTTACTTTTATTTGATCTGGCGTATCTTCATAAGGGAACGATGCTTCTAATTCGTATTGCAAATATGTATCTTTTGAAAAAGCAAAACCTTTTGATGCTTTTCTTTCTGCATAAAGTTTAATTAAGTCGTATGCTAAGGTTTTTACAGATAATTTTATTTTTTGTTTAAGGTTTTGCCATCTTTGACTACCTAATTGATCAATCTTTGGCTCATGCCCGTCTTTACTTGAATAGCGGCTTAATCGGTATAAATTATGGATATTGACAAATAAAGTATCATTATTTTTGTAAAGTAATTTGATAACTTCCTGTTTTTTGTCATTCACTTCAATGGTGTGCAAACCAGCAAATCTTCCTATTCCGTGATCAATATGCACCACATAATCTCCAGGTTTAAGTTGAATTAAATCTTTGATAGTCAATGCGGCATTACTTTCTTCTGCTTTATCTTTTCTTTTAATTGGATGGTATTTTTCAAATACCTGATGTTCTGTGTAAAATCCGTATTTACATTGATGGTCAATAAATCCTTCATTCAAATCAGCATTCAATAATTCTATAATAGGTGTATCAAAAGTGTTTTGAATATCTTTCTTATGCAATACATCTTCTATAATTTGTAGCAAACGTGTGTATTGATTTTTATTATTGCTAACAAATAAGTTTTTATATCCAGATAATTTTTGATTGTATAAATGTTGAATAAATTCATCAAAATTTTTCTTTACTAATGGTTGTGGAGATAAATTTAATTCAATAACATCATTGGGTTTATTATTACAAATGCCATAAAGAATAGTATTCTTTGTTTTTATTTCATTGATAATTTTTTCTTTTGAAATTTTTTCTGTCTTTAAATCTGATTCGTTTTCTGTCCAAACATCAATATCTTTCAATAAAACAAAATCATTGTCTGATAGATAATCTAATAAACTAACATAATTAGAATTTTCATTTTCAAGTTTCGGAATGATGCTTATTTTATTTAAATTTCTAAAAGACATTTGAGTAGAAGGATGAAATTCAGAAATACGATAAATGTTATTACCTCTGAATTCAATTCTGATAGGATATTCATTGCCAAAAGAAAAAACATCAATTATACTACCTCTTACAGAGTATTGACCGGGAAAATAAACAAATTCGTTTTTCTCAAAATTATATTCATTCAAAAATTCTAACAAAAAGTTATAGGAGATATTTTCATTTTGATGTAAAGTAAAAATATGTTTGCTTAAATTTTCCTTTTTAAGAACAGGTTCAGAAATAGAATTAAAATCAGCAACGACAATGATTTTTTTGTCACTCTGCGATAAATGTTCTAAAACTTTTGTTCTTTGTTGTAAATTAAAATCATAATACTTGTGCTTATTTCCATCAGGTAAATGCAGGGCAGGAAATAATAAAACATTTTGATTGTCAAAAGAACTTAATTCATTGTAAGAAGCAAGGGCTTGTTCTTCATCAGGCAGAATGTGCAATACAGAATGTTTGTTAGAATATAATGTTAATACTACAAATGCTGAATATGAACCTTTGGTATTTTCTAAAAACAAAATTCTATCTGCAGGAATTTGAATTTTCCCAGAAATACAATGTAAGTAAGGATCAAAAGAAACCAAGTTCATTATTGACTGCAAATATGCGAATTACTATACATTTATACCAAAACAAACTGATTTCCAAAAATTAGAATGATAATTTTTCTATGAAGGTGTCTAAAAGTATTAAAGCGGAATGTTTTGGAAATTATAACAAAAAAACTCTGTTTTCCGAAGGTATTAGAATAATAATATTTTTTTCTCACTTTTTTTAGAAAAAAGTAAGCAAAAAATCTCATCCTGCGAGCTAACTCCCCGCTCTGTTTTTTGTAAGAATTTCAGGCAAGGTATGGATAATGCTGTCATCTTTGTTGAAAGAGTTCCATTTGTTTAACCGCTTTTCTACACTTTTAGAATATCAAAAGTTTATTCAGCATTATCAACGCAAGCGCCCTTGCCGAAATTCTAAACAAAAAACATTCACGCCCTCCCACTGACGCAGGATGTATTAAGTGGAATTTTTTGTTTTGTTTTTATTAAAAAATAGATTGTTTATCGCCATTATTATGTGCCTGCTCGTAATTTTTTCGGAAATTGAAATAACTTTGGTATAAATTACCTTTGCTATAAAATAGGATAGAACAAACAAAAAAATGAATTTAAAAAATAAAAACTCCTTTTTGTGAAGGAGTTTTTTAGTAGCGGGGGGAGGACTCGAACCTCCGACCTTCGGGTTATGAGCCCGACGAGCTACCTCTGCTCTACCCCGCGATCATTTTGTGGCCGCAAATATACAAAATTTAATTCCATACTTGCAAATGTTTTTTGATTTTTTTTGAAATTTAATTTCACATCAAAAATAATCCTCACTTCTCACACCATTTGCTCTAATTCTGCCTCTACTTCTTTTTTCACCATTAAATAATTTTCCTCAAAAGAATTTTGAAATGAAAGTTCTATTTCTTTTCCTTCAAATTGGTGTCTAAACCATGTGATTTGTCTTTTGGAATACTGCCGTGTGTTTCTTTTAATTTGTTCTACTACTGATTCTTTTGTCAATTGTCTGGTTTCAAAAAATCTCCACCACTCTTTATATCCCACTGTATTCAATGCATGTAGATGTCTGTAATAATACAATTTTCTGGCTTCGTATTCTAATCCATTTTCTATCATTTTTTGCACACGCTCATCTATTCTATCATATAAGTCCTGCCTTCTTGTATTTAGCCAAATTTTTACAGGCACAAAATAATCTGGTTTCTTTATCAATTTATCATTCAAAAAATCACTGAATGGTCTATTTGTTTCGTAAATGACTTCTAATGCTCTCATTATGCGAACAGGATTATTTAAATCTACTTTTTGATAATACTCAAAATCCTTTTCTTTTAATTCTTGTTGTAAAAATTCAATACCTTTTTCTTTGTAAAGATTCTCTACTTTTTCTTTTGTTTCTTCAGATATTGCAGGTATTTCATTCAATCCATTTAATACAGCATTGATATAAAAACCCGTTCCGCCTACCATTATTACATAGTTGTGTTTTTTAAACAATTCTGGCAAAAGTTGATGAACATCTTTTTGATAATCATAAGCAGAATAATCTTCAAGTATAGATTTATGTGATATAAAATAATGTTTTACTTCACTTAATTGTTGTTCAGTTGGTTTTGCAACGGCTATATTTAATTCTTTGTATACCTGCCTTGAATCGGCTGAAAGTATAACTGTATTTAAATCTTTTGCTAATTGAATAGCAATATCTGTTTTACCAATAGCAGTAGGCCCTCCAATAACAATTAAAAATTTAGATGCCATTTTTACAAGATATTATTGATTTGCTCTTTTATTTTTTCAAGCACATCTTTCATTTCAACTACCAATTTCTGAATATTTTCATCATTTGCTTTGCTTCCAATTGTATTTATTTCTCTACCCATTTCCTGTGCAATAAAAGATAATTTTTTCCCTTTGTTATATCCATCCTTACATGTATCAACAAAATAATTGATATGTGCAGATAATCTTACTAATTCTTCATTAATATCTAATTTCTCCAAATAATAAATCATTTCTTGTTCAAATCTTTCATTATCAATTTTAGATAAATCAAAAATTTCTTTTAGAGATGTCAAAATCTTTTCTTTATATTTATCTTTTCTTAATGGTTCAATTAATCTAACTTTTTCTTTCAGTTCATCTAAAATTTTTATTTGACCTAAAATATCTTTCTCTAATTTATCCCCTTCTGCTTGTCTATATTTATCAGCATTCTCACAGGCATTTGCAATAGTTTGAAAAATTAAATGTTTGTTTTCCTCATTGAGCAATTCATCTTCATTAGTGGTATAAGCATCTATAATGTTAATAGATTCTCTAAATAATGTGGCTTGTATATATGGATTATTATCTTCTACATTCAGGTATTGACATAATTGTTTTAATTGTAAATAATAACTTTTTATTGCTTCTGAATTGTATTGTTTCAACCTTGATATATCATTTAATTCTATTGTTACAAAAACATCAATTTTTCCTCTTACTAATTTTTCCTGAATTAAATTTCTAATATCCAGTTCAATAGATTTCAACCAGTTTGGATATTTTAAATTAATCTCAATTCCTTTGCTATTCAAGCATTTTATCTCTGTAATAATTCTAAAAAAATTATTTTTATTTTCGGCTTTTCCATAGCCAGTCATTGAATATAACATAATATTTATTTTTTGGTATTAACTAAATAAATGCCTAATAATACAAAACATCCCGCAACTATCTTGGTAACATTTAAACTATCTTTTCCTAAACTAACTGCAAATAAGGTTGCTAAAAATGGTTGTAAATAAATATACATGCTCACCACAGATGTGCTTAATAATTTTAATCCATAAGTATTTAATAGGTATGCAATAAATGTTGTAGCCACTACTACAAAACTAATAGCCCCATAAATAGATAATGGTATTTGATGCCAGTTTTCTTTTGAAAGAAAATACATTCCTGCGGGCAAAAGCACCACACTACCCCACAAAAACATCCATTTCATTACTCCAACAGTGTGGTATTTTTGTAACATATTTTTTCCCTGAATTAAAAATAATGCCCAAGAAGCAGAGTTCAACAAAGTCATTACATCGCCTAACCATGTATCACTTCCAAATGATAAATTGCCTTTGAACAAAATTAAAATCAATGCCCCTAAAATGCCCATTAGTAGCCCTATCCACTGCTTCCACAAAAATACAGATTGACTTTTATTAAAAATAAAAAAACTTAACACAAAAACAATAATCGGATTTGAAATCATTATAATGGCTGAATTGATGGGCGTTGTAATACTTAATCCATAAATGAAAAAAAACTGATTGATAATCACACCAAACAAAGATAAATAAAACATTTTCTTGACATCTTCTTTTGTAACATTTTGTTTATTAGCAGGAATAAATAAACTCAAAGTCCAGAATAATAAAGCCGCTCCTATAATTCTCAAATATATCAATGAAACAGGATGTAAATATCTGGGCATAATATCCTTCGCAATGGAATAATTCATTGCGTAAATAATCTGTGCTGAAAGCAAAGAAATATGCCCCTTTTGTGAATCAGTTAATCTCAATTTACTCTTCTTGTTTTAATACTTTAATATCTGTAATAAGGCGTGAAACCTCTGCATTATCAGTGCCATCGTAATATCCACGAATGTGTCCTTTTTTATCTATCAATGCAAAATTTTGAGTATGAATAAAATCATCTGGTCCTCCATCGCCTTCTTCTGCATTCAATAAATATCCTTTTCTTGCTAACTCATATAAGTGCTTTTTATCACCTGTCAAAAACATCCATTTTCTATCAAATACACCGTGTTCTTCTGCATATCTTTTTAATACCGACACACTATCATCTTCTGGATTAACAGTATGTGAAAGTATCAATACATCATTATCATTCTTAAATTCATCATATACTCTTTTCATTTGTTTGGCCATAATGGGACAAATAGATTTACAGGTTACAAAAAAATAATCTACAACATAAATTTTTCCTTCTACATCTTTTTTAGTTACTTGTTCATTGTATTGATTGACAAATGTAAAGTTTGGAATTGTGTGTTGCGTTTTATCTGCTAATTCAACGGGTCCATAATAGGGCAACTTTCTAATAGGTTGCTTATTTTGTTTTTTGTAAAAATATAATCCTGCAATAATTCCTACTCCTAATAAGATTAATAAAGGTAACTGGATTTTTTTCATAGTTTTGAGATTTTGATTTCATTTTTCCTAAATGCAAATGCCATCCATTCATTTTTTTGCTTTGTTGAAATACAATCAAAACCAATAAATGATTCAATGATTTCATTTTTATACTCTGCTAAAATACCACTTACAAATAACCAACCTTTATCATTCAAAATCTCTCTGTAATCTGCATAATCACTCAAAATCACATTCTTCTGGATATTTGCAAGCAATACATCTACTTTTTGCTTTGGAAAATTTTCTCTGTATTTTTGAATGTCTGCTTGAATGACAGTAAATTTATTCCATTCATCAGATGAAAAATTTTTCTGGATATTTTCAATTGTATTTTCTACACATATAGCATCATTATCAATAGCAATAATTTCTTTGGCTCCCAATTTTTTAGCAAGAATACCTAATACGCCCGTTCCACATCCCACATCCATCACTAATTTATCCTTAATATTGTTTTGATACTCAAATAAAAAATTACACATCATAAATGTAGTAGGATGATGGCCTGTGCCAAAACTCATTTTAGGGTCAATAAATAAAGGGTATTTAATATTTGGATTTACTTTATGAAAGGAAGCATAAATCTCACATTCATCATTAATGTGTGCTATTTCATAATTCTTTTCCCACTCTTCATTCCAGTTTTTGGGTTCTAAAACTTTTTTCTCAATAACAATTTCTTCATCCATTTCTCTAATAAGCGGCATCCATTCTTTTTCACAATCTGCAAGCGATTCAGGAATATATGCTATACAACCATTTTCTAATTCTTCAAATCCTTCAAAATCAAAATCTGATAATATACCAATCAGTGTCTCTGAAACATCAGGTTTTTTGGATAAAATACTATACTGAATATATTTTGTGTCGTTCATCAATTCTAAAATTTAAGATGCGGCGTATATAATTTGTAAAAACTCCTCTCCTTTTAATGAAGCAGAACCTATTAAGCCGCCATCAATATCTGGTTGAGAAAATAATTGTGATGCGTTGCTGGCATTACAACTTCCGCCGTATAAAATAGGAATGTTGATTGCAATTTCATTATCAAGTGTGGCAATAGTTTCACGAATAAAAGAATGCATCTCTTGTGCTTGCTTGGGTGTAGCATTCACACCAGTTCCAATAGCCCAAACGGGCTCATACGCAATGATGATGTTTTGTAATTGTTCTTTACTTAACTTCAATAAATTTTCTAATTGATTTTTCACTACATTAAAATGCAATCTTTCTTCTCTTTCTTTCAATTCTTCACCAATACAATAAATCACTTTCAAATTATTTTTCAAAGCAATTTGTAATTTTTGATTTAAAATGTCTTCTGTTTCAATAAAATATTTTCTTCTTTCTGAATGGCCAATTATTACATACTCACAGCCCACCGATTTCAATATCTCTGCAGAAACTTCACCTGTATATGCCCCTTTTTCGTAATGACTGCAATTTTGTGCACCTAAATAAAATTTTTTATTTTTATCAAGTATATTACTCAATGGATGCAATAAAGGAAATGTAGGACAAATAATTTTTACAACATCATCGTAAGTATTTATTTTAGAAAGCAAAAAATTAACTAACTCTAAACCTTCATTGAGTGTTTTATTCAACTTCCAGTTTGCCGCTACAATTTTTGGACGCATTTTTTTGAGTCGCAAAAATACATTAAATTTCACATCACTTGCATAAAAAAGAATTCATCAGTATTTTCGCCATCAATGATTAGAAAAGAAATTTTAGTTTTTATTATTTGTTTCATTGTTGCCTTTGCGTGGTGGGTTGTGCATCAACTCAATCAAACATACATTCGTGAATATAATATCAATACTGTAATAGTAAAAGTTCCTGAAAGTTATGATCAAGATAGTATTGTGGTCAATACAAAGATTAAAGTAAAAGGTTCTGGATTAAAAATTGTTTTACTTGAAAATTATTTACCTGAAAATATTTATTTGCCTTTCAAAAAACTTAAAAAAGCAAAAAAGAAAGTTTTTACTATTCCTTATGATGCAATTTCTGAAAATGAGCAATTTCCTGTAAAACTCAAGATTTTAGAAATAACACCAGATACCATTAGAATAGAATTTAATAAAAATCAAAAAAAGTAAAATGAAAATAATCTGCATTACAGGTGGAATGGGCTCTGGAAAATCAGTAGTTGCAAAGATTATTGAAACATTAGGTTATCCTGTTTATTATTCCGATGAAAGAGCAAAACAATTGTATTTTGATGCAGATATAAAACCCAAAATCATTGAATTACTTGGAACACAAGCATATATTGATGATAAAACCATTAATAAAAAATACATTGCTGAAAAAATTTTTTCTGATAAATCTTTGTTAGATAAAATAAACAACATCATTCACACTGCTGTAAAAAATGACTTTCAAAAATTTCTTAATGAACATAAAGACCAAACATTTATTTTCAAAGAAAGTGCTTTGACATTTGAAGCAGGATTAAATAATGCTTGTGATAAAATCATTTTAGTTACTGCACCAAAAGATGTGCGAATTAAAAGAGTAATGAAAAGAGATAATTTATCTGAACAAGAAGTAATGTCCCGAATGGCTAATCAATGGGATGATGAGAAAAAAATACCTTTAGCAAATTATGTTATCAATAATATAGAATCTGAACCACTATTACCAAAAGTTTTAGACATCATTGAAGATTTGAAGAAGCAAGAAAATATATTTTAGTATAAAATCTTCTTGAAGTTCTTTTTATTCCTTACTAAAAAGATGAACTAAATTATTTCCAACTATCTAAAAAACCTCACTATTTCCCAAGCATTTTATTCTTGTAAATTTCTGCATTTTTGGTATCACCAATCAATGAATATACTTTATACAAAGCCGTAATTACGCCATTATCAGATGGTTTAATACTTTCTGCTTCTTTCAAATAAGGTAATCCCATTTGAGTATATTCTTTTCTTTTATCTTCCACACCTTTTTGTTTTTGAGATAAATCTGTAATCTTAAATTCTTTCATTTTTTTATTGTAATAAAATAAACCATAATTTGTGTAATATGCACCTATATTGTAAGTAAGTGTAAACAAATTTTCTGCATCCAATGAACTTTTATATCTATAACTTTTCATATAATTATTGATGGCTTTTTGAAAAAACATTTCTGTGCTATCATTGTAGTTTTTAGCATTCATTCTTTGATTAGCAATGTTATCATATAAATTTCCAAGCGTTAATAATAATAAAGCATTAGTGCTATCAGTAGATATTATTTTTTCTAAATTATCAATGGCTTTATTGTAATGACGAGTATTGATAAAATAATCTGTTTGTAAATTCAGTAAATTAACATCATCAGGATATTTTTCTCTTCCTTTTTGTAAAACTTTCACTAAATTACTCGTGTCTTTTTTATGCTGATAATAATTATATAACAATTGATAAACTTTGATATTATCAAGATTATTTTCAATCATCTGTTTACTTAATGATTCTACTTTATCTGGTAAATCTGCTTTGTAAGCACACACAAAAGCATTGAAAATTCCAGAAGTATCAGTGCTTCCTAAAATCTTTTTTTGTATATCATGATGAGATAAAAACAATTCACAAGCGTCTTTGTAATTTTTTTCATTATAAAGTTTTACAGCCATTTGATTAGAAGTATTTAGTAAAAATATACCGTGATTTTGCACTTCTGGTGTAGAGGCAACTTTAGGATGTTTGTCTTTTAGTTGCAAAAATGCATCTTTTGCAGAATAAAAATAGTTAAGATAAGGAACAGTATTATCAGGATTATTTTGATAGTATTTGTAAAGTTCAAAATAAATTTGAGAATAGTAGGTTAATGCTTTTGGGTCATCTTTTGTTTCAGGATTTTGAATGGCTTGGTCAATACTTTCTTTGGCTTTCAAAAGATATTTAATATCGGGCTTATCATTCAATGTGCTTTGATAATCTGATAAAGCACGCCATGCAGCATTGACATTTTTCTTTTGAGAATGAGCATTCAAAAAAACACCAGCAATCAATATTACAACTAATGAAATTCTCATAAATAATTTTTGGGCAAATATACGATTATAGTTTTGAGTTTTTAGTTTTGAGTTTTTAGTTTTGAGTGCCGACGCTTGCGGTCGGCATGCTGACAAACTGCAAAGCAGTTTCGTCAGCATTTTTAGTAGGGGTCGTATTGCATTACGCCCTACGTTTTATTATATTGAAATTAGCGGAATTTGTGACAAAAAATTGAGAATTGAGAATTGAAAATTGAACATTGAGAATTGAACATTTAATATTGAGCAATAAAAAACTAATACTCCAATTTGTATCCTAATCCTTTTACAGTTTTAATATAATCTTCACCAATTTTTTCACGAATTTTACGAATATGCACATCAATAGTTCTTTCGCCTACAATCACATCTTCTCCCCATACTTTTTCTAAAATAATTTCTCTTGAAAAAACTTTACCCGGTTTACTGGCTAACAATTCCAGCAACATAAATTCTTTTTTAGGTAATTCCAGCACTTCACCATTTTTAATAACCTGATGCTTTTCTTTATCAATTTTGATATTTCCAAATTCAATGATAGTATTTGTTTCAGTAGTTTGTGCCCTTCTGAGCAATGCCTTTATCCGAGAAATAAACAATTTGGGCTTGATAGGTTTAGTAATATAATCATCTGCTCCATTTTCAAAACCTGCTATTTGAGAATAATCTTCACTTCTTGCAGTTAAAAAAACTATCAATTTATCTTTTGTTTCGGGCAATTCTCTTAATTCCTTACAAGTTTCCATACCATCCATTACTGGCATCATAATATCTAACACAATCAAATCGGGATTTTCTTTTTTGGCTAATTTCAAAGCATCTGCACCATTCGTTGCAGTAATCACTTCATAACCTTCTTTCTTAAGATTGTAAGACAAAAATTGTAGTATATCTTCTTCATCATCGGCGATTAATATTTTCACAGCCATATTAAAATTTTTGACAAAGGTAAGGGGTTTATATGAAATTCAGGTTATTTTAATGTAAAGAAATTATTAAGTTTTTGATAAATCCAAAACTATTACTAATTCTTTACCATTGAGACGCAGAGTTTAATAATTTTATAGTTTTTAGTTTTTATTTTATCGTCATTGCGAGGACGATAGTCCGAAGCAATCTTGTCATTGTTATGCGTACTAATACTTTTGAGATTGCTTCGCTATGCTCGCAATGACGGAGTTAAATTTGAGATTACTTCGCTTCGCTCGTAATGACAGTAAAACTAAAAACTATTGAAATTTTATGCGTCAATGCGATTTATTAGACATTATTTTTCAAAAAAATTTCTTCAAAATGTATTGAGCAATTTGCACTGCATTGGTAGCCGCTCCTTTTCTCAAATTATCTGCTACAATAAATAAATTCAAACCTTTTGGATTTGAAAAATCTTTTCTAATTCTTCCCACAAATACTTCATTTTTCTTATGTGCAAATAATGGCATTGGATAAACTGCATTTTTAATATCATCCTGCACTACTACACCGCTTGTATTATTTAATAATTCTTTCACTTTTTCTTCTGTAAAATCTTTTTCAAATTCTACATACACACTTTCACTATGTCCTCCAATTACAGGAACTCTAACACAAGTAGCATTTACATTGATTGTATAATCATTCAAAATTTTTCTTGTTTCATTATGCATTTTCATTTCTTCTTTTGTAAAAGCATTATCAACAAACACATCAATTTGTGGTATTAAATTTAAATCAATTGGGTACGGATAGGCAGGATTTTCGGGCTTTTTACCTTCTCTTTCTGAAAATAACTGTTCTACTGCTTTAGCACCAGTGCCTGTTACTGCCTGATAAGTTGAAACAATAATTTTTTTAATCTTAAATTGTTGATGCAAAGGATTTAAAACCATTAACATTTGAATGGTTGAACAATTAGGATTAGCAATAATTTTATCTTCTTTTTTCAAAACATCTCCATTAATTTCAGGAATTACCAAAGGTTTATCGGCATCCATTCTGAATGCAGATGAATTGTCAATTACATAAGTTCCTTTTTCAGCAAATGATTGAGCATATTTTAATGATGTTTGACTTCCTGCTGAAAATAAAGCAAAATCTGGTTTTTGTTCAATGGCATCCTGCACAGAAACTACATTGTATTCTTTTTGACGAAAAAGAATTTTTTTTCCAACAGATTTTTCAGAGGCCACAGGAATAAAATGAGAAACGGGAAAATTAAATTCTTCTAACACTCTCAACATTTCCTGACCTACTAAACCTGTTGCACCAACTACGGCTACTTTCATATTTTTTTGCGAGCAAAAATACAGTAAAAAATATGTATGCGGAAATATAAAAAATAAAGACAAAAATTGAGATGAACAATGCTGTTACTATTCCGCTTTATTTAGAGTTGTAATTTAGAAATATCAAAAAAATTAATTACCATTCATTAGATTTAGGAGAATATAAATGTGATCTATATGTATCTACAATATCCTGTAAATCTTTTTTTAAATTAGACATTAACTCTAAATATTTCTCTTTACCTAACCCAGTTTTTTTGCGACCTTTTTCTTCTGGGTAATCATCAGCTACAGGAAGAAGCGGCCAATTTTCATTAGGTCCTGCAATACAATTAACATTCTCTATAATTATTCTACTTTTATGATCTTTAAACATAAACTTAACTGTGTATGAAAATATCCATTCACCACTTCCCAATATAGCAATAGGGTTTAATAATATTTCTTTTATAGTACCTTTTAGAATAATTATACCACCATCTTTATCATCATTTTGAATTACATCTTTTGCTGATACCCATTTTTCTGCAATAAAAGCTTTTGTTAATGAATAAATATCATTTTTGTTTAAACTTACAGAATCAATGGTATCCCATTTGAAATCTTTTTGTGCAAAACAAAAAATATTTAAAGTTGCAACTAAACCAAAAATAAAAAAATTTCTCATAACACTTTCTTTTTGCATGCAAAAATAATTATTTTTATTCTTATATAAAAACTTTTGAAAATGAAACCTATCCTCTCACTCAATAAAATATACCATTCACTCAATGAAACATACCGTTCAATAAATATTTTTGCACTTTTGTAAAAAAAATTTGGAAAATAGTTGAAATTTTATGTATCTTTGTAACAAAATTTAAAACTATGAAAAAACTAAAAATAGCATATTTAATTTTGGGCGTATCAATGAGTTTGATAATGGTAATGTGCAATAAAAGTAAAGACAATAGCATTGCCCCCGGTTATAGAGATGAAGTAGGTGGTGGTGGTAATCCTAACCCCAATTCAGTAACCACAACTGGCACAAGTACTATTACTAACCCTGCTACAACAAATAGCACATTAAATGTTGGCGGTGCTGGTTGGTCTTATGCTGCCTGTGGAACAGGAAATACTCTATTAGCTTTCAACGGAGCAACCACAGTTCAAATCAATTTCTTTGCTCCTCCTACTACTGGAAGTTATAACTTACAAAGTGGCACTCCTACATCAAACAGTGTAGCACAAATGATTGTATACAATCCTCCCGGACAACCTTCTGGTATTGTTTGGTATTCAGCATCTGGAATGATTAGTGTTTCTACCACTACTGGCGGAAATGTAACAGCCACATTTAATAATATCCCTTGTACTCAAATGCAATTTCCATTCCCTGTTGTAACCGTTTCGGGTGCAATGACTTGTATTTGATATAGTATAAATATCATATCTTTGAACCGTCAGATTTTCTGGCGGTTTTTTATTTTAAAATGAATTTTATTCTTTCATACTTTTATACTCGTTATTATTTCAATCCCAAAGTGTTAAGCGTTGGAAGAATATTAATTTCACTTATCATTTTGCTGGATTTATTTTTTCGTTATCAAAATTTTGAAGCACATTATACAAATAATGGCGTATTACCAACAAGTGTGATTAAAACTTATTATCCATTTTATCAATATTATTTTTCCATTCATAATTTTATAGAATCCCCTACTCTGCTTCATATTTTATTTTGGATACACTTTATTAGTGCATTGATATTATTAATAGGTTGGAATACTCGTTTATTTACAATCATCAATTTTGTTTTAATTTTATCTCTTCATCATCGCAATCCTGTTATTTTACAAGGCGGAGATGATTTGCTTAGAATCACATTGTTTTATATGATTTTCCTACCATGGGGAAGTTTTTATTCTATTGATTCTTTTTTACAAAAGAAAAAAAATTTAGAAATCGTTCATTCTACTACAAATTTTTCTTGGATATTTGTTATTTTTCAAATTAATATTGGATTTGTATATTTGTTTTCAGCATTATTAAAAACAGCAGATGAATGGCGAATTTCAGGCGATGCCATTTATTACGCATTAAGTTTAGATACTTTAAGAACATCATTTGGAAATTTGATTTATCAACAATACCCACTTACCAGAGTTTTGACATTTATAGTTTATTATGGATTTGAAATTATTGCTCCATTATTGATTATTTTTTCACCAACAATTTCATTAAGAAAATTAGGTGCTATTTCAATTATACTTTTACATTTGTTTATTGTAAGTGCTTTGAAAGTCGGCATCTTTCCCTTTGTAGGCATTACAACTGCGTTGATGTTATTAGTTAATCAAAAAGATTTACCTTCAAAAATTAAAACGAACAAAAATGAATTGTTATTTTCAATAATATTATTTGTACTAATTTTACGATATAATTTAGCAACCCTTCAAGTCCCTTATTTTTCAATAACTTTGTGGGAAGATAGATTTCTAAACAGCATTGGTTTATCTCAAAGATGGAATATGTTTTCTCCGGGCGTTAAAAGATACTATGGATGGCTTGTATTGCGTGGAATAAAAAGCAATAATACCGAATGGGATTTAATTCATAACACACCTAACCTACATTATGAAGCCACACCATTAAACAAAAATTTTCTCAAAGGTGATAGATGGAGAAAGTTTTTAGAAAACTACGAACAACAGCATTACAATTTTATTAAACCCTATTTTTGCTATTATCTTATTCAACAATGGAATGAAAAACACCCCGAAAATACAATAGAAGCACTCAATATACTTTTTGTAAAAAAAGAAACATTACCAAATTATCAATTTAAAACTGAAATAGAAAATCTCTCTTTGTGTAACATCAACATTGAAAAACAATCTCAATGACATTTGCTGAAATATGGCATAGAATTAAAAACTATTTACAATATCAAATATCTGCAAAAGATTTGCACAGCATACATTCTCCCTTTTTATTTGAATTTGTAAAATTTTGTTTTGATAAAAGCAACCATTATTATGCATTTGATGAATTATCAAGCATTCGCAAAAAATTATTAGCAAGTAATCAAATCATTGAATACACTGACATCGGAGCAAAATCATTTGTATTATCTAATAAAGTAAAGGTTTCAGATATTACAAGAGTTTCTGTAAGTCCAGCAAAATATTCAGAATTATATTTTAGAATCATACAATTTTTGAATGCGAAAATTTGTTTGGAATTAGGAACTTCAATTGGTATGAATACCTTGTATTTAAGTTATGCTAATCCTGAAAAAGTGATTACCATTGAAGGACAAAAGGAGATATTTAATTTTGCAAATCATTTATTTACAAACTATTCAAGAAAAAATATAGAAAGCATTCATTCTAATTTTGATGTTATTTTACCTGAATTAATAAAAAAATACACCTTTGATTTTGTTTTAATAGATGGCAATCACACATATAATGCTACCATTCGTTACTATAAATGGTTACTTTCATCTATGAATAAAAAATCAATCATTATCATTGATGATATTTATTGGAGCAAAGAAATGACAAGGGCTTGGAAAGAAATTCAAAATGATGGTGTGAATAAAATAACATTAGATTTATATCGCTGTGGGATTATAATTTTTAATCCTGATATTTTATATGCACAGCATTTTAGATTGAGGTATTGAGAGGAACTATTATTTACTATTCAATCAAAATCACATTTCTTAAATCATTCTTACATCTCACAACTCTCCCTCACCACTTCCCCTCTTATACACTTTGCATCATCATCAAAATCCAACAATTTTACAGAATATATTTTTCCTGATAAATTTGTATCATAATCAATACCTACACGGATATAATTATCTGTATAACCAAACATTTTGCCATTCTTTTCTTCATCTTCCCACAATACTTTTCTAATTTTACCTAAATTTTGCTGATAAAAATAATGTTGCTTTTTTTGAGATAAACTTCTCAAAATAGCATTTCTCTCTTTTCTTACTGGAACTGGCACTTTATTTGGCAAGGTAGCCGCCAGTGTGTTTTCTCTTTCACTATATGTAAATACATGCAAATATGAAACATCTAAACCACGAATGAATTCTAATGTTTCATTAAATAACTCATCTGTTTCACCCGGAAATCCAACAATTACATCTACTCCTATACAAGCGTCAGGCATCAACGATTTTATTTTTTCAACTCTTTGTGCGTATAATTCTCTTCTGTATCGCCTTTGCATTTTGGCAAGTATGGCATTACTACCCGATTGCAAAGGAATATGAAAATGTGGAACTAAATGTCTGGATTTTGCAACTAATTCAATTATTTCATCAGTAAGCAAATTGGGCTCAATAGAAGAAATTCTCAATCTGAATTCCTCATCAATCTTTTCTATTTCCTGCAATAATTGATATAAAGTAAAACTTCTTTTTTTTCTGTTATTTGCCTGAAATGCTTCACCCTGATTAGATGCTACAAATCCTATATCTCCTATATTAACACCAGTAAGCACAATTTCCTTACTGCCTTGCTTTAATATCTGATGTATATTATTGATAATACCTTCAATAGTATCACTTCTGCTTTCACCTCTGGCTAATGGAATGGTACAATAACTACAAGTATAATCACATCCATCCTGAATTTTTAAAAATGTTCTTGTTCTGTCTCCAAAAGAATAAGAAGCATTAAAATGATAAGCATTTTCAATTTCAGAAAAAAACATTTGTGATTTCTCTTCTTCTAAATGTTTCAAATAATCCAGTATTTTAAATTTTTCATTAGTACCTAAAACTAATTTCACGCCTTCAGTATTCAAAATTTCTTCTGGTTTTAATTGTGCATAACATCCAATGGCAATAATTTTACAATCTTTATTTTTACTTAATGCTCTTTTGACAATACTCTTAAATTCTTTATCAGCGTTTTCTGTAACACTGCAAGTATTAATTACACAAATATCCGCCGGTTCATTAAAATCAACAATTTTGTAATTATGATTAACAAACATTTTTGAAATTGTAGATGTTTCTGCAAAATTCAATTTACATCCTAATGTATAAAATGATACTCTGTTCATTTGTTATTCAATATTTAATTTTCCTTATTCATTTAAAATACCTTCGCTTCTTACTTCTTTCACAATATCAGGCAACATTTTTTTCAGCAATGCTTCAATGCCCGCTTTCAATGTATAAATACTGCTGGGACATCCACTGCATGCTCCACGCATTTTCAAATACACTACACCGTCTTTGAATGACTCAAATGTAATAAATCCTCCATCTTGTGATACTGCAGGTAAAATGTATTCATTTAGTATATCAATAATTTTTTGTTCAATTTCATTTTGTGGTATATTATGTTGCACAGCAATCTCATTAATTATTTTTTCTTTGTTATTGATGTTTTCATTTGATTCCACATCATTTTCAGATAATAATTCAACATCTATTACTTTCTTCCCTTGATTTAAAAACTGATAAATAAAATCTCTTACTTCAAGTAAAATGTCATCCCACATTACAAACGAATGTTTAGTAATACTTACATAATTTTCAGTAATAAGCACATGTTTTACAAATGGAAATTGCAATAATTCTTTTGCTAATGGCGAAACATTTGAAACTTTTGAAATATCAAACTCTAATACTTTTCCCGAAGGTAAAAACATTCTGTTTGTAATAAACTTTATTGTTTCTGGATTTGGTGTTTGTTCCATCACTATTGATAAAGGTAATTCTTCTTTCACCATAAAATTATTTTCCGCAAATGTACAAGTTTATTTGTATAATAAGTTGAAATTTACATTCTTCACAAAATGCCCTTTTATCAATAATTTCTCAATGGCACAATAATTGTTTAATTTTACTGCAAAATTTAAAACCTAATTAAAAAATGTTTGAAAATATGTTCAATCCTGTAACAGACGAGGATGTAGATTTTATACCCTTACTTTCTTCCGAAGATGAAGAAAGTATAAACTCTGAAAATTTGCCACAAACACTGCCAATTTTACCTTTACGCAATACTGTTTTATTTCCAGGTGTTGTTATCCCTATTACAGTGGGAAGAGATAAATCCATTGCACTTATTAAAGATGCTTACAAAAACAAGCAAATTATAGGTGTTACAGCCCAAAAAGACGAAAGAATTGAAGACCCTAATCCATCAGATATTTATACTATCGGAACTTCTGCAAAAATTTTGAAACTATTAAGAATGCCCGACGGCAATACCACAGTCATTTTACAAGGAAGAAAAAAAATTCACATCAAAAATGTATTTCAAACAGAACCCTATTTTCAGGCAGAAATAGATGCTCTACCCGACCAACCCGTTCCTCAAAATGATGCCGAATTTATAGCCATCATTGCTTCTATTAAAGAAGTGGCTATCAAAATTATAAAACAATCTCCAAACATCCCATCTGAAGCCACTTTTGCCATCAATAATATTGAAAGCCCTCATTTTTTAGTAAGTTTTATAGCATCTCACATTAATATCCCAACTGCTGATAAACAAAAACTTCTTGAAGCATCTGATATAAAATCTCGTGCATTATCTCTGCTATCTTTATTAAATAAAGAACTCAATTTAATTGAATTAAAAAATCAAATTCAAAATAAAACCAAAAGTGATATTGACAAACAACAAAGAGAATACTTTTTAAGCCAGCAATTAAAAACAATACAGGAAGAATTAGGTGGTTCTCCCTTTGAACAAGAAATTAAAGAGTTTGAAGAAAAAGCAAAAACAAAAAAATGGAATGAACAAACAAAGGCATTCTTTGAGAAAAATTTAAACAAACTCAAAAGAATGAATCCTAATTCTCCTGAATATGGCATCACCTTATCGCATTTAGAACTTTTGCTTGACCTGCCATGGAATGAATATACAGAAGATAATTTTGATATTCAAAATGCTAAAAAAATTTTAGATGAAGACCATTTTGGTTTAGAAAAAGTAAAAGAAAGAATTTTAGAATATCTTGCTGTAATTAAATTAAAAAACAACTTAAAAGCCCCTATTCTTTGTTTGTATGGGCCTCCAGGTGTTGGTAAAACATCATTAGGAAAAAGTATAGCAAGGGCTTTAGGTAGAAAATATGTAAGAATGAGTTTAGGTGGCTTGCACGATGAAAGTGAAATTCGTGGACATAGAAAAACATACATAGGTGCAATGCCCGGTAGAATTATTCAAAATATCAAAAAAGCCGGTAGTTCAAATCCTGTTTTTGTATTAGATGAAATTGATAAAATAGGCAGAGATTTTCAGGGCGACCCGGCATCTGCTTTACTTGAAGTGCTTGACCCAGAACAAAATAATACATTTTATGATAATTATTTAGAAACAGAATATGATTTAAGTAAAGTACTTTTTATTGCTACCTGCAATGACCTGAATACTATACATCCTGCATTGCTTGACCGTTTTGAAATCATAAATGTAACAGGTTACAGCACAGAAGAAAAAATGGAAATTGCAAAAAAATTCCTCATCCCTAAAGTTTGTGATGAAACCGGTATTAAAAAATCACAATTCAAAATAAGTGATTCTCTTTTAGAAGAAATTATTGAAAATTATACTTTTGAAAGCGGCGTTCGTAATTTAGAAAAACGTCTTTCAAAAATCGCAAGACATATTGCTCTACAAATTTCATTAAATAACGAAATTCCAAAGATAACAGCACAATATCTTCCTAAAATTTTTGGTCCAACGCACATTAAAGAAAAATACGAATATACAGACACACCCGGCGTTGTGCCCGGTTTAGCATGGACTCCAAACGGTGGCGAAATAATGTACATTGAAACAGTTTCTTCCCCATCAAAAGAAACTAACCTTACACTCACAGGAAATTTAGGAACAGTGATGAAAGAAAGTGCTACCATTGCATTAGAGTTTATTAAATCTCATACAAAAGAATTAGGTATTACTCAAAAAGATATTGAAAACAAACATTTTCACATGCATGTACCAGAAGGTGCTGTTCCCAAAGATGGCCCAAGTGCAGGTATTGCTATGATTGTATCTTTGATGAGTTGCATTAAAAACAAGAGTGTAAAGAAAAAATTAGCCATGACTGGCGAAATTACCTTGAGAGGTAAAGTACTTCCAGTTGGTGGCATTAAAGAAAAGATATTAGCCGCTAAAAGGGCGGGAATTAAAGATATTATATTGTGTAAAGACAACGAACAAGATATTAAAGATATCCCCCAAGAATATCTGAAAGGATTGAACTTTCACTATGTATCTACAATTAAAGAAGTTGTAAAACTATCTTTTTAGAAGGAATTTTTATCAGTTACGAAATACAGTTATACCAAAGATATTTTAGTTTCAGAAAAAATTCCGCTTTATTGCTTTTAGTGCTGACGCAACTTGGTCAGCATGCCGACATTTATAGTCGGCACTAAAAACTCTTCACTTTTTATTAAAAAAATCACCCTTTCCCAAAATTTTGTCTCTAAAAAAACATTTTACTATTATTGCCCCAAAATTTTATTTCTATGAAAAAAATTAAAGTTCAAAATCCTGTAGTTGAATTAGATGGTGATGAAATGACAAGAATTATCTGGAAAATGATTAAGGAAAAATTAATCTTTCCTTACTTAGATTTAAATATCAAATACTTTGATTTAGGAATTGAAAACAGAGACGCCACCAACGACCAGGTTACCATAGACGCCGCTAATGCTATTAATCAATACAATGTAGGAATTAAATGTGCTACCATTACGCCTGATGAAGCCCGAGTTAAAGAATTCAATCTAAAACAAATGTGGAAATCACCTAATGGTACCATTCGTAATATATTAGACGGTACTGTTTTTCGTGAACCAATAGTTATCAAAAACATCCCTCGTTTAGTTAATACTTGGAAAAAACCTATTGTAGTTGGAAGACATGCTTTTGGTGACCAATACCGTGCTACCGACTTCGTTGTACCAGGAAAAGGCAAATTAATCATGAAATTTGAAGGAGAAGATGGAACTGTTATTGAACATGAAGTTTTCAATTTTAAAGGTGCAGGTGTGGCATTAGGTATGTACAATACAGATGAATCTATTCGTGGATTTGCTTATGCTTGCTTTAATATGGCTTTACAAAAAAAATGGCCATTATATTTATCAACTAAAAATACCATTCTCAAAAAATACGATGGTCGCTTTAAAGATATATTTCAAGAAATTTACGAAAAAGAATTTAAACAAAAATTCCAGGAAGCCGGTATTACTTACGAACACCGTTTAATTGATGATATGGTAGCATCTGCCTTAAAATGGGAAGGCGGATTTATATGGGCATGTAAAAATTATGATGGTGATGTTCAATCTGATCAAGTTGCACAAGGTTTTGGTTCTTTAGGATTAATGACCTCTGTACTTATTACTCCAGATGGCAAAACAATGGAAGCTGAAGCTGCACATGGTACTGTTACCCGTCATTACAGAGATTATCAGGCAGGCAAACCAACTTCTACAAACCCAATAGCATCTATCTTTGCGTGGACAAGAGGATTAGCATTTAGAGGAAAATTAGATAACAACCAGGAATTAATTAAATTCTGCGAAACATTAGAACAAGCATGTATTGAAACAGTTGAAAATGGTAAAATGACCAAAGACCTTGCCGTTTGTATTCATGGTAATAATGTTAAACATGGCGAACATTACTTATACACCGAAGAATTTATGGATGCTATAGATAATACATTGAAACAAAAATTAAAATCTGCTGTTGCTATTTAAGTGAAAAGT
The DNA here is from genome assembly GCA_035405785.1 of Bacteroidia bacterium. GTDB lineage: Bacteria > Bacteroidota > Bacteroidia > B-17B0 > Aurantibacillaceae > BPGX01. Next base: position 150,441 of record DAONJS010000002.1, read on the forward strand.
GAAAAATGAACATTGATAAATTAAAAAACTCAAAACTAATTAAACTTTGCGTCTCTGTGTCTTTGCGGTAAAAATTTAAGTAAAAGCTGAATAGGACACAAAAACTAAATTAAAACTAAAACTAAAAAACAAAAATATGAAACTCAACGAAATTCAGGATCTTATCAAATTTGTATCCAAAAGCAATGTAAGCGAGGTAGAATTAGAAACAAAGGACTTTAAAATCGTCATCAAAACAGGAAAAAACTCAAATGGTTCAAATACAACACAACCTGTTATTGTACAAAATGTTCCGTCTGCAATTCCTGCCACAACCATCATACCTCCTGCTATACCAGCAGTAGAAGCAACATCTGCTTCTCCTACGCCTCAAGAAAATAAAATTTCAGAACCTAAGAAAGATGTTTCTGACGATAAAAATTACCATGTTGTAAAATCTCCAATGATTGGAACATTTTATCGTTCATCTGCACCAGATAAACCACCTTTTGTAAACATAGGTGATGTAGTAGATGTTGGACAACCACTTTGTATCATTGAAGCAATGAAATTATTCAATGAAATTGAAAGTGATGTAAAAGGTAAAGTCGTAAAAATTTTAGTTGAAAACGCTACACCAGTAGAATACGACCAACCTTTATTCTTAATTGACACCAACATCTAATTTTCTAAACTAAAACTATGTTTAAAAAAATTCTCATTGCCAACAGAGGTGAAATAGCCCTGCGTGTTATTCGCACAGCACATGAAATGGGTATTAAAACTGTTGCGGTGTATTCAACTGCCGACAAAGATTCTCTTCATGTAAAGTTTGCAGATGAAGCTATTTGTATTGGTCCGCCTGCAAGTAAAGATAGTTATTTAAATATTGCTCACATTATAGCAGCCGCTGAAATTACCAATGCAGATGCTATTCATCCCGGCTATGGCTTTTTAAGTGAAAATGCTCGTTTTTCTGAAATTTGTAAACTCAATAAAATAAAGTTTATTGGACCATCACCTGAAATGATAAATGCAATGGGTGATAAAAACAATGCAAAAGAAACCGCCAAAAAAGCAGGAGCCCCTGTAATTCCGGGTTCAGATGGATTATTAGAAAATGTAGAACATGCAAAATCAGTAGCAAAAGAAATTGGTTATCCGGTTATCTTAAAAGCCACTGCTGGCGGTGGAGGAAAAGGTATGCGTGTGGTTTGGGAAGAAAGTCAAATAGAAAGTGCTTTTAATACTGCTACTACTGAGGCACAAGCGGCATTCGGAAATGGAGCCGTTTATATGGAAAAATTTATTGAAGAACCTCGCCACATTGAAATTCAAGTGGTTGGTGATCAGTATGGAAAAGTATGCCATTTATCTGAAAGAGATTGTTCTATTCAAAGAAGACACCAGAAATTAGTTGAAGAAACGCCTTCTCCTTTTATGACACCTGAACTAAGAGATAAAATGGGTGAAGCTGCTATTAAAATTGCTTCTGCAATAAATTATGAAGGTGTTGGTACCATTGAATTTTTAGTGGATAAACATGGGAATTTTTATTTCATGGAAATGAACACTCGTATTCAGGTAGAACATCCTATTACAGAAGAAGTAATTAACTATGATTTAATACGGGAACAAATTCTTGTAGCTGCAGGTGTGCCTATTTCTGGAAAAAATTACTATCCACAATTACACGCCATAGAATGCCGTATCAATGCAGAAGATCCATTTAATGATTTTAGACCCTCACCCGGTAAAATCACTACCCTTCACACTCCGGGCGGACACGGTGTAAGAGTCGATTCACATATTTATAGTGGTTATACGATTCCTCCTTATTACGATAGTATGGTTGGAAAACTCATCACGGTAGCACAAACAAGAGAAGAAGCCATTGCTAAAATGCACAGAGCATTAAGTGAATATGTCATTGAAGGTATTAAAACGACCATTCCTTTCCATTTAAAACTTATGGAAAACGAACAATTTAAAAAAGGAAACTATTCTACTAAGTTTCTTGAGGAATGGAACTTCAAAGAAGCTTGATTAGTTTTGAGTGTTTAGTTTTTAGTTTTTAATTTTGAGTTTTGATTTGTAAATATTCAATGCTCAATTTTTTTAATAGGCAAGTATTATCGAAATTTTCGTTAATGCGAAGACGACAGTCCGAAGCAATCTCATGAGAGATAGGGAATATGCTTTTGAGATTGCTTCGCTTCGCTCGCAATGACGACATAAAAAATGAGATTATTTCGCTACGCTCGCAATTACTGGATAACTCAAAACTTAAAAAAATTTAAACCTTAAATTTATTTCTTTTCCTTTAAAAATTTTTCAGAAACTTTATGTATATAGGGTTTTATAGGTCTGAATTTGAAGTTTAATGTTTCCTTGATTAAAGAATTATTGTAATAATTTTTCATAAATGCTCCCTGTACGGTGGCTTTTGTAAAATTAGGTTCATATTTTGGGTTTAATAAACTTACCATAAATTCTGCAGTTCTTGCTATTTGTAACATCCATGGTTTTGCCTCGTATTTTGGTAATGGTTTTGATAGCGATAAATGCAATTCTTCCAAAATTTCTTTAAATGAATAATTATTTTCAACTAAAATAAATCTTTTTCCAAAAATTTGTTTTTCAATTAATTGAATCATTACTTCAGCAACATCTTCCACTGAAACATATCCTGTAATACCAGTTGTATAAAAAGGAATACCCTTACTTGCTTTTTTTACAAGCATGCCCCATCCACTATTCCAGTTTCCTGCACCTACTATAATTCCTGGATTTACGATTACGGCTTTTAAACTTTCTTCTATTCCTCTCCAAACCTCACATTCGCCCAGATATTTTGATAAAGCATACACATACTCATATTTTCCTGCCTGCCATATTGTTTTTTCTGTAATGTTATTGTGCTCAAATTGATTTAATAATGCGGCAATTGAACTTACATAACAAAATTTTATATCTGTATCTATACAAACATTTACAAGGTTTTCGGTAATTTTTACATTAGTTTGTATGATTTCTTGGCGACGACTGTCATTAAATGAAACTAATCCTGCACAATGGTATATTTCAGTAATCTGATAAGTTTTGATAATTTCTTCTATTTCAACAGGATTGTAAAAATCAATTTCTATCCAGATAATCTTTTGAAAATAATTATCAACATTATCAAAATAATAAGAAAGGATTTTTTTTGTTACTTCTAAATTACTTGTTTTTCGCTTAGCAGCAATGACTTTAAAATTTTCATCTTTGTATTTTTGAAACAATTTAGCTATTAAATGACTTCCTAATAATCCAGTTGCACCTGTAATTAAAATCATATATAATTAACTTTATCCATTTTTATACCCTGCTAAAAATACTATTACACAAGAAAAAACTCCAATTGCCCATCCACTTAATACTTCTAAAAAATTATGAGCTCTAACTATCATTCTTAATGCCATTATTAAGCTACTTATCATAACTGATATAAATACATATTCCAAAAAATCACTTTTGAAAATTAAAATTAAACTCGCAAAAAAACCTGTAACCGCACCCATTCCAGCAGAATGAATACTCAGTTTAAATGTGTTGTTTGTTAATAATGATGATAAAAGCATAATAAATGAAGTAACCGCAACTAATAAAATTGATGGCTTAAAAAAATTATGTGCATAAACATTTCTGAACATATAAAAAACGAACCAATAATAAATACCTAATAATAAAAAAAAATATCGCCTGTCTTTTACAGAATCTAACAAAATACTATTTACAACCGAAAAAATCTTTGAAATAAATAATATTACTAAAGGAACAGCCACTGTTAATAAACCGTATAATAATAACCATTTTAATTTTAAATCAGAAGCAATGAAAAAAGAATAAATTGTGGGCTCTACAGGTAGTGGAAAATAAAAATACCAAATCATTAAATACAAAGGTAAAAACACAGGGTGAGTAATTACACTTAATCCAAAAAGAAAATTTGATAAAAATTTAGTCATCCTTATTTCAATTGATAGGTTAATTGCTGAATAATTTTTGATACAGGTAATTTATTTTTGCCAAAAACAATTTGATAAACTGCTTCTGTAATAGGCATAAATACATTGTATTGCCTGTTGATTTCATAAACACATTGTAATGCATAATAACCTTCTGCAATCATATTCATTTCTAATTGTGCTTGTTTTACTGAATATCCTTTTCCGAGCATTACTCCAAAAGTTCTGTTCCTGCTAAATTGCGAATATGCAGTAACTAACAAATCACCTAAATAAGCCGAATCGTTAATATCTCTGTTAATGGGATGAACAGCATCTACAAATCTTTTTATTTCTTGAATAGCATTGCTAATCAATACTGCCTGAAAATTATCTCCATAATTCAATCCATGACAAATACCAGCTGCAATAGCCATAATGTTTTTCAAAACAGCAGCATATTCAGTGCCATAAATATCATCACTTGGTGTAACTCTAATAAATTCACAAGATAATAATTTACTAAATTCTTCTGCAAATGGAATGTTTTGAGATGACATTGTTAAATATGATAATCTTTCCATTGCAACTTCTTCGGCATGGCAAGGACCTGTAATAACACCAATGTATTGATATTCTATATTATGAACTTTATTGAGATAATCTCCTACTATCAAATTATATTCTGGCACAATGCCTTTAACTGCAGATACAACAAATTTATTTTGAAAATTAAATTTTTGAATACTTTGATGAAGAAATGCAGAAGGATGTGCAAGCAAAATGCAATCACATTTTTTTTCTAATGTTGATAAATCATTAGTTAATTGAATAAAATTTAAATCTAATTCTACGTCGCTTAAATAACGTGGATTATGATGATGTTCTAATATAAACTCAATATCTTCTTGTTTTGGAAAATGCCAGATAACAGAGATTTTGTTGTGGGTTAAAATCTTTACTAATGCAGTAGCCCAACTTCCATAACCAATTATTCCAATTTGCTGAATCATTCCATCAAAATATAATGGGCAAATTAAAGCAAAATAAGTGCTAATAAAAAATGATAGATGATGAATTTATTTCATTAATTGAAACTGTATTAAAGTTTGATTATGGAGTTACAAAGAAAGAAATTTAAAACTTAAAAAAAATAAAAGAAGAAATACAAATAAATTTGTCGGGCTGACTGGACTTGAACCAGCGACCTCTCCCACCCCAAAGGAGTGCGCTACCAACTGCGCCACAGCCCGAATCCTATAATTTTCGCCGCAAATATAGATAATACATTCTAAATTTTACAAGTATTTATTTAGAATTCTTCTACATCAATTTTTTCTTTTTACTCTATTAATCATAACAAAATATTAAAATCATCTGCATCTAAATAAGCAGGAAATTTTTCACGGAAAGATTTTAATTCATTAATATCTATTTTTGCTACTTTAATTACATCATTGTCTTCACAATCCACTATACATTCACCTTTAAAGTTTATTGCCATACTTTGTCCATTATATTCTTTATGAGTTCCATCTATTCCTATTCTATTCACTCCAACTACATAAGATAGATTTTCTATGGCACGAGCAAACAAAAGTTTTTTCCACGCATCAATCCTCACCTGCGGCCAATTAGCCACATAAATTAATACATCATAAAATTCATTATTTACATTAAATCTATTTCTGCTCCACACGGGGAATCGCAAATCGTAACAAATCAATGGAAAAAATTTCACACCTTTGTATTCACAAATTATTTTACTTTTTCCTGATGAATAATGTTTATGTTCTTCTGCCATTCTAAACAAATGTCTTTTATGATAAAATTGAAACTTACCATCTGGATAAGCCCACAATAATGTATTGTAATAAGAATCATTTTCTTTTGTAATAAAACTTCCTGTTAAACAAGATTTTTTTTCAGATGCCATTTGAAGCATCCATTCTGTGGTTTTTTCTCCAATGTTTTCAGCAAATTTTTGGCTATTCATCGTAAATCCAGTTGTAAACATTTCTGGTAATACAATTACATCTGTATTTTCATTTAATGATTTTATTTTTTCTGAAAAGTGTAAAAAATTTTTTTCTTTGTTTTCCCAGTAGATTTCAGATTGTATTAGAGCAATGTTCATGAGTTAATATTTTGAGCAAAGGTAGTAAATTTGATATTTTTGATAAATTTGATTTTTGAGAAAAAATTTTGAAAAAAAATTTGGAAGTTCAGAAGTATTTTACCTATATTTGCGGCTCCAAAATAGATGGCCCGTTCGTCTAGGGGTTAGGACGCATCCCTTTCACGGATGAAACACGGGTTCGATTCCCGTACGGGCTACGACTTAAAAATCCCACCTTTCAGTGTGGGATTTTTTTATTCTGTAAGTTACTGTATTAATTTTGATTTTAGAAAAATTTTTTCTTTGTTTTGAAAACATTTCCTTATATTTCCGCCAAAATTTAAATTATGAAAACAACACTATTCACTGTAGGTGCTATTTGCACCGTATTAAGTGTAAGTGCTCAATTACCTGTAAGCACTACACCACAAAACAAAAAAGCAGTATTGGAAGAATTTACCGGAATACACTGCGGTTATTGTCCTGATGGTCACAAAATTGCTACCAACATTTACAATGCGGACCCTAATAATGTTGTACTTATCAACATTCACACTGGCGGTTATGCTACTCCTTCTGCTGGCGAACCAGATTTTAGAACAAGTGACGGAAATAGTATTGCTGCAATGCCTGGAATGGGAATTACGGGTTATCCAACTGCAGACATCAATCGTACAATTGTAACAGGCACTGCAATTACTACCACTAATCGTAGTCAATGGCCAACCTATGTAAATACCATTAAATCTCAGCCAGCATATTGTAATGTTGCTCTACAAGGCACATTAGATGCACAAACTCGTGTTCTTACAGTTCAGGCAGAAGTTTATTATACTGCAAATAGTCCAGTTTCTACCAATTCTCTAACAATTGTATTATTGGAAAATAATATACCAGGACCCCAATCTGATTATGGCAACTTCAATCCAACAAATTGGTTTCCTGATGGAACATACAAACACAACCATGTCTTGAGAAAAGTTATCACACCTACCTTTGGCGTACCAGTATCGCCTACAACTGCTGGTTCTTTATTTTCAACAACAGTTACTTATACAGTACCTACTCAATATCCTGCTACTGGTTCTTATACTACTCCATGTTTATTAGGAAGATTAGAGTTAGCAGCATTTGTTACTCAAACTAATACATTAACTATCAACGCTGCTCATGGTCCGATTTATATTACTAATATACCCAATCAAAGAGATATAGCAGTTTCAAACTTATCTTCTGAAACGGAAGTATGTGCCGGAGTGATAAATCCTAAATTTTGGTTTACAAATAATGGAAGTGATACAGCAACTACAATAACATTTACTTATGCTGTGAACGGTGGTTCTCCTTCTACTTATACATGGAATGGAATGTGCCCACCTTACAATCAACAACTTATTACAATTAACAATATCAATTTTACTCCACTTCCAACATCTAATACGCTTCAAATTGGTGTTGCTTCTGTAAATAATAATACTGACCAAAATAATGTAAATGATATAGTTACAAAAGTTATTCCTACAGCAACTCTTATTGCTCCAAGTATCAATATGCAAATGGATTTTACACAAGATCAATATGGTACTGAAATACAATGGCAAGTTATTGAAGAATCAACTGGTATAGTAGTTGCACAAGATGGACCATGGAGTGATTTGTCAGCCGCAGGAACATTATTACATACTAAAACTTTCACATTAGTTCCTAATACCTGTTATAAATTAGTAATTACAGATGCTTATGGAGATGGTGCATGCTGCTCTTATGGCAATGGTAGTTATAATTTAAAATCTAATGGTAATAGTATTTTTTCAGGCCCTGCAAGTTATGGTAAAGGTTTGACTAAATGGTTTAAAACAGATGTTAATGCTTCTGTTTCTAATAATGTTTCTTTAAATGACATGGTTTCTATTTATCCAAACCCCGCTAATGAGAAAGTAAATATTTTTATCAACTCTCCAAAAGAAGAAACAATAAAAATCAATGTTATTAATGCTCTTGGACAAGTAATTTATTCATCTGAAAAAGAAGTATTAGGCGAACAAACAATTCAAATTAATACCAAAAATTTTGCTGAAGGTATTTATCATATCAATATCCAATCTTCTAATAGTAAGTTTAACAAAACTATTAGCGTTACCCACTAAACTTTAATACCATGAAAAAAATAATTTTTCTCTCATTTTGTATCTTGAATTATCTGATGATTTTTTCACAAAGCAGTATTTACCTTGTTTCTACAAATAATGCAATGACTTCCACCATTTCTGTAATAAGTAATGGTGGAACTTTTACTTTAACATCAACTGCATCTTCTAATGATGTTCCTGCAAAATTCCGTTTTTACAATATCAATTCAACCAATACTTATACCTATAATGTATTAAGGACTATTAAGTCCATTAATACGCAAGGGGTTAATACTGCTACAACTTATTTTTGTGTTGGAGCAACTTGTTTGCCACCTTCTGCAAATACATTAACCAATCCCGGCGATTATATTGTGTTATCTCCTGGCTCTTATGAAGCATTGATTACCTATTTCAGTGAACTTTCTACCATTGGCTATTCAGAAATTTATTACAAAATTTTCAATGTTAATGACCCTAATGACACACTCAGTTTTACAATGGCCTATAATCCTACATTAAGTGTAAAAGAAAATTCCCGTTTAATTGAAAATGTGTCTATTTTCCCTGTTCCTGCAAATGAAAATGTAAGTATTCAGGCAAAAGTAAATTCACCAATTGAAGTAAAATTGACTTTATATAATATCCTTGGGCAATCATTATTCGTACAAAAAATAAAACTTAATGAAGGCACATTCAAAAAAAACATTGATATTTCTACCCTTCCCGATGGCACATATTTCTTAAATTTACAGAATGTAATAACTGGAGAAAATATCTTATCACAAAAAATTATTGTAAATAAACCATAATCGTAATGGTTTAAATAAAAAATGAGAAAACTTTCTCTTAAAAAATTATCAATTCTTTTACTCATAATCCCGATGTATTCTTGCATCGGGATTTTATATTCTCAGAGTATAAACTATTATCAACAAAAATTTCAAAAGTATCTAAATCTTGAACATCAATTAGATGATGTTGTTGTATTCAATACAGATAAAATAGTTTTGAAAAATGCTGATGGAAAAGATGAGATTACTATTTACAAAGATGAAATTCCTTTTATCAGTAAATTATTAGAAGCAGAAAAATTAGATGAATTAGAAAAATTTTTTCTTAAAAAACAAAATCTTCTTCTTCCTAAAAGAGCAATAGACAGTATTTTAATTTCAATTGATGAAATTTATAGTTTTAATAAAAAAAATCATTTGCCCCTTTCGGGTATAAGAATTGCCATTGATCCGGGACATTTTGCGTATGATTTGCAAACTGCAAAAATTGAACAACGACTTTTATATTTTACTCATAATGAAAGTAATCAAAAAAAAGACACTATTAAATTGATTGAAGGGCAACTCACTTATTTAACAGCAATAGTATTAGCAGACAAATTATCCGAACAAGGTGCTGAGATATTACTAACAAGACACAAAGCCGATCACACTGCTTTTGGAATGAGTTTTAATGAGTGGATTAGTAAAAGGAAAAATATAGTATTAGATAGTTTATTATCCATCAATGAAATTTCAAAAGAAAAGTATCAAAAATTAAAATCATGCAGCAAGCAACAGTTTTTTAATTTATTTTTCAGAGAATATGAACTTTTGCAAAGGGCTAAACTCATTAACGATTTTAATCCTCATCTTACCATTATTATTCATTACAATGTAGATGAAAAAAACAGTCCATGGAAAAAAGCAAGTCCAGCAAATTACTCCATGTGTTTTATTGGCGGTGCATTTGATGCAAAAGATTTAGAAAAAATGTCTAATAAAATTCACTTTTTACGATTATTATTAACCAATCAAATAGAAAATAGTGAAAAAATAAGTAGTTTCACAATACAAAATTTTGAAAATAAACTCAGCGTAAATGCCGCTAAAAAAGAAGATGCTAAATATCTGCAAACAGTATGTATTCCAACATCTAAAAATGGTGTTTATTGCAGAAATCTTTTGCTTACAAAGTATGTTATTTCTCCACTTGTATATGGAGAAAGTATGTGTCAGGATAATTACAATGAATGTATTGCTCTTTCTAAAAATAACTACCAATATAAAAACTGGAAAATACCTTACAGAGTATATGAAGTAACAGATGCTTATTTTCAATCAACTATGAAATATTTTCAGGAACATTATTTAAAGGAAATTTCATCAAACAAATAATTTTATAGCACTAAATTATTTATTACATTTGCAAGCCACTATATTATTTTTTCAAAATCTCAAACTATGAAAAAAATTATCAATACTCCAAAAGCACCAGCTCCAATAGGTCCATACAATCAAGCAGTAATTGTAGGAGATACAATGTATGTTGCTGGACAAATTGCTATGGATTTAAATTCTAAACAACTTATCAAAACCAATAATATCCGTGAAGAAACTAAAATTGTAATGGATTATATCAAAGAAATTTTAGCAGCCGCTGGCTTAACTTATGACAATGTAGTAAAAGTAACTATATTTTTAAGTGATTTGAACAACTTTCATCATGTCAATGAAGTTTATTCAACTTACTTTTCAGGTGATTTTCCTGCCCGTGCTACCATTGAAGCAAAACGACTTCCAAAAGATGCTAATATTGAAATTAGCGTGGAAGCCCGTATTTTCTAATTGATTCAATTACTTTATCTATAATTTTTTCCCAAACAAAGTTTTGGATGTGTTGAAGTGCTGCCAACTTTTTAGATTGCAGCACTTCTTTTTTTTCTGAACAAATTTGAATTAGCACATTAGTTAAACTTTCCACATCATTGTTTTCTAATAAATATCCTGTTTTATCATTCACCAATAAACTTACAGCACCTACATTTGTAGCAACCACCGTTAATCCATTTGCCATTCCTTCTACAATAACATTTGGCATTCCTTCTGAATAACTTGGCACAACCAGTACATCTGACTGACGAATAATAGATTGAATCTTTTCAAACTCATTTATCTTACCATAATATTTTACCTTATTATTATTTATTTGTAACCTTGTTGGAATATCACCAATAAAATGAAATTGAAATTCAATGTTTTTTTCAATTAACTTTTGAATAACCACATTTAAATTTTCAATGCCTTTTCTTTTTTCATACCTGCCAACAAAAACAAATCTTACAGGATGATGATACTCTGTGCATGTTTCATAAATTAATTGCTTTTCAATGCCTGTAGGTATTTCCACAATTTTTTCTAATGGAACATTCAAAACTTCTGATAATAATGTTGTTATTTTACCTCCATAAGAAAATACCACATCAGCATTTTGTGTTACAAATTTTGCAGGTATTCTTAAAGCATAATGTTGTAGTTTTGTTTTTAAATCTGGTGCATATTGATACATTTCATATCCGTGAAGTTTAATACCTATTTCAGGAAAATTATTTTTTTTATGCTTTAGCAAATACCATGCTGTAAAACCCTTAGAATAAATAAAATCAAAGGTCTGAATATCTTTTATCAAATGCTCATAAATTCTTTTTGAATACCTGTATGATTCCAACAAATAAAAGCCCGGATAATGAGAAACAAAATCAAATGGAATTTTTACAAACTCAATATTTTTTAATTCATCTTTTGTAAAAACTATTTCTAATTTTTCAGCATAATCTTTTTCACTTTCAGGATGAATACAATGATACACTCTTATTTTACAATCTCTTTGGGCAAGATATTTAATTAAAAAAAATGAATGTCTTTGCATTCCGCCTATCACAAAGGGATATATACCATCGGTTAATACTGCTATTTTCATCTGAAATTGTTTATTTATTTGTTACTATTCAGCACCTTTCTGTATTCATTTTCATATTTTTCTTTTGTAAAATATTGAATAGCCAATTGATGTATTCTATTCTTTTCTGATTCATCAATCTTATTTAAATCATCTTTAATTGAACTATTTGAAACAATTATTCCACAATTATGCTTTCTACAAAAATCAGTATAATCTCCTAAATTTTCAGATATTATTACCTTTAGCCCACAAACAAGATATTCTGCAAACTTCACTGGCGAAGCCACTTTGTTTGTTATACTTTGTTCTCTGACCAACCACCCATAATCTGCTATTACCAAATAATCAAAAACTTCATCAACCGATACACTTTTTTGAAAAACTCTATCTGGAAACTTTTTGTAACACATAAATTTTTCAACATCATGATTACCTAAAAACAATAATTTGACTTTGGATGATTTATTTAATAATTCCAAAAATAAAATATCTGATTCTACCATTGATTGCCATCCTGCCGATGAACCTGAAAATACTACAATAACATCATCTTCTACAAAGCCCATTTTTTGACGCAATGATAAAACAACTGATTTTTCAGGAATGTTACGGATAAATTTTTTTGACAATGTACATGGAATGACAACATAATCATTATCAATATAACCATAATTTTCCTTCCAGTAATTTACTAATGCTTGCGAGACGGCTATTCTAAAAGAAGCGTACATCACTGCTTTGAATTCTAATGAATAAACTTTATCAATTAATTTTTTATCTTCAGGAAAAAGATATTCTTCAAATTCCGACTTATAAGCTCCACGCCCATCAAAAATTATTTTATTTAGCAATCCTATTTTTTTAAATGGATAAAATAAATCAAATGCAAATATTCCTCTACAAATGACACTACTTTTGTAAAATATTAAAATTAAAAAAAATGCAAATATTCTATTCCATTGCCAATTATGAATGCCGGGAAACATTGGAATTACAATTGAATAAGGATACAATGATTTTATTTTTTTTCTGTTAGAAAAAAAATTTCGTAAGGACACAAAAGAAATCAAACGAATTTTTTGATGTGATAATTTGTTCAGATATTGAATAACATCTATTACCTGACTTTCAAATATACCACCTGGATAATCATTAAATGTAATATACAACATTTCCCTTCTTTCAGGGCTTAAATTAAAGGAAATTTTTGATATAAGATTTTTATCAATCCTATTACAAGGTAAGGGTGTATGGCGATACGACCCTACTTATTACTAAAATCACTTCACCTCCCTTCTCTTCATAACAAAAAATTACCTATACTTGCCAAAAAAATTCAAATTGTTTTTTTATGAAAATAATCATCACAGGTGGAGCGGGATTTATAGGCACTCATGTAGTAAAACTTTTTGTCAAAAAATATCCTCATTATCAAATCTACAATTTAGATGCTCTTACTTATGCAGGTAATCTTGCTAATCTCAAAGACATTGAGCATTTACCAAATTATCATTTCATCAAAGCTGATATTACAGATGAAAAAACTATCCAAAAGATTTTTTCTGAAATTCAACCAAATGCAGTTATTCATCTCGCCGCCGAAAGCCATGTAGATAGAAGCATTTCAAATCCTAATCAATTTGTACTCACTAATGTTTTAGGAACAATCAATTTACTTAATGCTTGCAGAAACTTAAAAGATTTCCAATTATTTTATCACATCAGCACAGATGAAGTATATGGATCATTAGGGGAAACAGGTTATTTTACAGAAAAAACACCATACGACCCTCGCAGCCCTTATAGTGCTTCAAAAGCATCATCAGACCATTTTGTAATGGCTTATTATCACACTTATCATTTGCCCGTCAAAATTTCTAATTGCTCTAATAATTACGGACCATATCAATTTCCTGAAAAACTCATTCCTCTTTGTATCAATAATATCATCAATGAAAAACCTTTACCAATTTATGGTAAGGGTGAAAATGTAAGAGATTGGCTCTATGTTGAAGATCACGCAAAAGCCATTGATTTAATTTTTCATAAAGGAAAAGTCGGAGAAACATACAACATCGGCGGAAATAGCGAAAAGAAAAATATTGAAGTCGTAAAAACACTTTGCAGGATATTAAACAAAAAAATGAACAAACCTGATGGTTACTACGAAAAACTTATCACTTTTGTAAAAGACAGAGCAGGACACGATTTAAGATATGCTATTGATTTTACTAAACTTAAAACAGAACTCGGTTGGCAACCTTCTGTAACTTTTGAAGAAGGTATTGAAAAAACTATTGATTGGTATCTTGCTAATACTGAATGGTTAAATAGTGTTACTTCTGGTGAATATCAATCTTATTACGAAAAACAATACCTACATCGTTAAGCATTTATGGATATTTCAAATCTTTCTTTTTTAGTTACTGGTGGTGCTGGGTTTATTGGGTCTCATATTGCAGAAGCACTCATTCAAAATGGTGCCAAAAAAGTTTTTGTTTTAGATAATCTATCAACAGGTAATATCAATAACATACAGCATTTAAAACAAATTCATTTCATTCAGGCAGATATTAATGATAGTCAAACATTAAATAATATTCTTCCTGAAATTGACATAATATTTCATCTTGCAGCATTGGGTTCAGTAAACAGAAGTGTAGAAAATCCATTAGCCACACATTTTGCTAACTCAACAGGATTTCTCAACATTTTAGATAATGCTCAAAAGCACAAGGTCAAAGGAATTATTTATGCTTCATCTTCTTCTGTTTATGGAGATAATAATCATTTACCAAAAGTAGAAGAAAAAACAGGCACACCACTCTCACCTTATGCTGTAACAAAAATTACAAATGAACTTTATGCAAAAGTATTTTGGAAATTACATCAATTGCCCATTATAGGATTAAGATATTTTAATGTATTTGGTCCTCATCAAAATCCTAATGGTGCTTATGCTGCGGCCATTCCTTCTTTTATTCAAAAAATGATTAATAATGATGATATTTACATTCACGGAACAGGCGAACAAAAAAGAGATTTTACTTACATTCAAAATGTGGTGCATGCTAATTTACTTGCAATGCAAGCTATTCTCAATCATTCAACAGATGCCTTTGGACAAGTAATGAACATTGGTTGTCATCAATCTGTAAGCATCAACGAAGTATTTAAAATTTTAGCACAAAAACTGTCATATAAAAAACAACCCATTTACACTGCCCCACGCAAAGGAGATATTTTTGAATCATTAGCAGATATTTCAAAAGCAAAAAATCTTATTCATTATCAACCACAAGTATTTTTTGAAGAAGGCATTGATAAAACCATTGCATATTACATTAAAAAATCTTGAAAAAGTAGCATTTATTTTATTACTAAATTAACCCCAAAATTTTACAAATATGTATGGATCATTTCAACAACATTTACAAAAAATTTTATCTGAAATAGAAGAAAGTGGATTATTCAAAAGAGAAAGAATTATTGCATCAGAACAAGGTGCTGTCATTAAATTAGCCAATGGCAAAGAAGTTATTAATTTTTGTGCAAATAATTATTTAGGATTATCTTCTCATCCAAAAGTGAAAGAAGCTGCTAAAAAAACGATTGACACACGCGGATACGGAATGTCCAGCGTACGCTTTATTTGCGGCACACAAGATATTCACAAAGAATTAGAACAAAAAATTGCAAAGTTTTTAGGAACTGAAGACACGATTTTATATGCAGCTGCCTTTGATGCTAATGGTGGCGTGTTTGAACCATTATTTACAGAAGAAGATGCTATTATTTCAGATGAACTAAACCATGCTTCTATTATTGATGGCGTTCGCTTGTGCAAAGCCCAAAGATATCGCTACAAAAATTGCGATATGAATGATTTAGAAGAACAACTCAAAAAAGCACAAGCCCAAAGATTTAGAATCATTGTAACAGACGGCGTGTTTAGTATGGATGGATTTGTAGCACCTTTAGATAAAATTTGTGATTTAGCCGAAAAATATAATGCACTGGTAATGGTAGATGAAAGCCACGCTACTGGATTTATTGGAAAAACAGGCCGCGGCACTATTGAATTGAAAAATGTAATGGGAAGAGTAGATATAATTACTGGAACATTAGGAAAAGCATTGGGCGGTGCTATGGGTGGATTTACAACTGGCAGAAAAGAAATTATTGAAATGCTTCGTCAGAGATCTCGTCCTTATTTATTTAGTAATTCATTAGCACCACATATTGTAGGAGCATCTATTGCTGTTTTTGATTTATTAAGTGAAACAACAGAACTACGAGATAAATTAGAATGGAATATCAACTATTTCAAAAAAGGAATAAAATCTGTTGGATTAGATATAAAAGACGGAGATAGTGCTATTGTTCCTGTAATGCTTTATGATGCTAAACTATCGCAAATCTTTGCAGATAAGTTATTAGATGAAGGTATTTATGTCATTGGATTTTTCTATCCAGTAGTGCCAAAAGGTCAAGCCAGAATCAGAGTTCAACTTTCTGCTGCACACGAAAAAGAACATTTAGACAAAGCCATTGCCGCATTTGAAAAAGTTGGAAAAGAATTAGGAGTAATTAAGTGAAAAGTGAAGAGTGAAAAGTGAAAAGTGAAGAGTGAATCTTGAGCATTGAGTGCTGACGATTTTGTTTTACAAAATGTTAGCATGCCGACCAATAGCGTCGGCACAACGAGTATTGAATATTTAAAAAAAATAATAACTCAGTAAGATTAATATATGAACAATTCAACATCTACATTATCAAAAATACTTATTTCTCTTATCTTTGCAGTGCTTATTATTGCCGCATTGTATTTAGGATATTATACTGGCTCTCAATATAATGTTAATTCAAATTACTCTACAACCGAGGAAGATAAGTTAAACTTAATTCTCAACTACATAAAAGACAATTATGTAGATACTGTAAATATAGATCAACTTCAAAATGACGCCATCGCTGCTCTACTCCATCAATTAGACCCACATTCTGATTTTATTCCAGCTCAGGATTTTTCAGGTATAAAAGAACAAATGGAAGGAAATTTTCAAGGTATTGGTATTGAATTTAATATAATCAAAGATACGGTAAGAGTTATTCAAACCATTAGCAATGGTCCATCTGAAAAAGCAGGAATAATGGCTGGTGATAAAATTGTTTATGTAGATGATTCTTTATTTGTAGGACCAAAAATTAATAATCAAAAAGTATTTAATAAACTGCGTGGTAAAAAAGGGACAAAGGTTAAACTTGGTATTATTAGATCTGGCATTAAAGAAATTTTAAATTTTACAATAGAAAGAGATGAAATTCCTATTTACAGTGTAGATACTTATTATATGCTAAACAAAGATATTGGATATATCAGGATAGACCGCTTTGCTCAAAATACAGTGAAAGAATTTGAACAAAGTATGAAAACATTATTATCCAAAGGAATGAAAAAACTTGTATTAGATTTACGAGATAATCCCGGCGGAATTTTAGATGCCGCTATAAAAATTGCAGACCACTTTTTACCCGACGGAACAACCATTGTTTATACAGAAGGAAGAAAATATCCAAAAAAAGTTTACAAAGCCACATCTGAAGGATTATTTGAAACACAGCCATTGGTAATTCTTATCAATGAAGGCTGTGCCAGTGCCAGTGAAATTGTAGCAGGGGCTATTCAAGACAATGACAGAGGAATAATTGTAGGCAGAAGAAGTTTTGGAAAAGGTTTGGTTCAAGAACAATTAGATTTGCCCGATGGTTCTGCCATTCGCCTGACTATTGCTAAATATTATACACCAACAGGCAGATGTATTCAAAAACCATACAAAAAAAACAATCTTGATGAGTACTATATGGAAGAATATGAAAGATATGTGAATGGTGAAATCGTAAAATTAGATAGCACTAAATTAGACACTACTCAAAAATTTATTACGCCAAAAGGAAAAATAGTATATGGTGGAGGGGGCATAGTACCTGATGTGTTTATTCCAGCAGATACAAACATTCATAATTCCAAAATCAATAAATTTTTACTAAGCGGATGTATTCAGCAATATGCTTTTTCAACTGTTGATAAAAATAAAAAAAGTTTGCTTCAAATGTATCCGCAATCAAATGATTTTATTGAAAGATATTCTATTGATGATAAAATGATTAAAGATATGATGTATTACTGCCATTCACAAAACACCAATCTTAATTCACAAGAAAATATGAAATTAAAAACTTTTCTAAAAGCATATATTGGCAGAATTATTTATGGAAGCAGTGCCTATTATCCAATACTAAACAAGTCAGATAATTTCATTTTAAAATCTGTTGAGATTCTGAATAAAGAAGTAGAGTAATTCTTTAAAATTTTAGCAATTATTTTTACCAATCATTTTTACTTTGATTTAAAATAAAAACTCCACGCATTTTTTGTGCGTGGAGTGATATGTTTTTGATTTTTGAAATATAAACTATTCGTTAGATGTTGATTCAGAAGTGTTAGTATTTTCTGAATTTGTATTGGTTTCTGCAGATTTATTTTCAGCAGATTTTGCTTTTGATTTAGACCCACGACGAGTTCTTGTTTTCTTACCTGTTTTAGCTGATTTGTTATTAGTATAAATTTCATTGAAATCTACTAATTCAATCATTGCCATTTCAGCGGCATCTCCTTTACGATTTCCAATTTTAATAATGCGGGTATACCCTCCATTTCTGTTTAATACTTTCTCTCTTACCTCATCAAAAAGGGCTTTAACACCTTCTTTATTTGATAATCTAGAAAACACAATTCTTCTGTTATGCGTTGTATCTTCTTTTGCTCTTGTAATAAGTGGTTCAACATAAACTCTAAGAGCTTTTGCTTTTGCAAGAGTTGTAAATATTCTTTTATTTACAAACAGTTGAGTGGCTAAGTTTGCCAACAATGCTTTTCTGTGTGATGCTGTTCTACTTAAATTATTTATTTTATCTCCGTGTCTCATAATATTATTTTTTAATTATTTTTTATCAAGATATTTAGATACATTCATGCCAAATTGTAAACCTTTACTTTGAAGTAATTCTTCCAATTCTGCCAATGATTTTTTACCAAAATTTCTGAATTTTAATAAGTCATTTTTATTAAAAGAAACTAACTCACCTAAAGTTTCTACATCAGCAGATTTTAAACAATTCAATGCTCTTACAGAAAGGTCTAAATCTACAAGTTTAGTTTTTAACAACTGACGCATTTGAGCATCTTTTTCATCAGATACATTAGATTCTTTTTTAAGTTCTTCTTCAAAAGTCATTTTTTCATCAGAGAATAATAAGAAGTGTTGAATAAGTATTTTTGCAGCTTCAGTAAGTGCCTCTTTTGGATGAATAGAGCCATCAGTAACAATTTCAATATTTAATTTTTCGTAATCGGTTTTTTGTTCAATACGGTAATTTTCAATAGAATATTTTACATGTTTAATTGGGGTATAAATTGCATCAATAAAAATAGTACCTTCGGGAACATCTTCTTTTTTATTTTCTTCTGCTGGAACATATCCTCTTCCTCTTTCTATTGTAAATTCCATTCTTAATTTTACATTTGGCTCACAATTAAAAATAACCAAATCTGGATTTAAAACTTCAAAACTGCTTAAAAATTTATTCAAATCGCCAGCAGTAAATTTATTTGAACCAGAAAAATTAACCATTACTTTTTCAAAATTTTCACCTTTAATTTGTTGTTTAAATCTAACTTTTTTAAGGTTTAAAACAATTTCTGTAACATCTTCTACTACACCTTTAATAGTAGAAAATTCATGTGGGACGCCTTCTATACGCACAGAAGTAATAGCATTACCTTCTAATGAAGAAAGTAAAATTCTGCGAATAGAATTGCCAATTGTAATACCAAATCCTGGTTCAAGGGGACGAAATTCAAATTGTCCCACTGTATCTGTGCTTTTTATTAAAATTACTTTATCTGGCTTGATAAAATTGAGTATTGCCATAGTTATTAAGTTTATTTGTTTTTTTAAAAATTTATCTATTTAAAGATTATTTAGAGTACAATTCAACTACAAGTTGTTCTTTAAAGTTTTCAGGTATTTGATTTCTTTCTGGTCTGTTGATAAATGTTCCTGTCATTGAAGATTTGTCAAATGCTAACCAAGGATAGTTATTTTGCGTACTTGCTAATGAATTAACAATAACATCCAAGGATTTTGATTTTTCTCTAACACCTACACTATCACCTGGTTTTAGAATATATGAAGGGATATTTACCACTTCACCATTTACTGTAATGTGTTTATGAGCAACTAATTGTCTTGCAGCCGCTCTTGAAGGAGCAAGTCCTAATCTATAAACAACATTATCTAATCTTGATTCTAATAATTTTAATAAATTATCACCAGTAATGCCAGGAAGATGAGATGCTTTTACAAACAAATTTTTAAATTGTCTTTCTAACAATCCGTAGGTATATTTTACTTTTTGCTTTTCCATTAATTGGACAGCATATTCAGATATTTTAGCTCTTTTTTTGGCTATTCCATGTTGTCCTGGAGGATAATTTTTTCTTTCTAACGCTTTATCAGGTCCAAATATAGGTTCTCTGAATTTCCTTGCAATTTTTGATTTTGGTCCGGTATATCTTGCCATAGTAATTTAATTTAATATTTTATTATACTCTTCTTTGTTTTGGAGGTCTGCAACCATTATGAGGAATAGGAGTAACATCAATAATTTCCGTTACTTCAATTCCTGCAGAAGCGATTGTTCTGATTGCGGCTTCTCTGCCAGCACCAGGTCCTTGAACATAAACTTTTACCTTACGAATGCCTGCATCAAAAGCTGTTTTAGCGGCATCTTGAGCAGCTAATTGTCCTGCATAAGGTGTATTCTTTTTTGAACCACGGAAGCCCATTTTTCCGGCAGAAGACCATGAAATTGGCTGCCCGTTGGCATTAGTAAATGTAACAATAATATTATTGAATGAAGTTGTAATGTGTGCTTCTCCCACTGCATCCACTTTTACGATACGTTTTTTAGCAGCGGCTTTTGCTGATGTAGTTTGTTGTTGCTTTGCCATAGATAAAAATTATTTAGTTGCCATTTTTTTGTTAGCGATAGTTTTTCTTTTACCTTTTCTGGTTCTTGCATTAGTTCTTGTTCTTTGACCTCTTACTGGTAATCCTTTTTTATGACGAGTACCTCTGTAACAATTAATATCAACCAATCGTTTGATATTTAATTGTACTTCAGAACGTAATTCACCTTCTACTTTATATTCATTACTAATAATTTGGCGAATTTTTGCTTGTTCATCATCAGTCCATTCTTCTACCTTTTTGAATGGGTCAATGTTTGCTTTTTTCAAAATTTCATTGGCTGAACTTCTGCCAATTCCATAAATGTAAGTAAGGGCTATAAACCCTCTTTTGTGTTTTGGTAATTCTATTCCTGCTATACGAGCCATATGTTATTTATTTTAAAGGGGGGCAAATATACAAAATTTATTTTTGTCTTTGTTTAAATTTTGGATTTTTTTTGTTGATGACATAAAGACGACCTTTTCTTCGAACTATTTTGCAGTCAGCACTTCTTTTTTTAATTGATACTCTTACTTTCATATTATTATAGTTTTTAGTTTTTAGTTTTGAAGAGTTGTTTATTGTTTATTATGTTCTTTCTAACTTATAACTGAATTTAAGATTTATATCTTGAAATGATTCTTCCTTTTGTTAAATCATAAGGGCTCATTTCAAGTTTAACTTTGTCTCCCGGTAAAATGCGAATGTAATTCATTCTCATTTTGCCAGAAATATGAGCAGTTACAATGTGACCGTTTTCTAATTCTACACGGAACATTGCATTGCTCAATGCTTCAATCACAGTTCCATCTACTTCTATATTAGATTGTTTTGCCATAGATTATTATGCTTGTTGCATCATTGCAGTTCCTCTACCTTTAATTCTGCCTGATTTCATTAATCCTTCGTAATGTCTATTTAATAAGTAGGTTTCTATTTGTTGTAAAGTATCTAATATAACTCCAACTAAAATGAGCAATGATGTGCCTCCATAAAAATCAGCAAAAGCACTATTGATGCCGAATAAAATGGCAATGGAAGGTAAAATCGCTACAATAGCAAGAAATATAGCACCTGGTAATGTAATTCTGGACATTACAGCATCAATAAACTCAGCAGTTGGTTTTCCTGGTTTAATGCCTGGGATAAATCCTCCATTTCTTTTCAAATCATCAGCAAGTTGAGTAGGATTAACCATAATTGCTGTATAAAAATATGTGAAAAGAATAATAAGCATTGCAAAAATAAAATTATACCAAAATCCATATCTTTCAGTAAAAATTCCGCCACTTCCCTGAGTATAACCTACAATAGCCGCAGGAATAAACATTATTGCCTGTGCAAAAATAATGGGCATAACGCCTGCTGTATTTACTTTTAATGGAATATATTGTCTTACACCTCCATATTGTTTGTTTCCAATAATTTTTTTTGCAAATTGAACAGGTATTCTTCTTGTACCCTGAACCAAAAGAATACTTCCCATAATGACTAATAGTAAAAATACGATTTCTAATAAGAATAAAATTAATCCACCACCCTGACTTTCTAATCTTGAACCAAACTCAGCAATAATGGCAAATGGTAATCTGGAAATAATACCCACCATAATAATCAATGAAATACCATTACCAATACCTCTGTCGGTAATTCTTTCACCAAGCCACATTACAAACATAGTTCCTGTAACTAATACTACAATGGATTGAAACCACCATAAAGTAGAAGGGTTAGTTACAGCACCAGGTACTGTATAAACCTGAGATGCTAAATATCCAGGGGCTTGTACGGCAGTAACTGCAATTGTTAAGAAACGGGTATATTGATTTAATTTTTTACGGCCACTTTCACCCTCTCTTTGTAATTTTTGAAAATAGGGAATTGCCATACCTAATAATTGGATAATAATAGATGCTGTGATGTATGGCATAATTCCAAGTCCAAAAATAGATGCACGAGAAAATGCACCACCTGCAAAAATATTAATTAATCCAATAATTCCACTTTGAGCATTAGCAGCTCTAAACTCATTTAAGGCAATAGAATTTACTCCGGGTAATACTATGTATGACCCTAATCTGTATATTGCAACAAACATTAGAGTTACAAGTATCCTTTGACGGAGTTCTTCTATTTTCCAGATATTTTGTATGGTCTCTAGTAATCTTTTCATTTAAGTAATTTATTTTTTGTTAAATGCAATGCAATTTAAGCATTTCATTTTACTTTTTTTAGGCAATAGAAATTAGAAATTATTTAATAACATTTACTGTACCTCCAGCTTTTTCAATTAATTCACTTGCTTTTTTAGAAAAAGCATGGGCAGTAATTGTAAGTGATTTTTTTATTTCTCCATTGCCCAATACTTTTACACGATCATTCTTATTGATAATACCTGATTCAATAAGTGTATCTAAATTGATATTTGTAGTATTTAATTTTTCAGCTATGCTTACAATTCTATCTAAATTGATAGGAACATATTCTACTCTATTGATATTTTTAAATCCAAATTTTGGAATTCTTCTTTGAAGAGGCATTTGACCACCCTCAAAACCTTTTTTTCTTTTGTAACCTGCACGAGATTGATTTCCTTTATGACCTCTTCCTGCAGTATCTCCATTTCCAGAACCTTCTCCTCTCCCTTTTCTAAAATCATTTTTTACAGATCCTTTGGCTGGTTTTAATGTATGTAAATTCATATTTGTACGATTTGAGAATGTTAATTTTAATTTTTTAATTAAATTTGTTCAACTTTAATTAGATGTTTTACAGAGTTAATCATTCCCTGAATAGCAGGGTTTAATTCTTTTTCAACGGTTTGATTAATTTTTCTCAAACCTAATGCGGCAACTGTTTTCTTTTGATTACCGCTTCTTTTAATTGTACTTTTTACTAATGTTATTTTTACTTTTGCCATAGTTGTAAAATTATCCGTTAAAAACTTTATCTAATTTAATACCTCTTTGTTGAGCCACTGTATATGGATCTCTTAATTTCATTAAAGCATCTAATGTAGCTTTTACAACATTATGATGATTAGATGATCCTTTGCATTTTGCTAACACATCTTTTACGCCCACACTTTCAAGTACTGCACGCATAGCACCACCTGCAATAACTCCTGTACCGGGTGCAGCAGGTTTAAGATATACTTTAGATGCTCCAAATTTTCCTTCTTGTTCATGAGGAATAGTACCTTTAAGAATTGCTACTTTCACAAGATTCTTTTTAGCATCTTCTATTGCTTTTTGAATGGCTTCAGATACTTCATTGGCTTTACCAAGACCAACTCCAACAATTCCATTTTCATTTCCTACTACTACTAAAGCGGCAAAACTGAAGTGTCTTCCACCTTTAGTAACTTTTGTAACACGATTTACTTTAACTAATCTATCTTTTAGTTCTAAATCTGTTGATTTTACTTTTTTTACATTTATATTTGGCATATTTGCTAAGTTTTAATTTTTTTGGGGTTGCAAAGGTAATAAATAATTTTTTAAAATTTCAATCCTGCTTCTCTTGCGGCTTCAGCAAGGGCTTTTACTCTACCATGATATAGGTAACCATTTCTGTCAAATACAACTGCTGAAATACCTTTTTGTTGTGCTTTTTCGGCAATTAATTTACCTACAGCAATAGATTTTTCAGTTTTGGTACCTTTGAAATTTTTTAGTGCTTTTTCAGCAGAAGAAGCCGCTACTAATGTTTTTCCAGACAAATCATCAATAATTTGAGCATAAACTTCTTTGTTACTTCTGTAAATACACAAGCGTGGTCTTTCTGGAGTTCCTTTTATTTTTTTTCTTATTCTGAATTTTATTCTTTGTCTTCTTTCTTCTCTTGATAGTGTAGCCATAAATTCTTTGTTTTTTATAGATTATGATTTATGAATTATTTTTTAGAAGCAGATTTTCCAGCTTTTCTTCTTAATACTTCACCTTCAAATTTAATACCTTTACCTTTGTATGGTTCTGGTTTTCTGAGTGAGCGAATTTTCGCTGCCACTAAACCTAAAAGCTCTTTATCTGTGCTTTCTAAATATATTTTAGGATTTTCTCCCTTTTCTTGTTTAGTTGTAACTTTTATTTCAGCAGGAACTTCAAAATAAATGTGATGAGAATATCCAAGTGCAAGGTCTAAAAGTTGCCCTTTATTAGATGCTCTATAACCTACACCTACTAATTCCTGAACTACTCTGAAACCTTCAGAAACACCTTTTACCATATTGGCAATAATGGCTCTGGTTGTACCATGAAGTGCTTTATGTCTTTTTTGTTCTGTAGGTCTTTCCACAACAATTTCATTATTGTTGATAGTTACCTTCATATCTGGGTGCAAAGCTCTTTGTAAAGTACCCAATTTACCTTTTACAGTAATGATATTTTTATCTAATTTTACTTCTACACCTTGTGGAATTGGTATTGGTTTTTTTCCGACTCTTGACATATTTTTTATTTTTTAATTTAATTTTTTAATAAACATAGCAAAGTATTTCACCGCCAATATTTAATCTTCTGGCATCTTTATCAGTCATAATGCCTTTTGAAGTTGAAACAATAGCGATTCCCAAACCACTCATTACACGAGGTAAGTTTGTTGATTTTGAATATTTTCTTAAACCAGGGGTAGAGATTCTTCTTAACCCTCTAATAGCTGGTACTTTAGTTACTGGATGATATTTCAAAGCAATTTTAATAATTCCTTGCTTATTTTCAGTTTCTTCAAATTTATAATTCAAAATATATCCTTGTTCAAAAAGGATTTTAGTAATTTGTTTTTTTAAGTTAGAAGCAGGAATTTCTACTAATCTATGTCCTGCTGCTACTGCGTTTCTTACTCTTGTTAGATAATCTGCAATTGGATCGTTTGTATTTTTAATTTTTACTTTCATATTTTATTATTTTATAAATTTTTACCAACTTGCTTTTTTAACTCCTGGAATTAACCCAAAAGAAGCCATTTCGCGTAATACATTTCTGCAAATTCCGAATTCTCTGATATAACCACGAGGTCTTCCCGTAAGTTTGCATCTGTTTCTTTGACGAACAGGAGACGCATTTCTTGGAATAAGTTGAATAGCCATATAATCGCCTTTTGCGAGTAATTCTTCTCTTTTTTTAGCGTATTTTTGGGCTAATTTTTTTCTCTTTACTTCTCTTGCTTTTACTGATTCTTTTGCCATAGGAATTATTATTTTTATTAAATTAATTTTTTTTGAATGGCATACCGAATTCTTTTAATAATTCGTATGCTTCTTTATCTGTTTTTGCGGTAGTAACAAAGTTTATATCCATACCCATAATTTTATTGACTTTATCAATGTCAATTTCGGGAAAAATAATTTGCTCAGAAATACCTAAGTTATAATTTCCTTTACCATCAAATGATTTTGGATTAACACCTTTGAAGTCGCGAATACGGGGTAATGCAGCAGCAATAAGACGGTCTAAAAACTCATACATTTTATCTCCGCGTAGTGTTACTTTTGTTCCAATAGCAACACCTTTTCTTAACTTGAAGTTTGAAATATCTTTTTTAGATGTTGTTGGAATTGGTTTTTGTCCAGTAATAGTAGAAAGTTCTTTAATTGAAGATTCAATTAATTTCTTATCTGCTACTGCTTCTCCAACACCTTGATTGATTACAATTTTAACAAGGCGAGGTACTTGAAAAGGATTTTTATACTGAAATTTTTCTTGTAAGTTTTTAATAATTTCAGTTTGATATTTAGTTTTTAATCTTGGTTGATATTTTGCTGAAGCGTTCATAGTTGTAATTATTTAATCGTTTCATTAGTTTTTTTTGCGTATCTTTCTATTTTTTGAGTTTCTGAGTTTAATCTTCTTCCAATTCTTGATGGCTTACCATCAACGATAATCATAAGGTTAGAAATATGAATAGGTGCTTCTTTTTCTACAATACCACCTTGTGGATTTTTGGCATTAGGTTTTTCGTGTTTTTTCACGATATTAGCACCTTCTACTATTGCTCTTTGTTTTTTAGTGTCAATAAA
The DNA here is from genome assembly GCA_035405785.1 of Bacteroidia bacterium. Taxonomy (GTDB): domain Bacteria; phylum Bacteroidota; class Bacteroidia; order B-17B0; family Aurantibacillaceae; genus BPGX01. Next base: position 177,485 of record DAONJS010000002.1, read on the forward strand.
AATAATTTTACCTTCTTTACCTTTTGAGCTTCCACGCATTACGCGAACAAAGTCGCCAACTTTTAGTTTTAATTTTATTCTTTTATTTTTAGTTGTCATAATCTAAATTTTTTATTATAGTTTATAGAACTTCTGGTGCAAGAGAAATAATTTTCATATATTGTTTATCTCTTAATTCTCTTGCCACTGGGCCAAAAATACGGGTTCCTCTTAATTCATCTGCATTATTGAGTAATACTACGGCATTATCATCAAAACGGATGTATGAGCCATCATTTCTGCGAACTTCTTTTTTAGTACGAACAATAACTGCTTTTGATACGGTTCCTTTTTTTACATTTCCATCTGGAATAGCATCTTTCACAGTTACTACTACTTTATCTCCAATAGTGGCATATCTTTTGCGTGTTCCTCCCAAAATTCTGATTATCAGAACTTCTCTTGCACCGCTATTATCTGCTACTTTTAATCGTGATTCATTTTGTACCATAGATTTAATTTTTTATATTATTATTTTGCTTTTTCAATGATTTCAACTAATCTCCATCTTTTTAATTTACTGAGAGGTCTTGTTTCCATTATCTTTACAGTATCACCAATTCCACACTGTTTTTTTTCATCGTGAGCATAAAATTTAGTAGTTTTATTTACGAATTTTCCGTAAATTGGATGTTTTACTTTTCGTGTAATGGAAACAACAATAGTTTTATCCATTTTATTACTGGTTACCACACCTATTCTTGTTTTTCTTGCTTTTCTGGTTTCCATATTGAGAAAATTATTTATTTATTGATTGATTTTGATTTTCTTTTATTTAATTCTGTTAATAAACGTGCTATGGTCTTTCTTGAATTTCTAATTTCCATTGGGTTTTCAATTGGTGAAACTGCATGTTGAAGTTTTAATTTTATTAATTTGTTTTTTTCTACTTCAATTTTTTCTGATAATTCCTGATCTGATAATAAAATAATGTCTTTTTGTTTCATAAATTCTTATTTTTTAGTTTGTATAATCGTGTCTTACTACAAATTTCACAACAACAGGTAGTTTTTGTGCAGCTAATCTTAATGCTTCTTTTGCTGTTTCTAATGGAACTCCATCAGCTTCAAATAATATTCTACCTGGTTCAACAGGAGTAGCCCAAAATTCTAAACTTCCTTTTCCTTTTCCCATACGCACTTCCGCAGGTTTTTTGGTAATTGGTCTGTCTGGAAAAATTCTAATCCAAACTTGTCCTTCTCTTTTCATAAAGCGAGTGATGGCAATACGAGCCGCTTCAATTTGACGAGAAGTAATTCTTCCGGATGTTACTGCTTTGATGGCAAAAGAGCCAAAAGCAATCTGATCGCCTCTTTTAGCGTATTTTCTACGGGGTAGCACTTTTTGTGCTTTTCTCCATTTGGGTTTTTTAGGTTCTAACATAGGTCAAAATTTTTTGTTTTTTATGTTTATTTTAATTATTCAGTTCTTCTTTTTCTAAATGGTCTTTTTTCTTGTGTATTACTTCTGTTTGACGATTTCTTCTCACCATCAAGTTTGGCATAAGCATTTTTTCCAAAAATTTCTCCTCTGCAAATCCAAACTTTAATGCCGATACGACCATAAGTTGTATGAGCTTCAGCAACAGCATAATCAATATCTGCTCTGAATGTATGTAATGGAATTCTTCCTTCTTTTAATTCTTCGCTTCTAGCCATTTCTGCACCACCTAATCTTCCAGAAATACGAATTTTAATGCCTTCTGCACCTGCTCTCATAGTAGATGCAATGGCTTGTTTTGCAGCTCTTTTATATGCAATTCTGCCTTCTATTTGTTTTGCAATGGCATCTGCTGTTAATCTTGCATCTAATTCAGGTCTTTGAATATCTATGATATTAACTTGTACATCTTTTTTAGTTAATTTTTTCAATTCTTCTTTCAAAGTATCTACTTCTTTTCCACCTTTACCAATAATCATTCCTGGTTTTGCTGTATGGATATTTACAGTTAATAATTTATGAGCTCTTTCAATTACTACTTTAGAAATAGCACTTTTTGGAAGACGATCTTTAAGATATTTTCTAATCATATCATCTTCTACAAGTTTGTCAGGAAAATTATTTCCTCCAAACCAGTTAGATTCCCATCCTCTGATAATTCCTACTCTTAAAACTATTGGATTTGATTTTTGACCCATATTATTTATTTTTTATATCTAAAATTAATGTAACATGATTTGATCTTTTTCTGATTCTATAAGCTCTTCCTTGAGGAGCAGAACGAAGACGCTTTAATTGAAATCCTCCATCAACTTTAACTGTCTTCACATAAAGATTTTCATTTGCTGGTTGTCCAGTTTTTTGCTCATAATTATTGATAGCGGATTTAAGCAATTTTTCTAAGCGACCAGCCGCTTCTCTGGTATTATACTTTAATACGTTAAGTGCTTTATCTACGGCAAGTCCGCGAATTAATGCGGCTACCTGATTCATTTTTCTTGGAGATGTTGGGCAATCTCTAAGAATGGCATAATAAGTATTTGCCCTTTTTTCTTTTAATTTTTCTGCGTATTCGTGTTTTCTTTTTCCCATGATTTAAAATTTTAGATTATTTTTTATTATGACCGGCATGTCCTTTGAAAGTTCTTGTAGGAGCAAATTCTCCTAATTTATGTCCAACCATATTTTCAGTAACATAAACAGGAATAAATTTATTTCCATTATGAACGGCAAAAGTATGTCCTACAAATTCTGGTGGAATTGTTGAGCGTCTAGCCCATGTTTTAATAACAGTTTTTTTTCCTGATTCGTTCATTTTTTGAACTTTTAACCAGAGTTTGTAATCAATAAATGGTCCTTTTTTGAGTGATCTTGCCATATGATAAAGTATTTAATATTATTTTTTATGTCCGTAACCTGGACTTCTTCTTTCAAGAATAAGTTTATTAGATTTTTTCTTAGGTGAGCGTGTTTTTTTGCCGATGGCTATTAAACCTTTTCTAGATCTTGGGTGACCACCAGATGCTCTACCTTCACCACCTCCCATTGGATGATCAACAGGGTTCATGGCAACACCTCTTGTTCTTGGTCTGATACCTAACCATCTCTTTCTTCCAGCTTTTCCATGAACTTCAAGATTATGATCAGGGTTAGAAACAGCACCAATCGTTGCTTTACAATTTACAAGAATTTTTCTTGTTTCGCCAGATGGCATACGAAGCACAGCATACTTTCCTTCACGAGCAGCTAACTGAGCATAAGCCCCTGCACTTCTTGCTAATTGTGCTCCTTTACCTGGCTGTAATTCAATATTGTGTATAAAAGTTCCTAAAGGGATATGAGTAAGTGGTAAAGCATTTCCAATTTCCGGAGCGGCATTTTTTCCTGACATAATTTGCTGTCCAACTTTTAGTCCTTGAGGGGCTATAATATATCTTTTTTCTCCATCTTTGTATACTACTAATGCAATGCGTGCAGTTCTGTTAGGATCATATTCAATAGTTTTTACAGTAGCAGGAATTCCGTCTTTATCTCTTTTGAAGTCAATAATACGATACATTCTTTTATGCCCACCACCGATATAACGCATGGTCATTTTTCCAACATTATTTCTACCTCCAGTTGATTTTTTTGGTACAAGTAAAGATTTTTCAGGTTTATCAGTAGTAATATCTGAAAAATCAGATATTGTTTTGTATCTTAGTGTTGGAGTAATTGGTCTAAATTTTTTCAATCCCATAAGTTTAAGTTTTAATAATTTTAGATATTAGCGTAAATATCAATGTTATATCCATCTTTTAGAGTTACAATTGCTTTTTTGTAGCGATTTACTCTACCAACTGCAAGCCCTTTTGTAGTATTTCTCATTTTTACTTTACCAATATATTGTTGCGTATTGACTCTGTCAACTTTTACATCATATAATTTTTCAATAGCATTTTTAATTTGATATTTGTTGGCTTTTTTATCTACAACAAAAGCATACTGTCCTAATTTATCTGCAGATTGCAGATATTTTTCAGTGATAATGGGCTTAATAATTATTTCAGTAGAAATTTTCATATTTATTATTTTTTAAGTAAAGTTGATTCAATGATTGGTAAAGCGTCTTCTGTGATAATTATATTATCTGCATTTAATATATCATAAGTATTGACATCGGTAGCAGGTATCACTTTAGTTTTTTCAATATTTCTTGCTGACAAATAAATTGAATTGTTTGGTGCAGATATAATAAATAAAGATTTTTTATTTAATAAATTGAAATTTGATAGTAAACTTACAAATTGTTTTGTTTTAGGTTGTTCAAAATTAAAATTTTCAACAACTGTAATAGAGTTATTTTTTGCTTTGTAAGATAGAGCAGAAATTCTGGCAATATCTTTAACCTTTTTATTAATAGCCATGCTGTAATCTCTTGGTTTTGGACCAAATACGGTACCACCACCTACAAAGATTGGTGCATTCATAGAACCATGTCTTGCATTACCAGTACCTTTTTGACGATACAATTTCTTTTTAGTTCTATTTACTTCACTTCTTTCTTTAGTTTTATGGGTACCTTGACGCTTATTAGCAAGGATAGATTTTACATCTAAATATATACAATGATCATTTGGCTCTGCTAAATAGATATTGTCTGATAGTTCAACTGTTCTACCAGTTGATTTGCCGTTGATATTAAATACTTCTGCTTTCATACCTGAAATTATTATTTTTTAATTAATACATAAGAATTTTTTCCACCCGGTACATTACCTTTTATTAAAATGATGTTTTTTTCGGGCATAATTTTCACTACTTCAAGATTTTGAATAGTTCTTTTAGCATTCCCCATTCTTCCAGCCATTCTTAAACCTCTTAATACTCTTGAAGGATCAGAAGATGCACCAACAGAACCTGGTGCTCTCTCTCTATCATGCTGCCCATGAGATCTTGCTCCAACGCCACCAAAACCATGTCTTTTTACAACCCCTTGAAATCCTTTACCTTTTGTAGTTCCTACAACATCAACTAATTCTCCTTCAGAAAAAATAGTTACATCAATGATGTCGCCAAGATTTTTTGGCTCATCAAATTTGAATTCAGCAATTTTTCTTTTTGGAGTAGTTCCCGCTTTTTCAAAATGTTTTAATAATGGTTTGGGTGTGTGTTTTTCTTTTTTATCATCAAAAGCAAGTTGTAATGCTGAATAACCATCTTTATCTGGTGTTTTCACTTGTGTTACAACACAAGGACCTGCTTGAATAATGGTACAGGCAACATATTTGCCATCTTTATCAAAGAAACTAGTTGTTCCTAATTTTTTTCCTATAATTCCTGACATAATCTTAATTTTTAAACTTTAATATCTACTTCTACCCCGCTTGGTAGTTCTAATTTCATCAAAGCATCTACTGTTTTTGAAATAGATGATGATGAATATATATCAATTAATCTTTTGTATGTGCTGTATTCGAATTGATCTCTGGATTTTTTATTTACATGAGGAGAACGAAGTACAGTAAAAATTTTCTTTTGAGTAGGTAATGGAATAGGACCACTTACTACAGCGCCAGTTGCTTTTACAGCTTTTACTATTTTCTCTGCTGATTTATCAATCAGATTGTGATCGTATGATTTTAATTTTATTCTAATTTTTTGGCTCATAGTTATAGTTTTATACTTTTTCTGTTTTACCTTTTGCTTTGGCAATTACTTGCTCTGCAATGTTTGCAGGCACTTCTGCATAGTGCGAAAATTCCATTGTTGAAGTTGCTCTACCAGAAGTTAATGTTCTGAGTTGTGTTACATATCCAAACATTTCTGCAAGTGGCACTAATGCTTTAATAACTTGTGAATTTCCTCTTGTATCCATTCCAAGAATTTGGCCTCTTCTTCTATTTAAATCACCTACCACATCTCCCATGTTTTGTTCAGGGGTTAATACTTCAACTTTCATTATTGGTTCTAAAAGAACTGGTTTACATTTTGGCACAGCTTCACGGAAAGCATTTTTAGCACAAATTTCAAATGATAATGAATCTGAGTCAACTGAGTGATAAGAACCATCAATGAGTACTACTTTCATACTTTTAACAGGATAACCAGCTAAAACACCATTACTCATAGATGCTTTAAAGCCCTTTTCTACAGAAGGAATATATTCACGAGGGATATTACCACCAGTTACTTGATTTACAAATTGTAAGTCGCCCTCAAAACCTTCATCAACTGGTCCGATTTCCACTAAAATATCAGCAAATTTACCTCTACCGCCTGTTTGTTTTTTATACAATTCTCTGTGTTGTACTTTTTGAGTTAATGCTTCTCTATATGCAACTTGAGGTGCTCCCTGATTAACTTCTACTTTAAATTCTCTTTTTAATCTATCCATGATAATATCAAGGTGTAATTCACCCATTCCACTAATAACTGTTTGACCTGATTCTTCATCTGTATGTACGCGGAATGTAGGATCTTCTTCAGCTAATTTACTTAAAGCAACACCTAATTTATCCATATCTCCTTGTGTTTTGGGCTCAATTGCTAAGCCAATCACAGGTTCTGGGAACTTCATTGCTTCTAATACGATTGGATGTTTTTCATCACAAAGTGTATCACCTGTTTTTATATCTTTAAATCCAACAGCAGCAGCAATATCACCTGCTTCAACAAAATCTATTGGATTTTGTTTATTAGCATGCATTTGGAATAAACGAGAAATTCTTTCTTTATTTCCAGAACGAGTATTTAATACATAAGAACCAGCTTCTAATCTGCCAGAATATGCTCTAAAATAAGCTAATCTTCCTACAAATGGGTCTGTAGCAATTTTAAATGCTAATGCACAGAACGGCTCTTTTGGATCTGGCTTACGAACAACTTTTTCATCTGTATATGGGTTTGTTCCAACAATATCGGGTTTATCTAAAGGAGATGGCAATAATTCACAAACATAATCAAGCATGGTTTGAACACCTTTATTTTTAAAGGCAGTTCCACAAAGCATTGGTACAATTTTATTTGCTACAGTAGCTTTTCTTAAAGCATCTAAAATTTCTCTTTCTGTAATTGAATTGGGGTCTGAAAAATATTTTTCCATTAAAGTATCATCAAACTCTGCAACAGATTCTAATAATTTTTCTCTGTACATTTTAGCTTCTTCTAGCATATCATCAGGAATAGGAACTACTTCATAAGTCATTCCTAAATCATGTTCATTCCAAATAATTCCTCTGAAATTTACCAAATCTACAACACCTTTAAATTGATCTTCAGCACCAATAGGTAATTGTAATGGAACAGCATTTCCGCCCAACATTTCTTTTACTTGTTTTACAACATTTAAAAAGTCAGCTCCTTGTCTGTCCATTTTATTTACAAAACCAAGGCGGTTTACTCCATAATTATCTGCTAATCTCCAGTTAGTTTCAGATTGTGGCTCTACGCCATCAACAGCAGAAAACAAAAACACAAGACCATCTAATACGCGGAGTGATCGATTTACTTCTACAGTAAAATCTACGTGTCCCGGAGTATCAATAATATTAATTTTATATTTATTTCCTCTATAATTCCAATAACATTTAGTAGCGGCGGCTGTGATGGTGATACCTCTTTCTTGCTCTTGAACCATCCAGTCCATAGTTGCGGCACCTTCGTGCACTTCACCAATTTTGTAATTAACGCCGGTATAATACAAAATACGTTCAGTAGTAGTAGTTTTTCCTGCATCAATGTGTGCAGCGATTCCGATATTTCTAGTATATTTTAAATCTGACATAGGTTTTAGAATTTAAAGTGAGCAAATGCTTTATTGGCTTCGGCCATTTTATGTGTATCTTCTTTTTTCTTAAAAGCACCACCTTCTTCTTTTGAAGCAGCAACAATTTCAGCTGCTAACTTTTCTGCCATAGATTTTTCATTTCTTTGGCGAGCATATTGAATTAACCATTTCATTGCAAGGGCTGTTTTTCTTTCCTGTCTGATTTCAGAAGGAATTTGATAGGTAGCACCTCCAATTCTTCTGGAACGAACTTCAATTTGAGGGGTTACATTATTTAAAGCTTTTAAGAAAACATCCAATCCCGATTCGTTTGTTTTTTTAGCTACAATTGAAATTGAATCATGAAAAATTTTTGTAGCTAATTGTTTTTTACCATTCAGCATTAAGTTGTTAATAAATTTGGTTACCAATTCATTGTTGTAAATTGGATCTGGTAATATCTCTCTTTTTTTTGCTTTTGCTTTTCTCATAATTGAAAAGTATTTTTAGTATTTATCAAAATTTATTTTTTTGCTTTGGCATCTTGTTGACCCGGTTTAGGTCTTTTTGTACCATACTTAGATCTTTGTTGTTTTCTTCCTTCTACACCAGCACAATCAAGAGTACCTCTCACAATGTGATAACGAACCCCAGGCAAATCTTTTACACGACCGCCTCTTACAAGTACAATTGAGTGTTCTTGCAAATTATGTCCTTCACCTGGAATGTATGCGATAACTTCTTCCTTGTTAGTTAAACGTACTTTTGCCACTTTTCTCAGTGCAGAGTTTGGTTTTTTAGGCGTAGTTGTGTATACCCTTGTGCATACACCTCTGCGTTGAGCACAGGAATGTAAAGCTGCAGATTTGCTTTTAGTTTTAATTTTCTTTCTTTCTTTTCTTACCAATTGCTGAATTGTAGGCATTTTGAAGGATTTTTAATGTTTTTTGTTTTCTTAAAAAAGGACGGCAAATGTAAGGATTATTATTCTAATTCTCCAAATTTTTTTTATTATTTTTTTAATTTATTTGATAATTAACTGATTTTCAAATATTTGTTTTATTTTTTTCTTTTGAGATTTATTCTGAATAAAGAATGTTGTGTTGAAAATGTGTTATTGTTCAATTGTTATAATTTACTATATGTTTTTCCATTTTTTTATATCAAAATAATTCAAAAAATCTATAATTTCAAATTCTCAATAATCAAAGTACCAACATTAAAGAGCGTGATGTTGCCCAGTATAAAATATCCATCATTGCAACCCAGTGAAATAATTCAGCTTAAAATTATTACAAAATGAATTTCACAGATGAAGCAATCTCAAAAGTATATTACACCTATCACACGAGATTTCTTCGGTCTATCGTCATCACAATGACTGTAAAACATAAAAGTAAATATTTCACGTAGCTTCAACACACAAATTTTCACGAATTTCAATTATAACTTTTTATCTATAGCAATAAGTAAATAGTATAAAATAAAAAAGCCCCGAAAATCGGGGCTTTGATTAAGTATTGAAATTTTTTATAAAATTATTTGGTAACAACTAATTTACCGTGTGCATTTACATCTCCATTTGCATTTGCAACTTGATAAAAATATACACCTGCTGGTAATGTTTCTACACTAAATCTGTTGTCTAATGCATTTGTAACTTGTACTGTAAGAACTACTTTTCCAAGTGCATCATAAAGTTTAAGATAACCTCCAATGTTTTTTGCAGAAGTTGTAAATCTCACCACATCATTAGCAGGATTTGGAGCCATACGAGTATCTACAAAATCTAATACTGGTGCTGTAATGCCAGTAACTGTAGTCAATGTCAAGTCATCAATCCATAATTGTGAAAGATTATCATAGTTTGCATCAGCAGCATTATATGAAGAAATTGCTACAATCCATAAAGTATCAGGTATACCAGCATTTACAGAAACAGCAGTTTGGTTAAATGCCTGAAAAGAGGGAACATTTGCATTTGTTAAAACACTAGCATCTTCAATTAGTGTTTCAGTTGATCCTGTCCATTTTGTAGTTTGGCAGAATACTACTGCTGTATCAAGACCCCCGGTTGCAGCAGCACTTATTGTATAAGATAAAAATCCACCAAAAGAATTAATATTTTGACTAAATGGAATACCATAAATCCCCATATTAACAGTGTTTGTACCTGCTGTACCTAACCATGCCATTCCATTAAGTTTTTGTCCAATAATAGCCGTGTAATCCATGTTCTGTATTCTCATTGAATAAGAACCTGAATTTTTCTTTGCTCCATCTTTAAAGTAAGTAGTAATCATTGTGTAAGAAGGTGCACCAATGAGGAGTCCCATATCACCATATCCAGCCCAGTTGTTTGCTTTTCCTGCCTGAGCACCAGTTGTCACCCAACTTTCAAATCCTGCATTAGGAATGGCGTAAGGTGTTTGTGCAGTCATGAATGCGTTTAAAGCCACTGCACTGGCTACTGTTAGTACAACTTTTTTCATAGTTTTAAATTTTTAGGGTTATTGATGGGGCAAGTATAATGAATTTATTTCTAATCCACCAAATAAAAATGTAATTTTGCCACAAAAAATCAATTTTCAACATAACTTACTGAATTTCAAAATAATAAAATTTAAAAATGAACTATATCAAACTCAAAACAAGAGAAGTTAACATAGGTGATTTAAAAATGGGTGGGCACTACCCTATTCGGGTACAAAGTATGACCACTGCCGATACAATGAATACCAGTGCAGTTGTGGAAGAATGTATTCGGCTTATCAATGCAGGATGTGAACTTATCAGAATCACAGCACCAAGCATTAAAGAAGCAGAAAATTTATTAACCATTAAAAATGAATTAAAAAAACGCGGTTATTCTATTCCATTATGTGCTGATATTCATTATACCCCAAATGCGGCAGAAGTAGCGGCAAGAATAGTTGAAAAGGTGCGTATCAATCCAGGCAATTATTCTGATAAGAAAAAATTTGAATACAAAGAATATACAGACAAACAATATAATGCAGAATTAGAAAAAATTCGCGAGAAATTTATTCCACTTATAAAAGTTTGTAAAGAATATGGCACGGCAATGAGAATTGGCACTAATCACGGTTCATTAAGCGACAGAATATTGAGTAGATATGGCGATACACCCGAAGGTATGGTAGAAAGTGCAATGGAGTTTATTCGCATTTGTGAAGAAGAAAATTTCTACAACATTGTTATTTCAATGAAAGCAAGTAATCCATTAGTAATGATAGATGCTTATCGCTTACTGGTGCATACAATGATTAAAAATGGAAACATTTATCCATTGCATATTGGTGTAACAGAAGCAGGAGACGGCGAAGATGGTAGAATAAAATCTGCAATTGGAATAGGCACATTACTTGAAGATGGTATTGGAGATACTGTAAGAGTATCGCTTACAGAACCTGCTGAAAATGAAATTCCTGCGGCATTAAAACTTGTAAAGCCTTATAATGATTTTAGAGAAAAAAATTTACATACTATCAAAGAATGGTTGTTAGACAATCATCCTAAGTGGATTTATGAAAATTCAAAAAATTTACACATCAACAAAAAAACAGAAAGTATTGAAAATATTGGAAATTCAAATGTTCCAGTAATCATCAATAATTTATCAAACAATATTTCTCAAGAACCTACACAAAAAAATTTATTTGGAGTTGGGTATATTTACAATGCTCAATCTGATAAATGGAATATTACAGATTTTGCATCTGATTATGTGTATGTAAAAGATAAAAGTATCACATTTGAATTACCAGGAAATATAGGAATTATCACAGATTACAATAATTGGATTAAAACAAAATTGCCACAACATTATCCTCTTATAAGTTATTCAAACCTTTCAGAAATTAAAGAGTTTTCACCAAAAATAAATTTTGTTGAAATAAATCCCAACGAATTAGAAAATGTTCTTTTACCAGAAAAGCAAAAAATTGTATTATTACTAAACATTCCTGATGAATTTTACATTGCAGGAAAATTAAAAATACATTTGAAAAAATTTTACGAAAAATATAATTATCCCATTATTTTCAAAATATCAGTTAATACTAATGACACAGAAGAATTTAGTTTGAATGTTTCTAAAATTTTAGGTTACTTATTTACAGCAGGATTTGGAAATGGTATTATGATTGAACAAAATGAATTAATAAAGCCCTACTCTCTGCAAGAATTAAATAAATTGATGTTTAATATATTGCAAGGATTAAGAGAAAGGATTAGTAAAACAGAATATATTGCTTGTCCAAGTTGTGGAAGAACATTATTTGATTTGCAAGAAACTACAAAGAAAATTAAAGAAAAAACATCACATTTGAAAGGAGTTAAGATTGGTATTATGGGATGTATTGTAAATGGTCCTGGTGAAATGGCAGATGCTGATTTTGGTTATGTAGGCACAGGAGTTGGAAAAGTTTCTTTATACAAGGGTCATACAGTTGTAAAAAGAAATATCCCCGAAGAAAGAGCAGTAGATGAATTGATAGAACTTATTAAAGAGTATGGTATGTATGTTGAAAATAATAATAGTAGTGTAGATTAGTTATGTCGCGAGTTTTTAAGACCATTGAAGAGTTTAAAGTTGCACCAAAATATCCGATAATTTTAGTTTTGGATAATATTCGCAGTTTAAATAATGTAGGTTCCTTTTTTCGCACCGCAGATAGTTTTTTGTTGGAAGGTATTTATTTATGCGGAATTACAGGCAAACCTCCTCATCGTGAAATTGAAAAAACCGCTTTAGGTGCAACACTATCAGTTGAATGGAGATATTTTTCTACTACCAATGAAGCAATAGATTTATTAAAACAAAATGGATACAAAGTAATTGCCATTGAACAATGTGAAAAAAGTATTTTGTTGAATCAAATAAAGTTTCATGATGAAGAAAAAATTGCATTAGTTTTTGGAAATGAAGTAACGGGTATATCAAATGAAATTATTGATAGTTGTGATTTATGTATAGAAATTCCCCAAATGGGCACCAAACATTCATTAAATGTAGCAGTATGTGGTGGTATTGTATGTTGGGAAATTATTAAACAAATTGGGATAAAGGAAATGTAATTTTGAGTTTTGAGTGCCGACGCTGCGGTCTGCATGCTGATATTTTGCATAGCAAAATCGTCAGCATTCAATGCTCAATTTTCAATTTTTCAACCACTATTAAAATTTTTACCGCAAAGGCACAGAGACACAAAGTTTAATTAGCCTTCACTTTTCATTTTTCACTATTCACTCATCGCTTTTCACTTTCTTGTCTAATTTTTCAAACACTGAATTGTTACTTTCAAATTCAGGAACAAGTTTTTTCATTAATTCAACAATCTTAAAATTATCTTGTGTTTCAAAACAATTGATAAGTTTTTCTACTTGTGGTTTTATGTCTTCAAAATTATATTCTCTTACTTTGCCAATTAAAATTTTTGGATGATGAGTTGGTAATGTATGTTCTTTATCTGCTAATACTTCTTCATAAAGTTTTTCACCTGGTCTCAATCCTGTAAAGATAATTTGAATATCTTCATAAGGTTTTAATCCTGATAAACGAATCATTTTTTCAGCAAGATTCAAAATCTTTATAGGTTTCCCCATATCAAACACAAAAATTTCTCCGCCATTTCCCATTGCTGCAGCTTCTAAAACTAATTGGCATGCTTCTGGAATTGTCATAAAAAACCTTGTTATTTCAGGATGTGTAACAGTAACCGGACCTCCATTTTCTATTTGTTTTTTGAATCGGATAATGACAGAACCATTTGAACCAAGCACATTGCCAAATCTTGTAGTGATGTATTTAGTTTTTGAAACTTTATTTTTGCTTTGCACATAAATTTCTGCAATCCTTTTAGAAGCACCCATTACATTAGTTGGATTAACGGCTTTGTCAGTAGAAATTAAAATCATTTTTTGAACATGGTATTGATCTGATAAATCAGCAACTATCTTTGTTCCTAAAACATTGTTTAGTATAGCTTCGGAAGGATTTTCTTCCATAACAGGAACATGCTTATATGCCGCAGCGTGAAATACAATTTGTGGTTTGAAGTATTCAAATACCCTTTGCATTCTTGCTTCATTTCTAACATCTCCTATTACAGTTTCAAAAGATAACTCTGGAAATCTTTCTTTCAATTCTAATTCTAATTCATACAAAGGTGTTTCTGCAATATCTAATAAAATTAAGTGTTTTGGGCGATAGTGAGCACATTGTCTTGATAATTCACTGCCAATAGAACCAGCAGCACCTGTAATTAATACAACTTTATTTTCAAGTTCTTGTTTTACTTTTTGATTATCTAAATTAATCGGATCTCTTTCCAACAAATCTTCAATATTGATTGATTTAATTTGATAAGCATTTAATTGTCCATTAATCCATTTTGATACGGGCGGAACATATAAAACTTGTAAATTTAAACTCAATGCTTTTTCAGCAATCTCCTGCTTTTTTTCAACTGATATATTTTGAATACTAATTACTATGGCATCTACATCTTTATCTTTTACAATATCTTCAAGGTCATCAGATGAATAAACTGTGATGTTTTCAATTCTCTTTCCTTGTTTATTTTCATCATCATCAATGAATCCAATAACTTTGTATTGCGATGCTTTATCTTTATCTAGTGTTCTTTTAGTGATAATTCCCGCTTCTCCTGCACCGTAAATTAAAATATACTTTTTGTTTTTATAGGGATTTTTGTATTCAATGTAAAGAGTTTTTACAAGCAAGCGAACAGAAACCATGAAAAAAACATACACTAAAAAATCAATAATGATAACCGAAGTAGGAAATACAAAATGTTCATAATTAAACAACCAAAAAAAATTGACTGCGAATAATGTTAATGTACCACATAAACTGCTATAAAATATTCTCAATGCATCACGAGAACTGCTATGCCTAAGCATGCTTTTATGAATACCAAAAATCAATTCATAAATTGTGCGAACAACTACAACAATCAATATATTAACAGGTATAAGTTTTTTATCATCTTCAGGAATGGTTTGAAAATTGAATCTTAAAAAAATTGATATAAGAAGTGAAACAATGGCTAAAAAAATATCCAACAAGACAATGAAAAACCTTGGAACATTGTAATTCCAGATGGTATTTAAGAATTTTTTTTGATATTTAAGCATTAAAATAGTTTTGTATTAAAATCAATATCATCAATTTGTATATGAGATTTTTATTTGAAATAAATTTTAAGTGGCGAATTTACATATAAAATTTTTCTCTCTTTGGAAATACATATTCTTTAATTTATTTTGCCCCCTCAAAAAATTTTAATAATGACAATTCGTAACTTTTCAAAATTCACTTTCTTCATCATTTTAAGCAGTTTTATTTCTCTACAAATTTTTTCCCAAAACAAATATGGCACTATAAAAGGAGTAGTTTATGTAAAGTCAACAGGAGAATCTGCGGCTTTTTGCAATGTATATATTAAAGGCACTACTATCGGAACCAGTACAGATTTTAACGGATATTTTACGCTTACAAGAGTGCCTGTTGGAAAACAAACACTCGTTATATCATCATTAGATTTTGACACCATTCAGGATGTTATTGAAGTAAAAGAAAATGAAGTAATTAGTAAAAAGTATTTTGGAGTAAGAAAAAATATTCAATTAGAAGAAGTAGAAGTTTCAGCAACAAAAGAAGATAAAACCGAAAAAGTAAATATCTCTGTAACAAAGATTGACCCTATTGTTATCAATAAATTACCAAGTATTGGAGAACCTGATATTGCACAGTATTTACAGGTATTACCGGGCGTTGTTTCCACTGGTGATCAGGGCGGACAAATATATATTCGTGGTGGTTTGCCCGTGCAAAATAAAATCTTATTAGATGGAATGACTATTTTTAATCCTTTTCATTCACTTGGATTATTTTCAGTATTTGATAATGATATTATCAAACAAGCAGATGTGTATTCAGCGGGTTTTAATGTAGAGTATGGTGGTAGAAATTCAGCAATAATGGATATTCGCACCAAAGATGGTAATAAAAGAAATCTGTCAGGAAAAATTCAGGCATCTACATTTTCAGCCAAATTATCTTTAGAAGGACCTATTATTAAACAAGACAGCAATCGGGCTGGTGCATCATTCCTGATTTCTGCAAAGCATTCTTATTTACCACAAACTTCTACTTCCTTATACAAATATGCTAATGATTTTACTAATAACAAAACAAATGGTTTGCCCTACTACTTTACTGATATTTATGCCAAAACATCCTTTAATACTCAAAGTGGTTCAAAAATCAATTTCTTTGCATTTAATTTTACTGATAAAGCCGATTTTAAAAATGTTGCAACATTCAAATGGCGAAACTATGGCGGTGGAACAAACTTTTATATTATTCCACCTTATTCTAATTTGATAATGGATGGATTTGTCAATTTTTCAAATTACAAAATAGATTATGTCAATCATACTATTGATGGAAATACCAAAACAAGTGCCGTGAATAATTTTGATGCAGGATTTAATTTTATAAGATTTGTAGGCAGAAATGATATTCGATTTGGTATTGATGCAAATGTATTAAATACCGATTATCAAATTCAAAATCCGAATTTTTCGCCTATACAGGAACAAAGATCTACAGCCACATTAGGTGCATATTTTAAATTCAGATGGATTTTATTAGATAAACATTTAGTGATAGAACCAGGTATTCGCACACAATATTATGCTACATTAAATGTTTTTTCACCAGAACCTCGTATAGGAATGAAATATAATATTACCAATACTTTACGAATGAAAGCCGCAGGAGGTATATATTCTCAGGCACTATTCAGTGCTAATTCTGACAGAGATGTAGTGAATTTATTTTATGGTTACATTCACGGACCAGATAGCGATAAATTTCCAAATGAATATCTGGATAAAAATGGTAATAAAAAACAAACCAGTTCATCTGTTCAAAAAGCATGGCACGCAGTGGCAGGCATTGAATATGATTTCCTGAAATTTTTTGAAGTGAATGTTGAAACTTATTACAAATTTTTCAATACAATTATCAATGTGAATAGAGATAAATTATATGATGACAATCAAATCAATCAAAACATTCCTGATGAATTCAAAAAAGTTTATATTATAGAACAGGGCGATGCAATGGGAGCAGATTTTACATTAAAATATGAAAGTAAAAAGTTGTATGTATGGTTGGTTTATTCGTATATGAAAACTAACAGATGGGCTGGCAATGCTACAACTGGCGAAGTTCTTAATTATCCACCAATTTTTGACAGAAGGCATAATTTGAACATTGTAGTATCTTACAATTTTGGAAAGAAAAAACAATATGAAGTTAATGTAAGGTGGAATTTTGGTTCGCCATATCCTTTTACGCCAACGCAAGGTTTTTATCCCAACATTCAATTTAATAATAATATCAATTTTAATTACACTAACGCTAATGCCAATTTAGGTTACATTCCTGGTACATTAAATTCTGGCAGATTGATAGATTATCACAGATTAGATTTTGGATTCAGATATTTTTATCACTTTACACCAAAAGTAAAATTAGAACTCAATGCTGGTGCAACAAATATCTACAATAGAAAAAACATTTTTTATGTAGATAGATTTACTTACGATGTTATTTATCAATTGCCCATTATGCCTTATATTACGATGGGAATTGTGTTTTGATTAGTTTTGAGTAGAGACGTACGTCATACGCATACATTTTTTTTTCAATGTTCAATGTTCAATGTTCAATATTCAATGCTCAATGTTCAATTTTATTTAATGAGTTTTTAGTTATAAAATTTTAATTTTGAGTTAATACTTTGAATTGAAAAATAACTAAACACTAAAAACTAAAAATTCAAAACTAAAATTTTTCACTATTCACTCTTCGTTTTTCACTATTCACTTTTCACTATTTATCCTTATTATTGCACCAAAAAAATTATGAACTCCTGGAAAATATATGACGATAATTGTGATTTTACTATTTACAACATCCCATTTGGAATTTATTCTGACTCCGAAACTCCTCACCACGCTTGCTCTGCAATAGGTAATGAAATTATAGATTTATTCGTTTTAGCAGAAAATGGATTTTTCAAAGATATTCACCCCAATCTTTCTGATGTTCTTAATAAACCATATTTAAATGATTTTATTGCATTAGGTAAAAAAATAACTAATGCTGTTCGTCTCAAAATTCAGGACTTACTTAATGAAGAAAATGACTCACTAAAAAATGCAACACACTTACATCCAAAAGTTTTTAAACCATTTGATTCTATAAAAATGCTTTTGCCTTTAAGAATAGGTGATTATACAGATTTTTATTCCAGTGAATATCACGCTACCAATGTTGGTAAAATGTTCAGAGATCCTAATAATGCTCTTTTGCCCAACTGGAAACACTTGCCAGTCGGCTATCACGGAAGATCATCCAGCATCTTTGTAAGTCCGCATTCTTTTTATCGTCCTAATGGTCAAACAAAACCTGCTGATGCAGACAAGCCAATTTTTGGCCCCACTAAACTACTTGACTTTGAATTAGAAACTGCTTTTGTAGTAGGTAAAAAAACAGAACAAGGCGAAATCATTCCCGTAGACAATGCAAAGGATTACATCTTTGGAATGTTTCTCTTTAACGACTGGAGTGCAAGAGATATTCAAACTTGGGAATACCAACCATTAGGGCCATTTTTAGCAAAAAATTTTGCTTCAACTATTTCTCCATGGATTGTTACAATTGAAGCATTAGAACCATTTTTCATTGAACCTTATTTTGAACAGATTCCAGAACCACTACCCTACTTGCGTCAAAGCAATAGAAAATTGTTAGATATTCAATTAGAAGTTATATTAAAAACATCTGATGGTAGCGAAACATTGATTTGTCAAAGTAATAACAAGTATCTTTACTGGACAATGGAGCAACAATTAGCACATCATACTATTAACGGATGCCCTGTGAATGTGGGAGATGTAATGGCAAGTGGCACCATCAGTGGTCCAGAACCACATCAATTTGGTAGTATGTTAGAACTAACATGGAGAGGTGCAAAACCAATCAAATTAAATAATGGACAAGAAAGAAAATTTATTGAAGATGGAGACACAGTTATCATTAAAGGTTATGCTCAAAAAAATGGCATTCGTGTAGGGTTTGGAAAATGTGAAGCCACAGTGATTCCTGCTAAAAAATTAGAATTCAAAAATTAAAATTATGAAACAATATCACGATTTATTATCACATGTTTTAGAAAAAGGTGTAAAAAAACAAGATAGAACAGGTGTTGGAACAATTAGCGTTTTTGGTTATCAGATGCGATTTAATTTAGAAGAAGGTTTTCCATTGCTTACCACTAAAAAGTTACATACAAAATCTATCATTCATGAATTATTGTGGTTTTTAAAAGGTTCAACAAATATAAAATATCTAAAAGATAATGGTGTAACTATTTGGGATGAATGGGCAGATGAAAAGGGAGAGTTAGGGCCTATTTATGGTTATCAATGGAGAAGTTGGCCTGATTACAATGGCGGGCATATTGACCAAATAAGTAATTTAATTGAAGAGATTAAGAAAAATCCTAATTCACGCAGGTTAATAGTGAGTGCGTGGAATGTTGCACAAATCAATGAAATGCGATTACCACCCTGTCATATTTTATTTCAATTTTATGTAGCAGATGGAAAACTTTCCTGTCAGTTATATCAAAGAAGTGCTGATATTTTTTTAGGCGTACCATTTAATATTGCTTCTTATGCGTTATTATTAATGATGGTAGCACAAGCAACAAACTTAAAACCTTATGAATTTATTCACACACTTGGCGATGCACATTTATATTTAAATCATATTGAACAAGCAAAACTTCAATTATCAAGAGATTGCAGACCTTTACCCAAAATGATAATTAATCCAGATGTGAAAAATATTTTTGAATTCAAATTTGAAGATTTTAAATTAGAAGGATACAATCCACATCCACATATTAAAGCTGATGTGGCGGTGTAAAAGTAAAATTAATTGTTACAATTCATTTGATTAAAATATATATCTCATTAAATCCAAAAAGTGGTAAAACACGCAGAGAGTGAAAAATATTTAATATTTTTAGTTTTTTAAAATTACCTTCATTACGAGCGTAGCGAAGTAATCCCAAAGAAGTGAATAGTGAATAGTGAAAAACGAAAAGTGAAAAACGAAAAGTGAAAAGTGAAAAATTTTTAGTGCCGACGCTGGTGGTCGGCACATTGAACATTGAGCATTTTAAAATTAACCAAAATTTCTCCTACCTTTGCGGGTATGAAGTTTGTAAAATTATTTTTGTATTCAATTATCTTTATCCCATTAAATTTCATTTCTCAAAATAATTTAATTATTTTTTCAGAAAGCACGCAACCCATTCAAATTGAATATCAAAACAATTTGTTTCCAAAAAATTTTCAAACCGATGTAAAAATCACCAATATCACTGAAAATCCAATTTCTATAAGGATAAAGTTTGCCAATCCAGATATTCAAAAAATTGACACTACCCTATTTTTATTTCATCCAACCAAGCCCATTCAAAATATGGATATCATCTATCTTATTTTATCAGACAACAAAACGCTTAAATATCTTGCCACACTACCATCTTCTAACCTAAAACCTGATATTCCTGAAATAGATACATCTATTCAAGTCAAAACCAAAGAAGAAAAATCCATTCAAAAAATTATTTTTTATAATGATAGTAACTCTGTATGCATTGAAAATATAGATGGTTCAGAATTTTCAAAAGCAATGCAATACATTTATTCTACGCCTAATCAAGATAGAAAAATTGTGCTTATTGAACAATTTATTAAACATAATTGTTTCTCGCCAAAGCAAGCAGAATCAATCATTGAAGCAGTTCCCTTTGAAGTTGAAAAAGTAAAAATTATGAAATCATTAATTCCCAAAATTACTTCTGTTTTTGATTTATCTCACTGGAAAGATTTTTTGAAATACGATATTGCAAAACAAACTTTTATTGAGTATTACAATGATTATCTTACAAAATTAAATACTCAACCATTGCTAACAGATTCACTACAAAATTTGTATTTGAATAAAGTTAATCAATTAGATTCTGATTATGAAAAAACAAAATTTCTCAAAAAAATTTTCTCTCATTATAGCATAACATTTAATCAATTAAAATCATTTGTATTATCGCTTGAACATGACCAATATAAAGAAGAGATATTAAAATGTGCATTTTATGCAATGCAACATAAAAATGATTTTGAAAAAACTTTTCAATTACTACAATTTTCAGAAACTAAAAAAAGTTTAAATCAATTTTATGAACAACATAAAAAATAAATTTTTCACTCAAATTATTTTGGCTTCAGTTTGTGGAGCATTGTCTGTTATACTTGGTGCGTTTTCTGCACATTCATTAGAGAATTTAGTAAACAATGGAACATTGAGCATACATTCTTTTCAAGTTTTTGAAAAGGGCGTGAAATATCAATTTTATCATTCTATTGTTTTATTAATACTTACTTTGTTTAATGTCATTTCAAATAAAGAAATATTCAAATTTAGTTTTTGGTCAATATCTGCGGGAATATTATTTTTTTCAGGTTCATTGTATTGGATTAGTTTGCAAAGCATTATTCACATTACTTTTCCACATTCATTATTTTGGATAACGCCATTAGGAGGATTGCTATTTATTATCGGATGGATATTTATTATTTTTGATTTAAAGAAAAATTATTAGTTGATAACTTTTTATTATTGTTAATAAAATTGTTGAATGGTTCAGAGTACTTTAAAGTATTTTTGCCCAAAAATCCATTAAAATTTAATAAATATGATGTTCATAACCACACCTTCCATTATTTTAGAACACTTAAAAAATTTAAGCCCTATTGTTTCTACCAATAAAACAAATCCACTATTAGAAGGATTTTTATTTGAAACTAAAAAAGATATGTTGAACATCACTGCATATAGTGATGATTTAAGAGTTCAAACCTCTATTCCTGTTAGTCCTGCATCTGATGACAAAAATAATTTCAAAGATGGATTTGTTATCAATGCAAAAAAGATAATGGAAATTCTTCAAAGTTTGCCTGAACAACCACTTACATTTATTTTATTACCTGATGAAATGGTTATTAAACTTAAAACAGAACAGGGTGAATATAAAATAAGTGTATTTGATGGCGAACAATATCCAGCATTAAGCAATGAAGAAGAATATGCAGGAACATTTACAATTCAATCCAGTATATTTAAAACCGGACTTGAAAAAACACTTTTTGCTGCATCAGATGACATTGAACTTCGTCCTAATCTTTGTGGTATTTATTGCCAGTTTTTAGAAAACGAAGCTATTTTTGTATCCACCGATACACACCGTTTGATTGAATATACCCGCACCGATTCTCGTCCAGAAACCAATGTTTCATTTATATTACCCAAAAAGAATGTGCCTGTCATCACAAAAATTTTAGACAAAATTGAAGACGCGATTGAAGTAAAATTTGCAAAGGGGTACATTTTAGCCAAAATAGGTGAATACACTGTATTTTCAAAACTTGCTACAGGTGATTATCCAAAATACAGAGATGTGTTTCCAAAAAATTCATCTAAAAAATTAATTGTTGACAGAAATTCAATCATTGCATCCATTCGTCGTGTAAAAGTATTTTCAACTTTAGAAAATCATAGAGTTCATTTGGAAATGAAAGGTAGTTTATTAAAAGTTTCTGCATCTAATGAGGAATACAATGAATCTGCTTTTGAACAACTTTCCTGCACTTACGAAGGTGAAGAATTTAACATCGCCTTTAATGCCCCTTTGTTAATTGAACAATTACAAAATATCCCATCTGATGAAGTTGTCTTTGAAATGACAGAAGCTAACAGAGCCGTTATTATTAAACCACATCAAGAAAATCCCGGCGAAAAAATTATCTCACTTTTAATGCCTATTGTAACGAGTTATTAGTTTTGAGTTTAAAGTTTTGAGTAGGGGCGAATCGCCATACGCCCTGTTATATCGTCATTACGAGCGAAGCGAAGTTATCTCAATAGAAGTGAAAAGTGAAGAGTGAAAAAAGAAAAATAATATTTGAAAATTCTAGTAATTTACTATAAAAAATCTTTGTGTTTTTTGTGAAAATTTCTTTGTGTGCATTGTGTTTATTAAAAAAATTGAACATTGTACATTGAGCATTGCATGCTAACGATTTTGCTATGCAAAAGTCAGCACTTGTCCTGACACGAATGTCGTCTGGATGCCGTCCGACAGCGTCGGCACATTGAATATTGAATATTGAGAATTAAAAAAATTCAATAAAAAACTTTTTTCCTACATTTGTGCCCCAAAAATTACAACTATGCTATTTGATTTTGAAATGATTAAATCTGTTTATCAAAACTTTCCTGAAAAAATTAATAATGTAAAAAAACAAATAAAAAGACCTCTCACTTTTGCTGAAAAGGTTTTGTATGCTCACCTTCACCCTTCTCAACCACTGCAAGATTTTGAAAGAGGAAAATCTTATGTAGAATTTGCACCTGATCGCGTAGCCATGCAAGATGCTACTGCTCAAATGGCTTTGCTTCAGTTTATGCAAGCAGGTCGTTCAAAGGTTGCAGTGCCATCAACAGTACATTGTGATCACTTAATTGTTGCAAAATCAAATTCAAAAGAAGATTTAGAAAGAGCTATAAAAGTGAATCAGGAAGTTTATGATTTTCTTTCATCTGTATCAGCAAAATACGGCATTGGATTTTGGAAACCTGGTGCTGGTATTATTCATCAGGTAATTCTTGAAAATTATGCATTTCCCGGTGGAATGATGATTGGAACAGATAGCCACACCGTAAATGCTGGTGGACTTGGAATGATTGCCATTGGTGTAGGTGGTGCCGATGCTTGTGATGTAATGGCAGGATTACCATGGGAACTTAAATGGCCTCAATTAATTGGTGTAAAACTTACAGGAAAATTAAATGGATGGACATCTGCCAAAGATGTAATTTTGAAAGTAGCCGGTATTCTCACTGTAAAAGGTGGAACTGATAAAATTATTGAATATTTCGGTGAAGGAGCAAAATCTCTTAGTGCAACTGGAAAAGGAACAATTTGTAACATGGGAGCTGAAGTAGGTGCTACTACTTCAATATTTGCTTACGATGATTCTATGTATCGTTACTTGGTAGCAACTGGCAGAAAAGAGGTAGCAGAATTAGCCAATAGCATAAAAGAACACCTCACTGCTGACCCTGAAGTATATGAAAATCCAGAAAAATATTTTGATCAAGTAATTGAGATCAATTTATCAGAATTAGAACCACATTTGAATGGTCCATTTACTCCAGATCTTGCTACACCTATTAGTAAAATAAAAGAAGTAGCAGAGAAAAATGGTTGGCCATTGGAAGTGAGTGCAGGTCTTATTGGGTCATGTACAAATTCATCTTATGAAGATATTTCTCGTGCTGCATCTGTAGCAAAGCAAGCCGTTGAAAAAAAACTTAAAGCAAAAGCAGAATTTACAATTACGCCTGGTTCTGAACAAGTGAGATACACTATTGAAAAAGATGGACTTATTGACATTTTCAATAAAATAGGTGCAAAAGTTTTTGCAAATGCTTGTGGTCCTTGTATTGGAATGTGGGATAGACCAGGTGCAGAAAAAAAAGAAAAAAACACCATTGTTCATTCATTTAATAGAAACTTTTCTGCAAGACAAGATGGTAACCCTAATACTCACGCATTTGTAGCATCACCAGAATTAGTAACTGCACTTGCTATTGCTGGTAGATTAGATTTTAATCCTATAACAGATACCCTTATAAATGAAGAAGGAAAAGCTGTCAAATTAGATCCACCTCAGGGATTTGAATTACCTCCAAATGGCTTTAAAGTTGATGACCCCGGTTATCAAGCACCTGCAGAAAACGGAAGTAGTATTGAAGTGAAAGTAAATCCTAATAGTCAGCGACTACAATTATTAGAACCATTTGCACCATGGGAAGGTACTGATTGGTATGGATTAAAATTACTTATTAAAGTAAAAGGAAAATGTACTACAGACCATATTTCTCCTGCTGGAAAATGGCTACAATACAGAGGACATTTAGATAATATCTCAAACAACTTACTATTAGGTGCTGTGAATGCCTTTACAGGTGAAGCAGGAAAAACTAAAAATCAATTAACAGGTGCATACGAAGAAGTTGCAAAAGTTCAAAGATCATATAAAGCCGCAAAAATAGGTTCTATCATTGTAGGTGATGAAAACTATGGTGAAGGTTCATCAAGAGAACACGCTGCTATGGAACCTCGTTATTTAGGAGTAAAAGCTGTATTGGTAAAATCATTTGCTCGTATTCATGAAACAAATTTGAAAAAACAAGGAATGTTGGCACTCACTTTTGCTGATAAATCTGATTATGACAAAATTCAAGAAGACGATACTTTTGATATTATTGGATTAACAACATTTACACCAGGCAAACCATTGACAATTGTTATTCATCATAAAGATGGAAGCTCAGAAACCATTCTAGCTAATCATTCATACAATGCTCAACAAATTGAATGGTTCAAAGCAGGTGGTGCATTGAATATCATTAGAAGCAAGGTGAAATAATTTACTATTCTCTTTTTCACCGACATAAATGTCTGTGCTATTCAATTTTCAATGTTCACTATTCACTTTTTACTTTTCACTTTTCACTTCTATTTGGGCGTGCCCCTCGCTAACGCTCGGGTCGGGCTACTACGGGCTCCGCTTTCGCTTCGGCAATCCCTTCATTTCGCCTTGCTCCATTCTGGGCAGTGCCGTCGGCTCGCTCCGCTCGCCGCCGCCCTCCGCATCCCTCACGCAATTTTTATTTTATCAAAACTACTCACTATTTCACCGACATAAATGTCTGTGCTATTCACTTTTAACCTTTCACTACAATTTTGTCATCTCTTCGGGATTTTTTTGATAAAGGCAATTCGTGAATTGTCTTTTCTTTCAGGGCGTATGGCGATACGCCCCTACTTTTCAAAAACGACATAAATGTCGTTTCTATTCACTTTTCTCTTGCCGACGCTTCGGTCGGCATGCTAACATATATCGTCAGCATTTCATTTTTCACTATTCACTTTTTATTCACCGACATAAATGTCAGTGCTATTCATTTTTCACTTTTCACTCTTTACTTTTCACTAAAAAATATTTCTTAATTTACTTAATTTTCCATATTTTAGCCACTTAAAATTTTTCTCAAAAATAAAATCATTTATGGAAAACAAAGAACACATTATCCCTATCAATATTGAAGATGAAATGAAAACAGCGTACATTGATTATTCAATGTCTGTGATAGTATCTCGTGCTTTACCTGATGTACGCGATGGTCTTAAACCCGTACACAGAAGAGTACTTTATGGAATGCTTGAACTTGGATTACAACATAATAAACCATACAAAAAATCAGCCCGTATAGTAGGGGAAGTTTTAGGTAAATATCATCCTCACGGCGATGCAAGTGTATATGATACAATGGTTAGAATGGCTCAAGATTGGAGTTTACGATACACACTTGTAGATGGGCAAGGTAACTTTGGAAGTATGGATGGAGACCCACCTGCCGCTATGCGTTATACCGAAGCACGACTTACCAAACTTGCAGAAGAACTACTGGTAGATATTGATAAAAACACAGTGGATTTCAAACCTAATTTTGATGATTCTCTTCAAGAACCCACTGTATTACCTGCAGCTTTTCCAAACTTGCTTGTTAACGGAGCATCGGGCATTGCAGTAGGTATGGCTACTAATATGGCTCCTCATAATCTTTCTGAATGTATTGATGCCATTATAGATTATATTCAAAATGAAGAAATTCCAATTGAAGATTTGATGAAGCATATTAAATGTCCTGATTTTCCTACTGGAGGTATTATTTATGGATACGAAGGAATTAAAGAAGCATATCTTACTGGAAGAGGAAGAGTAGTTATCAGAGCAAAAACAGAAATAGAAGAAGTAAAAGACAGATACAGAATTGTAGTAACCGAAGTGCCTTATCAAATCAATAAGGCAGAAATGATAGAAGCACAATGGAAATTAGTAGAAGATAAAAAAATTGAGGGCATTAGCGAAATCAGAGATGAAAGTAATAGAGAAGGTATTCGTATAGTATATGAACTTAAAAGAGATGCTAATCCACAAGTTGTTCTAAATAATCTTTACAAATATTCTGCACTACAATCATACTTTAATATCAATAATGTTGTACTTGTAAATGGTCGTCCAAAACTTTTGAACTTAAAAGATCTTATTAAATACTTTGTTTTACACAGAATAGAAGTAGTAGTAAGAAGAACAAAATTTGAATTAGATCAGGCAGAAAAAAGAGCCCATATTTTGCAAGGTTTATTGATTGCTATTGACCATTTAGATGAAGTTATTAAAATTATTAGAGAAAGTGAAACACCAGATATTGCAAAGGATATTTTAATGTCAAAATTTAATCTCTCTGAAGTGCAGGCAAGAGCTATTTTAGATATGCGATTAAGAGCACTTACTGGATTAGAAAGAGATAAACTGAAAGCTGAGTATGATGAATTGATGAAAAAAATTGAATATTATAAAGAAGTATTAGCAAGTGAAGCATTACAAAAACAAATAGTTACAGACGAATTAAAACAAATTAAAGAAAAATATGGTGATGCCCGCAGAACTGAATTAGTTTATAGTGCAGATGAAATCAGAATGGAAGATATTATACCTGATGAAACAGTTGTGATTACTATTTCACATTTAGGCTATATCAAAAGAACTAATTTAGATGAATATCGCAAACAAAACAGAGGCGGAAAAGGAAGTAAAGGCGTTGCTACCCGTGAAGAAGATTTTGTAGAACACATGTTTATTGCTACAAATCATAATTATTTATTACTCTTTACAGAAAAAGGAAAATGTTACTGGCTAAGAGTATTTGATATTCCTGAAGGTAATAAACAAAGTAAAGGAAGACCTATTCAAAATTTAATTGCTATTGAACAAAATGATAAAATAAGAGCATTTATCAATGTAAATAATTTGAGCAACGAAGAGTACATCAATAATAATTATATTGTATTGTGTACCAAAAATGGAATTATTAAAAAAACATTATTAGAAGAATATTCAAGACCTCGTACAAATGGAATCATTGCTGTTAATATCAGAGAAGGCGACCAACTTATTGAAGCCGTACTTACAAATGGAAAATGTGATTTAATGATTGCATCAAAATTTGGAAAGGTTTGCAGATTTAATGAAGAAAAAGTTAGGGCAATGGGCAGAAATGCAAGTGGTGTGATTGGAATTGATTTAGAAGACGATACCTTTACAAATATCCAAAATGAAGTGATTGGAATGGTGGCAATTGATGATCCATCAAAAACTATAATGGTAGTAAGTGAAAAAGGTTATGGTAAAAGATCTGAAATTGATGAATACAGAATAACCAACAGAGGCGGAAAGGGCGTGAAAACAATGAATATTACAGAAAAAACAGGTTTGTTAGTAGGAATAAAAGCCGTTACAGATAATGACGATTTAATGATTATTACTAAAAATGGTATTACTATCAGGTTGAGTTTGAAAGATATTAGAGTAATGGGCAGAAACACACAAGGCGTAAGATTGATTAACTTAGATGATACCGACGAAATAGCTGCCGTAACTATTGTAGAACACGAAGAAGAAGTTGATGATAATTCAGAAAACTCAAATACTTCACCCAGCACTACAGAAGATGCACAGAGTTAAGTAATTTAGATATAAATATTTTTTATTCTAAAAAGCCGATATGTTGTAAAACAAGATTTTCAGCATATTACAAGCATGGATATATTTTAAATGCATACAGCATTAAAGTCATAATTACAAGAGTTTAAAATCAATATTGCAAATTTAAAAACATTACTTATGAATCCAAAAGAAAAATTTTTTAGAGAAGATTACATACCTTTATTAAAAAAATTAACGGGCAATGAAAAACCAAGATGGGGCAAACTTTCTCCACAAGCTATGATTGAACACATGACCGATTCAATAGGTATAGGATGGAAAAGAATTGTACAGCCACTTTATACTTCACCAGAAAATTTACCCAAAGCAAAAGCATTTATGCTTAGTGATAAACCTTTCAAAGAAAATACACCTAATCCTTATATGCCCGATACTCCTCCACCATTAAGAAATAAAGATATTGCATCAGCCATTGAAGAACTTGAAAGAGAAATACAATCTTTCTTAAACTTTCATCAGCAAAATCCTGGATTCATTGTTCAAAATCCTTTCTTTGGCGATTTGAACTATGAAGAATGGTTGCATTTATTACACAAACATGCCATTCACCATCTCAAACAATTTGGACTCATTGATTAAACCAAATTTTACAAATTATACTCTAAATTCTACAATAAAAGAAACGAGCATGATTGTGAACAAGAACAAAGAAGAAAAAAACTTTAGAAATTCGCAATTATGAAGTTCCTTCTATTCATAAAAACAAATAAAAATTTTTAAATGAAATCAAATAATAATGAACTAATATACGGCATTCGGGCAATTGAAGAAATCCTAAATGACCCCTCAAAAGAAAAAAACATTGAAAAGATTTTTGTTGATGAAAAAAAACACCGATCTTTATCTAATCTGCTTAACAAAGCAAGAGAACATAAAATATCTGTGCAATATGTGCCAGAAGCAAAAATTGAAAAGTTAGCAAAAGGAAAGAATCATCAGGGAATAGTTGCTCATATCATTGAAGTAACTTACTGGAAATTATCCGACCTGCTTCATTCAAAAAAAATACAACTCATTCTTTTTTTAGACAGAATCACAGATGTAAGAAATTTCGGATCAATTGCCCGAAGTGCTTATGCAATGGGCGTAGATGCTATACTTATCCCTTCAAAAGATTCAGCATCAATTAATTCAGATGCTATCAAGACATCGGCTGGGGCTTTATTAAAAATTCCAGTTTGCAAAGAAGAAAATGTTTTAGAAACGTTGCAATTACTAAAAAAAAGTGGGTTTCAAATAATTGCCTGTCACGAAAAAACAAGCAAGTTAATTTACGAACAAGATTTTACACAACCTTCTGTAATTATTTTAGGTTCTGAACACAATGGTATTCTAAAAAATTACTTATCCATTTGTGATAGTGAAGTGAAAATACCAATGGCAAAACCTTTTGACTCTCTGAATGTTTCCGTATCAGCAGGAATTGTATTATATGAAGTTCAAAGGCAAAAGGAAGTGAAAAGTGAAAAGTGAAAAACGAAAAGTGAAAAATGAAGAGTAAAAAGTGAATTATTTTTAGTGCCGACGCTTTTGGTCGGCATGCTGACATTCATCGTCAGCATTTTGATTTTTTAGTGTTTAGTTTTTAATTGTATTGAATTAGTAACTCAAAATTAAAAATGCAGACGATGTTGTTTCACAACATATCAGCATTCTAACCTATAGCGTCAGCACTCATAAATCAAAACTCATTAAACTTTGCGTCTTTGCGACTTCGCGGTAAAAATTTTAATAATGGCTGAATAAACTGAATAATTAAATATTGAGCATTGAACTTTGAAAATTAATAATCACAAAACTCTTTCAAACTATATTCAACTTTTCTAATGCTTCTTGAGAAGCCAATTGCTCGGCTTGTTTTTTGTTGTAATGCTTGCCTACTGCTATTTTTTCCTGATTGATAAATAATGCTACCCAAAATACTTTACCCTCTTTTGTGTTTTCAGTTTTTTCTACTTCAAATTGAATTTTCCATTTATACTTTTGTGCTAACTGAATTATTTTTGACTTATAATCTGTATCTTCTAATTGTGTTACTTCATCTAATTGTTGTAAAATTTTTTCCTTAATAAATTGTTCTGCATAAGTTATTCCTCTGTCTAAATAAATTGACCCTATAATGGATTCAATAATATCTGCATAAACAGAAGATTTGTCTAACTCTGCTTTATTTAATTGATGATTGATAAATTTTTGAAGATTAAATTTTAATGCAATTTCTTTAAGGATAAATTTATTAACAAGTTTGGATCTTAATTTAGTTAAATCACCTTCTGATAAATCAGGATATGTATTATACAAATGAGATGCAATGACAAAATTTAATACAGCATCTCCTAAAAACTCTAATCTTTGATAATTAGCTGATATCTTTTTACTGGGATGTGTAAGGGCTTCTTTGTATAATGCAATATCTTTTACTTCAAAATTAAGAAAACTTTCTAAATCTTTGGTGAATTCGTCCTTTACTTTTTTTCTAAAAAACTTAAGCAATAATGTTTATTTTATGGAATAAACTTTTTAATGACAACAGCCGCATTATGTCCGCCAAATCCGAAAGTATTACTCATTGCTACATTAACAACTCTTTTTTGCATTTTATTAAAGGTCAGATTTAATCTTGGATCTATTTCTGGGTCATCAGTAAAGTGGTTAATAGTAGGCGGAATAGCATCTTCTTTTACAGCAAGAATTGTTGCAATGGCTTCAATGATTCCTGCGGCACCTAAAAGGTGTCCAGTCATTGATTTAGTAGAACTTATGTTTAATTTATAAGCATGTTCACCAAATAAACTTACTATTGCTTTTAATTCTGCTACATCACCAAGAGGTGTAGAAGTGCCGTGTGTATTGATATAATCAATATCAGTAACAGACAAACCTGCATCATCCAATGCTCTTTGCATTACAAGTTTAGCACCTAAACCTTCTGGATGTGGGGCAGTAATATGATAAGCATCAGCACTCATTCCACCACCTACAACTTCGGCATATATTTTTGCACCTCTGTTAAGTGCATGTTCTAATTCTTCTAATACAATAGCACCACCACCTTCACCTAATACAAATCCATCTCTGTCTTTATCATAAGGGCGGGAAGCCGTTTTGTAATTTTCATTGTTAGTGCTTAATGCTTGTGCGGCATTAAAACCTCCAATACCTGATTCGTTGATTGCGGCTTCACTACCACCTGCTACAATAGCAATGGCTTTTCCCCAACGAATATAATTAAAGGCATCTATTATTGCATTAGTGGACGAAGCACAGGCAGATACTGTAGTAAAATTAGGTCCTCTTAATCCATAACGAATAGAAATATGACCACTACAAATATCGGCAATCATTTTAGGAATAAAGAATGGGTTAAATCTTGGAGTTCCATCGCCTTTTGCAAAAGCAAAAGTTTCCTGCTGGAAGGTATCTAAACCTCCAATACCAGAACCCCAAATAACACCTACTTCATCTTTATTGATATTATCGCCAGCTATACCCGATTCAGTAATGGCCTGAACTGCTGCTGCCATTCCATAATGGGTATAAGTATCAACTTTGCGGGCGTCTTTTTTATCAAAATAATCTAATACATTAAAATTTTTAACCTCGCAGGCAAAGCGGGTTTTGAACTTTGAAGCATCAAATCTTGTAATAGGACCGGCGCCACTTACACCATTTAGAAGGTTTGTCCAATATTCCTGAACAGAATTTCCCAATGGAGTAACAGCGCCAATACCTGTTACTACTACTCTTTTAGGGAGTTTCATTCAAAATTATTTTTTTACATTAGATTCAATGTAGGCAATAGCTTCTCCTACAGTAGAGATTTTTTCTGCTTGTTCATCAGGAATAGCAATGTCAAACTCTTTTTCAAACTCCATAATGAGTTCTACTGTGTCTAATGAATCTGCACCTAAATCTGTAAATTTTGCAGTTTCTGTAACTTCTTTTTCATCTACACCTAATTTGTCAACAATGATTGCTTTTACTTTGCTTGCGATTTCTGACATAGTTTTATTTTTTAAGGCGGCAAATTTAAGGAATAAAATTTTTAATTTCCAAAAACTAATTTTTTAAAAAAAGAATGTCCATAAATTGTCTTAATTTTGCCCTTAAATTTAAATATGGACAAAGATATTGTAAATAAAGTTGCCCAAAGTCCAATAGTAACTATTGACTTGAAAGATTTTTACCCTTCTGAATCTGAATTTAAAATTTTTGATATAGCGGATTTTTTATTTGAAAAACTAATTTTAAAGGAAAAAGATTACAGAACTGCTTTAAAGAATTTAGATTATAGCCAATACCAAAATAAATATGTGGGTATTACCTGCTCTGAAGATGTTATTATTCCTCAATGGGCATATTTATTAGCAGAAATACATTTGTTCCCATATGCTAAAAAGATTTTTTTTGCAGATAAAAAATCCATTATTCAAAAAATTATTTTGGATAAAATTGAAAATACAGATGTAGAAAAATATAGAGACAGACCAGTTGTCATTAAAGGATGTTCGGATGTAGACATTAGTATAGATGCATATATTGCCATTACTTACAAACTGATGAATGTGGCCAAAAGCATAATGTATGGAGAACCTTGTAGCAATGTTCCATTATTCAAAAAATCAATATTAAATAAATGATGAAAAAGATATTATCTCTACTTATTTGTAGTATTTCTCTATTTGCTCAAAAAAATTATTCCTTTCAAATTGCTTTGCTAAAATACAATGGCGGCGGCGACTGGTATGCCAATATAGAAACTTCTTTGCCCAACTTGATTAAGTTTTGTAACAAAGAACTAAAAACAAACATCAACCCAGAACAGGCAATTGTAGAACCATCATCAAAAGATATTTTTAAATATCCATTTGTGCATATTACCGGACACGGAAATATTATATTCTCTGATGCCGAAGCAGAAAATTTAAGAAAGTATTTAATAGCAGGTGGATTTTTACATATTAGTGATAATTATGGATTAGACAAATACATTCGCAGAGAAATGAAAAAGGTTTTTCCTGAATTAGAATTTGTTGAATTACCATTTAGTCATCCTATTTATCATCAAAAATATAATTTTCCGAATGGCTTACCAAAAATTCACGAACACGATAATAAAGCCCCACAAGGATTTGGATTGATTTATCAGGGAAGATTAGTATGTTTTTATGATTATGAATGTGATTTAGGCGATGGATGGGAAAATCCTGAAGTCCACAATGATTCTCCAGAAAAACATTTAGAAGCATTAAAAATGGGTGCAAATATCCTTCAGTTTGTTTTTACACAATAACTACTCCCATCTCAATATCTGTGAAGGCGACATTTTACTAATCAAAAAAGTAGGTATATACATAAATATTAAACAGGTTAGCACCGTTCCTGTATTTAATAAAGCCCAATCTAAAAAGTGTAATTCTGTTGGAATGTAATCTATATAATATGCTTCAGGGTTTAATTTAAATAGGTGAAATTTTTGCTGAACAAAAACAAATGCTAATGCAATGAAATTTCCAAATAATATCCCCCACCCTAAAATTTTTAATGAAATAAATAAAAAGATATTTTTAATACTCAAATTATTCATTCCAATGGCTTTGAGAATGCCTATCAAAGAAACTTTTTCTAAAATTAAAATGATGAGTGCAGATACCATATTTACTGCGGCCACTATTAACATTAATACAATGATAATTACTGCATTTACATCAATCATTTCCAGCCAATTAAAAATAGAACTATACAAATCTTCTGCTGTGAGTAGTTGATAATTGTAAGGAATAATATCAATTAGTTCTTGTATGATTTGATTACCACTTTGATGATTTTTTCCATAAATTTCAATTTGTGAATACTCGTTGGAAGTCCAGTTATTGATTTTTTGTATTACTCTTGCATCTCCATAAATTAAAGCATTGTCCAATTCTCCCATTTGTGGATTAATGATTCCCTTTACATAAAAATCTCTTGAACGATAATCTAATTTTTCTTCTTCAGTATCAGTTTGTTTTTTTGTAACAAAATATACAATAATTTTTTGATTAAGTTTAATTTGCATCTTGTCTGCTAATTTTTTAGAAATAACTATATCTTTTGAAGTAGAAGTATCAGAAAACACAGGAAATTCCCCTTCCACAAAATAATCTTTTAATATAGTCCAATTAAACTGTTTAGTTACACCCTTGAAAACAATACCTTCATTTTCTTCTTTAATTTTCAAAATACCATTTTTTATACAAACAGGTTCTGCAAATAAAACTGAAGGTGATTTTTGAATTAATTGTAATGTATCATCACTAATAGAAAGAGAAAGTGTAGTAATATCCTGCGAACTTTGATAAGGCATAATAACTACATCAGAGGTCAAATTTTTTAATTTAGTAAAAATTTGATGCTTGAACCCACGAATAACTGCTACCGTTAATATCATAATAGCAATACCTAATGCAACGGCTATAGTGCCAATTTTAATAGCAGGTGTAGAGATGTTATGTTCTGTATTTTTGTTTTGAATTATTCTTTTGGCTATAAAAAAAACATCTTTCATACTTGTTGCAAATATGCTAAATTTAAATTAGTTTTGAGTGTTGAGTTTTTAATTTTGAGTTTTGTCGTCATTGCGAGAACGATAGTCCGAAGCAATCTCGTATTGAAATACTCGTCATTGCGAGGGCATTAGCCCGAAGCAATCTCGTAATTGTTATGTGGATTATACTTTTTAGATTGCTTCGCTTCGCTCACAATGACGGGTTGAAAAAGGTCGTCATTATGAGCCGCCAAAAGCGACGAAATAATCTCGTATTGAAATTTGAGATTGCTTCGCTACGCTCGCAATGACGGATAATAGGGCGTATCGCAATACGCCCCTGCTCAAAACTTACATTTGATAAACCGCTACTGATTTTATTTATTTGCCGATGTATGAAAAAACTTATTTCAATTACTATTTACATTTTAATTACTTCTAATTACATTTTTGCTCAAAATAATTTAATTATAAAAGATGAAAATGAAATTATTAAAGGCAATGAACAAGTAGATGAGTATCTGCCATTGATAAAAAATAAAAGAGTAGCCGTTGTGGCAAATGCTTCATCAGTTTTAAAAAATATACACCTTGTAGATACATTGATAAGTTTAAATGTCAATGTCGTAAAAATCTTTTCACCCGAACATGGTTTTCGTGGAAATGCTGATGCAGGCGAAAAAGTAAATGATTCTATTGATGTAAAAACAGGACTTCCAATTATATCGCTTTATGGAAAACACAAAGAACCCACTAAAAATGATTTATCAGACGTTGATGTCGTTTTGTTTGATTTGCAGGATGTTGGCGTTCGGTTTTATACTTACATTTCAACTTTATATTATGTATTAAAATCCTGTGCATTAAACAATAAATTATTAATAGTATTAGACCGACCCAATCCAAATGGTTTTTATGTAGATGGTCCTGTTTTAGATACTAATTATCGTTCATTTGTTGGAATCATACCTATTCCAATTGTTTATGGAATGACAATCGGCGAATTAGCCAATATGATGAATAATGAAGCAAAGTATCGTCCAGTTGTAAATTCAGCCAATTTGAAAATCATTAAACTAAAAAACTATACACATAACACACTTGTAAAAATTCATTCCAAACCATCACCCAATTTATCATCATGGCAATCTATTATTTTATATCCATCATTAGGATTATTTGAAGGCACAGTAGTCAGTGTGGGAAGGGGCACTGATAAACCTTTTCAAATAATAGGACATCCAGATTATCCAAACAAAAATTTTTGCTTTACACCAAAATCCAATGCTATTAGTAAAAATCCAAAATACAAAGACAAACTTTGTTGCGGACTTAATTTAAGTAATGATGATTATCTTATTCATCATCCCAAAAAAATAAATTTACAATGGCTTATACATTTCTATAAAACATTATCAGTAAAAAATTTCTTTGATAAAAATTTTAATTATCACGCAGGGAATTCAGAATTACAAAGGGATATAAAGAAAGGATTAAGTGAAGAAAAAATAAGATTAAAGTGGCAAAAAGATTTAGAAGAATTTGAAAAAGTGAGAAAGAAGTATTTGTTGTATGAATAAAATATATTATGGAAAAAAATAATTCGTCAGAAATAGGAAAAAAGGGAGAAGAAATTGCTTGCAATTATTTGATAGAAAAAGGTTTTGAGATATTAGAAAAGAACTGGCGATTCAAACATCTTGAAGTTGATATTATTGCCACAAAAGATAATTTGCTTGTCATCGTTGAAGTAAAATACAGAAGTTATACCACTTATGGCGAACCCGAAGTATTTGTGAACAAACAAAAACAAAAATTTTTAATAGAAGCCGCTAATCGTTATGTGATAGATAAAAACATTGATAAAGAAGTACGTTTTGATATTATAGCAATCAGTAAAAAGGGTGATGACTTTTCCATTCATCATATTGAAGATGCTTTTTACGCAAGATGAAAATGAAGAAGAATAAATTGACAATGTATAAAAAATAAATATGAACATTTTTCATTTTCCATCTAATCAAATCCTTGATGTCAAAAAAACTTTTGTAGAATTGCTAAAAGACATTTATTCAAAAAATGAATGTGAAGTTTTATTTCAAAGAATCACAGAACATTTTGGTTACAATCCATTTCAAACTAATATCCATTTTAATCAAAGTGAATTGATTGATTTAAGTGAAATCATTAAAGATTTACAACATAAGAAACCACTTGCTTACATACTTGGTTACTCTTATTTTTTTAATATGAAATTTTTTGTTAATGAAAATGTATTGATACCAAGACCAGAAACTGAAGAACTTGTATTGCAATTAAAACAAATTATTGAAACAAACTATAAAAATCAATCATTGAATATCTTAGATGTAGGAACAGGAAGCGGCTGTATTGCTATTGCTCTAAAAAAGATATTTCCTTATGCAAACATTATGGCTATTGATAAATCCAGCGATGCACTTGAAATAGCACAAAAAAATGCCGCATTTCATCAACTATCTATCAATTTCAAAAAATTAGATGTGTTGAATGAATCATTAAACGAAACTTATGATATTATTGTAAGCAATCCTCCTTATATTCCAGAATCTGATAAAAATACCATTGATGAAAGTGTCATAAAATTTGAACCTTCTATGGCTTTATTTTCAAATACTGCAATAGAATTTTACGAAAGAATATTTTATTTATCTAAAAATAATCTTGCATCAAAAGGATTTGTGTTTATGGAACTCAATCAATATTACGGAAAAGAAATTTTAGATTTGTCTAAAAAATTTGAATATTTTCAAAAGACAGAATTATTGAAGGACTGGAGTGGAAATGATAGATTTATTGTATGCTATAAGATTTAATTACACTACCAATAACGGTATTTTGATAGAATGCCGCACTTCATCAATTGTAGTGCCTAATAAAATATCTTTAATAGTTTTATGTCCGTGAGCACCCATTATTAAAATATCAGCATTGATTTGATGAACTATTTTTGGCAACTCTTTTTTAGGACTTCCAAAGCCCAAAATATACCTGCATTTCACACCTTTTTGAGAAAGTATTTCACAATATCTTTCAATAAATTTTGTATCTGATTTTAGTTCCACACTTTCATCCTGATGTTGATAAACTATTGAACCTACATTATCAATGATATGAATTAAAATTAACTCTGTGTTTGAATTACTTAATTGTAGTGCATAATTGAGTGCTTTATTATCTGATGTAGAAAAATCAACAGAAACAGCAATGGTTTTAAATTCTTTCTTATTAGTTGTAATATCAATATTCGGAAATTGTCCGTGTATAGAAGAAATTTCTTTTGGATGATAATACAAAGCAGGCACTATTAAAATATACATCAACAAAATTAAACATCCAACAATGATTGGAATAAATATCATACCATACATTAGCGGATGATTAGAATTAAGTAAATAGTTGGCTACTTCATTAAAAACCATTTTTAAGTTCAATATCAATATAATAGCAACAACTATCCAAGACAAAATTTTTTGCCAGAATGGAATTACAAATTCACCCATCAATTTTTTATTACTTACAAAATGTATTAACGGAATAATTGCAAAACCTAATTGCAAACTTAAAACCACCTGACTAAAAATCAATAGATTTGAAATTTTTTCTTCACCCAAAAATATAACAGTAAGTGCCGCAGGTATAATGGCCAATGCCCTTGTAATAATTCTTCGCACAACAGGGTTTAATCTCAAATTTAAATATCCTTCCATAATAATTTGACCTGCCAATGTTCCCGTAATTGTTGAACTCTGCCCTGCCGCAATCAATGCTACTGCAAACAAAATGGGTGCTAATTTGTTTCCCAAGATATTTTCTAACAACCGATGTGCTTGTTGAATTTCATCTACATTATAGATATTATTTTTGAAAAAAACTGTTGCGGCTACAATCAATATAAAGGCATTAACCAAAAAAGCAATGTTTAAGGCAATTACACTATCAGCAAAACTATATTTTAATGCCGACCAAACACCTTTTTTACTTCTATCAATTTTTCTCGTTTGAACTAATGAACTATGTAAATATAAATTATGTGGCATTACAGTAGCACCAATAATTCCAATAGCAATATACAAAGCATCTTCATTGACAATATTTGGCACAAAGCCACTCAAAACCTGTTCTGCTGATGGTTTTACTAAAATAATTTCAATTAAAAAACTAACACTAATAACAAACACTAAAGAAAAAATAAACGCTTCTAATTTTCTGATACCTTTATTCATCAGGTATAATAAAAGAAAACTATCAATCACTGTTATTAAAATACCATTTAATAATGAAATTGATGGAAATAAAAGATGAATACCAATAGCCATTCCAATGACTTCGGCAAGGTCGCAGGCAATAATGGCAACTTCGGCTAATAGATAAAGAAAAAAATTAGGAATAGTAGGAAAGAAAACTCTGTTTGCTTGTGCTAAATCT
The DNA here is from genome assembly GCA_035405785.1 of Bacteroidia bacterium. Taxonomy (GTDB): domain Bacteria; phylum Bacteroidota; class Bacteroidia; order B-17B0; family Aurantibacillaceae; genus BPGX01. The sequence continues at coordinate 217,099 of DAONJS010000002.1, forward strand.
AATCCAGATACAATACCTAATCTTGCACTATGACTTTGTAAAAGTATTGCCATTAAATTACTCATTAATAAAACCCACAAAAGAGAATATCCAAAACTGCTACCTCCTGCTATATCCGTAGCCCAGTTTCCCGGATCCATATATCCTACACTAATTAAATAAGCAGGACCAAGGAATGCAAAAAATTTTTTGATTGAACTTTTGTAATCAGTTTTTACACTTGCATTTATTTCATCTAATGATTTTGTTCTTTCAGAAAAATTCATCTATTATATTTAGATGGCACAAATTTACAAATTTTATTTATCTAAAAATAATTTTAGGTTTATCTAATTTTTTTTAATTAGTTTTTAGTTTTCTAGTTTTGAATTATCCCGTCATTGCTAGCGAAGCGAAGCAATCTCAAACTCATATCGTCATTACGAACGAAGTGAAGTAATCTCAAAAGTATATTCCTTCATCTCTTATGAGATTGCTTCGGGCTAACGCCCTCGCAATTACGGTAAAACTAAAAACTAAATACTAATATGTAAGGGCGTATGGCGATACGCCCCTACTTAGAACTAAACTAAATACTCAAAGGGACTCTATTTAATATTGATCTACTTAATGTTATTTCATCGGCATAATTCAAATCTTCACCAACAGATATACCTTTTGCAAGAGTTGTAATTTTTATTTCTACAACAGAAATAATTTTTTTATACAAATAAAAAGTTGTGGATTCGCCTTCTGGCGTTGCATTCAATGCAATAATAATTTCTTCAACAGGTTGATTATTTATTCTATCTAATAAACTTGCTATGTTTAATTGTGATGGACTAATGCCATTAATGGGTGAAATTAAACCGCCCAATATATGATAAATACCCGTATATGAATTAGTGCTTTCAATTGCCAGTACATCCTGATAATCTTCTACCACACATATTATTTGATGGTTTCTATTCTCATCACTGCAAATATTACACACATCATTTTCACTGATATTTTCGCAAACTTTACACCTTTTTAATTTTTGCTTGGCATCAATTAAACTTTGTGCTAATCCATAAGCATACATTTCATCTTTACGAATAATTTCAAGTGCTAATCTTAATGCTGTTTTTTTTCCAATTCCCTGCAATTCCGAAAGATGTTGTACTAGTTTATCAATAATTTCTACATTCATAAGTTTCATTCAATTTCAAAAACCAGAAATAAAACCAACTTGTATCATTGGATTAGAATAAATAGAATAAGGCGATGGTGTAAGATTATATAAAACTGAAGTAAACATATATGTATTTGAAAACACAGCATAACGAATACCACCACCAATCCATACATTCTGAAACCAAACTCTGTCTGACTGCAGCACGCCATTCTGAACAAGTAAAATTTTTCTATTCAAATAATCATAACCGGTTTGAATAAAAAAACTTTGTAGAACATACAATCTTGCTAATGCTCTAAAACCATATACATCTACTGTAAATCTTGAACCATAAAGCTTTGTACTATAATAATTGTAAACAGGACCAGCAGCTATTAGCACTGGCTTTGCTACTTTATATCCAATCAATGGAGAAATATCAATATATGAAGATTGCACACTTGAATAAAATGCAAAATTACCACCAAAAGTTATTTTTTCTTTCCACGCATCATCTTTTATTTTTTCTTTTTTATCTTTGTCTTTATTTGGAATTTGAAAATAAGTACTATCATTCTGTGCCTGATATTCAGACATGCAAGTTATAGTAAATATCAATCCTATGAGAATTTTAGTTTTTTTCATTCGCAATAAACTATTTACATTAGCCACAAATTTACATAAAAAATGGTAATACTAATCACAGGAACATCCAGAGGTATAGGATTTGAACTTGTAAAAAAATTATGTAATGATCATTTGATTATTGCTGTGTCAAGAAGTGCAATGCATTTTTCTCATCCTAATGTACATTTCATAAAAGGCGATATATATGATGAATCAACCATTCATCAATGCAAAAATTATTTAAATAGAAATCAACAATGTTTGGATATACTTATCAATAATGCCGGTATATTAATAAACAAATCTTTTGAAAAAATCACAAAAGATGAATTAGAAAAAGTTTATCAAACCAATGTATTTGGCGTGTTTTACTTGATACAACAAATGCTACCATTTTTATCAAAATCAAAAAAATCTCATATTGTCAATATCAGTAGTATGGGTGGTATTAACGGCACGCAAAAGTTTCCCGGATTAAGTGTTTATTCTTCTTCAAAAGGTGCAGTGAGTATCCTTACTGAATGTTTGGCCGAAGAACTAAAAACTTATTCCATTTCCTGCAATGCATTAGCACTTGGTGCAGTTCAAACAGAAATGTTATCTGCCGCTTTTCCAGATTTTAAAGCACCACTCTCTCCATCAGAAATGGCGGACTTTGTAGTTTGGTTTGCATTGAATGGACATCAATTTTTTAATGGAAAAATTTTACCTGTGGCTATTAGCACTCCTTAATTTTTTATACATTTGCACAAATTTTTTTCAATGAACTTGAATAAAAATATATTTTTTGTTATTGCTTTTTTAATATACTTAAGTTCTATTTCTCAAGAACTAAAATTTACTGCTAATTTTATCCTAAATGATGCTCCTTTATCAAATGTTCAAGTTTCCGTTTATGATATGGCTAATAATAAATTGATAGAAAATACCAATTCTGGAAATGCAAATCAATATAAAATTGCATTAGAGACAGGCAACAATTACAGAATATATTTTTCTCATCCAAAAATTCATAAGATTTTTTGTGAAATTATTAGTTACAATATGTCTGAAAATGATTTGTACAATAATTATTACAATGAATTAGATTTAGAATTTATTCCACTAACAGAATCGGTTGATACATCGGTGCTTTCAAAATCTCCCGTTCATAGAATTCAGTATAATCCTACTAAAAAGAAATTTGAAGACGATGTACCCTATAACCAAATGATTTTATCAAAAATTTTTAGAGAAAATGAAGAAACAACAGAAGTAAAGAAAATACAAATACCATATAATTTAGCAGGTACCATTTTTATTAAAACAAGTAATAATTCTACACCCATTACCAAAAAAGATGTTGTGCTGTATAAAAGTAATCAATTACCATATTTCACTAAACAAACTAATAACTTTGGACAATTCTTTTTTAATAAAGTTTATTTAGACAGTGCTCAAAATTTATTGATAAATCTTGAAGAAAAAGAAGCCATTGGTAAAACCTTAATACTTGCTGATTCTAAAAAAAGACCTATTTATGAAACAAAAATTACAGATACTAAAGTTTCAATTCCTTTAAGTCAAAACATGAAAAAAGAATTGATAGATAATCGTTTTGCATTTTTTATTGGTGGAAAAATTTACAAAGAATCTGATACTTCTGTTAGTTTTTTGACAGATGAAGTTGTATATCTTTTAAACCAGAAAGGAACTAAAATTCAAAGTACTAAAACCAACATTTTTGGGGCTTTCATTTTTCAAGACATAAAGCCCGGCAATGTTTATCAGATTGCTATCAGAAAAGATGCTATCAAAAAACAATATAAAGCAATGCTTTACAATAATATCGATGAACCTATATGTGAAATTGATAGTAGTATTGGTGATAATCAATTAGTGTGTTCTTTTCGTGCAGATAATAATAAAAAATTTGACAACCTGTTAATCAACGAATCCCTTTTAAGAATGAATGTAAAAGGAAAAGTGTTTAATGAAAACACTAATAATCCTGTTTCCGATTTGAAAATTTATCTTATTAGTGAAGATGGTAAAGTGATTGATAGTACAATTACTGATAACTATGGATCATTTATATTTGCTTTTGTGCCATATATGAAATATTCATTTAAATTTTATGATCCAAACAAAAGTATTGTAACCAGTTCAAAAATTTTACTTTACTCATCTAATGACCAGTTAGTTAAACTTCTGTATATGATAAAAAATAATCCTTTTGTGTTCAATCTTTTAGATTACGAACAAAAAAGATTAACTGATATTTATATTGAAGACCCTTGGTTAAATATCACAACATTAAAATTAAAAAACAAAAATATCCCTACCATTTCTGAACATATTTATTTTGAAACCAATCAATATAAAATAACACCTGCCGGTGAAAAAACTTTACAAAAAATATTGACAGTATTAACATCTAATCCACAGTTATCCATTGAAATTCGTGCCTATACGGATAGCCGCGCTGATGATAAATACAACAAAGAACTCAGTCAAAAAAGAGCAGATGCCGTTAAAAATTATTTAATTAAAAAAGGAATTGATGCTAATAGAATTTCTGCTTTTGGATTTGGAGAAGAAAAAATTCTTAATCACTGTAAAAACGGTGTGCCCTGTACCGACGATGAACACGCTGTAAATAGAAGAGTTGAATTTGATGTGAAAGTGAAAGATAAATAATTTGTTACTATTCCACCATTCAGATACATTTCTCGTAAAGCCCGAAAAGTACAAGAACACCAATAACACAAAGCTTTTTAATAATTTTTAGTTCTGAGTGCTGACGCTGTCGGTCATCATTTTGAGTTTTACCATCATTACGAACGAAGCAAAGTAATCTCAAAAGTATTATCGTCATTACGAGCGAAGCGAATTAATCTCAAATGTATATTCCTCTTCTCTTATGAGATTGCTTAGGGTATTCATTCTCGTGCTGACGCTTACGGTCAGCATCCCGTACATTTATCGTCGGGACAATGACGACAAAACTAAATACTAAAAATTAAAACTTCAAAACTATTCACTTTTCAATAACAACATAAATGTCATTGCTATTCACTTTTCACTTTTCACTTTTCACTCTTCACTTTTCATTTTTCACTCTTCACACTCTTCCTTCTTTCTAATTCTTTTAGTATAAGAGATAACTCTCTACCTGTTTGTCCTTTTACGCTTGTGTTTTCTTGTGCCCTGCGAATCAAATAAGGCAAAACACTTTTTACAGGACCATAAGGCACATATTTCACTACATTATATCCTTCTTTGGCTAAATTAAAACTTATATGATCACTCATTCCTAAAAGCTGAGAAAAGAAAACTCTTTTATCATTTTTATTAATTCCTTTTTTCTCCATCAAATCAACCAAAAACTGCGAGCTATATTCATTGTGCGTACCTGCACAAACACTCACTATATCTATATTTTCCACACAATAAGACAATGCACTATTATATGCATTATCAGTTGATTGCTTATCCGGATAAATTGGAGAAGGATAACCCATTTTTTCTGCCCTTTCTCTTTCTTTTTCCATATATGCTCCACGCACCAGTTTTGCACCAAAAAAATACTTAAACTTCCTTGCTTTCTCTACACTCGTTTTCAAAAATTCTAATCTGTCGGTTCGGTAAAGTTGAAAAGTATTCCACACAATTGGCTTTTCTTTGTTGAACAATAACATACATTCATCTGCAATATCATCAATAGCTTTTTGAATCCAGCTTTCTTCTGCATCTATAAAAATAGGTTGCCCACTTTCATATGCCTTTTGACATACTTGCAATACCCTTGCTTTTCCTCTTTGCCATTCTTCTGATTCTTTTGTAGATAAAGCACTGCCACTACTAACTTTCTCTAAAATAGAAAAACGAATCATTCCTGTTGGCTTAAATACACAAAATGGAATAAAGGTTTTATCTTTTGAAAATATTATGTTATCAATAATTTCATTTTTACACTTTTCAAAACTACTTTCGTTTTGTTCGCCTTCTACACTATAATCTAAAATAGAACCGATATTATATTCTGCAAGTTTTTGCACAATTTTCATACATTCTTCTCTGGTTTCCCCTCCCACAAATTGCCTGTAAATTGTTTTCTTAATAAAATATTTTCCACCAAAATTAACTGCAAATGGTGCAATGATTGAACCTAAATTAACCAAAGAAGAATTTGATAATAACTTAAATAATTTATATGCTTGCTTTAGTTCATTATTATTTTTATACTTAAATGCTACTTCTGTGTTTGAAAAATTGATGGATGACATATATTAATCTTTATACAAAACTCTTTTTACTGCCTTAATAACTTTTTCGGGACTTGGCAATGCTTCCTGAATAAGTGTAGGTGCATAAGGCAATGGAGTATCTGCCGAAACCACTCTCATCACTGGTGCGTCTAAATAATCAAAAGCAAGTTTTTGAACCATATATGTAATTTCTGTGGAGATATTACCCAATGGCCATGCTTCTTCTACTACAACTAATCTGTTTGTTTTCTTTACAGATTCAATGATAGTATTGTAATCAATAGGACGAACTGTTCTCAAATCAATAATTTCAACTGATATTCCTTCTTTTTCTAATTCTTCTGCGGCTTTATATGCTACTTTAATAATTTTTCCAAATGATACTATAGTTACATCCGTTCCATTTCTTTTTATATCAGCTACACCTAATGGAATAAGATATTCTGTTTCTGGCACTTCACCTTTATCACCATACATTAGTTCGCTTTCCATAAAAATTACTGGATCATCATCTCTGATAGCAGATTTTAATAAACCTTTGGCATCATAAGGATTGGAAGGCACTACAACTTTTAATCCTGGTGTATTGGCATACCAGCTTTCAAAGTTTTGAGAATGTTGCTGCCCAAGCATTCCTGCATTTCCGGTAGGCCCTCTAAATACAATTGGCACACTGAATTGACCTCCACTCATGTGACGAATTTTAGCTGCAGAATTTATCACTTGATCTATTGCTACCAGAGAAAAATTAAAAGTCATAAATTCTATGATAGGTCTAAGTCCATTCATAGCGGCTCCTACACCAATTCCTGCAAAACCTAATTCAGAAATAGGCGTATCTATAACTCTTTTTGGACCAAATTCTGCAAGCATTCCTTTACTTACTTTGTATGCACCATTATATTCTGCTACTTCTTCTCCCATTAAAAACACTCTTTCATCTCTTCTCATTTCTTCACTCATAGCTTCTCTTAGTGCTTCTCTAAATTCAATAACTCTCATAATAATTTTTTTAAAGTGCCACAAAAATAAGCAAAAATTTAATGGTTTTGTAAAATTTGCGGCAAAGAAATAGAATGTATAAAGATGGAAATATGATTTAAGTCAATAAAAAAATGAAAATTACTTAACCTTTATATCTGATTCACCAATTACCCTAAATGCAGTTCTTCTGTTTTTTTGATGGGCGGCCTCCCACTCGGGAGATTTTGGAGTAAGTTTATTGATTTCTTCATCAGGAATTAATGGTTGTGATTCGCCAAATCCATTTGCTTTTAAGCGGTTTTTACTAATACCTTTACTAATCAAATAATCTACACAAGATTGTGCTCTTGCCTTTGATAATTTTAAATTGTATTTATCATTACCACGACTGTCTGTATGTGCGTTAATTTCAATTGATATATTATCATTAAGATTTAATAGTTCTACAATTTTATCTAATATCTCTTTAGATTTAGGTCTTAAAGTAGCTTTGTCAAAATCATATTCAATACCTTCAATTTCAATTTCACCTGCAGGAATCTTATTTAAGTAAAAATCTTGTTCAAAATGAGTTGTTTCTGTTTTTCCTTTGGTAGCAAGATTGGCAGATTGAGCAAAATATTTGTTTTTCTGTGCTTTTAAAAAATATTCCATATCTGGTTTTAGTTCTGTAAAATAATATCCCTTTTCATCAGTTATTACATAAAGTGGCTCATCATCACCATGAACATCTTTTATAGTAACCAAAGCACTTGGTATCGGATCATTAGTTTCGGCATCATAAACATAACCTTTTAAGTCAAAAATTATTGGTTCATTAATAAATTCATAAATATCATAACAATGTCCCCCTTCACATGGTTCTCTGTCGCTGGAAAAAAAACCTTTGTATTGTGTTTTATCCATAATAAAATAAGCATCGTCTTTAGCAGAATTAATAGGCGTTCCTAAATTTTTGGGGAATTCAAATGTTGAGTTATCTTCATCATAGTGTGATTTAAAAATATCCAGACCACCCAATCCAGGATGTCCATTTGAAGAAAAGAAAAGTGTTTGAGAAATTTGATGGAAAAATGGTGTTACTTCATCTCCAATAGTATTGACAGGATGACCTAAATTTTTTGGTGTACCTATAACCCCTTCTTCATCAATTTCACACACCCAAATATCCATTCCACCTAATCCACCAGGTCTGTTAGAAGAAAAAAATAATTTTCTTCCATCCATCGTAACAAATGGATGCATTGATTTATACCCAGGAATATTGACATTTTGATTAAGTTTGAATGATTCATAAAACTTACCATTATTCATTTTTGCAGCATAGATATAAATATCTTCTCTTCTAAAATCACTCCATCTTGTAAATAACATCACTTCATCAGGTGTTACAATAGCCGCACCTTCATGCATAGCAGTATTTACAGGTTTTCCTACATTTACAGGTTTTATCCATGAATCATTTATTTTTTCAGTCCAGTAAATATCACAAAGGTATTCTGGGTCTTCTTTTTCCGGATCATTTACAACATTTCCTTTTCTGGCGGAAGTAAATAATATCTTATCAGGACTCATATAATACATAGGTGCAAAATTAGAAGTACCTTTATTAAACACATTAGTATCTGCTTTAAAAACAGTAATTTCCCTTTTCTTTTTTTCTTGTTCAATTCCAAAAAAACAAGATGATTGGAATTTTGTTGCCAATAATTTTAATGAATCTGAAGCATTTTCTGATGAATTATATTCTTCAAAGATTTTTAATGCCTGATCATATTTTTTATTATTCATCAATGCTATTCCATAATAATATAATGCATCAGCAAAAACTTTTCTTTCACTACATTCTTTTAGAGTACTTACAGCATGTTTATAATCTTTGTTGAATAAATAAGACAACCCTAATTTATAAAGAATTAAATCATAGTTAGAAATTTTTATTGTCTTTTGAGATTTAATTTGATTAGTATCTTTCTTTTGTTTGCCTAATGACCATTCAGGAACTTTCACCCATGGATTTAGTTTTAAATTTACTAATTGTGTTTCATAAGGCAAAACAATTTGTTCTAATACAGTAGTGTCATCTAGAACTTTTGCATAAAAATAAGCTGCACTGGCATAGTCCTTTTTTTTGAATGCATCATCTGCACTAATTATCCATAGTTTTTTGGATTGAGCAAAATTTAATATTGGTAAAAATAGAATAATTAATTTAAAAAGTTTTTTCATAATCTTGGACAATTTTTTATGGTCTGTGGCTTATTTTTTAATGGAATATATGTAAATGCAATTTCAAAAGCACCTCTCATTTTTGATATTCTTTTTAATGATGATGTATTAAAATCATATCCAATTTTCAATGTGTAATTTTCTTTTTTAAATCCAATGTATGCAATTGTAGCATCTTGTATTCTAAAATTAAGTCCAGTTAGCAGAAAAAAGTTTTCATTCTTAAAATAATATCCTGCGTCCAATGCATAAGTTTGTTCACTCGCAGTTGATTGTTTCATTATTAATACTTTTGGAATTATGTACAACAATTCTCCAATATTTATTCTTGAACCAAAATGTAAATAATATCTAATTGGTAATCTATTACTGCTTCCAAAAAAACTTTCTTTGGGCTGCGTGATATTAAATGCAGAAAAACCTATAAAAGGATTAAGTCGCGTTTGTTGTTTCCCATAATAATACAAAATACCAGCATTAACCTGATGAATAAAAAAAACTTGTTTATTAAAATTCTCACCACTTGGTAAATTTTGGTCAAAATAACCACCATCTTTATTCACATATTGATTATTATAAGTAAGTAATTTATACTCCACAGATTTTTGATTGATACCTGCCTGTAAACCGAAATTCAAATTATGAAATTTATTTTTATCTAAAGGAACATAATAGGCAGAAGACAAAAGTGCCTGAAAAACATTATAATTTCCAGCACCTGCTCGCATGTTGGAGAGTTGTAATCCCACTCCCCATTTTTTTAATGGCATATCAAAACTTGCCAACGAAGTTTGAAATGGTTTAATAGCCAAAACATTCCATTGATTTCTGTAATGTAAATGAACTCTGTATTTTGCATCTACAAGCCCAGTCATAGCAGGATTCAAAAATAAAGGTGAAGCATCATATATTGAAAGGTGAAAATCCTGTGCACTTAGATATTTAGTTATAATTAAAAGTATTAAAACAATTTTTTTCATATTCCTTAATTTTTTATTAATCATCTCATTAAAGTAACATCACCCGATTTTTTTATTACTCGGTTATTATACATTTCTACTTCTAATATCCAAACATATACACCAATTGGTTGCTCCTCCCCTTTAAAAGTTCCATCCCAACCTATTGATTGATCATTTGATTCAAAAATTAATTGCCCCCAATTATTATATACTTTGAATGATAATTTTTTGAATGGTCCTCCACGAACATATAAAACATCATTATTACCGTCTTTATTTGGTGAAAATCCTGTAGGTACTTGTGGTAATAAAATGACAGAAATGTCTTTTTGAACTGTGTCAATACAACCATCAACGGATGTAACAATTAAGGTTATGGTATAATCACCTTGATCAGAGTATGTATGTGAAGGGTTTTGAATATTAGAAACATAAGTATCTCCAAAATTCCAATACCAGTTATTTATATTGCCTATTGGCGTAGAAAAATCAGAGAAATAAACAACTTCATTTGCAACAGTAGGATTATTTGTCATTGAGAAATCAGCATTAGGTTTTGGTTTTACATCAACCGGCTTTGTAATACTATTAACACAGCCATCTGAAGAAGTTACGGTTAATAAAACATTATAAATAGCAGGTGCAGAAAATGTATGAACTGGATTATTCATTGTACTAAAATTACCATCACCAAAATTCCAATTCCATTGTGTAATTATTCCAGGATTTATGTATGAAGAATCAAAAAATAATGTATTCGATTTTTCACAGGGTTTTTGATATGTAAAATTAGCAATTGGAAGTGGATACACTTGTAGAGTTTTTTGAACAGAATCACTACACCCATTATTACCAGTTACTATATGAGTAACCGTATAAGTATTTACTAAAGAATAAGTATGAATTGCATTTTGTGAAATAGTGTTTGAACCATCACCAAAATCCCAGTAATAATTAGTAATTGTACCTGTAGTAGCAGTAGATGCATCATTAAAAATTACAGGTGAATTGACACAGGTGGTTGAATAGGTAAAATCTGCTTTAGGTGCGGGAATAAATGATATTTTTACAGTATCCTTACGTGGAGAACATCCTTTGTTGTTTGTACTTTCTAATATCAAACTCACTGTGCCTGTTGCAACATCAAATAAACTTGGAATATATTGCCCACTTAATGCTGTATTATTAGGGAAAAAAGTTCCAGTTCCGGTTGATGTCCATTGACCTGTATTGGTATAACCTGTAACATTTCCATGTAATGGAATGGCGATATTGTTACATACTGAAGTATCATTTCCAGCAGTAACAAATGGTGCTTTCAAAATATCTATTCTTACTGTATCTGAAACACTTGGACAAATGCCACCTTGTGAATTTAGAATTAAATAAACATATCCATTTATTGTATCGGAAGCACTAACAAAATAAGTAGTTGAAAGTGCATTTGGATTACTAAAAAATCCTCCTCCTGTAGTTGACCATATACCCTGAGTAGCAGAACCAGAAACTGAACCATTAACTGTTACGAATCCAGCACTGGCACAAATAGTATCATTATTACCAGCATTCACACTCGGCTGTTGAATAATGTTAACAGCAATACTGTCAGATTCTGCGTTACAATTGCCATTATTGGTAGATGTCAATTTAATATAAATGACAGATTGCATCATATCAGCAGAACTTAAAATATAATTTGTATTCATAATTGTATCAGATGGATTGAACAATCCTGAACCATTAGATGTCCAAATTCCTGTATTTGTAGCACCAGTTATACTACCATTCAGTGAAATTGTGGGACTATTGGTACATACATTGACATCTGAACCTGCATTCACATTAGGCGGATTTGTAAATTTTATTTTAATTGAATCTGAAGCATCAGGACATCCGTAGATATTTCCGGTAGATGTAAGTTTTATCCATATAGAATCTGAAGAAGCATCAGAAGGTGTTGGTATATAAAATGTATTTACAGAACCAGAATTCCCAAAAACTCCATTTCCTGTGGTACTCCATACAGCTCCAAGAGCATTTTGAACAACTCCATTTAAATTTATGTTTTGTAAATTATTCTTACATAGTGTTACATTATTTCCGGCATCAACAATTGGAGATTTTCTGATGTAGATATTTACAGTATCAGTTTTGGGTGTACAATTTCCTGTTGAAGTAAGTAGTAATTGTATTACTGATTGAGTTGTATCCGCAGTTGATAAAATATAATTTGTATTTAAACTATTAGGATTAGAAAAAGTACCTGTACCATTTATAGCCGTCCAACTTCCTGTTGATGTTGCTCCATAAACATTACCATTTAAAGGAATTACACTATTGGTACCAATGCAATAATTAATATCACTCCCTGCATCTACATAAACTTTTCTTAAAAATGATGACATATAATGATACAATCCTCCTGTTGTAGTATTACCATTAAAAACACCAAGTGCAAATACATCTGCAGTATTTACTAACAAATTAGAAGAATTTGGAGGTATATTAGTGGTATTAAAATTGATTTGAGCTCCAACCCAGTTACCTCCTGTGCCCGGCACAACAGTAAAGGCAGATGCAGGCACTAATGTAGGATTTCCATTTAGAATAAAATTTCCCTGAACACCATTTCTACAAATGATATTTAAGAAAAATGGCTGTGAATTATTTCTTGTAAAACTCACTTGATTAGATCCTGCACAATTTAGTGGTGGAAGTATAGCCATTCCTAATTCACAACCAAATCCGGACATGTGAATTAAATATACAGGTTTATTAGCACTCACATAAGTTAATGGTTGAGTTATACTATATTGTTTTGTATCACCTTTATTGATAGTATAAGTAGTAAGTGTTCCGTCATTGATATTAATTTGTGTAAAATTATCAGTTGCAACTATAAATATACTTTCATTAGATCCTGCATTTAATTGTCCTTTATTGATAATATATTCTTTTCCTACAACATCAACTGGCACAATTTGGTCTCCCATTAAATCAAAGCATCCGCCTCCTCCAGAAGGATTAACTGAGTCGTCTGCTATAGTGACTGCTATATTTTTATTTGAAACAATGATTGTGCCCCCTAAATTATTTCCAAGAACATTTTCTGTTTGCGTTACATTTTCAATTGTATATACATCACCTGGATTAGGTAACATAACGCTATAAGTTACATTAGCAGGATGACCTACCACATTACATTTTGGTGTTATCCAAACAACTGTATTATAGTCCGTAGCTACAATATTTACCTGTGATTTTGGTTGAGTAATTAATGCGTCACCATTTAAATCACCTGTAAGTGTTCTATTATTCCATAGTGTTTGCATAGGAACAACAAATTCAGTACCTAATCCATTTTGCCCTTTTAATGAAAAGGTTTCCGGATTATAAAAAGTGGGAGCTCTTGTTACAACATCATATACCACTGTAATAGGATTATCTGAACTGATTTTAAATCCTTTACGAAGCACAGTATTTGCCGGGCGGCATTCCAATGAATCAAAACCCATTGTAGTAGGTCCTGCCAATGCACCTTTCCAATATGTTACATTGACAATACTATTTGCGGGCATTGTAAATGTTGTATCATACCATGTTCCCATTGCTGGCTGCCTTATTCTTACAGTCGTTGGATTTCCAAATGATGAGATATGAAATTGAACAGGTTCTTTCCATGTATGATCGGGAGTAACCCATGGTGCAGCAAACCAAAATACTGTATCAATTTGAGATGATGTGTTTTTATAAATGAGTAGTAGGAATCCAATAATTAATATCCTAATTATTCTTGTCATTGTTATTATTTTTTTTATTTTTAATGCTTTGTTTAATAGAATTATCAGGAATTATAAATTCTTCTTCATCCTTAGATTTTTCCTTACCTTTAAAATAAAACCCTACAAAAATTTCGTGACTACCAGAATTGTATTTCTGGATAGAGTTTACAGAGTAATCATAGGCATATCCAAATTTTAATTTGTTATTCAAAGCGTTTAATCCAAATAAAAAAGAAGCATTTGAGTAAGTACGATATGCTCCACCTATCCAGAATATTTCCTTCCATTGAATCTTAAGCATATATTCTGGCTGATATGGGACAGGTGCAGAATGTTTAATTAAAACAAGTGGTTGTATTTGAATATCTTTATGAACATTAAAATTGTAACCACAACTGATATTGTATACTGCTACATTTTTTCCTATAGCATTAGAATAATTATATTTTGTACTTATCAAACTTAATGATGATAAACCAAGAAAGAATTTTTTTGAATAAAGTAATAAACCTGCATTAGCATCAAAAGCATTTGCATTCAATATGGTTCCGGTTAATAATTCATCTCCTTTATCATACATTTTCACATCATACAACCTCACTCTGATTTGACTCATACCCGCAGAAACTCCTAATCCTAATTTTAATTTGGAATTTAATTTAATATGATAAGCATAAGTTAGGTGAGCCATTGTTTTACTAAATAATCCCAATTTATCATTAAGTATTTGTCCTCCAAAAGCCATTTGTGGTCTTTTTTTCAATGACGAATAAACATTCATTAGCATAGTTTGAGGTGCATCATTACTAAATCCTAACCATTGATTTCTATAAAACATATTTACACTAGTTCCTTCTGTACTTCCAGCTATAGCAGGATTATAAGAAAAAGCATTCAATAAAAAATTAGTATAAACAGTTGTTTGCTGAGCCAACAACACATTGCTTAAAATTGCAATATAATATAGTATATAAAAATTTTTTCTATTCATAATTATTTAATTAATAAAATGCTTCCCTTGTATATTTTTTGTTTTGAAGGGTCATTATGATTTAAATTGATAACATAATAATATGTTCCTACAGGTAATGGATTGCCATTGTATGTGCCATCCCAAACATTGCTATATCCTTTTGAATAATAAATTCTTTCTCCCCATCTATTAAATATCTCAATTTCTGCATCTGGATAGTATACATTTATAAAATCCAATCTCCACACATCATTTTTTCCATCATTGTTAGGTGATATAGCATTTGGTATTAATTGTTCAATTTCATTTGCTACATTTAAAATTTTTATTTGTGCAATCGCTGTATCTTTACATCCATATTGGTCTGTAACAATTTGAATTACTGTATAAGTTCCATTTGCATAATATGTGTTATATGGATTTTGATTAGTAGAAGAATTTCCATCACCAAAAGCCCAATACCATGAAACTGAATTTTTAGAAGTATCTACGAATGATACATTTGATCCAATTGTTAATCCACTGTTGGTAACATAATAAAAACCAGCACTTGGTCCAGGTGTTACATTAATGCTTTTGACTATTGTATCTTTGCAATTATGATTAGAAGAAACAATATGAGTAATTGAATAATATCCGCTTGATGGGAAATAAACTATTGGATTTTGTTGAATTGAAGTGCCTGCCCCTCCAAAATCATAATAAAACGAAGTTATGGTATCTGACAAATCAATATATGAACTATCATTAAAGAAAAACTGTAAATTGTTTGAAATACAAGTTCTTGAATATGTAAAATTAGCAATTGGTTTTGGATAAACTTCAACGCTTTTCTGAATAGTATCAAAGCACCCAAAGGAATTTTGAACTATGAGTGAAACTGTATAAGTATTAGCATTTGCATAAAGATGTGAAGGATTTTGGATATTAGAATTGCCACCATCACCAAAATCCCATTGCCATGAAGAAAGAGAACCGTTGATTGGTAACGAAAAATCAGTAAAAGGTGTTTGTTGCTCATTACATACATTATTTGTTGTAAAATTTGCATAAGGTTTTTCCTTAAAATCAATTCTTACTTGGTCTGAAACAGCAATACAATTTCCGTTATTCGTAGAAGTTAAACTTAATATGACATATCCAGCTGAAATTTCTGATGGAGTAGGAATATAAGTTGTGGTTAAAACTGTATTTGATGGAACAAATGTACCTGATCCATTACCCCAAATACCAGTACTTGTAGGACCACTTATTGTTCCGGATAATATTGTCTGAGGACTATTTTTACAACTATAAATATCCAAACCAGCATTAACAGAAGGCGGTGTTGTAAAAAAAACCTGAATACTATCGCTAACTGCTTTACATAATCCATTATTAGTAGAAGTAATTTTCAAATATACTGTTCCATTTGCTACATCAGATGAAGAAGCCACATAAGTTGTAGTTAATTGTGTGCTTGATGGAGAAAACAAGCCATTTCCACTCGTGGACCATTTAACAGTATTAGTATTTGTTCCAGAAATCACACCTGTTAAACTTAATGTTGCATTATTTGCACAAACGCTTGCTGAAACAGGACCAGCATCTATACTTACTTGTTTGATAAAAGAAATTTTTACACTATCACTCACTGCAGCACAAATACTATTGTTAGTTGATGTTAATATTAAATATATAAATGGCTGAGATGTATCAGCACTTGAAGGGTAATATGTTATATTCATAGAGGTTGCTGAAGGTGAAATAGTACCTGTTCCACTTGAATTCCAAATACCACTAGTGGTAAATCCAGTAATAGTTCCTGAAAGTACAGTAGCCGCATTATTAGTACATTTTACCTGATCAATACCTGCATTTACAATTGGAGCAGGTATTAAATTTAAATTCAAAGTGTCTTTTACATTAGGACAATTTCCAGTAGAAGATAAAATTATTTTTACTGGTTTTATTGCTGTATCAAGAGGACTTGGAATATATGTATTAGACAGAGCACTTGTTCCTGATAAAAAGCTGCCAAAACCATTTGTACTCCATACTCCCGAAATATCACCACCACCAATAATTCCATTTAAAATATAAGAAGTGTTTGAACAAATTACTCCATCAGAACCTGCATTTGCAAAAGGAGAAGATCTAAAATTAGACAGGTATGCATAAGAACTATTATTGATTTGTGCACCTTGATTAATAGCACAAGCAAAAACATCTCCTGAATTTGAAATGATACATTGAGACCCCAAAGGAAGTTGTGATGTGCTAATGTATTTTCTTGTAGCAACCATTGTTCCACCTGTTCCCGGAACAACACTAAAATCTGATGCATTGATAATTCCTGATATTCCATTTACGGTGAACAATCCTTCTTTACCAGCGTGAGTAACTAAATGAACAGCTAAACTATCTGAAGATGTTCTTACAAATGATGTAGTATATGTTCCTGTACAAAATAATGGTGGCACTTGTGATCCACTCATTTTACATCCATAACCACCAACATGAAATACATAAACAGGTTGAGTAGATTGAATATATGTAATAGGTGCAGTTAAAGCAACTGAGTATGTTTGACCAAAATTTATCAATGTTCCAAATAGGGGACCTCCATTATTGATTGTAATACTTGTTGAATTAGCAATAGATAAAATATATACTATATCAGAATTACTATTTGAATTTGATTTAATCACAGCATATTTTGTACTTAAATAATTGGTTGAGGTTATTTGATCTGCAACAGTTGACAAACATCCATTATTTAATAATCCAGATGAAGAAACTGTAATTGAAATTGGTTTATTAGATGATATTATGCTGCCAGAAAGTCCATTTGGTGCTATTGTTGTTGTATCCTGACAACTATAAGTTTGTCCTTTTTGTAACAGAATACTAAAAGTAACATTTGCATTATGACCGATAATTTTAGAGCGAGGCGTAATAAGTACAGTTGTGTTATTCTCAGTGGCAACTATATCTATGCAAGATTTTCCACGAGGACTAATAGTATTTGAAGAAAGATAAGTATTTTGAAAAGGTGTATAAAAATTAGTATCCAAAGCTGCTCTGCCTTTTAAACTTATAAATTCTCTGTTTGATGAGCTATTAATGGAATAATATACAGAAATAGGTGCCGTGGACGAAATGTGAATTCCTCGTCTTAAAATCTTATCTGCTGTATTGTTTTCAACGCTATCAATAAAAGGTGTTAAATCTAAAGTATCAGAAGAATAAACAGGTAGGTTTATTGTAACAGGAATAAAAGAAGAATTAGCAGGTTGAAAAATAGTTACAACAGCAGGTGAGTTATATGATGAAAAATAAATTTTTATTGGTCTATCACCTAAGCCCTGTGAAATATCTGGTGCTACAAACCAAAACGAAGTATCTATCTGTGCAATATTTTTAGATAAACACCCTAAAAACACGGCAATTATGATTAATTTACATTTATATAACATTTTTTAATATTTATATTTTTTGCAAGTATACAGAAAATTTAAATAATAGCAAAATTTTATCTATCATTGTCCATTATTATAAATAATGATTTATGACTAATAATTCTGAATATCCAAAGTTGGGATTATCTCCCGGAACTATTAAATATACAGGCAGTTCTCCAAAAGAGAGAGTAAAACTAACTTTGATTATTTACAATGAAAACTTTTTTGAAACAAAAATTTATCACGACTGGTCTGAATTAGAAAAGGAATTAATAAAGTATAATGATGATTTTACAAAATGGATAAATGTGGATGGTATTAATCATGTTAAATTAATTGAAAGAATAGGTGAAAAATTTGACATTCACCCTCTTACACTTGAAGACATTGTGCATATAGAACAAAGACCAAAATTTGAAGAATTTGATTATTACTTGCTTTCTATTTTCAGAGCGTTTTATTATCAGGACACTTCATCATCTGATAAAAACAAAATGTTTTCACTTTTATCTGAACAACTTTCAATTATTCTTACAAGAAATAATACTTTAATTTCCTTTCAAGAAAACATTTTGATTGACCCATTTGAAGTAGTTAGGAAAAGATTAAACAATGAAAAAAGCAAACTTCGTCATTCAAAAGCAGATTATTTGATGTATGCATTATTAGATGCCACAGTAGATTATTATTTCTTATGTATAGAAAAAATCAGTGATAAAATTGAAGAATTAGAAACTGAAATTATTAAAGATAAAAGCGTGACTCTCTCATCAAAAAATTTATTTAAAATTTATCGATTAAAGAAAGATATTGTAAATATGCGAAAAGCCGTGTGGCCAATGCGTGATATGATTAATAGTATTTTACATAGCGATGATACTATCCTTTCAAATAGTACAAAATTTTATCTGCGTGATGTTTATGATCATGTTGTTAGAATCATTGATAGTATTGAAACACAAAGAGATCTGGTTTCTGGATTAATTGATTTTTATTTATCTATGAACTCAAACAAGATGAACGAGGTAATGAAATTTTTAACTATCATTTCTACTATTTTTATACCTGTAACATTTATTGCTGGTATTTACGGTATGAACTTTGACAATATGCCAGAATTAAGACATCCTTATGGTTATTTTATGACTCTTACTCTGATGGTGGTAATTATTATTTCCTTACTCTTTTATTTCAGAAAAAGAAAGTGGTTGTGAATTTTACGATACAAAACACGTTACTATTCAGACGTTCAAAATAATTATCAATATACATTTCTCGCAACGATAGCAAAGGATAAGAACACCAAGCACGCAAAGTTAAAAAAATATTCTTTGCAACCATTGCGAAATACTTTGCGTTCTTTGCGTAAAAAATATATCTACACTGAATAGTAACATATGTTATTCTCAATTAAAAACAATCTTATATTCTAAATTATATTTTTCAAATAATTTAAAATTCTCATCATCAAAATTTATTTTCAATGGATTTGAAGTGCTTACATAATTTTTTCTTTCATCATCAGTTATTACCAGTGTTACTTTTAGTGGAATACCACCATTTGTTTTAAAAATCTTTTCAAATTCCTTTATTAAATTCAATTGAATATCTTTTACATTCAATAATACTTTTAATTCTGCTTTTTCCTTAATTAGTTGTTCTAACTCAATAACTTCATTAACTCTTAAATCCCACCTTTCAATGCTATTATCAACACCAAAACTTCTTTTTTCTATTTTTCCTTTTATTCTGTAACATTTCAAATCATTCAAATGATATTTAATTTGTGATTGTTCTGCTAATTCATTATTGATAAACAAATCAATACTTCCAGTAGTATCCTGCAATTTTAATGTATAATACTCTTTTCCATTTTTGGTTATTCTTTTTTGAACTTCAGCCGCCCATCCATATAAAATAATGCTTTTGTTTGATAAAGATTCTGGATTATCATTCATTTGTTCTTTCAATTCCTGAATATACATTTTACTTGTATCTGAATCTATAAGCAATTGATAAGTATCTAAAGGTGTTGATGAAATGTATAATCCTAATACTTCTTCTTCTTTAGATAATTTTGTTTTTACATCCCATTCATTTGTTATTTGAATGTCTGGATACTGACTTAAACCGCTGTCTTCTGCACTTGAATTTTCAAACAAAGAGTTGCCAATACTTTGTTTCTTTTTAATATTTTCTGCAAATTTTATAAGTTTATCTGTAAGTGTGATGCCATCTTTATCAGGTTCAAAAAAAGCGGCTCTCGTAAGCCCCAGTGAATCAAATGCTCCTGCCATTGCAAGATTTTCTATATTTTTCTTATTTAATAATTTTGATGGTAATCTTTCTGCCAGTTCAAATATATTCTTAATTTTTCCTTCTTTCGTTCTATTTTGAATCCATTCTTCTGCAAAGTTCTGACCAACATTTTTTATTGATGATAATCCAAAACGAATATCTCCATTTTCTGAAACATTAAATTTTTCATCACTTTCATTTATATCTGGTGGTAATATCTTGATACCCATTCTTCTGCATTCTGTCAATACTCCTGCTATTGATTCTATGGCTGTTTTGGTATTTAAAGCCGCACACATAAATTCGCTTGGAAAATGTGCTTTTAAGTAAGCCGTTTGATATGCTAATATTGCATAACACACTGAGTGAGATTTATTGAATGCATAACTTGCAAAGTCCTTCCAATCTTCCCAGATTTTTTTAATGATGTTCAAATCAAAACCATTCTTTTTACAACCATCTAAAAACTTTTGTTCCATCTTTTCCAGAACATCAATTTTTTTCTTACCCATTGCTTTACGCAACTCATCTGCCTGACCCTTTGTAAATCCTGCTAACTTTTGACTTAATAACATTACTTGCTCCTGATAAACTGTAATACCATAAGTTTCTTTTAGAATTTCTTCCATTTCTGGAAAAGGATATTCTATTTTTTCAATTCCATGCTTTCTGCGAATAAAACTATCAATATACTTCATTGGTCCTGGTCTGTACAATGCATTCATTGCAATTAAATCGTGAATACTATCTGGCTTTAATTGTTGCAGGTATTTCTTCATTCCAGGACTTTCAAACTGAAACACTTCATCTGTATTTCCATTTTTGAAAATATCAAAAGTTTTTTCATCATTTAATGATATATTATCAATATCTACCTCAATACCTTTATTTTTCTTTACCAAACGCAATGTTTCAGAAATAATAGATAAAGTTGTAAGTCCTAAAAAATCCATTTTCAACAAACCAGCAGTTTCCGCTACAGAAACATCAAATTGAGTAATTACCTGACCACTCTTTGTATCTATTGCCAATGGTGCTATTTCATCTAATCTTTTTGGTGCAATGATAAGTCCGCATGCGTGCTTTCCAGTATGTCTAAAACAACCATCCACTTTTGCAGCATATTCTAATACTTCCTTTGCTCTTGGATGAGTATTCAAAAATGCTTCGTATGATTTTTTGAAATATGTTTTTAATTCATCTATGCTTTGTCCTTCAGAAAGATATTTTTCAAAATTTATCTTATCAGGTTCAATTAATTCTTTTAAAGAAATTTTCATTTCAAATAAAGGATTAAATGCTTTACTTAAAGCATCCGCTTCTTGTGGCAAAAGTCCTAAAACCCTTGCTGTATCTTTGATTGCAGATTTTCCTCCTAATGAAGAAAATGTGATGATGTTAGCAACGCTTTCTTTTCCATATTTTTCTACCACATATTCTATTAACTCATCTCTGCGTGTATCTTCAATATCAATATCAATATCGGGCATTGAAACTCTTTCTGGATTCAAAAATCTTTCAAAAAGCAAATTATACTGAACAGGATCAACATTCGTTATTCCAATACAATAAGCGACTATTGAACCTGCCGCACTTCCACGACCTGGACCTATACGAATTCCTCTTTTTCTTGCAGAATTTAATATATCACTCACAATCAAAAAATATCCAGGGAAACCCATCTGAGCAATGGTTTGCAATTCAAATTCTATTTTATCTTCTATTTCTTTTGTAATTTCTATGTATCGCTTTTTAGCACCTTCATAAGTAAGATGTTTTAAATATGCATTTTCTAACTCTAATTCTGATAAATCATTATGTTGTTCTGCAAATTCTTTTGGAATAGAAAACTTTGGTAAGACAATTTGTTTTTCAACAGGAAATTCTTCAATACTATCAGCTAATTCAATAGCATTCTGAATAGCTTGAGGATAAAAAGAAAAGGCCTGTTGAATTTCTTGAGGAGATTTGAAATAAAATTGATCATTTGGTAATCCATATCTTTTTCCACTACCCTTCCCTATTGGCTTAGATTTTTCTTCTCCATTTCTTATACATATCAAAGTATCAAAACCATCAGCGTCATTACGATTTAAGTAAAAATTATTTTGTGCTGCTATAATTTTGATATTGTGTTTTTCTGACATTTTAATTAAAAACTTATTCAGATATTCTTCCTCTTCTAAAAAATGATTGTTCATTTCTAAATAGAAGTTCTCTCCAAAATTTTCTTTATACCACAACACACATTCTTCTGCTTTTTGCTCCCCTTCTTTAAACAAAACTTGTGGAATTTCTCCATAAATCCATCCGCTCAAAATAATCAATCCTTCTTTATTTTCTAATAATCTCTTTTTATCTATACGAGGAACATAATAAAATCCTTCTGTAAAAGATACCGATGAAAGTTTACAAAGGTTAGAATAACCAATTTCATTTTTTGCCAAAACTGGAATTTGAAAATTCTGTGTTTTGTAAGTATTCTTTTGCGACATATCATCACACAAATAAAACTCGCATCCAATGATGGGCTTTATTGTTGGCAATATTTCTCCACTATTTGATTGTTGTGCTTTTTCATTTTTAGATTTAATGTCTTTATTAATATCCTTTACAGCATTGAAAAATTCAACCACTCCACTCATATAACCCAAATCAGTTATGGCTAATGCTCTGGCTTTATATTCAGCGGCTTTTTTAACTAATTGTTTGACTTGTGTACTACTATTACCAATAGAATAAACTGTATGATTATGTAAATACGCAAAATTTATATCGTTTTCTTGAGTAGTAATTTCATTGTTTATTTGTTGAGTTGTTTCTTTTTTCTTTTTATGATAAACACTTTCTTTACTTTTTAGATTTTTCAAATTTGGTGATTCATACTCAATTTGATCTGGCTGAATGTTGATTTGTGGAATGCGAATTATTTCTCTTGATAAAAGTTCAAAAAAAGCGTTTGCGTTGGCCTCTACATCAAATGCTGCATTATGTGCTAAATCAAATTTTACTCCAAATAATTTTTCATACAATTCTGTAAGTGAAGGCATTTTATATCCACCACCCTTTCCACCTGGCAAAGCACAATAATCAACTACTTCTTTATTATTACATGTATCAACAAAAATTTTCTCATTCAGTATATTAACATCAATTCCATTTCTTATCAATTCAGCAGAAATAACAGGTATATCGTATGAAACTATATTATGCCCTGCAACAACTTTTGTTTTTTCAAGTGCTTTCAAAAATTCATCTAAAACAATTGATAAATCTATTCCTTCGTTTAATGCTCTTTCAGTTGTTATTTTATGGACTTTTGCCGCATCATAAGGGATTTCAAAGCCATTGGGCTTTACAATTTGAGAATATTGTTGAATTAATTTTCCTTTTTCATCGTGTAATTGAAATGCTAACTGAACTATTCTTGGAAAATTATTCAGATTTGAAAAATCTTTTGAATCACCTTTAATAAAACCCGTAGTTTCAACATCAAATATTAAAAACATATATCAAATTTTAGCAAACAAAGATAAGGACTAATTCTGTCAAAAGGTGTCGTTGTGGATATTTTTTTAAAATAAAAACGGGGAACAAATGTCCCCCGGTTTATGTTTTTTTCAAGTGTGTAAATTATTTGTTAATGATAATTCTCTTAACAACTTTTTCTGAACCGTTGGTGAGTTTAAAAAAGTAAATGCCATTTTCAAGCATAGATATATTTAATTTCAATTTATCATTCAATACATTTTGATATTCACCTTGATAAACTATTTGACCTAATAAATTTGTAATTTCAAATTTTAAGTTTTGTTTAGAATCAAAATTAGTAGTGATTACAAATAATCCATCAGAAGGGTTGGGTGAAATTATGATATTATTAGAAATTTGGCTAAAATTTTCAATACCTGTTGGGCAAGAAATTGCTGTAATAACAGTAGTATAAGTACTTGATGTCATATTATTATCATTAGTAACTATTAAGTTTAAAGTATAAGTGCCAGCGTTTGTAAATTTAACTGTTGGGTTAATAACATACTTATTAGGTGTAAAAACCACTCCACCGGGAGGAACGGCTGTCCATGTATAGTTAGGAGGTGGTGAACCTAATGAACAATTGTTTAAATTAATTTGCGTACCTGTACAAACTGTTGTAGAATCTAATGAAAAACAAGCACTTGCAGAAGAATATGATGCACATAGAGTGGAAGCAGATGTCGTTAAATCTTTTCTATAAGTTCCATTTGTCATAGCAGTTTGCATTCTTGTATTTTGATCAACTGTAAACATATACATACAGGCATCATCTGTATAATCCATAAAGTTCATAAACATTTCGCCATCTGGTGAATTACCAGAACATGTACCTACATGAAATGGATATGATGGACATCCAGAATTATCTGCTTGTGCAGGTGGTGTATCATTGCAATAATCTGTTGCACATGTTCCGTCACCCCAAATATGACGAAGACCTAACCAATGCCCTGCTTCATGAGATAATGTCCTTCCTTTATTATATGGGCTAATATAATTACCACTGGGATAAAGTAAATTTGATCCGCATGCTTTTGCCCAAATCCATACACCATCTGTGGTGGAAGTGCCCGTTCCTGATAATCCAGGTAATCCAGTTCCAGCAGGAAAAGTAGCAAATCCAAGCAATCCAACAGAACTATTTTCATCAGTTACCCACACATTAAAATATCTTGTAGGATCCCAAATACTTTGAGGTTTTATAGTGCTATTTATGTATGTCATAAAACTGAATTGGTCCGTAAAAGATGCAGGATTTGTCCAACCTTTTGTTGTATAATCTATTCTATCAATACCTGGTTCTGATAAAGTATTACCATTTGGATCTTTTGTAGCTAAACAAAACTGAATACCAGTATTTGCAATCTTTACTCTTCCAAGCGAATCTTTATTTGCAGAAGGTAATGAAACCGCATAATTGACAAATGCATTGGAAGGATAAGTATTGACATTGTATCCAATACCCGCATAATCTGCATTTAATACCTGTATCTGTGAATAAACTTGTTCTGGTGCGAGATTTGGATAAGTTCTGATGGCTTGTCCTCCATGTATGATGTGAAATATAACAGGTATTGTATAATTTGCATACACTTTACCATTCGTTAATTCAGAATGATCTTTTACATATTGTTCAATCAATTTTTGAAACTGCAATTCCCATTCAATAGTTGGAGAAATAGTTCCACAACTTCTTTTAATATTTTCAGTGCTTGTTTCTTGTGATGCATAAGTATTAAAATCCGCTTGAGCAAAAATAATATTACCCATTAGTACTGTAAAACAAATTATAGCTATTTTTTTCATGACAATTATTTTTGGACAAAGATAAGCAATTTTATTCAAATTATTAAAACAACCCAACTCTTTAATATATTTTTATTTTTTAAAATAAAAAACGGGGAACAAATGTCCCCCGTTTTATATTTTTTCAAGTGTGTAAATTATTTGTTAATGATAATTCTCTTAACAACTTTTTCTGAACCATTAGTGAGTTTAATAAAGTAAATTCCATTTTCATAATGGCTTAAATTCAATGTAAGATAATTGTTCATTACATTTTGGAACTCACCTTGATTAAGCACCTGACCTAATGTGTTGATAACTTCAAATTTGATATTTTGTTTTTCACTAAAAGTTGTTACAATATTAAATATACCATTAGATGGATTAGGTACAATCATAATACTATTAGTAAATGCATTTAAATCATCTTTTCCAGTAGAACAAGTGAGTATTGGCAATATAGCCCCACTTAATGGTATTCCCCAACTATTTGGATTATCATAAGCATACCAAGCATTAGTATTCCATTTTTCCCACATAGTATTTGTTGGATTTGAACCATCTGTATTGTTAAAGATAACAGCTGTGTCGCCACTGGTAGTAGGTAAAACAACCGAAGCAAAGAAACCACCAGGAGTAGAACTTGATAATGGACCTACAGGAGTTGTAAAATTATACTTATATGGTAAAATGATAGCTGTAGAATAACCTATATTAGGATCACCACAATAAGTAACATTTGTTGTTGGTGTTCCTGATGTTATTAAACCTAAATTAGCTGTTGCAGTAGCAACTGCTGTAGAAGGTCCGCTTGTTGAATTACCTGTATAAATTTTCAAATTTACTTGACTGGAAGCATTACCATGAGTACCTACATTACCATTTTTATAGAAAAGAACAATAGCACTAGTAATATACTGTGCAGGTGAAACATGAGAATAAGTAGATGCTGCAAACCATTCGGCTTTTTCTTTATCACCATAACAATTATTTCCTGATACATAGCCAGGACAAGTACTTGTAGGAGCACCAGTAATATATGCTACTAATGTGTCAGTATTTCTAATGTTAGTAATAGTATCGTTACATACTGTTTGAGTAACGCAAGAAGAGATACTAATGACATGTGAAGTAGTGTTCACTGTACCATTACTTGCTGTTAAAGTAATTGTATAAGTACCCGTATTGGCAAATGTTACAGAAGGATTTGAAGCATTTTGATTAGGATTAAATGTAACACCTGTTGGAGGATTAGCACTCCATGTATAAGTAGGTGTTGGTGAACCAGTTGAGCAATTTGTTAAATTAACAGGAGTGCTTACACAACCAGTAGAAGGCATGGTAAAGCAAGCATTAGCTGCAGGAGATGAAGATGCACATAAAGTGGAAGCAGAAGTAGTAAGATTTTTTCTGTATGTTCCATTTGCCATAGCAGTTTGAATTCTAGTTGTTTGATCTACTGTAAACATATACATACTTGCATCGTCTGTATAATCCATAAAATTCATATACATTTCTCCATCAGGAGAATTACCACTACATGTTCCTGCGTGATAAGGATATGTAGAAATTGTTCCATAATTTGAAGTTTGTGCAGGAGGTGTATCATTACAATAATCATTTCCACAATTGCTATCTCCCCAAATATGACGTAGACCTAACCAGTGACCTGCTTCATGAGTTAATGTTCTTCCTCTATCATAAGGCGTTGCATAAGTTCCACTAGGATATATGCTTTTAGAACCGCATGCTTTTGCATAAATCCAAACACCATCTGTAGTAGCAGTACCAAAACCTGATAAGCCAGTTAATCCAGTACCGGCAGGAAAAGTAGCATATCCTAATAACCCAACAGAAGTACTTTCATCAGTAACCCAAACATTGAAATATCTGTTAGGATCCCATATAGTTTGAGGTTTAACTGTTCCATCTATAAATGACTGAAATGAGGAAGAAGATGTAAAAGAAGCAGGATCAGACCATCCTTTACTAACATAATTAATTCTATCAATACCCGGTTCAGGTAGTGTATTACCATTTGGATCTTTTGTCGCTAAACAAAACTGAACACCTGTGTTAGCAATTTTTACACGACCATTACCATCTTTGTTAGCAGCCGGTAATGAAGCTGCATAATTCACAAATGCATTAGCAGGATAGTTAGAAACATTTAAACCAGTTCCTGCATAATCGGCATTTAAAACCTGTACTTGTGAATTGATTTGTCCTTGTGCAAGGTTTGGATAAGTACCAACCGCCTGACCACCATGCACCACATGGAATACAACAGGAATGGTGTAATTGGCATACACTTTACCATTCATTAGTTCAGGATGATCTTTGACATACTGCTCAATCAATTTCTGAAATTCAACTTCCCATTCTACTGGGGGGGCTACTGTTCCGCAAGTTCTTTTAATCGTTGTTTGAGAACTTGGCTGGTTAATTGTTGTAACACTGGTAAAGGCAGCTTTTCTACCTGTTTGAGCAAACATCATACCAGCACTGATGCCTGCTATTACCATTAAATTAATTTTTCTCATAGCATTAAATTTGGATACAAAGGTAATGGTTATTTTTTAAATAATTAGCAATTGTGGAAAAAATTATTATGTTAAATTTTATGGATGGCTTATTTTTTAGATAAGCGGCAAATCATATTTTATACTGACATTACTTCCGAGTTTTTTTAAACTTCAGAATAAATGTAACGGAACCTAACATTATTAAAAACGATAAAATAAAAGGATATGAAAAATTTACATCATATAAAAAACCTCCAATAACCGGAGCTATAGTTCTTGCTAATGAATTTAAACTTTGAAAAACACCTAATAATGCCCCTCCTTCACCAACAGGTGCATTTTGTGAAAGTAAGGATGTAACAGAAGGATTAATTAATCCATTTCCCATAGAAATACAAAACAAAATCAAAAATATCCACGGATAAACTGTATTGTGATTTATAAAAATCAGTGTCAATAAAGCAAAACTCATCATCAATGATGATATTAAAATAATTTTGTATTCATTGATATATCTCAATAAAAATTTTAATCCTATACTTTGCCAGAGGATACTTATTACTCCAATAAATCCAAAAAATATTCCAATTTGACTATCATTCAAATAACAATGTTCTTTCCAATAAATGGTAGATAAAACCTGAAAAATACTAAATGCAGAAATGAATATAAATCCATACCATAAGTAATTTTTTACTTCAGGTAAAAAGATAAATCTCTTGATATTTTGAACTGGCTTAAAAGAAATAACTAATGATTTATTTGGATTTTGATTGGATTCTGATAAAAAGAAAAAAATCATCATTAAATTCAGAAAACATAAAAATGCTGTAAATAATCCTACATATTTAATACCATGTGTTTCGTCAATACTTTTTAGAAAACCTCCAATGGGAGGACCTAAAATAAACCCTAACCCAAAAGCCATACCTAATAATCCCATTCTTTTGGTTCTATTTTCAGGTGGTGTAACATCTGCAATATATGCCTGTGCCACTGATATATTTGAAGAACCTATTCCAGCAATAATTCTACTAATTAAAACCAACCAAATACTATTAGAAAATGCTAAAATCAAATAACTTATTCCATTCATCAACACCGTTAATAATAATACAGGTCTTCTGCCAATTTTATCGCTTAATTGACCCATTCCAGAAGTCATAATAAAATTCATCAATGAAAAAGAACCCGCTATTATTCCTGTTATGACTGTGTTTGCTCCTAAACTTATTACATAGTTTGGCAAAATGGGAATTATGATTCCAAATCCCAATAAATCTATAAACACGGTTAAAAATAAACCTAAAAGTGAATAAGACATTTTTAATAACCTAAAATATTTAACATTGACTTGTAACTTTGTTCTTTTGCAAATAGTTTAGTTGAAATTTCCCCCTCATCATTTCTATCAATAATAACATGTTTAGGTGCAGGAATTAAACAATGCTGAATACCACCATAACCGCTTAATTCTTCCTGATAGGCACCAGTATGAAAAAAGCCAATATGAAGTGGTTCTTTATCGTCTTTTGTAACTAATGGCAAGAATACTTGATTAATATGTGCTTCGCTATTGTAATAATCCATACTATCACAGGTTAGACCTCCTAAATTAACAGGCACATAAGGTCTATCCCAATAGTTAATAGCAAGCAAGATAAATTTTTGGCTAATCCCCCATGTATCAGGTAATGAAGTGATAAAAGAACTATCAATCATATACCATCTTTCTCTGTCATTTTGCATTTTTTGATCAATAATAGAATATAATGCGGCTCCACTTTCTCCTACTGTAAAAGATCCAAATTCAGTAAAAATATCGGGTTCTTTTATTTCATTTTGTTCACAAAATAATTTTATTTGGGAGATAATTTCTTCAATCATATAATCATAATCATATTCAAAGGATAACGATGTGCGAATAGGCATTCCTCCTCCTATATTCAAAGCATTGAGCGTTGGACAAATTTTTGATAATTCAAAATAAACATTCAAACACTTATTCAATTCTGTCCAATAATAAATGGTATCTTTTATGCCTGTATTGATAAAAAAGTGTAACATTTTTAATTCAAACCTGCTATCACTTTGAATTTTTGATTTATACAAATTTACAATATCGCTATATCTTATACCTAACCTTGAAGTATAAAAAGGAAATGAGGGTTCTTCTTCTGTAGCAATACGAATACCTAATTGACATTTTGATGCTTTAAGATGTTTTTTGTAATAATCTATTTCATCTAAATGATCAAGCACGGGAATAACATTGTATCCTTCATTGACAAGTTCTATAATGAGTTGTTTATATTTATCAGGTTTATAGCCATTACAAACAATATATTTATTCTTATCTATTTTACCTTGTTTTGCTAATTCTTTAATAATATAAATATCGTAAGCAGAAGAAGTTTCTATGTGTGCATCATTTTTCAAAACTTCATTCAATACAAATGCAAAATGAGAACTTTTGGTACAATAACAATAATAATACTCGCCTTTGTAATCTGTCTTTGCCATTGCTACATTAAACATTCTGCGTGCTTTTTGAATTTGCTGTCCTATTTTTGGTAAATACGAAATCTTTGTTGGAGTACCGTATTGCTTAATAACAGACATCATTGGAATATCATTAAAGTAAAGTTCATTATCTTTTACATCAAAGCCCTCTTGCGGAAAGTGATGAGTTTGTGTAATCAAATCATAATAGGTCAAAGACATTGTATTGATTTTTTGTATATTTACGCTGCGAAAATACTAAAAAGAATAATGAATTTATCAATTTTCTAAAAAATATAATATGGCAAAATTATCCATAAAACCTATTAAAATTGTTGAAGTAAAAAGTGAAATCGGTGCGGGCACAAGAGGGGCAAGTTTAGGAATAGACGCTATTAAAATTGCAGCATTAGATTTTGGAAGTCCATTTTTTAAAAAATATAAATCTATTGAAATTCCTAATGAAAATTATCTGTTATTAGAGCCAGTAGTAAATGATTATGCTAAAAGAATTAAAGGCGTATATAATCTTAATGCCCGGCTGGCAGAACAAATCAAAAAGATACTATTAGACGATGAATTGCCAATTGTTTTAGCAGGCGACCATAGTTCTGCAATTGGTACCATTTCTGGAATTAAAATGGCTTATCCCGACAAAAGATTAGGTGTAATATGGATAGATGCACACGCTGATTTACATTCACCATATACTACACCAAGCGGCAATATGCACGGAATGCCATTAGCTTGTGTATTGGCTGAAGATAATAAAGACAGACAACAAAATAAACCTGATGATGAAACTATTGAATACTGGGAAAAACTTAAAAATTTAGGTGGTATTAAACCTAAAATATATTATTCCGATTTAGTTTACATTGCATTAAGAGATTTTGAACCACAAGAAGAATATCTTATCAAAAAGAATAAAGTTCGTGTTTTTACAGTTGCTGAAATACGCAAAAAAGCCGTTGAAAGAATTGCCATTGAAGCATTGAATTATTTAGAACATTGTGATATTATTTATGTAAGTTTTGATGTAGATAGTATGGATTCTCGTATCAGTAGCGGAACAGGAACTCCCGTGCCAAATGGTATTACTGAAAAAGAAGCAGGTAATTTGATTTATTATCTGATGCGTAGTAAAAAAATTGTTTGCTTTGAAATGGTAGAAATCAATCCAACATTGGATAAAGAAAACTTAATGGCTGAAAATGCATTTGAGATATTGCAAAAAGCCACTAATCAACTCACTCAAGATTTTTAATTTGTTGCTTGAAAATATTTATCCACCATCATTACAAAACTACTTATAGCGGCTCCACCTAATTCTAATTCTCTTTTGTGAACATTTTCAAACACATCATCTTTTGTGTGATGTAAATCAAAATATCTTTGATTATCGGGCTCATATCCACAAAGTGGTATATTAAAGTTTTTTTTCAAAGGACTAATGTCTGCTCCTCCCCCACCCTTTATTATTTCAATATAATAAGGATGAAAAAGTTTATTCCATTGCACACACAAATTAAATAAACCATTAGTTGTATCTACACCAATATAGCGAGGGGTAAAACCTCCTGCATCTGTTTCTATTGCAGTCAAATGTTTTTCTTTTTTATCAAAAGCATCTTTTGCATAAGTTTTTCCTCCCATCAATCCATTTTCTTCATTCATAAATGCTACAATGCGAATGGTATTTTTGGGTTTGTAGATATTTTTGAAAACATAAATTGCTTCAATACTCTGCACAATACCTGTCCCATCATCATGAGCACCTTCTCCAACATCCCAACTATCTAAATGTCCACCAATAGTAATATATCTGTCTGGATATTGACTGCCTTTTATTTCGGCTATTACATTGTAAGACATAACACTATCTTGTGAAAAATTTTGTGTAAATAATTCAACCTTCAAATTTGAGAATTGATTTATTAAATACGACAATGTATCAGCGTCTTTGAAACTTAAAGCAAGTGCAGGAATTTTTGTTTGAGATATTTTTAAATCATATTGCATATTTCCTGTGTGAGGTGAATGATTATTACCCAAGGTCATACTTCTAATTAAACACGCTTTTGCTCCATATTTTGCAGCATAAGAAGCTGCACTATATCTGTATTTTACGGTTTCTCCATAAGATTGTGATGTAGAAACATTTTTCGGATTAAACTTTACATTAAAAAAAACAATTTTTTCTTTAATTTTTTCAACACCTAATTTTTCCAAATCATTTTCATTTTTTACTTCAATAATATCTGATAACAAAGCTTTATCTAAACCAATAGAATTTCCAAGAGCAAGCCCATTGAGAGATAATTTTTTGTTATTAAAAATAATATTACAATAAGCATCCCCTCTTTTCCATACAGGAACTTTTACAGGTTGTAAATACACAGTATCTGCATTATATTTTTTCATCAATTGATATGCCCATTCTACTGCTTTTTCTGCTTGCTGTGAACCACTTAAACGATGACCAATTTTTTTACACAAATATCTCAAGTTATCATAACATTTTGACTCTGATAAAAAATAATCATAAATTTTTCGAATGATTATACTATCATTATTTGATTGAGAGAGAGCAAATAAATTACTTGTAATTAAAAAAATCAAAATAACTTTTCTCATAAAAATTAATTAAACAAAAATGATGTCTTCTATAAAATGTTCTTTAATTGTTTGATGAATATTTTGAATGATTTGATTCTTCATAAAATTTAAATCATTCTTTAATGATTCAGAATTAACATGCACAATTAGTTTATTGTTATCAAAATGTAAATTGTTGGTATGGCGAGCCACTGAAGGACCAACAATTTCATTCCAATGTGCAATAACTTTTGCCTTTCTGATTTTATCATCTAATCCTTGCGACTTCAACAAATCATTAAAAACATCGGATATTTTTCTTATATTATCATCAGACATATTATTTAGTTTTTTTGATGGCTAAAAGTAAGACATCTTTTTTAGTTCCCCAATGGTATCCTAAATGAAATGGTAATTTTGGAATACTAGCACTATCTTCTTTCATTTTCTTTGCAAGGTCTGGCTGATAACCCATTTTTCCAAAATCTTTTACGGGCTTTGTATATTCCCCATATAATTTCAATGTCCATTGCGTAGAATCTTTCAAATAAGAATAAGGAACACCTGTATCATCTTGTAAAATGGCAACTGAATTTTTTAGAATAAATTGTCGCATATTACTCATAAATGGATTATGTAAAAGATAAGAAGCACTTTTAATATATGTGATAAAATGATTGTATTTATTTAGATAGATATAAAACACTGAACTATCATTGAAAAATTTATCCATCACATTGTATCTGAAATAATAAATTGTTTTTGCACAAGAATCTTTTGTTGCAGTAATTTTTATTCCAAATGGTTTATATTTTGATTTTGAAAAATAATCTAATTCTCTGATTTGTTGTGTGCTGTCTTTGTAAATATATTTCATGTCCGCAATTTCATAATTCATTTTTTTAATAAAAAAACTCAATACTGGTAATAATCCATTCACTTTATTAGATTGAAAATCATTCAACATTTTTTTGGTAATAAAATAACTTTTATCAAAAATATCTCCTAACGAATTTGAAAACGAAGAAAGATAATCTTGCTGTCTTTGAATAGACATTTTAGAAAATTCTGGCAATGCTCCAACGGGCTCTAATCCTAATAAAACAAAAGTATCTGCTTTTGGAAATAATACCGAACAAGTTAAAAAATCAGGACCAGAAAAAGGATAAAAAACAAAATGAGAGAGAGAATCCACTTTTGAAAGTTCTTTATCTCTCCAACTGGAAATTTTACTTAATCTTTGTTGGTTGAGTTTTTTCCAAGAAATTTCAATAAATTCCTGATACATTTCCCAGAAAGAAGAATCGTAAATGGCTTTGTACTTAGTATGTTTATTTTCTCCTGCTAATAAAGATGATATTACATTAAATTCATTGTCGGTATTTGCGGTAAATTTAATACATTCATAATGTATTGGATTTGCAGAATTAATTGTACTTTCAGAGTGATGTTCAGAAGAATTTAAACTATCTTTTGAACCATTTTCAATTTTAGTTGTAGTGTTATTACATGCAAAAAGAAATAACAATGAAAAAAATTTAATGTACTTTGAATAATTTTTCATAGCGTGTAAAATTAGATGAATTTTTTTGAACTCGTTTTTTTTCATAATCATAAATCAGGCGGCTAATTTGATAAAATAATGAATATGCTAATTCATAATTATACTTTCCATCCATTACATTATTTGGATTAACATAAATACTCATACTCAAAATAAAATCTACATTATTCTTAAAATCTACAATGTATGCTGTTTCTGAAAGAAATCCATACGCTCTACCAATAATATTGATATTTCTCAATGTATCTTCACGAACCCTTTTATACTTTCCTCCATACATAAAAAACTTTTTCCATGTATCATAATAATCAGTAGTATCTACTTCCAAATCTGCATATTCTCTTGGATAACTTCCCATAAATTTAATTATAGAATCACGATGACTTGGAAATAAATCCAAAATTTTTAATTCATCATCAAAAATCAAATAGTTCATCAATTGATGAGAATAATTCAAAGGCCAATCATTATGCTTTGCAAAGGTCTTTGGAATTTTTTTACGAATAACTTTTCTTTTCATTTTAATTTTCTGAATAGTATATCCTACAGCATAATTTTTATCGCTGTTTTCAAACTTGCAGGCACTATCCTGATACTGCATAAAAATTGTATCATTATTAGAATTTACTACATAAACATTTGGTGTATAAAAAGTGCTATCATTGATACATTTTGATATAAACTTATGCGAAATTCTTGCTTTGTCAAATTGCCAATCTTTAAGATATAAATGTAGAGTTTTACAATTTAAAAAATCATAAGTATGTGTGTAAGCATTGTTATCACTGATGATTAGCATTCTCTTTATCCACTTTTTTAATTGAGGATATTTTGGACTTCCAACAGAATCATATAATAAAGCCGATTGACAAAATAATGAATCCATCAAAATTTTATCTTCCCAATTTATACCTTTACTGCTCAATGTTTCAATTTTTTTAATAGCAGCAATTGATGCAGGCAACTTAACCATACTTGCAGGGTAATTATACAATGTATCAGAATAGTGAAAAAAATAATCTTCAAATTTTGTGTTACTATTTTCATCATAATCAATTTTAGTATAAATGATTTGTAAACGAAAATCATCAGGATGTTTAATTACATCTTGTAAATCTGAAGGCAAGTATTGAAACAATGAATCAAGTACATTTTTTTGAGATAACAAAGAAAATTGAAACACCAAAAGAAAATATGAAATAATAAATGTCTTGTTATTATTCAGCCCAACACATTCTTTAAACACAAAGTTACACAAAGAAAGTAACAAAGTGCTCAAAGAATTTGAAAAATCAATTAAACCTTTGAGTCCTTTGTGTAAAAAATCTTTGAGAACTTTGTGGTTATTAGTTTTCATTTATTATTTAATCAATTATAAAAATATTCTCATTGCTGTATAGAGTTGTAGTTAAAAAATTTATATAACACAAATCCTAAAATCATTATTCCCAATGAAACTAACAAAGCAGATGGCTGATTTATTGATACATAAATTAAAATCCAGATATTCATTGAAATAAAAAACAAAGGCGTAACAGGAAAAAGCGGCGTCTTAAAAATAGGTTGATAATTTTGTTTTTTTCTTAATAAAAAAATACTTGCAGAAGTAAGTGTAGTAAATATAATCAAAGTTATTCCAATAAAATTGATAAGCCATTCAAAAGAAGATGAAATAATCAGAATAGCAGAAATAGCAGAAATAATAAGCAATGCCATATATGGCGATTGAAATTTATTTTTTTTACTTGTAAAATTTAAAATTTTGTAATCTTCTCCCATACTTGACAATACTCTTGGCGATGCAATAAGCATAGAACTAATAGTAGAAATTAAAAGTATAGAAATAATTCCTCCAATAACTGAACCTATTGCTTTTCCAAAAATAAATTGAGCACTGATAATTCCAACCTCCACTTTCCCCTTCATATAATGAACAGGCGTGGAATATAAAAAACTCATATTTAATAATACATAAAATAACATAACAAATAAAGTCCCTGTAATCAATGAAAATGCAATATTCTTTTTAGGATTATCAATTTCACCTGCCACATAAGCCGCTGCATTCCAACCAGAATATGCATAACTTACATAAATTAAACTTACTGCAAATGCTGATGAAAAAAATGAATTAATAATTTCCTTAGTATTCCAATTAAATGCATCGGGATTTGCATTTGGATAAAAAAAACTAATCATAAAAAACAACATTACAAAAATTTTAATAAAAGTAACATATCTTTGAAAAGCCCCGCCAATTCTTATTCCCAGCAGATGAATACAAGTTATTAAAATCAAAATAATTATTGCAAAAATTATACTCCACAATTCTTTATACTCCTGACTTATAAAAGAAAATGAATAAACAAGATATTTACCAAAAGCCACAGATGCCGCAGCAATAGGGGCTGCAAAACCAACAACCACAGAAACCAATCCAGCAATAAATCCAAGTGAAGGATGAATCAATTCACTTAAAAAAATGTATTCCCCTCCATTTTTAGAAATAAACGAACCAATTTCTGCATACACAAAAGCCCCTGATAATGCAATCAATCCTCCTAACAACCACAGACAACCAATAACCCATGCATTTTGAATATCTAATAACTGAAAACCCAAACTCGTAAAAACACCAGTGCCAACCATATTGGCAATCACAATAGCAGTAGCCGTCCATTTATCTATCTTGTGAAAAGTCATCAATACAATTAGTCAAAACTTTGTGTAGATTGATTAGCTCGCTCTATAAGAATAGCATAATCTTCAGGGCTAATTCCGCTGAATATGTAATTAATTGGATTTACTTTTTCATTGTTTTTTATGACTTCATAGTGTAAATGTGGAGCAGTGCTCAATCCAGTAGAACCAACATATCCTATCAATTGACCACGCTTTACTTTTTCACCCAAACGAACAGCAATTTTACTTAAATGCCCATACAATGTTTGATAACCAAAACCATGATTTACAATAATATGCAAGCCATATCCACTATTATCTACACTTGCAAATTCTACTTTACCATTTCCTGTTGCATAAACGGGTGTGCCTTGATTAGAAGGAAAATCCAAACCAGGATGAAATTCTTGTGTTTTGTAAATAGGATGAATTCTCCATCCGAAACCACTTGTTACTTGCCTTTTCAAATCTTTTACTTGAATTGGAATAATCGCAGGAATAGATGCTAATAGTTCTGATTTATTTTTTGCCAACTCTGCAAGTTCATCCAATGATTTTGACTGAACATAAAATTGTTTGCTAACTTGTAACAACTTTTGTTGTGTTTGTTTGATAATATCTTCATTATCAAAATTTTCATAATCTGAAATAACAGATCCACCAAATCCAGCATCACGAATATCATCAGGCAGTGGTTCTGCTTCTAATATAACACGATAGATATTTTTATCTCTTTCCTGAATATCATTTAATGCTAATTGTAGTTTATTTATTTTTGATTGTAATAAAACATATTGCGATCGTAAATTTTCTATTTCTCTTTTTAGTGCTTTTTCTTTTGGCGAATCAAAAAAACGATAGGCTACATAAATGGTAATCACTGCAAAACCAACCCCCGTTATTAAATAAGAAAGAATTGTTGCAATAATAGACCAAATAGATCGCCTAGCCACTTCATATCTTAATGTTTGTGGGTTTAGTACATATTTTGTCCTCTTCCAAAAAGACATAAGTTCTTTTTGTGGCAAATATCAATATTTCAATTTAAACTTAAAAGCAAAAAAATTGAAAAACATAAACAAAGATATTTTCGTATTTATAGCCGAAATTTAAATTTTTCGGTTATTTAGCCGAATTTGATTTTTTACAAATTTGAAATACGAATATATGTTTGCCACCATCTTTCTGGCAACTCATCGCTTTGTGCTGTAAGATAATCCTTTTCTGTACAAGGAACCATTGTATGTCTCTCATAGTTTTGTACAAGATGCGGAGGATATGGCACTTCCATCCACCATCTTCCAGTTTTATGACTTCTAATAAAGTTTATATTATATTTTCCATTATGTAATGCTACACTAAATGTTTCATAATCTGGATGATTTTTGATGGGTATATCATCTTTTCTATTGTAAAAACCTTCAATAAAAGACCATATCATTTGTGCGGCCAAATGAACTGAAACCTTTGTTTTATCAATACTAGCATTGATTTCATACAATCCTACACTGGTTAATTTATCGTTCATTCCTGCATACCACATTATTTGACACGCCTCTTCGGCACTGATACCATTTGGAGAAAAATGTTCAACAATTCCACCATCATTTCTTTTAATAGCGGAGAAATCAAAAAACATCGCATCAGAATTACGAATAACAGGTTCTGCTTCATCTACTTTACTTCTAACACTTCCAAGCCGATAATATTCAAAATACAAATCATCCATAAATTGAACATTATGAGCACCTACAAAATATGATTGATATGCAATGTGAGAATAATTAAACAAATAATTTGGTTCTTTTAAAATTATTTTTCCAATATAATTTTTATTGCTTATTTCTTCATTGATTTCTCTGCTAAAATCCACATAAGCATCAACATTACAGATATTGATAATTCTTTCTAATTTTTCATACATTAAAAATTGAGCATAAGCAAGGTCATTACTTCCACCTAATAATATAACTACTTTATCATTTTTCAATAAGTATTCACCAATGCTTTGTATTGCAAAATAAGTGTCTTTAATAGTATTACCTTGTTGTAAATTTCCAATATCTGCTACTTCATATTTACTAATAAATGGAAAAAACGAATATAAAAATTTACGCACCTCATTTGGTGAATGAGCACTACCTTTATTGATAATTGCCTGTCTATCTTCTTCAATACCTATTAAAACAATTTTTGCTTTATCAATATCAGGCATGTTATTTTTGGTGTATATATCCCACTTATTGCCATATTGATAATCATCATTCACCAAATCAAAACAATTATCTGGCACTGGTGATAAAAAATCTAAAAAATCTTCCATACAAAATTTATTTTAGTTATTTCTTAATTTATCTAATAATTCATTGATGGTTTGTAATTCCTGATTACTCATATGATTGATACTTGAATGAAATTTTATTAAATGTGGTTGTATTTCTTCAAGCAAATCAAGACCTTTTTGAGTTATACATATTTCAACTTCTCTTCTGTTTTTAGGATTAATCTTTCTTGTTAATAATTTTTTTTGTCTCATTCGTTCTACAATTCTTGATACATCAGAGTTTTTATCTAACATTCTATTTTTAATTTCAATTAATGTAATGCCTTTTGGATATTGACCTTTTAATATCCGCAAGATATTATATTGCTGAGATGTGATTTTAAATTCTTTAAGTATTTTTTCAAAATTATATTGAAAGTGATTGTAAGTATAAATTAAATTCACTAAAACTTTTTCAACTTCTGAACTAAATTTTTTTTGTTTTATTTCATCTTCTAATCGTTTAGCCATATTATTATTTTATGCACTTTTGAATTTTAATTTTGTTGTTACATATCCAATAGCAAAATGATCCATTAAAAATTATATTTGAACAATCCTCTGAAATATCAGTAATTTCAATGTTTTCAAAGGTTAATAAGTGAAATGAATAAAATTTTTTATTTAAGGTATAAAAAATATAAGGATATTGCACCTGAAAAGATTCCAGATATTTTAATGGAATAGTTTTCAAATAAGATCCATAAATATCAAATATTAAAATACCATCATTTGGTGAATTAAGATACAATTTTCCATTGTGCTCAATTAAAAAATTTGGTTGAATATCCATACTCAATATTCTTTTTAAATTACCTGATTTTACAGATATTTCAAGAGATTGATTAAATCTTAATAATTCATTGTTGGCCTGATTATATACCCAAAATCCATTATTAAATGATGAACAAACAAGTGATGCCTGTTCTAATCCCAAATTAGTCAATTCTATAACATCACCATTTTGAGACAATTGACTATCCAAAAAAAGTATTCTCTGAAAATCTTTGAAATACAATAAAATTCTTAATGCATTTGTAACATCAATATTTTCAAGTGTTCCAAATGTTTTTATACTAAATGTTTTAGTTTGATGATTTACAAAATGTTTGGTAATCACACCGTTATTTACAGAGTAGATATTTCCAATATTATCAACAAAAATATTTTCTGATGAAAGAATTAATAATGAATCTTGTGCAAAAATATTTTTTGCAAAAAAAATGTTTATCAATAATAAAAAAATTCTAATGAGATGCTTGTATGATTTGAATAATTTCATCTGCTATTTGTCTGTTGTTAGATAATCTTGGCACTTTATGCTGTCCACCTAATTTATTATTTTTTTTCAACCAATTGTAGAAAGTATTTTTTGGAGCGACTACTATCTGTGGCATATCCAATACAAAATTATTATATCTTTTGGCTTCGTAGTCAGAGTTTTTTTCTTTTAATGTATTATCTAAAATATATGTAAAATAATTTAAGTCCGATGGTATTTTTTCAAATTCAATAATCCATTGATGTGTTCCAGATTTTTCAGACATAAAAACAGGTGCTACTGTATATTCATTGATGATTGCACCTGTTATTTTACATGCTTCTGCAATGGCTTCATCTGTATTATGCACCATTAATTCTTCACCAAATACATTGATGTAATGTTTTGTTCTGCCCACAATTTTTATCCTGAATGGTGAAAGAGAAGTAAATTGTATTGTATCTCCTATTTGATAACGCCACAAACCAGATGTAGTAGAAATAACCATTGCATAGGTTTTATTAAGTTCTACCTGTTCAAGATTAATAACTTTTTTGTCTTCATTATCAAAATATTCTTCAGGAATAAACTCATAATAAATACCATAATCCAGCATTAGCAGCATATCATCGGCATTTTTTCTATCCTGAATTGCAAAAAATCCTTCTGATGCATTATACACCTGAACAAGATTAACATTATGATTTCCAAATATCTGATTAAAATTCTGACGATATGGTTCATAACTGACCCCACCGTGAAAATACACTTCTAAGTTTTGCCAAACTTCAGAAATATAATTTACTTTTTTTCTTTCAATAATTTTTTTCAACAAAACCAGCATCCAGCTTGGCACACCTGCAATACTCACTACATTTTCATTTTCCATTGATGATGCTAATAGTTCTAATTTTTGCTCCCATTCATCCATTAAAGCAATTTCAGTACTTGGCGATCTAAAAAATTCTGCCCAAAGAGGCAAGTTTTGAATAATGATAGCACTTACATCTCCATAATATGACTGATGATTTTCACTTTCAAATATCTTCCATGCTCCACCCAATGCCAAATTTTTCCCCATGAACAAATTACTATTCTCTTGATTATTTATGTACAAAGCAATCATATCTTTGCCACCGTTAAAATGACATTCTTCTAATGTTTGTTCGCTTACAGGAATAAATTTGCTTTTGTCGGTTGTTCCACTACTTTTTGCAAACCAAACTATATTTGTTGGCCATAATAAATTTTGTTCTCCTCTTCTGTTTCTTTCAATATAATCTTTTAATGACTCATAATCTTGCAAAGG
This sequence comes from Bacteroidia bacterium, assembly GCA_035405785.1. Classification (GTDB taxonomy): domain Bacteria; phylum Bacteroidota; class Bacteroidia; order B-17B0; family Aurantibacillaceae; genus BPGX01. Next base: position 259,868 of record DAONJS010000002.1, read on the forward strand.
CACTCTTTCTGAAAATTCATTGTAATTAGATATTTCTTTGAAGTTATATTTTTTTCCAAATTCAGTATCTTTAGCAGTAGTTAATAATTCACTTAACCATTCGTTTTGAACTTCTATTGGATATTTAATAAACAATTCTATTTCATGTAATCTTTTTTTGATTAGCCATGAAGCAATGGAATTAATAAATCTAACAGGCATTTTTTAATCTATATTTTGTAGCTCCGAAGGGACTCGAACCCCTATTTTCAGATCCGGAATCTGATGTTCTATCCAGTTGAACTACGGAGCCAATTATACCAATAATTATCATCAATTAATATAAAGCCATCCTATTGCCGCGAATATAAGCGATTGTTTTCATTTATATTTAAATTTGATTTAAAAAAGAAACCCCGATGATTTTTCACATCGGGGCACCTTAAAAAACTAAAAACCATGGCGAGTTTTTAGTTTATTTTGAATATCTATCCCTCATTTTTTTTATCCATCTTTTCTTTTAATATATCTCCTAAAGTTGTTTTCTCTACACTTTCGTTTATTTTTTTAAGATTTTCCTTTACATTAGCATCTTCTTTTGTTTTTTCATCTTTGTATGTACGGGTATGAGATACAACAATTTTCTTTGCATCTTTGTCAAATTCTGTTACTTTGAAATCTAATACTTCATCAACTTCTGCAATTTTTCCATCTTCTTTCACTAATTGGCGAATAGGAGCAATGCCTTCTACACCATAAGTTAAACTTACAATGGCTTTTTTATCGTCTTTAGATACAATTGTTCCTTTATGAATACTACCTACAGTAAACACAGTTTCATAAACATCCCATGGGTTTTCTTGTAATTGTTTGTGTCCTAATTTTAATTGACGATTATCTGAATCTATTTCTAATACAACTACTTCTAACTCGTCTCCTTTTTTAGCAATTTCAGATGGGTGTTTAATTTTCTTTTCCCATGATAAATCTGAAATATGAACTAATCCGTCAATACCGGGTTCTAATTCAACAAAAATACCATAAGCAGTAATATTTCTTACGATACCTTTATGCCTTGAACCAACAGGATATTTTTCTAATATACTTGCCCAAGGATCAGGTGTTAATTGTTTCATTCCAAAACTTATCTTTTTCTCATCTCTGTCTAATGATAATACAACAGCTTCTACCTCATCTCCTACTTTTACAAAATCTTGAGCAGAACGTAAATGCTGATTCCAGCTCATTTCAGAAACATGTATTAACCCTTCTATGCCAGGTGCGATTTCTAAGAATGCACCGTAATCAATTACAGCTACTATTTTTCCTTTTACTTTATCTCCTACTTTTAAGTTTGGATCTAAATTATCCCAAGGATGTGGTTGTAATTGTTTGTAACCAAGCTGAATTCTTTTTTTATCATCGTCAAACTCAAGAATAACTACTTGAATTTTTTGTTCTAATTTCACTACTTCTTCAGGATGTGTAATTCTTCCCCACGATAAGTCAGTAATATGAATTAAACCATCAATTCCACCTAAATCAACAAACACTCCGTAAGATGTAATATTTTTTACAATACCTTCTAAAACCTGACCTTTTTCTAATTTTGAAATGATTTCAGATTTTTGTTTTTCTACCTCATCTTCAATCAATGCTTTATGTGATACAACCACATTTTTCAACTCTTCATTTATTTTTACAACCTTGAACTCCATTTTGTTTCCAACAAAAGCATCATAATCTTTAATAGGTTTTACATCAATTTGAGAACCGGGTAAAAATGCTTCTAAACCAAAGACATCTACAATTAATCCACCTTTTGTTCTGCATTTAATATAACCTACAACAGTTTCTCCACTTTCATATACTTGTTTAACTTTTCTCCAACTGCTTGAAGCACGGGCTTTTTTATGAGACAAAACTAATTGTCCTGTTTTATCCTCAACTTTTTCAATATACACATCTACTTTATCTCCAACTTTTAAATCGGGATTATAGCGAAATTCGCTTAATGGAATTACGCCATCTGATTTATAGCCGATATTGACTACAACTTCCTTGTCATTAATGCTCACTACTGTGCCTTCTACAACAGTGTGAGGTTTTACAGATGTAAGATTTTTTTGATAAATCTCATCTAATTTTTTTCGTTCTTCAGGAGAGTATCCTTCTTGTTTTTTACTGATTTTAGACCAATCAAAGTCCACCAGTGAGTTTGTTTTTTCTTGTGTGAATTCAGACATAATGTTTGAATTTGTATCAGATATGTTAAGGGCATATCTGAGAAGTTAATGATTATTATTTGCTCTTTTCCCCTTAAAAAAAGAGCGGGCAAATTTACGCAATTATTTGTATATTCTAAATATATCCATTGTGTTAAAAATTTTATTTTATTGAATTTCAATTACTTATATTTTATTTTATTAAATTGTATACAATATAAAAATATTTTTATTTATTTTTGCAAAACAAAAATTCATATTATGAAAGCGAAATTAATTCGTTCTATTTCAAAAAAAACATTGATAGTGGGCATTGGTTCAATGGTAACATTTTCTATCCATGCTCAAAATATCGGAATTAATGCTACTGGTACGCCTCCTAACAATTCTGCTGGATTAGATGTAGATTTTACAAATAAAGGTGTATTGATTCCGCGTGTAGCTCTTACTTCAGCAAGTGATGCTGTTACAATTCCTTCGCCCGCAACATCTCTTCTAGTTTACAATACAGGAACTGGTGGTTTATCTCCTGCCGGTTATTATTACAATGCAGGAACTCCCGGATCTCCAAACTGGGTTCAATTACTGACTTCCGGATCTGCTTTAAGTGGTTCTGGTGTGGCTACAAGAGTTGCGTTTTGGACAGGAGCAACTTCATTAGGTTCTAATGCCAACTTATATTGGGACAACATAAACAGCCGTTTGGGTGTGGGTACTGCCACACCTGCACAAAGGTTGGATGTAAGTGGAAATGTTCAGTTTAGTGGTGCTTTAATGCCTGCCGGAAATGCAGGAACAAGTGGACAGATATTAACCAGCCAAGGGGCAGGGCTACCTCCAACATGGCAAACGCCTGCGTCAATACCTTTGTATGGAAATAATGCTCAAAGCGTTAAATTAACTACAATGGTAAATACAACTTCAACATCATGGGTAAATATACCTGGAATGTCTATAACAATGACACCACAACATAATAAAGTATTTATCTTTGCCTCTGTTGCTGCAAGGTTAACAGACAATATTGGAAATGCACAATTCGGACAAGCCACTATGTATATAAGAGTTCTTGTAAATGGAGTTGAACAAGCAATTTCTAAGTGCATTTTAACTGATTTTGATGAAGATTCTTGGGGAGGCATGTATGTAGTTTCAGGTGGGTCTGCCGCAATATCAGGTGTTCCTGTTAATGTAACAATTGGTTCTCCTATTACTGTAACACTTCAATGGTATATTGCACCTTTATGGGCATCTAGCCCATGGCAATTAAGATGTGACCCAACAATAGCAAACATTGGTGATCACGCTGTTTTAACTGTATTTGATTAAAATAATTTAATTATGAATACAAAAAAATTAGTATTAATTATCGCTGGTGCATACATTTTGTATAGCAATATCATTTACGCACAAGATGCTAACAGTTTTAAAAAGCCGACCAACAATTATGATGCAAAGTCGGTAAATCATGATAATTCTTTTTCTGGCAAACCATTAAATAGGAATAATAATAAACAAGATTCAGAAATAGTAACTCCTACATACAGAAGAAAAGTTAACTTTGACCAAAAAGAAAAAAAACAATTCACAAAACCAGATTCAATAATTTATCAATCACCGGATCAAAAAAGAATTTATAGACCTAAAAATAATTCTTCTGATAATTAAAGTTTTTAATTCTCATTTCAAAATTTTAATGTAATTTTTTACTTTTAAATTGAAAGAATATAATAAGATTTATCTGTATATCTCTTTTTATTTTCTCAACAACTTCTTATACATTATTACTGTATTTTCTAATCCATAATATAATGCATCAGCAATAAGGGCGTGACCAATTGATACTTCTGCTAAAAACGGAATGTGATCTTTAAGAAACTTCAAATTTTGCAAATTTAAATCGTGGCCTGCATTTACACCTAATCCTAATTGATGTGCTAACTCTGCACAAACTTTGTATGGTTTGATTACTTTTTCTTTTTCAGTAGAAAAATATTTTGCGTAATTCTCTGTATATAATTCAATTCTATCTGTATTAATTTCTTTAGCCCCTTCAATCATTTTTAAATCAGGATTGACAAAAATAGAAACTCTACAACCTAATGATTGAAAATGCTTTACAATGTCTTTCAGAAAATCTTTGTGTTGTATAGTATCCCATCCATGATCTGATGTGAGTTGCTGTGCCGCATCAGGAACTAATGTTACTTGTGCAGGTTTTACTTCTTCAATTAGTTTTACAAACTTCTTTTCTTGTGGGTTTCCTTCAATATTGAGTTCTACCGTAAGATGTTCTTTAAGTTGATAAACATCAGAGTAGCGAATGTGCCTTTCATCTGGGCGAGGATGCACTGTAATACCATCCGCACCAAATCTTACAATATCAAGGGCAGCTTTTAATACATCTGGAATGTTATTATTACGAGAATTTCGCAGTAATGCAATTTTATTGATATTTACACTTAATTTAGTCATAGTTTTATTTGAAAATTTTACCGTTTATAAATATAGTTTCAATAAGTGGATGTGCAAAATGATAAGCAAATGTAGTAGGTGAAACAGATTTGTCGGTTATATAAAAATTAGCACGATTTCCATAATCTATCCATCCAGTATCTTGAATACCCATAGCAAATGCGGCATTGATCGTTGCAGCGTTATACGCTTGTTCGGGAGTAAGACGATTCATTACACAAGCCAAACTTATCATCATTGCTATATTTCCTGATGGAGAACTACCGGGATTAAAATCTGATGCAATGGCAACAGGTAAGTTGTGTTCAATCATCTTTTTGGCAGGAGCAGGAGGAAGATTAAGAAAATACGCCGCACCGGGCAATATAACAGGAATGGTATTTGATTGAGATAATGCTTGAATATCCTCATCTGTTGCATATTCTAAATGGTCAACTGAAATAGCATTGTATTTAATGCCAGCCATTATACCACCAGTATGAGATAATTGTTCTGCGTGAACCTTTGCTTTCAATCCAAGATTTGTTGCGATTTCCAAAATTTTTTCAGTTTCTTGTTTTGAAAAATAATTTTCTTCACAAAACACATCAACAAAATCGGCTAATTTTTGTTCTGTAATTTGTGGTAACATTTCATTGATAATAATATCAATGTATTTTTGTTTGTTATTTGAATATTCAGGAGGCACTGCGTGAGCCCCTAAAAATGTGGCTTTGATTGGAATTTGAAAATGTTGTTTAAGTTTTTGAATCACTTTCAAAATTTTAATTTCAGATTCTAAATTCAGACCATAACCGCTTTTTATTTCAATAGCACAAGTGCCCATTTTAATCATTAACTCTATTCGTTTCTTAGCAGATTCAAATAGTTCATCTTCAGAAGTATTGCGAAGTAATTTGGCAGAGTTTATTATCCCACCGCCTTTTTGAGCAATTTCCTGATATGTCATTCCTTGTAATCGCCATTGAAATTCATTTTCACGATTCCCTGCATATACAATGTGTGTGTGTGGATCTACAAAACAAGGAAAGATATTTTTATCTTCTACATCAATTACTTCAAGATTTTTCCAATCGCTAATTCCCGGAAAATCATTCATAGAACCAAAATCTGCAATTTTTCCGTCTTCTACGGCTAACCAAGCGTTTTCAATATATGGCACTGAATTGAGTTCATTACCTTTTAATGGCTGTTGAATGTTTTGTCTTACCTGATATAAACGATGTATGTTTTTGATAAGTAATTTTTGCATTGAAAAAAATTTAGGGCAAAATTAAACATTTTAGTTTTGAGTTATGAGTTGTGATTATTTTCATTAAATTAAAAAAACTAACTAAAAATGCTGACGAAACTGTATTGTAGTTTATCAGCATGCCGACCGCAAGCATCGGCACTAAAAAATATTATCGTTACTTTTGTGAAAAAAAATTTGATGAACGAGAAAGAAAAATGGATGCAAAGAGCAATAGAAGTCGCTAAGTTGGGAAGTGGTTATGTGCATCCAAATCCATTGGTAGGATGTGTGATTGTAAAAGATGGGAATATTATAAGTGAAGGTTATCATCAATATTATGGAGGAGCACATGCAGAAGTTAATGCTGTGAAAAAGCTTGAAAAACAAGGATTTCAAGAATGGGATAAAGTTGAAATGTATGTAACATTAGAGCCGTGTTCTCATTTTGGGAAAACGCCGCCTTGCACAAACTTAATTTTGGAAAAAGGTATTAAAAAAGTTTTTATTGCCACTGTTGATGTTAATCCTGTTGTGGCAGGAAAAGGCATTGAAAAATTAAAACAAAATGACGTTTATGTAGAAGTTGGTATTTTAGAACAAGAAGCAAGAGAATTGAACAAGCGTTTTTTTATGTATCATTTAAATAAAAGACCATACATTATTTTGAAATGGGCAGAAAGTAAAGATGGGTTTATTAGTAAAATAAATTTTTTAAGCCGAGAAGAAAATATCATTAGTTCTGATGAGGCATTAAAAATAGTGCATCTATGGAGAAGTGAAGAACAGAGTATTTTGGTAGGATATAATACTGTAATTGCAGATAATCCGCAATTAAATGTTCGTTTGGTAAAAGGGAAAAATCCTGTGAAAATAGTGTTGGATAAAAATTTAAATTTGGATATTGAAAAATATCAAGTTTTCAAGGGAGATGAAAAAGTCATAGTTTTTAATTCATTGAATGATAAAGAAGAAAGAAATATCATTTTCAAAAAAATTAATTGGGAAAATAAAGTAGAAGAAATTTTGAAGAATTTATATGAGGTTCAAATAGTAAGTGTTTTAATAGAAGGCGGAAGAAAAACACTGCAAGAATTTTTAGATAAAAAGATGTTTGATGAAATTAGAATCATAAAAAGTAAAGAGAAAATTTTTAATGAAGGAATTAAAACGCCTGATTTACTTGATGATTTGAAGTGTGTAGAAAAAATAGAGTTAGAAAAGGATATGATAGAAGTTTGGAAGAAACAATAAATCACCCTTCATTAGAATCTAATTTTTTCATCAATTTTTCAAGAGTGGTTTCGGAGTTTTTGAGTTTTTCTTTACAAAAAAGAATGAGCGTTGCAGCATAATCTACTTTCTTGAGTAATTCATCTAAATCTAATTCGTCATTTTCAATTTGATGTAAAATTTCTTCAATTGTATTGATGGCTTCTTTGTAGTTTAAATTTTGATTTTGAGTATCATTATTATTTTTCATAAGAATATGTGTTTAAGATTATTGATTATTTGTGTTTTGTTTAGCGATATTTTTAATTTCTAAAATTGCTTCTGATGAATGAAATTTTATTTTGATTGAATCGTTTTCATTCAGCATTTGTGCATTAGAAATAGTTTTATTATTTTTATCAAACACTATGGTGTATCCTCTTTTTAGGATATTATTTGGATGCAAGATGTTTAGATTTTTTTCAAGAGATTGAATGTGCTTGTTTTGGTTATTTAAATAATTTTGAAATGATTGAATAATTTGTGATTGGAGGTAGTTTAATTTTTGAAGTTGAGAAGATGTTATATTTTTAAATAAATGAATAAGGTCTTGCTGATATAAATCTAATTTGTTTTTTCTTTTAGAAGTTAAGGATTTTGAAGAGATATACAGTTGGTTTGCAAGTTGTATAAGATGTTTTTCTTTTTTGTTGATTATGTTTTTTGATAAATTTTTTAAGTTTTGTTCAAATTCATAAAGGGCAGTAAGATTTTCGTGTAAGATGTTTTGAGAAATATAAACAAGTTGTTGATTTAATTCTGATAGTATATGATTTTGTTGAGAAATATAATGTTTGATGTATTGAATGAAAGCATTTTGAGCATTGATAAGTCGTTGTTCAAATTTTTCAAATTGTTGAATGATAATCATTGCAGTATCAGTAGGAGTTATTCCATTTTGATGTGCTACCATTTCTGCAATGGTAAAATTAGTAGAATGTCCTATACCCGTAATTACAGGAATTGGAAAGGTAGCAATGGTTTTACAAAGTTCGTAATCATTGTAACAAGAAAGCCCTACTTCACCGCCACCACCACGAATAATCAACACTGCATCGTATAAATGATATTTCTTTTTTATGTTATTTAGATGTTCAGTAATTTGAAAAGCGGCTTCTTCTCCTTGTAATAATGAAGGATATAAATCATATAAAATTTGAAATCTATCGCTGTATTTTTGAAATGTTGTAATTAAATCATTAAATCCCTTACTTGTTTCAACAGAAATAATGGCTAATTTTTGAGGGACAAGTGATAGTTCCAGTTTTTTATTATTGTCAAAAATGCCTTCTTGTTTAAGTTTTTCAATAGTTTGTTTTTTCTGTTTTTCAAGTTCGCCTAATGAATAATTTGGGTCTATATCTTTAATTTGTAAACTCAAACCATAACGAGGATCAAATTTTACAGTTGCATATAATAAAGCATTGATATTTTCTTTAAGAGGTTCGCCTAATGTATTGATGAAATTTTCGTTTATTCTAATCAAGTCGGATTTCCATATAATTCCACGCATTTGACAAACTATCTGATTGTCTTGTTTTTCAAGCAATTCAGGATAAGCATGTCCGCTGTATTTGTAGATATTGAGTTTATGAATTTCTGCTTTTACCCAAAAATATTTTCCAAAAAATGTTGTATCAATAACATTTTGAATCAAAACATTTAATTGGTGTAGTGTTAATATATTTTCTTCTGCAATGTATTGCATTATTTTAGCCGTTTAATTACTCTTAAATGATGAGAATGTGTTTTTAATTCGGGAGCAAAAATTCCGTAATGGTCAATTTTATCAATTCTAACTTTTCCTGAAGCGTGTATAATTAATTCTTGATTGAGCATAATACCTGTGTGCGTTATTTCACCTAATTCATTATGAAAAAAAGCAAGATCTCCTGGTTGCACTTCATCTAAAAATGTAATGGGAGTTCCTTGTTTTGCCTGATCTTTGGCATCACGAGGTAATTGATAACCTGCTAATGAACAACATATTTGCACAAGTCCGGAACAATCTATTCCTAATAGAGTTTTACCGCCCCATAAATAAGGAGCATTAAGAAACATGGTAGCCCATTCTACTGCTGCCTGTCCGTTGTATTGATTATTAGACGGACTATATGGCACAGTTTTGCAAAAAGTTTCGTAGATATTGCTTTCAATTTTGAATTGATTATTAGAATAATGTGGTAAATGAGCACCTAATGGCAAAACAAAATGATTTTTTCCAGATTGAGCAATTTGCAATAGTTCTGCACAGAGATGAATATCTGAATTTTTTATATCCTGATAGTTGGATTCAGAAAGAGAATGATGTTGTTTTTTATTTATCCAGCATTCGTAATTGTCGGCGTCAATTTTTATTTTAATCCAGTCATTTTGTTCTTCAATGATTTGATAAGTTTGTCCAAAGAGCAATTGAGTAGTCATTTCGCTTTTGCTTGATGGCTCTGCTCTGCAAGGTATTACTGATAATTTATTGATTCCATAAGGTGAATCCATAAGTTTATTTTTGGCAAATATCTGTATTTTTTGTCAATAAAGTTTTTCTAAAACCAGTGATATCTGTCGTGAAGAACATCAAAGAGTTTTCTTCTTTTTCTTTTTTTGAGATGATTTTTCTTTTTAAAAGATTCATCTTTATGCCAGTGCATTTGAAAATAAAAAATTCTTAACCCTGCAGAAAAGCCGACATTTCTTAATCCTACAGGTGTATTGTCAGTAATTTTTGTTATTCGCATATTATAATCAACAAATATACTAAAAAACTTGATATGCACTTCTGCACCTAAACCTGCATTTCCGCCAATTTGTGCAAAAGTTTTATTTTGATTGATTGTAGAAAAATTTTTGTCAATAACCTGAAAAGCAGAAAATATAGAGTATGATAATCCAATGGCAGGATAGATGAAAAAAGTTCCATCCTGATTGCTGATAATATGGTGATAATTAAAATTAAAGTTTTGCAAATGCACATTTTTCCAATAAGGTAGAATATCTAATTTATCAAATGTGCAGTATTTAAATTCTATACGGGTGAGATTATGAAAAAGATAGTTGACATTAAAATCCCATCCTGTAATATATTCTAAATCATTATTATTTTGTTGTAATGAAAGAGTATTGATAATTTTTCCAGCACCAATTTGAAATGAGCGTATAACTTGAATAGAATCAAGTGTTTGTGCGATAAAATTTTGAATCAGAAAAAATAATAAGCAAATGTATTTCAGCATAAAAATCATTTACAAAAATAGATAAAATTAAAGGTAATTAAAAAAGTTGATTTAAATCATTTTTTTAGAAAATGATAGTCAGGAATTTTGCAAAAAAATTACAACTATGCTACAAAAATTAGATGAATTTGCTGAAAAAGGTTATTATGGAATGATGAGTATCTCAATTTTAGCAGGTAGTGTAATGGGTGGCATTATGGCAATGTTTGCTTTGGAAAAAGGTAGTTTGTTTTTAATGGCCATTGGATTAGCATTTACGATGGCAAATTTGGTATTGAGTATTGCCCAAGCCCCTGCTAAATGGTTAGTTAGAGGATTATTGCTTTCTATTTTAGTGAATGTTTTAATTATAATAATTACATTAACGATGTAGCACTTTCCTTAAAGTAAATCAACAATATCATTTACACCAATATATCTGTTTGCAATAAAACCTTCTGCAAATTCAGCATTGATGTATCTTCCTAAAATTCGGGCTTTTGATTCAATTACATCAAAAAAATCTTTTTTGCTTATTGGAGTTTCAGGTTCATTAGAATTTGGATTGTAGAATTGAGAAGAATAGCATTTTAAAATTTCAATTTTCTTTTGAAAGTAAGGTGAAATATCTACTACAAAAGTTGGTTCAAGAAAATAATCTTGTATGTAATGATAAACTGCTTTTGGACGCCATGCTTGTTGTGCTTGTCCATCAAGAGTAGTTTCTATTTTAATTAGTCCACTTAAGAATGCGGCTTCTTTTACAAGTTGGGCAGCTCTGCCGTGGTCATTATGTCTGTCAGTAGGTGCATTAGCAAGAATAATGTCTGGTTGATATTGTCTAATTTTTTGAATGATTTTTAATTGATGCTCTTCATCATTTTTGAAAAAGCCATCTCGCATATTCAGGTTTTCTCTTATAGAAATGCCCATTAACTTATTTGCTTTACTGGCTTCTTGAAGACGAAGTTCTTTATTACCACGAGTTCCCAATTCACCGCCTGTTAAATCAATAATTCCAACAGAATAGCCCAAATCAATATGCTTTAAAATTATCCCTGCACAAGAAATTTCCACATCATCAGGATGTGCCCCAAAAGCGAGAATATTAAGTTTCATATTTTACTTTTTTCCTTCAATCCAATTTGTGATTTTTGGAGAAAGTGGATTTACTGTTGAATTGAAGTAATCAACAAGATAACCATTTTCATCAATAAGATATTTTTGGAAATTCCACATTACAGTTGAACTTTTTACACCATTCTTTTCTTTTTGAGTAAGCCATTGATAAATGGGATGAATACTATCACCTTTGATTTTTATTTTTTCCATTACCAAAAAAGAAACACCATAATTTTTTTGACAAAAAGATTTTATTTGTTCTGAATTTCCTGGTTCTTGATTACCAAAGTCATTACAAGGAAATGCGATGATGAGAAAATTTTTATCTTTATATTTTTGATATAATGCTTCTAAGTCCTTGTATTGAGGCGTAAATCCACATTCAGAAGCAGTATTAACGATTAGTAGTTTTTTTCCTTTAAACTTAGAAAAATCTACAATGTTCCCATCAATGTCTTTTGCTTTGAACTGATGAATGGAAGTTTTTTGAGGTGGGTTATTTTGAAAAATTTTTCCGAAGAATGGAATGGTAAGTAAGAGTATGTATTTCATGATTATAATTTTAATTAGATTTGAAATTTTTTTGCAAATGTAGTGAAATTTTTCTATTCAAAACAATATTAAATAATATCGGATAAATTATATTTTTTAATGAAACGATATTATTAGATAAAAATAAGTAAAAATATAAAAATTAATACTACTTCTTAAATATGCTTATTTTATTTGTATTTAAATGATTTTAATGTAAATATTTATTATTATAGAATAAAAATTTTAATATCGGATAAAAATTATTTGAATGATAACGATAATATAATTAAATTTGAGACAAAAATTATGAGTATGAGAAGAGAGTGGTATATTATAGAACAAAATATTTATGATGAACTCAAAGAAATGCTTGATAGAGTGATGAAAAAAAAACAAGAACTTGATAAAAAGAGACCTTTGTCTTATGCCGCACTGCAAAGAATAAAAGAAGAATTATACATTGAATGGAATCATCACTCAAATGCTATAGAAGGAAATACATTATCATTAAATGAAACAAGAATTGTCTTGAATGATGGTATTGCTATTGGTGGAAAATCATTGCGGGAACATTTAGAAATTATTGGACACAATGATGCCATTAAATTTATTGAAGGACTTGCAAATCCGAAATATGTTTTGAATGGTAAAGATATTTTAGAAGTACATAATATCATTATGCTTCCAGTTTACAAAGATATTGCAGGCAGATTACGCAATGGGGCTGTGAGAATTAGCGGAACAAATTTTATTCCACCTGCGGCACATAAGGTTCAAGAGTTGTTTGATGATATGGTTTACCAAATAGTATCATTAAGTAATGAATTAAATCCTATTTTTTTAGCGGCTTTGTTTCATCACAGATTAGTATGGATACATCCATTTTTTGATGGTAACGGAAGGGTTGCCAGATTGATTATGAATTTAATTTTAATGAGTAAAGGATTTCCACCTGCTATCATTTTAAAAGAAGATAGAAAAAAATATTACGATGCTTTGAATAAAGCAAACAATGGGCATTATGAGAAATTTTTTCAATTGATTATTCAATCTGTAGAAAGGTCTTTGAATATTTACTTAAGTACAACTTCTATTACTTATGATTATCAACCAATTATTAATATCGTAAAAGAGCCAGAAGTGCCTTATGGCAGTGAGTATGTAAGTTTATTAGCAAGACAAGGAAAAATAGACGCACACAAGGAAGGGAAAGTTTGGTACACTACAAAAGATGCTATATTAGATTATATAGAACATAGAAAAAAAGAAAGAAAACTTAAACCTAAAAAATCTTCCAAAAAATAATTTTTGTTAATTGTATTTTAGAATGATAATTTTATTCTATACATTTGCGGCGATATAAAAACATGAAATACAAAAAGCATTTATTTAAATTAGTTTCGTTTGTTTTGCTAAATGCATTTTTGGTTTCTTTATCTGTTGTCGTTTATCAATCTTTACAGAAATTAAAAGAGTTTCAAATTAAATACGAATGGAAAGTTCAAAAAAAAGATATTCTAAATGAAGATTTAGAAAATAGTTTTTTCTTTGAAGAAGATAATGAAAGATTAGAAACAGAGAACACTTTTATATTAAGTTTTTATTCTGTAATTTTATTAGGAAGTGTTTTGTTGTTTATTAATTGTGTGATAAACAGATACTTTTTACATCAAAAATTTTTAGTTCAATCTTCATTTAATAAAGTTTTTTTAGAAGTTCGTTGTTTAAGGAATTAGTAGTTTAAAATAATTCCGTTTTTTCATTAACTTAATCTTTTAATTTCCCTTTAATCAAGGGATTCCATCAAAAAATAAAAACTATGAAATATAGTATTCAATCATCATTACTCATTATTACAGCAATTGCTGGTTTAACCGCATGTCAAAAAGAAAAAGAGGAGGAAGAAAAATCAATTATTGAAATAACTCAACCTATTAAAAAAGACACAAGTATTACAAGAGAATATGTATGTGTCATAAATGCTCATCAGCATATAGAGATTCGCTCTTTGGAAAAGGGTTATTTAGAAAAGATTTTTGTTGATGAAGGGAAACCTGTTCATAAAGGAGATTTGATGTTTCAGATTTTGCCAATTGTGTATATGGCAGAGAAGGAAAAAGCCGCTGCAGAAGTGAATTATGCAGAAGTAGAATATCAAAATGCTAAACAATTAGCAGAAAAAAATGTTATTTCACCAAATGAATTAGCACTTGCAAAAGCCAAGTTAGAAAAAGCAAAAGCGGAATTATCTTTAGCACAGGCACATTTGAAATTTACAGAAATAAGAGCCCCATTTGATGGATTAATGGATAAATATTATGTTCGGTTGGGAGCATTATTAGATGAAGGTGATATTCTTACAACACTTTCTGATGTTTCAAAACTTTGGGCTTATTTTAAGGGGATTGTATCAAAAAAAGGACTAAATTTACACCTTAAATAATACAATCCAC
>DAONJS010000003.1:0-81505 GCA_035405785.1 Bacteroidia bacterium
TGAAAAATATAATTTTTTTACTCCAAAAGTTGCATTTATTAGTTGAATTTAGTATGAATAAATTACATCTTATTAAATAAATGAATAGGTTATTTAATGGATAGTAAAAAATTAAAATGGGTATCCGATTCCGAAATTAAAAATAGATTGTCTTAATGGTTTTTTATTAAACATAAATCTATATCCTTCTGGATATTTAGGGTCTTTGATGGGCATTGCCCAATCTAATCTTAAAATAAAATATTCAAAATCCCATCTAAAACCTAATCCGGCACCAACTGCAAATTCATTGACAAATTTTACTGGATTAAATTCTCCTCCGGGTTTATCAGAATTAGGTTTGAGTAACCAGATATTTCCAGCATCTGCAAATATTGCACCATTATATGATCCAATGATATTAAAGCGATATTCAATATTTCCTTCAATTAAAATATCACCAATTTTATCATATCGGGCATTATCTGTAGGCATATAAGCACCTGGTCCAATACTTCTGCTTCGCCATGCTCTTACGCTGTTAGGACCTCCTGCAAAAAAACTTTGTTCGTATGGCAACAAATTTAAATTTTTCAATGGAATACCTATTCCACCTGCTACTCTATATACTAATTTACTTTTCTTATACACTGGTACATACACTCTGTAATCTGCATCTGTTTTGATAAAATGAGCATAGGGCACATTTAAAACCAAAAATCTTCCAAGTGTGTCTCTTTTCAAATTAAGTAATGGCGACAGTTCTCTTAATAATATCCCTGCACCTGTAATACTTACTCTCAAATAATGTTGAATACGATTTGTTTTATTATCAAATATGCCTGTATTGTATGTAACTGTGGCTTTTATATCATTTGTTATGTGTGTAATAAATGAGTTTAATAACATATAATCTTTAATAGACAACAAATTATTTTTGAATGAAGGAGATAAATATGCATTCACTAAATATACTTCGGCAGGTAGTAAATCAAATCTGTATTTGTGATTTAAAGAATAAAACTGAAAACCATAAGATAAATTTGATATAGTTCTTGAAAATTCAATTCTTGACTGATAATTTGTTGAAACATTAAAATAAGTTCTTGCAGCATCTTTTTTGAATTTAATTAATGAGAATGGAAAAAATTCTCTTGGAATAGAGATTTTTAATTCAGGGCCTATCTGAAAAGTATTAAATGTATTTTTAATGTCGTTAGCATTGATATTAGTAAGATTATTGATATCTGTTATATTTCCTAAACTTGTTTGAGAAAGACCTTGATTAGAACTATAAAGTTGTTTTTGTGCAATAAATGCCCCTGTAATTCTAAAATCAAATCTTTCTCCGCCGCCAAATAAACTTCTGTGATTGTATATAAATGAACCATCAACACCTAAATTACCTGATGTATTAGTTCCTTCTGTTTCAATGGCTATAAATTGTTTTTTTATTGGTTGTGTAACAATATAAACATTCAAATATTTAAATCCCAAACTATCGCTTTCATTAGTATCATCAAATTGAACCAACACACTTCTGAAAATACCAACATTAGTTAATCTTCTGTATGTTTCTTCTGCTACTTCTCTATTAAAAATATCATTGGAATGAAATTTTATTTGAGATGCAATAGAATAAGGATTGAATAATAAATGATAGTTGTGCAAAAAATTTATATCATTAATTTTTGTTGTATCTTTGAAATAATGATTTTTGTAATTCCCTTCAAAACTTTCTGAAATAAAAAATATCTTTTTTAATTTAAATCTTGGATGTGGCACAAAAATTAAAGAATCTGATTCTTCATTTGCGTGTGTTGGAAATAAGTTGAGGTGCATAGTTATATCAATACCCGGAGGATGACTTATACTATCTGCATCGTATTGAATAAATTCTGGAGCAAAGTAATAATACCCATTATTTTGTAAAAAATCAGATATTCTCTCTCTTTCTTTTTTTAATACATCTATATCAAAAGGAATACCTGGTTTTAATAATCTATGAACGCTATCTTTTTTAATTAAATTCAAAATTGTTGTATCTAAAATTTCATATTTTATATCAGAAATAAATTTTCTTTTACCTGCATTGATTTCATAAGTTACATAAGCCGTTTTGAATGCTGGATTAAAAATTACCTTATCTTTTACTTCAGCATAAAAATAACCTTTTGTTTGTAAGTATTTCTTAATTTGTTCAACTGATTGTTTAGTAAGAACTGAATCATATATTACAGGTTCTTCTGCAATTTCTCTTAATCTTTCCCGCCAGGTTGGTTTATCTTTATCTTTTAATTTTGGCTCAATTGGTTTTTTACCTTTTGCAATTCTCTTTTGGTTTTTCTTTTCGGCTTTTTCAATTCGTTTTTTATTGATTTCATCATACTTTAAATTTCTTTTTTCTTTTGTTTCACGCAATTTTTGTGTATCAATTTGAAAATATAACCATGCATTAAATGGAATATTTGAAAGCACCATTGAATTGGGCTTTTGTTTTACATACATTAAAATCTCATCTTTGTTCAGTTTTGCTTTTTCTTTATCCTTAATTTCTACATACGCAACTACATATTGATTACCTTGTATAAACTTAGTCAAACTCTTTCTTATATTACAACTGAACATTATACAGCATAAAGAAATATAAATAAGTATTTTTGCAAAATAATTTTTCACAATGGAATTATTAAATAATAGTCAAATTAAGTTGATTAAATCTTTGCATCAAAAAAAATATAGGCAAGAATACAAAATGTTTTTATTAGAAGGCGAAAAGTTAGTAAATGAAGTGATAAGAGACAAACATGATATTATTGAATTTATTGTAATTAAAGAAGGATATAATTTTACTGCAAATTCAAATTTGAAAGTGTATAAAGCAAAAGAAAACATATTTTCTGCCTTAAGTACATTATCTACGCCGCCTCCAGTTTTGGCAGTTTGTAATTTTTTAGATGATAAAGAAATTCCTATTGACTTTTCAAAACAATTTTCATTTTATCTTTATTCTATTAATGACCCAGGAAATTTTGGAACCATAATCAGAGTATGTGATTGGTTTGGTATAAAACAAATTTATTGTTCTCCTGATACAGTTGAATTGTATAATCCTAAAACTGTTCAAGCAAGCAAAGGTTCTATATTGAGAGTTTCTGTAAAATATATTGAGTTTGAAAAATTAAATTTATCTAAGAAAGTTCCAGTTTTTGCAACTACCATGGATGGCGAAAATGTTTATACACTTAATATTAAAAATGGTTTAATTATTCTTGGAAATGAATCACATGGTATTTCAAACGCTATATTGAAAAAAGTTGATCAGAAAATTACAATACCCAAACACATTGATAGTAAAGCAGAATCATTGAATGTAGCAATGAGTGCTTCTATTATTGCAAGTGAAGTTTTTAAAAATGCTCAGTTTGTATAGAATTTTTTATACCTGTTATCTATACAAAGTTACATGTCCTACAAATTCTTTCTTTATCCTTTGAACAGTTGTAAAACATCTTATCTTATATACATACACATCATTCTTAGCATCTACACCTTTCACTTTACCATCCCATCCTTTATACACATCATTTGTTTTGTATATTAATTGTCCCCATCTATCAAATATTAGCATTTCAAATCCTTCTTCTACAAATCCTGCTCCTCTAACATTAAATACATCATTCAATCCATCTCCATTCGGCGTAAATACATCTGGTATATACATCGTAAACTCTTCTGTTACTGAAATATTTCTATAAACCGTATCTGTACACCCATAAATATTTGTTGCAATCAACATCACTGGATAATTTGAAACATAAGTATATGTATAACTTGCATTCTGAGTATTGGCTGTATCGCTGGTATTCATATAATCTCCAAAATCCCAGTGCCAATATGTAATAGGCCCATTACTGTAAGTGCCATTAAACTCAACTTCATTATGTAAAAGCGTTACAACAGATGGAGAAAAATAAATAGCAGGTTCTGGTCTTGGATAAACATCTATACTAAATGGGGCTTGCACAGTATTCTTACATCCATTGCTATCAATTAAAAATACTTTAACAGGATAAACGCCCGCTTTATCAAAACAATAATTCACACTATCACCATTTGCATACAAATTATATCCAAAATCCCAGATGGTATTGATGGAAGCAGGTTGAGAATTACTATTCAATTTCACACACAATGGACGACAACCGTTTATCTTATCATAAGTAAAATAAGGCGTTGGAAGCGGTAAAACATTTATCCAGAAACCAGATGTAATAGTTTGTTGAGAGCAAGCGACATCATTCGCAATAACAGTATAATAAGTTGTTTGTTCAGGTTTTGCAATGTTGGCAAATCCAGCAGGAAAATACAAACCTGTATAAGGGAACCATTGGAAAGTATAAACTCCACTTCCACCTACACAGGAGGCATAAACAAATACACTATCGCCTTTACAAATGGTTTTATCATTAGGAACAACTGAAAAAGAAATAGGTGTAAGCACATTGATATTGATAGAATTTGAACTCACACATCCGCCGCTGGGCTGAACTGAAAGGGTATAAACGCCGCTCATGCCAAAATTAGCATTTGGAATATTTAAGTTTTGTTGATTAGAAACAACTTGTCCATAAGGATTTGTCCATGTAAAAGAGGAAGCGGCGGATGGTCCATTGATTAGAATAGGGTCACCGGGACAAATAGTTGTATTGCCGGTAAGTGTAAAATTGACTTTGGGTAATACGGCAAGATTTGTAACTGTATTAGTGGAACAAGAAGTATTTCCGAGAGTGAAAATTGCAGTAACAGAATAAGTGCCAGATTGATTTGTTTGAGCATTGGCTAATAAAACATTTTGTCCAGAATATGTAAAACTATTTGGCCCTGCCCATGTAAAGGAAGTAGCCCCATTGGCCGATGCAGTGAATGTAACATTGTCTCCCACACATACAGTTTGATTAGGAGTTATATTCGGAGTATAAATTGGAATTACATTTAATGTACTTTGTTGCGTGGAAGAACATTGAGTTGTTCCACTTGTTATGGTTGTAGTTAATGAATATACTCCTGAATTATTTGAAGTTACATTGGACAAAGCAGGATTTTGTTGAGTTGAAGAAAAACCATTTGGACCACTCCAGTTGTAGTTTACAGTATTGGTAGAATTATTAGAAGCAGTGAGCGTAAAATTAGTTCCCTGACAAATAGTGGTAGGTTGAAAAATTGTAATTGTGCCAGGAGAAATAACACTTACTGAAGTTATGGCCGCACATGTGCCTTGTGGAGTAGTGGCTACAATTGTATAAACTCCACTTGCATTAGTGTTTGCATTGGTTATTACTGTATTTTGAGAAGTTGAAGAAAAACCATTAGGACCTGACCATGAGTAACTTGTAGCGTTAGTTACTGTTGTTGCAGTAAGAGAAAATGTGCCACCTGTGCAAACATTGCCGCTGTTAGAAGCACTAATTGAACAAGCGCTACAATTTGCAGGGGCATTATAACTAACTGCAAAAGTACAAGTAGGATCTGCAGAGAAACCTGCAGTAACAGTGCAATTAGATCCATTTGAATTTAAACCCGCGAAATTATACGGGATTGATGTTGAAAATGGAGGATTCAAAGTAATTGGAGTCCCACCACAAGAACAACTTATAGTTAAATTACCAGTACTTGGCGGGGCAGTTACTGTTATTACACCACTAACAGAGTATGTATTATTTGCAGGATTACAGGGGCTTACTGTAGCGGTCATATTAGTAATGTTACATAATATTGCACAGTTAGTAGCACCTGTGCCACCAGTTTGTGTAGCTGTTATATTTGTTGATTGATTAGAAAAATTTGTTATCATTAACATATACCACTCACCTGCAACGGCGTTTGGAATATTGACATATTCAGTAGCACTTGCAGAGTAACTACAATCTACTATATATGGAGTACCGCTGCTTGTAATTGTTCCACTCATAATAGAACTACACATTACACTTTGATTAGGAAATGGTCCCCATAAAATAAAATCAATATCTACATTATTTGAATTAGTTAAAGTAATGTCTATATTTCCAGAAGTTGAAATGTTAAGGTAATACCATGCGGGATTAGGTTGAGAAAGTAAACATCCATAATTAGGACCAACAGGAGCAGAACCATTATTTACACCCGCGGGAAAAGAAACGCCAGTAGATGTACAAAAAGGTGCAGCATTAGCACATGTTGATTGTGAATAATAATATGATGAAGTAATCATTGTTGAAATAATTATTAAGTAAAAAAAGTACTTTTTCATGCTACATAATATTTGGCTACAAATGTAAAGATAAGCAAATACTTTTTCCAACTTTTTAAATAAATAAAACCTACCATTCACTCAATAAATGATACCATTCACACAATGGAAGTGTATAAAACGAATTTTACTTAATTAAATTAAGGTCAATAAACAAATTTAATTTTAAGTTATTACTGCTCATTATTAGGCAAGCAAGTAACATGACCTACAAACTCATGCCTGTTACCTTTAAGGTCTTTCACATAAATTTTATAGACATAAACATCTTGAGTTGCTTTGCCCTGAGATCCCTTAACAGAACCATCCCAACCTTTGAAAAAGTTGTTACTTTGAAAAATCAATTCACCCCATCTGTCAAAAATCAGCATTTTGTAATCATTTTCGTCAATACCAACGCCCTTTGGTTGGAATACATCATTTAATCCATTACCATCAGGAGTAAAGACATTAGGGATATAGAGATGGAATTCTGGGTCAATAGTAATAACTTTAGTGATGAAATCTTTACATCCGTATTGGTTAGTAGCAATAAGCATCACAGTATAAGTTCCTGAATATGTATATTCGTGAGAAGGATTGACAGCGGATGAAGTATTAGTAGGAGAAGCATAATCACCGAAGTTCCAGAGATATTGGGAAGCCCCTACAGAAGAATTAAAGAAGTTGATAGTAGGAGTGATAATAGTAGTTCCCCAAGGGTCGGCGGAGAAGTCAGCAATAGGTAAAGGATAGACATTGATGTAGTTAGGGATGAAAGTAGAAGAAGAGCATCCATAAGAGTTAGTAACAGTAAGAGAAGGAGAGAATGAACCAGAGATGGTGTAGGTAGTTAAAGGATTTTGCTGATTAGAAGATTGGCCGTTATCAAAGTTCCAAGAAAAAGTATCATTAGAACCGTCAGAAGAGCCGAAGTAAGAGACAGTTAGAGGCACACAACCACTTAAAGGATTAGCCGAGAAGGAGATAACAGGATTTGGGAAAACATTAACAGTAATAGTTGTAACAGCATCAGGGACAGAGCAACCATCAGTGATAGTGACGGTGTAGATATTTTGAGCCCCAAGAGCATAGTTTCCAACAACCGATATGGTAGCATTAGTTTGAGCATTGTTCCATAGATAGGAATAAGGACCTCCATTACCAGGGCTGGTAATAGTAGGATAGATAGCAGCAGAGTTACCATCACAAATAGTAGTGGTCATGCCAGTAGCAAGAAGAGCAGGAAGTACAGTAATTTTGATAGAATTGGTAGGCGACAAACAGTTTTGAGCATCAACTGCCTGAACAGTGTATATAGTAGTAGAAGTAAGCGTTACAAAATGAGGACCGCCGGTGTTAGGTAAGTTATTATTCCAATTGTAGGTGTAAGGTGGTGTTCCACCTGAAGCATTAGCGAAGATGTTAGTAGAATTGCCATAGCAAATGGTTTGATTAGGGGAAGAGATGAGCGACACAGAAGAAGGTTGAGGGATATTGATAGAAGCGGAGATGAAGCAGTTATTGACATCTGTAACATTGACGGTGTAATTATTAGCAAGAAGTCCTGTAACGATGGAAGAAGTTGCCGCGGAAGGTGTCCAATTGTAAGAATAAGGAGGGATACCGCCGGAAACAGAGGCAGTAGCAGAACCATTAGCATAACCGAAGCAAGTAACACTTTGACCGGAGACAGAGATAGAGAGAGCAGGAGGTTGAAGGATTTGGACAGTTTGAGAGATTGGCCCGCAGAGGTTAGCATCAGAGATAGTTACGGTATAATATCCTGCGGTTAAGTTTGTTGCAGTTGAAGAATTACCGCCCGATGGAGACCAAGTATAAGTATAACCACCAATACCTCCAGAAGCAGTAACAGAAGCAGAACCATTGTTGCCACCGTTGCAACTTACGCTTTGAGTTTGAGAAGCTGTAAGAGAAAGTGCTGGTGGTTGTTGAATTTGAACAGTGGTAGAGATGGGACAGTTATTAGCATCAAGGACGGAGATAGTGTATGTTCCAAAAGATAAACCTGATGCAGAGGATGAATTACCTCCTGAAGGAGACCAAGTATAGGTATACCCACCAACACCACCAGAAGCATTAGCAGAAGCAGAACCATTGTTACCACCATTACAACTCACACTTTGAGTTTGGGTAGCTGTAAGAGAGAGGGCTGGTGGTTGTTGAATTTGAATGGTGGTAGAGATTGGACAGTTATTAGCATCAAGGACGGAAATAGTGTATGTTCCAAAAGATAAACCTGATGCAGAGGATGAATTGCCGCCTGAAGGTGCCCAAGTATAGGTATATCCACCAACACCACCAGAAGCAATAGCAGAAGCAGAACCATTGTTGCCACCATTACAGTTCACGCTTTGAGTTTGCGTAGCAGTGAGAGAGAGGGCTGGTGGTTCTTGAATTTGAACTGTGGTAGAGATTGGACAGTTATTAGCATCAAGGACGGAGATAGTGTATGTTCCAAAAGATAAACTAGAAGCAGAGGATGAATTGCCGCCTGAAGGTGCCCAAGTATAGGTATATCCACCAACGCCACCGGAAGCAGTTGCAGATGCAGAACCATTGTTTCCACCATTACAACTCACACTTTGTGTTTGCGTAGCAGTAAGAGAAAGGGCAGGCGGTTCTTGAATTTGAATGGTACTAGAGATAGGCCCGCAACTATTAGCATCAGAGATGGTAACAGTATAAAATCCTGCTGAAAGTCCCGAGGCAGTAAAGGAATTACCTCCCATAGGTGACCATGTATAAGTGTAACCACCAACACCACCAGAAGCAGTAGCAGTAGCAGAACCATTGTTGCCACCATTACAACTTACGCTTTGAGTTTGAGAAGCAGTAAGAGAAAGTGCAGGTGGTTGTTGAATTTGAACGGTGGTGGAAATAGGCCCACAATTATTAGCATCAGATACTGTGATTGTATAAATATTGGCAGAAAGTCCAGAAGCAGAAGCAGAATTACCACCCAAAGGAGCCCATGTATAAGTATATCCTCCAACACCACCAGAAGCAGTAGCAGTAGCAGAACCATTATTGCCACCATTGCAGCTAACACTTTGTGTTTGTGTAGCAGTGAGAGATAAAGCTGGCGGTTGAACAATTTGAAAAGTACCAGAGCCAGAACACGAAGCTCCATCAGATACATTAACTGTATAAGTACCAGCAGAAAGACCTGTACCTAATGTTCCTGTTGCCACTGCGGGCTGCCATGAATAATTAAAACTAGCACTATACGGACTAACGGTAGCACTTCCAGTACCTCCAAAACAAATAGGGTTGTTTACATTAAATGAAACAGACATATAAGTATATGACGGAATGGTAATTGTATCTTTCCAAACCATGCCTTTACAACCCAGATTAGCAGAAACTGTATAGATTTGAGCACATAAGTTGGGAATTGATGTGTTTGTAGTAGTAATTGCACCAGGACTTACATTAAAAATAAAACCAGTAGAAGTACATGTGGATGTGTTAGTTATATTAATTATACCATTACATGAACCACATGAAGCAGGGACCATAGATAATGAAAATGATATATTTGTTGGCACATTATAAGTTCCTAAAAATCCATTACCAACTGCATAAAGAATACCGTTACTTTCATCTAATGCCAAATCATAAACAGCACCAGGTGTTGATATATTTGAAAGTGGAATAAATGTAGATCCATTAAATTGATATGCATAGATTGTATTTATACCTCCAACATATACATTATTACATTCATCCACAACTATACCATCACAAGTTCTAGAAACTCCATCAGAATAAGCTGCATTTACAACTTGTGATGCTATTAATGCACCCGTAGTTTTATTCCAAACTTTAATAGTTCTTCCACCATAAGTATATAAATAACTTGAATTAAGTGCAAGTACATTAGCTCTATTTGTAGAAAGAGGTATTCCAGGAGCATTGAAACAATTACATTCTTCATATCCATATCCTAATGGTACATCAAAAAGCAATGGAGGACCATATGCAGGAGCCGCACATTTTTGTAATTTTTCGGGGTTTGTACCTGTTACTTGAACTGCAAAAAAATCTCCAGTAACATCTATTACTGCATCAACAACATCATTACAACAACTACCACCGTATCCGTTATAATTTTTAATAGTTCCTCCCGTCAGATTAGTATCATTTACTATTTGTAAATTATTCATATCACTAGTTCCGCCGCCAAATCCTAATACCTGACCTGTACATCTATTATAGAAAATAGTCCAAACTTCTCTTGTAGAATAAGGACCACCCGTTATTTGCAAAATTCCATTTGAAGAAATTTTGTATATTCTTGCTCCACCAGAATTAAATCCCTCACCCCATAAAACCGATCCACTTGGTAATGCACAAAACTCAGAAAAATAACCAGAACCGCCACTTCCATTATTATAAAGCCATTGAAATGTTCCTGCTGAATTATATTTGGCTAACATCATTGTAGGACTACTAATATAAACATTTCCATTTTGGTCATAATCCACATCATATCCTGTATTTCCGGGTAAAGCAGAAGGGGTAATAACCCAAGGGTCAATAATTAAATCACTATTAACATTATATCTATTATCTACAAAAAATGTAAAAATATCTTTTTCTAAAATAAAAGAAGCATTTATAGATTTATTATTTTGAAAGGCAATTGGTTTATGATCAACAATATTTTTATTAATTTCAGTTTTAATTTTGATATTTCCATTTTCATCAAGAATAGGTTTTGCTTTTGAATGAATTTTTATTTTTATCTTGTTTATATCAGCTCCTTGATGTGCAATGATGTTATATTTAATACCTTCTGTTTCATGAATTGTAAATTCTATATCCACTTTATCCCAAACATTGTGATAAATTAATTTCTTATATCCTTTGAAAATATTTTTAGAATTTTGAAATGTATAATATCCTTCTTTTGATTCCTCAAGAATTTCAGTTTGAATGTTTTCATTACAATTTACAAATTCATAAGCATATTTATATTTATTGACAATAAATTCTTCTTCTTTTTTAAATAATCCCTTTTCTTCTTTTTTAATTTCTACAATTTCAAAAACCAATCCCTTTTCTATAAAATAGATATTATCTCTTAAATCTTTATAGAGAACTTTATGATTTTTAATATCTTCAAATTGTCCCTCATTTTTAATAAAAACATCTGAATGAAATAAATTTCTGTTTTCCCATTTTTTACGAGGATTATCAATGGCAACTAATGATGAAATAAATAAAGTTAATAAGATTAAAAAATTTATCTTTTTTAGATCAAACATTGTGTTTTTCATATGTTTAAATTTTGCTACAAATTTAAAGATAAACAAATACTTTTTCCAAATTTTTAAATAAATAAAACCTACCATTCACTCAATAAATGATACCATTCACACAATGGAAGTGTATAAAACGAATTTTACTTAATTAAATTAAGGTCAATAAACAAATTTAATTTTAAGTTATTACTGCTCATTATTAGGCAAGCAAGTAACATGACCTACAAACTCATGCCTGTTACCTTTAAGGTCTTTCACATAAATTTTATAGACATAAACATCTTGAGTTGCTTTGCCCTGAGATCCCTTAACAGAACCATCCCAACCTTTGAAAAAGTTGTTACTTTGAAAAATCAATTCACCCCATCTGTCAAAAATCAGCATTTTGTAATCATTTTCGTCAATACCAACGCCCTTTGGTTGGAATACATCATTTAATCCATTACCATCAGGAGTAAAGACATTAGGGATATAGAGATGGAATTCTGGGTCAATAGTAATAACTTTAGTGATGAAATCTTTACATCCGTATTGGTTAGTAGCAATAAGCATCACAGTATAAGTTCCTGAATATGTATATTCGTGAGAAGGATTGACAGCGGATGAAGTATTAGTAGGAGAAGCATAATCACCGAAGTTCCAGAGATATTGGGAAGCCCCTACAGAAGAATTAAAGAAGTTGATAGTAGGAGTGATAATAGTAGTTCCCCAAGGGTCGGCGGAGAAGTCAGCAATAGGTAAAGGATAGACATTGATGTAGTTAGGGATGAAAGTAGAAGAAGAGCATCCATAAGAGTTAGTAACAGTAAGAGAAGGAGAGAATGAACCAGAGATGGTGTAGGTAGTTAAAGGATTTTGCTGATTAGAAGATTGGCCGTTATCAAAGTTCCAAGAAAAAGTATCATTAGAACCGTCAGAAGAGCCGAAGTAAGAGACAGTTAGAGGCACACAACCACTTAAAGGATTAGCCGAGAAGGAGATAACAGGATTTGGGAAAACATTAACAGTAATAGTTGTAACAGCATCAGGGACAGAGCAACCATCAGTGATAGTGACGGTGTAGATATTTTGAGCCCCAAGAGCATAGTTTCCAACAACCGATATGGTAGCATTAGTTTGAGCATTGTTCCATAGATAGGAATAAGGACCTCCATTACCAGGGCTGGTAATAGTAGGATAGATAGCAGCAGAGTTACCATCACAAATAGTAGTGGTCATGCCAGTAGCAAGAAGAGCAGGAAGTACAGTAATTTTGATAGAATTGGTAGGCGACAAACAGTTTTGAGCATCAACTGCCTGAACAGTGTATATAGTAGTAGAAGTAAGCGTTACAAAATGAGGACCGCCGGTGTTAGGTAAGTTATTATTCCAATTGTAGGTGTAAGGTGGTGTTCCACCTGAAGCATTAGCGAAGATGTTAGTAGAATTGCCATAGCAAATGGTTTGATTAGGGGAAGAGATGAGCGACACAGAAGAAGGTTGAGGGATATTGATAGAAGCGGAGATGAAGCAGTTATTGACATCTGTAACATTGACGGTGTAATTATTAGCAAGAAGTCCTGTAACGATGGAAGAAGTTGCCGCGGAAGGTGTCCAATTGTAAGAATAAGGAGGGATACCGCCGGAAACAGAGGCAGTAGCAGAACCATTAGCATAACCGAAGCAAGTAACACTTTGACCGGAGACAGAGATAGAGAGAGCAGGAGGTTGAAGGATTTGGACAGTTTGAGAGATTGGCCCGCAGAGGTTAGCATCAGAGATAGTTACGGTATAATATCCTGCGGTTAAGTTTGTTGCAGTTGAAGAATTACCACCCGATGGTGACCAAGTATAAGTATACCCACCAACGCCACCGGAAGCAGTAGCAGAAGCAATACCATTGTTGCCACCGTTGCAACTTACGCTTTGAGTTTGAGAAGCGGTAAGAGAGAGGGCTGGTGGTTCTTGAATTTGAACTGTGGTAGAAATGGGGCAGTTATTAGCATCAAGGACAGAGATAGTGTAAGTGCCGAAGGATAAACCAGAAGCAGAGGATGAATTGCCACCTGAAGGTGACCAAGTGTAAGTATATCCACCAACACCACCAGAAGCAGTAGCAGAAGCAGAACCATTGTTGCCACCATTACAGCTCACGCTTTGTGTTTGCGTAGCAGTAAGAGAAAGGGCTGGTGGTTGAGGAATATTTATGACAGCATTAGTGGCACAATTATTATTATCCATAATAATAACAGAATAATTACCTGCACTTAAACCAGAGGCAACAAAATTAGAGCTAACAGAAGGTATCCAAGTATAGGAATAAGGTGTAGCCCCACCATTTACATTGACTGTTGCGATCCCATTTGAACCACCATTACATGTAACAGAGTTTGTGTTTATAGAAGTAATACTTACTGTTGGAGCACCAGTAATATTAACAACTGCAGTTGTAAAGCAGTTATTTGCATCTTTTATTGTACAGGTATAATTACCTACCGATAACCCTGTTGCAATATTACTGTTTCCACCTGATGGTGACCATGTGTATGAATATGCAGGAGTAGCACCACTTACATTTATTGTAGCGGATCCTGGTGAAGAGCAACTTGCTGTTTGTGTTATGGAAGATAAAGTATAAGCTGTTGGTTGAGATATTTGTACAGTAGCAATCTTTGAGCAACTGGCATCTTGAACGGTAACAGTATAAATACCAGGACTTAAACCAGTTGCTAATGCAGAATTACCACCCGAAGGAGCCCACGTATATGAAAGTGGTGGGGTTGCTCCTGTGGTAGAAACAGAAGCAGAACCATTAGAACCACTGTAACAAGAAACATTTGTAGAAGTGATATTAGTCGTAAAACCTCCACCAACACTTACTGTTACAGTTTGAGGGGCAGAGCAAGCAATAATAGGATTACAAACTACAGTATAAATTCCTGGAACAGTAGTTGTAATACATTGACCAGTTGCAGAACCACCACCAGGTATTGACCAGTTGTAACTGGCAAATCCACCAGGAGCGCAAACATTAGAACCTGCACATGCAGGTGGAATTGAAAAAGTAGAAGAGGTGCAATCAGCATCAATGTATGCATAAGCCCAATCAACTTGATATACACACCAATGAACACTTGCTTGTAAAGTTACATTTTGACCAATATATGGGGATAAGTCAACATTTACTGTAGTCCATGGTAAATATGTTACATTGCAATTTGTACATCCGGTGTTACATCTTGTATCAATTCCTCCAAATTGTGGGGTTGCTCCAGATAAACCCACAAATTGATTAGAATTACCGTCCCAATAAACTTTAAAGTAAGGACATGGTAATTGGTTTCCACTTGGACCTAATAATTTTATTTCAACATAAGCTGCATCTGATGGCGAATGTGGAAAGTTATATACTACAAAAGCAAAATGAAGGGCAAATTGAGCATTTGCAGAAGTAACTGGAATTACTCTTTGTGCTTGAGAAGTACAAAATGCACCCATAGAACTTGAATTACAGTTGCAGCCACCCCCCCAATCGGTTCCTAATCTTAAAGAATAATTTCCACCAGGATAAACCATTGGAAACCCGCCCCACATATCTACTCCTGAATTAACTACTTGATAAAAACCTGAACCACTACTAGTATTTGTCATTGTCCATCCAGTAGTGTTTCCTGCTTCAAAGTCAATGTTATTACATCCCGATGGCTGAGGTCCCTGGAGAATATCTGGATTGTTGCTTACTACTTTTTGAGAGAAACTAAAGGAATTATTTTCAGGATTTTTTGGAAACAAATTATATTTCCTTTTAATCCACATTCTTTTTATTTGCTCATAAGCGGCTTTCTTTTCCTCTTGTGTTTTTAAATGCTGTGTATGAGCCCATGCGTGTTCTTCATTAAAACCTTCTAATGAATCAATTTGTGCAAAGAATTTAAATTGAAAAAATGATAACACAAAACCAATAATTAAAAATTTTTTTGTTTTCATAAAAATTATTTTTGGCTACAAAGGTAAATATAAATAGATAGATTTATTTAATAAATTCTTTAAAAGTGTCAAATTATTTATTGAGCGGTATATTTTATTGAGTGAATGGTATATTTTATTGAGTGAAAAGGGAAAAAATAATAGAAAATAGTAAATAGTGAACATTTATAACTAAAAACTAATTAAGTATATTTGCACAAATGCACAAAAAATGTTTATATACTCTGTTACTATTTCAATTGACAAAAATCTTGCTGAAGAATGGTTAAAGTGGATGAAGAGCAAGCATATTCCTGATGTAATTAAAACTAGTTGTTTTACTGATTATGCTATTTTTCAAGTATTTTCAGCTAATTCGGAAGATCTTGCAACATTCAACATTCAATATCACTTTAATAAAATAGAAGATTTGGAAAAATACCAAAGAGAATATGCGAGTGATCTTCAAAAGGAACATAAAGATAAATATGAAGGAAAGTTTGTTGCTGTTAGAACAGTATTAAAAAAATTAGATAAAGAGTAAAAAATTGGTAAAAGCAAAAAAATATTTAGGACAACATTTTTTGACTAATCAGAATATTGCACAAAAAATTGTTTCTGAATTTCTTAGTTTTCCAAAACATTTTACAATTGAAATAGGAGCTGGAACAGGTGTATTAACTGAAAAATTAATTAATCATTTTCCAAAAAATAATTTTGTAGCCATTGATATTGATGAAGAATCCATCCAATATCTTAAACAAAAATTTCCAGATAATTCCAATCAATTTTTATTAGAAGATTTTCTAAACTCTAAATTTGTAGAAGATATTTTAAGTAATAAAAAAGTCAATATAATAGGCAATTTTCCATACAATATATCAAGCCAGATTTTATTTAAAATTTTTGAACACAAACAAAATGTTCAAGGTGTGGTTGGGATGTTTCAAAAAGAAGTAGCAGAAAGAATTTGTGCATCGCATGGAAGTAAAGTATATGGCATTTTGAGTGTGTTGTTACAAACATTTTTTGAAACAAGATATTTATTTACTGTAAATGAAGGAAGTTTTAATCCTCCACCAAAAGTAAAATCAGCCGTTATAAGTTTAGTAAA
This sequence comes from Bacteroidia bacterium, assembly GCA_035405785.1. Lineage (GTDB taxonomy): Bacteria > Bacteroidota > Bacteroidia > B-17B0 > Aurantibacillaceae > BPGX01. Next base: position 16,601 of record DAONJS010000003.1, read on the forward strand.
TAAGCAGAATAATAATTTACAGGTGGATGAAAAATTATTTGTTGAAATAGTCAAAACTGCATTTCAGCAAAGACGAAAAACATTGCGAAATAGTTTATCCAAATGGTCTAAAAGTATTGATTTCCCTTATCAGGATAAAAGACCTGAACAATTATCTTATGAACAATTTATTGAAATAACTGAGATTATTGAAAAATATTGAAATCAATTATTTAGCACTTAAAATTTTGAATTCTACTCTTCTATTGTTTTGTCTGCCTTCTTCGGTATCATTGGTATCAATAGGTTGAGTTTCTCCGTAACCTTTTGCAATCAATCTATCAGCACTAATACCTTTTCCAATTAAATAATTGACTACTGATTCTGCTCTTTTTTGTGATAGTTTCATATTGTATTCATCAGATCCTTTGCTATCTGTATGAGCTGAAAGTTCTACTTTAATAGTAGGATTTTCAGTAAGTAATTTTACTAATCTATCTAATTCATTAAAAGATTCAGGGCGTAAAGTGGCTTTATCAAAATCAAAGAAGATATTTTTTAAAACGATAGTATTTCCAATTTCAATTTTCTTTAATGGAATATCTTTTGTAACCTCCTGATAGTCGGCATCAGCAGGCAGATTAAAGTTTTCAGAGTGAAATAAATAACCTTCTCTTTGCACAGCAATCCCGTAATTTTTTCCTGATGGTAAAGTAACAAGATATTTACCTGTTGCGGCATTAGATTTGAAAGAAGCAAGTATGACATTTTTTTCATTGTCAATTAAATTAAGTATTGCTTCTAATGGTTCATTTGTTTTAGCATCATAAACAATACCTTTTAGTAAAGTCATTTTAGGTTTGGTTACTTCTACTGCTTGTTCTACTTTAAGATTTGTAACAGGTTTTGCGGACATTGCTAATAATTGATCTTCAGTATTTAATAATGGTTGTTTTTCAGGACCTAAAATGGTGATTTTATATAAGTCCATTCCACCATAACCTCCAAGAGATGCAGAAGAATAGTATGCTCTACGACCGCTTCCTGCTAATGCAAAGAAAGCATCATCATCGGGGGTATTGATAGGGATACCAAGATTAACGGGTTTTGTCCATTGACCGTTTTCAAAAGTTGTTTTAAATACATCATAACCACCAATAGAATTATGTCCTTTTGAAGCAAAGTACATCGTTTTACCATCAGGCATCATATAAACCCCTTCTTCATCATATTCAGTATTGATAACAGGACCTATATTTACAGCTTTTTCAAATTTGCCTTTTTCATTGATTTCAGCATAATAAATATCGTGTCCGCCATAGCCGCCTTCTCTGTCGCTTACAAAGTAAAGAATTTTTCCATCATAAGAAAAGGATGCAGAAGATTCGTGGTATTTTGTATTGATGGCTTTACCTAAATTTTCGGGCTTAGACCATTGTTTTCCTACTAAATAAGAAATAAATAAATCGCCTCCATTCACACCACCTTGATAAGTAATTAATTTTTGTCCATCAGGAGATAAACAAACAGCGGCGTCGTGATTTTCAGTATTTACGGGAGGTCCAAGATTAACTGCCTGAGAAAATTTTTTACCTACTTTATAACTTACCCAAACATCTTCAAAATATTCATTTTTTGATTCATCCATTTTATTACCTACACCACCTGGTCTGCGGGAAGTAAACATCAAAACACTTTCATCTGCTGTAATAACTGGTGAATATTCATTAAAAGAGGTATTTACTTCTGGTCCTAAATTATCTACCCACACTCTGATTGGATTTTGGCTTAAAATTTTTCCACTATTACATTCCTGAATTTTTTTATTTACATCTTTAATTTCTTCTTTTGATTTGATAGTATTTAAGCAAGCAGAATATTCCTGAATGGCTTTATCCCATTCTGAATTGAGGTGATAAACTCTGCCCATATAATATCTAATTTTAGGATCAACAGAAGGATCTAATTGAAAAGCTTTTAAAATATAATCGTATGCTTTCTTTTTTTCAAAAGAATGTAAATAACACAAGCCAATTTTGAAGTTGAGTTTAGCATTATTAGGATTGAAGTTTTGAGCTTTCAAATAAAATGGTAAGGCGTCTCTGTAATATGCTTCACCTTGTTCAAAGATTTCATCTCCTTTTTTGATGTTGTCTTTTGCTTCATTTAATTCATCTTTCCTGCCCGGAAAATTTTTCTTTTCAAATTCTACATTTTGAGCAATGCCATTCAAAGCAATCATTGTAAATAAGAGAATGCTTAATTTTTTCATAGGTTTAAATTTTTATTTTAATCAGCACAATCAGTTGAAATAAAAGATTTGGCGGGTGTAATGCCTAATTTTAGGGCTTTTTGCCAATCTTCACAAGCCGCATCTTCTTCACGAAGCATTTGTCTTGCAATACCACGATTGTAATATGCCTGTCCGTTATCAGGGTTAAGTTCAATAGCACGGGTTGCCATTTCTTTGGCTTTTTTGTAGTCCTTTTCTTTTATATATACACCTGCTAAACCATTGTAGGCGGCAGAATTGCGAGGATCTTTTTGAATCACTTTTTCAAAGTCAGATTTTGCACCTACAATATCACCTTTTTCTAAACGCGTAGCACCACTATTGATGTAAGCAATAAAATAATTGTTGTCTAACATAATTGCTTTTGAATATGCTTCAATGGCTTTATTGTAATCTTTTTTTTGACGATAAGCAGAACCAAGATTATTGAAAATAAATGCTTGGTTGGGGGCATATTTGGCGGCTAATTCGTAGTTTTTAATGGCATTATCAATATCATTTTTCATTAAATAAGTAGATGCTAAATCATTGTAGGCATAAGCATAATCTGATTTTGACTGAATGGCTTTTTGATAATAACTGAGTGCTTTGTCATAATCCTGATAATTAAAATATAACATTCCTAAATAATAATTCGCTTCTGCATGATTAGGATTGATAACTAATGTTTTGAGTAATGTTTGTTCCAAACTATCTTTTTGATTTTGGTGAAAAAATATCAATGATTTTGTGAAATAATATTCATCTGATGGTTTTAATTGAATGGCTTGATTGATGTCTTTAAGTGCTTCAGGGTAATTCTTTAATTGTATGTAGCAAAGTGATCTGTTGTAATATGCTTTTTCAAAATTCGGCATATTTTGCAATGCTTGCGTGAACAATTGAATAGCCATTGATGGATTATTATTGTTCAAATAATTTAATCCAGAATTATAATCGTTTTGAGCAATTTGTTCAGGTGTAAGATTAGCGGCAATTTTTACGGTATCAGATTGTGAATAAGAGAAAATGCTAAAACATAAAATTGAGATAGTCAGTATAACATTTTTCATAAAAAATTTTTTTGCAAATATACATAATTTATTTTTTAGTGCCGACGCTATCGGTCGGCATGCTGACATTTATCGTCAGCATTTTAAGTGTTTAGTTTTAAGTTACTCGTCATTGCGAGGGCTTTAGCCCGAAGCAATCTCGTAATTGTTTGGATAATTCTTTTGAGATTGCTTCACTTTGCTCGCAATGACGACAGAACTGAAAATCTATTGTGAGATGCTTGGTTTTAATTGAAATGCAGTTTTTCAAAATTGAAAATAGATAAATGGTTTTGAGTGGAAGTTTCCAAATACAAAAATGCCGATGATTAATATTACATAAAATGCTTCACGAAAATAATTTTTCAACTTTAAAATTTGCACATTATTTGTTTCTTCACTGATTTCCTTCATAAATAAAAAAATTACCATTAACCATCCAAAATACCAGAAAACTTTGTCATTGTAATTTGAGATGTTTTTAAAATGAAAACTCCAGTCCTGAAAGAAATTTGAATAAGCATTTGATAAACTTGAAATATCAGGACATCTGAAAGCAAGCATTGATATGCTATGAAATAAAAGTAAATAAACATTTCCAAAAATAGTTTTAATCCACTTGCTATTTATCCAGAAAAAATGTTCCAGTAAAAAGAAAATACCATGAAATGCTCCCCATATAATAAAAGTGTAATTTGCACCATGCCAGAACCCGCTGATTACAAAAGTTAGAAAAATATTGAGAATCCATCTTTTTGTGCTTACTCTGTTTCCACCTAATGAAATGTATAAATAATCTCTAAACCAGGTAGTAACACTGATATGATTTCTGCTCCAAAATTCTTTAATACTTTTTGATAAGAAAGGTCTTATCCAGTTGATAGATAAATTGACATTAAATAATTTTGCAATACCAGTGGCAATATCTGAATAACCGCTAAAATCACAATATACCTGCACTGCAAATAAAAATCCTGCTAATATTGTTTCCCATCCATTTAATTCTGCAATATGTTGATAGGCAGGTGTTACTATATAATCTAAATTATCTGCAATGACCATTTTTTTGAAATATCCCCAAACACACCATCGCAAAGCATCCCACCATTGGATATCTTTGAAATAGGTAATTTTTTTTAGTTGTGGCATTAATGAGTAATAGCGAACAACAGGTCCTGCAACCATGTGCGGAAAGAAAGATACATACAACAAAAATTCTGCAAAAGTATCATCAGGACGATATTTTGAGCGATACACATCAATTACATAACTCATAGATTGAAAAGTATAGAATGATAAACCGACTGGTATTGCCCATTGATAAGTCCAATCAGTGTTTTGAAAAATACTTACAAAGAAGTTTCCATATTTAAATATTCCAAGTATCAATAAATTCATTGAGATACTAATCCATAAGAATAATTTTTTATTTTGTGGATGTTTCAATATCTGCTGAACTGCCCAAAAATCAATGATTGTGGTAAGTAATAATAAAAAAACATACCACCATTCAAAACAAGCATAAAAATAAATGGATGCTAATAGTAAAAAATATTTTCTCCATTTTTCTGGAATGGTCCAATAAATTACCCATACAATCACTAAAAAAATAACGAATGGCAATGAATTAAACAACATTGATTAAAACTTTTTGATAATGCTTTTAATGTCGTAAATATAGGAATAACCAAATAAAACAGCATGCACCAGTAATGGATACAAATTGCAAACAGGTATTCTTTCTTTAAAGTATTTTTCTAACGGGTAGACAGATTGATATCCCGCATAAAAATCATCATCAGGATGTCCAAATAAATTCAGCATTGCAATATCCATTTCTCTGAAACCAAAATAACAGGCAGGATCAAAAACAGCCACACCTCTTGTGGTATTCATTCTGTTGCCTGTCCATAAATCTCCGTGAAGCAGTGATGGCGGTTCAACTGGAAATATTTTTTCTAATTTTGAATAAAGATTTTCAAAGGACTTTATATCAGAATGAAAAAGTAATTTTTTATCATAACAATTTTTTACCAGCGGTTCTAATCTTTGGGTTACAAAAAAATCAATCCAGTTTTTAAGTTGTGTATTTTTTTGGGGCAAACTTCCAATGTAGTTATCTTGAAACCATCCAAAGAATGAATTTGTATTTTTGTGTAATTCTGCTAAATGCTTACCTAAATTATATTCAAAGTATTTGTCTTCACCAGTTTTTTCAAGATATTCAATGATTAAGCAAGCATAATCATTATCAACATATAAATGATAAACTTCAGGAATTATTAGTCCTGATTTGTTTTGTAGATATTCTAAATTAAATTTTTCTTGTTCAAAGTTATATTTAAAATTAGATGAATTAAGTTTGATAAAAAATCTTTGTTGATTGATAAGTTCTACATAATAAGTTTGATTAATACTTCCACCTCCTATTGAATGTATTGATTTTATGGGTGTATCAAATATATTTGAAAATATCTTTGATATGATTTTCATTTGAAATTGTTTTAATTTTTTTGTGGTCAGTTAGAAATTCTGAAAGAGTTTGCTCATTCCTTTTTTTGCTTGTTTGCAATCAAATTCGTTTCATAATGATTAAGTAATGTTGTGCAATGATAATGAGAAATCTTTAATGACATTAAATGAATAAAGTCGTCATTGCGAGGACGCAGTCCGAAGCAATCTCGAAAGTGATGAGGAATATACATATGAGTTTGCTTCGCTTTGCTCGTAATGACGGGGCAAAATTTGAGATTTTTTGCTTCGCTCGCAATCACGATAAAAATATATAGTATAAATTTCATTAGGTTTAGATATTCAAATAAACAAAAAACAAAATAAATAAGAATTTTTATTCATTTTTGCCGCAAAATTAAATGTTATGGGTAATACAATTTTTTTGATTTTGACTTTTCTTTCATTTTTTGGAATAGCAAAGATATTTAAAGTTTGTAATGTGCCTGTATGGAATGCTTTCATTCCTATTCATAATTTTTACAAGTTATCAAAATTATTAGGAAAGCCATGGTGGTGGTCATTAATAATGATAGTGCCTGGTGTAAATTTGATAATGTGGGGTGTGTATGGATTTAATACTGCAAGAGCCATTGATAAAACTAAAACATTTGATTTATTAATAGCATCATTATTACCGCCATTGTTTTTTATAGAATTGATTTTTGAAAAAGAAATAAAATTTGTTGGATTAAGTAAATATCAACCAGAGCCATCAAAATTTATTAGAGAATGGGTAGATCCAATTGTATTTGCAACCATTGCGGCATCAATTATTCGCACATTTTTTATTGAAGCATTTACAATTCCAACATCATCGTTAGAAAAAACATTAATGGTTGGAGATTTTTTGTTTGTAAATAAACTGGCATATGGACCAAGGATTCCGCAAACTGTTATTGCATTTCCTTTTTCACATCATACTTTGATAGGCACAAATTCTGTTCCTGCTTATGTGGATTGGGTAAAACTACCATATATGCGAATACCAGTTGGTGGAAAAGTAGAAAGAAATGAAATAGTTGTATTTAATTATCCTGATGGTGATACTGTTATTCAAAATATGCAGGATATAAGTTACTATCAAGCAGTGCGGCTTATAGCAATGTTAATGAAAAATGAAGATGTGCAATCAGGAAAAAATATATCAGATGAAAATTATTATCATCGCAAGGCATGGGAATATGTTCATCAGCCCAATAATATCAATCCTTTGAATAATCAGCCATTTGGAAAAATTGTAGCAAGACCTGTAGATAAAAGAGAGCATTATGTAAAAAGATGTGTAGCTATTGCAGGCGATACACTTGAAATAAAAGATGGCATTATTTACATTAATGGAAAAGAACAACCAACGCCAGAACACGCACAGTTCAAGTATTATGTAACAACAAAAGGAGCATTATTTGGCGAGAGAATGGAAGTGAATGGCAGAATTGTTTTGAGCAATTTTAATTTGTTAGATCAACTGGATATTTATGTGAGTGAAGGTGATTTAATTCAATCCAAACAAGATACTTGTGTGTATTTATTAACGATGCAAAAAAGCACTGTTGAAAAGGTTAAACAATTAGAAGGTGTTATTTCTGTTGAAAGAAAAATTGATCCAAAAGGTCAAAGAGATATTACAGTATTTCCTCACAATGAAAAATTTGCATGGAATAATGACAACTTTGGACCATTGCCTATTCCACATAATGGAATGACTATAAAGATGGATAGCACAAATTATATTTTGTATAGAACAATTTTGACAACTTATGATGACTTTGGAAAAGTTCATCAGGTGGAAATGAAAAATGGAAAGGTATATTATGATGGACAGCCCATTGATACTTATACATTCAAACAAGATTATTACTGGATGATGGGAGATAATAGACACAATAGTGCTGATTCAAGAAGTTGGGGATTTGTGCCATTTGATCATATTGTTGGTGAGCCATTCTTTATTTGGTTTAGTATGAAGTATGCAGAAAACAATCCTGTAAGTGGAAAATCAGTAATAGGTTCATTATTCAAAAACTCACAAGATGGAAAATTTAGATGGGAAAGATTTTTGTGTTATGTAGGACACAATGGTTTAGTATCGTTGAAAATTCCTATTTTATCATTGATATTTGGAATATGGGCATACAATAAGTGGAAAAAAAGAAAATCATCAGTGAAGAAAAAATAGATTATAGAAAAATTTTGTAGAGTGGTGTAGAAAGTGTATATTTGCAATAAGATGAAAAAATTTGTTAATGAATTTACCATTGCTGTATCATTGTTTGTATTAGTATGGTTGAGTATTGGAATAATCCGAATGCCTGCACTTGATATGAAAAATACTATTCAAAAAGGCGATGTATTAGTGTTTAGAAAATTTTTACTTTATCCAGATCATAATGATATAGTAATTTACAAAAGTGATTATTTTCAGGAAAGCGATTCATCAGAAAATTCAAGGTATTTATTTGTTCAAAGAATAATTGGTTTACCCGGAGATACTATTTTAATTGATAGTAATGAAGTGTTTGTAAATGGAAAAAAAGAGATATTTAGAGAGGATTATCAAAAAAATTATTTTATTCAATTAGTGGATAGCATTGAAAAATTTAAATATTTAGATAGCATTATTCAGGAAAAAGCATTGATTTCAAAGAAAATAGAATACTCGGTAAGTATTTCACAAAGGTTATACAAGCAATTGATGAAAGATACAAATGTTTTAGGGATTTCTTATGATTATGATAATCCTGCGATATTTCAGGAAGATATTTTTCCACACAATGAAAAATTTAAGTGGTCAAAACATTTTTGGGGACCATTGTATTTGCCTAAAAAAGGGGATGTCATTAAACTAAACAAAGAAAATGTTTATTTGTATTATTACATTATTCAAAAGGAAGAAAAATTAGCCAGAATACAGAATGATAGTTTGTTTATTGGAAACAAATATGTAAGTGAATATAAATTCAAAGAAGATTATTATTTTGTGTTGGGTGATAATAGAGATAATGCTATTGATAGCAGGTATTTTGGACCGATTAAAAGAAAGGATATTGTTGGTATTGTATTTTGGATAATAAATTAGTTGTAATTATGAGTATTCCTGTTTTTTCTACACAATATTTTGGAAGTATATGGTATTATTTTGAAATGTGTAAATATCAGCAAATACAGATAGAATCAAAAGAATATTTTATTAAACAAACATTTAGAAACAGGACTATTATCTTAACAGCAAATGGTCAAATGAAATTAATAGTGCCATTAGTTCATCAATCAAATAAAGAAATTATTGAACACAAAGAAATATGTTACAAAGAAAAATGGTATAAAAAACATTACACAGCCATTGTTTCTGCATATAAGAATTCTGCGTATTTTGAGTATTACTATGATGATTTAGTAAGTTGGTTAATAAAACCAGAGTTTAAGAAATTGTTTGAGATGAACAATTTTATTTTGAAGAATGTGATGAAAGTTTTAGATTTAAATATTCAAGTTGATTATACAACAGAATATAAAATTGATGTTGAAAAAGATTACAGAAATTTTTTTGATGATGAAACAATTAATTTACCAGATGCTTTGAAAAAGCCCTATTTACAAGTATTTTCAGATAGATTTGAATTTCAGGAAAATTTAAGTGTTTTAGATTTAATTTTTAATTTAGGTCCATTAGCGAAAGAATATCTGAAAGGGGAATACATTTTTTAATTTTTTAATATTCAATATTCAATATTCAATTTTTTGCAACATAAATAAAGTTTGATGTGCATCTAACAGTTTTATGCAACAAATAACTTGTATTAGAATATTTTCCCAAAACAAATTAAAATTCATTATTTTTCAGCAAAAAAAATATGCAGAGGGTTGCAGATATTTTGTTTTTGAATGATGTGATTAATAAAGACAATTTGTTGAACTATAAAGTCAATAAAGAGTGGAAATCTTTTTCTGGAAAAGAGTTTTATTCAATTACATTTCGTTTGGCTGAATATCTTTTAAGACAAGGATTGTCAAAAGGAGATAAAGTGCTTTTAATTTCAGAAAATCGCCCTGAATGGAACTTTGCTGATTTTGCTTCTCAATTAATTGGCGTAATTACAGTGCCTGTATTTCCTAATATATCAGAACATGATTTGAGTTTTATTTTGCAGGATAGTGAGCCAAAATTATTGTTTGTTTCTAATCAATCTATTTATAAAAAATATCAATCTTTATTTGAAAAATATTTTGGAAAAAGCATTATTACATTTTCTGAAGTTCAAGGTTTGCAAAGCATCTGGGAGGTTATTAAAGATATTTCATTAAATCAAATTGAAAGTAAAATTAAAGACATTTTCAAAACAATTTCTACAAATGACTTGCTAACTATTTTATACACATCAGGCACATCTGGGCAACCAAAAGGAGTAATGTTATCGCATTCTAATTTAGTTTCAAACATTTTGAATTGTCAGCACATTGCACCATTTCAAAAATACTGGAAAGCATTGAGTTTTCTGCCATTGAATCATGTGTATGAAAGAATGGTGAATTCTTTACTTATCTATAAATCTGTTTCAATTTATTATGCAGAAGGTGTAGAAAAAGTTGTAGATAATATCAAAGAAATTAAACCACATTTGTTTGTTTCAGTGCCTCGCTTATTAGAGAGAGTATATCAAAAAATCACATCAACAAGAGATGAATTAAAAGGTTTGAAAAAACATATTTTATCGTGGGCGATTAATTTAGCAGAGAAATATGAGTTGAATGGAAAAAATGGATGGTGGTATGAATTTCAAAGAAAAATTGCAGATAAACTTGTGTATAAAAAATGGAGAGAAGCATTGGGAGGGAATTTAGAATGTATGATTTCAGGAGGTGCAGCATTGAATCCAAAATTGGAGAGAATGTTTTTGTGTGCAAAAATTAATTGCATGCAAGGATATGGACTAACAGAAACATCGCCAGTGGTATCGGTTAATGAGTTTTATGAAAGTGGAAAGTGTATAGGAACTGTTGGATTAGTTATTCCAAATACACAGGTGAAAATTGCAGAGGATGGAGAAATTTTAGTAAAAGGTCCTGGTGTAATGATGGGCTATTACAAGAATGAAGCGGCAACAAAAGAAGTGATTGATAATGATGGTTGGTTTCATACAGGAGATATTGGAGAATTTGTAGATGGAAAATTTTTGAAAATAACAGATAGAAAAAAAGAAATATTTAAAACGACATCAGGTAAATATATTTCGCCTGCATACATTGAAAATAAAATTAAAGAGAGTCCATTGATTGAACATTGTATGGTGATAGGGGCAAATGAAAAATTTCCTTCTGCATTGATAGTATTGAATGTTAATAATATCCACCAAAAATTTCCTGAAAAGAAAAATTTAAATGTTGAACAATTATCGCAGGATACTAGTATTATTAAAGAAATTGAAAAATTTATACATAATGTGAATAAACAATTAGCGGCTTATGAACAAATAAGAAATCCAAGAGTATTAAATGCATTGTGGAGTGTAGATAGCGGAGAGTTAACACCAAAAATGAGTTTAAAGAGAAAATTCATTTTAGAGAAGTATAAAGATTTTGTATAAAAAATTTACAGAAAAGAAGTGGAGGCAGAATAAGTTATTAAAATTATTTTTCTCTATCTTTGCGGGCAATGAAAAGGTTGGTATTTTTTATTTCGCTTTTGTGTTTTCAAAAATTTATAGCACAATTAACTTATGATTCTTCACTTGCTTTTCCTTATTTTCAAATTCATGCTTCATTTCAAATGCCGTCTGGTGATTTAAGCAAAAGATTTGGAAATAATATGAATGTAGGCAGCACTGTTGTTTACAAATTCAAAAATAATTTTTTAGTAGATATTGAAGGAAATTATTTTTTTGGAAAAGATGTAAAGGAAGATGTATTATCACAATTACGAGTAAATACAAATAGCGGAGAAAGTTTTATTATTGATAATGAAGGTTATCCTGCTGACTTAAGAGTATTTGAAAGAGGATTTAATGTTACATTAAATGTTGGTAAAATTTTTTATATTGGTGGAAATAATAAAAACAGAGGTATTCAGTATCAAATAGGTACTGGGTATTTTCAACATAAAATTAAATTGTATGATGCTCAAAAAAGAGTAGCCGCTATAAAAGGAAACTGGATAAAGGGTTATGATAAATTGAGTATAGGACCGTGCATATATCAATATCTGGGTTATACTTATTTATCTTCTAATAGATATGTCAATTTCACAGTTGGAGTTGAAATGTATCTTGCATTCACTCAAAATGTTCGGTATTATGATTATTCCACTGCAAGCGTAGATAATAAAAAGAGAAAAGATATTTTATATGGAATAAAATTTGGTTGGATATTACCTGTTTATCGTAAAGCAGATGGTATATTTTTTTATGATTAGTTATGATGAAGTTATTGTATTCTTTGTCCATAAGGTGTTTAATTTCAGGAATAAAAATTGCTTCTTTATTCAATAATAAAGCCAAACAAGCCATTGAGGGAAGAAAAAATTGGAGAAAAATAATTTCTGATGCCTTAAAAAATAATTCTGATAAAATCATTTGGTTTCATGTTTCTTCACTTGGAGAATTTGAGCAGGCAAGACCATTGATTATTAAAATTAAAACTCAATTTCCTGAATACAAGATATTACTTACCTTTTTTTCCCCTTCTGGATATAATGCAAGAAAAAATTTTGAATATGCTGATTGGGTATTTTATATGCCTTATGATACATCTGGTAATGCAAGAGATTTTTTAGATATTGTAAAGCCACATTCAATTATTTTTGTAAAGTATGAGTTTTGGTTAAATTTTTTGAATGAAATAAAAAGAAGAAAATCTAATAATGATAAAATAAATTGTTTTTTAGTTTCTTCTATATTTCGTAAACATCAGCCATTTTTTAAGTGGTATGGAAAGATATTTGTAGAAGCATTAACTGCTTATGATAAAATTTTTGTTCAGGATAATTTATCTATTCGTTTATTAAAAAAAATTGGAATTGAAAATAATGTGATATTGTCGGGAGATACAAGAGTAGACAGAGTAATTGAAATAGCACAACAAAATTATACATCAAAAGAAATTGAAAATTTTTGTAATGGACAAACTACCATTATTTGTGGAAGCACATGGTATCCAGATGAACAGATATTAGTGCCTGTTTTATCAAAATATATTTCATCACATTCAATTAAAATAATAATTGCACCGCATCAACCTGATGAAAAAAATGTATCTAAACTTATTAAATTGCTTGAAAATAATAAGATAACTTATTGCAGATTTACTCATTTATCAAATAGCAATATTGATGAATACAAAAATTCAAATGTGATAATAATAGACACTGTTGGGGTATTGAATAAGATTTACAGATATGGTTATTTAGCGTATATTGGAGGAGGTTTTACAGATGGTATTCATAACATTTTAGAACCAGCGGTATATGGGCTTCCTGTGATTTTTGGTCCAAAGTATGAGAAATTTTATGAAGCAGTTGAATTAATAAAATCAAAAGGTGCTTTTACTATTAAAAATATCTCTGAATTTGATAATGTTTTAGGAAAATTATTGAATGACAAACAATTGTATAATTCATCTCAAAAAGCTGTAAATACATTTATTAAAGAACATCAGGGGGCGGTAGAAAAAACAATATCTGAATTGAAAAGATATTTTTAGTTGCAAGTAGGGGAGGGATTACCGTCGTAATTCAGAAAGTTTAAATTACAGAAAGGTTTGGTAGAAGAAAGAAAACTAATAAAAGAATTGGCAAGATGTTTGCTTACATGAATTCTGGAACGAGATGCAAAAATCCCAACTGCACCATTTGATATATTGCTGTAGATAGGTTTATCTTGTGCTACAGATGTGGAAGGTAAATTAGATTGTAGAAATACATAATAATCATAATTAGCTGCATAAATGATATAATCAAATTTTACAATTCTTCTGAAATAGATATTTGGCGAATTATCATTATTCAAAATATAAAGATAAATGCTATTGAGAAGTTGATTTGAATTGTAAGTAAATTTCATTGCTTCACCACCATTAAGAGTTGTAGAAAAAATGGGTGTATATTTTACATCTGCATATTTAGCCACAGTGCTATGGTCGCTTAAAGAATCTATGTAATGCATACGAATATACATTTCATACATATAAGCATTAGGTTCACTGTTAAAGCGAACATCTCTTGTTACAGTAAGATTACTTAAATCTAAATAATAATAGGAGGGATTTCCGGGATTAGGTGTAACAGGATAATAAGGTGGAGCAAGTGGTTGTGTAAATCCTGGTTTTACACTATCTATCATTGTAGTTGAAGCAGTAAAGGTTACATTAGTTTTAGTGTCTTTAATGTAAAGTTCATAAGTTCCAGATGGATAAATTTTTTGGTCTGTGTAATAAAATCTTTGCTCTTTATTAAATGTTCCAGATTGAGTGTAAATGATAGTATCTTTTAAAAAGAGTTCTGTTATTGATGAAGAAATTACAACAGGAGCATAAGTGCCATTTACTTTTCTTTTCAAAGAAACCTGCAATTGACCTGCGGGAAAGTTGATAGTATCTTTATTTTGAGCCATATCATAAGCATTGCCTTCACCAGCAAAAACTTTGTTGATGCGGATAAATTGATATTGTTCTTGTGGATTAAGCACTGCATATACACTTACTAATTCTTTGTAAGGTGCTAAAATGTTGAGTTTATTTTTACAGGCATTAAAAATATACAAAGCAGATAACAAGATGATAACAATTAAAATACGATATACTTTCATTTGAAATTTTTGGTGGTAAATGTACGAATTTTAGTTTCTATTCATTACATATTTATTGAATTTCAATGATACAATGAATTTTTGATTTTAAATTCTCAATGTTCAATGTTCGCTTTTCATTTTTCACTCATCATTTTTCACTCATCACTTTTCACTCATCACTCTTCACTTTTCACTCATCACTCTTCACTTTTCACTCTTCACTTTTCACTCTTCACTTCTTCCTTCTCTCTTTTATTACTCCAACAATAATAGGCAGTATTGAAATAAAAATGATTCCGAAGATTACTTTTTCAAAATTGTTTTTAATGATGGGGATATTTCCAAAGAAATAACCTGCTAATGTTATACTACTTACCCAAAGAATTGCACCAAAAATGCAAAAAGTAATGTATTTAGGATAAGTCATTTTTCCTAATCCAGCGGCAAAGGGAGCAAAGGTGCGAACAATTGGAACAAATCGAGCAATGATGATTGTTTTTCCACCGTGTTTTTCATAAAATTGATGGGTTTTATCCAAATATTCTCGTTTAATAATTTTTCTTAAGTAAGGAATATCAAAAACTTTTTCGCCAACAAATTTTCCAACTAAATAATTTACATTATCACCTACAAATGCGGCTAAAATAAGTAGTGGTATTAAAATACGAATGTCTAATACACCCATAGATGCAGTGAGCATGCCTGCAGCAAACAAAAGTGAATCACCTGGTAAAAAAGGTGTTGCAACTAATCCAGTTTCGCAAAATATAATCAATGCTAAAATAAAGTATGTGCTTGTTTGATATTGTAATAAAATATCTGCAAGATGTTTGTCTAAGTGTAAAAAGAAATCTATAAAAGACATATAAGTAGTTTTTAGTTTTTAATTATTAATTTTTAGTTTGGGGCATATAGCCATACGCCCTTACTTTTTCAGACAATTCATGAATTGCCCTTACAATTTTGCCCGACGATAAATGTCAGGATTTTAGAACTGACTTGTCCTGAACGAAGCGTCAGGATGTTATCAGTATTTTAATTTTTATGATAATAGAATTGTTGATAATGCAGTCTCTATTCGTTTAATAACTTTTTCTTTACCGAGTATTTCCATTATTTTTGCTAATGAAGGTCCTGATGATACACCTGTAATAAACACTCTTAATAATTGATAATCTATTTTTCCTTTTTCTTTTGCAAAGTTTTCAAAAGCATTATGGATATTTTGTTCATCAAATGGTTGAACTGCTTGAAGTGTATTGAGTAATTCTTCAATCATTTTTTTACTATCAGCATTGAATTTTTTTTGAATAATTTTTTCATCATAAGATGTAGGTTCAACAAACATATACTTTCCTAATTCCCAAATTTCTTTTACAAAATGGGCTTTTTCTTTCATCAGTTCACAAACATTAGCAACATATTCTTTTGTAGATGTAAAATTATTTTCTTTCAAAATGGGTTCTAAAAGTTCTGCTAATTCTTCTTTTGATTTTTTACGAAGGTATTGTTGATTAAACCATTTGGTTTTTTCAGGGTCAAACTTTGCACCGGCTTTATGCACTTTTTCTAATGAAAACAATTGTATCATTTCTTCTTTTGATAAAATTTCTTGATTATTTCCAGGATTCCATCCTAATAATGCTAACATATTAATGAATGCTTCTGGGAAAAAACCACTTTCTCTATATCCGATGTAACTTTCACCTGTTCTTTCATCATACCAGTTAAGCGGAAACATTGGTAATCCAGAAGTATCTCTTTTTGAAAGTTTTCCTTTTCCATCTGGTTTTAAGATAAGTGGTAGGTGAGCAAGTTGTGGCATTTCATTTTCTAAACCTAAATATCTATATGTAAGCACATGAGCAGGTGCACTTGGCAACCATTCTTCACCACGAATAACATGAGAAATTTTCATTTCAATATCATCTACAATATGGGCTAAGTGGTAAGTGGGCATTCCATCTGATTTGAGTAAAACTTTGTCATCAATGGTAGAAGAATTAACCACTATCCATCCACGAATAATATCATGGAAACGAATTTCTTCATTGCGAGGCACTTTAAGACGAATAACAAAAGGTGTGTTTTTATCTAAAAGTTCTTTGACTTGGTCAGCACTTAATGTAAGAGAATTTCGCATGCTCATTCTTGTAATATGATTGTATTGTGGGCTTACAACTTTTGCGGCTTCTAATCTTTTACGCATTTCTTCAAGTTCTTCTTCGGTATCAAAAGCATAGTATGCACCGCCTGCTTCTATTAGTTTTTGAGCGTATTTCCAGTAGATGCCTGTATTTTTTCTTTCACTTTGACGGTAAGGAGCATAAGGTCCATCACCAAAACCAAATCCTTCATTGGGTTCAATTCCGCACCATTTCAATGATTCAATAATGTATCTTTCGGCATCTTTTACATAGCGGGTTTGGTCAGTATCTTCAATTCTCAAAATAAAATCGCCATTGTGTTTTTTAGCAAACAAATAATTGAATAATGCAGTTCTAACACCGCCCATGTGTAAGCCACCAGTAGGGCTTGGAGCAAATCTTACACGAACTCTTTTTTCCATAATTTCTTAATAGTTTTTAGTTTTAAGTTTTAAGTTTTTAGTTAATAACAATTTATCTTTGTATTTTTAGTTTGATAATTCTGATGTTTTTTTCTTCAAAGGTGCGAATTAAAATAGAATATAGTTCGTTATTATTTTGGCTGTAAATGTATTGATATTCTTTCATTTTATTATTATTTTTAAAATGTATTTCTGAAATTAATTGTTGTGTTTTTTCATCGTAATTAAATTCTATAATGTATTGTTCTGGGTTTCCAAAGTTGACAGTCATTATTGCATTTTCAATATTTCCAGAAGAGTTGTAAAAAAATTGTTTTTTAATGTAACCTGTTGTTACAATGAGTTGTTCAGAAATTTCAGTAATTCTTTTATTTTTATCAAAGTAAATAAATTTTTCTTTGTAAGGTAATTTTTCGTTATTGTAATAAACTTTTTTGATTTGATTTTCATAAGAAAATGTTGCAATACTATCATAAGAGCGTAGCAATACTTTATCTAAAACTCTTGTTCCTGTAGAAAGTGTGCGATAAAATTCTGTGTATTTTTCCTCTTTACAAATTTCTTTTCCGCAAATTTTGTAATAATGAGCATCGGCATAATTGTTAGGTAAAAAATTTCTTTCAATGATTTGATTGGGCAAATAAGTATATTCAGTTGAAACAGTATCGTATTCGTAAATTTCTTTTGTAATGATACTTTTGTTTTTTTTATTATGAGTTTCGTATTGAATAACTTTTTTAATTGTAGTATGATATTTTCTTTTTAATCTTCCATTTTCATCAAATTCATAAACTTCTGTAAGGTCTTTATCTTCTGCTTCTTGCCAATCTTTTTTATCAATAATGTCAAAAATAATTTTTTTGATATTATTTTGTTGAATGTATTTTTCATTGAATACAGGAAACTTTTCAAATAACAAATCAGGCGGATGAATGAGTAATTGTGCTTTACTTATGTAGAAAGTGATGGATATTAAAATGATGGGTATTTTCAATAGGTTCATAACATGCAGAGTGCTGACAAACATAGATAAAAGTTTTTTGA
The DNA here is from genome assembly GCA_035405785.1 of Bacteroidia bacterium. Classification (GTDB taxonomy): domain Bacteria; phylum Bacteroidota; class Bacteroidia; order B-17B0; family Aurantibacillaceae; genus BPGX01. The sequence goes on from DAONJS010000003.1 coordinate 34,808, forward strand.
GAATGAAATCTGTTTTGAAAAATGCTGAAATTATTGGCTTTTGAAGAAGTGTATAAATTATTGATAAACCAAATTTGTGGAAATAATTTTAGCAAGTATTGTAATGAATCTTTTCCTGAAATTACTATTTCTAAATCATTGAAGAATAATTTTTGTGTTAATAACAAACCATAAGATGCAGAGTGAAGTGGAGAGTTGAAAAATAAATGGAATGTAGTATTAAAAACATTTTCAGCAATTTCTTTGAAATGTTGTTCATTGGTTAATGCAGAAAGGTATAATAAATTATTTATCATTTGTGCATTCGCAGATGGAATTACATCATCATATAGTTCAACGCTGTTTTGAATAGAATGATGGTGATTTGTGTAGTAGAAAATTTTTTGTGAAGGTGAATAAAAATTATTGATGACTATTTCTGATAGAGAAATAGCAAGTGAAAGATAATTTGTATCGGCACTTAATTTTGAAAGTGTTATGAGAGCATCTATTAAAAAAGCGTAGTCGTCTAAATAGGCAGGATTTTTTGTTTGTGAATGATGATAAATTCTGAATAATTGATTATTGATAAATGTTTTTTGGATAAGAATATCTAACGATTTTTTTGCTTTGTCAAGATAATCAGGATTTTCAAAAACAACAGATGCAATGGCTAATGCTTTTATCATCAAAGCATTCCAAGAGGTGATAATTTTGGTATCTGTAGAAGGTGGTATTCTTTTTTTTCTGTATTGATTAAGTTTTTCGGCGTATTGATTGATTTTGGTTATCCAGTAATTTTTGTCTTCATAAAATAATGATAGATTGATAGTAAGCACATATTTGTTATGTTCCCAATAACCAAATTGATTTTTGATATTGAATATCTCTGCAAATTCATAAAAATCATCAATGATTTCTTTGAGTTCATCCATAGTCCATGTATAAAATTTACCTTCTTCGCCTTCACTATCAGCATCCCATGCGGAGTAAAAAAGTCCTTCATCAGAATAAAAATTTTGAAAAACACTTTTAATTGTTTTTTCTGCAATCCATTTGATTTCTTCATCATTGAATTGTAAATAATACAATGATAGCAGTTCAATCATTTGAGCATTGTCATAGAGCATTTTTTCAAAATGGGGAATTTTCCAGTATCTATCTGTGCTATATCTGTAAAATCCGCCATCTACATGGTCAAACAATCCACCTAATGATATGTTTCTGATACTTGTTTTAAGATGTTGTTCAATGTCTTTATCGGGATTTAAAGTATTGTAGGTAAAGAAAAACTTGTAATTTATAGGCATTACAAATTTTGGTGTATATTGATGACCGCCCCATTCTTTGTCAAATAAAGATTTCCATTCATTTATTTTTTCTAAAAGTTTTGTTTTTTCAATGTTTGAAGAGTTTTGCGAATTATATTTGCTTAATTCAGATAATTCAAAATTTGTAATACCTTGATGTAAATCATTGGCATATTGATACAATTTTTCTTTTTCATTTTGGTATAAGAAATGAATTTTTTTAAGTAATTCTATCCAGTTATGTTTAGGTAAGTATGTTACGCCATAAAACATTTTTTTATTGGGCAAGACAAAAACATTTAATGGCCAACCGCCTCTGCCTGTAAGCACTTGCAAGCCATTCATATAATATCTGTCTACATCAGGAAGTTCTTCTCTATCCACTTTTACATTGATAAAGAAATTATTCATTAGTTCAGCCACTTCAATATCATCAAAACATTCGTGAGCCATTACATGACACCAGTGGCAGGTGCTGTAACCTATACTAATGATGAGTGGTTTATCTTCTTGTTTTGCTAATTCAAAAACATTTTCAGAGTATGGATGCCAATTTACTGGTTGATGGGCATGTTGAAGTAAATAAGGGCTTGTTTCGTTTATCAAATAATTATGCATGTTGAAATTTTTAATGCTCACAAAATAAATGATTAGTTTTGTGGCTTCAAATTTTTTGAGAAGAAAAATAAAAAATGCGTGAGGGATGCGGAAGGCGGCGAAGCCGGCACTGCCCCGAGCGAATGAAAATACTCGTCATTGCGAGGGTGAATACCCGAAGCAATCTCAAAATTGAGGAGGAATATACATTTGAGATTACTTCGCTTCACTCGTAATGACGGAAAATAAAACATGCGAGTGCTAACGCACATGACGTGCTGACGATAAATGTCAGGATAAACCAAAAATAAAAAAATAAATTATTATGAAAAGAATTTGGTGGATAATTATTGGTGGTGTAGTTTTAACTATACTTGTATTGATATTGAAAGTTTTAATGACAGATGATGCCATAAAAGTGGCAGTTGAGGAGGTAAAAAGAAGAGATATTACAGAAACGGTAACTGGTAGTGGAAAAATTCAGCCAGAAACTGAAGTAAAAATTACATCTGATGTGAGCGGTGAAATCATTGATATTTTTGTAAAAGAAGGTGATAAAGTGCAGAAAGGTCAGTTGCTGTGTCGCATCAAACCAGATATTTATCAAAGTGCATTAGATAGAACATTAGCACAAATTAATGCAAGCAAAGCACAATTAGAACAGGCAAAAGCACAATTAGAACAAGCAAAAGCAAATTTATCAAATATTCAGGCACAATACGAAAGAAGTAAAAAATTATATGAACAAAAAGCCATTTCATTACAGGAATATCAAACGGCTGAATCACAATATCACTCATCACTTGCAAATATTAAAGGACTTGAAGAAAATATCAAATCAGCAGAGTTTAACATCAAAAGTTTAGAAGCATCTTACAATGAAGCCAAATCAAATTTAGATAAAACTTATATTTATTCACCTGTAGATGCAACAGTATCAAAACTGAATGTAGAAAAAGGTGAAAGAGTGCAAGGTGTGCAGGGCTTTCAGGGTACAGAAATAATGCGGTTAGCAAACTTAAATGAAATGGAGGTTAAAATGGAAATTAGTGAAAATGATATAATTCGTGTGCATAAAAATGATACGGCTATTATTCAAATAGATGCATACGATGATAAAATTTTCAAAGGAATAGTTACAGATATTTCAAATTCAGTGAGTACAGCCAGTTTATCTGCTGACCAGTTGAGTAATTATACCGTAAAAGTAAGAGTATTGTATGATACATATAAAGATTTGATAACTTCAGAAAACCCTATTCCAATAAGACCGGGTATGAGTGCATCAGTAGAGATATTGACAAAAAAATTGAAAAATGTATTGAGTGTGCCAGTGCAGGCAGTAACTATTCGATATCCATTTCAAAAAAAGGATAGTGTGGAAAATTCAAAAGAAACAAATACCAAAAAGAAAAAAGATGAGTATGTTTTTGTAATAGAAAATAATATCGCAAAAGCAAGATTGGTAAAAACGGGTATTCAGGATAATCAATATATTGAAATAAAAGATGGATTGAAAGAAGGTGAAAAAGTAGTAGTAGAGCCATATACAGTTATTCAGCAAATTATCAAAGACGGACAAAAAGTAAAGATTGTTACAAAAGAAGAATTGACCAAAACAGAATAATTGAAAATGTCTGATAAAGAAATTATTTCATTAAATATAGAAACATCTACAACTTTATGTTCAGTATCTATAGGTGTTAATGAAAATTTTTTAGATACTATTGAAATTAATGATGGAAAATACCATTCAGAGCAATTGCATTATTTTATCAAAGAGTTATTAGAAAAAACATCTGTTGCTATAAATGATATTTCAGTTATTGCTGTTTCATCAGGTCCTGGTTCTTATACAGGATTAAGAATTGGTGCGGCATCTGCCAAGACATTAGCGTATGCGTTGAATGTGCCATTAGTAGCTATTTCATCATTACATACACAAGCATTGGCATTTATTGAACAAAAAAGTAATAATCATCAGTATATTGCATCAACAATGCAAGCAAGAGGTAAAAAGATATATTTAGGTATTTATTCTGTTGAAGGGAAAGAATTACTTTATCCTGAAACTTTTATTTTATCAGATGAAAATATTCATTCATTAAAAGAAAAATATAAAGATATTGTTTTCATTGGAAGTGGGTATTCAGATATTGTAAACGAGGATAATATTATTTATCCATCTTCCCGATATATGATTAAAGAAACATTTCGTAAGTATCAAAATAACGAATTTGTATCAACGGTCTATTTTGAACCTATGTATATCTAAAAAATTTGTATAATTGAGAAAAAATGCGGACACTTGTAGCATAAAATTAAATTGATATGATTACCTCTTCTGTACCTATTAGTATTGAAAAAGTAAAAAAGAGTAGATTGCCAGAAGTAAATGTGAATGAAGTGCCTTTTGGAAAAGTGTTTGTAGATTATATGTTTATTGCAGATTTTAAAGATGGCGAATGGAAAAATTTTAGAATTCTTCCATATCAGCCAATGCAAATGAGTTATGCAATGAGTGCACTGCACTATGGACAAGCCATTTTTGAAGGGATGAAAGCATTTAGACAAGACAATGGAAATGTAGTAGTATTCAGGCCGAAAGATAATTGGGCAAGATTAAATATGTCAGCAGAAAGAATGGCTATGCCAGAAGTTCCTGAAGAAGTGTTTATGGGTGGTTTGTTAGAGTTTATGAAACTTAATAAAGATTGGGTGCCTTCTTCTGAAAATGGAAGTTTATATATTCGTCCGTTTATGATAGCAACAGAAGAAGCAATTGGCGTAAAAATTAGTAGTGAGTATCAATTTGTGATAATTGCATCACCTGCGGGTGTTTATTATACTCAACCAATTAAAGTATTAATACAAGATAAATTTTACAGAAGTGTAAAAGGCGGAACAGGTTATGTAAAAGCCGCAGGAAATTATGGAAGAAGTTTATATCCAACAAAATTAGCACAGGAAAAAGGATATCAGCAAATTTTATGGACAGATGCTGAAACCAGTAAATATATTGAGGAATCAGGAACAATGAATGTAATGTTTGTGAAAAATGATGTGTTGATTACGCCTGAATTGTCAGAAACATTATTGTCAGGTATAACAAGAGATAGCATTATTAAGTTAGCAAAAAAGTTGAATATTCCAGTAGAAGAGAGAAAGGTAAGTATTCAAGAGATTGTTGAAGGTATTGAAAAGGGTGAAGTAACAGAAGCATTTGGAGTAGGAACTGCTGCTACTGTTGCTCATATTACAGCCATTGGATATAAGGACAAAGATTATGTTCTTCCACCAATTGAGAAAAGAAAATATTCACCAATGTTTGATAAAACCTTGAGAGATATTCGCAAAGGTAGATTGGCTGATGATTTTGGATGGTTGGTAAAAGTGTAAATTAAGATTTTTTTATCATTCCTTTTTCAGTAAGATACTTAATAATGGGGGCTAATATCCCATTTATAAAAACATAACTTTGCGGGGTGCTGTATTCTTTTGAAATTTCAATATACTCATCAACACTTGTTTTTAGAGGTATTTCAGGAAAATAAATAAGTTCAGTCATACTCATTTTGAGCAGTAACAAATCAGCAAAATTAATTCTTTCTATATCCCAGTTTTCAGAGTTTTGAGCAATATAACTATCAAAATTGGAATAATTTTGAATGGTGTAATTAATTAATTCTTCAATAAATTTTTTATCAGAAATTTCATCTTTGAACTTTGGTAATAATGTAAAAGAATTGTGTTTATTAAATTCTTCAAGTGTTTTATGAGCACCGTTAATGGCTAAATATAAATCATCTTGTGCAAATTGACTTTCTTCTTCAAAGAAATGTTCTAAAATTTCATTGTTGTAAAGATATTCTAATAATAATTCTTCTAAAAAATGAAACGCTTTTTCTTTATCAGATGGATTAAAATTTTGAATGTAGTTTTGATAAATATCAGTTTTTTTAAATGCTTTGTAAACAGATACAGTCCAATCTTTATCTTTAAAATTAACTTTGAATTGATTTAATGCATTGTAAAATTCTTTTGAATTAGATAATGCAATTAAAAATGGATGTGAAGTAAAAACAGGCGTTATAGTAGTATTGGTTTTAATAAATTTATTTTTTTGATTTTCAATGTCGTTAATTTCATTGATTCTGAATTCATCTAAAAGTGATAGAATTAATAAATAAAAATAATATGATTTATCTAAACTTTGCAAACATTGTTTGACAAGATATTGAGGAGAAGTAGAACCATTTTGTTTGAAATAAGAAAATAAAAACTGAAAAACTCTAATACGAATAGCCCTGCGAGAAATCATGTGTTGTAAAATTGAGCCCGCAATTATACATTTTAAATTGTATTGATTGTAGAATTTATTGAGATAAATTAATAATCATTAATTGCTTGACTAAAAGAGGTTCTAATTTTCAATCAAAAATGTATTATTTTGCCCGATGGTTAATTACAGATATAACTAATAACTTTAATTGATTATGGATAAATATATAAGATATAATTTAGTATTTCTTTGTTTTTGCTATTTATTATTTCAACAACTTTTAGCACAAAATCTTCTTGTCAATTTCTGTAAGCAAAATAATATTTCAAAGAATACTATTTTTATTTCTTACAACACAGCATTAAACAATTCTTGCAACATACCATTAAATATAATAATTAATCAAATAAGGAGTGTTACACAAAACACAATGGTTTATATTATTCTTGAAGATGAATTGTCAAATGAAGGAATCAAACATTTTTGTAATCAGAATGCTTTAAAAGATAGTAATATAAAAGTTATCAGTAATAATAATTTATATCAATGGTTGATTTCAAAAACTCATAAAACGCCCAATATATCAGTAGTTTCAAATGATGGAGAAATTTTGATGATTAGAAAATTAAATAGTGATTTGTCAGATTTTTTTACTAATCTGCCATTATACACTTTTAAAGTTTATTTGAAAAATAAAAAAACTATCACTAATCAATATGTCAAGAATATCACAGATACTTATAAAAATTTTATTGATTTAGGAAACAGTTTTTTACTTTATCGTCCTGGATTAAATATGATTGCTAAGTATTCCAAAGATGGCGATGAAGTAAGTAATTATTTTCTTGATAGTTTGAAATTAGATTACTTAAAACTTGCTGAGAAAATTTTTTCAAAAGATGATTTTGAAAATACATTGAAAATATACCGTAAAGATGAAAATATAAGAAAAATGCCGTTAATCAATGCAAGTAGTGTTTTTAAATTTAGTGATACAATAATTGGAGTTTTATATTCCTTGACTTGCTTAAAAGATAGTGTTTACAAAAAAGATAGTGTGTATTATGAAAAGCATTATCACTTTGTAGTGTTATTAGATACTCAATATCACTTAAGGAAAGTTTTATTTTTCAATGATGGTGGATACAACATTGTTTCATCTACTCAATCAATTGTAATAGATTCAATATTATATGTCTTTAAATACCTTCCAGATATTAGAAAATTCAGCATTGCATCTTATGTTGTAAATAATGATACTTTAAAATTAAATAAGTTCATTGTAGAACAACATGGTTTTAGTAGAGATAAATTTATACCAACTATTACTTCTCACAATAAAAAGATTTTTGTTATTTATAATCCAAAAGATAATAAATCATTGATTTATCAAGTAGATGTTCATTTAAGTTCCATTGAGAAAGTTTTTTCTACGAATAAATATTTAGTTTCAGATGTTTTGTATTATACAAACAAAAACAATTTCATTTTTCTTCTAAATGGAAATAATAAACTGTCTATTAAAGGATATATTCCAAACTTGAAAAAATTTATTGAGTTAGATAACAAAGTCGTTGAAAATAATGAGAGCCAGAGATATTATTTTATTTTCTCAAATACTATTCATGAAGTAAGTGTTATTGAATAATTAAAAAACATTAATCATTGAACACTTAAAGTGTCATCGCCTTTTTGATATAACATATATTGAAAGAAAAATTGAAACATTTCATCAGTGGCTTTCATTGAATGAAATCCGTCGCCTTCTTTTACTTCAATAGGTGGATGATTGGGATTATATGGATTATCGGCTGTGTTGTTATATGTTCCAATGGCAACAATGATTGAATTTTTAGGCACAATAACGGGCTTTTTGAAAATGTAATAGTATTGCCAATTAAAATTCCATTTTGGTATTTTAATAAGTGGAATAGTATCTCTGAAAGGTGTAACAGCAAATGCAACAAATGATTGCCCTAATAAATGCATGTGTGGATTTACCGCTACAATGCTAATATCAGCAGGTATCAATAATGTTGTGGTGAAAGTTTTAATTGTGTTTGGTGGAATAACAAGAGGAGGAACAATTTTAGACATTCCGTGAGTCCCTAATTGCCCTTCATACACATATCTCTTTGGCCGATGTGGTGCAAAATATACCTTCAAATAACTGCTATCTAAACAACTTCTGTTAGTTGGACCATAATGAATGTCATTGAGAAAAAACACACCATTTTTAGGTAAATAAAAACCACCAATACCTTCTTTGTAATACAATGGCAAAAATCCAGGTAAGTAATAAACTGTATTGGGTATTAAAGACGGAAGAATTTTTTTTGGATTATTTTCTTTGCTATCTGTGTAGGTTAATCCCATTTTTTTGTATGCTTCTATGAAATTATCAACGGGTTCTTCTATGTATGAAATACCTTCGTAGTAATTAAATTTTCTTATAGAGTCGTATTTCAATAAGTGTCCATTGACATGATGAACTAATTTTTTTTGGCAGGGCACAAATTCTACAAATTGCACAAAAGTATCTTTACTTAATTGATATGGCATTTTCACAATAAAAAACTGGTCAACACCTTTACCATTTAAATATATTGGTTTATCAAACTTGACTATTAAATCAGGTTTTCTTTGAGTGATATTTTTAGGAGATAAAAAGTTAGTATCAATAAAAGTGCTGTCTTTTGCAGGACAATTCAATTCAATCCATTTTAATATCTTTTCTTTTTCTGGTTTTGTCAATACTAATTCATTAGCGAATCTTGTATAATTAGTATCTGCTGGCCATGGAGGCATATAATTATTAAGAATAGCAAATTTAATTTTATTTGCATGAGTTTTAATATCTGAATAGGTAATTAAATTAAAAGGACCAGCATTATTTGTAGAATGGCAAACACCACATTTTTTGTGAATGATTGGTGCAACATCTTCAAAGTAAATTTTTTCTTCTATGTGATTACATTGATAAAAGAAATATATAATTATGCTAAAAAAACAACAATGATAAATTTTATTAAGCATAATACTTTTGCAAAAATAAATAAATAATGGGACCAGTTAAACAAACATACAACCACATTGGATAAGCCCATTTTACAATTTTTTTGTGGGCATATATTTTGTTATTTAACCCATAGTAAAAAGCCAATAATACCAATGGAAATGCAATTGCTGCTAATAATATATGTGAAATAAGTATGAATAAATAAATATTTCTTGTTCCCTGAACTGCTTGTAATTCTTCATTCTCCAAAATTCCATTGTGATTGATGTCGCCGTAAATAGTTTCTGGTAAAAAGAAATGTGCTGTTACATAAGAAATCAAAAACAAAGCACTTAATACAAATGCAGTAAGATTAAGTTGCTTGTGCAATTGAATGTTTTTATTTTTAATAGCCCAAAATGAAAGTAAAAGCAAAATAAATGAAGTGCCATTCAAGAAAGCATTTAATAATGGTAAATGATAGATAAATGAAGGTATTTCAGATGGTGGTGTAATTATTTTTCTATTTAGAATAACAACCACTAATAATACTATTACAGAAAGAATACCAATAATTATTTTAATTGTTTTTTCGTTTTTCATATTTTTATTTTTTTAGTAGGGGCGTATCGCAATACGCCCTTACATAGAGAGGCTTATCGCAATACGCAACTACATTTAATTTGTTGAAATTTGTGCAATACTTGGTTTTAAGAATAAATTATTGAAAATTGAGTATTGAGTATTAAGTTGAGTATTGAGTATTAAGTTGAGTATTGAAAATTGAATATTGAGAATTGAGCATTGAACATTTAAAATTCAAAATTTCAATATCCAATTATCGGTGCCAACCATCTTTCCATTTCTTCAATAGTTTTATTTTTTCTTTTTGCGTAATCTTCTACTTGATCTCTATTAATTTTACCTACACTAAAATAGTGTGCTTTGGGATGAGAAAAGTAAAGCCCGCTTACAGACGCAGTTGGATACATCGCCATATTTTCAGTTAAATGTATATCTGCATTTTTTTCAACATTTAAAATATTCCAGATAGTTAATTTTTCTGTATGATCTGGTTGTGCAGGATAGCCAGGTGCAGGACGAATACCTTGATACTTTTCTTTAATTAATTCTTCATTTGTAAAATTTTCATCATGTGAATAACCCCAGTATTTTTTTCTAACTTGTAAATGCATATATTCTGCTAATGCTTCTGCTAATCTGTCTGCAATTACTTTAATCATAATGGCTTTGTAATCATCATGTTTTTGTTCAAAATGTTTTACTAATTTATCCTGACCAATACCAGCAGTAACTGCAAAAGCACCAAGGTAATCCTGTTTTTCTGGATGAATAAAATCTGCTAATGCTATATTGAAATGTCCTTGTGGTTTTTTAGTTTGTTGCCTAATCGTATGAAATGTATAAGTTTGATTTAAGTAATTAACTTCAATATCATCAAAATCTTTCACACGAGCAGGAAATAATCCAAATACTGCGTTAGCAGAAAGCCATTGTTTTTTAATAATTTCTTCTAAAGTTTTTTGACCGTCTTTAAATAACTTTTGTGCTTCATCTTTTTTGTTTGGATCTTCAAGTATGGCAGGATACACACCTTTTATTTCCCATGCATGAAAAAACGGTGTCCAGTCAATGTATTCAGCAATGGTTTCTAATGATATATTTTTTAGTGTAAATATCCCTTGGTGTTTAGGAACAGGAATTTCATAGTTGTCCCAATCAATTTGAAATTTATTTTTTCTTGCTTCTTCAAGTGATTCAAAAATATCAGGATTTTTTTGCTTATTAAATGATGTTCTTAATTGTTCATATTCGGTTTTAACTTTTTGTAAAAATTCTTCTTTTTGTTGTTTTGATAATAATGAAGATACAACAGGGACTGACTTTGATGCATCATTAACATGAATAACAGGATGAGAATAATGAGGAGCAATTTTTAATGCAGTGTGAATTTTAGAAGTAGTAGCACCACCTATCAATAATGGTTTATTTAATCCAATTCGTTCCATCTCTTTTGCTACATGCACCATTTCATCTAATGATGGAGTTATCAATCCGCTTAATCCAATGATATCTGCATTTTCTTCAATGGCTCTTTGAAGAATTTTTTCAGCAGGAACCATTACTCCTAAATCAATGATATCATAATTATTACATGCTAATACAACACCCACTATATTTTTTCCAATATCATGAACATCACCTTTTACGGTGGCTAAAAGTATTTTACCTTTTTTCTCTCCCTTCTTTTGTTGTGCTAATAAAAATGGTTGTAAATAAGCCACCGCTTTTTTCATTACACGAGCACTCTTTACTACTTGAGGTAAAAACATTTTTCCACTACCAAACAAATCTCCTACTACATTCATTCCGTCCATTAATGGACCTTCTATTACTTTTAATGGATCGCCTAATTTTACTCTTGCTTCTTCTGTATCAATTTCAATAAATTCATCAATGCCCTTAACCAATGCATGTTTTAATCTTTCTTCAACAGGTAAATTTCTCCATTCGCTGTCTTTCGTTTGACGAGATTTTTTATTTGGATCGGAAGATAATTGTTCTTTAATTTCTTCTGCTTTTGCAATTAATTTTTCAGCGGCATCATCACTTCTGTCAAATAAAACATCTTCTATTAGTTTTAATAATTCTTTATCTATTTCTTCATATACTACTAACTGTGAAGGATTAACAATACCCATATCCATTCCATATTGAATGGCGTGATATAAAAAGGCAGCGTGAATAGCTTCTCTAACAATATCATTTCCTCTGAAAGAAAAAGAAACATTACTTACGCCACCACTCACTTTTGCGTAAGGTAAATTTTCTTTTATCCATTTTGTGGCTTCAAAAAAATCTAATGCATTTCTTCTGTGTTCTTCCATTCCTGTTGCTACGGGAAAGATATTTGGATCAAAAATAATATCTTCAGGAGGAAATCCTACTTTATTGACTAATATATCATAAGCTCTTTTGCATATTTCAATTCTGCGAGGAAGAGTATCTGCTTGTCCTTGTTCATCAAATGCCATAACAATCACAGCCGCACCATATTTGCGAATAATTTTTGCCTGACGAATAAATTCTTCTTCACCATTTTTCAAAGAAATAGAATTAACTATACATTTTCCTTGTGAATGTTGTAATCCTGCTTCAATGATTTCAAATTTAGAAGAGTCAATCATTATTGGGACACGAGCAATATCTGGTTCGGATGCAATGAACTTCAAAAATGTTGTCATTGCATTCACACCATCAATCATGGCTTCATCCATACAAATATCTATTGCCTGTGCTCCGCCTTCAACCTGTTGTCTTGCAACAGATAACGCTTCTTGAAACTTTTCTTCTTTAATAAGTCGTAAAAATTTTTTTGAACCAGTTACATTTGTTCTTTCACCAATGTTCATAAAATTACTATCAGGACGAAGCGTAACGGCTTCTAAACCTGATATTCTTAGATATTTCGAAAGTTGCTTTCTTTTTCTTGGTTTTGACACTTTTGCATGTTCTGCAATGTGTTTGATGTGTTCAGGTGTTGTGCCACAGCATCCACCAACAATATTAACTAATCCACTATCTAAAAAATCACAAATGTAATGAGACATTACTTCTGGCGTTTCATCATATTCACCAAATTGATTAGGCAAACCAGCATTAGGATAAGCGTGTATGAAAAATTCTGATTTTTCTGATAATTCTTCAATATATGGCCTTAATTCTTTTGCCCCCAATGCACAGTTTAAGCCAATTGTAAGAATAGGGGCATGAGAAACTGAAATTAAAAATGCTTCAACAGTTTGTCCAGAAAGTGTTCTGCCGCTGGCATCGGTAATTGTTCCCGAAATCATCAAAGGTAACTGAATACCTTTTTTTTCAAAACAATTCAGAGCAGCGTAAATAGCGGCTTTGGCATTTAATGTATCAAAAATTGTTTCAATCAAAAGAATATCAACACCACCATCTATTAAACCTTCTATTTGTTCTGCATAAGCATCAGCAAGTTCATTAAAAGTAATAGCTCTGTATTCGGGGCTTGCTACATCAGGCGATATACTTAATGTTTTATTAGTAGGTCCAACAGCCCCTGCTACAAATTTTGGGTTGTTTTCAAAACTAGTATTCGTTTCTAAATAGTATTGTTGAATAGCATTTTTAGCTAATTGAGCGGCTTTTAAATTAATTTCATAAGCATATTCCTGCATGTCATAATCTGCCTGTGAAATTCTTTGGGCATTAAAAGTATTAGTTTCTAATATATCTGCACCTGCTTTTAGGTATTGTAAGTGAATGTCTTGAATAATGTTAGGTTGAGTAAGAACAAGAATATCGTTATTACCTTTTATTTCTTTGTGCCAGTTGATAAACAATTTTCCTCTGTAATCTTCTTCATTAAGACGATGTTTTTGAATCATGGTGCCCATTGCACCGTCAATCACTAAAATCCTTTTTTCTAATTCACGGGTAATGATTTCTTGAATTTGATTTTGTTGAAATGTTTTGATCATAAACTTAAAAAGTTGGTGATAAAGCTTCTTCTATAATGCTTTGAAATAGAAAAAGGCCATCTGTATTTCTCAATTCTTCATCTGCCGCTCTTTCTGGATGTGGCATCATACCAAACACATTTTTTGTTTTATTACAAACACCCGCGATATTTAATAGAGAACCATTAGGATTAGCAGATTCTACAACATTTCCATTTTCATCACAATATTGAAAAATAATTTGCCCGTTATCTTGTAATTGTTTTAGTGTATCAGCATCTGCATAATAATTACCTTCACCGTGGGCAATTGGTATTTTGAAAGATTTTTTATCTTGTGGTAAATTTTTTGTGATTGTAGTTGAGTAATTTGAAGGTTTAATAAAAACATTTTTACAAATAAATTTTCTGTTGGTATTATGTAAAAGTACACCAGGAACAAGATTGGCTTCACATAAAATCTGAAAACCATTACATATTCCTAAAACAAAACCGCCTTTTTTAGCATGTTCTACAACACTTTTCATAATAGGTGAAAAACGAGCAATGGCACCACTTCTCAAATAATCACCATAAGAAAATCCACCCGGTAATATCAAATGAGTACAACCTTCTAAATCAGTTTGTTTGTGCCAAAGTTTTACAACATTTTGTTTTAATTTTTTAGAAAGCACATATACAGCGTCGTCGTCGCAGTTTGAACCCGGAAAAGTAATAACTCCAAATTTTATTGACATATAAAAAATTTTTTTGCGAACTTACGAAAAATAAAGCAATTGATTAAAGGGATAAATTTTTTGTTTGAAAATACAATTTCATAGAAAATTTTGTGTAGATTTGCGAAAAATTTTTATGAAAAAAATTCTATACGCGTTTATACTTTTTGTATCAATTAATCAGATAAAACCTCAAAATGTTGGTATCAATCCAACTGGTGCATTACCAAATGCATCTGCAGGATTAGATGTAGATTTTAATAATAAAGGAGTGCTAATTCCGCGTGTAAGTTTGGTGGCAGTGAATAATCCTGCTCCAATTACAAGTCCGGCTAATTCTTTGCTTGTGTATAATACTAATGCCACAGTTACTGGCGGATGTGGTGTTGGTTATTACTATTGGAACGGAACTCAATGGGTGTGTTTATTGAGTTCTACCGGCAGTGGTGGTAGTTCAACTGCGTGGTTAACAACTGGAAATTCAGGAACTACACCTCCAACTAATTTTTTAGGCACCACTGATAATAATGATTTTGTAATTAAAACAAATAATACTGAAATTGCTCGTTTTACAGCAGGATGGAGAGTAGGTATTGGAACAACTACCCCAAATGGAAAATTAGATGTTCGTACTTCTACTGTAAATAATGGGATTTATGTAGAAAGTACTACAAATGCAGGAAATGGTGTGTGGGCTTATGTTAATGCTTCTGGAACAACTTATGGTTTGTGGGGTAGAGTAAATTCAACTACTAACGGTTCAAAAGGTGTTTTTGGTGAAAATCAAGCTACATCTGGTGTGAATTTTGGAGTAGATGGTAGAGTATATTCTAATGATGCTCATGCTGTACGAGGGTATAATTCCTCTACATCTGCACCAACTAATACTAATTCACCTGGCACTGCCATTTATGGACAAAACGATGCGCCTCAATCTATTACAATTTGGGCAGTATCAAATAATAATAGTGCTACTAACCAAAGTTATGGCATTTGGGCAGAAACACATGGTGCTAAAAGTATCGGAGTAGTTGGTGTGGGTAATGGGACTTCTGCTATGAATATACCATCTAATGGTTGTGGTGGGTACTTTACCGGAACTGAAATGGGAGTTTTTAGTTATGCAAATAATACAAGTGGTGATAGGTATGCATATAGAGGAATGTGGAGAGATGCTTTAAATACATATACAGTAGCTGTTGGTGGAAATATTGGGGGGACGCAATATAAAATAGTAGGTAATGGAACAGCTTCTACTATTATTAAAGATAAAAATAATCAATCTCGTATCATGTTTTGTCCTGAATCTCCTCAAATATTATTTCAAGATATGGGCAGAGGCAAATTAGTTAATGGAAAAGCAAATATTCAATTGGATGAAACTTTTGCAAATACAATTATTATAGATGAAAAACATCCTGCTAATGTATTTATTCAACCATTAGATGAGTGTAATGGAATGATGGTAAAGAATATAACAAATAAGGGCTTTGAAGTAGTAGAATTAATGAATGGTAAAAGTAATGCAGAATTTTCATGGTTCATAATTGCAGTAAGAAAAGATGATGTTGATGATAATGGTAATATCATCTCAAAATATCAGGATGTAAGATTTCCTCTTGTACCAGATTTTGGTAAAGGAGTTAGTATTCAACATCAATTACCTAATATGCAAGAAAAATAAAATCAATTAATATGAAAAAAATAGCGTTAATTTTAGGAGTTACTGCATTATTAGTAGGAGTTAACAACAAATTAAAATCTCAAAATGTAGGTATCAATCCAACTGGTGCATTACCAAATGCTTCAGCAGGATTAGATGTGGATTTTAATAATAAAGGAGTGTTAATTCCGCGTGTAAGTTTGGCGGCAGTGAATAATCCTGCTCCAATTACAGGTCCGGCTAATTCTTTGCTTGTGTATAATACTAATGCCACAGTTACTGGAGGTTGTGGTATTGGATATTACTATTGGAACGGAACTCAGTGGGTGTGTTTATTGAGTTCTAGTGGCAGTGGTGGCAGTTCTTCAGCATGGCTCACTAATGGTAATGCTGGAACAAATTCTGCCATTAACTTTTTGGGTACCACTGATAATCAAAATTTAATCATTAAAACAAATAATTTTGAAAGAGCTAGATTTTTGAATGGTGCTGCAAATGGTGGAGGATTAGAAATTGGAAGTATTAATCCAGTGAATGGTAGAGCATTATTAGCAGTTGGTGGGGCAGCAGGAATACATACTGCCTTATTTAAAGGTCAAACCAACTATGCAGTAGGTATAGGAGTATTACCAACTGTTTGTTCTGGTACTGTTGGTTCAATTCAAGCTGTTGATAATCTAAACAATGCTGCTTTATTAGTTTTACAAACTGCTGTTGGTGGGTCCGTGTCTATTGGCAATGCTTGTCCTCCAACAACTGGCAGATTTGATGTTATCCAATCTGCCCACGGTATTGCTATTTATGGAGACGCTCCTGCTGGTGGTGCAGGTGTTAGTGGTAGTTGTGTTAGTGGTGGTGGTTCGGGTAATAATGGAGTAGAAGGATACTTATATGGCGTTTCATCGGGTACTGCAACTGCTGGCGTGCTTGGTTATGCAGATGCACCAAGTAGTAATGGCGTTTATGGAGAATGTTCAAATGGCTCATCTTTTCCATTAGGTATTTGGGGCGTTAGTGTTAGAGGTAATCCAAATTTCTATGGCTATTCAAATACAAATGGCTATGCAGGTTATTTTGGATTAGCAAGTGTTGCAAATGCAGGACATGTTAGGGTTTTAGATAATTTATCAGTAGTAGGAACGGTATCAAAAGGTGGAGGTAGTTTTTTAATCGATCACCCATTAGATCCAGAAAACAAATATTTATATCATAGTTTTGTAGAAAGTCCTGATATGATGAATATATATAATGGAAATGTGATAACTGATGAAAATGGCGAAGCAGTAGTTAAGTTGCCTGAATATTTCCAATCATTAAATAAAGATTATAGGTATCAATTAACACCTATTGGACAATTTGCTCAATGTATTGTTTTAAAAGAAATTGAAAACAATCAGTTTGTTATTAAAACAGATAAGCCACATGTAAAAGTTAGCTGGCAAGTAACAGGAGTTCGTCAGGATCCTTTTGCAAATATGTATAGAATTGTTCCAGAAGTTGAAAAGAAACCCGAAGAAAAAGGTTATTACTTACATCCTGAATGTTATGGACAACCAAGAACAAAGTTTATTGATAATGCTTACAAAAAAGATCAACCAAAATTGAGTAAAAAATTAAGCAGAAAATAAAACTAAGTGCAAGTAATATAAATTTTGAATTTTGTATATCAAAAATTCTCTTTTGTCTAAAATCATAAGTTGCATTACGCAAATAATCTATTAATTTGAAGCAGAATTATTTATTATGACTGACAAATCTACTCCTAAAAAAATTACATTAGCTTTACAAGGCGGGGGAGCACACGGCGCTTTTACCTGGGGAGTTTTAGACAGATTATTAGAAGTAGATGAAATTGAAGTTGAAGCAATGGCAGGAACAAGTGCCGGCGCCATTAATACAGTTGTTTGTGCTTACGGGTTGCATATCGGAGGTCCTCAAAAAGCCAAAGAATTATTGGAAAAACTTTGGGAAAAAATTGCATTGAATGGTAGTTTTTTTCTAAAACCATCTTTTTTTGATAGCTTATTGAGTAATGGTGATATTTATAATTCGCCTGGATATATTTTATTTAATACATTTACACAATATATTTCACCCTATACTTTTAACCCATTTAATTATAACCCATTGAGAGGTATTTTAAACGAACTTGTTGATTTTGAAGAACTTCATAAATACAACAGAAAAAAACTTTTTATCTGTGCTACAAATGTCAAAACTAACAGAGCTAAAATTTTTTCTAACAAAGAAATCACTGTTGATGCAGTATTGGCGTCAGCATGCTTACCTTTTCTTTTTCAGGCGGTAAAAATTGGCGACGATTATTATTGGGATGGGGGCTATATGGGAAATCCGCCACTTACTCCTATGATAAATAATACCGCTTCACAAGATATTATCTTAATAAAAATAAATTCTATTAATATTCATCAATTGCCTACCACCGCAAGAGATATTGCAGACCGTGTAAATGAAATTTCTTTTAATAGTAGTTTAATCAATGAAATGAGATTTATTCACTATAGAAATGAACTTATTAGAAATGGAATAATAAAAGCAGATGGAAAAACAAACCGAGAGATTTTTATTCATGTCATTTCTGGATATAATGTATTAAGTAAATTAGGATATAGCAGTAAGTTAAATACTTCCTATCAATTTTTGAAAAAATTAAAAGAAGAAGGTAGAAAAGTAGCAGATGAATGGTTAAAGAAAAATTTGCACAAAATTGGTACAGGTTCTACTTTTGATATTGAAGAACACTTTTTAGAACAATACTAATAAATTTACCACAAAAATTTTTTTTAATTTTTTTGCATATTATTAAAAAGTTACATAACTTTACGCCCAAAACTAAAAGTTAATTTTATTTTAATTTAACTACTATGATACGAAACCTACTTTCTACATTGCTTATTCTTGCCTTTTTAGGCATAAGGGCTCAAAACAATACAGGAGCTATAAAAGTAACAATTAAAGACAAAAGTACAGGAGAAACATTACCTTTTGCCAGCGTTGTCGCTTTTTCAAAAGGTGTGCAAATTGCAGGAACAACAACCGATATGAACGGGGAGTGTTTCCTCAAGCCATTACCACCAGGTACTTATGATGTAAAAGCAGTTTATGTGGGTTATCAACCAAAAGAAGTAAAAGGTATTTTAGTGGGAGAAGGAAAAACTGCATACATCACAATGTTAATGGAAACAGGTGAAGGCATCAAATTGGATGAAGTAGTTGTAGAAACATATCAGGTGCCATTAGTTGATCCAGACACAAAATCCGGAGGTACAGTTACTCGTGAAGAGTATTCTAATATGGCTACCAAAGATATCAATACAGCAGTGGCAAGTAACGCTGGTATTTTTCAGGCAGATGAAGGTAAATCATTGAATGTAAGAGGAGGTAGAAATACTCAAAATACCTATTTTGTAGATGGCGTAAAAGTAATTGGAGGTTTAGCTTTACCACAGCAAGCAGTAGAACAAATCAATGTGATAACAGGTGGTGTTCCTGCTATGTATGGAGATGTTACATCTGGTGTAGTATCCGTTTCAACAAGAGGTCCTCAATCTAAATTTTTTGGAGGCATTGAATTTTACTCCTCTGGTTTAGGAGAAAATAATAAAGGAAAAGTTTTTGGATTAGATCCTTATGGATTTAATTCTCTTGGTTTTAGTGTTGGCGGTCCTATATGGAATAAAATTGATACAAATGGTAACAAAAAAACTATTGTAGGTTATTTCTTAGCAGGACAAGGTAACTATGTTAAAGATCCTGTGCCATCTTTTGTACCAGTATATGTTTTAAAAGAAGATGTAAAAAACGATTTAATTGCTAATCCTTTACAACCTTCTCCTAGTGGTGTTGGATTTGTAAAAAGATATGACTATATTACAAAAGATCAAATGGAAACCAGAAAAGCACATCAGAATATCGCAAACTATTACTTAGCATTGAATGGAAAGATAGACATTAAACCTGCAGAAAA
Source organism: Bacteroidia bacterium (assembly GCA_035405785.1). GTDB lineage: Bacteria > Bacteroidota > Bacteroidia > B-17B0 > Aurantibacillaceae > BPGX01. Next base: position 54,851 of record DAONJS010000003.1, read on the forward strand.
TACTAATATCTCTATCGGCGGTGCTTATGAATTGAATAATAGTAGAAATTTTATTTATCAATATTCATTATTTACACCTGAAGCCAATCCACAAACCATCTCTAATACTTGGAGATTCTCATTGAGGGTTACTCAAAAATTTGGTAAACACATTACTTCAAAGGATGAAAAAGAAAAATCTAATCAACTATTAACGAATACATTTTTTAATATCATCGCAAGTTATGAAGGGTTAGATAATATCACACAAGTACCAAAATTCAAAGATAAATTTTTTGATTATGGTTATGTAGGAAAGTTTAATCAAAAATATACAGGTAAAGAAAATATTAATAACTATGTGTTCAATCCAAAATTTATAGTAGGAAATGATACCATTAAAGCATACGAATATCAGGGACAAAGTCCTATTGGGTTTGACTTTACTCCAGGCAACCAAAATCCAGAAGCAGTAGCATTTACAAATTATGTTATAAACAATTTACCATTTACAATGCCAACACTTGATTTTTTACCAGCATTTGGCGGAATGAGAAATGGTGATAATTCAGGTGGAAATTTTGCAGGTGGCGGAACCGTATATGGTATGTGGACATATCCAGGGATTATTTACAATGGGTATTCAAAAGTCAATTATCGTCAGTTCAGAGTTGCCGCAAGTATCAATACCGACTTGAATATCAATCATTCTACACACGCAATTACTGCGGGTTTTGAATTTGACCAAAGAGAGCAAAGACAATGGACTCTTCAGCCAGCAACTTTATGGACAAGAATGCGTCAAATTGTAAATCAGCATATCTCTCAATTAGATAAATCTAATCCAATATATAATCCAGATTTATCATACACTTATCCTGCGTATTACTATGATAACTTATACAATGCTTCTCAACAAACTGAATTTTCAATAAAATTACTTCAGGCGCTTGGTAAGCCAATTAATAGTACAGAACAAATCAATATTGACGCACTGGATCCATCAGTGTTTTCAATAAACATGTTTAGTGCAGAAGATTTACTTGGTAATAATAGCGGCAATGCACTCGTTGATTATTTTGGATATGATCATACCGGAAAGAAGTATAATGGATCAACTAATCTTTCTGATTTTCTTACTAAAACAGATGAGTATGGTAAAAAAACTTTTAGTGTTGGTGCTTTTCGTCCTATATATATGGCTGGTTATATTCAGGACAGATTTGATTACAAAGATTTGAAATTTAATGTTGGTGTTAGAATTGATAGATACGATGCCAACCAAAAAGTACTGAAAGATCCTTATTTAGTTCATCCTGCAAAAACTGTTGCAGAAACCAGAAACGAATTTAATCATCCCGGAAATATGGGAGACAATTTTGTTGTGTATACTACAGATGTCAATGGTGGAAGTGTAATTGGTTACAGAGATGGTGATAAATGGTATGATGCACAAGGTAATGAAGTATCAGATCCAAATGCTCTTGCCGGCATTACAGGAAGATTAACACCTTATCTTAAAAATGCTCAAGAATATCAAAATGGACAACCATTTTCTCCTGATGCATTTACAAATTATAAAGCTCAGGTTAATGTAATGCCCCGTGTAGCATTTTCATTTCCTATTTCTGATATGGCAAACTTTTTTGCACACTATGATATTTTGACAAAAAGACCTGGAAGCACAGGTTTTGATGGAGGAAATAGATTTGACCCAAAGGATTATTACTTTTTACCAAATGAAAGTTCTTTACCATTTTTAACTAATCCTAATTTGAAACCTGAAAAAACTATTGATTATTCATTAGGTTTTGCACAGATATTAAATGAGAGAAAAAATTCTGTTTTAAAAATAGAAATTTTTTATAGAGAATTAAGAGATATGCTTACTACCAAAAATATAGTAGGTGCATTTCCAAGAAATTATGTAACTTATGTGAATCAGGACTTTGGAACAGTTAAAGGTGTAACTTTGGAATTTGATTTAAGAAGAACTGGTGGATCAAGTTTCAAGGCAAATTATACCTTACAATTTGCAGAAGGTTCTGGTTCAAATGCCAATTCTGGAGCAAACCTTGCATTATCTGGTCAACCCAACCTAAGAATTTTACAACCTTTAGATTATGATCAAAGACACACCATTGTTTTAACTTTTGACCATCGTTTTGGTAAGGGTTCTGACTACAAGGGTCCAAAAATTGAAAAAGGAGATAAAACAATACAAATTTTGAAGGATTTTGGATTTAATATTCAATTCTTTATTGGTTCAGGAACACCATATACAAAATGGGCTTATCCAGTTGCAGCAAATGGGTCGCAAAGAGCAAGTATTGTAGGTGCTATAAATGGTGCATATAAGCCATGGACAGTAAGAGGAAACTTGAGAATTGACAGAAATTTTGAACTGACATTTGGTAACAAAGATTCAGAAAATAAAAGAACAGCCAATCTGAATGTTTATTTACAAGTATTAAATGTTTTAAATCAAAAAAATATACTTGGCGTTTATAATTTTACAGGTCAACCGGATGATGACGGGTATCTTGCTTCACCAATTGCCCAATCTACTATTCAATCTACTAACAGCCCTGCTGCTTTTATTGATCAATATAATATCTTTATTAACCGTTATTCTAACTATTCACTTCCAAGGCAAATCAGATTAGGAATACAATTAGATTTTTAATATCCTACTTATCAATTTAATTATAAAACATAAATATATGAAAACTACAACAAAAATTTTAATGGGTATTTCACTTGCAGGAATTGTATTTTCTGCATTTTCAAGAGAAGTAAATACTACCAATGGACATAAAGCAACATCTAATAATGTATCTAATAAAGTAATGGCTCAATGTGTGGGCGCAAATGGTTCAAAAGAATTATGGGTCAATAATGTTAGAACTATTATTTTTACTGCAGGTGATATGTGGTGGGATTTATTTGGTAGTAGTAATGCATATTATATTGTACCTGCACAAAAAGATAGAAGTAAAGCACCTTCTTCATTGTTTGCTGGTTCTATTTGGATTGGAGGATATGATGCAGGTGGTCAATTAAGGGTAGCCGCAATGACATACAGACAAAGTGGCTATGATTATTGGCCCGGTCCATTAGATATTACTAATGCGTCGGTAACAGATGAGGTATGTCAAAAGTATGATAAAATTTTCTCTATAAGCAGAAGTGAAGTTGAAAGTTATGTTTTAAATCCAGGCAATCCAATTCCATATAATGCACAAATATGGCCGGGAAATGGAGATCCTACCTATAATCAAGATCAATACTTGGCACCGTTTGAAGATGTTGATGGAGATGGATATTATGACCCTTCAAAAGGTGATTATCCTGCATTTGATATTTATAATAAAGCAGAAAAAGACAATTGTGGTAATTGTAAAGCAAGATTGTTTGGGGATTATTGTTTATGGTGGGTATTTAATGATAAAGGAAATGCTCATACTGAAACTCAAGGATTATCAATTGGTTTGGAAATCAGAGCTCAGGCCTTTGCTTTTCAAACATCAGATGAAATTAATAATATGACATTTTATAGTTATGAGGTTATAAATAGGTCAACTTTTGAATTACAAAAAACCTATTTTACAGTGTGGACAGATGCAGATCTTGGCTTTTACTCAGATGATTATGTTGGTTGTGATGTAGCAAGAGGTTTAGGGTATATTTATAATGCGGATAGTTATGATGAAACATCAGGGGGAACTCCAGGATATGGTGATTATCCACCTTCAATAGGTGCTGACTTTTTCCGCGGTCCTGCTGCAGATCTAAATGATGGTATTGATAACAATTTTAATGGAACAGTTGATGAACCATGTGAAACAATTGGAATGACTAATTTTACTTACTATAACAATAACATTGGTACTTTCCCTCCTCAAACTACAAATCCAGAAATTGCAGCTCATTATTATGGCTATATGATTGGAAAATGGAAAGATGGTTCTCCATTTACATATGGAGGCAATGCTTACGGTGGTTCTACGCCTTTAAATACAACTAATCCAGAAGGAAGAGTACTTGTATATTCAGGAGATCCTTATGCGGGAACTGGCTGGACTGAATATTCTGCTGGTAATGTAGCCGGTGATAGGAGATTTTTACAAACTGCCGGTCCATTTACACTTAAACCCGGTGCAGTTAATTATGTTACTTTTGGATTGCCATGGGCACAAACTCCTATCAAGAATCAACAGTTATATTCTATTCCATTAATGAAAGCAGCAGATGATAAAGCCCAAGCATTATTTGATAACTGTTTCAAAATTCTTAATGGACCTGATGCACCTGATTTAACTATTCAAGAATTAGACCAAGAAATTATTATTTATTTAACGAATGCTCCAACATCAAATAATTACGGTGAAAGATATGAAGAAACAGATGTAACTATTTTACCTGTTCCAGGAAGTACAATTGCTGCTCTAGCAAATCCAGATAGAAAATATCGTTTTCAGGGGTATAAGGTATATCAGTTAAGAGATGAAACTGTTACTCAAACTGACTTAGAAGATCAAACAAAAGCAAAATTAATTTTCCAATGTGATATTAAAGATGGAGTTGCAAGAATAATTAATTTTGAAAAGGATAATACAACTGGTCAATATGTTCCAAAATTAAAAGTAGATGGTGCAGATAAAGGTATAATAAAATCTTTTAAAGTTACTACTGATGCCTTTGCAGTATCAACTACAGGAGGAACTTCTAATAATCGTTTAATTAATCATAAGAAATATTATTTTATGGCTGTTGCTTATGCCTATAATAATTACTTAACTTATAAACCTGATACTGACCCATTAAACAGCCCTGATGCCAATTATTTAGGCCAAAAAAGACCTTATTTAGAAGGAAGAAAAGTGAAAAAAGCATCAGGAATTCCTCATATTAATGATCCTGAAAAAGATGGAACTGCTCTTCAAGCTTATTATGGATATGGTCCAAAAATCACAAGAATAGAAGGGCAAGGTAATGGTGGAAATATACTTGACCTTACCGATGAAAGTATTAATAAAATTGTTACTAATGGTTTTGATCCTAATCCTACTTATATTAATGGAAGAGGACCAGTTAATGTAAAAGTAATAGATCCATTAAAGGTAAAAAATACTACTTATACACTTAAACTAATGCAATGGAGGGGATTAAATAAACCTGCTGTACCATTAGAAGCAAAAGATGGTGATATTTTAAATATGAATGTAATTAATCCTGATAGTGCAACTTGGGTGCTTGTGGATAATAATTCAGGTGAAACTTATCAGTTAGATACTACTTTAAGAATTGGAACAGCAAAGGAATATGTAATGCCAGAAATAGGATTATCTATTACAATGGAACAAGTTTTAGACCCTGCAACTACGCTAAAAGGAACTACAACAACTTATACTGTTGATAGATCCGTTTATCAAGATGGAGATTTTCTTGAAGCGACAATGACATTTGCAGAACCACACAAGGCATGGTTAACTGGTATTGCAGATAATATCACTTCACCAAATCCATCTCCATTTAACTGGATAAGAAGCGGGGTTGCTTCTATTGATGCTAATACAGGTGGTCCAGTTACAAATGAAAAACCCGATTGTGGTGGTCCAATTTATGGATTTGCTGGTCCATCTAATTGGACGGATAAAGATAATGTAATGGCTAATATTTTAGGCGGTACATGGGCACCTTATTGTATTACTGCCTATTCTGGTAGAAATATGCCTGGTGGTTGTGATATTTTTGCTGGACCTGCTTATGATTCAAGATTAGTATATAATGTTTCTGATGCAAATCCTTCAAAGGTAGAACCAGCGTATTTATCAAGTATTGATTTAGTCATTACGCCTGATAAAAGTAAATGGACCAGATGTTTTGTGATAGAAATGCAGGATGATCCAAATTTATCTGAAGGTGGTGCGAGAAAATTCCAAATTAGAAAACACCCATCTGTAGATAAAGATGGAAATCCTGGCGATGGTGTAGTAACAAATGATCCAAATGATGCTGATTATATTGCCGCTCAAGGTATGAGTTGGTTCCCAGGATATGCCATTAATGTTGAAACAGGTGAAAGATTAAATATTGTGTTTGGAGAAGATAGTTGGAATTATGATGATAATGGAAATGATTTAATATGGAATCCAACTTCAAGAAAGATAGGTTCAGCATATCCTTATGCATTAGGTGGCAGACATTATATTTATGTTTTTGGAAATAACAGATATGAACTTTATAATACCAGTACTTCTGCTGTTCCACAAATTGCTGCATTACATAATACACCTGTTGGTGCTGGAAGATACGATGGTTGCAAACAGTTATATAATCAGTGGAAAGTATTAGACGATCCAATTCCATCAACACCTGCAAATAAAACTCAAATTGCAAGAGTTATAAAATCTGCGATACACGATATGATGTGGGTTAATTTGCCAGTATTGACAAGTTCAAGTTTTGCATTTAAGAATCCATCACAAATTCCTACAGAAGTAAAAGTAAGAATAAGAGTTAAAAAACCTTACAGATATGGATATTCAACTTTCTATGCAAATACAACTCCTGGGGGATCTCCTTATTATGCAGATCTAAACTCATGGAGAGGGTATCCATTTTCTGCTTCCTTGTTACCAAGCAATGTTGGTAGTTTGATAAATGTTTCTTCATCTTCTCAAAATGGTAATTTCCCAATGTATCAATTCTCTACAAGTGATATTTATACTATTACAAATAAAGATGATATAGCGAAAAATGCATTGGATATTATCAGAGTAGTTCCAAATCCATATTATGGATATTCTACTTATGAAGGCAACAGATTGGATACTCGTATTAAAATTACTAACTTACCAAGTGATTGTACAGTTAAGATTTATACGCTCAATGGTACCTTAATCAGAACATTAACCAGAAATATGGAAAATCAAGAAGATAAATTCTCTTATGTAAATGATTTCAAACAAGCCAAATGGATACCATATATTGAATGGGATTTAAAAAATCAAAGTGGTGTTTTAGTATCCAGCGGGATGTATATTATTCATATTGATTCACCAAAATTTGGTGAGAAAATTATCAAATGGTTCGGAATAATGAGACCATATGATTTACAAAACTTCTAATTAAAATTAAAATAGCAATACTATGAGAATAATAAATTATTCGTGGGCATTGGGAGTATCTTTTGCATTAGCCATTTCTCCCATTTTTGCTGGAAATCCTGAAAGAGCTGGCCAAGCCGGTGCTACTCAGCTTCTTATAAATCCTTATGCTCGTACTTCTGGTTGGGCAGGAGCCAATCAAGCCAATGTAAGAGGTATAGAAGCTCAATTCTGGAATGTGGCAGGAACAGTTTTTACCAAAAAAACAGAATTTTATTTTTCGAGAACAGAATGGCTGGTAGGAAGTGGAATAAACATTAATACTCTTGGTTTTACTCAAAAAGTGGGAGAAACAGGTGTATTAGGTTTAGGGTTTGTAAATATCAGTGGTGGTAAATTAATCAGAACAACAGAAGATCAACCAGAAGGAGGATTAGGAACTTTTTCTCCTAATTTTTTGAATATGAGTATTTCTTATGCTAAAAAGTTTTCAGATGATATTTTTGGCGGTGTCAATTTTAAGATTGTTAATGAAAGAATTCCAGGTGTGCAGGCAACAGGTATTGCTATTGATGCTGGCATTCAATATCATACAGGGAAACATAAACAAGCACATTTTGGTGTTTCTATAAAAAATTGGGGACCTAAAATGCAATACAGAGGTGAATTATTGACATTCCAAACCTTAACAGAACCATATCCTCAATATCAAAGAACTGTTCAAAACAGATCCGGATTTTTTGAAATGCCTTTAGCTATGAATATTGGTGCTTCTTATGATTTTAATTTGACGGGTGATAGTATTGTGGATGGAATAATGCAACACAGATTAAGTATAGCGGCAAACTACTTATCCAATTCTTTTACTTATGATAATTATTTATTTGGTGTAGAATATGCATGGAAAGAAAGAGTGATGGTTCGTACAGGATTTCAAGGAGAAAAGTATATTTTTGACAGTGCTAAAAGAATGACTGCTTTAACAGGACCCACTGCAGGTTTGACTGTAGAATGGCCATTTAACAAAGAAAAAAACAGTACCATTGGGTTGGATTATTCATATAGATTTACTGCTACATTTGGGGGTGTTCATACTTTTGGTGTAAGAGTAAATTTGTAAACTAGTAAATAATTTCATATATTTGCATTGCAAATCCCGATTATTTCGGGATTTTGCATTTTTATTAATAATATAAAAAGAGGAGTTATGAGTAACTTTGTATTTTACACAGAGGAAGGATTGCAAAAATTAAAAGATGAATTGCAACGTTTAAAATCAGATGAAAGAAAAAAAATTGCTCAACAAATTGCAGAAGCAAGAGAAAAAGGTGATTTAAGTGAAAATGCTGAATATACAGCCGCATTAGAGGCACAAGCCCATCTTGAAGCGAGAATAGCAGAATTAGAACAATTATTGCAAAATGCCCGTGTAGTTGATCAAAGCAGAGTAACTACAGATAAAGTATCTTTATTTACAAAAGTAAAATTAAAAAATCATACAACAAAAGCAGTCGTTGTATATCAGTTAGTAACTGAAAGTGAATCTAATGTTTCACAAGGCAAAATTTCTGTTACATCTCCTATAGGTAAATGTTTAATTGGTAAAGCCGTTGGTGAAATTGTGGAAGTAAAAGTTCCGGCGGGAATTTTAAAATTAGAAATTATGGAAATTTCTGTTTAATAAAATCACAAGAATAAAATTCAAACTATGGCTTCTGTTTTTTCAAAAATAGTGGCGGGCGAAATCCCTGCCTATAAACTTGCTGAAAATGAAAATTACCTTGCTTTTTTAGATATTTTCCCTTTAACAAAAGGACATACATTAGTTATTCCTAAAAAAGAAGTAGATTATTTGTTTGATTTAGATGATGATACTTACCTTGGATTGATGGAGTTTGCTAAAAAAGTAGCAATAGGAATCAAAAAAGCAACACCGTGCAATAGAATTTCTATGCAAGTGATTGGACTTGAAGTGCCACACGCCCATATACATCTTATTCCAATTAACTCAATGGCAGATTGTAATTTTTCTAACCCTAAATTAAAATTGAGTAAAGAAGAGTTTGAAGATATTGCTCAAAAGATTCGTCAAAATATAGAACTGTAATAAAATATGAGTAATTGGCTGGATGAAATTAAAAGAAGAAGAACATTTGCAATTATAGCACACCCTGATGCAGGTAAAACAACATTAACAGAAAAATTGCTTTTGTTTGGAGGAGCGATTCAATTGGCAGGTGCTGTAAAATCTAATAAAATTAACAGGTCTACCACTTCGGATTTTATGGAAATAGAAAAACAAAGGGGTATTTCTGTTTCTACATCTGTAATGGCTTTTGACTATAATGGTTACAAAATAAATATATTAGATACACCCGGACACGAAGATTTTGCAGAAGATACTTATCGCACCTTAACAGCAGTAGATAGTGTTATTCTTGTAATTGATTGTGTAAAAGGTGTAGAAAGTCAAACAAGAAAATTGTTAGAAGTATGTAGAATGCGTAATACACCTGTGATTGTATTTATTAATAAATTAGACAGAGAAGGAAGAGATCCATTTGATTTGTTAGATGAGATTGAAAAAGAATTAAAAATTAAAGTTTTTCCGATGACTTGGCCTATTGGAATTGGCAAGTCATTCAAAGGTGTTTATCATTTATATGAAAAACAATTGAATTTATTTGATAATCAAAATAAATTTGTCAAAGCAGAAAATTATATCACCATCAATGATATTTTTTCAAATGAAATTGTGCAATATATTGGCGAAGATTTTTCTAAAAAGTTAAGAGAAGATGTAGAAGTAATACAAGGTGTTTATGATAAATTTGAAAGAGATGAGTATTTAAAAGGTGAAATTAGTCCTGTATTTTTTGGAAGTGCTGTGAATAATTTTGGTATCAAAGAATTGTTAGATACATTTGTTGAAATTGCTCCTTCGCCAAAAGGTCGTGAAAGTGATAAAGGATTTATAGATGCCGAGCATCCTAAATTAACAGGATTTATTTTCAAAATTCATGCTAATTTAGATCCTAAACACAGAGATAGAATTGCTTTTTTAAGAATTGTTTCTGGAAAGTTTGAGCGGAATAAAAACTATTATCATGTAAGACAAAAAAAGTGGATGAAGTTTAGTAATCCTACTGCATTTATGGCACAGCAAAAATCAGTAATTGATGAAGCATATCCAGGAGATGTAATTGGTTTGTATGATTCAGGAAACTTTAAGATTGGTGATACTTTGACAGAAGGAGAAGAATTGCATTTCAAAGGTATTCCTGCATTTTCACCAGAGATATTCAAATATGTGGTGAATAAAGATCCAATGAAAACAAAACAATTACAAAAAGGATTAGAGCAACTGACCGAAGAAGGAGTAGTGCAACTTTTTTACAAAAAAATGGATAATAGAAAAATTGTAGGCACTGTTGGGCAATTGCAATTTGAAGTATTACAATACAGATTAGCCCATGAATACTCTGCAAAATGTGATTTTGATACAATACCTATTTACAAGGCGGTGTGGTTGCATTCAAATAATGAAAAAAAATTACAGGAATTTGTCAATGAACGATCATCTTATATTGCTTATGATAAACAAGACAGACCTGTTTTTTTAGCGGAGTCAGCATGGCTTTTACAAATGGCACAGGAAAAATATCCAGAAATAAAATTTTATACTATAAGTGAGTTTGATAATAGTTGATTTTGCTGTTTTAGTCATACTAAGAAAAATACAGGCAAGAACTGACGCTATCAGTCAGTTGGCATGCCAAAAAAGTATTATCACAAAAATTAAAATCCACTAAATAAATTTTTACTTTTGCGGCAAAAAGAAGTATGAGTAATATCTTTGAGTTTGATGGATTTAAGCCCTATATTCATCCATCTGCTTTTATACATCCTATGGCGTGTGTGATTGGAAATGTGAGTATTGGAAAAAATGTGTTTGTAGGTGCAGGGGCAGTTATTCGTGGTGATTGGGGTGAAATAATTATTGAAGATGGTTGTAATGTGCAAGAAAATTGTATTATTCACATGTTTCCTGGAACAACGGTGTTATTAAAAGAATCAGCACATATTGGGCATGGTGCAATTATTCATGGTGCAGTTATTGGAAAAAATTGTTTGATAGGAATGAATAGTGTTATTATGGATAATGTTGAAATTGGTGATGAATGTATTATTGGAGCATTATCGCTTGTGCCACAAGAAATGAAAATTCCAAATAGAAAAGTAGTAGTGGGAAATCCAGCAAAAATAGTAAAAGATGTGAGTGATGAAATGATTGCATGGAAAACCGAAGGCACAAAATTGTATCAGCAATTACCTGAAGATTGTTACAAATCATTAAAGCCCTGTGAACCATTAAGAGAAAAACCTTTATTCAAAAAATCACAGGAAAAATCTTATTTAACATTAAAAGAATTAAAAAAATAAAACAATGAGAAAATTTATTTTATACTTATTTATTGGTTTTACATCTCTATTATCAGCAGATGAAGGAATGTGGTTGCCACAATTATTGCAGGCAACAGGTGTTTATCAAAAAATGAAACAAGCAGGTTGTAAATTAACTCCTGAACAAATTTATAGTGTAAATAAGTCATCATTAAAAGATGCTATTGTATTGTTTGGCGGTGGATGCACAGGCGAAATTATTTCTGAAAAAGGATTGATGATTACAAATCATCATTGCGGTTATTCAAGTGTTGTGAATTTAAGCACGGTAGAAAAAAATTATTTGAAAAATGGATATTGGGCTAAAAATCAAAATGAAGAATTGTATTGTCCAAATTTATCAGTATCCATAGTAGTGAGAATAGAAGATGTAACAGCCCAAATTCAAAAAATGATAAAAGGCATAACCGATAAAAAACAAAAAGAAGAAGTTTTAAACAATACCATCAAAAACATTGTAAATACTGCTATTGCAGGAACGCACTATAATGCCGTAGTTAAACCATTCAACTATGAATTACAATACTTTTTGATTGTTTATGAAACTTTCAAAGATATAAGATTAGTAGCCGCACCTCCTGAACATATTGGAAAATTTGGTGGAGAAGATGATAATTGGATGTGGCCAAGACATAATGCAGATTTTACAATGTTTAGAATTTATGCTTCAAAAGATAATAAGCCCGCAGAGTTTTCACCTGAAAATGTTCCATACAAACCAAAGTATGTTATTCCGATAAGTTTGAAAGGTTATAAAGAAAATGATTTTACAATGGTATATGGATTTCCTGGCAGAACGCAAGAATATCTGACATCTTATGCTGTTGATGCTATTATTAATGATATTGACCCAAGAAGAGTAAATTTGAGAGAAAAAAAATTATCTATACTTGAAAAGTATATGAAGCAAAGTGCAGAACTTAATTTGAAATATGCTAATACTTATGCATCTGTAGCAAACTATTACAAAAAATGGAAAGGTGAAATGATTGGATTAAAAAAATTCAATGCTGTTGATAAAAAAAGAAATTTTGAAAATGAATTAGCACAAAAATTAAAAAACAAACCATCAGCACTGGATAGTTTTAATAATGTAATGAAAAATTTTTCTGAATTGTACCCTAAATATCGTCATATAATGAAGTTAGTGGATTATTTTCAAGAATGTTTTATGGCTATTGATGCTATTAAATACATTGGTTATTATGTTGATTTTTTTACTGAATACAATAGAATGAAAATGGGAATGTCTAATCAATTTGATAAACTCAAACAGCAATTATCAAAAAATATTCCGTATCAATTTCATTTGTCTGCTGATAAAGAATTATTCATAGAACTAATGTCTGATTATTTTAATAATGTAGATGAAAAAGATAGAATTGCATTTTTGGATTCATTGTATAAGCAATTTAATAAGGATGTTGTGAAAATGGCTGATTATCTATATTCTAACAGTTGGTTTTTAAAGCCAGAAAAATTAACTGAATTATTAAATTCATCAAGTGATGAAAAAATAAAAGATTTTGAGAGTGATATGTTTTATAGAGTATCACAAAGTATTAAGTTAAATTATTATGCACAACTTTTACCTGTAATGAAAGAGTTAGAATCAGAAATTAATGAACATCAAAAAACTTATTTGCAACTAATGATGAATTATTTAAAAGAAAAAAACTTTTATCCTGATGCTAATTCTACTTTGAGAATAGCATTTGGAAAAGTAAAAAAATATGAACCGAGAGATGGTGTAAGATATGATTATTTTACAACAAGCAAGGGCATTCTGGAAAAACAAAATAACAATAATCCAGATTATTATGTTGATGATACTTTGAGAACTTTATTTGAGAAAAAGAATTTTGGTAGATATGCAGATAAAGACGGAGAATTACATATTGCATTCATTGCATCTAATCATACAACGGGCGGAAATAGTGGAAGCCCTGTATTTAATGCAAATGGAGAATTGATAGGAACGAATTTTGACAGATGTTGGGAAGGCACAATGAGCGATATTATGTATAATCCTGATATTTGCAGAAATATCATTTTAGATGTTCGTTACACTTTATTTTTACTAGATAAATATGCACATTGCAATTGGTTGATTCAAGAAATGAAAATTGTGCAGTGAGAAATTATTTTTTTGCAACATAAATACTTGCAATTCCGCCAGTGAGTGGAATATAAGAACATTCAGAAAAACCTGTGTTTTTAATAATAGAACAAAACTCTTCATATTGTGGAAATGCTTTAACACTATTGGGTAAGTAATCGTATGCTTTTTTATCTTTTGTAATTATCCATGCGATAATTGGTAAAATAAATTTGAAATAAAAACTATAAAGCCCTTTCATAATAAAATTTCTGGGCATTGTAAATTCCAAAATAAGTAAAATTCCTTGTGGTTTAAGGACTCTATACATTTCTGATAAACCTATTTTGTAATTTTCAAAATTTCTAATTCCAAATGCTATAGTAACAGCATCAAAGGTTTCATTATTAAAAGTTAAGTTTTCTCCATCCTCTTTTTTTACTTCAATGAGTGAAGAAAGATTTTTAGATTGAATTTTCTTTTCTGCCAATTGTAACATTTTTTCAGCAAAATCAGCGGCTATAATTTTTTCTGGACGAAGTTGAGAAAGAGCAATTGCCAAATCTGCAGTGCCTGTGGCTAAATCTAAAATAATTTTGGGCTGATGTTTTTTCAAAACATTTACACATTTTTTTCTCCAAAAAGTATGAATACCAAAAGATAAAACTGTATTTGCAAAATCATACTTTTGAGAAATGTTATTAAACATTTCTTTTACCTGTTCTTTTTTTGATAAATCTGGGGAATAAGGTTTTACTTTTTCAATCATTTTACAAAATCTAAATTAAGGGCTTCATTCAAAAAACGAGTTTTATTAATAGGCACTACACCAACTTCTTCACAAACTAATCCACCTGCAAGATTGGCTAATGATGCTGTTAGAAACGGATCGCATTGCATGGCTAAACAAAGTGCAGCAACGCTAATCACAGTATCACCTGCTCCGCTTACATCGGCTATTTTACGAACATGAGCCGGAATATGATGCTTTGATGTTCTTGTGTTAATGATTACTCCTTTATCTGCAAGAGTAATTAATACGGATTCAATCTTTTGTTTTACTCTATAACTACTTGTAAGTTTTTGTAACTCATTTATGCTTAATTCATCGCTATCAATTTTTAATCCTTCTTTGAATTCCTTTAAGTTTGGTTTGAATAGAGTTACAGATTTATATGCATGAAAATTTTTTTTCTTTGGATCTACACATACAGGAATTTCCTTTTGTTTAGACAATTCCACTACTTTTTGAATCAATTTTGGAGTAATAACTCCTTTATTGTAATCTTCAAAAATAATCACATCAATTTTATCATGATGAATAATGTAGTTGATAAGGGTTAATAAATTTTGTGTTTCATTTGGTGTAATATCTTCATCTGATTCTTCATCTACTCTAATTAATTGATGGTTATTTCCTATAACTCTTGTTTTAATTGTTGTGGGGCGATTTCTTGATTTTAATATCCCTTTTTGACTTAACTTTTGTTTTTTAAGTAATTCAATAAATGCATTGCCTTCAAAGTCAGCACCTATAACCGAGCATAGAATAGGATTTGCTCCTAACGATTGAATATTCAATGCGACATTTGCTGCACCTCCTAAACGCATTTCTTTTTTTTCCACATTGACAATAGGCACTGGTGCTTCAGGAGATAAGCGATTTACCTTTCCCCACACATAATTATCAATCATCACATCACCAATAATGAGCACATTTAAGTTATTGAATGATTTAAATAACTCTCTGATGTGTTCTTGTTTGATACTGAATTTTTTCATGGTTTACTGAAGTTTTTCAATGGCTGATTTAATTTGATTCATTGCCTTTTCTAGCAACTCTTCTGATGTTGCATAAGATATTCTAATATAATTATCATTACCAAATGCTGCACCCGGCACTAATGAAACTCTTGCTTCATCTAATAAATAAAAACACAAATCTGTTCCTGACTGAATAACTTTATCTTTATATCTTTTACCAAAAAGATTTGTAACATCTGCAAATACATAAAATGCACCATCAGGATTATTAGCACGGATACCTTTAATATCTTTCAAATGATTTAATACCAAATCTCTTCTTTTTTGAAAAGTGCGAACCATTGGTTTTACATAAGTTTCAATATCTATTTCCATGGCTTTGTGCATGGCTTTTTGAGTAATACTACAAGTAGCAGAGGTAAATTGTCCTTGAATTTTGTCGCATGCTTGTGCTAACCATTTTGGTCCTGCTAAAATTCCACCACGCCAGCCCGTCATAGCGTATCCTTTTGAAACACCATTGATGATGATAACTCTTTCTGAAATACTTTCAAATTGTGCTAAACTATAATGTTTTCCTACATAATTGATGTGCTCGTATATTTCATCACTAATTACATAAATTTGTGGATATTTTTCTAAAACTTTTGCCCATTCTGCTAATTCTTGTTGTGAATAAACGCTACCAGTAGGATTAGAAGGAGAACTGAAAATGATAAGTTTAGTTTTTGGAGTAATATGTTTTTCAAGTTCTTCTGCAGAAAGTTTGAAATTATTATCAATAGATGTTTGAACAATTACTGGCTTAGCGTCAATAAGTTTTAAAAATTCTGCATAAGTTACCCAGTAAGGTGCAGGAATTATTACTTCATCACCAGGATTTAATAAAGCAATATAAGCATTGGCAATGCTTTGTTTAGCACCAGTAGATACAACTATTTGGTCAGGTGTAAAATGTAAATTGTTATCTCTTTTGAATTTTTCGCAGATGGCTTGACGAAGTTCTAAATAACCGGAAACAGCAGTATAGTGTGAAAAATTATTTTGAATGGCTTCAATTGCGGCTTGTTTGATGGGTTCAGGTGTGTCAAAGTCAGGTTCTCCTAAACTTAAATTGATGACTTGTATTCCTTGTTGATTTAATTCTCTACTTCTTCTTGACATTCCGATTGTGAGCGGTTCTTCAATACTTAAAACTTTTTGAGAAAGTGGTAGTTGCATTTTAGAATTTTGGCGGTAAATTAAAGGAAATTATTTAAAAGTGAATAGTGAATAGTGAAAAATGAAAAGTGATGAGTGAAAAATGATGAGTGAAAAATGATGAGTGAAAAGTTAATATTGTTTAGTTTTGAATTTTAGTGTTTAGTTTTAATTTTTTAGTTATTTCAAATAATTAACTCAAAACTAAAAATTCACAACTAAAAACTAACAACTAAATATTGTATTTTTGTCCAAAAAATTATGAAACTTAATATTCGCAGACCAAGAAGAAATAGAAAAAATGCAGTAATTAGAAATTTAGTTCAGGAAAATTTTGTTTCGGTAAATGATTTAATTTATCCTTTGTTTGTAAGTAGTGAAGTAAAAGACAAACAAGAAATTTCATCAATGCCGGGTATTTATCGTTTTTCAAAAGATGCATTATTATTTGAAGTAGAAGAATGTTTGAAATTAGGATTATCTGCATTTGCATTGTTTCCGCACATTTCAGAAAATCTAAAAAATAATGAGGCATCAGAAAGTTGGAATGATAAAGGATTATATTTATCTACAATAAGTTTATTGAAGAAAAATTTTCCAGAAGCATTTATTATTACTGATGTAGCAATGGACCCATATAGTAATTATGGGCATGATGGTGTGGTAAAAGATAATGAGATATTAAATGATGAAACGCTTGAAATACTTGGAAAAATGGCTCTTGCACAAGCTCAGATAGGGGCAAATATGGTGGCACCAAGTGATATGATGGATGGTAGAGTAGGGTATATCAGAAAAATTTTAGATGAAAATGGATTTACAAATGTTTCAATAATGGCCTACACAGCAAAATACGCAAGTGGTTTTTACGGTCCTTTTAGAGATGCATTAGATAGTGCCCCTAAATTTGGTGATAAAAAGACCTATCAAATGAATCCTGCAAATAGTCGTGAAGCATTGATAGAATTAGAATTAGACACATTGGAAGGTGCTGATATTGTAATGGTAAAACCAGCATTGTCTTATTTAGATATTATTCATTTATTTAGACAAAATTCTAATTTACCTGTTGCGGCATACAATGTGAGCGGCGAATATGCTATGGTGAAAGCAGCGGGACAAAAAAATTGGATAGATGAAAAAAGAGTAAGAGATGAAATTTTATTGAGTATTAAAAGAGCAGGTGCAGATATTATATTAACTTATTTTGCAAAAGAATGGGCAAAAGATAATGTCCTTAAATGATTTTTTAGAAAATTCGTTACTATTCAGCACTAAAATGAAATGAACCACAATAGACACATAGAAAACATAGATTTTTACATAGAAATATACCGTATCAAAATTATGTGATTTTCTAATTTGTCCTTATGTGCCTATGTGGTGCAAAAGAATAAATGGTGCTGAATAGTAACAAATATTCTTTGCGACCTTTGCGAAATACTTTGCATTCTTTGCGTGAAAAATATATCTCCTGAATAATAAAGAAAATTGTTTTGATAGTATAAAAAATTATCCGTGAGAATATAGTCCTAATTTATTTCCTTCTGTATCTAAAATATAAGCCACATAACCACTCTGTTGGTCAATATATGTTTTTGCAATTGTGATTTTGCCATCTGGTAGTTTGTTTTTCAAAAGTGTTTTTGGCATTAGAATTTTACCTCCAAATTTTTCAACATTTTTCAAAACATTATCTATTCCTAATGAATTTACATCAAAGAATATAACAGAACCAAAAATCTTTTCATCAGTATCAGATACATCTCTTAATGCTCCTGTAATATCAAATGTTCCACCTCTTTTATTTACAAACACAGCATGCTGAATTCCGCCAAAAATCTGCATATCAAAAGCCACATCAAAAACATTTTCATAAAATGTTTTAGCTCTTTGCATATCTTTTACAGGTATTTCAAACCAACAAATAAGTTTCATTTTTTTTTTATTGCAAAGTTAATGATTTTTGTGTTTATCAAATATGTAGTATATTTTAAGTTTTTGTGAAATTGTCTGCTACTAATTTAGGTTACTAATTTTTGTGTTGTTTAATAGCAAATACATCTTGTAAAAATTCAAATTCATCTAAAACCGAATAACCTGCATTAAATCCATTAGTATAAAAAGTATGATTTATACAAATCATTTCAATTATCCTTGCCCTGATGAAAAGAAAAATCGCTATAGTTACATCTGACCTTGAGTATTTTAATGCCAGTATATGTATGGGTTTATATAAAGAGTTTTTCAAAAGGAATTTTGATACACAAATTTATTTGACTTATGAAAATCCAGATAGAGAAAAGGAATTAGTTGAAAGTATTATTAAAGATAAATCTATTGCTGGATTGATTATTTTTTCGTGTTTAAACAATTCCACATTTTATCAAGGTATTATTAAACAAATTTATATTCCTTGTGTATTTTTAGATAGATTGTTACCTTATTTAAGTCAGTGTAATTTTGTAACATCTGATAATTATGGTGGAGCAAAGAAAATTGGAGAGTTATTGATACAAAAAGGAGCAAAAAGCATTGCTTGCTTAAGTATGTTGAAAGAAATCTCTATAAGTACAATTGAAGATAGAGTAAATGGTTTTAGAGATAGTCATAATGATAATACAATTGTAAATTGTTTTAGAGAAGAATTAGCGTACAATGATACTTTTACAAGTATGAAAATGGTATTACAAAAATGGGAAGAGAAAAGTTCTTTTCCTGATGCTATTTTTGCAACGAATCACCTTATCATCAATGCTTTTATCACACTTACTCAACAAAATGACAAATGGAAAAAACTTTCTCAAAATACCATTTTATCTTGTTTTGATAATTTGCCTTATTTTGATTGGTTAAAAAAGCCCATAATTTCAGCAGAGCAGACCATTCAGGAATATGTAAATTACACTACTGCAATTTTATTGCGTAGAATTGAGAATCCAAAATTATTAGATAAGCACGCAAATATCATTTTACCTGTAAAAATAATTGATAGAACTATTAAAAATTAATAGTTTAGTTTTTAGTTTTTAGTTTTTAGTTTTGAGTTAAAGATAAAAGAGGAGAGAGAATTTTTTTAATTACAGAAATTTCAGAGAATGTTACTATTCAGCACCATATATTCTTTTTGCACCACATAGTCACAATAGAGCACATTAGAAAAGCACATATTTCTATTAAAGCATATTCTCCTATGTGAAAATCTATGTGTTCTATGTGTCTATTGTGGTTCATATCAGATGATTTTATTACCTGAATAGTAACGAAAGTTTAAAGTGGTTAAAGAGAATTTACTTTCAATGCCTGATGAATATAATCAAAGGTTGAAAGTATTTCGGGTTTGCCATCAATAATAGCAATATCATGTTCAAAATGAGCACTTGGTTTTTTATCTGATGTAACAATTGTCCACCCATCTGATAATTGCTGAACTTTGTATTTACCAAAGTTTATCATTGGCTCAATGGCTAAGACCATTCCATTTTTAATAGGATAACCATTGCCAGGATGCCCGAAATTAGGTACTTCTGGTTCTTCGTGTAAATTTTTTCCCAGCCCGTGTCCAACAAGAGCACGAACTACTGAAAAACCATTTTCTTCTGCATGTGTTTGTATAGCATGGCCTATATCTCCAATTCTATTACCCACTACTGCCTGTTCTATTCCTAACATTAAACATTCATAAGTAACCTGAACTAATTTTTTTATTTCAGGTTTTACGGGATCAATCATAAATGTATAAGCATGGTCTCCGTAAAAACCATTTTTTTTCACCCCACAATCAATTGATACAATATCTCCTTCTTTGAATGGTGTATTTCCTGGAATACCATGAACAACTACTTCATTGACTGAAATGCATAAAGTGGCAGGATAGCCATTATACCCCTTAAATCCCGGAATACCGCCATTGTCACGAATAAATTCTTCTGCTAATTTATCTAATTGTTTAGGAATAGCACCTGCTTTTACCATAGGTGCAAGATAACCAAGTGTTTTTGAAACAAGTAAGGCGGCTTCTCTGATGAGTTCAATTTCTTCTTTTGTTTTTAAGTAAATCATTGATTTTTGTTGAGTGATTTATAAATTTATTTTTTACCAAAAAGTCGTTTGAAAAAAGAAGGTTTTTTGTAATTGTAATGTGCTTCTGGATCAGTGAGTATATGCTGAAAATCCCCCCCTTCTGGATGAAGCATTTGCCATACTTTGCTCCAACCGGGAAATCCTCCTAAATTTCTATCATCTATAAAAATATCTACATTTAATTTTCTTGGAGTATCTGGACTCCATTCTTCGTCAGGAAAATTTTTATTCACAGCATAAAACTCTACACCATTTTGTCTGCAAAATTCTACTGCTTCATCCAAAAGATGACCAGTTCGTATTGTCCATAGAATCAATTTGTGTCCTTTGGCCTGCAATGCTTTCAAAGTAGCAAAAGCAAAGAGCATTTCTTTTCCAATCTTTGGATAAGCATGTTCTACAATAGTTCCATCAAAATCAACTGCTATAATTTTGGATGTGGATGTTTTTTGTGCATCCATAGTTATAGATTTTTTACAGACAAGATATTTAGATTAGAATCTAATTCATAAACTCGTGGAATAGCAGTACCTAATTCAAAATTAAGTATTTGTTCAGGTGTCATTTTTTCTAAATGCATAATTAATGCTCTTAAACTATTGCCGTGTGCTACAATTAAAATGTTTTTGTTTTGTTTTATGAGCGGAAGAATGTTTTGTTCAAAGTACGGTATAACACGATTAGCGGTGTCTTTCAAACTTTCTCCATTTGGAGGTGGCACATCATAACTGCGTCTCCATATTTTTACCTGTTCTTCACCAAACTTTTGTCTTGCTTCATCTTTATTCATTCCTTGTAAATCGCCATACATTCTTTCATTCAGTGCTTGATTAGAGTGAATGGGTATATTTTTTTGATGGATTTTATCTAATATAATGTTTAATGTTTGTTGTGCTCTTTGTAAAGCCGAAGTAAAGGCAACATCAAATTTGTAATTGGATAATTTTTGTGCGGCATTTTCTGCTTCTTTAATACCATTTTCTGAAAGAGGCACATCAATCCATCCTGTAAATCTGTTTTCTAAATTCCATTGACTTTGACCGTGTCTTACAAGAACTAATGTACTCATATTAATTATATTTTTGGGCAAAGATAGTAAATTGATAATAATGTAAATTTGGTAAAATTCGTGAATTAGTGGTAAAAGGTATTTTAAATTATTCAATTGATTTTTTTTAAATTAAAAATATCAATAAAAAATTTATTGCTATAAAATTATCTACTTTTGCCGATTGATATGATAATACGATTGGCTTTATTTTTTGGAATTATTGCATTGGTAGAATTTTATTTTTATCAGGCATTAAAAACAATTGCTCCTGAAAGATTTCATAAAATTATCTGGATTCTTCAAATTATCTGGATTCTATTGATAATCGGCACAATAATTTTGTTATATTTTTACAGACCGCATCAATGGAATGATGTGTTTAGAATAATTCTTTCAATGATTGTTATCATTGAGTTTTCAAAATTATTTGGAAGTATATTCATGTTATTAGATGATATCAGAAGAGGAATTTTATTTGTATTGCAAAGATTTTTTACAAATAATGTAAATGTTTCCAACAATACATTAACAGGTATTTCCCGTTCAGAATTTTTTTCGCAATTAGCAATGATTTTTACATTTATTCCTTTTGCTGGATTTGTTTATGGAATAGTGAGAGGTGGATATAAATACAAGATTCACCAAGTTAAATTAAATTATCCTGAATTTCCAGAAAGTTTTTCAGGATTAAAAATTGTTCAAATTTCAGATTTACATTTAGGTTCTTTTTTTAATACAAAGCCAGTTGAAAAAATTGTTGAGTTGGTTATGAATGAAAAACCTGATATTATATTTTTTACAGGAGATTTAGTGAATAATTTGGCTGATGAAGCTATTCCTTATGTTCCTGTTTTATCAAAACTTAAAGCACCATTAGGTGTGTATTCAATTTTAGGGAATCATGATTATGGAGATTATGTGCATTGGGATTCTCTTGAAGAAAAACAAAATAACTTAAAACAACTAATAGCAATTCAACAAAAAATGGGTTGGTATATTTTATTAAATGAAAACAGAGTACTTGAAAAGAATGGTGAAAAAATTGCAATTATTGGTGTAGAAAATTGGGGAGGGAATTTGCATTTTCCAAGATATGGAAAATTAGATTTAGCATATAAAGGCACTGAAGATATACCTTTTAAAATTTTACTTTCACATGATCCATCGCATTGGGATTTGGAAGTATCTCAAAAGTATAAAGATATTCAACTCACATTAAGTGGGCATACACACGGTTTTCAGTTTGGTATAGAAAGCAAAGTATTAAAGTTTAGTCCCGTTCAATGGGTCTATAAACACTGGGCTGGTTTGTATGAGAAAAAAGTTGATGTACAATTAGCATCGAAAGATAAAATGATATTTCCAAAAAATAATGTTCAACATTTATATGTAAACAGAGGAGCAGGATTTATTGGTTATCCCGGACGACTGGGTATCTGGCCTGAAATTACGGTGATAGAAATCAAACGATAAAGAATAAAATACTCACTCTCCTTCAATCACATAATGCAAGCCGATGCTTTTTTTTCTACGCATTGCATGTTTGGTGATGAGGTATGCAATGGTAATTAAATTTCTTAATTCACAAATAGATTGATTGATGGTTGTTTTTTCGTATAACGCTTCATTTTCTTGATATAACAATTCTAATCTGTTCCATGCTCTTTTTAATCTCACTGAACTTCTAACTATACCAACATACGCAGACATTATTTGTTGTAATTCTTTGCGAGATTGTGTAATTAAAATCATTTCTTCAGGTTGTGTGGTGCCTTCTGCATTCCAGTCGGGTATATTTTCGGGTATGGTATAATTATTCAAAACTGATGTGCTGTGGTCTGCAGCATTATGAGCAAATACAAGGGCTTCTAAAAGTGAATTACTTGCAAGACGATTAGCACCATGTAATCCTGTACAAGCACATTCTCCTATGGCATATACACGATGTATAGAACTGGCACCATTTTTATCTACCTGAATACCACCACACAAATAGTGCATAGCAGGTGCTACGGGAATCAAATCTGTAAATGGGTCTATACCAATGCTTCTGCACTTATTGTAAATATTTGGAAAGTGATTGATAAATTCTTTTCTATCTAAATGACGGCAATCTAAATAAACATAATCGCTTCCATGAATTTTCATTTCGTTATCAATGGCACGAGCCACAATATCACGCGGAGCCAAATCTTTCAGTTCGCTGTATTTTTCCATAAATGCTTCGCCATTTTGATTTCGTAATATAGCCCCAAATCCTCTTACAGCTTCGGAAATTAAAAAACTTTGTGTATTGGTTTTTCCTTCATACAATGCAGTAGGATGAAACTGAACAAATTCCATATCTTTTACTAAACCTTTTGCTCTGTAGAACATTGCAATGCCATCACCTGTTGCAATAGGTGGATTGGTTGTTACAGCATAAGTTTGACCAATACCACCTGTTGCAATCACTGTTATTTTAGAAAGTATTGTTAATACTTCATTTGTTTTTTTATTCAAAACATACGCTCCGTAGCATTCAATATCTGTGCGTTGAGATGTTACAATTTCACCTAAATGATGTTGTGTAATAATGTCTATTGTAAAGTGATGTTCAAGTATAGTGATGTTAGGATGCTTTAATACAGCTTCTAATAATGTTCTTTCAATTTCCCATCCGGTAATATCTTTGTGGTGTAAAATTCTTTTTTCGGTATGTCCACCTTCTCTTGCTAAATCGTAATGTTCATTATCAATTTTATCAAAATTTGCACCTAAATCAATAAGTTCCTTTACTCTTTTAGGGCCTTCTGAAACAACCATTCTTACTACTTCTTTGTCGTTTAATCCTGCACCTGCATTGATGGTATCTTGGATATGTTTTTCAATACTATCGTGAGACATATCCCATACTGCGGCTATTCCGCCTTGTGCGTAACGAGTATTGGACTCTTCTCTTTTATCTTTAGTAACTATTAAAACTTTTCCTTTTGAAGCAACTTTTAGAGCATAAGATAATCCTGCAATTCCTGAACCTATTACTAAAAAGTCAGTATAAATTTTTTTACTCATAACTAAAATATTAAATCAAAATAAGCGAGAAGAAGAGATGGTTTGATAATAAAGGTAAAAACAATTCCAAAAATAGCACCCCAAAAATGGGCTTCGTGGCCAATTCTATCATTAGGTAATTTTCTTTTGCTCATATAAAAACTAAAAATCAAAAATAATAATCCTAAAATCCATGCAGGCATTGGAATAAAAAAGAAATACAACCATTGAAAAGGATTCATTATAATAAAACTAAATACAACTGCTTCAATGGCTCCGCTTGCTCCGAGTGATGCATAAGATGGATTATTTTTGTGTTTGATATATTCTGCAATGGATGAAGCATAAATTCCTCCTGTAAACAAAATCAAAAAATAAATTTTTCCTAATTTTTCATCAAACAATAATTGATAATTGTATTCTATAACATTGCCAAACATCCAGAAAATCCATACATTCAAAAATAAGTGTAAGAAATTAGCGTGAAAAAATGCATGACTTAAAAAACGATAATGTTGTTTGTAGTGTTTAATTAAGTATGGAGAGAAAATATATTTTTCAATAATGGATGGATTGGCAAAACCAATTAAGGAACACACTACAATGAACAAAGATAAAATTTTAGTAATCATAAAATATTTGGTGCAAGTATAATTAAAATTGATGGGATTTACACAGCTGTTTGAATTTACATTTTGTACATTTGCGAGTGAAAAAATATTTTGTGTGATTAACTTAAAATTTTTGTGTTTGTTCTAAAATTATAATGTTTGTTTGATGTATGCGGTATTATATTATTTTGCATAGTATTGTTTTTGTATGGGGCTTTACACCTGTTTTAGGCAGATTTATTACATTAGATGCTTGGCAACTGGTATGGTGGAGATTGGTATTGATATTACCTGTTATGTTTTTATTTTTATTCATCAATAAAAAGAAAAATGTATGGCCAGATAAGAAGTATTTAAGTAAATTGATTTTAGTAGGTACGCTTATAGCATTTCATTGGGTATGTTTTTATGGTGCTATTAAAATTTCAAATATCTCTATTACAATGGCAGCATTTTCATCCGCTACTTTATTTACTTCTTTAATAGAACCATTTTTTTACAAAAGGAAAATAAAAATGTACGAGTTGTTATTGGGCATTTTGGTGATGATTGGTATTTCGGTAATTTTTTCAGTATCGTTAGAATACAAATGGGGATTGTTTTTGGGATTGTTAGCGGCGGCATTATCTTCTTTATTTTCAGTAATGAATAGTTTGCTTGCCAGAGAAATTCCTTCTGTTCAGATATCTTTTTTTGAATTATTTTTTGGATGGATAGTATTGAGTATATTTTTATTGATGGGTGGTTTTATGAATAATCAATTTTTTGAGGTGAGTATGCAAAATTGGATAGGATTAAGTTTGCTATCATACATTTGTACAACTATACCATTTATAGTTGCAATAGATTTGACAAAACATATTAGTCCTTATACTATCAACTTAACTGTTAATCTTGAAAGTATTTATGGCATTATTTTGGCTATTCTTATTTACAAAGAAAATAAAATGTTGAGCGGTAATTTTTACATTGGTCTTTCACTTATTTTAATGGCGATATTTTTGAATGGATATTTGAAATATGTTGAAAGAAAAGAGAAAAGCAATTATAGTGAAAAGTGAAGAGTGAAAAGTGAAAAATGAAAAGTGAATAGTGAAAATTTAGGTAATTCGTATTAACTAAAAAAATTCTTTGTGTTTTTTGTTTAAATTTCTTTGTGTGCTTTGTGTTTAAATATATTGAATGCTAACAATTTTGATTCACAAAATGTAAAAACAAGCTCTCCCGTTAGTGTAGCCCATTGAACATTGGACATTGAGT
>DAONJS010000003.1:81605-167134 GCA_035405785.1 Bacteroidia bacterium
ATTGAAAATTGAGTATTGAAAATTGAGTATTGAAAATTGAGTATTGAAAATTGAGTATTGAAAATTGAGCATTGAACATTGAGCATTGAACATTAATACTCGAAAAACAACTTGTGGTTCCGGAGGGAGTCGAACCCCCAACCTTCTGATCCGTAGTCAGATGCTCTATCCAGTTAAGCTACGGAACCAAAAATTTTGCCGCAAATATAATAATTAAAATCCTATTGTGAAAAATTATTCTGATTTATTCTAAACCTTAAAAGTTGTAACATCAAAATTACTAATAACCCTCCATAAGTGAGTATCTTAAAATGTTCGTAATAATCATTCCATACTCCTAAAATTATTTTCAAATTGAAACATAGAAAAATTATAGCAAGTATAATTTTGAAAGATATTGATGTTTGATAATATATTAAATAAAAAATTAGAATTGCAATGGCGGGCATTTGTAGTAAAAAAGCATAATGCTGTTGATGTGGAAAAATTAATGGAATAAGTGATATTACATAAGACCATTCAAAAAATAATTGAAATGAATTATTGACTTTCTTAAATGGCCAATCACGAATGATTATCAATACTGAAAACATTAAAATCAATCTGATGATTTGAATAATCCATTTTATTTGTTCAAATGATAAATCTGCAATGTATCTTCTAATGGGCAATGCATAAATGTCGGGCGGATTTTTCATAAACAATGTTGTTATTAAAGTTGTGATGCTATGAAAACTTCTTTCATCTACATCAATAATATGTTTGTTGTTATCAGGATTGATAAGTAACCACCAATGTTGAATACAATCCAAATAAAAATTTTTATCCATAAAAAATGCAGGTAAAACAAAAAGAATTACTACAAAAATTACAGAGTAAAAAAATACTTTGATATAACCACGATACAAATAATAAACAAGAATAGGCAATGCTAATAATTTGATATTGATAGCAAGTGCTAATAAAACTGCTGATAGTATTATTTTATTTTGATGTAAAAATTTTAGTGAATACATCATTAAAAATAAAATAAAAATAGTAATTTGTGCAGAGTGAAAATTTTCACGAATAGTGCGAATATTGAAGAGTATTAATAACAGAAAAAATAAAA
Organism: Bacteroidia bacterium; assembly: GCA_035405785.1. Classification (GTDB taxonomy): domain Bacteria; phylum Bacteroidota; class Bacteroidia; order B-17B0; family Aurantibacillaceae; genus BPGX01. Next base: position 82,717 of record DAONJS010000003.1, read on the forward strand.
GTTGTTTTTGATAAGAGTATTTGAAAGTACCAATAAAATCAGATATTTCAGCAATTATATAATACAATAAAATACCATTGATAAATAACCATAAAAATGTGCTCCAATATGCAGGTAAAAAAGTGAATGGATAAATTAGATAAGTAAATAACAAGGAATAATAATAATAATAGCCATCAATGTATGAATGGCTGTAAGGATTGATGTGATTAAAAACATCTTTTGATGCTAATTGATAAATATCAAAATCACTTCTACCATTTGCTTCTATTAGTGCTATTATCAAAATGGTTACAAAATATAACCATTTCCAAATCACATCAGGAATTTTTATTATTTGATTAATTATTAACCTCATCACCCCTTAATGTTCTATACATTTTTCGGGCATCGGGAATAAACAAACTACCCGGATAATCATTGAGTAATTTCAAATAATACTCCATTGCTTTTTGTTTATCATTCAATTTGTATTGATACAATTTTGCAAGGTTATACACAGCGTCATCAGCATACATTTCTTGTGGATAAAAGTTGATAATATTTAAATACATTTGCTCTGCTTGCTTCCAATCTTGTTTTTTTTCATAAATCATTGCTTTCTGAAAAAATATCTCATCTTCCAATGAATGATTGGTAAACTTTTGATTGATAGAATCTAAAATCACAATGGCTTCATCTAATTTGTTTTGAAAAATCAATAAATCTGCTTTTGCAAAATAACTTAATGGCAAGCCCGTTGAATCATTAAACAAAGCATTAGATATAAGCATTGATAATTGTAAAGCATCATTGGCAATGAGTTTTGATGTAGCACCTTTTAATATATCTGCCTGCGATTTAGCTAATTTAAATTCTCCAGAATAAAAACTAATTTTTGCTCTTTTAAATTGTGCTTCCTGCCCAATTTCTTCATACTTAAAATCTTTTTCTACCTGCATACATAGCAATATCGCTTCCCACAATTTATTTTGCAACACATAAACATCTGCTAATTTTAATTTAAATCTTGCTTTTATATCAGGTTTGATTTGCTGATTATTGATGAAATAATTTAATAAACTATCGGCTTTATCAAACTCATAAAGATATTTTGAATAAATATCTGATAAGTTAAACACAAGTGGATAAATAATTGTTGAATTGATATTATTTTTAATGTAATCATACATTTCAGATTTTAATTGCTGAATATCCTTAATTGATACAGTTGTTGAACTGACTACTTTTAAATATTTGTTGTTGAGATATTCTAAATAAGCACTTTCATAAAAAGGATTTTGTTTGCCTTTTTTCATTATTTCTTCAAAACATTTTTCTGCTGTTTGGTATTGTTGATTTTTAGCACACACTTGACAAAACATAAATAACTTCATTCCATCATCTTTAATTCTTTTATCGTATGCTTTTGCTTGAATGAATGCTTGTTCAAACTCACCTTGTTGTGTGAGTAAATAAATTAAAAACTCGGGATATACATTATTTTCAGGATATTTTTGTATGCGTTTAATTAACTCTTGTTTTAATACAGGTTGAAAAATTTGTGTGGTGTCATTAGGATTGTAAGCCAATAAAGATTGTATTTGATTTTGCACATTGTATAATTCACCCGGATTAGAATTAAGAATATCTAAATAGATATTGATAAGTGCTTTGTAGTCCTTTGTTTGCTGATAAATTTCGGCTCTTTCATAATAAAATGGATAACGAGTAATTTTTTCACCTTTATCATAAGTTTTCAATGCATCATCTAATCTTTGTAATTTCATAAATTGTTTAGCAGTGAGCGTAATAGTATTTACATCATTAGGCAGTTTATCAATGGCTTTTTGAAAATACTTTTCTGCTTTCTTTTCATTGTTTTGCAATTCATACAAATGACCTAACAAAACATAATAATCTGTTCTATAAGAAAATTTTTTTATTTGTTTATTAATTAGTTTTTCTGCATCTTCATATTTTTTAGTATTGACAAGAGCATCGTAGTAATAATCAAACCAATATTCAGGTGAAACATCATAAACTTCTTGTAATAGAGGCAATGCTTTTTCATATTCTCTTTGTAAAAGATAAGATTGCACCAATTGATACTTTTGCTGATAATTCATTTGAGAAAAAACATTATTCAAACTAACAAAGCAAAGTATAAGTATTATTACATTAATACGCATAAAATAACAATAGAGCAACAATAATACGAAAAAATTAAGAGGCAGGTTAAGAAAAATAGATAAAGTATTTTTTAAATAAAATGGAAATGTGTGTTAGATAAATATATTTTCTTTATTTTTGTAATTTAATTGAAAGAAATTATTTTTTATTTCATTATGATAAAAAAAATTAAGATAACATCATTTTTATTTTTTATATTTATATTAAATTCTTGCATAACCTATGTGCCAATAGCGAACCTTTTTACATCAGATTTTGTGCCATCAGGAATAAGAAAAAATTTTAATTATTGCTATTCTCCATCTGTTGATTATACAAATTCATTTATTAAGTTTAATGGCTACTATATATTTAACAATCCACCTTATGAATCTTTTTTTACTAATTTTTTTGGAGATACAATCAAACTTAAAAAAGATGCTTCATTCCAAAGTTTTATGTTCTTTAAAGATGGTTTTTTTGTTGCTGGAGATAATTTTGTACATAGAAAATACTATGAAAAAGAATTTTTAAGAAAAGTTGAACAAGAAAAACAACCAGAAACAAAATGTTTTAGTAATCTCTATCATTGGGGTATTTATAGAATTGTTGGTGATACAATAAAATTACAGTATATTAATCACCCTGCTGTATTTGCATCATGGTATTCAATAGAGGTTTGGTATAAAAAGATTGATGACAATACATTAAAAGTGGTTTTTGCTAAAAACTATTTTGCTACAAATGATACTCACAGAAACACAAGGTTTAAGGAAGAATTTATAAAAGTAGAATTCATAGAAACTGATATTACTTTAAAATCAAATCCATGGTTAAAGAAAAAGAAATGGATTTGGTGTAATTCAAATGAATTTAAGGATTGGAAAAATTGCAAAAATAAAAAGTGAATAATTTTAATTTAATACAATTTATTTATTCACGGCAACCCAAAATAACCTTACAAATCAGCGGCTTCTTGAATAAGAATGGCAATATCTTTTACTGATACTTTATTTTCTTGTTGATAATGTTTTACACCATCATTCAACATTAAATTGCAAAAAGGACATGCTACTGCAATTACATCAGGTTTTTCTGCTAATGCTTCTTCTGCTCTTTCGTTATTTACTTCTTTGTTTCCTTTTTCTGCTTCTTTGAAAATTTGTGCTCCACCTGCACCACAGCAAAACCCTTTTGCTCTGCTTCTTTTTAATTCTGCTAACTCAGCATCTAATTTTTTAATCACTTCTCTTGGGGCTTCGTAGATATTATTGGCTCTGCCCAAATAGCAAGGGTCGTGATAAACAATTTTTTTACCTTTAAAACTTCCGCCTTGTATTTTAATTCTTCCTTCATCTAATAATTGCTGTAAAAGTTGAGAGTGGTGAATCACTTCATAATTTCCACCCAAAGCAGGATATTCATTTTTCAATGTATTAAAGCAATGTGGGCAAGCAGTTACAATTTTTTTTACTCCGTAATTGTTCAGTGTGGTAATGTTTTGCATTGCTTGCATTTGAAATAAAAACTCGTTTCCCGCTCTCTTTGCCGGATCTCCGGTGCATGTTTCTTCTGTTCCTAATACTGCAAATGTAACATTAGCGGCATTTAAAATTTTTGCAATTGCTTTTGTAATTTTTTGGGCTCTTTCATCAAAACTTCCAGCACATCCTACCCAAAATAGATACTCAACTTGTTCGCCATTGGCAGCCACTTCTGCCATTGTTTTTACTTTCAAGTTACTCATATTGTTATACTAATTGCGGCAATACTACAAATTTTAAGTTGATTTTTATAAATTAAGTGAATTGTTACTATTCAGTTAGTAATAAATTTTTTACCGCAGAGTCGAAGAAACGCAAAGGCAACGAAAGATAATAAATACAAAAAATACTCAACGAGCCGACTATAAGTCGGCATGCTGATACTTGCCCTGACACAAAAGTCGTCAGGGTTTTGCATAGCAAAATCGTCAGCACTCAATGCTCAATACTCAAGTTTAATCAGTTTTGAATTTTTCCGTCATTACGAGCGAAGCGAAGTAATCTCAAAAGTATATTCTACTTCTTATTTGAGATTGCTTCGGACTGTCGTCCTCGCAATGACGACTAAACTAAACACTCAAAACTAAATACTATTGAGAATCATTTGTATTCTTTGCGTGAAAAATATACCTACCTGAATATTAACACAATTGTTATTACTGGCTGAATAGTATATGGGATTAAAATTCCTCCATTCATCCATTTCAAAAATCATTCATACTTTATTTTTTCCACTTATCATATTTTTGTAACGAAAATGCCCCCAATACTCGTATAAATAGTGAAAAACAAAAAATCTAATACAATGAAAACAACTCATTCAATCACTCTAAAAACTTACAACTATGAAAACAAAATTATTCGCCCTTTTCACTATGGCTGTTCTTTCAGCCAATGGGCAAACGGCATCACACATCACCAATATGGATGATGTAAAAAGTAAGGAGTATTGGACAGAAATTGCCAAACAAAAAAATCTCTCTCCTGATGAAACAGTAGAGTTTGTTCGCTCACATTTGAGTGATGTTTCATCTGCAAGTTTTAAGCCAGTGTCATGCAATTTACCTGTTGTTCTTCAATCCTGTACTAATATGGATTTTGAAGCCGGCAATCTGAGTGGATGGACAGCCACGACCGGTTATAATCCACAATATAATTCTACCGGTTGTTGTCCATTTGCAGGTGGAGCACAGGCAATAATGAGCGGTGCCGCTACTGATCCTTGCGGCGGATTTCCTGTAGTTTGTCCCGGTGGAAATTTTTCTCTGAAATTAGGTGATAATCAGGTAGGAGGAAAAGCCGATAGAATAGAGCAAACATTTTTAGTAACACCATCAAATGCCTATTTTACCTATAAATATGCAGTGGTATTGCAAGACCCGGGACATACACCTATAAATCAGCCAAAGTTTGAAATAGTAATGTTAGATCAAAACGGCAACCAAATTCCATGTACTTATTATAGCGTTACAGCAGGTCAAAATATTCCTGGTTTTCAAAATTCAACATCCTGCCCCGGTGTTATATATAAACCATGGTCAAGTGTTTCTGCTGATTTAACTGCTTATATCGGACAAAATGTAACAATTCGTTTTACAACCTATGATTGTGCATTAGGCGGGCACTATGCTTATGCCTACATTGATGGTGATTGCTTATCATTTCCACAAACACAACCAGATACTATATGTGTAGGACAAAGTAAAACATTATGTGCACCATCCGGATTTTTGTCTTATGTTTGGAGTGGTACAGGTGTAAATGGATCTACCAGTCAATGTGTGGTTGTCAATACACCCGGCAATTATGCTGTTCAAACTACAATGTTTACAGGTTGTCCTGGACCAACCTTTTATTTTCCTTTGTATAATCATCCTACACCTAATGCCAATTTTAATATTGGAAACAGCAACACTTCTTGTGGTTTAACGGTAACATTTTACAATACATCCAGTAATGCAGGTGGTAATACATACTGGTACTGGAACTTTGGAGATGGCAACACCTCTACTGTTCAAAACCCCGTGCATACTTATGCTACAGCAGGTCAATACAGTGTTACATTAATTGTTGGTAATTCTTTTGGATGCAATGATACTACTGGAATGTTGATTGATGTAAATAATCCACTTGTTGCAGATTTTCAAGCCAACAATGTTTGTTTAGGAAGTCCTGTTTCATTCACTAACACAAGTTCAATTACAAATGGAGCAATTACATCTTATCAATGGTCATTTGGAAATGGCGGTACTTCAAATCAAACAAATCCTGTTTATACCTATACTTCTGCAGGATCTTATTCGGTAATGCTCATTGCTACATCTAACAAAGGTTGTAAAGACACTGTTGTCAAACAAGTTGATATTTATCCTGTACCTACAGTTTCGTTTTCTGCTAATAATGTTTGCTATGGAAATGCTGTGAATTTTTCAAGTTATGCTAATGTGAATGGAGGTACTATTACATCCTATCAATGGAATTTTGGAAATGGACAAACTACAACATTAGGCAATCCAATGTATATTTATCCTGCGTCTGGCAATTATACAGTAAGTTTGAATGTTGCTACCAATCATAATTGTATTGCTTCATATTCATCAGTGGTAAGTGTTTATCCATTGCCATCAGTTAATTTTACAACATCTAATGTTTGTTTGGGAACATCAGCTAATTTCAATAATCTAAGCAGCATTTCATCAGGAAGTATTGTTTCATATCAATGGAATTTTGGAAATGGTCAAACATCAAATGTGGCTAATCCACAATGTGCCTATACTTCTGCAGGTATTTATTCTGTAACATTAGTAGCTACAAGCAACCAAAATTGTGTTTCTTCTGTTACAAAAACTTTAGAAATTTATCCTTTACCTAATGTTCAGTTTAGTGCTAATAGTAATTGTGCTAATTCACCTGTTTCATTTAATAATTTGTCTAATGTAAGCGGAGGTCAGATTATTCAATATCAGTGGAATTTTAGTAATGGTGCTACATCGTCTATCAGTCAACCAACTATTACATTAAATAATGCTGGAATATACAGTGCAACACTTTCGGTAGTTAGTAATCATAATTGTGTTTCATCTGCAACAAATACATTTGAAGTATATCCTTTGCCAGTTGTATCTTTTTCATTCAATAATGTATGTGAAGGTACTGCTGTGAACTTTACAAATACATCAAGTATTTTATCAGGAAGTATTGTATCTTATCAATGGAATTTAGGAAACAATATAATTTCTAATCAAACAAATCCTAGTGCTTTATACAATGCAGGAAATTATCAAATTACACTAACAGCAATATCAGATAAAAATTGTGTATCATCAGGTAGTTCAAATTTAGTAGTTTATCCAAGTCCAGTTGCACAATTCAGTGTAACTACCGCATGCTTTAATCAGGCCAATGCTTTTACAAATTTGAGTACCATTTCAGTAGGTACAATTACAAAATATAAATGGGATTTTGAAAATGATGGAATATGGGATGATACTATTTCTGTAAATCCTAATCATGTTTATCCAAATTATGGAATGTACAAAGCAAGATTACAGGCAGTAAGTAATAATGGTTGTGTTCATCAAACATTAAAGAATGTAGTTGTACATGCCAATCCTGTTGCTAATTTTGTAAGCAGTAAAACATGTTTAGGAGATGAAACACAATTTACAAACAATTCATTTTCCATTGATGGAAATATCACTGCCTACTATTGGGATTTAAATGCAGATGGTTATTTTGATAATGTGAGTCAAAATCCAACATTTACATATCCTGCTCATGGCAGTTATCTTATTACATTAGAAGTTCAAAATGAATATGGATGTGTGGGAATAATTAAGAAGCCAGTTTATGTTAATCCAAATCCTAATCCAATATTTTCTATTGTGAATCCAAAGGGTTGTCCTAAACATTGTGTTGTATTTCAAAATCAATCCAGTATTGTGAGTGGTAATATCCAATCATATCAATGGAATTTTGGAGATGGAGGAATATCAGATGTATCAAATCCAGTATATTGTTATCAAAACAGCGGTGTGTATAGTGTGATATTGAAAGCCATTTCAGATAGTGGATGTATAGGAAGTTTTATGTTACCAAACAGTGTTGAAGTGTATCCTACTCCTGTTGCTGGATTTGTAACTAATCCTGAAAGAGTATTAGATGAAATGGAGCCACTGGAAGTTAAGAATGCTTCAAACGGAGCGAGTGTAATAAGTTATACTTTAAGTGATGGAAGTATTTACAGCACACCTGATTTTGTGTATAATGTAACAAAAGAAGATATGCAGCAATTACTCATTTATCAATTAGTTTCTAATCAATATGGATGCAAGGATTCATTGATGAAAGTAATTGAAATAGTGCCGGGGTTTGCCATTTATTTTCCAAATGCTTTCACACCCAATGATGATAATTTGAATGATGGATTTACAGGAAAGGGTTATGGAATAAAAGAATTTAAGTTATATGTTTTTGACAGATGGGGACATTTGTTGTATGAAACCAATGACATCAATCAACCGTGGGATGGCAAAGATAAAAGCAAAAATGAATTAGTTCCTAATGATACTTATGTATGGAAAGCCATTGTAAAAGATAAAAGAAGTAAAGCTCACGAATTTGTTGGAAGAGTAACGGTAGTGCGTTAATGCACTATCGTTACTACTTCACCATATTTCCGTCGGTGGTGAGTTCAACAACAGGAAGTCCAAGTTTGTTTATTTTATCAAAAATGGTTTTCTTATCGCCCACAACAACTATGTAAAACTTATTTTTATTGATGACTTTTTTAGCGAGGTCATTCAATTCTTTAAGTGTAATAGTATTTAGAATTTCTCTTTGTTGTTGTTTAAAATTGAGAGGTAAGTTGTAATCCATTATTGTTTTCATCAGATATAATTTTTGATAAGGAGATTCAGTTTTCAATGCTTCTGACTGAAGTAATGAACTTTTGGTAAATTCAAGTTCTTCGTTAGTTAATCCTGTTGTTATCAATTTATCAATTTCTTGTTGAATCAGTGATAGAGTTGAATCTGTTGCATCTTTTTTGAATCCACCTGTAATCAAATATCTTCCAGAATATTTGTCGCCTTCAAATCTGCCACGAGTGCCATAAGTATAACCTTTAATTTCTCTCAATAAATAATTTACACGGCTATTGAAAGCACCTGCAAATGGAAAGTTTAAGATAGTAGCTTTGAAATAATTTCCTGTTACATCAAATGGCAATCCATAAGTTCCAAAAATAATTTCAGATTGTGCAGCATTTGGTTTATCTACAAAATAAATTTGTGTAGTTGGAATAGATGGAATAACGGGCTCTGTATAATTGTTAGCAGTATTTGATAATCCTGCTAAAAATCCGAGTTTTTGAATGAGTATTTTATCATCGTTTTTGTCAGATAATAAAGAAATTTTCATTGTTTTTTTGCTCAACATTTTTTTGTAGTAATCTTTTACATCATCAATAGTAATGTTTGAAAGAGATGCTTCAGTTCCGATATTTGGAGTAGATAACACATTAGCATTGCCATAATATAATTTATTGAAAACATCAGCAGCGATGATAGAAGCAGTAACTTTGCGTTGTTGCAATGCATCTAATTTTCTTTTAATAATTCTGCGAAAATCTGCTGTATCAAATTTTGGTTCGTAAATTATTTCCTGAACTAATTTTAATGTAGAATCTAAATTTTCTGTAATAGATGAAATGTTTATTGTAAAATCATTATCTGAAACATTTATTGAAATTTCGCTACCTAATGAAGTGATTTTATCATCTAATTCTTCAGCACTTCTTTTTTTGGTGGATTCTTTTAATAAATCAGCAAGTACGCTAGCAATGCCTGATTTTTCAATAGGTTCATAACGATGTCCTGCTTCAAAACTAATGAGTATTTTAGTTTTAGGCACTTCATTTTCCTGCATCATTAAGTAAGGAGTTAGATATGGAGTTTTACCTTGTTTGATTTGAAGATTAGGAAGTTTTAATTCCTTTTCTGCAGGGGGCATAATAGCTCTGTTAAATGTATCTTTGGGTTGCACATAAGTAAGATTTTTGTATTCTTCACTTTCAGATTCAATTGTTCTTTCATACATTCTCCAATTATCTTCTCTTACTTTTAATTCTGGCTTACCTTTGGGTACAACACTTAATACCACTTTATTTATGCCCTTAATGTATTTTTGATAAACATTCATCACATCTTGTGGAGTTATCTTTTTGATTTTTTCTATTTCTTTTGGTAAATAATTGGGGGTATTAAAAAATGTTTGATAATAAGCAAGCATTGATCCTTTGCTTTGAACAGTATAGAGTTGTTCGTATATCTGAGATATTTTTTGATTCTTAATTTTTTGAATTTGTTTATCTGTAATACCAGTTTTTTCCCAATTCTGTAATGTTTCTTCTAAAATTTTCTGACATTCAGCGAGTGGAATGTTTGCACGAATAGCAAATTCAAATTGTCCTGCTAATTCTCTGCTGTAATGGTAAGCACTTGCAGAAGTTGCTTTTCCTGTTTTAATAAACGCTTGATAGAGTGGAGAAGATTTTCCTTCTGATAAAATATCTGCTAAAAAATCAAGTGCTGTGGCTTCATCAGAAGTAAATGGAACAGTGGGGAAAGCCCATTTGAGCATTGGAAATTTGATATTGTCTTCGTAAGAAATGTAGCGGGTTTCAGGAAGTTCAACAGGAACAGGTTTCACTGGAGAAACATCTTTTCCTTTTGGAATAGGGCCAAAATACTTTACAATCCATTGAAGCGTTTTAGGCACATCTACATCACCGGCAATGGTAAGAACGGCGTTATTTGGTCCATACCAGCGGAGATAAAATCTTTTGAGATCATTCACATCAACTCTGTTGAGGTCTTCAATATATCCAATGGTTTGCCATGAGTAAGGATGACCTTTTGGAAAAAGAGCTTCGGCGGTTTTTTCCCATGCTAAACCGTATGGAGCATTATCATATCTTTGTCCTCTTTCATTTTTCACAGTAGCTCTTTGAACTTCAAATTTTTGTTGGGTTACAGAATCTAATAAGAAGCCCATTCTGTCTGCTTCTAACCAGAGAATTTTTTCAAGTTGATTAGAAGGGATAACTTCAAAGTAGTTTGTTCTATCAGAGTTTGTTGTTCCATTTAAAGTTCCGCCTGCTTCTGTAATTATTTTGAAATGCTGATCATCGGCAACATGCTTTGAACCCTGAAACATCATGTGTTCAAAGAAATGTGCAAAGCCAGATCTTCCTTGTTGTTCTCTTGCAGAACCAACATGAAAAGTAACATCCACATATACCACTGGGTCTGAATGGTCTTCATGAATAAGCACAATAAGTCCGTTGTCTAATTGATATTTGAGATAAGGAATGTTGATTTGTCCTTGTTGTTTATCTACTTTTTCAATGAATTTCATTCCTGCTGGAGGGCGAAATTTGAGCGTTTCTCTAAAGTTTTGAGATAACTTGTTAATGGTGCTTTTTGCTGGTTGTTGTGCAAAAGATGTTGAGATAAGAAAGCAGGATAGAATGGCAGAATTGATGATTGTTTTCATAATTATAGGGTTTTAATAATGTTTTCTAATTGTTGAACAGTTTCATGAACAGAATTTAATTCGTCTTGCAAATTACGAATTGATTCATTGTTTTGAGTATTTTGTTGAATAGCAGAAGTTAATTTATTTTCCTTGTCTTTCCAGTTGCTTAAAATATCTGATAATAATTTTTTAATAGCAAATTTTCCAATCTTTTCGGAATTTTTGTAAAGATTAGATAATGTTTTTGCAGTGGCTAAAACTTTGCCAGAATTATTTATTTTTTTGATGTATTTATTGAATACAGAAATATAACTGAATGCTTCAAATCCAGAAAATGTAGTGAGATGCTTTTGCATAAAATCCCAATATAATTCATTACCAGATTCTGCATAAATGCTGGCAATAGCTAAAATGATTTGCTTACTTTTATCTTTTTCAAATTTTTGAGCATATTGTGTAGCGGTAGATAAATCTATTTCTTTTAATCCGTATAAAGCATTACTGATAATATCAGAACTATATTCTTTTTCCAAAGCCGATGAGTATAAATTTATTAGCGATTTGTCTTTCAATGATGAAAGAGCGTATAATGCTGTAGATCTAACACTGGCAGATGGATCTTTTTGAGCCATATCAATTATTTTATTCTTCAATTCAGAATTTGAATTTAAGTAGGGTTTGAGTATATTAATGGCTTGTGATCGGATATTTTTATATTTATCGTTTAAGACATTTTTAATAAAGAAGTTTTGGATACTTGTGTTAGAAAGATTTGATTTTAAATTTTCTATTGCTTCATATCTGTCTTGCCATAATGGAGCATGAAGGTATTGATACATATATTCTTCCTCTGATTTATTGTAATTGATTTGAGCTAACAATTGTCTTTCTGCATCAAAATTTACAAGCAAAGGTTTTTGAGAAACTGAAAAGGTAAATGTTTGTTCAGATTTTGTAATATCAATCCATTTTCTATCAACGCCATTAGAAGTGTATATATCTACATAAAGGGGTAATCTGTAAATAGGATATTCTTCAGGTTGAAGTTGTTTTATTTTAAGAGTTAGAATTTTTGAATTATCATCATAATTTTTTTCAACAGATAAAGTAGGATGACCGCCATAGAAAAACCATTGATTAAAAAACCAGTTTAAATCTTGTCCAGTAATTTGTTCAAATGCTAAACGAAGGTGATGAATTTCAGCATGTTTGAATTTATTTTGTGTGAGATAAAGTTGTAAAGATTGAAAGAAAGCATCGTCGCCAACTAATTTACGAAGCATGTGAAGCACCTGACCACCTTTGTTGTAACTAATTCCGTCAAACATTTCTTCTCTGTTTTCGTAGAAAAATCTGATGAGTGGCGGATTTTTTTCTGGTGATGTATGAGATTGTAAATATCCTTTTCCAGATTTAAAATGGTGTTCATCAGCGGCGTCTCTTCCATAAGCAAATTCTTCCCAAAGATATTCACCATAAGTAGCAAAGGATTCATTAAGTGGTAAATTACTCCAACTTTCGCAGGTTACAAGGTCGCCAAACCAGTGATGAAAAAGTTCGTGAGAAATAACATCTTCTGCATTAACGCCATCAACTGTATCTCTGTCGGTTTGATATAAAAATTCGCCATGCAGAGTTGCAGAAGTATTTTCCATAGCACCGCTTACATAATCTCTGCAAATAATTTGTGAATATTTTTGCCAAGGATAATCTACACCTAATTTTTTTGAAAAGAAATCTATCATTTTGTAAGTATTGCCAAAAATTGCTTTTGCATAAGGTTCATAGTTAGGTTCAACATAATAACTGATTTCTTTATTTTTCCAAGGTTTATCGGTAACTTTTTTAAATTCACCAATAGCCATCATTACAAGATATGGTGCATTGGGCAAGTCCATTTTCCAGTGGTCAGTTTTTGTGCCATCTGGATTTTGTTTTGTTTCAACTAACAAGCCATTTGAAAGAGTAGTATATTTTTTATCTACAGTGATGTAAATATCGTGTGTCATTTTTTCGTTAGGTGAATCAGTTGTAGGGAACCAAACTGAATTGCTTTGAGTTTCGCCCTGTGTCCATATTTGTGGCATTTTGTTTGGAACTTCGCCACGAGGATTTATAAAGTAAAGTCCTTTATCGCTTTGAATGGCTTGACTTCCGCCTGTTTTAATTTTTTCAGGTTGAGCAACATAATCTACTGTAACAATAACAGTTTGTGTAGAAGGTAAAGATTTTTGAAGTGTAATTTTTATAGAATCATTTTCGTAAGTGTATGTAAAAGGAATATTGGTAGTTTTATTTTTGTAATCATTGATTTTAATTGAATTGATTCGCATTCCACGAGCATCAAGATAAATTTTTTGAGTTGGATAGAAATAAGGTTTTAAAGTAATTTCTGCTTTGCCAAGTAAAATAGAACTATCCCAAATAGGTTTTACATATAGAGTAGTGTGTAGAATATCTGTGATTAAAGTATTTGTAGCACGATAATTTGGATTGTATTGATAAATGTGTTTTTTAGAAGTATCATCAGGTAAAATGAATTTTGAATAGACATTTTTTGAAGCAAAAGATGAAAAAATTGAGAAGATGATTAAGCTTAAATTAATTGTTGTTTTTTTCATGGATGTTGTTTTTAATGTTATTATTATTTTTATGATAGACATCAATGCTTACAAGCATAGCAATAAATCCCCAGAAAGGTAAGGAAAGTTTATCTGTATCTAAAAAGTTGTTGAAAAAGCCGTGAACAAAATAGGTAACTAGCCCAAGAAATATACCATAAGTAAGAATTTTAATCTTTTTATTTTGAACAGTGTAGCAGAGCCGATAGCCCAGAGAAAAAACAAAAAGTATTAAAGTAAGGACAATTAGTAATCCAGGTAATCCTTCTTCTGATAAGGGTCCTAAATATTCAGAATGGGAATTTCCACCAGTTCCAAAATTAGTGCTGATAATAGTTTTTTCTTTACTTAATTGATATGGAGCATAAAAGAATTGATAAGTACCAGGTCCAAATCCGAATACAGGTTTGTCTAAAAACATTCTTATTGCACAATTCCATCTATTGATTCTTTCAAGGTTAGAAGCATCATTTTTAATGTTGTAAGTTGATAATATATTTTCATAAAAACTTCCTTCTGAATCGGTTTTATTTTTTCCCATCAGATAAAGCAATTCTTCGCTAAAACTAAAAATAATGATAAATAGAGAAACAAAAGAAATCAGAAGTGTACGAAATTTAATTTTTAATAAAAGTGTAATAAGTACAAGTAATGCAGCAAATAGTCCAATCCAAGCAGCACGGGCAAAAGAAAAGATTACTGCAACAAATAAAATGATAGAAATAAATATTAAAAAGGATTTAAATACTATTTTGTTTTCAATGATAACGAGTGAAATAACAGGCGGTATAAATAAAGCCAGAGCCGCACCATAAGCAGTGTGGTCATTATAAAATGGAGTAACAATCCAGTCGGCAATTTTATGGTGGAAGTTATATTCAGCATGTTTGATAAGTGTAATAATTGCTACACAAGATAAACCAAGGGCATACATCCAGATAAACTTTTTGATATTTTCAATATTTTGAAAAAGAAAATTCATTAAGAAGTAACTACTCAAAACGAACCACAAACGGGCGGTCAGATACTTTGCAGAAACAATAATATCCATACTTGTAAGGGTAGTAATGAACATCCATATAAGTTGAATAAAAATTATTTTAGTAACAGGATGTTGAAAAATTGTTTTTGCAGTTATACCTTTTAGTTTTTCATTGATTAAATAAATACCAGAAAAAATAATCATTAGAGGTTCAGTAGGAATACTCAAATCAATTCCTTGTGTAATGCCTAATTCGCGAAGTGTAATAGCAAATGGCGTAATAAACACCATAAAAAAAATAATCCATTCTGTAAAGTAAAATATTCCAACAAGCAAAAGAGTTACAAATGGAATTAAATTAAAAGGCACAAAAAGATCGTACTTATTGGTAAGTATGTAATATTCAAAAAAGAGGAATAATGTTATTCCTAAAAATAAAGGTATATCTTTTTTTAAAGACATTTATTATTGTTTGTTTGAATATCTGTAAATCAAATAAATAATGAATATTGAAATAACTGCTAATTCTGATAATGAAACAATAATCCACCTTACAGGAAAATATTTTTTATCGGGCGTAAAAGGAGGAGAAATAACCTGAACAAAATGCAAATTACCTTTTAAATCAACTTCTAATCTGTTCTTTTCTTTAATTAGTTTTTCAAGAGATTTAGAGATATTTTTTATTTGAAGTTTTAAAGAGTTTATATATTCTCTTTTATTTTTAATATTTTCAAGAATTTTTTGGTTGTCAGCATCTAATTTTCCAGAACTTAATTTTTTACTTAGATATTTTGCCTGATAATTTTGGTCTACAATATTGTATTGATTATACATGGAAGTTATCAATGTGTTAATACTATCAATTTGATGTTGCAATGTGTAAATAGTATTTTGGTAGTTGGTATATTCTTCGGTAATAACCTGTTTTTTCAGAGCGAGAATTAAAGAGTCCGTTGTTTGAATAATACATTCGACAATTTTTTTAGTCATTTCAGGATTACGATCTCTTACTTCAATTTCAATAGATTCATATAAGGTGGGAGATAGTGAAACATTTTCTTTATATAAAGAATTTAGTAAACTCCTATAATCAGAGCGTGAAGTATCTATTTTGTAATGTTGAATAAGATTCATTTTTTTTATTACAATATCTCTTACTGAAACACTGTTGAAATACTGTAAAAGTTGCTCTGTTTGAGATTCTTCTGAATAGGGCGTAAGGTGAATAGGGTAAACAACAGCATTAGTTTTATATTTAGGAGGGATTATAAATGAAATGGCGGTAGAAACTACAGCTGTAATAATAATAATCCAGATTAAAGTTTTTTTGTGATTAAAAATAAGTTTAAGAAGGGTTGAAATTTCAAGTGAATTTGAAGTATTCATAAAGAGTTGTTTTTTGATTGATAAATGAAATATGAAAATAATAATAATTCTGTTGATAACAAACAGATTAATACAACCAGCCATCTTACAGGTCTGGCTTTCTTATTATCAGGAAGTGCTTTTTGAACAACAAATGATAAAGGCAAAACATTATTTGCATCTACAATCATTTGATCATATTTACTTTTTATTACAGCAAATTTTGCTCTGTATTTTCTGAGATTTTCACTCCAAGTATTATATGCTCCACCATATTTTTGCAGATTTGAGAAAAATTGTTCTAATGCTTCTTTTTGACGCAAATCATTTTTAGCAATGGCTTTCGCATATTCTTTTGAAAATGCTTTTACTTGTTCTTTGTAATCATAAATACCCATTTTTCTTAATGTATTCAAACTATCTTCCATTTCATTAATTTTTAAGATGGTTTGATCATATTCTTGTTTCACAATATCCAATGCTTTTTTCACTCTTTCATAACTCATATTTTTTTGAACAGTATCAATCAGTTCTACAAATTTATTGGCAATCAATGAAGCGGTATCTGGGTTTCTGTCATATACTTTAATTCTGATAGCACTATAATTTGTTCTGTAAATAGAAATATAATGATCCCATTTACTTTTCAAATAATAAAATTTATATTCTTTATTTTCAATTTTCCATCTTTTCCATAAATTCATTTTGTTAGCCAACAAAACTTTTAATTCATCAGAATATACAATTTGCAATAATTTTTCTAAATCATCTTCATCACCTATTTCTAAATAATCTTCCTGATTACCAACATTTGGTTCTATGAGCATTTTAGAAACTGAAAAATGACGAGCAGGTAATAAAATAGTTTCAGATTGATATTCAGTTGGTAAAATATAAGAAATAATAATTCCTAATATAATTGATATAACTCCAAATATTAAAAAGTAACGAAGTTTTTGTCGTAAAATCTGTATAAAAAAATGAGCGGCTATAAATGCATTCATCGTTTGATTTTTAATAATTTTAAAGCAGAGTTAATGGAAAGAACATTGCTTAAAAAAGCCCACAATATACTGAATGCTATCATTATTGCGAAATTTAAAATCCATTGTTTAGTAATTTGTAATGAGAATATATTTATTACAATAACACCAACAATAAATATACTCAAAGAACGAATGAATTTCCAGTTTATTTTGAAATGAAAAATCTGTTTAGCCATCCAAACCTGAATTAAAGCCGTGAGAAATTGTGTAATAACACTAGCCCATGCACTTCCATAAGATTTAAATTTTGGAATAAGAATTAAGTTGAGAATAACATTGATAATAATTCCTGAAATAGCCATAGTATTAAGTTGTTTAAGATTTCCGTTGGCAGTGAGGAGAGTTCCAAAAATATAAGTTGTAGAAATAGCAGTAAAGCAAAACATTAAAATACTAAATACATCAGCAGCATCAGTAGTGCCTTTATTGATGAGTGCTACTAATTCTTTACTGTAAAAAAAACATCCTACTGATACAATAATAGCGGGTACTATGAGTAATGAAAATGCTAATTTTGTAATTTCTTCAACGCTTTTTTGTTCTTCAATTAATCTTGCAAAGATGGGTAACAACTGCACAGAAAAAAGATAAGCAATCATATTAGAGGCATCTAAAAAACGAAATGCTTTTGCATAAATTCCAGCTTCAATGGCTCCTTCAGGATAATCCAGCATTCTTTCTAACATTACAGCATCTAATCGATTGTAAAATACCATTAGTAAAATTAAAATAGCATAAGGAAAACTTTTTTTCAATATAAGTAAATTAAATTTCCAGTTCCATGTAAACTTAAAATGCTCTGTTTGTTTTAATACTGCAAAAAATGCAATAACGGCAGTAATAGCATAAGCGAACACCTGTGCATATACAAAACTCATAATATCTAACCGAATAGGTAATAATTCAAAAAACAACAACCCAATAATACTAATCATAATCAACCTATCTAATACAGAAATAACACTATCTATTTTAAATAAATGTAATCCTAATAAATTACTTCTTAAATACAAAACCATAGAGATAAAAAACTGATTAATACAAAGAATAAATAAAAGTTTTAAATAACGGGTATTAAATCCAATAAGCCATCCTGCAAGCATTGTAATAGCAATATATAAACCCGCCATTGATAATTTTAATGTGATTAAATTTGAAAAATGTTTGCTTAATAAATGACTGTTTTGAGCGATATTTCTGTTATTAAAATTGACTAAACCAAAATCTAAAAAAATAGCAAATAAAAATGTAAAATTAAATAAAGTGAAATACTCACCGTAATACTGATTGCCCACTTTGAACTGAACATAAGGTTCTACAACAAGAATCCAGAATGGTTTAATAAGTAAGTTTAAAAATAATAAAAAGAATAAATTTTTTATGAAATGTTTTTGTTGCATTACTTAAAAATAAGTGGCGAATATAGTGAAAAGTGAAAAGCGAATAGTGTATAGTTTTGAGTTTTGAATTTTTAGTGTTTAGTTATTTGCATTAATAAAATTGAACATTGAATATTGAATATTGAATATTGAACATTGAGTATTGAGTATTGAGCATTGAATTAAGTATAAAACAAAAAACCCCGCTAAAAAGCAGGGTTTTTATTATATGTGAAATGTAAATTAAAAATTAATCATTATCTTTATCTTCATCTGGATATCTGTAGTAAATTTTATTATCTAAAAATTCTTCAATAGCAATAGCCGTGGGTTTAGGCATTTTTTCAAACATTATGCTAATGTTTGCCTGTTCAGGATTTTCAATAATTTCTTCCAAAGTATCAGTAGAATCTCTGTATTCAGATAATTTTTCTTTAATAAGTTCTTTTATATCTGAATTAATTTGATTGGCTCTTTTGCTAATAATTACAATAGCTTCGTAAATATTTCCAGTTTGAGCATCAAATTGTCTGATGTCTCTGGTTACAATGGATGGATTGCCTTTTACTTTTGTAATATCAAATAATTCTCTTTTTTCTGTTTCTTGTTCTATCATATTATTGTGTTTTTATTTATTATTGAAGTAAATTTAATTCTTCTTTTGATTTAATGTAATATCTTTCTGCGTCCTTTAAAAATTTACTTTGGGGGTGCAAATCTACGAATTTTAAATAATATTCGCCAACTTTTTCTAATCTTTCTTTTTTCTTATCAGGAATACTATTGATTCCCAATAAATAATAGGCCTCTATTATCCAAAACTGAATCTCTTCATTGTATTCTGAATCAGGATAATCTTTTTGAAAGTTTTTACCCGCAGTAATAACGGCTTTGTAGTCATCTAACAGGCGATATTGTTTAAGTATTTCATATTCTTTTTTCTCTAATTTGCGATGTAAAATTGAAACTATTGTATTGGCACTATCTACCCATTTGCTTTCAGGGAAATTGTCAATAAAACTTTGCATTTCTTTAATAGCGTTAATAGTTGCAGTTTGGTCTAATGAGTATTTAGGTGAATTGAGATAGTAACAATAACCGTTCATAAAAAAACATTCTTCGGCTTTTTCACTTGTTGGAAATTGTCGCACAAAATTTTTAAAATGAAATTGTGCTAATGAGTAATCACCTGTATAAAAATGTGTCCATGTGTAGCGGTAATACAAATCTTCTGATTTGTCTGTGCCTTTAAAGATTGGAATCAGTTCTTCATATAATTGCTGAGCACGCACATAATTTTTCTTGTCGTAATAATGATTGGCTTTTTCTAATTTTAGTTCATAGTTTGTGCTTTTGAGTAATTTATTGTAATTGTTACAACTACTCACGCTCAAAATAATACTAATACTTATGAAATATTTTTTCCAATTCATGAATGTCAATTAAACAAGAGCCGCCCCTGATTTTTGAACTCTTTTTCTTTCATTTTCATCTAAAATAATTTTTCTCATTCTAATAGATTGTGGAGTTACTTCTACATATTCATCGGCCTGAATATATTCCAAAGCTTCTTCTAATGAGAATTTAATTTTGGGTGCTATTTTCATTTTTTCATCAGATCCAGATGCTCTCATATTGGTAAGTTTCTTTTCAGTGCAGATATTTACTACTAAATCTTCTGATCGTATATGTTCTCCTACAATCATTCCAGTATAAATATCTTCTCCTGGGTCAACAAAAAACTTTCCTCTGTCCTGAAGTTTATCAATACTATATGCTACTGCTTTTCCAGTTTCTTTACTTACTAATACACCATTGATGCGCATTGGAATTTCACCTGCCCAATCTTTGAAATCAATAAAACGATGTGCCATTACAGCTTCACCTGCTGTAGCAGTCAAAACCTGATTTCTTAATCCAATCAACCCTCTTGAAGGAATTTCAAATTCTAAATGAGTTCTGTCGTTTTTAATTTGCATGTTAATCATTAATCCTTTTCGTTGAGTTACTAAATCTATTACTTTTCCAGCTACATCAGAAGGGGCGTCAACTGTAAGTATTTCAAAGGGTTCTTTTTTTCTGCCGTTTTCTTCTTTAATAATTACTTTGGGCTGACCTACTTGTAGTTCATAGCCCTCTCTTCTCATTGTTTCTATCAATATAGATAAGTGTAATATTCCTCTACCATAAACTAAATAAGCATCGGGAGAATTGGTGTCTTCTACTCGCAAGGCAAGATTTTTTTCAAGTTCTTTATATAATCTGTCTCTTAAATGTCTGGATGTAACAAATTTTCCTTCTTTACCAAAGAATGGCGAGTTGTTTATAGTAAAAAGCATGCTCATTGTAGGTTCATCAATATGAATAGGCGGTAGAGATTCTGGATTTTCAAAATCAGCAATTGTATCTCCAATTTCAAAATTTTCAATACCTGTAAATGCACAAATATCTCCTGCACCTACTTCTGTTACTTTTATTTTTCCTAATTTATCAAATACAAATAATTCTTTAATACGAGATTTTTGAATACTTCCATCTCTTTTTACTACACTCACAGGCATGTTTTCTTTAATAGTTCCTCTGAAAACTCTGCCAATGGCAATTCTTCCAATGTAAGATGAATAATCTAAAGAAGAAATTTGAATTTGCAAACTGCCTTGTGGAACTTTCGGAGCAGGAATTTTTTCGATAATTGTATCTAATAGAAAATAAATATCATTAGTAGGTTGTTTGTAATCTGGTCCCATCCAGCCCTGTTTAGCAGAACCATATACAACCGGAAAATCAAGTTGTTCTTCTGATGCATCTAAACTAAAAAACAGTTCATATACGGCTTCTAATGCTTGTTCGGGGTTACAATTAGGTTTATCTACTTTATTGATAACTACAATAGCTTTTTTACCGGCTTGAATGGCTTTTTGAGTAACAAAACGAGTTTGCGGCATAGGTCCTTCAAATGCATCAACCAATAGTAAAACGCCATCGGCCATATTCATAATTCTTTCTACTTCTCCGCCAAAATCAGCGTGGCCGGGTGTATCAATGATGTTTATTTTGTGGTTTTTGTAATTAACGGAAACGTTTTTAGAGATGATGGTGATACCTCTTTCTCTTTCTAAATCATTATTATCTAATATAAGTTCGCCGGGAAGTTCGTGTTCTTTGAATACTTCGCAGGATTTAAGAATTTTATCAACTAATGTTGTTTTGCCATGGTCTACATGGGCAATAATAGCAATGTTTCTGATGTTTTGTGTGTTCATAATTTTAAAAAAGGACGGCAAATGTAGGAAAAAGTTTTTAATTTTGAAAAAAGATGAGGGGAAAATTCAATTTTATACCAAAACAATTATATTTTCCGAAATTTTAAACACAAAGTGCTCAAAGATAATTAAATATCACAAAGTGCATAAAGGACTTGATAAATCTACTAAATATTTGTGTGCTGATGCTATCGGTCAGCATGCTGAAATTTATCGTCAGCATGCTTTCCATAAAAATCTTTGAGTTCTTTGTGTGCTGACGCTATCAGTCAGCATACTGACATTTATCGTCAGTATTTAAAGATATATTTTTTTTTCTGGTTTTAGAGTAACTTTAGTATAGTAAGATAAGTGTGTATTTTTGTTGCAAAATATTGAATTTGAATTTTAAAAAAACAAATAAAAAAGCCCACAAGAAATTATTTCCTGTGGGCTTGAGGAAGATATTATTATTTGATAAAATAACCTATACGAAATCCTAGATAATTCGTACTGCCTCCTTTATAAGGAATACTTTCAAATCTCATTCCCCATTCAAATCCGTGTTCAAATGTATAACCATAACCTATTGCCCATGCAAATCTATTATCACTTACTGAAATATTAATAGAGTTATCTTTGTATTTCATGTGATTAAAACCAAACATAACATTGAAAAACATACCGGTTCTATCACCAACTACATAATATCTACCGTCAAGCATTATAGGAATTTGAGTAGCTGATACATTATCACTCAAAAATCTTATTAATTCAAGCCTATAACCAGCAAAAAGACCTACACCAAAATTAAATCCAATATTTTTCAAAAGTTCAATACCTACTTCAGATGGGGAATATGAAAATTCTTTAAAGTAGAATAATTGCCCAAAATTTAATGAAATTTGTATTCCATCGTGGCTTTCGGCGGCGCGAGGGATTAGTGTTGTTTTATTAAATGTATTAGAAGAATAAAGAGGTGATGATTTATCCAGAAAAGGATTTGAAATTTTTAGATAATTTTTCTTTTCTAAATCAACTTTGTAAGTAGTTAAAGTGGAAGGATTTGTGTTATTAGGAATTGTTGAGGAATTTGAAAATCCCAAATTGTTGAAAGTTGTTGCTACTAATGTTGTTAGGATGAGTTTTTTAGCTGTTGTGATTTGTTTTTTCATAGTTGTAGGGTTTTATGGTTAGTGATTATTTTATTTTTTAAATGATAATTTAACAAAGTTTATTTCTTTACCTAAGGTAGTTGAAAAAATTGTATAAATAGAATTTGTTGATTTATCAAAATAAAACCTACTCATTGTTTTTTCGTCTTTAGGATCAATATTTGGAACTTTAACTTTAAATGGTTCAATTGTTCCAGTTTTAATATCTATAATAAAAAAATGCAAAAGATTAATTAAATCTTTATCTTTAATTTTACCATCTGGTGCAAAATTATTACTTGACCCAGGAATGTATGATAAAATTTTATTATTATTTAATTGATAAGTTTTCACATTATCTTCATAGAGTCCACTTTGCATTTTTGATGATCTACTTATACTTTTTGCCCATTCAATACTACCATTTAAATTAATCCTAAAATAGATAACATCATAATAGTCAGAATATATTCCTGAAAAATTACTTTTTTTTAATTCATATGAAAAACTATAATTTGTTTCTACTACTACACTATTGTTATCTGAAGGAAAAATTTTAGCTATCTTTAAATTCCACATAAATGTTTCATTAAAAAACTCATTTGCTTTTTTAGCATTCTCAAAAATATCTTTAAAATATTCGCTTTTTTTAAGTGTATTCATGATAAATTCATTTTTTAATGAAATATATTTAATTGAATTAGAATTTAGAGTTTCTTTATCAATTTCTATTAGAGCAAAACCTTTATCAATTACTTCATCCTTTTTTTCTGCTACTTCACAATAAGTACTTAAAATAATTATTTTATCATTATAATTTTTTGGTTTTATGTCAATAAAATACCTATTTCCATCTTTCAATTCAAATGTTTTGAATGAGTTTGTTTTTGGATTGATTATGGTAATAAAATAATAATAAGAAATTTTACTTTTTTTCTCTTCTGCTTCTACTTTATAGTATGCACATATTAATCCGTTGTCTAAAAATTCATAACTAATTACATTGTGGGCTTCTGAAGTAACAGGAAAATCAACTTGTCCTGAATTAATAAATTTTAAGTTTTCATCCATTAACTTATATTCTAATCTAATGTTTTCTTTTTTACTTCTGGATAATTCAGCACCAACAAGTATTTGTTTCAAATTTTCATTATACAGTATTACAAAATTGGGTTCTACACTTTTGTTGTTTTGAGTAGAATATATTTTGGTTAATTTATTTGTCAATTTGAAATCTGAATCAAAAGTTTCTACATAAATAGATGCTTCTTTATCAATGTGTTTGTCTTCAAAGAACAAATAACATTTATCTTCTAGTAAAACCTTATAATTATTTTTATATGCTGGTCTATTTATTACGTAATAACCTTGTCCATAAACTTTATATGGTTTATGCTCTTTATAATAATCTTTTCCATAGTAAATTTCAGATTTTTTTTCAAGAGTATTTTTGTCATATATTCCATAAGCAACTCCTAACTGTGGAAAAGCTTCAACCCTGTAATCAACATACATATTTTTTGAATTGAATCCTAAAATTTCGTTAAAAGGGGGTATTTCTTTTTTTCCTCTTCTTTCCTCGTTTGAAACTACAATATCAAAATCTTGAGCTAAATTTAAACTGGCATTAATTGTTAATAATGCTGTAATGATTTGAGCTGTCATTTTTGTCTTTATCATATATTTATGTTTTTAAGTTATTATTTATTATTTATGTTTTCCAAATCCAAAGCCAATAATGTAACCTGCCCCTATATAAAAACTTGTAGTTTTAATTTTATCACCAAGAGAATAGTTAGAATTATCATCTTTCAAAATTGGCGAATAATTAAGAAATCTTATATTTAATGAAACATAAAATTCACTTGTAAAAACGATTTTTTGTGGTTCAGAAGAATTTTGCCAGATATATTTTATACTCAAATTAGAAAAATTGAAATCAATGGGAAATGAATAATTATGTTCAATAGTATTTCCAAGAATATCTTGTGTAGTTTCAGTAAAATTATATTTTGTTTTGCAAGTATATGTGGTATAATCAACTTGAAGAAATTTAAAGTGATCAGTTTCTTTTAAAAGAATTTTTATACCTGCACCTAAATATGGAGAAACTCCATTGAATTTTGATTTATTATATAATTCTTCAATATTATATACAACATTTGGATTTTGATCCGGTAGTGAAAGAATATTTAATCCTACTGCAGAAAAAATAAAATCTTTTGCAAAATTTACACCTCCAATTCCCAAAAGTGAAACTACTTTTTTAATATTATATTCATAGTTTAAAACACCAGCACCTCTTACTAATAATCCTAAATTCCACTTTACGATATTTTGTGGATAATATTCATCTCCTGAACTACCATAACCAGTAAATTCTGAACTCAAAGGTCCATTACCTTTTGGTGTATAATTTTCATCTAATGGATTAGATGGATAGTTTTTATTTTGCGAAAAAAAACTTAATGAAAAAATTAAAGTAAAAACTTTTAAAAATAATTTTTGTTTAATATTCATAGTTATTGAATTTTAATTAGATAAATGAAGTTTGTAAGCAATTTAATTTGTTCTTCTAGTTTAAGATTTTGAAGTTGATTGGTATTATTAAAATTAACTTTTTCTGATAAAACATCTAATAAATTTTTTACAAATGTTGATTTTAATGCATAAGAAACATTATCTCCACCTTGAATTTTTGCATTGATAATACCCACTAGTTCACCTTTTTCATTAAATACAGGACTACCACTATTTCCAGGTTGAACAGGAATAGTTGTTTGAAAAGAATTAAGAGCCCCTTCGTATCCTGTTTTTGCACTTACTTTTCCATCAGAAAATTTTGGTTCTTTTCCCATACCAGAAAGGGCTAATGGGAATCCTACAGTATAAACATAGCTTCCCAAATCTAAATTAAAATTATCTTTTATAATGAAAGGAACATTGGTATTTTCGTTTTTATAAAAACTTGAATCTTTAATTTTTAGGATAGCAAGATCATTATCTTTGTCTGATTTCACTAATTCTGCTTGATAATTTTTTGAATTAATTTCAATGAAAATCTTTTTAGCATTTTTGATAACATGTTCATTTGTTACTACATATCCATCTTTAGAAACTAAAACACCGCTTCCTATTGCAGAAACGTTTTTATCACTTTCAGAAGTTGCATTTGAAGAAAGAGTTGGATTAGAATATTTTATAATAAGGTTCTTAACAAAAATCTTATTTTTTCCAGAGGTAGCAAAACCAATGTTTAATCCAGAAAAACTTATTGCAGAGTTAATATTTTGTACATCTCCATTAACAGAAAAAATGAGTTTATCACCTGACATTAAAACTTTTAATGTATTCACATTTTTTTCTTTACAAGAGGAACAAAACATGCCTTCTGCCTTTTGAACTAACAATCCTTCTTTTACATAGCCAATATAAACTTTATTTCCAGAGAGTAAAAAATAATAATAATTATTCCAATCTTTGAATCCAAAAATCAAACCAGCTCTCTCGTTAGAGTTTGATAAAGAATAATCTATTGAAGTTTCTATTATAAAATTTTCTGTTCCATTGAATTCACTAATATACCTTGATGTGCCTTTGTTTGTAAAAGATTCTAGAACTAGAGAATCATTTATAATTTTTGCACTACTTTTATCACTATCATATAAATCCCATTGATTAACATTGTTACTAAAATTCTCTTCAAACACTTTATATTCTTCACCTTCTAAGGTATATTCAAAGTAAATGTTATTTTTTAATTTACCATTTACATATTCAGCTTTTTTCTTTAATTTTCCATTTTCATAATATTCATAACTCCAACCATTTAAATTACCATTTTCATCAAAATTTTTTTCATACATCAAATTACCATTTTTATAATACCATTTGCAATTTCCTTTATACTTATTTAATTTCTCATCTGAATTTGAAGCATTGATGATTTCTCCTTGAAAGTATAAGTTATTATTTGCTACATAGTATGATTTGTAAAAATTACCATTTTCTTTTACTCTGTAATAGTAAGCATTTGCTTCGTTACAAGATTGACCATTTTTATTGAAAAATTGCTTGGATTGAGAAAATGATATATCAGAAAATAAAACTAGAAAAAAAGAAAAAATGTATTTCATGGTTTTTGAGAATTTTTTGAGAGGGCAAGTTTAAGAAAAATACTTTTAATATTTCACAAAAATCTATAAATTTTTCTATTGTAATTAAAATGCAAACCTTTTAATGAATTTACATTATAAATTTTTCATTAAAAGATAATGAAAAATAATTCACACAATAAACCATTATTTCTCTCGTTATATGCAAAATAATTTTTATTTACTAATGAGTTTCTTTCAATCTTTATTTGTAGTATTGCCACAAAAATTTTTGAGAATGAAAAAGTTTTTTGTGTTATTATTTTCTCCTTTGTATGTTTTATCACAAAGTTCTACTTCAAACAAAACCTTAACTACCAGCCAGCTTTTAGGAGCACTTAATCCTATTACTACTGCTGTACCTTTTTTAATCATTGGTCCGGATTCTAAACAAGGAGGAATGGGGGAAGTAGGTGCTGCAACTGAACCTGATGTAAGTTCTATTCACTGGAATGGTGCTAAATTAGCAATGACAGAAAAAGATATGGGCTTTGGAATATCATACTCTCCATGGCTTAGAAACCTTGTACCTGATATTAGTTTAGCGTATGTGAGTGGCTACAAAAAACTCAATAAAATGAGTACAGTTGGAATGTCATTGAGGTATTTTTCTCTTGGAAATATCACTTTTACAGACATAATGGGAAATACAACAGGGCAATTTAAACCAAATGAGTTTGCTATTGATTTAGCATACGCTCAAAAATTATCTCCTCATTTTTCAATGGGAATGGCTTTTCGTTATGTCAATTCTAATCTGACAGGTGGATATTCAGTCAATGGACAACCTACAAAAGTGGGACAAACAGTAGCCGTTGATGTTTCAATGTATTACAAAAGCAAACAATTTGAAATGGGTGATAAAAAAGGATTTGCAACTGCAGGATTAGCCATTACAAATTTAGGTGGAAAAATTAATTACGGTACTGGAACTAAAAATTTCATTCCTACTAATTTAAGATTAGGTGGAGGATTAAATACCATTTTAGATGAATACAATAGTATAGGATTGTATCTTGATTTTAATAAACTTTTAGTGCCAACGCCACCAGTTTACTTAAAGAAAGCAAGTGGAGATGGGGATTCTGTTGATGTTGCAACTGGTAAAAAAATAATATTGGCTGGTAAAGACCCTGATGTGCCTGTTATACAAGGTGTTTTACAATCTTTTGGTGATGCCCCTGGTGGATTTAAAGAGGAACTTAGAGAAGTAAATATCTCAACAGGTTTTGAATATTGGTATGCTCATCAATTTGCATTCAGAATGGGATACTTTTATGAACATAAAACAAAAGGTGGAAGACAATTTCTAACTTTTGGATTTGGTGTTCGTTATTCAGTTTTTGGATTAGATGCTTCTTATTTAGTTCCAACAGTGGCTAATCGCAATCATCCGTTACAAAATACATGGCGATTTACTTTTTCTTTTGATTTTGATTCTTTCAAAAAACAAAATAAAGAACAACCGCAGGAATAGTGAATAGTGAAAAGCGAAATGTGAAGAGTGAATAGCACTGACATTTATGTCGGTGAATAATGAAAAGTTTTTAGTATTTAGTTTTTAATTTTTAGTTATTTTTATTCAATATCATCAATTCAAAATGCTGACGATTTTGCTTTGCAAAATATCAGCATGCTGACCAGTAGCGTCAGCATTAAAAATTCACAACTAAGAACTATTAAAAATCCTTTGCGTGCTTAGCGTCTCCGCGGTTTAATTTTAAGTTGAATAGTAGATAATTTTTTTAAATTTTTTCAATTATTTCAAATTGTTCTTTAATGGATTTAATTTCATCACGATAATATGCGGCCATCATATACTCTTCCTTTTCAACCGCTTCATTCATTTTTTGTTCTAATTCTTTAAGGTATTTTGCCAACTGGTCTTTGGTCATATATTTAAGTATAGGATCTGCGGCGATATTGAGTTGTGTGGGTTCCTGATAATAAGTAATTCCTGCTGGTTTTGTATAAGTAGGTGAGGGTTGTAGTAAGGATTTTTTACCTGCTTGTTGAGGTATAATGCCATGTTTCAAATTGTATTCCATCTGTTTGTGTCTTCTTCTTTGTGTTTCATCAATAGTGCGTTGCATACTTGCTGTAATTTTATCTGCATACATAATAACTTTTCCATTCACATTTCTGGCGGCACGACCTACAGTTTGAACAAGCGATCTGGTATCTCTTAAAAAACCTTCTTTATCTGCATCTAAAATGGCGACCAAAGAAACTTCGGGCAAATCTAATCCTTCTCTTAAAAGATTTACGCCTACCAAAACACTAATCATTCCTTCACGCAATTGTCTTAAAATTTCAACTCTTTCTAATGTGTCAATATCTGAATGAATGTATGCAGAACGGATATTTCTTTTCAAAAGATATTTATCTAATTCTTCTGCCATTCTTTTTGTTAGAACAGTTACCAACACTCTTTCATCTCGTTCTGTTACTTTTCTTATTTCTTCTAATAAATCGTCAATTTGATTGAGTGATGGTCTTACTTCAATGATAGGATCCAACACACCTGTTGGGCGAATCAATTGTTCTACAATAATTCCTTCTGATTTTGATAATTCATAATCGGCAGGCGTAGCACTCACATATACAACTTGATTGATAAGTGATTCAAACTCATCAAATTTCAAAGGTCTATTATCTAATGCTGCAGGCAAGCGAAAGCCATATTCTACTAAAGTTGATTTTCTCATTCTGTCACCATTATACATTCCTCTAACCTGCGGTAGTGTAACATGGCTTTCATCAATGAACATCAAATAATCTTTTGGAAAATAATCTAAAAGACAAAAGGGACGCGAACCAGGAGGTCTGCCATCAAAATAACGAGAATAATTTTCAATACCACTACAATAACCAAGTTCTGTGAGCATTTCAACATCATGCTTTACTCTTTCATCTAATCTTTTGGCTTCAGTGGTTTTACCTTCACTCATCAATTTATTGACTTGAATTTCAAGGTCTTTATTGATTTCAAAAATGGCTCTGTTAATGTTATCAGGTGTGGTAACAAAAATGTTGGCTGGATAAATGTTGAATGAATCAAATTGTTCAATAATGTTTTTAGGGTCAGAATCAAAAGTATAAATTTCTTCTATTTCATCTCCAAAGAATGAAACACGAAGGTTGTAGTCAGCATAAGCAAGATTGATGTCAATGGTATCGCCCATTACTCTGAAATTTCCTCTTTCAAAATTTGTATGAGAACGGCTGTAAAGCGATGTAACTAATTGATGTAAAAATTTATTGCGAGAAATTTTTTGTCCTACTTTAATAGTGATGATATTGCTTCTAAAATCCTGTGGATTACCTATACCATAAATGCAGGAAACAGAACTTACAATGATTACATCATTTCTACCAGAAAGCAAAGCAGAAGTAGCACTTAAACGAAGTTTTTCAATTTCCATATTGATAGACAAATCTTTTTCAATGTATGTATCGGTAGTAGGAATGTATGCTTCGGGCTGATAATAATCATAATAACTTACAAAATATTCTACTGCATTGTGAGGAAAAAATTGTTTGAACTCGCTGTATAATTGAGCGGCTAATGTTTTGTTATGACTTAAAACTAATGTAGGTCTATTGATTTTGGCAATAACATTAGCCATTGTAAAAGTTTTACCAGAACCTGTAACGCCCAATAATACTTGATGTTTAATACCTTTTAATATATTATCAGTGAGTTGTTGAATGGCTTCAGGTTGGTCGCCGGTAGGTTGATATGGAGAAACTAATTGGAAGTTCATTCTTTGATAGTTTTGAGTTTTTAATTTTGAGTTTTTAGTTATTATTTATTTTTTAGTTATGAGTTATGAGTTTTTAGTTTTGAATATTGAGATTTTTAATAAATAATTATTAACTAAAAACTAAACACTAAAAACTAAAAACTCATTAAATGATTCCATTCCATCTTCGGATAATCCATTCGCACAAAGATAATAAAATAATGATAAAAAACCAAATTTTGTTTTCAATCCAGTATTGATAAGTGTCTTGTTCCACCGCAATAATTTTAATATTTTCATCATTCAGTAAATTATTTTCTAATTGTTCAATTTCATTCAATTGAAAATATTTACCTGATGTTTTATTGGCTATTGTTTTTAATAAATGATGTTGTGCAACTAAATTATTTTTTTCAATTGATAAAGGCAAAATATGCAATTTACCTGTTTGAATATATTCTTTTGATTGATATTGAGTGTATGCTTTATAGATATATTCACCTGAAGGTAAAATTCCTGCATTGAGAAAATAATTATTGCTGGATTTTGAGAATACAAATTTATATTCGTGGTTACTGGAATCTTTGAGGATTAAAAAAACATCAGGTTCTGTGATGGGTTGCATTATTTCGTTGTAGAGTTCCGCTGATACTTGCAATGGCTCGTTTTCATTGATAGTAGCGGGCATATAAACTTTGAAAGGTGTTTTATCTCGTTTTATTGCAAGATAGCGAATGCTTTGTGTGATGAGGTGATTAAACCATTCTGTATTTTGTTTGATTTGAAAGTTTTTCATTTTCCATTTCCATAAACCATCACCTAAAAATACTGCGTATTTGCCATTTGTAGTTTGTGTAAAAAAGAATAAGGGCAGTTCTGTTAGCACCTGATTTATTTTTTGATAATATAAAACCTGATATTCACCAGCAGGTGCATAATTTCCATAAGGAGCAATAATGATAGGCAGTTGATTCACTATTTCTTTGTATTCATCATTGGTAGAAAATGTAGAAAATGAAGTATTAAGTGTGCATTCTATTTCATTGGTTTGCTGTGGTAAATTTTGTGTGATATTCAAAAATTTATTCTGTAATGGTGTCAGATGGGTAGTAATAATAAACATTGGAATATTGGATTGCAAGCATTTTGAAAATAATGGAGAATTGGATTCTGGAGAATGAAAAACTACTACATCATAGTCATTGATATTTTTATTGAAAGTTTGTTCAGAAAAAACTTCGGTTTGATATTGTTCTGATTGATGTAATGATTGCCGAATAGCAGAAATATCTGGATGTGGAGCAGAATACAAAAACAATACTTTTAGTTTATTTTCAATAACATTGATGACAAAATACGCAACATTGTTTTGAGTATTTTTTTCATCTTTTACAACAGAAGCAGTAACTTTGTATGTGTGATGTCCGCCTTTTTCTGCATTTAATTGAAATTGCAGTGAAGTGATGTTTTCATTGGGTGAATTGATAATGAGTTCTTTGCTTAGTAATTCTTTGTTATTTTCACTAATGGATATTTTTACTTTTTCATTATTGATGTGTGCTGTGTGTAGCAAAACTTCTACAATAAAATCATTTCCTATAAAAACATTTTTGTTATGCAGAATTTTTTTGACTGCAATATCCTTGTAGATAGTGGTATCTCCTGTGCCAATTGTGTAAATAGAAAAATCAACATTATTAGTTAATGAAACAGGATGAACACCTTCATTAAAAATTCCATCTGTTATCATAACCATTGCTGAAATGGGCTTATTTCCTAATATCTGCTGTGTTTCAGAGAATATATTTTCACCATTTGTTTTGAAATCGTTGAATATAATAGAATCAGGATTAAAATGAATTTTTTCGCCAAATGTTATGGTTTGCACATCAAATTTTTCTGATAAGTGTGAGATAAGTTGAGGTAAATTGTTTTTGATGAATTTTTTGACTTCGGCAGAATCTTTTGAGGCAATCATTGATTGACTATTATCAATAGCAAGTATAACTGCAGGTTTGATGTAATCATTTTTAATAAAACGAGAATAAAAATCCATCAAGAGTAAGCCAATGATAAAAAGCAAAATACTGCGAATGATGAATAATAAAATTCGTGTTTGTCTTGAAAAGATGGTGGATTTAATTTTGTAAAGATATTGCAAATAAGCAATACCAAAAGAGAGCAGAGCAATTAACAACAACCACCAGTAACTATGTTCAGAATAAATTTTCAAATTTTTTTTGTGCGAAAGTAAGGAAATAAAGTGTATGAGAATATAACTAACAAAATTGATTTTTACAGCTCATTATTGAAAACTAATTCTTAAACTAAATCCTGCATTGGTATTGGAAGTGGGGAAGGTGGCAGATGTTTGTGGGATATTTTTTACCCAGTCGTAAAATATCCGTAACTGGATATTAGAAGTAATTTGATAGGTAGCTTGAGAACGTAAAGAAATAATATCTGCACCAGTAGTAGGTAAAGTTACGCCATCAGCAATTCTACGCACTACATTTAAGTTTTTTCTGTAACTAATATCAATTTTTACATTCAAATCACTTTCAAGAACCTTGCCTTGTATTTTGATTTTGTTTAATTTCAGTTTTGGATAACGATAACCGATTCCAACAACATATTCTTGGCCTTTAGTTTCAGTAATCTGAGGTCCTGTAAGGTTGAGATTTACAGTTTTATCTTTTTTAATTTCAAAATTGGCCTGCCATCCGGGCTTAACAAAATTAAAATCAACACGAATAAGTGGAGCAAATGCTTCCTGAATAGTAACTGCGGATATGTTGTATTTAGGATTGAAGTTTTGTGTAGTTTGAATGCCATTTACAATAGGATTTTGAACTGGGGAACGGGCGAACTGATAACCATTTAATTCGCTGTATAATAAATTGTTGTTATATCCGCCAATGGTATATGTAGATTTGTAACTATGTTTTACAGTAATGGCTTTGAACCATTTTTGAAGGAATTTAAGTTTGCCTAATCCATCAAAAGTAACATTCCAGTTTGGCATAGGGAAAGTAGGTAAGATATTTTTTGTACTATAGTTTTTAATTTTTTGACCCGTGTAAGCATTGTAAAATGCACCTATCAATACATCCTGTTGTGTATAATTATAACCATCATAATAAGTATTGCCATTTCCATCAGATAAGGCGCCGTTAGAATTTGGGTTTTGGCTGCTTAATAATAGAGCATATTCTTTTCTTAAATCCAGAAAATCTTTGAATAATTGTGATTCTGCACCTTTCCATTTTTCTTTGAAAGATTTGTTTAATGTGAAAATAGATATACTAAAATTGCCTGATTCATTAGGACTCACATAAGCAAATTGTTTTGTGATAGTATCCCAAACAAGATATTGAGAAAGATTTTGAGTATAATTTTGATTTCCATTTACTTCAATGCGAATACCTGCAGGTGGTTCAATAGAAGCACGATAATTAAATGTTTTAGAATAATTTTTAGTGATAGGAGAAGTTTGAATGATATTTTTTGAAATCCATCCTTTTTCAATAGAAGTTGGTATAATATCTTTTTGAATTCCTGCGGCAAAAGCAAATCCCGGTGCGTATTGTTGTGTGCCATCTACACCAAGGTATTGAGAAGATGGTTTGAAATTAGGAATAATCGTTCCTTTTTGTTCCTGAAAACTAATTGAAATAGTTTTGACCATTGTAATGGTTTGACCAAATACTTGTAATACCTGTGATAACACAGTTGGTTTATTTGTTTTTTTCTTTGCAGAAGCACTATCTACTTTATCTTTTTTAGGTGGTTTGTCAAAGAGAGTGCCTTTAACCATTTTATCTATAAATTTCACTTTAGAGTAGAGTACGGTCATACTCAGATTGGCTGTCCAGTTTTGATTATTAGAATTTTGAATGGTATTTCCAATGGTATCAGCAGCAGCAAAAGGTCTGCGTGTCCATTGATAATTGCCTGTGTATTTGTAAGATAAATTGATAAACTCTAAATATGGAATCTGGTTGATAGGTACTTGATAGTTTAAATTAATAGTTTGTTTGAAATCAGTAGTAGTTCCACCTTTTTTAAATTCTTGTTTAATACTATCTTTTTTATCTTTTGTATCAATTGCTCCGTAGGGTTCGAGGATACGGCCATTATTAGTAGCGTTGTAATCAAACTTTAATGATTTGCTTAAATCCCATCTTAATGAATAATTTCTTGTCCATAAAAATTGTTTATTAAATTGTGTGAGTGTTTTATCAGGTTGATTAAAGTAAAAGCTTGTAATATCTCTGTTTAATAGTTCAGAATAATTTCTGGTAATATCAGTAGAAAAACCAAAACTGTTAGGCAATAGTTGAAAGTTGAAATTTTTAATTAGAGCAAAAGCAGGTAACTGGAATAATTTAATTTTTTCAAAAGGTTTAATTGATTTTGTTTTAATGGTATATTGATAAGTAAGATTGAATTTGTATTGCTTAACAATACTATGGTCTAAATTAACATTGTGTTTCAACATTTCGTTGTATGCATAAGAAAAAGTAAAGTTAGATAAGTCGGTTGGAAGTGGTGGCATTTTTTTGTTTTTCAGCCCTTCAATGCGAACATTAGTAAAATTAAATCCTTTTCGTCTTGTATAATCCATTGCATTTTCCTGCATTTTTTTGATTTCATCATTGCTGAGGTAATCACTTTTTGGAATATCTTTTGTTTTGACATCAGGGTCAAATGGATTGAATAGTGGTGTAATTCTTGTTTCTCCGTAATTGTAATAAAAAGGCAAACTTACTTTCCATTTTTGTGGGAAAAATTTTCCTAATTGTAATTGAGTTGAAAAGTCCCAGTTGAGATTTGTTTCTTTGCTTCTATCATTAATTTTTTTATCAACGCTTCCAAAGAATGGAGTGCTGTATGTTCCTGCAATATTTGCAGTACCAAGGTCTGCCAATTGTGCCTGTAATTTCCCTGTGGTTGCCCAACCACCTTTGTTATTGAAATCAGTAAGACGAAGTTCATTTATCCAAACTTCTGCACTATGAGAGAGTAGAGAAGGGTCTTTGGGATTTCGGATGCCCACCATTATACTTCTGATGGTTCCAATATTTGGATTTCCACGAATAGATAATGTTCTTGTTCCAACCGTTATCTGATAAACATTTTGGCTACCCGTGAAATTGCTTCCATAGTAACTATTTCTGGATTGTTTTAAATTTACTAATTCATCAAAATCAATGACCACCTCATTTTCATCAGGCCAAACAATATGTTTATCATTATCAGAGTTATTGTCGTATTTTCCGGCAGGTGTAAGTTTTAATGGCAATTCATATTCATAATAATTATCATTGTAATCAGTGCCAATTCTTACGAATAAAGTAAGGTCGCCATCTTTTAAGAAATTGTCTGCAGTTGGAATTTTTTCTGCGTGAACAAACATTCTCATTTTTTTGAACATACGGGCATCTAATTCAAGATTTTTGTAAATGGCTCTTGCATCTCCATCTTCTAAATTGACAACTCTCATTTGTAATGCTTGTTCATTCAGTAAAACTAAATTGGTTGTTTGAACATTTTGTTGTTGTTGAATAGTAGGAGGCATTACATAATTAACGGGAGTTTTTGTTCCATTTTCTTGTAAACTAACAGCGGATACATCAAATGAAGTATTACTATTGTCATGAGCAATGTATTCACCGGGTTTAGATAAATCATAAGGATATCTTCTCCAGTCGGTTCTAACTAATTCAAATCTTGCAAAGCGTAAGATGACTGGTTTATCAAATCCTTTTACAATCATTCTCATAAAACGAATAGAGTTAAATCCTTCAATGTTTCCAACGGCTTTTTCAAATTCAGTTACCGGAATTTTGAATTGATACCATCTCACTGTTTTTTTCACGCCTTCAACATCTGCTGTAGTTTCAAAACTATTGACAATAAAATTTTGTCCTACTCTTGTTGGACTTACATCATTTTTAGAAATTTTGATTTTGTATTGATAGTAGTTTTCAGTTTCACTCAAAGTATTATCTCTGTTTAAATCTTCAATATCGGGCATTGTTGTTGCTAATGTTGGATAGCCGCCAGAATTGAGGTTTTTGTATTGTGCTTCTGTTGGTGAATTTCCTTGTGGATTGTTGTATTGTTTGTAGCGGTACAAAGTATTTAATTGCTGTTGGTCATAATCATCGCCTCTGAAAAAGTGATAGTTGTCTGAAGCAGGGTCGTTCAAAAATTCCTGTATAAGTGGAGCAGAAGTATTAAAACTTCCACTTGTAATTTGACTTAATAAATAATTGAACCTTTGTTTTTCAGCATTATCATCCATTCCGTCGTAGCCAACATCCTGTTGAGCACGGTCGTTAGGGTCAGAAGAAAAAGCATTGGTAATAGGCGGAACAGAAGGAACAATAGCTAAACTACTTTGTGAAACTGGTAAATTTTGTGTAGCAGGGGAGGATGCGGGCAATCCATTTTCATAACTCATTCTTCCGTCTTTCAAAATATCTTCCGAAACATTTCCAAGGTGAATAATTAATTCTCCAGATGGCGGATTATTTTTGTCCATTTCAGGATAAGTAGATGAATTGTAGTCAGAATTAAATGGGTCCATTAACCAGAATTGGATGTATTCAACATTTGCAGAAAAGAAGTCATTGGTAGTAAGGTTTCGCATAATACCAGCCCAGC
Source organism: Bacteroidia bacterium (assembly GCA_035405785.1). Classification (GTDB taxonomy): domain Bacteria; phylum Bacteroidota; class Bacteroidia; order B-17B0; family Aurantibacillaceae; genus BPGX01. The sequence continues at coordinate 120,315 of DAONJS010000003.1, forward strand.
GGGTTTCAGGATTTTTTAATTTTCCGGTAGTTGGGTCAATACCAGCCGAAATTGGACTTGGATTAATATCAAAGTTATATGGACCTCTTTCTGTTGGATAGTAAGCAAGGTCTAAAACGGGCAATAATACTGGTTGTCCGTTGGGTGGAGTTTTTAATGGGAATAATTCGGTTTCAATTACCTGTCTGAAAAAGTTATTAGAATAAACATTTTTGTTGTAATAAGATGGTGTGATATTGGCTTGTTGTCTTTGTAAAGATGGGTCAATAGTGTACCAACCTAATTTTGCTCTGTTAAAGCCATGAGCAATAGAATCGCTTAAGCTTGCTTCAGGGAAAATAGAAGGTTGCCCTTGTGGAATACTTGCTAATTTCCATGATTGTGGGCTTCTTAAATCAATGGTACTTACACTACCTTCAAAGTCATCAACATAAGAAGTACCGCCATTTTGTTTAATGGCAGCGGCATTTCCGGGGATAAGTTGAGCAAATTCGCCCGATGTAGTGATAGAACTTTTTTCCTTTGTGCTATAAAAAGGTAATTTGTCTAATAAGCGTGTAATGAAAGGAGTTTCAGTTTTGTAATTGTAATCAAGTCCCCAAATGATATTAGAAACTGGTTCGTCTCCAAGCGTTACTTTTTGAGTCATTGGTCTTTCAGCATATCTAAATATAGAACCACCTAAGAGTAAATCTCTATTTACCTTGTAATCAAGTCGTGTGCCTATTAAACTTTTTTGCTGGATATTAAATAATGAATTACTTTCAACAGAAACTTTAATTTGAGCACCACTATTGAGCAGTCCATCGTTAATGATTTTTACTCTTCCAAGTGTATAATCTACGGTATAATCAACATTTTCAGTAAGGCGAACGCCATTGGCAGTAACAACTACGGCACCTTGCGGAATATTCAAAGCATTCAAAGTGATTTCAGAACCAGATGAAGAAGTGTAAGTACCTTTTAATTTGTATCTGTTTTTTTCAGGAATTTGTTGTGCAGAAACTTTAAGAGAATCGTATAATTCTTGAAAAATATATTTATTTGCGTTAGGAAAATCATTAGCACTAAATTTTGATTTTAAATAGTTGCCAAATGGTTCAACTGAAGTAAAGTAAATTCTTCCATTGGCGGGATTGATGGTATAGCCGGGCAGGAAGTCAAAAACACCATCGTAATGTCTGTCACCATTTACAGTAAGATTATCTAATCCTAACACTCTAATTAATAACTCTCCATTGATAGAACCATAAGGAATATAAGGAATATCAACGCCAGTTTCTATATTGTTGTAATAAATTTGAAGATTAAAATTTTGTGGATTGATATTGTAAGCACCGATGGCATAAACATTTTTCATCATTAATTTCCATGTAGGATAACGAACATTGACATTTGCACCCTTTAAAAGTTTTGTAATAAGTACCTTGTTGTTTTCAGGGTATTGATCACTAAATTCACCTACCTGATAAGTTTTTCCATTGTAGGTATATTGGAAAGAAACTGCTAAAACTTGATCATTGTTTAGAGTTTGGTTTAAAGAAATATAACCCAAACGAGAATTTAATGTGTATTCAGAAGGATTTAATTTTCTGGCGTTGTAAATAATATCAAAATCACGAGATTGAACCATGTATTCACCACTGTTGTTGCAGGAGTTTGTAGTTGCATTTTTAATTGTGGCGGCAATGTTGGTACTGTTTCTATCTTTTAATATCCCGGTAGTTGGATTTGAAACAATGTAATATAAACTATTTGCACCATTGCGAGGAATAACATCTGCACTATCTGTTATTAAATAATTTGGATTAGCAATACAAGATGAATTTTTCATACTTGAATAAACATCTGCAGAATCTTCACCTAAATCTTCAAAGGCAACTACATTACGGTTTTGGTCGGTTGTTCCAGTTTGATTTAATACATATACTTCTACTTTTGTAATAACAATAGGAGAAGAAATAACTGGAAGAGTAGCCATCCATTTGTCGTAATTTTTCATAAAGTAATGAGAAAGAAAGAAGTGTTTATTGGCTTCATAATTATCCGCAGTGATTGTAAATGGTTGAGTTTGAGCCCCACCTTGAACAGTTACTTCTTGTTTTTTCCCTCTTTGTTGTGCAAAAATGGTGGTAGCAGTAAGTTTTCCCCATTGTGTAGTTAATTTAATACCAAACAAACTCTGGCTGCCGGTAATAAGTGTGCTATTAAGAGGCATAGTAACATTTCCGGCTTCAATTTTTTTGAGAATATCATCTTCACCACCTGCCCAATCTAATTTAGTTTGATTTTCCCAGTCAAAGTTTGCTTGTGTATTATAGTTCATATTGATTTTAAATTTTTCCCCAATTTTTCCGATCAGGTTTAATTGAATACGCATATCAAAATCAAAATTGGTAATTTTTTGATTTCTTTGGGGAATAGCAGGGTTGAGGTTTTTCATTCGGTTAATACCGAATATAAGTTCTATTGTTCCTGTTGGGCGAATGTCAATGGTATTTCCACCAAATATTCTGTCAAATAATTCATTTTCAATTTTCAGAGAAGGAATTAGATTCTTTTTGGGTTTATTTAAATCTTCTGCAGCAATTTTAGATCGCCAGTAATTTCTGACTGCTTTTTTGAACATATAATCCTGATACTCCTGTTCATCTAAATAAGTATCAGGTCGGTATCTTTGGTCGCCAACTTTTTGCTGAATTATGTATTTTTTTTCTTGTGGGTCGTAATCTATATTTGTTTTTATATTAGAAGGGTCATTTAAATATAACTTATGTTTGTCGTCATAAATAGGTTCTTCACCCTTATTATCAGAAAAATTATAAGGTAATGGTTTTGTTGGAGAGTCAGGTGGAGCAACTTGTTTTTGATAATCAGGTATAACATTAAAAGAACGGTAAGAGGCATCTGTTTTGTACAAAGACAATAACAGAAAAATAGTTACAAGGGAACCAATGATGATATTTAGAAATTCTTTACTTCTCACCTTCTATGAAACTATTGTAAATTTTTGAGTGCTAATTTAAGGAGTAATTCAACGGAAGAAAGGGCTTCTTTATTGTGTAAAATGGTTTTTTCAATGGCTTTTTCTGCTTGATTTTTATTGATACCTAATGCAATGAGTGCTAAAAGAGCATCTTCTTTTAATTTATCATTTGGAGATTGAATAATTTGAGCAATACCGCCTTCGTGTTTGCCAAGTTTTCCTTTAAGATCCACTACAATTCTTTGAGCTGTTTTTTCGCCAATGCCTTTTATACTTTTGAGTAAAGACACATTTGCAGTATTGATGGCACCAATAATTTCAGATGGAGACAAAGAAGAAAGCATAAGCATTGCTGAACTTCCCCCAACTCCTGAAACGGATATCAGTTGTCTAAAAATATCTCTTTCTTCTTTACTTGCAAATCCATAATAACGAGGCATATCATCTCTTACATACATACTTTCAACATAAACTTTAATATCAGATTGGTTTTGAAAAATTTTGTAACTTTGAAGAGAGATAAAAAACTTATATCCAATACTATTATTTTCAATGAGGACAAAAGCAGGATTGAGTTCTATTATTTTTCCGGAGATATAATCTATCATAAAAAAATTTTGGCAAATATAATTGGAAAAAAAATAGTTTGAAAGAATGTTTTGTGAAAGAATAAAAATTGCGGTATAATTTTATTTTTCTTATCTTTGCCACAAAAAAATATTTATGAATAGAATTTTGGGCTATTGTGTAGTAATGCTTTTATTTATCGGAAACATTAGTGCACAATTAAGAATAAATGAAATCAATGTTTCAAACTTAACAGGTTCAACAGATTATTATGGACAAAAAAGTGATTGGGTAGAGTTATATAATGCTGGAACATTACCTATCAATTTAAATGGTTATTATTTAAGTAATTCTCCTTCTAATTTATATATGTATGCATTGCCAAACATTTCTATTAAACCAGATAGTTTTTTAATTGTATGGCTGACAGGTAGAAATATCAAAGCTCCTAATGGTGAATACCACGCTAATTTTACTATTGAACAATGTAAAAATCAATGGATTATATTATCATTAGCAGGCGTAGTAAAAGATTCTTTGAAAATCAGAAAAACAATGGCAGACCATTCTAGAGGAAAGTATCCTGATGGTTCATTAGGTTGGAAATTATTTACTACGCCAACATTCAGTGCTCCCAATTCCTCAACTTATTTTATAGATTATGCACCAACGCCAACATTCACGCCTGCTGCAGGATTCAGTAATCCCGGGCAAGTAGATATCACAGTTTATGACACCACTTTATTTAAAATTTTGTTTACACAAGATGGTAGTGATCCTAAGCCAGGCGTGGCACCTAATTACACCATAGGATTAGGAGGATCAACGCAAGTTTATGACCCTATTGCAACACCGCTTAATCCAGGGGTTACAACAGTTTATCGTGCAATATGTGTGCCTGTTAATTCTTATTCAACAGCGTATTTACCAAGTTTTATTGAAACAAATACTTATTTTATTGGAGAAACTATTGACCCTAATTTTGGTGTTGTTTCAATTGCAATGGACACCGGAGCTGCAAGTTTTTTTAATACTGCCATTTCTCAAACCATTCATGTTGAGTATTTTGACAAGCAAAAGCAAATAAGTGAAGGATACACTACCATCAATAAACCCATTAATGATGGATGGATTACTAAGCAAAGAGGGGTAGATTTTATATTTAAAGATGAGTATGGCAATGGCTGTGCATTGCAGGGACAAGTATTTAATAATGCCAATTTGGGAATAAGCACCAGAACTTTCTTTCCAGCTATTGAAATGAAATGTGAAACAAAAGATAATTTTAGTACTTATACAACCATGACTAATACTCCAATGGGGGCTCACATGCGAGATATGTTTGCACAAACTTATGCTATTAAAAGTAATTTGAACTTAGACGCCATGCACTTCAAACCAGTGGTAGCATTTGTGAATGGTAAGTATCAAGGAATATATGAATTATCTGAATTGCCGGATAAATATTATACCGAGTTTTATAAAAATGTCAAAAAGGATTCTGTAGATATTCTGGGTCAACATGGTATTAGCATAATTGCAAATGGTTCAGATACAGGATGGGTTACAACGGTTGGAAATAGTGGTGTTACCAATTACATTAAGTATTACACAATGGTAGGTTCTGCCCCTTTCTATAAAAATGCGGCTTCAAGATTAGATACTAATTCTCTCATAGATTTTATGATTTACAACAGTGTATTAGTAAATATAGATTTAATGAATGAGAATAATGCATGGTGGAGAGGTAGGAGTGGTAATAATGTCAATTTAACCAAATGGCGTTATTTCACATGGAATATGCCAAATATTTATGGCTTATGTATGGGACCATCAACATTTACTAATTGTTCAATGGCTGTTTCTGGGTGTCCTTACAATCCTTATTACAACGCTTCTTCTCCTGCCTATGAATTACATTCATACTTACTGACTAAATTAATGACAAATACAGGATTTAAAAATACATATCTTACTCGATATATGGATTTATTGAATACTGCATTGAAATGTGATAATGTAAAGGCACATGCTAATTATATCAAAAATTTACTTAGCACAGAAATGAACAATCACTGCTCAAATGCATGGAGTGTAAATTATTCTGACTGGCAAGCAAATGTGGATACTTTCATTGCCCGTATTCAAAGCAGATGTGATACAATTTATAATAAATTTAAATCTTGTTACAATTTAAATGGACCACATTTTATAACAGTAGACGTATATCCGGCGGGGGCAGGATATGTTTATTTAAATACAATATTACTTAAAAATTTTACATGGACGGGAACTTATTATACTCTTCCTTATCCTAATAGTTTGACATTGAATTTCAAAGCCATACCTGCAGATACAAATTATGTTTTTGACCATTGGGAAAATCAAAATACTTCTGTTCATACACTTAAACAAAATGTACGAGATACTGCAGTTAGTTTGAGTTTAAAAGCAAATGATAAAATTACAGCATTCTTTTATGATAAAAGAATTGATGCATTATTCCCTACGGGATTTACACCAAATGGCGATAACATCAACGATGAATTTGGACCAGTAAATCCAAGATTCTTAAAAAACTATGAGTTACATATTTACAACAGATGGGGTGAAGAGATTTTTTCTACAACCAATCCATTTGAATATTGGAAAGGAACTTATAAAGATAAAGAAGTGGAGCCGGGAGTTTATGCTTATGTAGCAAGGTATAAAAATATATTGAATGAAGAAAAAGTAACAAAAGGTAATATTACATTAATTCGTTAAGAATAAGTTTTGAAAAAAAATTCATGAGGTATTTAAAAAATCATCATATTTGCCCTGCTTTATTAAAAATGAAAAATTATAGTAGTTTTATTTATGTGGTTTTATTTGTTGCCATGTTCGCAAATATGAAGGCACAAGATATTCATTTTTCACAAATACAAGAATCACCATTATTTATTTCACCTGCTTATACTGGCTTTTTTAATGGGTACTTTCGTGCTATTGCAAATTACAGAAATCAATGGTCTGCAATGGGAAATCCTTTTAAAACAATGGCATTGCAAGTAGATGGCGGATTTTTTAAGAACAAAAGAAGAAATGCTTTTTTAGGTGGGGGCTTAACAGTATACAATGATGTTGCTGGATCTGCTAATTTTTCTATACTATCTGTGGGATTAAATGTAAGTGGGATTGTAAGATTATCAAAAACATCTGCTTTTGGAATAGGAATGTATGGCGGTCCAATTACAAGCAATGCTAACTATCCTAAACTATTATTTTCACAACAATTTAATGGAGAAAAATTTGATGAAAAATTACCAACAGGTGAAAATTTTGCATTTCGTAAATTTACTTATACAGATGTAGGTGTAGGATTGGCTTATGAATATTCTACTAAAAAAATCAGTGAAGAAAGAGATTATGTTACTTCATTTAGATTAGGTGTTGGTGCATATCACATCAATGCTCCCAAAGCCAGTTTTACCAATCAATCTGATTATAGATTACCTGCAAGATTTACTTTTCATGCAACAGGATTGTTTGATATTAAAGGGACTCCTGTAAGTATTATGCCTAATATCTTATATCAAATTCAAAAACCTGCAAGTGAATTATATTTAGGAACACATGCTTTTTACAGATTTAATAATGGCACTAAAATTACAGGAGAGAAAAAAGAAATTAAAGCAGGTTTAGGAATTTACTACAGAAATAAAGATGCATTTGTTGCCCAGTTAATGTTTGATATGGGAAGTTTTGCTGTAAACCTTTCTTATGATTATAATATTTCCACATACAAAATTGCTACAAAAGGAACAGGTGGTTACGAAATTTCATTAAGATATAATATTCTTGGTGATGCTTTGTTTGCACAAAAGTCAGAATATAGAAATACAAAGTAATTTAAGTAATGAAAAAAAATCAGGGACTTTTAATTGGGATTATTTTAGTTGTATTGATTGGATTTGCAATTTGGGTAAAAAATAATAAAGGTAAAACTTCTACCTTAAATGAAGAAGCCAAAAATTTTAAAGTAGAAGATACGGCTTCTATTACTAAAATTATTCTTTCAGATAAAAAAGGAAATTTAGTAAAGTTAGAAAGAACAAAAAATGGATGGAAACTCAATGATAAATATTCAGCAAGATCCGATGCTATTCAGACATTACTTTATACAATACGAATGGTAGATGTTAAATATCCCGTGCCAAAATCTATGCGGGCTGGAGTATTAAGAACAATGGCTGGCTTTGCAACACAGGTGAAAATTTATTCAGGGAATAAATTGATAAAACAATATTATGTTGGACACAATACACAGGACTATGAAGGTACATTTATGTTACTCACAGATATTGACGAAGACAAAAATTATGATGAACCCTTTATTTGTCATATTCCAGGATTTCGTGGATATTTGACAGTCAGATATTTTACAAATCCAGAAGAGTGGAGGAGTAAATTAGTGATAAATGTTACACCACCTGAATTAAATTTTGTAGAATATAGAAATTTTGAAAAACCAGATTCTTCATTTAAGATAAATTTAATTGATAATAATAATTTTGAAGTAATAAATGGGAATGGACAGAAAATAAATGCCAAACCTATTAAAGTAAAACAATATCTTGCTTATTTACAAAACTTAAATGCCAATGCATTGTTGACTCATACTGAAAAACATCTTGTTGATTCTATATCTGCAATTAAACCATTTGCAGAATTAAGATTGAGTTATAAAAATCCATCACACATAAAAGTTTATTCATTTTATTACAAACCTTCTACGCCAGATATAAACAGTAAATATGGAAAAGAGTATAAATACGATCCTGACCATTTGTATATTAGATATCCATCATTAGAAACCAATGAAATTGAGACGGCTTTGATACAATATTATGTTTTTGGAAAATTATTTCAAAACTATAGTTACTTTTTGAAAGATTAAATGTGAAATCCTAATCCTGCAGAAAATCTAATGTCGGATATATTGAAGGGAATTATTAAGATATTCTCACCATAAGTATTTTTCATAAGTATAAAAAAGTTGAAATATCTGCTTACAAAAAAATTATATCCTACATTAACCGAAATTAAAGGATTAACAAGTGTTTTAGAAGAAAATGAATATAGTTCGCTTATGTCAATACCGGGCTGAAATCCAATATAAAAATCATTATTGTTTTTGATAAAATGAAAATTTGTTCCAAAAAATAAACTATGATGAAAATTAAATGTGGATTTTTCATTTGATAAATCACCTAAAAAATAATAGCCATCACCTGATACGGAAATTTTTTTATCAAGATAATACTCAAGATTCCCATGCAAATAAAATGGGGATAAATTTTTTGAAAAAATTTTTGATGGTGAAAGAGTCGCCATTGCTTTAATAGTTCCTTTTTTGACAAAAGTATTTTCATCTTGAGAATGTAGTGAAAAATGAAGCATCAAAAACAAAAGTAAAACTTTATTTACCATATCTGAAAATTTTATAATTGATACTTATGGTGGTGAGGAGATGTCCTTCTAAAGTTGAATGTGAATGAGTGTAAAATTCTATTTTACCATAATTATCTTCTTTGAAATTAATTTCTGATGTTAAGTGAATCATATATTGGGTTGTTAATGAAACATCAAATCTTTCTGTAATATTAAAATGAGTTCCAATACCTGCCTGAACAGCTGAACCCCATCTATCTTTACTAATATCAGGAAAACTGATAGCAGTTTTTTTATTGTAATCAAAACAATGACCTGCTAATATATATGGCTGAAAAAAATTGGGATACAACAAATTTTTAAATGGATAAAATAATACTGACCAACCAATATGTGCATAATCACTCTTGACTTTATTATTAATGTTTATACTAATGTAATCTGCAAACCAATCAGAATTTACCCTTTGACTAAATTGAATTCTAAATTGACCACCAGTTCCTATTCCAAAGCCATCATCAGAAAAAATACTTCCTGTGCTTCTCATTCCTAATGAAAACCATTTTTTAGATGAAACATCCTGTGCATTTAAATTATAGGATAAAATAAAAACACAAATTATTGCAATAAATTTTTTCATAAAAATTAGGATTTCAATACAAAAGTAAGTAAATTATTTCTTACATCAAATCATAAACTTTTGTATTCATAAACCATCTGTAAAATTTAGGAGGTTTGACATTAAAACGAAATCCTAATACAGCATTAACAGGAATTGTATAAGGTGTCATTGTTACTTTTAGATATTTCATTTGCATTCTATCGCCAGAGGCATATATTACCAGAAAAAATTTATCAGTTGTCCATCCTGTAGAAAATCTAAAATCAAATCCTGATGAAAATTTTGTTTCAGAAATTGAAACACTGTCTTTGAAGTGGATATTTCTTTGTTGAATACCAAATAGTAGTCCCGCTGTAAAACCTATAAAAAATCTCTTTTTCTTTCCGGGTGTCCAGATATAACCATACCCTCCACCAATACTTCCGCCTGCAATTTCAAAGGAGTTTAATTTCTCTACACTATCATAAGCCAATTCTACTGATTTCGGATAAATAATACTATCGGATTTTAGTTTTGTGTAATAAGCGTTTGCAAGAAGTAGCCAGCTGCCTTTTGATTTTAATTGTCTGTAAGTAAAACCAGATAAAGATCGGTAGGCAAATCGTTTGTTATTTAAAAAATAAATTCCATTTACTTTAATTGATTGAATTGTCATTGATGGATCTGAATGATATTTTTTGTTTTTCTTGTATGTGGTGTCGTTGTTTGGAGTATTTTCATCATAAAAACCTTTGAACTTCACATAATAAGGTTCTATGATAAACTTATTTCCACCAAAAGAAAAATTGAAAGCAGTATAAGAAGTTTTTGGTTTTGATTGTGTAGAATCAAAATCATATTTCTTTGCAAATCCAATACCTAATGAAATTTTATCAAAAGAAAAACCCGCAGAATAACTCAGAGGCATAAAGGTTGTATAATTCACATTTGTATTGTATTTGTAAGGATGTTTAAAAGTTGAAGTTATGTCAATGTTGTAATTTAAACGGCTACTGCCTACATAGATATTCAATTTATGAGAGTATGATGTATAACATGTAGTATCCCATTTTTTAGGGTTATTTGATATGATACCAACATTTACATCAGTATTATTATTTTGTGAAAAAGTAATTTGAAGTGAAAATACAATGATTAGAAAGATATAATTTTTTTTCATACTAATATTTTTGGGGAGGGATAAAAATAAGGAATTGGTTGCAAAATAAACATCATTCAACATTTGACAGGTCAAAAAATATTATTGATATTTGCAGTCCCAAAAAGTAATTTATGTTAGATAAAAATGGAATAGCAAAAAGAATAGCCAAAGAAGTAAAAGATGGAATGTATGTTAATCTTGGCATTGGCATTCCTACACTGGTGGCTAATTACATACCTGCCGGCATTAATGTAGTATTACAATCAGAAAATGGTATTTTAGGTATGGGACCTTTCCCTTGCGAAGGGGAAGAAGATGCAGATTTAATCAATGCAGGAAAGCAAACTGTAACATTACTGCCGGGTGCATCAATTTTTGATTCAGCAATGAGTTTTGGAATGATTCGTTCTCAAAGAATTGATTTGACAATTTTAGGAGCAATGGAAGTAAGTGAAAGAGGTGATATTGCCAATTGGAAGATTCCAGGAAAAATGGTAAAAGGAATGGGTGGTGCAATGGATTTGGTAGCATCTGCAAAAAACATTATTGTAGCCATGCAACAAGTTAATAAACATGGAGAATCAAAATTGTTATCAGAATGCACATTGCCATTAACAGGTGTAAGATGTGTCAAAAAAATTGTTACAGAATTAGGCGTGTATGATATTGATCAAAAAGAAGGAGGGTTTATTTTGAGAGAAATAGCTCCTGGGGTTACTATTGATCAAATAAAAAAATCTACTGCAGGAAAGCTTATTATTCCTGATGATGTTATTGAAATGGTAGCAGAATAATTTATTTATGTATTCGTTGTATAAACAAAGTCCTTACAAGCCCTTTATTTTGTGGCTTTTCAGTGGTGCATTTCTGATTTATGTAATGGTAGTTGTAGGGTCAATTACAAGATTAACACACTCCGGGTTATCTATTACAGATTGGAGTGTAATGGGCTCGTTGCCACCAATGTCAGAAGATGATTGGCTACAACATTTTGAAAAGTATCAGCAAAGCCCTGAATATAAAATTAAGAATTTTGGAATGAGTTTGGAAGAATTTAAATCTATCTTTTGGTGGGAGTATATTCATCGTTTTATAGGAAGATTAATTGGTGTTGTTTTTATATTAGGATTTTTAATTTTACATCTAAAAAAGCAAATACCAAATGGATTTTACAAAAAAGTTTTAATTTTATTCTTTTTAGGGGCGTTGCAAGGAGTCATTGGTTGGTGGATGGTTAAAAGCGGATTGGTGGATAAGCCCGCAGTAAGCCATTATCGCCTTGCTACGCATTTATTGAATGCATTTTTGGTATTTGGTTTTACATTTTGGTATTTATTAGATGTTTTGTATTACAACTATAAATTAGAAGTGAATTCAGATCAAAAAAAATTATTTTACTGGATGCTGTTTTTCTTTGTTGTGTTAATAAAACAAATTGCATTTGGTGCATTTGTGGCTGGCTTAAAGGCAGGACTATTTTACAACACATGGCCAAAAATGGGTAATGAATGGTTCCCTTCTGAAACGATTTTGATATATGATTCATGGTGGAAAAACTTTTTAGATGTTCCTGCTGGCGTGCAATTTGTTCATCGTACGGTGGCTATCATTTTAGTACTTCTTACAATAAATTTATGGGCATTATCATCCAGATATCAATTAAAAGAAAATCAGCAAAGATCCATCAGTTGGATAATTTATCTGGTTACCATTCAATTTATGCTCGGGATATTTACATTGATTTATCAAACACCTTTAGTTTTAGCAGTATTGCATCAAACAGTAGCATTCTTTTTGTATGCGGCAACCATTTATTTAATTTTTTTACTAAATAAGAAAAATACTTTACAAACATCATGAAGGATTTTATCAGAAAATTTTTTTTTGAATGTAACATACCTGTTACTACTAATTTGAAAAATGATATTTTATTAAAAAAAATAATAAAGCAAACTATCAAAGAAGATGATATTTGCATTGATATTGGATGTCATAAGGGTGAGATTTTAGAGTTATTTATACGCTATGCTCCAAAAGGGAAACACTTTGCTTTTGAGCCCATTCCTTATTATTATGAAAAGTTGAAAACTAAATTTCCATCTGTAAATGTATTGAATTGTGCATTATCCGATGAATCGGGAAAACAAAAATTTTTCTGGATAAAAGACAAACCTGCGTATAGTGGATTAAGTAAGAGAAAATTTACAAATGCAGATGATCAAATTCTAGAAATTAATGTTGAAACAAAAAAGTTAGATGAAATTATACCTGAAAATATCAAAATTAAGTTTATTAAAATAGATGTGGAAGGGGCAGAATTAAAAGTTTTACAAGGTGCTGAAAAAATTATTAAAAAAGACAAACCAGTTATTGCTTTTGAATTTGGTATAGGAGGAAGTGAATTTTACAATACTTCTGCACAAGATATGTTTAAGTTTTTTACAGAAAGAAATTACTCATTATTTGATTATCAATCATTTTTAAATAAAGCATTACCAAACAATGAAAAATCATTTATTCAAACCTATCAGGAAAATATCATTTACAATTTTGTTGCAGTTAGTAATTCAACAAATTAGTATTTCGGATTTTATTTTCGGAAGGGAAATTTAATTTTTATTAGTGATAAATTATTAATTTTTTAGTAGCAAAATTATTATTCTCATCGTATACTTTAATAAAATATATTCCGCTTTCAATGTTATCAATTTTAATTTTGTTTTGATTGATGTATTGTAATTGGAAAATGATTCTACCAAGAAGATCAACAATTTGTATTTCTCTGATTTTAATTTTCTCTTCAACTTCAAGCCAAAATGAACCATTAGAAGGATTTGGATAAATTGAGATATTAAAGGAGTTGTTTTTTAATTCTTGAATATTAGTAGGCAGGTTAATTTTTCCTACAAAAATATCATAATTGTAATTTAATGAAGGATATAATGTATCGTTGTCAAAAATTGATGGTGATGAAAAACTACCAACAACAAAAACATTATCAGAATTATCAATACTAATTCCATAAACATATTCATTCCATGTATTACCACCTGCTTTTGTATAACTTAAAAAATTACCATCTTTGTCAAATTTTAATACAAAAGCATCATAATTACCCCATCCAGTGATTATATTATTTTCAATGAATATGTTAGGTACATAAGAACCGCCAACATAAATATTACCAGAGTTATCTATTGTAATGCAACGACCTTCTTCATCGCTATATCCCTTTGCTTGTTTTACCCATAAAACATTACCAGCAGTATCATATTTAGCAATAAAAACATCATTATATTTTGCAATTAAAGAATAAGAGTCAAAGTATGCAGTATCAGCAATTGAACCAGTAACATAAATACCGCCTGAATTATCAGTTGTAATTCCATAACCATTGTCTTTATAATAAGTACAATTAATTTTACCACCAGCTTGTTTAACCCATTTACAATTTCCAGAAGAATCAAATTTTGCTACAAAAATATCCTGACATCCTAGAGCTGTTAAAGTGAAATTACCAAAGGAAACAGTATTTGAAAAATTACCTGTAATATAAAAATTATTTTGATTATCTGTACAAATTGAATATCCAACAGCATTTATGTTAAGTGTCCATATATTATTCCCTGATGTATCGTACTTTTGAAGCAAATTATTCGTTCCTGTAACATATAAATATCCCTTATTATCTATACAGATACTTTTAAAAATTTCGTATACAACAATTTTTTTCCAAATAATATTTCCACTTGTATCACATTTTGCTAAAAAATTATATCCTGCAATATATAGGTTCCCTGAATTATCGTAAACAATAGAATTTGCACTGCTGTTGTTGTGTAAGTATGTTTTCCATATTAAATTACCTGATAAACTATATTTTGAAATTGCTGCTTTATCAGAATTTTGTATTGCTATATAACAATTTCCAACATTATCCGTGCAAATTGCATTTCCATTATCTTGACTCATGTTACTACCATCTTTTCTTACCCATTGCCAGGATTGAGAAAAGGATTGAGAGTAAATCAAAAATAAAACAATTGTTATTCTTTTCATGTTTTTAAAATTTAGTTTAAATGTAAAAATTTAAACAGGTTTGTAAAAATATAACGAAAAAATGTTTAAAAAATTTTGTGATTAAATCAAAACGGAATTATGCCTACCTAACAATAAAAAATAAATTTAAGTAATTTCCCTTTCCTACAAATTCTTTATTTCAGCAATAAGATCAGTGAGAGCTTTCTTAGCATCACCAAAATACATTGAACATTTTGGATTGTAAAACAATAAATTATCTATACCAGCATAACCCGCACTCATACTTCTTTTGTTCACTATGATATGTTTTGCCTTATCTACTTCTAAAATGGGCATACCATAAATAGGTGAAGAAGGATCTGTTTTTGCCGCAGGATTTACAACATCATTGGCACCTACTACTAATACTACATCTGTTTGTTCAAACTCTGGATTTATTTCTTCCATTTCAACTAATTTATCATAACTTACATTTGCTTCTGCAAGTAATACATTCATGTGTCCGGGCATTCTTCCTGCTACTGGATGGATAGCGTATTTTACTTCAACACCTTTTGATTCCAGTAAATCTTCTAATTCCTTAATAGTATGCTGAGCCTGTGCTACTGCAAGTCCATAGCCGGGCACAATCACTACCTTTTTTGAATATGCTAATAATACTGCTAAATCTGATGCGGAAATATCTTTGATACTTCCTTTTGTTTCAGTAGATTCAGATGAACTGCCGCCTCCAAATGCTCCAAAAATGACATTAGAAAGAGGTCGGTTCATAGCTTTACACATTGCCAATGTAAGCAATGTTCCAGCACTTCCTACTAAAATTCCACCTGTTAGCATAATTTTATTGTCATATAGAAATCCGCCAAATGCAGCGGCCAATCCTGTAAATGAGTTTAATAATGAAATCACAACAGGCATATCTGCTCCACCAATGGGTATAGTTAATAAAATACCATAAGTCAATGCAAAAGCAAAAACCATCATTAACATTGAAAAGTTACTTTGACTTACCGCAAAATAAATGGCTAATACTAATGTAATAAGTAATATGATGATGTTAAGAATGTTGTAGGAAGGCAAACGAATTGGCTTTTTCATAGTGCCATTGAGTTTCAAAAAAGCAATAATACTTCCTGAAAAAGATACTGAACCAATTATCATCCCTCCTAAAATAGCAATTTCGGTACCTAAACTTGGTGTATTGTTTTGATTATGATAAAATTCTATAATTGAAATTAAAGCAGCACATGCTCCACCCATTCCGTTGAATAATGAAACTAATTCTGGCATTTTGGTCATTGGAACTCTTTTTGCAGTCATCCAGCCAACAATAGTACCTAAGGCAATAGCGGCAAAAATTAAACTGATAATAAGCGGATTAAAGGTGTGGTGTAAAAAAATTGTTGCTAATATAGCAAGTGTCATACCTGCCGCTCCAATGAGATTTCCTTTTCTTGCAGTTTTTGGATGTCCCATTAATTTTAAACCTGCAATGAAAGATACAGATCCGATTAAATAAGATAGTTCTAATAAGTAATTGCTAATCATAGTTTTTTATTATTTGATAAAATTATTTTTTCTTGAACATTTCTAACATTCTGTCTGTTACAACAAAACCTCCTACCACATTTAATGTTCCTAAAAATACTGCTAAAAATCCTAATACAAGTGCTAATGTATCTTCTGGATTTAAGTTTAACATAACATGTATAGCACCAATGATAACCACGCCATGTATAGCATTTGCACCACTCATCAATGGGGTGTGTAATACAGTAGGAACGCCACCGATAATTTCTACACCCACAAAAATGGATAGAATAACAAAATAAATTTGTTCTCTGTACACTGTAATGAATTCTAATATCTGTTCCATATTCTATTGTTTTTAATTTTTATTTAATAATGAAGGATGAACAATTTTTCCATTATGAACAATTAAACTGCCTTTGGTAATTTCTTCCTCCATTTCCCATTTAAATCCATTATTATCTGAAAGGTGTAATAAAAATGCCTGTATGTTTTTAGCATATAATTGACTTGCATTCATTGGCAATAATGCTGGTAAATTACTTTCTCCAATAATTGTTACACCATTTTCTGTTACTACTGTTTCATTTAATTTACTACCTGCTACATTTCCACCTTGTTCAACAGCCATATCTACAATTACAGAACCATTTCGCATGCTTTTTACCATAGATTCTGTAACAAGCAATGGGGCTTTTTTACCGGGAATTAAAGCCGTTGTAATAACAATATCTGCTTCCTGAACATGTTTAGCAACCAATTCCTGTTGCTTTTTCAAAAACTCTTCTGAAACATTTTTTACATATCCCCCTTCTATTTTAATAGAATCATCGCCTTTAACTTCAATAAATTTTCCACCTAATGATTCTACTTGTTCTTTTGTTTCAGGACGAATATCGCTGACTTCAACAATAGCACCTAATCTTTTTGCTGTTGCAATGGCTTGTAATCCTGCTACACCAGCACCAAATATAACCACTTTACAGGGCTTGATTGTTCCTGCGGCTGTGGTCATCATCGGAAGTATTTTACCTATTTGATTTGCAGCAAGAATAACAGCTTTGTAACCTGCAAGATTGGCTTGAGAAGAAAGAGCATCCATTTTTTGAGCACGAGAAATACGAGGAATAGCATCCATTGAAAATGCTGATATTTCTGCCTTTACACAGGCATCAACTAAAGCAGGATTTGTTAAAGCCCACATAAATGAAATAAGAACAGCATTTTTTTTCATTAAAGCAATTTCTTCAGGTAATGGAGGATTTACTTTTAATACCACATCGCTTTGATAAACAGTGTTTTTATCTGCAATGCGTGCTCCTGCCTGAATATAATCTTCATCTCTGATAAAAGAACCAACACCAGCATTTTTTTCAACAACTATTTCATATCCTTTCTTGATAAGGTCTTTAATTACATCTGGTGTAAGTGCTACTCTTGTTTCTTTGAATTTAGTTTCTTTTGGAACACCTAATATCATTTAAATTAAATTTTGTGCCGCAATACTACAAAAAAATAGTTTATCAAAAACGAGAATTTTTAATTGACATATTAAAGAAAAACTTATTATATTGGTAAATGCAATAGAAGAAAATTGAGTAAGAAAAAAGTATTTTATTAGTTTTATATCAATGATTCCGACTTCTTAAGAATTGCTTCAAAATTCTTGAATATATTTGCAATTAATTTTACAATAATTAAAAATGAAAATTTTAATAATTGAAGATGAGCCTGAATTAAGAAAATCTATTAAAAGATTTTTGTATGAAGAAGGTTATGTGGTAGAATCTGCAAACGACTATCCTGATGCTTCTGAAAAAATTTCTACTTATGATTATGATATTATATTGGTAGACATAACACTCCCAAATGGTAATGGATTAAAACTTATTCAGCAATTAAAAGAGATAAATTCAAAATCAGGAATAATTATTATTTCTGCAAAAGATTCATTAGATGATAAAGTAAAAGGATTAGATTTGGGTGCAGATGATTATTTAACAAAACCATTTCATTTAGCTGAACTTAATTCTCGCATCAAAGCCCTGTCTCGTAGAAAAAATTTTGATGGGCAATCTGTAATTATCTTTAATGAAATTACTATTAACCCTGAAAGTAAAGAGGTGAAAGTTAAAGACCAAATTGTTCCTCTTACTACAAAAGAATTTGAACTTTTAATTTATTTTATTAGTAATAAAAACAGAGTGTTATCAAAAAATAATATCGCAGAACATTTATGGGGAGATGATGCAGATATGTTTGATAATTACGACTTTATTTATGTGCATATTCGTAATTTGCGAAAAAAATTATTAGATGCAGGTGCACAGGATTACATTCAAACTATTTATGGAATAGGATATAAATTCAAATCTTAATCATGAAACTCATTCATAAAACCTTAATATACTATACATTAGCAATTTTACCTGTTTTAATTTTAACTTATGTTCTTTCTTACTATTTCTTTAATGCAGAATTAAAAGAAAGTATAGATGAACGATTATTAATAGAAAAATCAAAAATTGAAAGTGCTACCAATTTCAATGAAATTGTTTCAAAAAAATATCTGAACAATGATGAATTATCTTTTATTCTACCAACTGAATCAAATACTCCAAAGTTATATTTTTCTGACACATTAATTTTTAATGAAAATGAAAAAGAATATCTGCCTTATAGATATTTAAATGCTATTATTCAAAAAGACAATCATTTTTATCAACTTAAAATATTTGTTCCCACATTAGAACAAGAAGAAATTTTTGAAAGTTTAAATTTTACTTTTACCATCATTATTGTAGCTCTTATTATTTCATTTTTTATCATCAATTGGATAATTTCTAAAAAAATATGGAAACCATTTTTCTCAACTATTCATCAACTCAAGCAATATAGCATTAAACAACATCAGGCATTATTTTTTGAAAAAAGCAATATCTATGAATTTGATGAACTTAATCATTCCCTTACACAAATGACTCAAAAAATTCAATCAGATTATTTAGTATTAAAAGAATTTTCGGAAACAGCATCTCACGAACTACAAACGCCCATTGCTATTTTACAAAATAAAATTCATTTACTAATGCAATCAGATAAACTAACTGAAAATGAATTGATTTTATTATCAGATATTGAAAATACTACCAAAAAAATGAGTGAGTTAATTAAATCTCTTTTGCTGATTACAAAAATTGAAAACAATCAATTTATTGAAAAACAAAATATACTCGTAAATGAACTTATTGAAAAATTGTTACAAAATTATCAATTCTTTATTCAGGAAAAAAATATCACCATATTTAAAAATTTCACTGAACCAATGTATATTAGCATACATCCAATTTTGAGTGAAATACTATTTTCAAATTTATTAAATAATGCTATTCGCCACAATTTATTAAACAATGGTTGTATAGAAATACATATTTCAAAAAATCAATTTTTAATTTGTAATACAGGCATAAATCAACCATTAAATGAAGAAGAGATATTTATTCCTTTCAAAAAGTCAAATGCATCTTTGTCATCGCACGGATTAGGATTGTCTATTGTAAATAGTATTTGTAATTCCAGCAACTTAAAAGTTATGTATTCATATCAAAACAATAAACATTGTTTTAGTGTGCAAATTAAGAATTGATTAAGAATTTAGTTTTATGTTTGTAGCAACAATTTAAAACCCAATAACTATGAAAAAGTCAGTCATCGCTGTATCTATTATGATTACAGCATCAGCCGTATCGGCTCAAAAAATCAACGAAAGCGAAGTGCCAGTAAATGTAAAATCCGCTTTCCAGAAACAGTATCCCAATGCTAAAAAAGTCAAATGGGAGAAAGAAAACAATGATTTTGAAGCAGAATTTGAACTGAACAAAACAGAAACATCAGCAGTTTTTGATAGCAAAGGATCATTCAAAGAGCAAGAGCAGGAAATTAAACTCTCTGAACTGCCTAAAACAGTTATTGATTATTGCAAAAAAAATTATGCTGATTACCAAATGGAAGAAGCATCAAAAATTACAGATGCAAACGGAAAAATTTCTTATGAAGTGGAGTTAGAAAAAGGAAAACAAAAATTAGAAGTGTTTTTTGATTCTAACGGAAACTTCATAAAAAAAGAAGACATATCAAACAAAGCAGAAGATAAGGATTAGTTTTTAAGTGAAATTACATAAAACCTCAAAACCTCTGCCATTCGCAGAGGTTTTTTATTTTAAAATTGAGATTCTATATTCACTAAATACATCAAAAAATTATTCCTGATATATCCGCAAAAAATTTTCTACCTTCGCCCCAAAATTTTATTATGCCATTCATTCACACAGTTATTGGAAGACAAATTTTAGATTCACGCGGAAATCCAACTGTTGAAGCAGAAGTTTATACAGATGCAGGTGTTGTAGGCAGAGCTGCTGTTCCTTCTGGTGCTTCTACAGGAACTCACGAAGCAGTAGAATTGCGTGATAATGACCCTCTTCAATATCTTGGAAAAAGTGTTACAAAAGCCGTGAATAATATCAATACGGTTATCAAAGAAAAAATCAGCGGAATGTATGTTTTTGATCAGGAGGAAATTGATAATACATTGATTGAATTAGACGGTACTGAAAATAAATCTAATCTTGGTGCAAATGCTATTCTTGCAGTATCTCTGGCAGTTGCAAAAGCCGCGGCAGAAGAAAGTCGCCTTCCGTTATACAGATATGTGGGTGGAGTAGGTGCTAATCTTTTGCCTATCCCAATGATGAATATCTTAAATGGCGGTGCTCACGCTGATAATGGAATTGACTTCCAGGAGTTTATGATTATGCCTGTTAATGCTGATATTTTCAGCGATTCATTGAGAATGGGTGTTGAAATTTTTCATCATCTTAAAAAGGTTTTGAAAGATAAAGGTTTAAATACTGCTGTTGGTGATGAAGGTGGATTTGCCCCAAATATCAAAAATAACGAAGAAGCATTGAAATATGTTTTACAAGCCATTGAAAAAGCAGGATATAAACCAGGAGAAGATGTCTTTATTGCTCTGGATGCTGCAGCATCAGAATTTTATGATGCTAAAGAAAAAGTTTATCATTTAAAAAAATCTACTGGAGATAAATTAACATCAAAAGAAATGGTAAATTTTTGGAAAGAATGGAAAAATAAATATCCGATTATATCAATTGAAGACGGATGTGCAGAAGATGATTGGGATGGATGGAAATTATTAACTGAAGAATTGAGTGATATTCAATTGGTAGGAGATGATTTATTTGTAACAAATACTCAAAGAATTGCAGAAGGTATTAGTAATAATGTTGCTAACTCAGTACTAATTAAAGTAAATCAAATAGGTACTCTTACCGAAACTATTGCGGCTGTGAATATGGCACAAACTAATTCATATACTACTGTAATGAGCCATAGAAGTGGTGAAACAGAAGATACAACTATTGCAGATTTAGCAGTTGCTTTACGCTGTGGTCAAATTAAGACAGGTTCTGCTTCTCGCACAGATAGAATTGCAAAATACAATCAACTTATCAGAATAGAAGAAATGCTTGGCAATGCCGCACACTTTTTAGGAAAAAATTTCAAATTTGTTCCTTAATAATTTTACTAAATTTGCTCGCTTTAAAAAAAATAATATGGAATCTTTAAAAAATAAATTCAGAGAAAAATCTGCACAACTTTCAGCAGAAGTAAAAGAATTACTTTCAAAACATGGCAATTTAAAATTAGGCGAATACACTATTGAACAAGTTTATTCAGGAATGAAAGGCATTATAGGCCTTATTACAGAAACATCTAAATTAGATCCAATTGAGGGTATTCGTTTTAGAGGATTTTCAATTCCAGAATTAAGAGAAAAATTACCCAAAGCAAATGGAAGTAACGAACCATTACCAGAAGGTTTATTTTATTTACTTTTAATGGGTGAGATTCCATCAGAAGAAGATGTAAAAAATATCACTATTGATTGGCAAAGAAGAAGTAATGTTCCTAAACATGTATTTGATGTAATAGATGAATTACCTGTAAGTGCTCATCCAATGACTCAGTTTGTTACAGGTATAATGGCCATGCAAACTGAATCAGAATTTGCAAAGGCCTATGCAAGAGGCATTAGTAAAAAAGAATACTGGGAATATGTGTATGAAGATACAATGAATTTAATTGCTCGTGTGCCTCGTGTAGCCGCTTATGTATATCGTAGAAAATATAAAAATAACCAACATATAGAACCCAATTACAATTTAGATTGGGCTGCGAATTTTGCCCACATGCTTGGTTATACTGATCCTAACTTTCAAAATTTAATGAGATTATACTTAACTATTCATGCCGATCATGAAGGAGGAAATGTTTCTGCACATACAACGCACCTTGTTGGTTCTGCATTAAGCGATCCTTATTTATCTTTAGCAGCAGGATTAAATGGTTTAGCAGGTCCATTGCATGGATTAGCCAATCAAGAAGTAATTAAATGGATTTTTCAGTTAAAAGAAAATTTAGGTGGAGGATTACCGACCAAAGAACAAATTGCTGAATACATTAAAAAAACATTAGCAGAAGGAAAAGTTGTACCAGGATACGGACACGCCGTGCTTAGAAAAACAGATCCAAGATTCACAGCACAACAAGAATTTTATCGTAATTATATTAAACATGATGATATTTGTGAAATTGTTCAAATGATATATGAAGTAGCACCGCCAATTTTAGAAGCTACTGGAAAAATTAAAAACCCATGGCCAAATGTTGATGCTCACTCAGGGGCATTGTTAGTTCATTATGGAATGTTTGAGTATGAGTATTACACTGTATTATTTGGTGTATCTCGTGCATTAGGAGTGTTAGCAAGTTTAGTTTGGGATAGAGCATTAGGATTGCCTATTGAAAGACCAAGTTCTGTTACTACTGAATGGATTAAAAATTATATTCAAAAACAATTAGCACAAGAAACGAAATAAAAATCTTACTTTATTTTTATTAAGGTTACAGGTTGAATGACTTGTAACCTTTTTTATTTTTTATGAAAAAAAATATCCACAATATTTTTAAGAATTTTGTAACAAAACAAAATAAGATTGTTTAGAAATTTAAATAAAGATATTACTGTATTTAATTAGAATGATTGAAATAAAACAAATAGTATTTAGATTAAAAGTTTTTTTAGGCACAATATTTTTGATAGGACTAATACTTGTTTTAGTTTTAGGTATCTTTAAAGATAAAAGAGATAGAAACTTACTTTATAATTACGGAAGAAAAACGTATGCAAAAGTTATTCAAGTATACTCAGGTATAAGAGGTCAACTATGGGTGAAGTATGTGTATTATGTTAATGGAAAATCTTATACTGGTGAAACAAGAACTACAATTCTTGATAATATCTTTGTTGGTGATATTTATAAAGTTATATATTATCCCCAAAATCCCGAAATACATAAAATTTACTTGGAAAATTTGATATTAGATACAATTAAAAAAAATCCTATATCAAAAGATGAAATTGAAAGTATTATTAAAAATAAGTTTAAGAACAATTATATTGTAAAGTAATAGTATTAAAAAATTAATTCACTAAATATATAATCTATTAAACCCAACATATAAATAATTAGATTTAAATTTAAACATTTTATTTAATTTTATATTCATAAATATTGTAAAATTAATTTATTTCAAAATTATGGTTTTATCAAAAGAATTTTATTTAAGAGATAATGTAGTAGAAATTGCAAAAGAATTATTGGGAAAAGTTTTGGTTACTAAAATTAATGGAAAAATTACTACAGGTATTATTGTTGAAACTGAGGCATATAATGGAATATATGATAAGGCCTGCCATGCATACAATGGCAGAAAAACAGAAAGAAATAAAGTAATGTATGAAGAGGGTGGAATTAGTTATGTTTATTTTTGCTATGGCATGCATTATTTGTTTAATGTAGTTACTAATCAAAAAAATGTTCCTGATGCTGTATTGATTAGAGGAATTATTCCACAAAAAGGAAAAGATATTATTTTTCAAAGAATATCAGAAAAATCACTTAAAAAAGGTGTATTAAATGGCCCAGGAAAAGTTACAAAGGCATTGAAAATTGATAAATCACTAAATGGTGCAAGTTTGATGAGTAATAAAATTTGGATTGAAGATGAAGGCATTAAAATATCAAATAATCATATTATCACTACAACCAGAATTGGCATTGATTATGCAGAAGAAGATGCCCTCTTGCCATTCAGATTTTTAGTTAATAATGAGGGAATCGAAAAGTTGAAATAGTTTTCTATTCAAAAAATGTAAATATTCATTTAAGAGTTTTATCGTCATTACGAGCGTAGCGAAGTAATCTCAAAAGTATTACCATACAAATCATTACGAGATTACTTCGGACTCTCGTCTTCTCAAAGACGATATAACTCAAAAAAAAATCAAAACTCACAACTCTTCACTCTTCACTTTTCGTTTTTCACTTTTCACTCTTCACTTTTCTAGCTAAAACCATATAAACAGCAAAGTGATCACTATAACCACCTTGATAATTTCCACCTACAATAGTTCTGAATGGGTAACCTTTAAAATTACCAAAATCATTTCTTACAAAAGGTTTATTAAAAATTTTAGCATTAAGATATTGTAATGTTGAATAATCTGTTGGAAGCAATGGTTTATTGATGAGTATTTGATCAAACAAATTCCATTGATCTTGGTAAGCAAGCGTTCCAAACCCTTTTTTGTAAAGTTTTTCCATAGGATTAAAAAATTCATCATCACGAGTTCTTTTTAGATCATCATAAGTACGAATGTATTTTTTTATACTTTCATTTACAGGATCGTCGTTGTAGTCGCCCATTATCATAATTTTTACTGATGGATTGGTATTCATAATGCTATCTGCAATATGGCGGGCTACCTTTGCAGCAGATATTCTGTTTGGCCTGCTTGCTTCTTCACCACCTCTTCTTGAAGGCCAGTGATTGATAAGAAATGCAAAGGGCTCACCTAAAAGTTTTCCATATACTACAAGTATATCTCTCGTTTTATGTTCAGGATCGGTTACAACTAATACAGGGTAAGAAACATACTTTTCGGGCTTAAAATACTTTGGATTATACATTAATGCAGGATCTACACCGCGTGCATCTGGTCCTTCTATTAATATGGCTTGGTAATTTCTATTGGCAATTTTATCTTGTTTTGCTAAATCTTTCAAAACATTGATATTTTCAATTTCGCACATTCCAATTACAGCAGGTCCATCAGGATTATATTCTTCGCCTAATTGTTTAATTACTTCCGCCAGATGGTCTAACTTTTTCAAGTATCTTTTTGTATTCCACAAATTTGTGCCATCGGGTAAAAATTCTTCATCTATTTTTTTAGGATCATTGATGGTATCGTACAGGTTTTCTACATTCCAGAATGCGACTACTACGGTGTGGTAGTTTACACCTTTTTCTAACTTTTGTGCAAAAATAAATTGCTGAACAAAAACTAAAAATAATATGGATGAAAAAATCTTTTTCATTTTTACTAAAAATTAAAATTGATCATCAACATATAAGTTAATCCCATAGCGTAATTATATTTGTTTGGGAATTTCATAGGGTCATTGGCATCAAATCTTAATTGTTCAATTCCATTACTAATAATCGTCTTATTATTGAGTAAATTTGATACAGATCCGTTTATTCCTAATGTATATTTTCCTTTGATTCTAAATGATTTTCCAACATTAGCATCTATTGTATATTTAGAAGGTAATTTTTCCTGACCTAATAATTGTTGCCATTGTGGATCAGTAGGAATATATTTACTGATAGACGCTTCAGTTCTTCTGTCTGGATTCGGTTCAATATACATATCAGCAAAATAATTGAAATACACGCCCACATACCAGAATTTTTTACTATTGTATCTCAATCCTAATCCTGCAATGGTTTGAGGCGTGCCGCCTACTTTATAGTTTTTTAAGTAAACTACTCTGTCAGAAAATAATTGTTCTCCTGAATTGTTTCTCCATGCTTGTGCTAATGGTCTGTTTGTGTAGATATATTCTCCCATTCCAAAAACTCCAGTTGCTGTAAATCCTCTTAAAAATTTTGCTTCTACGCCTAACTCTATCCCTTGATATTGTGTATTAACTCCAGTCATAATATAATTTACAATAGTATTATAAACATCGTGGAAATATGATCTTAAATAAGTTGAATTTTTTATTTGATAAAAATAATAAGTAGCTCTTGCTTTTAAGAATCTAAAGTTAGCATAGTAATTCACATCTGTTGCTAATACTTCTTCATTTTGTATTGGATTAATGTAATCATTTCTGGTTTGTGGTGATATAAATATATTTTGATAGTCAGTAGGTTTAGTAGAATACATGGCATTTAAGGTAATATAATTTTTGCCGCTTATTTTATATGTTGCACCACCTTTTACACCATAGTTAAAAAAAGTTTTGGTGGGTGAGTTGCCTTTGGAATTATCAGGAAATTTACCATTTTTCATTAAACCTTCACGAAGAATGGTTGAGTAACTTGTTGATAAACCCACATACAAATCAAACTTACTTAAACTATATTCTGCTTGTCCCCATGCTTCTGAACGGAAAGTTTTAATGTTGTAATTATATCCAAAAATATCTCCTTTGCGAAGAAGTTTATTGGGATGTTCCACATCATTTTGATAATATGATTCATCTGTTGAAAGACCTCTTGCAAAAATATCATAATCTAACCAAAAATCTCCACCTAATAAATCATCAACTGTTTTGTAATGATGGAAAATGCTATGATTGAAATTCAATCCACCACTTACAAAAAATTTATCTATTCTTGAATTTACGAAGGTTGAAAAATTAAATACTTTTGAGTCAGTATTTTGTCCTTGAATCATGTATTTTGATCTTCTGCCTTCATAGGTTTTTCCTGCAATACCATCAACATTTTCAACTGTAAATAAATTGCCATAATTTGCTTGATAAAATTTATCCCAATTTAATTGTTGAGTATTAACATCGGTTTGCCATAATTGAGTAAGAATTTGAGCATAAGCAGGATTAGTATATTGATAATAACTTGGCAGATATTTGTAATAGGTAGGATTTGGATTAGCCGCATCATACCAAGTTACACCTGTTGATTTATTTTTTCCATAAGAATAAGAAACAGAAGATGTCCATTTAGTATTTTCAGAGATATTGAAAATGTGAGTTAAGATGCCTGTTGGATAAGAATTGTTAGTAATATATCCATTTCTTTTTTTGCCCATTTGATATCCCCAATTAGGATTGTAATAATTGTTGCCAACTAAATTATAAACTTCTTGTGTGGCAAGCCCTTTTCTTGCTCTTTCAATATCTGCATAAAATGCTGTTAATGACAACGAATGTCTGTCATTAAATTTTTTCTCAACACTCAAATAATAACTTGTTGAATTAAAATATGTTCCTGGATAATAACTGGTGTCTGATAATCTTGCAGAAGCAGAAAGTGTAATAGCCCAGCCGTTAGCCATCATTCCAGTTGAATGCGTAAGCATAACCCTGTGCTGGAAAATACGATTTGAATTGGCATAAGAAAAACGAGTGCCTTTTTTGAATAATGATGCACGACTATCAATATATGTATAACCCGATGAAGGACTAAAAGCATAACGAGAAGGCGTAACACCAATTCTTATTTCAGGAAATCTCATCACATCATTTAATCCACCCCAGTTGCTCCAGCTGGCATATCCTACCTCAGCGTTATTCATATTAATGCCATTAATCATTACTAAGCTTTGGTCTGCTGGTAATCCTCTAAAACGAAAATTAACTGATGCTAAATGAAAAGAAGCGTAACTCAAATAAATATCTCTTGATGCCTGTAGTAATGAAGCAACATCCTGACTATTACTTTCAGCATCACTTTCATCTGATGTTACAGAATAAACAGGTATTTGAAATTCTTCTTGTTTATTACTTTTTGTTGTATCAGAAGGTATAGAGTCATTTTGAGAATAATATGAAAATCCAATTAATACGAATCCTCCAATAATTAAAGTTTTTTTCATCTTTTAAAGATTTGTGGCAAAAATAGGTAAAATAACTGGGAGAATTGAAAATAAATTGTATTATTAAATGATTAATTTTTTAGTTATTAAAAGTTCAATGTGCCTACGTTGCAGTCGGCATGCTGACATTTTGTAAAACAAAATCGTCAGCATTCAATGCTCAATGTCCATTTCACTTTTCACTATTCGTTTTTCACTTTTCACTTTTCATTATATTTGCCCAAAAATTTATCTTATGAATCAAATAAAATTTGGCACTGATGGTTGGCGTGCTATTATTGCTGATGATTTTACAGTAGAAAATGTAGCGAGAGTCACCGAAGGTGTAGCCAAATGGTTGAAAAATAATTATACTAATCCTGTTGTTTGTGTGGGCTATGATTGTCGTTTTGCAGGAAAATTATTTACTCAAACTATTGCAAAAGTTTTGTCATACTACAACATAAAGGTAATAATGGATAAAAATTTTGTTTCTACTCCAATGATTTCACTTGCTACATTACAAAATAAAGCTTCTTTAGGAATTATCATTACTGCAAGTCATAATCCACCAGAATATAATGGTTATAAATTAAAAGGAAGTTATGGCGGTCCTTTACTACCAGATAAAATTTCTGAAGTAGAACAACTTATTCCAGAAAAGATTTCTTTTAATTTATCATCTATATCACTTGAAAATGCTGAAAAATCAGGACTTTTAGAATATCAAAATTTTGAAGATTTATATTACAATCATGTGGTAAATCATTTTGATTTAAAAGCCATTGAAAAATCAGGATTGAGATTTGCTTATGACAGTATGTATGGAGCAGGGCAAAACATTATGTATCGATTATTTCCTTACATTATACATTTGCATAAACAACACAATCCAACATTTTACGGACAAGCACCAGAACCCATTTTACGTAATTTGCAGGAGTTTCAAAAATTCATTCAACAACATGGTAGAATAAACTGCGGACTTTGTACAGATGGTGATGCAGATAGAATAGGATTATTTGATAGTAAAGGAAACTTTGTAGATTCTCATCATATTATTTTGTTGCTTATCAAGTATCTTGCAGAAGTAAAAAAATTAAAAGGAAAAATTGTAACGGCTACTTCAACTACTCCTCGTATTCATAAATTGGCTAAATATCTTGGACTTGAAGTGATTACAGTTCCAATTGGATTTAAGCACATTGCAGGTTATATGATTTCAGATGATGTTTTATTGGGTGGAGAAGAAAGTGGTGGAATTGCTATTAAAGGTCATATTCCTGAAAGAGATGGCATCTGGATGGGACTTACCATTTGGGAATATATGGCTAAAAGCAAAAAAACTTTAGAAGAACTAATTGAGGATGTTTATAAAATTACTGGAAAGTTTTCTTATTATCGTTATGACTTACACACAGAAGAGTCCTTAAAACAAAGAATTATCAGTAATTGCAAAAATGGAAAATATACATCATTTGGAAAATATAAAGTAATTGGTACTGAAACTATTGATGGGTATAAATACTTTTTAGACAATGAACAATGGGTAATGATAAGAGCAAGCGGTACAGAGCCATTATTACGCTTATATGGCGAAAGTGATACTTATGAAAATGTTATTAAATTGTTAGATACCGTAAAAGAAATCATATTAAACGACTAATCTGATGCGAAAAATTATTTCATGGATTCCTAACACCATTACACTTATAAATTTATTGTGTGGGTCAATTGCTATTTATCAATTATTAAATGAACACTATTCAAATGTAATTATTCTTGTAAGCATTGCCTTAATTGCAGATTTTTTAGATGGATTGGTTGCAAGAAGTTTAAATGTAAAATCTTTGATTGGTAAAGATTTGGATAGTTTGGCAGACCTTGTTACTTTTGGTTTGTTACCTGCTTTCATACTTTTTCATTTAGCAGAAATGCAAGAACATTCAAATTGGAATTATTTATGTTTTTCTGTAGTTTTATTTTCTGCCATTCGTCTTGCAAGATTTAACCACGATACTCGGCAATCTTATTATTTTATTGGTTTGCCTACTCCTGCTAATGCTATGATTATACTTTCTTTATTATTATTTATCATCAACGAAAATCCAGATTTAAGTGAGCATTCATCTTTATTAAAATGGAATGCAATTATATTCTCAAAAATTATTTACTCGACTAAGGCATTGAGAGCAATATCAATAATCTCATCCGTACTACTTATTTTTCCTGTTAATTTAATATCCTTTAAATTTCCAAAATTCACATTTCAAGAAACTAAACATCAATGGATTTTGTTGATAGGTGTAATTATAATTTTTGCTTTATTTGGAAATATGGGGCTTTTTTGGGCAATGGTGTGGTACTTAATATGGTCTGTTATTTGGTATTATGTTATTGTATGAGGGTTATGTAAAACAGATCTTAATTTACTTCTACTAATTTCTTCAAAAATAATACCCATTCATCTTTATCATTCAAAGATGGTATTAATGTTAATCTTTCTCCTCCATTATTTTCAAACAATTCTTTTCCTTCTATTCCTAATTCAAATAATGTTTCTAAACAATCTGTAACAAATGCAGGTGAAACAATTACTAAATTTTTAGTACCCTTTTGTGCTTCATTTTTCAATACATCCGAAGTATATGGTTTTAGCCATTCACTTTGTCCTAACCTTGATTGAAATGAAATGATTATTTTATTATCAGGTAAATTTAATTTTGATGCAATTAGTTTTGTAGTGTGTATACAATTAGCACGATAACAAAATCTATTGACATCTGAAAGTGTATTACAGCAATCATTTAAATTGCAATGATGATGAGAATATTGATTATCTGCCTTAAAAATTTGTCTTTCAGGTAATCCGTGATAACTAAAAATAATTTTATCAAAGTGTTCAGGCAAATGTTTTTGTATATGATTAGCCCACAAATCAACAAATTCAGAATGATTAAAAAATGTATGGTGTGTTTTAATGTTTGGGATATTTATCCAGTTTTTGATGGTATTAAAAAACATCTCTAATGCAGAACCAGTAGTAGATGAAGCATATTGTGGATATAAAGGAATAAAAATAATTTCAGATAAATGTTTTTTTTGTAATTCTTTCAAAACATCATTCAAATAAGGTCTTCCATACATCATTACATTTTTTACAATATAACCCTCACCTAAAACTTTCTGTAACTTTTCTTCTAACTTAAATGAATAATACAATAAAGGCGATTCATTATTTATTAAAACCTGACGATATGATTTCAAACTTTTAGGTGCACGAAATGGTGCAATAATTCCATTAACGAGTATAAATCTTGATAAATAAGGAATATCAATAACCCGTTTATCCATTAAAAACTTTCTCAAATACTTACGAGTAGATGATACATTCATTTCATCAGGACTACCAATATTTACAAGAATGATCGCTTTTTTCACTTTTGTATTTTATTCTTGAGAATTTGATTTTAAACTCAATGAATGTTCTTCAATTTGTTTATGAAAAATCAACAACATAAAAACTCCTATCGTGATAGATGCATCAGCAAAATTAAATATCGGACGAAAAAACAAAAAATCTTCACCACCCCAAATTGGTAGCCATTCAGGAAACCTTCCACTAAATAGTGGAAAATAAAACATATCTACTACTTTACCATGAAATAAAGATGAATAACCGTTTCCAAAAGTTAATTGTGCAACATCATATTCAGTGCTTTCTGTAAAAATAACTCCATAAAATACACTATCAATGATATTTCCCAACGCTCCTGCTAATATCAATGAAATAGATGCAATGAAAATACTGCTTTCACCTTTTTGAATGGATTTATTAATAAACCATATACCAAAAACACAAGCCGCTATTCTAAATAAAGTTAGAAATAATTTACCATATTCTCCTCCCCATTCAATACCAAATGCCATTCCCGGATTTTCTGTAAAATATAAATATGCCCAATCTGCAAATTCTTTTACAACACCTAATGGATAATTCAATTTAATATAAATTTTAATTGCTTGGTCTATTACCAACACTGCTAAAACAATAATAAGTGATAATTTTGCTTTACTATTCATTTAATAAAATTGGGGCGAATATAGAGATTGAAATGATAATGAAAAACTATTGTTTATTAAAATAAATTCAAAATATCTATTTTTGCATAAAAAATAAGTTATTATGCATTTTAATCAAATAAAATACAATTTTATTATAGGACATGGAAGAGGTGGAACAACTTTATTGCTTTATATTTTAAATGCACATCCACAGATTTATGGTCTGCCGGAATTCAAAAATATTCTTATTACAAGTAAATGTAATTCATTAGAAAAATTTCAAAAAGATACTGAAAAATATTTAAAGCGTATTGAAAGAAAATCCTTTTTAAATCAACTACCAGATAAATATAAGCAAAATAAAATTGATTTGAATTTATACAATAGTGTGTTTGAAAAAAATTTGTCCTTAAGAGAAAGATACATTCGTTTAGCATTGTCTATCAATAAAGTATTTGATTTTCATAATAGAGATAAATCAAAAGTTACTCATATAATTCATAAAGTTCCTTATTATACTTTTTATGTAAAGGAATTATTAGAAATTTTTCCTGAAGCAAAGTTTATTATCAATATCAGAGATCCTCGTGCTCAAAATTATTCTCATATTAAAAGACAATCTACAGAAAAGTTATTTGCAGGTAAAAGTAACCCTGAAGGTAGAACAGTTTTGTGGACTTTTTACGCTGATGAAACCTTAAAATTATTAGAGAAATATCCTGATAAATGTTATTTATTTCAATATGAAAAATTTGTGGAAAATCCAGAAAATACAATAAAAGAGATATTAACATTTTTGGATGTTCCTTATTCTGATGAAGTGTGGAATTTTCATAAACCTGTTAAATTATTTTTAGATGAAGCTCAACATTTTTTATCTGAAAACAAACTTAAAAAATATATTCCTTTATCAAAACCAGTTACCACATCATACAAAGATGATTGGAAAAAAAATGAATCCAAAGGATATTGAAATTATTGAAAAAATTTCTTACAAATGGATGAAAAAGTTTAATTATGAACCTATTACAAAAAAAACAAAATTATCTATCTCGTCAAATTTAAAGGTAATGTTTTATAAAACATGGTACTGGATGGCTATTAAATCTCCATTGGCACAAAAAGTCCATAAACTGTATCAACTAAATTTTTTCTGATATAATTTTTGCTCTTTGTAGAATATCAATAATTGTTGAGTAAGTATTTGGTAAAATCTCTTTAGACAAATCATTTTCTTTTATCCACTCTAATTTTGAAATACCTTCTTCTGTTTGTGGAATAAGTTGTCCATCATGTTTTGTACTCATTAAAAACCATTGTGTAATCTTCAAATTATATTTTTCTTTTTGTTCAAAAATATGATAAGTCAAGCCCAAATTTATTTCTATTTTTAAATTTGAAACACCTGTTTCTTCAATACATTCCCTGATAGCAGCGTCTTCGGCTTTTTCACCTGAATCTATTTTACCTTTAGGTAAATCCCATTTTCCTCTCTTAAACATCCATAAATATCCTTTTCCTTGATGATGAATCAAACCACCTGCTGCATACATTATATTAAATCGATTTGGCAAATACATTTCCAAAAAAGACATTAATAACAAATTACTTTCAAAAAATAAAGCATAATACTGATGATTAAATTTTCCTTGCAGAAAATACGCTATGTATCTGTCTATTTCTGAAAAAGTAGTTTTATCGTTTATATTAAAAACACTTGTAAAAGCAGACAAGTTTTCATCTGATTTTTCATCCGATATTAATAATGTAGATTGAAAAAATTGAATTTGAATTTTCATAAATTTATTTTTAATATTATTAATTTAATTGTTAATGTTTAAAATTTTAATTCAGGCAAAGATCGCTAAGGACTTTTAATAGTTTTTAGTTGTATTTTAGTAACTCAAAATTAGAAACTAAAAACTTTTCACTATTCACTTCATTTGCGTCTCAGCGCCTTTGCGGTAAAAAATTTAAAGTATTGAATATTAATTGGTATTTGTTTATAAATCATGTTCATTTCATTTGTTATTTATTTTGTATTATTGCCGCCTCAATTTTAGAGAGAACTATGAAAATTAGCAAAGAAACATCGTACAAAGTTGCAGAATATCTTTTACAAATCAAAGCTGTAAAATTAAATACCCAAAAACCTTTTCAATGGAGTAGTGGATTGTTATCACCAATTTATTGTGATAATCGTGTAATTCTGTCTTACCCTTCTTTAAGAACATACATTCGTCAACAATTTGTAGATACCATCAATGAACATTTTGGTAATCCAGATGTTATCGCAGGTGTAGCAACGGGAGGAATTGCACACGGCGTATTAGTAGCACAAGAACTTGGACTTCCATTTGTATATGTGCGTCCAGAAGCCAAACAGCACGGGCTTTCTAATGCTATTGAAGGGCATGTTGAAAAAGGTCAATCTGTAATTGTAATTGAAGATTTAATTTCTACCGGCGGAAGCAGTTT
Source organism: Bacteroidia bacterium (assembly GCA_035405785.1). Taxonomy (GTDB): domain Bacteria; phylum Bacteroidota; class Bacteroidia; order B-17B0; family Aurantibacillaceae; genus BPGX01. The sequence goes on from DAONJS010000003.1 coordinate 155,215, forward strand.
AAAAGTTATTCAACACCTCAAAGATGCAGGATGTACCATCAAAGGAATGATTTCTATTTTTACTTACAATTTGCCTGTTGCTGCCGAAAATTTCAAAAAAAATAAACTCCAGGTGTTATCGCTTTCTAATTTTGATGACTTAATTAAAGTTGCTTTGGAAAAAGAATATATTTCTGATGCTGAATATCAGGAATTATTAGAATGGAAAAAAGACCCTGAAAACTGGAAAAATAAAAAATGAGTTCCTCACAAAATACCTTTGAAATTCATTCAGACACATTAACCTGTCAATCTCCTTCTGATAAACTCATTCAGTTTTTATCTGATATCCATCATTTAGAATCTATTTTGCCTAAAGATAAAATTCATAATATAAATTCTCTAGATAAAAATACTATTCGCTTTGATATTGAAAATATCATTTCACTTACATTGCACATAGATCAATCTAATCCTAACTCTATCATTTATCGTTCTGAACCCTTTGGAAATTACTTTTTAGTTTTAATCGTTCATTTCAATGATCAAAATCAAAGCCAGATAACACTTACAGGACATTTAAATTCATTTGTATTGAGTATTGCAAAAAATAAATTGACTCATCTTGTGAATAAAATTAATAAAGAACTTTCTGAATTAAAATTATCCTGAATGTAATGCAAAACCCTTTGCCATTAGAACAAAGAATCGTGTATGAAGATAATCATCTTTTAGTAGTTAATAAATTACCCTCTGAAATTGTTCAAGAAGACAAAACTGGTGATGAATCCTTATTAAATCAACTCAAACAATTTATCAAAAAAAGAGATAACAAACCAGGTAATGTTTTTTTAGAAGTTATACATCGTATAGACAGACCTGTATCAGGATTAGTCATGTTTGCCAAAACTAGCAAAGCATTAAGTAAATTCAATGATTTATTGAGAAATAAAAAAATTGAAAAAATTTATTACGCCGTTGTGCAAAACAAACCTCCAAAAGAAAAAGATACACTTACACATTATATTTTAAGAAATTCGCAAGCCAATAAAAGCAAAGCATTTTCAAAAGAAGTAGCACATAGCAAACAAGCCATACTTACTTATGAAATAATTGCCAGTTCAGATAGATATTATTTATTGAAGATAAACCTGATAACAGGCAGACATCATCAAATAAGATCCCAACTTTCTGCTATACAATGCCCCATTAAAGGAGATATTAAATACGGCTATCCTCGCACCAATCCAGGTGGATTTATACATTTACATTCATATCAAATAAGTTTTGAACATCCTATAAAAAAAGAATTTATTCAAATCAAATGCCGTCCTGCGTTTGACGATACCCTTTGGCAAAAAGTATTTGCAGATTATTTTTAGTAAAATTTTTTATTATTATTTGGGCGTGCCCCTCGCTTCGCTCGGGTCGGGCTGCTCTGGGGTTCGCGTTCGCTTCCGTGCTACGCTTCGCTTCGCACCGGCTTCGCCGCCCTACACATCCCTCACGCAGATTTTTTTATGAATTTATTACACTTTTCATCCAAATAAAATTTTGTATTTTTGCACCTCTAAAAATTAAATTATGTCAGTAAAAACAAAACAAGAATTTATCCCTTACAAAGTTAAAGACATCTCATTAGCAGAATGGGGAAGAAAAGAAATTAAACTAGCTGAATATGAAATGCCCGGTTTAATGGAATTAAGAAAAATTTATGGTCCTAAAAAACCTCTGAAAGGTGCTCGTATTGCAGGATGTTTGCACATGACTATACAAACTGCAGTTTTAATAGAAACACTTATTGAACTTGGTGCTGAAGTTACATGGAGTTCTTGCAATATCTTTTCAACTCAAGACCATGCTGCTGCTGCTATTGCCGCTCGTGGAGATGTTCAGGTTTATGCATGGAAAGGTATGACCGAAGAAGAATTTTATTGGTGTATTGAACAAACATTATTCTTTGGTCCAGACAGAAAGCCACTGAATATGATTTTAGATGACGGTGGAGATCTCACCAATATGGTATTAGACAAATATCCTGAATTAGTACCCGGTATTCGTGGAATTTCCGAAGAAACTACCACTGGTGTACATCGCTTATATGAGCGTATGCGTAAAGGCATATTGCCATTGCCTGCAATTAATGTTAATGATTCAGTTACTAAATCTAAATTTGATAATAAATATGGATGTAGAGAATCATTAGTAGATGCCATTCGTAGAGCAACTGATGTAATGTTAGCCGGAAAAGTTGCTGTTGTAGCAGGTTATGGCGATGTTGGTAAAGGGTCTGCTCAATCTTTAAGTTCTCAGGGTGTAAGAGTAATTGTTACTGAAATTGACCCAATTTGTGCATTGCAAGCATGCATGGATGGTTATCAGGTAATGAAAATGGACAATGCTGTTCCTCTTGCTGATATTATTGTTACTGCTACCGGAAACAGAGATATAGTTGTTGATAGACATTTCAAAAAAATGAAACACAACGCTATTGTTTGCAACATTGGACATTTTGATACAGAAATTGATATGGCTTGGTTAAATAAAAACTATGGCCATACAAAAGAAACTATCAAACCACAAGTAGATAAATATACCATTGATGGAAAAGATATTATTGTACTTGCAGAAGGTCGTCTTGTAAATTTAGGTTGTGCAACAGGACATCCATCTTTTGTGATGAGTAATTCATTCACTAATCAAACATTAGCACAAATAGAACTCTGGACAAATAGAGAAAAATACGAAAATAAAGTTTATACATTACCAAAACATTTAGATGAAATGGTAGCACGACTTCATTTAAGTAAATTAGGTGCAGAATTAGATGAATTAACTGATGTTCAAGCAGAATATATTGGAGTAAATAAAAATGGCCCTTTCAAAAGCGAATGGTATAGATACTAATCCTAATCAATCTTAAATGACAATATCAACCGCTGTATTTACAAATAAGTGATACAGCGGTTTTTTATTATTAAATCACAATTAAAATATGAATAACATTTCTGTATATCAATCAGCATTTAATAAGCACTTAAATCTCTATATTCAATCTCTTAATAACAGAAAACCAAAAGAACTTTATGAACCCATTCAATACATTTTACAATCAGATGCAAAACAAATTCGTCCCGTATTATGTTTGCTTGCTACTCATCTATATCAAAAAAATTACAAACCATCTCTCAATGCTGCTTTATCAATAGAACTTTTTCATACTTTTTCTTTGATTCACGATGATATTTTAGATAATTCGCCACTACGCAGAGGAAAAAAAACAATTCATACAAAATGGAATGTAAATAGAGCCATTCTTTCTGGCGATGTTTTACTTGTTGAAGCATTTCAGTTATTGTCTAAGTATCCTTCCAATGTTTCTCATTCATTACTAAAAGTTTTTTCAAAAGCATCTGTTGAAATTTGCGAAGGACAACAGGAAGATATGAATTTTGAAAATCTTAATTCTGTTCCTTCTGCACAATATATTGAAATGATTAGAAAAAAAACCGCAGTTCTTATTGGCACTTCGCTTCAAATGGGGGCAATTGTAGCAAATGTAAATTCCTCTGAACAAAAAAAATTATACAAAATTGGTGAAAACATTGGCATTGCTTTTCAAATAATGGATGATTATTTAGATACTTTTGGAGATACAAAAACTTTTGGAAAAAAAATTGGCAACGACATTCTTACCAATAAAAAAACATTTTTACTGACTAAATCTATAGAGTTAGCAAATAAAAAACAACTTTCTCAAATCAAAAAGATATTGCAAATGCCTGCTAATACTGAAAAAATAGAGGCAATGAAAAATATATTCAAAGAATTACATATTGATGAATTGACATTAAATACAGTAAAAAATATCCATCAAAAAAATTTAAAACAAATTAAATCATTAAAAGTTACTAATAATACGGCAATAAATATTTTATTACAACTTTCTGAATCTCTAATCAATAGAAAAAAATAAAATTATTGAGATGAAAAAAGAAGATATCAATTTGAACTTATTTCAGCATAAAATTCCTATACAGATAAGATATATTGACATTGATATGCAGCAGCATGTTAATAATGCTGTGTATTTGTCGTATATTGAGCAGGGTAGAGTAGAGTATATGAATAAATTATTCCCTGAAAATGATTTTCAAAAAAACGGTTTAATTATAGCCCGTACAGAAATTGATTATTACGAGCCAATTTTTCTGAATGAAGAGATTTATTGTTACACACGCATTTCAAAAATTGGAACAAAAAGTTTTGTGTTTGAAAATGTTTTAAGTTCAAATGCTGCCATAAAATGTTTTGCTCAAAGTATTATGGTTTGTTTTGATTATACACAAAACACTACAATTCCAGTTCCTGATGAATGGAAGAAAAAAATTATTGAATTTGAAAAATTGATTTTTTGAGTTTGATGGATTGTCATCGTTTATTTTTATAAGTATCTTAAAAGAACACATCACCATATATTTAGTATATTTGCCTTTCAATTTAGTTTAAAAATAAATTTTATGGACTACAAAAAAAATTCTGCTCTTGATTATCATTCACAAGGCAGACCAGGAAAAATTGAAGTTATTCCAACAAAGCCATATAGTACACAAAGAGATTTATCACTTGCTTATTCTCCGGGCGTTGCAGAGCCGTGTTTAGAAATTCATAAAAATCCAGAAGATGCTTACAAATACACTGCAAAAGGAAATTTAGTAGCCGTTATTTCTAATGGCACTGCAGTATTAGGTTTAGGTGATATTGGGCCACTGGCTTCAAAGCCAGTAATGGAAGGAAAAGGAATGTTGTTCAAAATTTACGCTGATATTGATGTGTTTGACATTGAAGTTAATACCAAAAACATTGATGAATTTGTCAATACTGTAAAAAATATAGCACCTACTTTTGGCGGTATAAATCTTGAAGATATCAAAGCCCCCGAATGTTTTGAAATTGAAAAACGACTTAAAGAAATACTGGATATACCAGTGATGCACGATGACCAGCACGGAACAGCCATCATTTCAACTGCCGCATTGATGAATGCCTGCGAAATTTTTGATAAAGATTTGTCAAAAATAAAAATGGTTATCAACGGTGCAGGTGCATCTGCTATTTCCTGTGCAAAAATGTATATTTCAATTGGCGTAAAAAAAGAGAATATTGTGATGTTAGATAGTAAAGGTGTTATTCATAAAAACCGAAAAGATTTAGATGAATACAAATCATTTTTTGCTACAGATAGAACAGATATTCAAACATTAGCAGAAGCCATCAATGGTGCAGATGTATTTGTTGGTTTATCAAAAGGAAATGTGCTGTCAAAAGAAATGGTTCAAAGCATGGCAAAAAATTGCATTGTATTTGCATTAGCCAATCCAACTCCTGAAATTTCTTATGAAGAAGCCATTAGTGCTCGTGAAGATATAATTGTAGCCACTGGAAGAAGCGATACCCCAAATCAAGTAAATAATGTTCTTGGTTATCCATATATTTTCAGAGGGGCTTTAGATGTTCAGGCCAAACAAATTAATGAGGCAATGAAAATAGCCGCAGCAAAGGCATTGGCTGCATTGGCTAAAGAACAAGTTCCTGACAGTGTTTTATTAGCATACGGAAAAAAAACAATGGTTTTTGGAAAAGATTACATTATTCCTAAACCCCTTGACCCACGCCTTATTTCAGAAGTTTCTTCTGCTGTAGCAAAAGCCGCCATTGAAAGTGGCGTTGCAAGAAAAACTATTTCTGATTTTGAGGCCTATAAAATTCATTTAGCAAACAGAATTGGCAAGGACAATAAATTTATCCGAACAATCACTCAGAGAGCAAAATTAGAACCTAAAAAAATTGTATTTGCCGAAGCAGACGCATTAAGAATCATCAAAGCCGTTAAAGTAATATGTGATGAAAATATCGCACAGCCCATTTTGTTAGGAAATAAAAATCAGATTTTAGCCATTGCCAAAGAATGTGGCGTAGAATTAGGCAACAACATTACTATCATTGACCCAATGGAAGAAACAAAATTAAGAGAAGAATATGGCGATATTTTATGGAAAAAAAGACAAAGAAAAGGTCTTACTCAATATGAAGCGAGACGCTTGATGAGAGATAGAAATTATTTTGGTGCTATGATGGTTGAACTTGGCCACGCAGATGCAATGATTTCTGGTATTACTCGCAGATTTAATGAAATCCTAAAACCCGCACTTGAAATTATTGGTCCAGATGAACACTTTCATAGAGTTGCTGGATTATATGCTCTCAGCACAAAAAAAGGTATTTACTTTTTTGCAGATGCTACCATACACGAAAATCCTACATGGGAACAACTTGTAGATATTACGCTTTTAACACATAATTATATTCGTCAGTTTAATATACAACCTGTTATTGCAATGCTCTCTTATTCAAATTTTGGTTCTGTAAAAAATGAAGAAACGATTAAGCAACAAAAAGCCATTGAGTATTTGCATAAAAATCATCCTGATATAATAGTAGATGGAGAAATACAGCCATCATTTGCATTAAATCAAAATTTACTTCATGAAAAATTCCCTTTCAGCAAAATTGTAGATAAAGAAGTAAATACATTTATCTTCCCAAATTTATCTTCGGCACATATTACACAGCAAATGCTTGCAGAACTTGGTAATGCTGAAATTTTTGGACCTATTTTGATGGGATTGAAAAAACCAGTTCATGTATTACAACTTACTTCTACAGTTAGAGAAATTGTGAATATGGCAGTTATATCTGTATTAGATGCCCAAAGTAAAAAGGATTTCAAAATTCCTCAATTTACAAGTTCCATTTAATATCTATTATTCTTAATGTAATTGTTAGAACTTACTTGAAAATCTTTTAATTGTAAAAATAACTAAAATCAATTTTATCTGTTTGTTTATTAACATATTTTTTTATTATTTTGCCTGCTATAAGTGGATTTTATTAAATTGAAAATATCTAATTCAAAATACAAAGGTTTTAGGTTTATTAATTCTTTTTATTTTATTATTGCATTGATAGTTTGCAGTACTAATATATTTTCTCAAAAAGATATTGACGATGTAAAAAAACAAGCAGAGAGTGCATTCAAAGAAGAAAGTTATGTAGAAGCTTACAAATTATATTCTCAACTTGTTGCTAACTTTTCAAAAGAACCCCTTTACAATTACCGATTAGGAGTATCAATGATTTATGCAGAACCTGATAAAAAGAAATGCATACCATACCTTGAATTTGCTGTAAAATTTGTTCAAAAAAAAGAAACTCCATCCGAAGCACTCTTTTATCTCGCAAAAGCATATCACCTCAATTACAGATTTAATGACGCTATTAAATACTATCAAAATTACAAGCAATCTGTTTCGGCTTCAAAAGCTAAAGAAATGGAGGTGGATAAAGAAATTGCCGCTTGTGAAAATGGTAAAAAACTTTTATCTAATATCAAAGAACTTGTTATTCTCTCTAAAAAACAACTCAACGAAAATGAATACTTCAGAAGTTACGATTTATCAACCATTGGCGGAAAATTATTAGTCAAACCTGATGAGTTTCAATCTAAAATTGATAAAAAGAAAAAGGATAAATCTGTTGTTTATCTACCACAACAAGGTGATAAAGTGTTTTTTTCTTCTTATGGTGAAGATGGAAAAAATGGAAGAGATATTTATTTTGCTATTCGTTTGCCAAATGGCACTTTTGCTAAACCACAGCCATTGTCTGCTATCAACACACCTTATGACGAAGATTATCCATTTCTTCATCCAAACGGAAAAGTGTTATACTTTGCTTCCAAAGGACACAAAGGAATGGGCGGTTACGATATTTTCAAAACCACTTTTGACCCCAATACTCAAACTTGGTCTCCACCCGAAAACCTTGAATTTCCTATCAATTCACCAGGAGATGATTTTTTGTTCGTAACAGATTCTTCTGAAAAAATAGCATACTTTTCTACTTCAAGATATTCTCCACCCGGCAAAATTGATGTATTGAAAGTTAAAACAGAACGTGTGCCACCACTTTTTGTGGCTATCAAAGGAAATGTTAGAAAAAATGATGTGAATCAAAGTGTTCGTTCTGTTATTGCCGTAAAAAATGTTGAAACAGGAGAATTAGTTGGAACTTATGCTGCTGATGAAAATGGAGAGTATTATATGGAACTTCCAAATGGTGGAAAATTTTTATTTACAGTTGAAACACCAGGATTTACAAAGCAATCAGAAGTTGTGAATTTACCTTTATCTTATGCCATCAAACCATTTCGTCAAAGTATTTCGTATGAAAAAAATGTTCTTGTTATTACTAATTACTTTGATGAAAAAGCATCAGATGATGCCTATTTGGATATTGTAGAACTAATTGAGAAAAAAGCAAAGTTAGAAACGAATGAAGAACAATTTAAACAACAAACTCAACAAACTTCTCAACCTATTGCAAATACTAACACAACAAGCACGCAAGAAACTCAAAATAATATAAATAAAAAAGAAGAAATATCAGCATCAAATACGCCAATTCCACCAAATAATGTTCAAGAATTATTAAACATAGTAAAAAAAGACGCTGAAGAAGCACAAGCAGAAGCAAATCAATTAGAAATTGAAAACAATCAGTTAAAACAAGTTGTACAACTAAAAGAACAAGAATTAAAAGATATTGATAAAAATATTCAGGACACACAAAATCAACTTAATACCGCCGACTCAAAAGAAGAAAAGGAACAATTAACTAAGTTATTAAAAGATTTAGAAGACAAAAAGAAAACTGCTACTGAACAAAAACAATTTTTTGAACAATATCAAAAAGAAGTAGAACAAAATCTTGCAGGTAAAAAGAAAGAAGCAGAACTCAATCAGCAATTTGCAAATACATTACAGGAATTAGATAAAGGAAAAAATCAATCTGCCGCTCTCAAAAAATTAGAACAATTACAAAAGGAACTTCAACAACTTGAAAAACAAAAATCTAATGAAAGTGAAGTATTATCATCATTAAATAAACAAGAAAAAGAAACTCAGGAAGAACTTAATAAAATTCAAAAACAGAAAAATAACATAGAAGAAGAAATTAATCTTATCAATGAAGAACTTAAAAACTTAAATAATGAACTCACAACCACAAAAGATAAAGCATTAAAAGAAAATATTCAATCACAAATAAAAGAAAAAGAAGGTGAATTGTCTGAAAAGCAAAATTTATTATCCCAATTAAATGAACAAATATCAGATAAAAATGATGATTTAAAATCTATTCAGGAACAAAAAGAACTTGTAAGTAAAATTAAAAAGAATGAACAAATTCCTTTAAATCAAAACAAATCCAATCAAACCTCAGATGATACAAAAATTATAACTTCATCAAATATCAATAATATCGTTCAAGAATACAATTCCAAAATTGAAAATGCTTCTTCCAATGAAAATAAAAAACATTTAATTGAAGAATATAATCAATTGCTCACCAAATCAATTAAAGAAAACAATAAAAAAATTTCATCTACTACTAATCAAAGTGAAAGACAAAAATTACAAAATCTAAATTATGAATTAGAGCAAATTTTAAAATCCAATAATGACCAATTATTAGCATTAAATAAATCTACTACACAACCTAATTCAATTCCAACAAACACCACATCTACACAGCCAATTGCCACACAAACCACATCAACAAACACCACATCTACACAACCAATTACTACACAAACTACTTCACCAACAAACGCCACATCTACACAACCAATAGCAAACAAACAATCTGAAAATAAAACCAGTAATTTACCAATTCCTATCAATAATCGACAAGAACTTATCAATAACATTTCTCAACAAGAGCAACTAAAATCAGAATTTACTGCACTGAAAAATCAATTTGAAAATCAAACTTATCAATCTCCAAATTCATCATCATATAAACAAAATCTTCCACAAATCAATGAAAATCCAGCAACCAAAAATATCATCAATATCTTGAATGCTAATAATCAAATTAATTTCTTTAATAAGCAAGTTGATAGTTTAAGAGCCATTTCATCAGAATTAAAAAATAAAGCCAATAAAACCAACGATAACAATCAAAAACAAAAACTATTATCAGATGCTAAAAAACTTGATGTTGCTGCATTAGAAAAGGAATATCAATCAGCACAATTTACAAAAACATTAAATCAAAATTTATTTATTCTCTATGAAGAAACAATAAATAATTTACCAGAAAATCAAAAACAAGAACTTCAATCAGAACTAAACAAAGCAAAACAAGATTTCAAACAAGCCCAGCAAATTCGTCAGGAAGCCGCCAATCAAAGTAACTTAACTATTAAACTTGCTGCAGAACAAAATGCACAAGAAAAAGAACAAGTAGCACTTAATTCACTTAATCAATTACTCACTGACAAAAAAATTTCTTTACCAACAGACAATATCCAACAATCCTTACAAACCGAGAATACTCAAATAACAGAAAAACACATTTCACTTCAAAATCAGTTTATTAAAGCCAACGACGCTGAAATTAATTATCTCATAAACATTACAGACACATCACAAAAAATTAAATCTAATCCTTCATTATCTCAATCATTATCACAATTATTAGAATTGAAAAAAAATATTGACCAACAACTAACTGCTTCAAATAACAATAAAGAACAACTCAATAATATCATCAATAATCAATTACAACTATTACAACAATTAAGGCAAATCAATAATTCCATTCAACCATCAGTTACACAAACAAATAATTACATCACAAAAGAAGAAACTCAAAAACTCATGACAAATAATGCAATCAAAGATTCGTCAATTGCACTTGCCCAAAAATTACCGCTTAACATCAATAACAACTCTGCTCAACAAATTACATCTTTAATACAGGAACAAAAACAAATAGAAGATAATTTGAAAACTGATAACCCAATCCTTAAATCACCCGACGAAATTCAAAAAGATAATGAAAATATAAATACTGAAATTACTCAATTGACAAACAAAGCTCTGACATTAAAACAACAAATTTCTCAAACAACCGATCAAAGAAAAAAAGCAGAACTTCAAACAGAATTTGACAGAACCAATGCTCTTATTCAAGAAAAGAAGATTACTCAAATGTCTAATGAAATTTTAATCAATCAGGCAGAATATAATTCCAATCAAAATTATCTCAATCAACTAATTTCATCTATTCCTTCAAATAATTCAACAGAAAAAAATTCAGCATTAATCACTATCAATGAGATTCAAAAACTAAAAAAACAAGAAGAATCTCTTATTAAAGAAGCACTTGCACTTAATAATACATCAGCACAATTAGGTGCATTACAAAATGCTCGCATCAAACAACAAGAATATCTGCAAGCCCAAGAAGAATTGACAAAAAAACTTTCAAAATATAATCCACAACTCACTAAACAACCATCCAAAGTTAATGTCAATGATCCGCTTGCATTATCATTGAAATATCAAAGCAATCTCAACAAGCAAATTAAAGAATGGGAAGCCATCAATAATAATTTGAATATGGAAATTACACGTCTTTATCCAAAATATTCAACTACTCCATCAGGAAAACTTTTAGCAGATGCTCAAAATATTATCAATCAGGCAAAAAACACTAATGACCTTAATAAAAAATTAGAACTTTATACAAAAGCCGCACAATTACAACAAACTGCTCTACAACAACTCTCTACTCCAATTGCATCAAATAATCAACCACAACCTAATAATACCATTGCTCAAAATAAAGCACAGCAAAACCAAGCACAAACCAATAATAACATTACTCAAAACAAAACACAACAAAATCAACCACAACCTAATAATAACATTGCTCAAAACAAAACACAACAAAATCAATCGCAAGCTAATAATAACCTTGCTCAAAACAAAACACAACAAAATCAATCGCAAGCTAATAATAACCTTGCTCA
>DAONJS010000003.1:167234-224726 GCA_035405785.1 Bacteroidia bacterium
AAACAAAACACAACAAAATCAAACACAATCTAATAATAACATCGCTCAAAATCAACCACAACAAAATCAACAACCGCAAAATAATTTTTTACCACAAATTAAATCTGTAAAAATATCCCGCACACCAGCATATTCTGATGCTAATCCAATTCCATTAAATCCAAAATTACCTGATGGTCTTATTTTTTCTGTGCAAGTTGGAGCATTCAAAAATCCTTTACCTAATAATTTCTTTAATGGTTTAAGTCCTGTGTTTTCTCAAACTACAGAAAATAATTTGTATCGTTATTTAGTAGGTCAGATGACAGATGCACAAGAAGCCATCGCACTAAAAAATAATTTTAAAAATTTAGGTTATACCGATGCTTTTGTTATTGCGTATTACAATGGCAAAAGAATATCTTTAAGTGAAGCATTAGAATTATTGAAAAAGCAAAATTCACAAGCAGCCAATATCAATCCTTTTGCTACTACAAATGTCCTTGAAAAAGCCCAAATACCTACATACACTACATTGATGGAAACAACACAACAAAATATAACTGAATCAAATATTAAAGAAAGTGAAGAAATCAATGATCTTTATTTCACAATACAAATTGGTGTATATGGTAAAAATGTTTCTGATGCCACATTCAAATACATCAAGCCCATTATCCGTGCTACTATCAATGATAAATTTTATAGATATTCAGCAGGTATTTACGACAACATTTCTCAAGCTCAAAAGGACTTACAAAAAGTAATTGCACTTGGAATGAAAGATGCTTTTATCTGTGCTTACTGGAATGGTAAAAGATTATTTTATCCTGAAGCAGAAAAACTTATTCGTGAAAATAAAAATATCAGATATGCACCACCTCAACCTATTGTATTTCCTAATGAATCTGCAGCTATCCCATTTGCTCAAAATACAACTGTTCAAAACGCTATTATTGAAAACAATGAAAATTATCCACCCTTTGATCCAACACTTGTATTTTCTAATGGTGTAACAAAAAGACCAGAGTCTACTCCCGAAAATGGCGTAAAATCTGATAATTCAGGAATATGCTTTAGAGTGCAAATTGGAGCATTCAAAAACAGAGTGCCACAAGCCACTGCAGAAAAATATTTCAAAATCAAAGATTGGCCTATTGAAGTGCATTATATCAACGGATTGTATATTTACACAGTAGGAAATTTTGTAGGAAGTAAATATGCAGCCAAATTAAGAGATCAAGTTGTATCGCTTGGAATTACTGATGCTTTCATTACAGTATATAAAGATAATAAAAAACTTTTTGGTTACGAAGCATTGAAGTATATGAATCAATGATAGTGAATGAAAACATTAGTTTCAATCAAAGATAAATTATTAGTTATTTTGTTCATTGTTTTTTTTCAATTTGTTAATGGACAAATTTTTGATTCTCTGAAAGTAGCATTTCAAAAGAAACCAGGCATTGATGTAGGATTAGAAACAAGAAATTCATTTTTATTAAATGATACTGTGAAGTTTCGTGGTATCAAACTTGGCGTAAGTTTTGGTAAAAAAATTAAAATAGGATTATCTTACAATTGGCTAAAAAGCAACATTTACAATCAGGTATCTTATTTTTATGATAGTTCAAGAGATACCACAAAAGGTTATTTTAAGATGGCTTATTTATCTATTTACACTAAAATAGTTTATCATAAAAACAAAAGATGGGAATACAGTACACCTTTACAATTTGGCTATGGAAGTTCATGGATTCAGCAAAGTTCAAAATTATCTTTTAAGAACCAGCAATTTAAAAAAAATATGATAGTATATGAGCCCACTGTATCTGTACAGTTTAAATTATTCAAATGGCTTGGAATAGCAGGAAATATAGGATATAGATTTGTTTGGCATAAAGATGAAAAAATTATCAGCCATTTGAATGGTCCTATTTATGTATTGAATATCAATTTTATGTTAGAACAATTATTTTTTGAAGCCTTTCCAGAAAGTGAAATCACAAAAAGATTTGGTCCTGCTGAGTGGTAAATTTATTTCCTTTTTAGAAAGAAATAAAACAAAATTTATTTCCTTGAATGAAGGAAAATATTTTTTAACTGTAAATCTTTGAATAAATCCACGAGATGTTATCAAATGAACGATATTGCTTTGCAATCTGAACAATTTTATTTTTAATTTCTTTGTCTGAAATTAACCTGTCAATATATTCTATGGCTTTTTGATATTCTGTTTTATTTAATTCTTTTAATACATAGCCAATGTTATTTTTTTCAATAATATCTGAATCATCAGAAATGTCTTTTGTAATAATTACAGGTAATCCAGTAGCCCAATATTCTCCATCTTTTATTGGAGAACCAAATTTTCTTGAATAAGTTGGCTTAAATATTGTAATTGCATAATCAGCAACATTCAAATATTTATGAACTTCATTATGAGGAACAAACAAATGAATTATTTTATTTGAAGGTATTTTGAATTCATTCAACTTATTTTGAACATATTCTTTTGAATGAGAGGAGAGAATAATGAAATTAAAATTTTCTTTCCAATAATTTGATGCTACACTTAAAAATTCAAAAAACTCATTTTCTAAATAAATACCTCCAAATTTACCTGCATAAATGCCTACAATTTTATTATTAAGTTGTAATTCATTTCTAATTTTATTTCTCAATTCATTTGATGGATTAAATAAATTGGTATTAACGCAAGCTGGTTTTACAAACCAGTTATTTTTATCGGGATTAAAATTATAGCGAGACACTGCATATTCTTTAATCATTCTTTCTGTAGTAGCAATAAGATATTTAGCGTGATGAGTCATTTTCTTCTCAAAATAAAATAACAAACGAAATGCTAATGAATTTTTTTTCCATTCTCCTACTTCAACCATTGCTTCTGCATGTGGTTCATAACTGTCAATTATTAAAGGTCTGTTTGTAATTAAAGATAGTATATAGCCAAATAAACCAGCGGGCGTGCACCATGTATGAATGTGTGTGATGTTTTTTTTATAGATAAAGAAAATTAATTGTAACAACATTATCAAGTAATAAATTAAAGCACGAAAACCAAATGGAATATACGAATATGAAATAACTTTAATAAGCGGATGATTAAATGAAATTTTTTTGTTAGATTTATTAAGTGCTACAAGATAAATTTGTTCGTCATTATATAATGATTTTGAAATAATTTCAAGATAAGGCAATGTATATGTTTGAATGAGGGCATCATTAAAATCCCAGTATGTGAGAACTAAAATTTTCTTTTTAATTTTTTCTTTCATCCGTAAATAATTTTTATAATAGGTCGGATGGAACTCGCATGATGAATTTTCATCTTTATTAAAAGAATAATGCTCGTTTCATAAATTCAAAATATCAATCGCTTTAATACTGCCCAAAATCTTTTTTTAAAGATGAAAAATGGACAATACTTTAATCCTTTTAATAGATATTCAAATGTTTCCTTTTTATTTTTTTTGTCAAATGACAAATGTAGTGCTAAATAGGTATATGCACCACAATATAAAAGATTTAATTTTTTATGATATTTTTGAATAATGGCAGGATTAGAGGTAACAATGTCAATAAATGTTTCAATTTTTTTTATCCATTTATCTTTATCTACTTGCATTACGCTTCTATTGGGATGCTGAATAATAGCGGATGTAATAATTGGAAAATGTTTAATTTCAGTATGTGCAGATATTCTGAGCCAAAGTTCCCAATCTTCTAATCCGGCAATTATTCTATTTTCGTTGAAGTAAAAATTTTGGAAAAAATTTTTTTCTATAAATACACTATTACAAGAGAATGGATTTCCATATATAATTGAATCAGATAATATCTTAGTTCTGCTGTGAATTATTGTTTTATTAGTTTTAATATCATAAGATAAATGGAAAATTTTGATGTTGTAATTGTTTATTATATTAAAAGCTGTTTCTAAATGATTGTTGTATAAAATATCATCTGAATCAAAAAAATTTAGCCATTCTCCTATTGCTTGTTTTGCACCAAAGTTTCTTGCAAATCCTCTTTCTGAATTTTGAATTTTGAAATATCTAATTTTTTCTGATAAAAATGGTTTAACTACTTCCTCTGTATTATCAGTGCTACCATCATCAACAATAATGAGTTCAAAATTTTGAAAAGTTTGATTTATTACTGATTGAATAGTGTTTTCAATAACATTTGAACGATTATATGTAGGGATGATGATAGAGAAGATAGGGTAAGTTTTCATCCGTAAATAATTTGTTATTAATAGGTCGGATGGAACTCGCATGATGAATTTTCATCCTTTTTTGTTTGTTAAACGAATCATGCTCGTTTCATATTATTTTTTCTTATTTGATATAAATTCTCTAATTGATGAATCATCTTTTCTAAATTAAAATTTTGTGCTGTTTTATTACCATTTTCTCTTAATCTTAAAACTAATGAATTATCAGATAATATTATCTTTATAGATTCATATATAGATTCTGAATTTTTGTAAGGCACCACCAAAGCATTATATTTGTCTATTATAAATTCATTTGCTACGCCTGATAAAGTGAATATACAAGGAATACCTGCTAATAGTGCTTCAATATAAACCTGTCCAAATGCTTCTGAATGATTATCAATAGGAACATGAACAAAAACATTAAAAATTTTATACAATGCGGGAACATCATTTTCAAAAGGAATTTCAATATAATTTTTTTGTGGTATTTTTTTTAATAATTTTTTAATTTCATCTTTATTGTCGCCATGCTGTGCATTTGCTAATATTAATTTTGCATTTGGATATTCTACTAATAATTTTTCAAATGCAGGTATTATATACTGGATACCTTTCCAATGAACATATCTTGATATTACACCAATTATAGGATAATCTTTATCTGTAATTTTATATTTATTCTTGATATGTAAAATTCGTTCGTTTGAAATATTTTGAAATTCTTCAATTTTAAATCCATGATGAATTACAACAACTTTTTTATCATCAACATTTTCTTTTTCAATAAGTATATTTTTTACATTTTCACTTATTGCTATAATGTGAGTAGAACACCAATTAATAAATTTATCATATTTAACTGCATGAGGAAAATAAACATGATTAAGAGTACTATGATGTCTAGTATAAATTCTTTGTTTAATACCTAAAATTTTTGCAACTAACAAACCAATAAACGATGCTTCAAATAAATGAGCATGTACAATATCCGGTCTGTTTTTAATTAACTCAAATGTGATTTTAAAGAATGCTTTTATTAAATCAACTTTATTATTGTAATTAATTCTTTTTACATATAAATTATTTTTTAAAAGAAATTTCTCAAGTTCTGTTTCAGAATTATTTAATAATATAAATTGTAATTGATATTTATTTTTATCTAAACACTGAGCAATCCATTCAAATGCCAGTGATTTATTTATATTTGAAATAATATATGTAATTTTTATATTCATTCTCATTTAATTTTGAGTGTATGCAATTATATCATAATGACAATTATTAAAGTTATCGGTTGATGAAATAGTTTTATTGGTCAAAGAATTTACAATTCTATAATTGTTTTTTTCTAAAAACGAAATTAATAATGAAGCTGAATGTCCTTGTTGTTTTAAGTTATTATCATCTAACTCAATAAAAAGTACAGGTTTATTTTTACGAATTACTTTCTCTGCCCCAATTAATACATTATATTCATAACCCTCAACATCTATTTTAATTAAATCAATTTTTGAAATATTATTTTTTTCTACAAAATCATCTAATCTTTCTACATGGATAATAGAATATTCTTTGTTGTTATAATTTGTATCTGCAATAATTCTATTACCACCTCTATTATCTGTTGTGCTTATGTATAATTTAAATTCTCCTTTTATATTTCCTAAACCATAATTAAATATTTCAATGTTTTTAAATTTATTTAAACTTATATTTTTTGATAGTTGTATAAAGTTATATTTATCGGGCTCAAAAGAAAATACTTTACCAGTACTACCTATTTTTTGTGCAATAAAAAGTGAGGTGCTACCTATATTTGCTCCAATATCCATTACAATTTGCCCTTCTTTTACTAAATTAAGTAATGCATTTAATGAATCATCTTTAAATCCATAATATAAATGATGTCCAATATAATCACTAATGTCAACTTCCATTAAAATGCCATTTTTATTGATTTTTCTCCATGTAGGATGTTTATATTGATAATTATTTGGAACTAATTTTGACCAAAAATTATTAATAGATTTATTTCTAGTTTTTTTGATTAGATATTTTTCTAAAATTTCATGTTTAAAGAAATTTCTAATGAAATTAAATATCTTTGTTTTTAATCTTAATTCCATAATTTATTTAAAGTTATATCCATTATAAATTTTTATTGCCAGCATTAATGATATTAATTTGAAACGAAAAAAATCAAATTTTTTTGAATTTGGGATAATAGAGTATAAAATGTAAAAAAAAGGTAGAAGATATTGACAAATGTATAGTATTATATTTTTACTAAATGTATAATTTAATTTTAGTTCTGTATAACCTTCTTCAACAGCTACTCTCCTAGTTTTAGCACGATTTTCTTGTGCATTTAACCATGTTTTCAAATTTATTTTGTCTATTTCATTATGATAAACTGTTATTCGAGAATCAATATAACACTCAATACCATTTCTTTTTAATCGTATAGGAAAATCATAATCTTCAAAACCAGAAAATGGAAAATTTTCATTATATCCGCCCACTTTTTCAAAATTTTTTCTACTGATGGATAGATGAAAACTTGCTATAGATTTTGATTTAAATAATTCATTATCTTTCCAAGTATTGTCATTATACCACTCTTTAAATGATGTTAGTTTTTTTGATTTTAAAAATCTTCCAAAAGGCGATGATTCTAATTTATATTTTAATTCAGGAGGGTATTCCCAATTTGGATTTACACAGAAATTTTCGAATTTATTATGTAAGTTTAAAATATGTAAAACCGTTTCATTTGATATTAAAATATCATCATCTAAAAAAATTAATAATTCTCCTTGTGACTTATGAAATCCTAGATTTCTTGCTGATGCAACACCAGTTTTAAAGTTATCAAATATCTTTACATTGGGATATTCTTTTGAAATATTTATTTTAGTTTCTTTTGAATCATTAATAACTATTATTTCTGCATCTAAATTTTTAATTGCATTAACAGCATTTTTTAATGTTAGTTCGAAAATATCTTTTCTATCCTTTGTTGGTATTATGATACTCAGTTGCATTGTTTTACTTATTTTGTAACAACTAAAGAAAATCTTCCATAAATATCAAGTGTTATAGGTTTGAGATCATATAATTTTAAATTAGTATTCTTTAATTTAGATAGAACTTCGCTTAAATAATCTTTTTTATGAACATCGTCCAGAATTAATATTCCGTTTTCGCTAATTAAACTTAAAACATATTCAATATATTGAATTCTTACATCAGTGAAATTTAAATCAAGAAGTATTAAATCAAAATTACTTTCATTTAAACTTTTAAATTGATTTAAAGTAAAAATTTTATCAGTATTTAATTTATGTTCATTTAGGAAAGTTTCAGTTTTTTTAAGCCATTCTACATCGTCATCAACAGAGTAAACTTCTATTTTTTCTGAATCATTTGCATACAATCTTAAAACAAATGAACTGAATCCAGATCCTAAATCTACTATTTTTTTACATTTATTAATTTTACAATAAGTATATAAAAAGGTTGCTAGTTCTAATGAGATTGCCATGTTTGGACTTGAGACATTATTAATATATTCATTGTAATAGCTTTCTAATTTTATTTTGTTCTCTTGTAAATTTATTTTAGAATAATTATTAAACTTTTCTTCTATGAATTTTTTAAAACTATGAATTGAGTTTTTAAGAATGATAAATTCTATTTTTTTAAATATTTTATTAATCATAATTAGTATTATATTATAAGTAGTGTTATATTGATTGTATTTTCCAATCAACATTTTTTATAAATACTTTATTAAGTTTTGCATCTGGTAATTCTATTGAATTTGTAAATGGTACTGCATCTATATGTAGTGTAAAACAATCTTTTAATACTTGTAAATCTATAAATGAATTTCCAAAATGTATATCAATATGATATATACCAGCATATAGTGGCAATGATGGTATTTTCATTGAAATTTCTCCTTTATTGATATCTATTTTTGAAATATTTTCGATATAATGTTTATTATTTATACCTATAATTGGATTATTTTGAGAATCTCTAAAAATTACACCTAAGACGGGAAATTCTAATTTTTCATCTGATTTGAAAAATAATTTAATTTCCAATTCGCTTCCTAAACTTGTAGTTGTACCATGTTTGCCATTGCAAAGCATTTCAATTCTTTGAATTATGCTATCTTTATTATTTTTTAAATCTATAATACCTGTTGTGTTTCCATTGTTTTCTTCTATAAAATTAAGATATTTCTGTATTACTAATGAAGATTCATCAATAGTTTCTATATTTCCATTTATTAATAAAATTGATTTTTTACATAAATTTTCAACAGCACCCATATTATGACTCACAAACAAAACCGTTCTACCTTGTTGTTTGCTCACTTCTTCCATTTTTCCTAAACATTTTTTTTGAAATTCGGCATCACCTACTGCAAGTACTTCGTCAATTACTAATATCTCTGCTTCTAAAAATGCCGCTACTGCAAATGCTAATCTTAATTGCATGCCACTACTGTAATGTTTTAATGGTGTATCAATAAACTTTTCTACTCCGGCAAAATCAACAATTTCATCAAACTTTCTTTTGATTTCAGCCCTTTTCATTCCTAAAATGGCTCCATTAAAAAAAACATTTTCTCTACCCGTTAGTTCAGGGTGAAATCCAGTACCTACTTCTAATAAACTTGCTACTCTGCCTCTTAATATAATTTTTCCTTCGCTTGGTGGTGTTATTCGTGAAAGAATTTTCAACAATGTAGATTTTCCAGCACCATTTTTTCCAATAATTCCAATGCTTTCACCTTCATATACATTAAAACTTACATCTTTTAATGCCCAAAACTCTTCATCAAAAGAGTTGGATAATATATTTTTGAAAGGTGATTTGATAAAATTCACCAATGAATCACGCACACTTAAATAAGGTTGTTTTTCGTGATGTATTTTAAATTTCTTTCCGATATTATGTACTTCAATGATGGGCTGCATAGTGAGATTATAAATTAAATTCTATCAGCAATATATTCTTCGGTTCTTCTGAATGTATAAAGGCCTATGAAAAAATAAATAATTAACATTATCATTGATTCAATGATTTGTAGATTATCTATTTGAATATCTGTGCCAAACAATGCTTTTCTCATCCATTGCATACCTAAAATCATTGGATTTAAAATTAAAATTATTTGTTGTAATAATGGATTGGGTAAATGAATGTTGTAAATAACAGGACTTAAAAAAAACAATAACTGAATCAAAAATGGCAACGCATATCTGAAATCTCTATATTTTACAATCAATGCAGAAAAATATAATCCTAATGCTAATGAAAAAAACACAATTACAATTAATGATATTAAAAAGTATAACAAATTGATGTTGAGTATTAAATGATAATCTTCTATTAACATAAAAATGAGTAAGACAAAAAATGAAATAAAAAAATCTACTAATGAAGATAATACAGATGAAACAGGAATAATCAACCTTGGAAAATATATTTTTTTAATAATATTAGCATTTGTAAGAATAGCATTTACAGATGTATTGGCGGCAGATGAAAATAAATTCCATGAAATGAGTCCTGAAAATACAAATAAATAATAAGGTGCATTGGTTATATTATGTTTAAAGACATTGGCTAAAAAAGCATTGATGATTAACATCATCAATAAAGGTTGCAAAACAACCCATAAAACACCTATTGCAGTTTGTTTATATTTTACTTTTATTTCTCTCCATGTAAAAATATAAATCAATTCTTTGTATTGCAATAATTCTGCAATGCCCAAAGAAAACTTTCCTCTTGGTAAAATAGTATATTCAGGTTTATTGTCCATTTAGCCAGTTAGTTTTAAGTCCCGTTATTGCTTCAAAATTTTTTATTGACGAATAATAATTATCAGCAAGTATATTTTCTAAGTCTTTATCAATGATAAATTTTTCCTGAGGTTCTACTAAATTGATGTGTTCTAATTTTTTTGTAAGTTTTACCCAGAATTTAACAGGTATTAATGCCCGAATGTTTTCTTTTATTTTACTATGTCTTAATTTTACAATTAGTTTTTGGTAGCGATTACTCTTAATTTCTTTTTGTGTGTTTTGAACAGGTAAATTTGATAATACACTTGTGTCTATATTCAAATTGTATTTTTTTGAAAATTGTTCAAGATGATGTTCAATATCGTTATATAAATCTTCAAATAAAAAATAATGAATTTGGTTTTCATTAATTTTTACCAAAATTTTTTTTAGCCATTCATCGTATTTTCCAAAAGAATAAAAAACCTGATGTTCAAAACTATTTTTGTCAGATAATGCGATTTCAATTGTCTTTTTTAAGTCATTAGGATACAAACTTCTTGTTTTTTCCATCAAATATGAAGATACAAATCTTTGTAATGGATTGCGAAAAATTAGAATAAATTTTACATCAGGTGAATGTTTTACTACTCGTTCTAATGCTTCAATTGTTGTAAAAGAATTACTATGTTTTACTAACCTATAATGTGATCCGTTTAAATGTGCAGGTGTATCAAAAAAATAATTTTTTTCCAGAAAATGATTCCCTTTTGAATATTCTTTTTCATCATAAAAAAATGTACACTCCATTTGAGGATGAGTTACTATATTAGAACATTTACTCAATACATACGCTAAATTTGTAGTTCCTGCTTTTTGAATACCTGCAATGTAAAAATCAATTTTCATCAACCAAAAAACTTTTCTTAATTTTACTTTTTATTGACAATAATATACACTTCTTCATTGTCTTTTTTCATCCAGTATCTTTCACGAGCAAATCTTTCTAAACTCTGCATATTATTTTTTAGTTCATCTGCTGCAATTTTATTTTTTTCAATTTCATTTAAGTAATATCTTTTTTCATCGTATAATTTTTTTAATTGAATACTTAAATCTCTTTGTGTGAAAAAATCATTTTTATCAAAAAACAATAACCAAACCACAAAAAACAAAATTGTTATTGTATACTTATTAAATAAAATCTTGTACATTTTATTAGGGTTTAATGCACGCAAGTATACTAAAAAATTTGTAATTTGTATTCATTTTAAAACATTATGTAATTGTTATCTATTAAATTCACTATATTCGCCTCATAAAAAATAGCTTTCTTAGCTCAGTTGGTAGAGCAACTGACTCTTAATCAGTGGGTCGGGGGTTCGAGTCCCCCAGAAAGCACAAGTGAATTAAAATCTTTAATCTATAGTTATCACTAAAAAGGTTTTGAAGTAAGAGTTTCTATTGTATTTAGAAGATTTAAAACGATGTTTGTACAGATGTTTCATTAGCAATTTTTCAAGTAAAAAAAGAATCAATTCAGGTGGCAAAAATTCCATTATTTTTATAAATTTGTTTATTTGAAAACAAGTTCTTATATTTGTAGTCAAATATTGTTTTCGCTAAAGTAATTTATTTAACATATTTATTGATGAAAATTTTAGACGAAATAGATAGTTTAAGTCAAATTAGTATTTCAGAAGAAAATGGAATACTAAATTTTATGTATGAATTTACTTCAAGGGTAACTGATTTTTTAAATATTGAACGAATAAATGTATGGTTATTAAATAAAAGTCAAAATGCCATTTATTCTATTGCAGAATATGATAGACGAACTAATCAATTCTCGCAACATACATGGATATTTGAAAAGGATGTGCCACATTATTTTGAACATTTGAAAGAAGATAAAATAATTTTAGCACCAAACATTCACACACATTCTGCTACTTTTGAATTTAGTGATAATTATTCTAAAGAATTTGATGTGATTTCTTTAATGGATATTCCACTTCGTTTGAATGGAAAATTAATCGGTGTTATTTGTTTTGAAAAAACCGGAAAAACTCCAAGAGAGTTTAATGAAATGGAACAAACATTTGCTATTGCTGTATCTCAACTCGTAGTGGCACATTTAGAAAATCTTAAAAGAAGAAAAATTCAGGCACAACTTGAAAAAGCATTAAAGGAAAAAGAAATATTGATAAAAGAGTTACATCATAGAGTAAAAAATAATTTTTCAGTACTGGTTAGTTTATTAAGATTAAGTAAAGAAAATTTGAATAAAGAAAATACTGAAGTATTTGAAACATTTGAACATCAGGTGTTTTCAATGCTTAAAGCTCATGAATTGCTGATAGAATCAGAAAATTTCAAATCTATTAATGTTAGTGATTATCTCAAAAAATTATCAGATGAATTTATATCCAGTTATGTAGAATTAAAAACGCATTTAAATATCAATATTCCGAATATTCAATTTGAAATATCTGCAAAAAATTCTATCAACTTAGGATTAATTATCACAGAAATATTTTTGAATTCTATTAAATATTGCATTTTACCTAATAAAGGCACTTTTGAATTAAGTGTTAATAAATTATCTGATAATACATTAGAAATAATAGCAGGTGACAGTTGTTCAAATTTTGATTTTGAAAAAGTATATCAGCAAAAACAAACATTAGGATTATCCATCATTAAGGATTTATCTGAAAGTTCAGATTTTGAAGTGAGTTTCCCAAAACCGGGTAATTCAAAGTATAAAATAAAAATTCGTAAAAGTTAATTACAAAATTTTATTTAAAATCTCTACAACTCTCTCTGTGGCTTTGCCATCCCATAAGGCAGGTACTTTTGATGATTGATTATTAGTTTTCATTATGTGAGTTAGATATTCTAAAACAATTTTGGTTTCAAAAGGTAAAATGATATTACTTCCTTCCCATAATGTTACTGGTCGTTCAGTGCCGGGTCTTAATGTTATGCATGGAATTTTCAAATATGTTGTTTCTTCCTGAACGCCACCACTATCAGTTATTACAACTAATGCGTGTTTTATGAGTTTTTGAAAATTCAAATATGATTGTGGTGATGTAATGATTAAAGAAGTAATAGAAGTTAATTTTTCGAGTAAATTAAACTTAATAAAATTATTTTTTGTCCTTGGATGAATAGGAAACACTAATTGAATATTATTGTCAGAAAAATTTTGATGTAATGAAGTAAATAATTCAACAATTTTTTCTAATCCTTCTTTTGAATCTACATTATTCGGACGATGTAGCGTGAATAAAAAATATCTTTTTGAAGTGAGATTTAAATCTTTTAATATAGATGATTGTTCTATTTGATTTTGATATGCTACTAAGGTATCAATCATTGTATTTCCTACAAAAAAAATCTTTTCTTCTTTTACTAATTCTTTCTTTAAGTTTATGATAGCATCTTCTTCTGTAACAAAAAAATAATTAGATAATTTATCAGTAAGAACTCTGTTATGTTCTTCGGGCATTGTATTATCAAAACTTCTCAATCCGCTTTCTAAATGAGCCAGTGGAATATTCATTTTATTTGCTACTAATGAACCTGCAAGAGTAGAATTAACATCCCCAACTACCATTATCAAATCAGGAAAATAAGTGTTCTTAATAAGTTTTTCTAATTCTTCCATTATCTTAGCCATTTGCGAAACAGTGGAAAGTTGAGGAGATACTTCTAAAAAATAATCTGGTTGTAAATTTAATTCTTTGAAAAATAAATTACTCATTTCATCGCTG
This sequence comes from Bacteroidia bacterium, assembly GCA_035405785.1. Classification (GTDB taxonomy): domain Bacteria; phylum Bacteroidota; class Bacteroidia; order B-17B0; family Aurantibacillaceae; genus BPGX01. Next base: position 181,049 of record DAONJS010000003.1, read on the forward strand.
TAATGCTGAGATGTATGCACAATTTTAATTTCTAATCGTGGATATTTTTCTACAACTTTTTTAAATTGGGTTACTTTAATAAAATTAGGTCTTGTGCCTACAACAATTAAAATTTTCTTTTTCATAATTACCATTTTGCTAAAATGCTTACACCTCCTTTTGTTACATCATTGGGCGTAACATTTATTTTACAATCTAATGGAACAAATACATCTACTCTTGAACCAAATTTGATAAATCCCATTTCTTCGGATTGAACTGCATTTTCGTTTTCTTTTGCATAACACACTATTCTGCGTGCTAATAATCCTGCAATTTGACGAACTAAAATTTTTTTACCAGATGAATGTTCAATTACCACTGTTGTTCTTTCATTTTCTGTGCTGGACTTAGGATGCCATGCTACTAATTTTTTTCCGGGATGATATTTGTAATAAATTATTTTTCCATCGATGGGATATCTATTCACATGCACATTAACAGGAGACATAAAAATACTTATCTGCATTACTTCAGATTTCAAAAATTCTGGTTCAAAAACTTTTTCAATTACTACAACTTTACCATCGGCAGGAGCAATTATTGCAGAATTATCTTTTGTCCATTTTCTTATAGGGCTTCTAAAAAACTGTAAAATAATGATAAATAAAAAAATTGCTAACGCAATTAAGAGATATTGAATTATTGGTAATTGCTGAATTTGATTTGCAAGAGTGATTAAAATAGCATCTACTATTAATACTAAAATTAAACTTGGATAACCTTCTTTGTGAAATTTCATTTGTATTTGTTTTTATTTTTGAGAATTAAAGAATGATAAAATTTCATTAGCAATTTTTTTAGCGGCGTTGCCATCGCCATAAAAAGGTAAAAATTTTTCAATGGAAGTATTTGATAATTCTTTGAATGCTTTGATTATTTTGTTGTCATCGGCATCAGCAAGCACAGTAGTGCCGGTGTCTAATAGTTCAGTCCATTCTGTTTCTGGACGCAAAACTATGCATGGCTTTTTGAAAAAATATGCTTCTTTTTGAACACCACCACTATCTGTAATAACGATGCTACAATTTTTTTCTAATACAATCATTTCTAAGAATGAAACAGGTTCAATGATTTGAATAGATTTTGAATTGATGATTAGTTCATATAATTTACTATCTAATTGTGTTGATAACATTTTTTTTGTGCGTGGATGAAGTGGCAAAACAATATCAATTTCTTTTGAAATTTCATACAACGCACTGAATATGTTATTTAATCTTTCTTTGATATCGGTGTTATTGTTTCTGTGAATAGTGCAAAGTACAAATGGTTTATTTTGTATGCCTAATTTTTGAAGTAGTGTAGATTTTTGTTCTGCAATTTTAGAAAAATAAAGTGAATTATCGTACATCACATCACCACTTAATATAACTTTTGGATTATTGATATTACAGGCATTGTGTGGATGATGATAGAATCCTTCTTTTTCAAGATTTTTAATGGCTTGTTGAGTAGGGCAAAAGAGTAATGTAGAAACATGATCAGCCATTATGCGATTAATTTCTTCGGGCATAGTTTTATTGTAAGAACGCAGACCTGCTTCAATATGAAAAACTGGAATAAGCAATTTTGATGCAGCGATAGCACCTGCTAATGTAGAATTTGTATCGCCATAAATGACCATTCCATTAGGTTTTTCTTTGAGTAATACTTCTTCTATTCTTTCAATCATTAAAGCAGTTTGTTTGCCATGTGATCCGCTACCTACATTTAAATTGTAATCTGCAGCAGGGATATTCAATTCATCAAAAAAAACTTTACTCATGTTTTCATCGTAATGTTGTCCTGTATGAACGATAATCTCTTTGAGTTGAGAAGCATAATTTTCTCGGATAATTCTACTTAATGCAGCAGCTTTAATAATTTGTGGGCGAGCACCTATTATAGTCAATATTTTATACATAGTTAAAAAAATAATGTGCCAAAAGTATTGAAAAAATTGTTATGAAATGGAGATTTATTAAAACACTTATTAGTATTCCAAAATTTTTACTGATAAGGCAGAGAGAGCACGGATATGCACGGAGAATTTCTCTCTGTGTCTCTCTGTGTTATCAGTGGTAAATCATTTTTTTTACCACAGAGAGCACGGAGGTACACGGAGATTTTCTCTCTGTGTTCTCCTTGGTGAATTAATTAAATAATCCATCTTATGATTCCATCTTTTAAACGAGTGACATTAAAGTTGATTAACAAACCTATTTTTATGTTGGCAAGTTTCATATACGTCATGAGTTGGGCTTTATGTATTTCTGCTATTGCATCTACTGATTTTATTTCAACGATTACTTTGTTTTCAACCAATAAATCAATACGATAGCCGACATCTAATTTAACGCCTTTGTATACCAATGGCAATGCGAGTTGCCTATTTACATCAAGGCCGAGAGTATTTAGTTCGTAATACAAACATTCTTCGTAGGCACTTTCAAGCAGGCCTGGACCTAAATTTCTGTGAACTTCAATTGCACAACCAATAATTTTCTCAGTAATTTGATTTGTTTCCATTTTTTATTTTTTTAACCACAGAGAGCACGGAGGTGCACGGAGATTTTCTTGCTGAATCTCTCTGTGTTTCTCTGTGTTCTCTGTGGTGAATTATATTTTTTACAGAGACGGGATGTTAAATTAATTTTGAATTTTAGTGTTTTATTTTTAGTTATTTTTTATTTCAAATTATTAATTCAAAAATTTCAATTCATCAATTTTCACTACCGACATTAATATCGGTGCTATTCACTCTTCACTAATAATCTCTTGTATAGTTTATCTACATTCTGAACTAAATTTTGATAGGAATATTTTTCAATAACTTTTTGACTGATGTTTTTTTCAATAAATGAATTAATGGATGTGTAATTTTCTAAAAGTTTTAATAAAGCATTTGCAAATGATTGTGGCGTAAAATCATTTACAATAATGCCTGCTTCAGAAAATAAAATATCTTTTACACCACCAACATTTGTGGAAACGACACATTTGCCTGCGGCTTGTGCTTCTAACAAACTAACAGGCGTGCCTTCGTTTTTTGATGAAAGTGCAACAATATCTAATCCTGCATAAGCAAGCGGCATATCTTTTATCCATGAAGTAAAATAAAAATCCGATGGAGATTGATGAGCGTTTTCTCTATAAGTCATATTATTTTGTGTAATGTAATTTTGTAATTCAGTTTTCATTTTTCCATCACCAATAATAATCACTTCAAATTTTTGAGATGTTAGTGTTTTCAATATTTTCACAGCATCTATTAGCAAATGATGATTTTTAATACTTACTAATCTTCCTACACATCCGATAGCAATAACATTTTCAGGAATATTATATTCACTACGAAATTGCTTCCTTTTTTGTTCTTTATTTTCTGAAAATTTAGATAAATTTAAACCTAATGGAATAACCTCAAACTTATTTTCTGGAGCAATTTTGAAATCATTCACTAATTCTCGTTTTTGTAATTCACTGATAGCAATGATTGCAGAAGTTTTTCGGGCTAAATATCTTTCAATGTTAATAATAGTTTTTGTGATTAATGGATTAAAGTAAGAATGAAAAACATGACCATGAAAGGTATGCACAATAACAGGTGTATTTTCTTGTATAGCCGCTAATCTGCCTAATAATCCTGCTTTTGATGCGTGTGTATGTACAATGTCAGGTTTGAATTGACGAATGATTTTTCTTATTTTGTAGAATGCATTCAAATCATTGATAGGGTTGATAGAGCGAGACATTTCTGGAATAATTACAGGTTCAATACCTAAACTTTTTACAATATGTAATGAATCTGCTTCATGCGATTCAGGAACACCACCTATGAGCATTGTCTGATATTCTGATGGTAAATATTTTGTTAGATAAGCGGCATTGTGTGTAGGACCACCTAAATTAAATCTATTGATTATTCTTAAAACTTTTATCATAAGTTAGTTTCAATATATTTTTCAAATTTTTCATACCATGCTTGAAAGACAATAATAGTCCATAGTTTTAATGCAGCATCATTTGTGTTTTCTGGTAATTGATTAATGAGTTGTTTGATTGATTGTAAATTAAAGAGACCTTGATTAGAAATATAATCTTCCTTTAAGTGTGGAAATGAGTTAATAAATGATGGTAAAATTTTATGTAATGGAATTTCAAATCCTGATTTCTTTTTGGTAAAAACTGTATTAGGTAATAAGTGTGCAAATGTTTTTTTCAAAAGATATTTCTGTTGTGTGCCATTTATTTTACTTGATAATGGCTGATTATAAAGGTATTCTACAACTCTATAATCAAGAAATGGAGAGCGAATTTCTACTGCATTTTGCATTCCAAAGAAATCAATTTTATAAAGCATATCATTTGCTAAAACAATTTCAATATCTGCAAGATTAAATAGTTTTAATTCATTAAGTGGTTTGTATTTTTCAAATAATTGATAAAAGTAATGAGCATTCAGTTTTTTATGAAATAATTGATGAATATATGCATCAGTTGCCCATTGTGAAAGGGAAATATATTTTGCAAGTGGAGATAAAAAAATTGAAGATGAGAATTTTTTTAATTGACGAGTTTTATTAAATATTGAATGACTTCGGTTTTCGGGGAAAATAGAAATTAGTGGATTTAGTAATAAAAGTGCAGGTTTGATGAGTGGTAAATAATATGTAAAAAAAACTTTGTGTTTGTTGTAGCCCATCAATAATTCATCAGCACCATCGCCTGATATAGCAACGGTTGCATAAGGTTTTATTTTTTTACTCAAAAAGAAAACATTGATAGATGAAGAATCAGCAAACGGTTCATCAATTTTATTTAAAAATTCTGGGAGATATTCAATTATTTCATCTGTTGTTATTTCAAAATTATGATGATGGCTTTGAATGTGTTTGGCTACTATTTCTGCGTCAGATGTTTCATTATATAACTTTTCATTTTTGTATCCTAAACTAAAAGTATGCAAATCATTCTTTAATTTTTTTGCGATAGCACAAGTAATGGAAGAATCAATACCCCCGCTTAAAAAAGCACCAACAGGAGCATCAGAAATTAATCTTTTTTCTACTGCACTAAATAAAAGTTCTTCAAAATTTGTTGTTGAAGTTTGTTCTGGTATTTCATACCATTTATAAATTGAAACTTTATTATTTGAGATATGCAAATAATGTCCTGGTAATAATCTTTTAATGCCTTTGAGAATGCTATTTTCACCAGTAATGTAATGCAAACGAAAATAAGTATAAAGCACATCGTAATCAATTGGTAATTTTTTTTGAATCAAAATCAACAGAGGATGAATTTCAGAAGAAAATGCTAAAATATTTTCATCCTGATAGTAATAAAGCGGTTTTTCACCAAATCTATCTCTTACAATATAGAGTTCATCTGCTATTTCATCATAGTAAGCAAAAGAAAAAAATCCATTGATATTTGATAATCCTTTTGTTTTATATTTATCAAAGTATTTTATTAAAATTTCTGTATCACCTTGCGTGCTAATATTATCAAGGTTTTTAGCAAGTTCTTTGTAATTAAAAATTTCACCATTAAAGACAATGCATTTATGATTATCTAATACAAATGGTTGATTACTTTGTTCTGATAAATCTATAATTGAAAGTCGTGTATGATAAAAAATTGCATCATTATATGCTTTAAAATTTTGTGCATCAGGACCACGATGAGATAATAATTTTAAAACTTCTGGTTGATAGCGAAGTTCAATACTTTTATTAATACGATATATTCCTGCAATGCCACACATACTCAGGTAATTAGGAATGTGATATTTTTTTAAACTTTAAAATGGATGAATAATTATAGTATAAAAACAATGTAAATAAGACCAATAAAAAGTTGTTGAAAATGATTTGATGAAAATTTGATATAAATGAAATTTTATTTGAAATAAAATAAAGTATTAGCGATATAACAAAGTAAAGAGTTATTTTTTTGAGTGGATATGATACAGGATAATATCTTTGTCCAAGAAAATAAGATAAAATCATCATAGTGCCATAAGCCGCTAATGTTGCATAAGCAGAAGCAACATAAGAATATTTGGGAACAAAAATAAAATTGACAATTAGTGTAATGATAGCACCAAATATTGTTAAATATGCACCAATTTGTGTTTGTCCTGTAAGTTTATACCAAAAAGATAAATTGAAATAAATCCCTAAAAATAAATTTGCTGTTAGTAAAACTGGAACGATTGATAAACCTACTCTGTATGAAGGACCAATGAAATATTGAAGAATAGGTAAATTTAAATTTGTTGATAACCATAAAAATAAACCAAATGCAATGAATGCTTCTGTGGCTTTTGAGTATGTTTGTTTGGCATCTGCTTCTTTGAATGCGTTGAAAAAAAAGGGTTCTGCTGCGTAGCGATAGGCCTGAATAAAAATAGTTATTAAAATAGAAAGTTTGTAGCACGCACCATATATTCCTTGTGCAGATTGAGCAATGTTTTCAGGCAATAAGAATTTGAGAATTATTCTATCAAATGTTTCATTTATCATTCCTGCTAAACCTACTATCAAAAGAGGCAATGCATAGCGAAGCATTTCTTTACTTAAGTTTTTATCTATAAAAAAATGAAATTTTTTCCATACAGGATACATCATTAATATAGTAGAGATATTTGCTAATAAATTACTCAGAAACCCATAACCAATGCCGATTTCAGGATTGTATAATCTTGCAAGAAAATGACTGCTGTTTTCATCATAATATTTTTTACAAACCAAAAAGAAAAATAAATTGAATAGTATATTGATGAGAACATTAGATAACTTTAGTATTGAAAAGCGAAGTGCCTTTTGTTGTTGTCTTAAATATGCAAAAGGAATAGCCAATAGTGTGTCAGATGCGAGTATTCCAATTGTCCAGTAAATAAATAGAGTGTTGTTGTAGTGCAGAATTTGTTTGAATTGATTTGAAAAGATAATAAGTATAAATGATAAAAAAGTTGTGGAAATGATTAGCAAACTCAATGCGTTATTAAAAACTTTATTTGAATCATATTTGTTTGAAAAATGAAAAAATGCTGTTTCCATTCCATAAGTAAAAATGATGTTCAAGAATGAAATGTAAGCGTAAATTTCAGCATTGATACCATAATCAGAAGGATTTGTAAAAAGATATGTGTAGAGTGGAGTGAGTAAATAATTTAAAAATCTTGGAACAATAGTTCCTAAACCATAAATAGCCGTTTGACCAAATAATTTTTTTATTTTACTCATTGTGTAATCAAAGGCATAAAACTAATGATAATTATCTAAAGTTGAAAGTGTATTTATTCGTTTCAAATATGCTATTGTTTAAGAACATTGATAAAAGAATTCATTTACAATAAAAAAAAGCTATTTCAATTGCTTACAATAAACTTTATTTTCATTACAAAAAATAATATAGTCCGTTTGATTTTTGAATAATGTTTGAATTTTTGGTAGGGTAGTGCTAAACAATTTTTTTTGTAATACATTGATGGTGTTATCTATATTAAAGCGAATGATAGTATGATAATTATTTTGCGATAAAATGACATAAGTGAATAAATCAGATTGTTGGATGGATAAATGTTGATACGTAGTATCAGTGGACATTGAAAAAATTTCTTCTGATGAAAGTGAATATAATTTTAATTGATGCTTTGTAATACCTGCTAATACTGGCTTTTCAGTAAGTTTATTTTTGAAAAATTTTGCACTTATTAATGTGTCATTTTGAAATTGATGAATAATCTTATGCTGGTCTGTAAAAGATAATCTTTCTAATGAATTTGGTGTGCAATAATAGATGTAAGAGTTTTGTAATGTATTTGAAACATCAAAGAAATAATCTAATGCATTTGGAGGCAATTTGTTTTTCAATTTTATTCTACCATCGCCTTTTCTGCTAATGCCAATAATACTGCCTTTTTCAGAAATTAAAACAATATAATCAGATTGACCAATTGATAAGTATTTTGGAGGTTGATTAAAAATTTCTTCATAGTAATAAGGACGATAATTTTCTGCTTTATTTCCATCCAAAGTATAATTGTATGTGTAATGATTTTGAGTAGAAAACCATATTCTATAATTTTTATTTTTTTGATAATCTAAAACACTGATAGGAGTTGTAATAGGAGAGGTGAAATTCAAAGGAAATCTTCCAACATTTTTACCATTTCTGTCAATTAAATATATTGAATTTGAAGTATTAAACAATATTTGGTGTTTATTGTTTTTTAAAATATCAACATTGTGAATATCAGATAAAATGGGCTGTTTCAAAGAATATGTCCAATTCTTTTCACCATTTGAATTAAGAGCAATAAGTGTATTTGATGAATCCTGTATGAGAATAAAATAATTTTGTGTTTTGTGGTCATCAAAAAATCCTGTAATGTTTTGAATTGGTTTATCATTTTCAAATGCCCATAAAATTTGAGGTAATGAAGTGTTTTGTTTAATTTCAAAAAGAAATGCAAAATATCTATTTGAGTATGATGAATAAATTTCTGTGTATAAATTAAATGTTGAAGTGTCTTTTGAAAGTTTTATGAGTAATGGCAGATATTTATTTTTAGGTAGTTGAGTTGTATTTTTTTGGATATGAAAATAAAAACTTTTATCTGAAAAATCCTGTGATAATAATTTTGAATTTTGAATTAAACTTTCTTTATGATTAGAAAAGCAGATATTATTTTCAGTTAATAAAGCATATATAATTGAGTCGTTGGGTAGTTTAAAGTTTTTAGTAAACTTGTCAGTTAGCATTGATTTTATTTTGTAAATATTTAAATCATTAATTGTAACAACAGAATCGGAGAGGTTTTTTAAAATATCTGAAAAACTTTCATAATTTTTGATGGGAAAAAAATTTATGTTTTTGATAGATACTTTCTTAAATAGAAAATTGTTTTTGAAAGTAGCAATAAAATCTGAAAACTCTGAATCATTTGAATTTTCAATAAAATTAAAAGGCTCAATTTTTAATTCATCTTCAAAATTTAATTTTTTGTAATTATTGTAAGATTTAAAATTTTTGTAGTTTAAAAATCCATTGAGTGTAATTTTATTGAATTCAAACTGTGTTTGAAATGCTAATTCTGTTGTATCAATATGTTGATAAATATGAAGTGGAGCAGGTGATTTTGAAAAGATATTAAACCATTCAAGTAAGCATTTGTTTTCTAAATTGTTTGATTTATTTTTAATGAATTTATTTTTTTGATGAATAAAATAATTGCCATTTAGTTCAGTAAATGAGTAATTAAAAGTTGTAATTATTTTTTCAATTTTATTTTTGTAAGAAATGTTTTGTGGAACAAATGCAAATAGCCATTCATCATCTTGGTATTTGATAAAATAATAAGAGTAATCTTGTATTTTTATGTCATTTTGAATGAATATGCGATTCAGTGAATCTGCTTGTTGAATAATTTTTAAAAGCGATGATTTATCAGAAAATTGAAGTTTCTTAAAAATTAAATTATTACCAATGTATTTGTTATATAATTCATCAGGATTTTTGAAGTTTACTACTAATTGCGGATGTTCTGGCAATAATTCTAAAACTTTATTTTCAATAAAACTTTGTTGAGTAAATATGCGAATACTATAAATTAAAATTGCGATTGAAATTAAAACAAAAGAAATTATTATCCACTTCCACTTATTCATTGAAATAAATTAGGTTGAATGACTTCCTGACAAATAGAAAATGACTTGCGATGATATGGAGAAATTCCAAATTTATAAATTGCTTCTCTGTGTTCAAGAGTTGGATATCCTTTATTTTTATGCCAATGATATTGTGGAAATTCTTCACTTAATCTTTGCATAATGTTATCTCTTTCAGTTTTGGCTAATATTGATGCTGCCGCTATACTAAAGTAAGTGGCATCACCTTTAATGATACATTTGTGAGGAAAATTTTTGTATGGCTTAAAACGATTACCATCTACTAAAATTAACTGAAATTTCTTTTTCAATTTTTCTAATGCTTTGTGCATTGCTAATATGGAAGCATTTAAGATATTGAATTTATCAATTTCTTCAGGCGAACATTCAGCAATAGCAAAATCAATAGCACTATTGATAATGATTTCTCTTGCTTTTAATCTTTGATCTAAACTTAATTGCTTTGAATCATTAATTAGTTCATTTGAAAAATCAAGTGGTAAAATCACAGCAGCCGCAACAACTGGCCCTGCAAGACATCCTCGCCCTGCTTCATCACAGCCAACAACTATTTTTTTACTATCGTAATGTTTGAGCATTTAAAATCAGAAGTATTTTTTACTCACTTCGTAAATTTCTAAAAGTGGTTTCAGAAAGTTTTCTAAATCATATACACACATTTGAGAAGCCGCATCACACAAAGCTTTTTCAGGTTCTGGATGTGTTTCTATGAATAATCCATCAACGCCTGCACCAATAGCGGCTTTGGCTAATGTAAATGCATATTCTCTTGCACCACCTTTTGCATCGGCACTTGGAATACCATATTTGCGAATAGAATGAGTAACATCAAATACAACAGGATAACCTAATTGTTGTAAATGATAAAAACTACGCGGATCTACCACTAAATCATTGTAACCAAATGTATAACCACGCTCTGTAAGAATAATTTGATCATTGCCGCTATCCACAGATTTTTGAACAGGATATTTCATGTTTTCTGGTGCTAAAAATTGTCCATGTTTTATATTTACAATTTTACCTGTTTTGGCTGCGGCTACAACAAGAGCAGTTTGCATACACAGGTAAGCAGGGATTTGCAGCACATCTACTACTTCTGCTGCAATTGCAGCGTGTGCAGGTTCGTGAATATCTGTAAGCACAGGAAAGCCAAATTCTTTTTTGATTTTCGCAAGCATTTGTATGCCTTTTTCAATACCTGGACCATCGTAATATTTCAAACTACTTCTATTATCTTTTCTAAATGATGATTTGTAAATGATGGGTATATTCAGTCGTTCTGAAACTTCTTTTAATTTTTCAGCAGTTTTGAACATTACTGTCTCATCTTCTATTACACAAGGACCAGAGATGAGAAAAAGTTGTTTATTTCCACATTGAATACCATTTACATTGACAATTTTTTTGGACATATTTTTTTGTGCAAAATTACAAATAATAATGGCAGGAAATTAAAATAGTTTTATGACTTATAAATGTTCAATATTCAATGTTCAATGATGAATGTTCAATACTCAATTTTCAATATTCAATGCTCAAGTAAAATTAGTATTTAAGATTTTATCAATAAGTGGGAATGTCAATTACAGCATTAAAATATTTTGAACTTCGTTCTTCTTATTAAATTATCCACTTCATTCTTGTAAATGAACATTACAATAACAAAGAAAATAAGCATTATTACAAAATAATTTAATAAGTAATTTGAAGGGAAATAGTAATAACTTAAAATAAATAAAACAGACGATATTATTGTAATACCATACCATTTAAGGTAATTGATATTAAATTCCACACTCTTTTTTACATAAAAATGAAAAAGTAAGATATTTATTAATCTTGCAATGGTATATGCATAAATGGCTACTATGAGTCCATATTTTGGAATAAATAAATAATTGATAATAACTTGAATTAACACACTGATTACATTAGATAAAAAAATAACATTTGTTTTTTTTGAATACAACAATGCAAAATTATATGAGTAGATATTGTTTCTTAAAATATATGCTACTGCTATCAGGCCTATTAAATCAAATGCTGTATAATACTTCTCTTCTTTGATAATCAACTGAATAAATAATGGTAAAATGAATGTAAAAACAACAATAAAAGCTGTAGTGCTTAAAATAAATACATTGAAATATCTATTAGATGTGATATTAAAATTTACTTTGTTTTCTTTTTTCCACACATCAAAAACTTTTGAAATAATTGCCATTGATAAACCATTTTGAATAAACTCCACACCTACAAAGCATTTCATAATTAAATCATAACTTGCTAATAAATTTACATCAATGTAGTTTTTGAGAAAATATCTGTCAATATTTGCAGTAATCCATAATGTTAGAGATGTGCCAAATAATGCTGATGATTTGTATATAGTTTCTTTAATAAAATTGAAATCAATTTTCCACAAGATATTATTTTTCAAAATAATGGTATTAAATAAAACAATGACAAGCCCTGATAAAAATCTTCCATAAATAGGTCCAATTAAAGAATCTGGAAAAATATACAAGCCAGAAAGTGAGAGAATTACTGTGGCTAAAAAATTGATAAAGTTGGATAAAAAGAATGTTTTAGGTTTTTGAGAATAAATGTAAGTAGTCATCAAAATTTTGAAAACTGCATTTAAAAAGCCCGTTAATACTGATAATAAACCATAAGGGAAAAAAATAACTGGAATATCTTTGTCAAAAATATATGATAATATCTGATTTCCAAAAGGTAATAATATTAAAGTCAAAAGTGTTCCATACATTATTAAAAACAACAATACAGAACCATTTAAAACTTTTATTTTTTCATCGCTGTGTTTTACTTCTGTGTAAATAACACCATAATATTGTTCAAATGAAAAAGAAAAAATAATTTGAAACAAAATAGCAATGCCAATATAAAAACTTAATGCTACATAATTGGTAGTGGTCAATAAATTAGCATAAAATGGTAATAGTATAACACTTGCAAGCATTGGCAAAGCATTGCCAATAGTGTAAAAGAGCGATTCTTTTATAAATGAAAATTTAATCATTCAACCATTATCCTTTGAATAATTTTTGAAACATTACTTCTAATTTACTAACACCAATAATCTGAATTTTGAATGATTTATCCTGAATAGATTTGAAATTAGATTGAGCAATAAACATTTTTTCAAATCCAAGTTTTTCTGCTTCTGCAATTCTTTGTTCAATTCTGTTGACGGGTCTTATTTCACCTGTCAAGCCAATTTCTGCACTAAAACAAATTTTTTGAGAAATAGGTATATCGTAATTAGATGATGTAATAGCTGCAGCCAGAGCAAGATCGGTAGCAGGATCTTCTACTTTTAATCCACCCGCTATATTCACAAACACATCTTTTTGATACAATTTCAAACCATATTTTTTTTCTAATACTGCCAGTAACATTGATAATCTTCTTAAATCAAAACCAGTGGCAGACCTTTGTGCTGTAGAATAAGCAGATGTTGTAACGAGTGCTTGTGTTTCTATCATTAAAGGACGATTACCTTCTAAAATAGTAGCAATTGCCACACCCGATACATCTTCTTCTCTTTGATTAATCAAAATTTCAGAAGGATTGCTAACTTGTCTTAAACCACTGCCTTGCATTTCATAAATTCCAATTTCATTAGTGCTTCCAAATCTGTTTTTGGTAGTGCGTAAAATTCTGTAAAGATAATGTTGGTCGCCTTCTAATTGCAAAACAGTATCAACCATGTGCTCAAGCACTTTTGGCCCTGCTAATGATCCATCTTTTGTAATGTGTCCAATGATAAATACAGGAATGTTGGATGTTTTAGCAACACGCATTATTTCTGCTGTGCATTCTCTTACCTGCGATACACTGCCCGGTGCACTTTCAAGCACATTGGTAGTAAGCGTTTGAATTGAATCTAATATCACTAATTGTGGCGATAATTGCTCAATAATAGGAATTAAGTTTTGAATCACTGTTTCATTAACAATGTAGCACTCTGCATTTTGATGTGGAATTCTTTTGGCTCTTAATAAAATTTGTTGTTCACTTTCTTCACCTGATACATACAATACTTTCAATTTATTTTGCAGTGCGGTTTGCAACATTAATGTTGATTTGCCAATACCCGGCTCTCCACCAAACAAAATCAATGAACCCGGCACAATACCACCACCTAATACACGATTGAGTTCATTATCTTCTGTAATTATTCTTTGGTGTTCAGCAGCATTTAATTGATGAATGAGTTTGATATTTTCAAGATTTACTGTAACGGTAGATTTTTTTTTATCTTTACTGACAATTTCTTCTACAAATGTATTCCATTCTCCACAAGATGGGCATCTGCCAAGCCATTTCACAGATTGCATTCCACAATTCTGACAATAATAAGTTGTTTTAATTTTGGACATTTGTTGTTGGTTTCTTTTTTAATAATTCATTACATCTTAAAAACAAATCGTTTAGAAGGATTCTGATATTAGCATTTCTTACAGCGTGATGATAAGCATCATTAAAAATTTCATACAATTTTGGGATATTAGATTCATGGGCATATAGATAAAACTTTGAAATAAATTCTTTTTCTTGTTGTGTACTTTTAATTAAATGCGATGCATTGTAATTTTGTAATAAAGCATAATGAAAAATATCCAAACTGTATTCTAAAAATCTTTTCAAATACTCACGCCCTCTATCTTCAAATTTACTGATAAATTTATCAATGTTATTGAGGTCATATTTGATAGACAATCTTGCAAACTCCTTGAAATCATTAAGTAATTCTACATACTCATCAAAATTAGTGAGAATATGAATGGCTTTATTAAGATTACCATTACAAATTTTTGAAATTTCTTGTGCAGTTGTTGGTTCTGTATTGAATTTATTGATTAGATAATCAATACAATCTATTTCTGAATAGTTTGGGATATTAATTTGCTGAACACGAGAAATGATGGTTGGTAATAATTCTTCAGGATTTGAACTGACGAGTAAAAATAAAGTTTGTGGTGGTGGTTCTTCTAATGTTTTCAATAATTTGTTAGCGGCTGCAGGTAGCATCAATTCTGGCTTCCAGATAACAATGATATTATATTTGTTTCCAACAGCAGAATAAGAAACACTTTCAATAACTGTGTGAATATCTTGAGTTGAAATGCTGGCTTGTTTGTTTTTACCTTTGAGTTTGTTTAATAAATCATCAAAACTAATAAATATATTTTCAGAAAATGATTGCAAAAATACTTTTGTTACATTTGTTTCATCGTCGTTTTCATTTTTTTGAGATGTTGAAAATTTTGGGATCAATAATTGAAATCCGGGATAAAATAAATTTTTAGTTTGTTTACAAGATTTGCATTCTCCACATGGTAAATTATTTTTTGGATTATCACAGTAAAGATATTGCACAAAGCCAAGTGCCAGTGGTAATGCACCACTTCCATCTTCTCCTTTAAATAGAATAGCATGAGGCAATTGATTTTGCTGATGTAAATTAACAAGGTGATTTTTTATATTTTCTAAATCGGGTAATTGATTCCAAATCATATAATTTTTATGCTTGATAGTGTGTAGATTAGTAAGTTAAAATTTAATGTTCAATGCTCAATGCTCAATGTTCAATTGTAAATAGTTTTTAGTTTTATCGTCATTACGAGCAACGCAAAGTAATATCAAGAGTATATTCTATTTCTTATGAGATTGCTTCGGACTGTCGTCCTCGCAATGACGACAAAACTCATAACTAATAATTATGTTCTAATAACACCTACATTAAATTTCTTTTCAATAGGTGCATGGTTGGCCATTTCAATGCCCATACTAATTACTTTCCTTGTTTCAAGTGGGTCAATAATAGCATCTACCCATAATCTTGCTGCAGCATAATAAGGCGACATTTGTTTATCATATCTGGATTTAATTTTATCAAATAATTCTTTTTCTCTTTCCGGTGTAATTTGTTCTCCTTTTGCTTTTAGGGTTGCAGTTTCAATTTGTAATAATGTTTTAGCGGCTTGTGCACCACCCATTACAGCAATTTGTGCAGATGGCCATGCGACAATCAAGCGAGGGTCGTATGCTTTCCCGCACATTGCATAATTACCAGCACCAAAACTATTTCCAATTATCACTGTAAATTTTGGAACTACAGAATTGCTCATTGCATTCACCATTTTAGCACCATCTTTAATAATTCCACCATGTTCGCTTTTTGACCCAACCATAAATCCAGTTACATCTTGTAAAAATACTAATGGGATTTTTTTCTGATTACAATTCATAATAAAATGTGCGGCTTTATCAGCACTGTCGCTGTAAATTACACCACCAAATTGCATCTCACCTTTTTTAGTTTTAACTACTTTTCTTTGATTAGCAACAATTCCCACTGCCCATCCATCAATTCTTGCATAAGCACAAATAATTGTTTTTCCATACAATGCTTTGTATTCATCAAATTCACTATTATCTACTAATCGCTCAATGATTTCATACATATCGTATTGTTTATCTCTTGTATCAGGAATAATACCATTAATTTCATTTGGGTCTTTTTTAGGTGGGGCAGGGGTAATTCTATTAAATCCTGCTTTTGGAAAATCTCCTAACTTACCCATTATTCTTTTAATTCTATTCAAGCAATCTTTATCATTAGCACATTTGTAATCAGTAACACCAGATATTTCACAATGTGTAGTAGCACCCCCTAATGTTTCATTATCCACATCTTCACCAATAGCGGCTTTTACAAGGTAAGAACCTGCTAAAAATATAGTTCCAGTTTTATCAACTATCATCGCCTCATCGCTCATAATTGGCAAATAAGCACCTCCTGCAACGCAACTACCCATTATAGCGGCTATTTGCGGAATGCCCATACTACTCATTATTGCATTGTTACGAAAAATTCTTCCGAAATTTTCTTTGTCAGGAAAAATTTCATCCTGTAATGGTAAATAAACTCCTGCACTATCCACAAGATAAATGATAGGCAAACGATTTTCCATTGCTATTTCCTGAGCTCGTAAATTTTTTTTGCCAGTAATGGGAAACCAAGCCCCTGCTTTTACTGTAGCATCATTGGCTACTACTATACACTGTCTGTCACTTACATAACCAATTTCAACCACTACACCACCAGCAGGACATCCGCCATGTTCTTCATACATTTCATATCCTGCAAATGCTCCAATTTCAACACGAGGTTTATCTTTATCAAAAAGATAATCTAATCTTTCGCGAGCGGTCATTTTGCCTTGCTCGTGTTGCTTGGCAATTCTGCTCTTTCCGCCACCTAAATAAATTTTTGAAAGTATTTGATTGAGATTGGATACTGCTAATCTCATCACATCTGCATTTCTATTAAATTCTAAATCATCTTTTAATAATGTTGTTGATTGTGCCATAGTATTTTTTTGCTCAAAATTGCGAAAAAAATTAAGATAATTCAAATACAAAAATATCATTACTCAATACATTGATTGGCTTTTGAGTATATTTGTTGCTTCTTTTACTTATGAATCAAAATGAGATAAAAAAAATAATTTTAATAGGTCCTGCTTATCCATATAGAGGTGGTCCTGCAAGATTTAATGAAAGTTTGTCTAATGCCTTTGTGCAGCAAGGTATTCAGGTTGAAATAATTTCATTTACATTGCAGTATCCAGATTTTTTATTTCCGGGCACAACTCAATTTGAATCTGCACCTTCACCAAAATTTCCATTTAAAATAACTCGTCTTATTAACACTATCAATCCATTGTCGTGGTTGAAAACTGCAAGATATATTAATCGTCAGAAACCAAATGTAGTAATATTCAGATATTGGTTACCATTCTTTGCACCTGCATTTGGAACAATTGCAAGATTATTGAAAAAAGATATTATAGTGTTGGCTATTACTGATAATGTTATTCCACATGAAAAAAGAGTAGGAGATAATTTTTTAAACAGATATTTTATTTCTGCTTGTGATGGCTTTATTACTATGTCAGATAAGGTTTTGAATGATTTAAATAAATTTTATTTAAGTGCTTCAAAGATTAAATTATTTCATCCATTATATGAAAATTATCCTCCGCCAATTGAAAAAAATAAAGCAAGAGAAATTTTGAATATACCAACTGATGAAAAGATATTATTGTTTTTTGGATTGATTAGAGAATATAAAGGATTAGATATATTGTTAGATGCATTAAAGGATAAGAAATTAAAAAATCAATCTTTTAAAGTATTGATAGCAGGGGAATTTTATGATGATAAAGAAAAATATATTTCAAAAATAAAAGAATATCATTTAGAAAATAAAATTATTTTGCACGATAAATATATTCCTGACGATGAAGTGAATGTTTATTTTAGTGCAGCAGATGCAGTGATTCAGCCATACAAATCTGCTACTAATAGTGGTGTAAGTATGGTGAGTTATTTTTACAATAAACCAATTATATCTACAAATGTTGGAGGATTAGCAGAAATTGTGATTCATCAAAAAACAGGATTATTGTGTAATCCAGAACCATCAAGCATATCAGATGCTATTTTAGATTTCTTGAAAAATAACAATTTTCAACAATTTGAAAATGAAATTATTGAGTTTAAGAAAAAATTTTCTTGGGAAAGTTTCGTTAATAATATATTAAATTGGATTTCAACTATTTCAAAAAAGAGATGAGAACTTTTTCAAAGATACTGATTTTATTGATGTTCGGAAGTTTTTGTGTAACTGCACAGAATGATAGTTTGTGGAGATATTTTCGTGAAACTGAATTACACTTAAAAAATTTAGCCCCTTATGCATTTAGAAATAAAAATGAGCAGGTAAGAACGGATTCAAACAAAGTTTTTTTTAAGTTAATGAAAGATGTTTTGCAATATCCAGAATCTTTTAATTATTCTTTTGATAGTATAAAGAATGATGTTTCAATTTTAGTGAATAAAGACAAAACATTTAGAATAATAACATGGAATTTCCCCAAAAATGATGGCACACATTTGTATTTTGGATTTATTCAACATTGGTATAAGCCCAATAAAAAAGAAAAAGAGGAATATCAATTACATACATTAGTAGATGTGTCAAATACAATAAAAGCAAGTCCTGAAACATATGTAGGAAAAGCAGATAAATGGTTTGGGATGTTGTATTATCAAATTATTGAAAGTGCTGATTACTGGTTATTATTAGGATGGGATGGCAATGAAAAATTAGTGCAAAGAAAATTTATTGATGTATTGTATTTCAAAAATGGAGAACCAATATTTGGAAAAGATGTGTTTAAGATTCCTAAAAAAAATCCAAAGAGAATAATGTTTCAATACAGTGCAGATATTGTAATGACATTGAGATATGAGCCCAAGAAAAATGCTATTGTATTTAGTCACTTATCGCCCGAATCAGATGACCCGTATTTAAAGGAGCAATATCAATTTTACGGACCAGATGGAAGTTTTGATGCTTTTGTAAAAGATGGAGGAAAGTGGAAATTAGTAGAAGATGTAGATGTCAGAAACCCTGAAGATAATTACAGCAAAAGTAAAAAACCAGATGTAAAAAAACAGAAACCTTTATATCAGCCGAAGTGAAAAATTATTTGAGAAGGGACTAAATTAAATTACTTACACTTCCTAACAGTTCTTTGCTCTATTCTTTTCTCATATTTTTCTCCCTGAAAGATGCGATTTACATATATGCCTGGAGTATGTATTTGGTCAGGTTCTAATTCTCCTGCTGGTAGAAGAATTTCAACTTCTGCAATCGTAATTTTTCCTGCCATTGCCATTAGTGGATTAAAATTTCTTGCAGTAGAACGATAAATTAAGTTGCCCGCTGTATCTCCTTTCCATGCTTTAACAAGAGCAAAATCTGCTTCAAATGCGTATTCTAAAAGATATTCTTTTTCTGTGCCATTAAAACTAAATGTACGAACTTCTTTGCCTTTTGCAACTTCTGTGCCTACGCCTGCTGGTAAATACAATGCAGGAATGCCATATCCTGCGGCTAAACAACGGGTGGCTAATGTTCCTTGTGGTATTAATTCTACTTCTAATTCTCCGCTCAACATTTGTCTTTCAAATTCGTCGTTTTCACCTACATAAGACGAAATCATCTTTTTAATTTGTCGTGTTTGTAAAAGTAATCCCAATCCAAAATCATCCACACCAGCATTATTACTGATACAGGTTAAATTTTTTACACCTTTTCTTACAAGAGCGGCAATTAAATTTTCAGGAATACCACATAAACCAAATCCTCCCACTAAAAGTGTTGCACCGTCCTGAATATCTTTTATTGCTTCATCAGCATTTTTAACCACTTTATTTATCATATCAAAAATTTTGGAGCACAATAATACAAGTTTAAGTAAATACTTGCAAATGTATGTAATTTCAGATGTTTTTCACCTGTAATTTTTTTAATTGTTCTTCAATGGTTGCTATTTTATTCAGTGCGTCTTTTTCTTTTTGTCTTTCTTTTTCAACTAATTCTGCTTTGGCATTCTGAACAAATTTTTCGTTAGATAATTTTTTTCTAACTGATTCTAAAAATCCTTTCAGATATTCTAACTCTTCGGTTAATTTTTTGATTTCTTCTTCAGTACTTTTGTTATTTAATGTTTCAGGAATTTCTATGTAGATATTTCTTTTTGCTGTAACAATCAGCTTTCCAGAATTATCATCAGAAATTTTCTTTTTAGATAAATTACATAATTTTTCAATCCAGCAATCATAAATATTCTCTTGATTTTCTTTCCATTCTAATAATTCTTTTGGAGAAATTTGCAATCTTGATCTTACTTCACGAATGTTTGTAACAATTTCTTTTAATTGTTCATATTCTTGAGTGATTTGGCTATCAAATGGGTTTTCATTTATCCAATCAGATACAATAATATCATCATTTCTGTCTTTTAGCAAATGCCATATTTCTTCTGTGATAAAAGGCATCCATGGATGTAATAATTTAAGCACATTTTCAAATAATTCAATTGTTTTATTGATAATAGTAGAATGAATGGAAGCATTTATATCATTAGGTTTTATGGCTTCTAAATACCATGAACAAAAATCATCCCATATCAATTTGTAGGTAGCCATTAAGGCATCATTTAATCTGAATTTATCAAAACAATCGTTAATGTATTGTACTTGTTTGTATAAATAATTTTCAAATAATTCAATGGCTTTTAATTGATATTCTTGTGGTGTAGCATTGTCTGAAACTCTTTGAGAAAGAGTATGAATCAATCTAAATGCATTCCATATTTTGTTAGCAAAATTTCTTCCTTGTACGCAATACTCTTCATCAAACAATAAATCATTTCCTGCAGGAGAACTAAACATCATTCCTACTCTAACAGCATCGGCACCATATTTATCTATTAAATCTAATGGATCTGGACTATTGCCTAAACTTTTGCTCATTTTTCTGCCTAACTTATCTCTTACAATACCAGTTAAATATACATTTGTAAAAGGTTTTTGATTTGTCCAAATATATCCCGCAATGATCATTCTTGCTACCCAGAAAAACAAAATTTCTGGTGCAGTTACTAAATCATTTGTAGGATAATAATATTGAAAATCTTCATTGCCAGATTTTTTTTCTGAACCAATTATTGTTGGATCAAAAACTGCAATAGGCCACAACCATGATGAAAACCATGTATCTAAAACATCTTCATCTTGATGAACATTATTAATGCTTTTATTGTTTTTTCTGAAATATTCAATGGCTTCTTCTTTTGTTTTACAAACAGCAATATCTCCGTTTTCATTATACCACGCAGGAATGCGATGTCCCCACCACAACTGACGGCTAATACACCAATCCTTTACATTTTCCATCCAGTGTTTATAAGTATTGATAAATTTATCAGGAATTAAATTCACTTCATTTTTTAATACCGCATCTAATGCGGGTTTAGCAAGATCTTTCATTTTTACAAACCATTGATAACTTAAATATGGCTCTACAACTGCATCAGTACGCTCACTATGACCTACTTTGTTTTTAATAACTTCAATTTTATCTACTAAACCAATTTCTTGCAAATCTTTAATCACTTGTTTCCTTGCAACAAATCTATCTAATCCAATGTATTTTTCAGCGTCTTTTGAATTATTTGAATCAATAATTTCTTTGCTAATTTTTCCATCTGGTGTAAGTCCAATAATAATTGGTAATTGATATTTAATACCTAATTCATAGTCAGCAATATCGTGAGCGGGCGTAACTTTTAATGCACCTGTACCAAAAGTAGGATCAATGTAGGTGTCTGCAATAACAGGTACTACACGATTTACAATGGGAACAACAACTTTTTTCCCAATTAAATGTTTGTATCTTTCATCATCAGGATGTACGCATACAGCTACATCCGCCATTATTGTTTCAGGACGAGTGGTAGCAATTGTAATATATGAGGATTTATCTTCAAGATAATATCTAACATATACTAATTGACTATTAGATTCTTTGTAAATAACTTCTTCATCACTCAACGCTGTAAGTCCAACAGGATCCCAGTTAATCATTCTGTATCCGCGATAAATAAAACCTTTATTGTATAAATCAATGAATGCATTAATTACCGCATTGCTATATGCTTCATCCATTGTAAAAGTTGTTCGTTTCCAATCACAGGAAGCTCCTAATTTTTTTAATTGTTCCAGAATAATACCACCGTATTTTTCTTTCCATTCCCATGCGTATTTTAAAAATTCTTCTCGGCTTAAATCAGATTTTTTTATCCCTTTATCTGCAAGCATTTTCACAACTTTTGCTTCTGTAGCAATACTTGCATGGTCTGTACCAGGCACCCAACAAGCATTATAGCCCATCATTCTGTGCTTGCGAATTAAAACATCTTGAATGGTATTATTGAGCATATGCCCCATATGAAGTACACCTGTAACATTAGGAGGAGGCATTACTATTGTGTAGGGCTTTTTGTTTGCATCAGGATAAGAATAAAAATACCCTTTGTTCAGCCAATATTGATACCATTTTGATTCTACCTTATGATGTTCGTACTTTTTTGGTAATTCTTGATTTTCAGTCATAGTGCGATTTTTTACTCTGTTAATTTTCGCAAAAATAATTAAAGATTTGCAATGAAAGGTTGTATGGAATGATTTTTGTCTGTAACTTTGCAAACAAAATTTATAACTATGAAAAAAATTATTTATGTAGTAAGTATAACAGGCGCATTGTTATTATGCTCCAATACTCAAGCACAAGATGCTAAAACAGCTCAACCTCAGGGGGCAGAACAGCCAACCAGTTTAGCAGATATTAAGTTTGAAAAAACAGTTCATGATTTTGGAACAATTCCTCAAGGGGGTAATGGTGAATGTGAGTTTGTTTTTACGAATACAGGTAAAGAGCCATTAGTCATTACAAATTGTATGGGAAGTTGTGGTTGTACTGTACCTCAATGTCCTAAAGAACCTGTATTGCCAGGAAAAAAAGGAGTAATTAAAGTAAAATACGATACTAATAGAGTAGGTCCATTTGTAAAAAGCGTTACTGTGAACTCAAATGCTAAAAGTGGTGTGGTAACACTTCAAATCAAAGGAACAGTTGAAGCCAAGCCCGTAGAAGAAGCATTCCCTCAAAATAAAAATGAAGGTGCTCCAAAAGCCAACTAATCAAGTAAGACTAAATAAAAATATAAAATTTATGAAAACAATTGTTGCTTATTTAGCAGGAATATGTTTGATAGGAATTACTCATCTTAAAGCACAAGAAAGTGTAGTGCCTACAAATGATCCAAATGCTCCTGAAATTAAATTTGAATCAGAGGTGATTGATTATGGCGTTATTCCTTATGACTCTGATGGTATTAGAGAATTCAAATTTAAAAATGTTGGAAAATCCCCTTTAACTATTACTAATGTTCAAGGAGAATGTGGATGTACTGCTACAACAATTGATGGAAAGCCAGGTTGGCCTCAAGAACCGATATTACCAGGTAAAACGGGCACTATAAAAGTCAAATACGATACTAAAAGAGTCGGCAGATTTGAAAAAAATGTAACTGTTACTTCTAATGCTAAATATCCTGTGGTAAAATTAAAAATTAAAGGAGAAGTGAAACCCAAAGAATAAAGAAAGAAGTAAGTTGCACCTATAATGCCTTGCGAAAGCAAGGCATTTTTATTTTAAATCCTGTATATTTGTTGCACTATGAATTCAAAAAACATTTTAATCATAAATTATGTATTTCCCCCCTATCCTGGTATAGGAGGAAGACGATGGGCTAAGTTTGCAAAATATCTTTACCGATATGGACATAATGTATATGTCATTGCTGCCCAAAATCCTTATAGCAATGTTTCCACTTTTATTAATGATATTGCAGAGATTCCAAAAGAAAATTTTTATTATTTGCCACCATTATATCCTAAAATTATATTTAGTCCATTAAAGAATTTTATTGATAAACTTCAATATCAGTTTTGGTATAGAGTATTGCCATTATTTACAGATGGAAATTATTATGATAGATCAATGTTTTGGAAAAATCAATTACAAAAAAAGATAGTAAAATTAATAGAAGAAAAAAAGATTGACACAATTATTGTATCGGGTCCTCCATTTCATTATGCTTATTATACTTTACAATTAAAAGACATTTATCCCAATATTAAATTTATTGTAGATTATAGAGATGAATGGACATTTAATGGTGTTCATGGAATTGATAGTATTGGAGAAAGAAGAAAACAGAAAGAAATTGAAAAAGAAAAATATGTGTGTGAAAAAGCAGATGTAGTAATATCTTGTGCTTCATTGATATTAGAGTATTTGAATAAAAAATATAAATTGAAGAACTATTTTCTCTTATCTCACGCTTATGACAAAGACGATTTTAATTTCTCTTTTGATAAAAAAAGTTTAAGTAATGATAAAATTATTATTACACTCTTTGGTAATATAGAAGGCGATCAATCTTTATTTTTTGAAAACCTCAATAAGTTTTTGAATGTTTTACAAAATCAAAATAAAGAATTGTATCAAAAGATATTTTTTAATTTTTATTTATTATCACCTAATAAATACTTATCTATCATAAAACCACACAAAGATAAATATATAGTAAAATATAATTTATCAAGTGAAAAATTATTTGAAGAGATAATAGAATCACATTTTATATTAGTGTTGTTGTCAAAACGATCGAAAGATTATTTTACTACTAAATTTCCAGAATTGTTTTATATGAAAAAGCCCTTGCTACTGTGGTCAGAAAAAGGAATTATCGGTGAGTTTGTAAAAAAACATAAAATAGGTATACATTTGACAAAAGAAAATTTCAATGAATTATTCTTATATGCTTTATCACATCCTGAAGAATTTCAATATACTAATTTTCCTATTGAAGAATGGGATTATGAATATTTGACAAATCAACTTATCAATTCTTTAAAATAGATAATTGTCAATCCCTTCTGTTTCCAAATAATCTTAACAAATACAAAAACAAATTGATAAAATCTAAATATAGATTTAAAGCACCCATTATTCCAATTTTCTTAAATGCTGTACTTCCATCATATTGATGAGAAAGGGCTTTGATTTTTTGCACATCATAAGCCGTTAATCCTGTAAAAATAATCACACCAAGAATACTAATAATGTAGTCCATTGTAGAACTTTTTGTAAAGAAGTTTATCAATGAAGCAATGATAATTCCAATTAAACCAAAAAATAAGATTCTACCTAAAGAAGTCAGGTCTGTTTTAGTTGTAAATCCTGCAACAGCCATTACTCCAAATAAAGCAGATGCACTTAAAAATGCTTTAAAAATACTTCCTATATCATACACATAAAAAATAAATCCCAAACTAATTCCATTTATTAAAGCATATAAAACAAAAATAGCGGCTAATTGTGAAAAACTTAAACGATTAAACGCAAAGCTCATTGTTAATACAAAACCAAGTGGCGCCAGCATTACAATCCATCCTAATATATTTAATCTTGCACCTGTTTCTGATACAGAAATTAAATAAGACATTGCATCAGGATTAAATCCAAAAAATAAAGAACTGATAGTAGTCAATAACAATCCACCAAACATCCATGCAAATACCTGACGAAATAAAGCATTTGTGCTAATAACACTGCTACTTACTTCCTCATAATTTAAATTTTCAATTTTTGTGCTTCTGTTTTCCATAATTTTTTTCGCAAATATAATGAATTTACCATCAAACACATTAGTTAATTTAATTAAAATTTTTAGCATAGGGTTCAAATAAAGTGGATTTTTATTTTTATACTTGCAGCAAAAAAATACTATGAATAAAACACTCATCTTTACCGCCAGTGTGCTTGCAATAGGTAGTAATTTGCTATTTTCTCAACAAAAAGTTTCAGAAAAATTGAATTCTCAATTAAAAGAAACAACAAAAACAATTTCTAAAGAAATTGCATCAAAAGTTCCACCAAGTAAAATAAAAGGTTACAATTTACAATTCAATCTTCTAAATTGTAAAGACACAATGCTGTTTTTAGCCAAATATACTTTTGATAAGCAATACATTGTTGATACCTGCAAAAAAGTAAAAAACGGAAAAGCAACTTTTAAATCTGATAAAGAAATTGAAAAAGGTGTGTATTTTATTGTAAGTCAGGATAAAGTAAGATATTTTGATTTTTTTATTAATGAAAATAATAAATTTTCAATTAGCGGAGATATAAAAGAAATAAGAACTTTCAAAGTAAATGGCTCAAAAGAAAATGAAAAATTTTTAGAGTATATTAAGTTCATCGCTACTAAAAATGAAATGTTTGGAAAATTGAGAGATAAGGCACAACAAATGCCTAAAAAGGACTCTGCGGAATTTATGGAAAGAGAAGTAAAGCAACTTAATGATGATGTCAAAAAATTTCAAAAAGAATTTTATTTAGCAAACAAGGGAAGTTTTTTAGCAGATGTTATCAACTTACAAATTTCTAAAGAACCTGATGAAGTGCCTAAAGCATCTAATGGTCGCCCTGATAGTATTTTTGTTTATCATTATATTAAATCTCATTATTGGGATAATGTCAATTTTAAGGATGATAGATTATTGATTACGCCATTTTTCGGAGAAAAATTCAAAAACTATTTTGAAAGAATTATCCCACAAATTCCAGATAGTGCTATTGTTGAAATTGATAATATACTTGGAAAATGCGACCCCAAAAGCGATATGTTTAAATTTTTATTAGCGTATTTAACGCCTTATTATGAAGCACATAAAGTAATGGGATTTGATAAAGTTTTTGTACATATTATTGATAAATATATCAGAACAGGTCTTGCTGATGAATTATATGATGAAAATGTCAGAAAAAAAATTATAGAAAGAGGTGATATATTAAAACCATTATTGATAGGAAGTCAGGCACCAGAATTGCTAATGATAGATACTACGGGAGGAAAAATAACTAATAAAATGGGCTTTGATACTGCAAGAACAAGTGAAGGGGTTACAAAATTATATTATGCTAATGTAGAAAAAATCACGCCTTTACTTATTTCATTATATCAAACAAAAGCCGATTATATTATTCTTGTTTTTTGGGATGTGGATTGTGGGCATTGTCAAAAAGAAATACCTGAATTAGTAAAAACTTACAATGAATTAAAACAAAAATATGATGTAAAAGTATTTGCTGTATACACACATACTGAATACGATAAATGGAGAAAATTTATAATAGAGAAAAAATTAAATTTTATCAATGTATATGACCCGGTTCATATCAATAATATCCGTGAAAAATATGATATTTTTTCAACCCCTGTTATTTATTTATTAGATAAAAATAAAATAATCCGTGCTAAAAAATTATCTCACGAATCAATTCCTAAAATTATTGAATTTTTAGAAAAAGAAAAGAACAAAAAATAATTTTCAAATGTAGTAAGTTTTGTTTAATTTTGTGGTAAAATTTTAGAAAATTATTGAATCAGAAAAGAAGTAATTAAATATGATTAAAAATAAAAAATTAGTAGTAGTATTGCCTGCTTACAATGCGGCTTTGACATTAGAAAAAACTTACAATGAAATCCCGTTTGACATTGTAGATGAAGTGGTTTTAGTGGATGATTGTAGCAAGGATAACACAATAGAAGTAGCCCAAAAAATCGGGATAAAACATATTATCAAACACGATGTTAATAAAGGATATGGTGGCAACCAAAAAACCTGCTATGACACTGCTCTTAAATTAGGTGCTGATATTGTAGTAATGTTGCATCCCGATTATCAATATACTCCAAAACTTATTCATAGCATGGCATATTTGATTGCTAACGAAGTTTATCCCGTCGTATTAGGTTCAAGAATATTAGGAGGAGGTGCTTTAAAAGGTGGAATGCCTTTATACAAATATGTTTTTAACCGCTTTCTTACTCTAACACAAAATATCATTATCTGGCAAAAACTTTCAGAATATCATACAGGTTACAGAGCTTTTTCTAAAGAAGTTTTAGAAACTATCAATTATCATGCTAATTCTGATGATTTTGTTTTTGATAATCAAATGCTTTCGCAAATTTTTTATGCAGGATTTGAAGTGGCAGAAATCACTTGTCCTACAAAGTATTTCCCCGAAGCAAGTTCTATTAATTTTAGAAGAAGTATCAAATATGGATTAGGTGTATTGAACACATCAATTGTCCATAGATTAAACAAATGGGGAATTTTACATTCTGAAATTTATAAACTAAAAAAGTAATCAAATGGCTATTTACAGATTTAGAGTTTTTTGGGATGAAAATGAAAATGTTGAGAGAGTTATTCAAATTAAATCATATCAAACTTTTGAAGAGTTCTATAAAATAATAGTAGAATCTTTTCAACTGCCAACTATTGATACATCAGCATCATTTTTTACATCAGATGATTATTGGGATAAACATTTAGAAATTACCTATAAAGAAGAAGATATTCAAGGTGGTGAAAAATTAATGCGAAAAACTAAAATCGCATCTTTGATAGAACAGCCGCACCAAAGATTTGTATTGGTATATGACCCAATATTACAATTGACTTTTAATATTGAATTACTAAAAATTGAATCTGAAAAATTAGTTGATGAAAATGAAAATTTTCCAAAAGTTATTTCATCTAAAAATAAAATTCCAAAAAGAAGAACTACATTACAAACTAAAAAAAATAACGATTTAAATGCTACATCAAATTTATCCAACAATATATCTGATGATGATATAGATGCTATAATTTATCAAACAATGATGAACAAAGAAATATCAGAAGAAGATATTTTGAATGGAAATTTAGATGCTATATTCGGGGATATCAATACGAAAACAAATAAAGATATATTAGAAGATGAAGATGATGAAATAATTGAATCTGATGAAATGTTTGAAGAAGAGGACGATATTTTTGATAATGATGATTTTGATAATGACGGATTTTATGATGTGTCTAATGATAATGAACATTAAAATATTTAATTATTATGATTAGGTGGATATTTTGGATACTCGTAATTTTTTGGTTGGCGTCAAAACTTAAATATCTTTTTGCAGACAACAATTCAAATGACTCTGAAAATATAGATTATTCAAAAACAAAACATTCTGATAATATTTCAAATAAAAAATTATCAGATAATGCAGGTGATTATGTAGATTATGAAGAAATTAAATAAATGAACATCCAAAAATTTAATACATTACTAAATAATTTTAATAATACCGAGTTATCAGAAAATGAAATTTCAGAACTTAAAAACCTGATAACACAATACCCTTATTTTTCTGCATCTCACCTTCTTTATTTTGAATACCTTTACAAATCAAATAATGGTCAATACTCTACATTCTTAAAAAAAATTTCTCATCTTATTCCAGATAGAAAATTTTTCTTTCAACATACTCAAAAAATTCGTTTTCAAACTAACATCACAAATTTCAAAACCGATTCTCAATTAAATACTCAAAATGATAATCAACCCAATGTTGCTGCTTCTCTAACCAATCCTATTGAAACCATCAACAAAGAAATTAATAAAACTATTGCTGAATCTATTGTTCATTCAGAGATTATTGAGATTAAAGAAAATATCAAAGAAAAAGTACAGGAAATAAAATCAAAGTCAGAAGCACAAATCATTAATGAACCTATAAAAGAAGAAAATGAAATAAAAGTTGAAGAAATAGCATCTGAAGAAAATAAGGATAACGCTTTACCTAATACATCTTTTTCAAATTTATTGAAAAAATATAGTCATTCGCTTCAACAAGATTCAGATGAAAACAATTATTTGAAAATTACTCAAAAGGCCAATACTGATAAAAAAGAAAAAATCAAGCAACAACAAGAAATTATTGATAAAATAATCTCTAATCCACCAAAAACAAATAAAATTAATACCACTCAAAAATTCTTTTCTGCCGAAAATAAAGCACGAGAAAGTTTATTAGAAACAGAAGATTTAGTTACAGAAACATTAGCTCAAATTTATGCCGAACAAGGCAATATACATAAGGCAATTAGAGCTTATGAAATTTTATCTTTGAAATTTCCAAATAAAAACACTTACTTTGCGGCAAAAATTAAAGAACTAAAAGAAAAACTAACTAAAAAATAAATAATGTAAAGGCAATTCTTGAATTGACCCTAACTAAAAACTCAAAACTAAAAACTAAAAACTATGGAAATCGTATTCACAATTCTGCTCATCATTGTATGCATCTTACTTATCTTAGTTGTGCTAATGCAAAACTCAAAAGGCGGTGGAATTTCAAGTGATTTCACTACCGCAAATCAAATTATAGGGGTTACTCGTGGTGCTGATTTTATTGAGAAAACCACATGGACATTGGCAGGTATTATGTTAGCATTAAGTATTTTATTAACACCAAAAGTGAATACAAATAATACTCCAACAGAAAATACAGAATCTACTACTCGTAAAAAAGCTGCAGGAGCTGTTATGCCTCAAACGCCTGCCGCTCCATTACAGCAAAATAATCAACAACCTGCCAATAATCAACCAACTAAATAAAATAAATTGACTTACATTGAACATTTATGTTCATAAGTTTGGTGGAGCATCCTTAAAGGATGCTCTTTCATTTATCAATGTTGCAAAAATTATTCAGCAACTATCTACCCCTTCTATTGTTGTGGTTTCTGCTACTGGTAAAACAACCAATGCACTTGAAGATGTTGTAAAATCGGCTTACTTTAAAAAAGATAATCCATTAAAATATCTTGAACAGGTTAAACAAAATCATTTACAAATTATTCAGAATTTATTTTTAGAATTTGGTCAATCAAAGATTGATGAGGTATCTTTAAATATCAATGAATACTGGGTTTTTATAGAAAAACAAATCACTAATAATATCTATTTACCATTCGGACAGTTCTATGATCAAATAGTTTCTGTTGGAGAACTTGTTTCAAGTATTATTCTTTCTGAATATCTTAATTCAATAGGCATTTATCATACATGGGTAGATATTCGTAAAGTTTTAATTACAGATACACAATGGCGTTCAGCAAGTGTAAACCTTGAAGAATCCGAAAAAATATTTCAGGATACAATATACCCACTTTTAAGTGACCAATCTATCATTCTAACACAGGGATTTATTGGAGGCACTTCAAATGGATATACAACAACATTAGGAAGAGAAGGCTCTGATTATACTGCTGCACTTTTGGCTAATTTTACTAATGCAAAAGAATTGACCATTTGGAAAGATGTTGATGGTGTATTGAATGCAGACCCCCGATATTTCAAAAATGCTCAAAAAATTGATGAATTAAGCTATTACGATGCTATTGAAATGACTTATTATGGGGCTACTGTTATTCACCCAAAAACTATTAAACCACTTCAAAATAAAAATATCCCCTTAAAAGTCAAGTCATTTTTAAAACCTTCAAATGAAGGAACAATTATACATCAACTAAAAGATAATAAAAGGATTACCACATATACATATTTACCTAATCAAATACTAATTTCATTGCAATCCAATGATTATTCTTTTTTTACCGAATCCCACTTGCAAGTAGTGTTTCAGATTATTAATCAATTTGGATTTAAACTTAATCTGATGCAAAACACTGCTCTTAATTTTTCTTTCTGTATTACATTTGATGAAATACTTACACCATCATTTATTAAAGAACTACAAAAACACTTTAAAGTTTTTTACAATGAAAAGGTAGCTATTCTAACCATACGCAATTATGTACCAAACTTTATTCAATATTTTACAGATGGAAAGGAAATTTTATTAGAGCAAAGAACAAGGCATCATGTTCAGTTTGTTATGAAAGAGAAATAGAAGTTAATTTTTAATTTTTAGTTTTGAGTTTTTAGTTAAGCACATTGTTTATGAGAATTGAACATTGAGCATTGAACATTTATTAACTCAAAACTCAAAACTCAAAACTAAAAATTAAAAACTATAGATTATTCTCTCTCATCAACTATTTGGTCTGACTTAAGACCTTTTGTATCATAAACAAATACATTGTCTGCAATGGGTAAATTAGGAGTAAATTTTTTTACTGTATAAACATATACTTCTCCATTTTTCATTAGCACTTTTGCCTGAACAATTTGTTTTTTCTTATTGTCTATGTATAATTTGATGGTATGGAACTTTTTCTTTTCAGGTTTAATAGCAGGGTAGAGATTGATTACATCACATGAAATTTTACCTACATTTTCTTTCTTATCATATTTATATTTATATCCATTTTCATAAATGGTAAAAAAATTATTTGGGGTTATTGTTTCATTTTTATCATCGTTAGGATTATAATTTTTAATTGTCAATTCTTTAGAATCTTTATTAAAATTCCATAATGTTTTTCCATCACTTACTATCAAATTACCAGGTATTTCTAATCTAAATTTTTCTCCTTTCAATTCTATCTTACCATTTTGTTCTTCTACTTTCTTTTTTTCTTTATTGTAAATAATTAGTGAATACTCAGAAGTAATTGTAGAATATGTTTTAGTAGATTTACTTACATTATCCAAAATAGCTTTTGCTTTTGGATCTTTTTCAAGATCTGTTTGCGAAAAAGAAAAAAAAACAGAAAGAAATAATAACGATAAAATATTTAAATTCATAAGTAATTTACAAATTAGATGACATCTAATTTAATTAGTTTAATTATCAAAATAAAAATAATAAAACATTTACATCTTAATATTCAAAGAGAGTTTTGAACTATTT
The DNA here is from genome assembly GCA_035405785.1 of Bacteroidia bacterium. Lineage (GTDB taxonomy): Bacteria > Bacteroidota > Bacteroidia > B-17B0 > Aurantibacillaceae > BPGX01. Next base: position 214,011 of record DAONJS010000003.1, read on the forward strand.
CTTTTTATCAGTCGGCTGTGCTCCTGTAGAAGCAGCAGAAGCGGAAGGTTGTGCCGAAGTAGTGGCAGATGCTGCTGGTTTTGGCTCTTCTTCTACAACATTTCTAGTTGGTTTTACACTAACGATGGCTAATTTTTCTGGGTGAAGAATTGTTACACCATTTATTTTTATATCACTACAAAATATAGATTTGCCAACACCTAAATCTGTAATATCAATTTCTACCACATCTGGTAAATCTTTTACTAATCCTTTCACTTTTACTCTTCTTAAAGACAAATTGAGATGTCCTCCTGCTTTTACACCTTTTGATTGCCCTTTGGTAACTACTGGTAAGGTAACTGTTACTGGTTTTGATTCATTGACTACTTGTAAATCAATGTGAATAGGGCGGTCTGTAACTTTATGAAATTGAATATCTTTTAAAATGCTTGGATAAGTTTTTCCATCTACTTCTAACTGAATTAAATATGTATCTGGAGTGTAAATGATTTTTTTCAAATCTCTTTCATCTACTTTAATTGTCAGATTAACATTTTCCCCATAAACATTTCCTGGAACAAATCCTGATTTTTTTAATTGATTTAAATCGCCTTTTGTTTGTGTGTTTCTTTTTTCTGCTTTTAAACTGATAGTTTTCATAAATTTTAATTTTAAAAGATAAAGTTTGAACTTATTGATTCATAATTATGAACGCTTGTGATTACTTTTGCAAATAAATCAGCAACGCTCAATACTTTTATTTTTGGTGATGAATGTTTTAATGGAATTGTATCTGTAATGACTAATTCAGTCAATTGTGATTGCTCAATGTTATGTAATGCATTACCCGATAATACGCCATGTGTAGCCATTGCTCTTACACTTTTTGCCCCCTTTTCCATCATCATATTAGCTGCTTTACATAAAGTATTTGCAGTATCTACTAAATCATCAATTAAAACAATATTTTTACCTTCTATATCTCCAATAGCAGTAATATGATCTACCGCATTTGCTTTTGTTCTTTGTTTGTAACAAATTATTAAATCTGCTTTTAAATGTTTAGCATAAGCATTAGCTCTTTTAGAAGCTCCCATATCTGGTGCAGCTATTGCAAGATTAGGTAAATTCAAATTTTGTATATATGGTAAAAAGATAGTAGAGGCATATAAATGATCTACTGGAACATCAAAAAATCCCTGAATTTGATCAGCGTGTAAATCCATTGTTATGACACGATGTGCACCGGCAGTAGCAATCATGTCTGCTACTAATTTAGCACCGATGGCAACTCTTGGTTGGTCTTTTCTATCTTGACGGGCGTATCCAAAATATGGAATAACTGCAATAATATAGTGGGCAGACGCTCTTTTTGCCGCATCAATCATTAGTAATAGTTCCATTATATTATCTGCAGGAGGCATTGTAGATTGTACAATGAATACATTTTGTCCTCTTATACTTTCTTCATAAGAAACCTGCATTTCTCCATCACTAAAATTATAGTGATTGATATTACCTAATGGTCTTCCTAATGACTGTGCAATTTTATGCGACAATGACAATGATGCAGTGCCACTAAATATCTTAATATCTGTTTTCATTTTTTTTAGAGAGCCGCAAATATACTATCTAATTTTCTTTTTTACAAAGAAAAATTTTCTTACTGCAAAAAATTATATTATCTCATGTAACTTTTGTTAAAGTTACCACCCAAAGCTTTACCATAACCGGGGCTCATATTATACCTGAGTGCTACTTCAAAACCACCTTTTGTTCTGGTAACTGGTGTCAAATCTGATAAATTAATATCGTATGCTAGTCCTAATCCCCATTTATCAAATTGAAATAATAAGGTTGGAATAACAGCATCTTTTAATCTATAATAAGCCCCTAACGACAATGACATGGCTTTTACAGCCCCTGTATAAACGCTTTGGTCTTTGATAATATATTTTACCATAAATCCCGAAGTTATTTCCCTTGAAGGTCCTTGTTTAATATATGTAATACTTGGTACTAATGCGATACCAGCAGATTTAATTCCAAAATCACCATTGAAATAACCTATATATCTCATGTATAATTTATCTCCTGTATTGAAAAAAGAAAATTTTGGTGATGTAAAATGATAAGCGGCTACGCCAAAATCAAATTTTGCCCCGTCTTCTGCACTAATGTATCTTTCACTGCGGGCATAGTGATAGTTAATTCCTCCTCCCATATCAAATCTTGCAATACTTGTAGTGGGCACATTCTCACCGGGTAAATTAGAATTATATTTCAATGTTGAATTATCATACTGACTATCCCATGTGAAGTTTGAAGAATTAATCGTTTTAACTGATGTACCAAATTGTAGTCCTAATGATAGTTTGCTATTTGCTGCTACTTTCATTACATAATTTGCTCCTAAATAAGGCATAAGATTTTTAATTAATCCATTACCTGCATTATCATAAAATATATTCAATGCTATTCCAAAATGATTGGCTTTTAATTTCAAATGATTGATGGCTTGTTCTACACTTATTCCATAAGTAAGATAAGATTTTCCTATTGAACCCCATTGTGATCGATAATATCCAATGGCTCTTGTGTCATAAGAAACAGTAGCTAGTGCAGGATTTAAATACAAAGGGGCTTCTGTGTACTGGGAAAAATGTATATCTTGCCCAAAACTTATCACAGTAAAAAATATTAATAAAATAAATAAATAAATTTTTTTCATAATTTGAAATTTTGAATGTTTAGTATCGATGATATTATCCAAATTTTATTGTTTTACTTTTAATTATCTCAATAAAGTAATATGTCCTTTTTGAATGTATTGCTTATTATCATAAGTAGTTCCTTCTAATTTATATACAAAAACACCTGTATTTAATGGTTGTCCATTTTGTGTTCCATCCCATCCAACATTTTTATCGGATGTTTCAAAAACTAATTCACCCCATCGGTTAAATATCTGTAGAGTAAAGTTTTTTAAACATCGCCCTCGCACATATAAAATATCATTTTTTCCATCACTATTTGGTGAAAATGCTGATGGTATGAACATTTCTCCGCAGTCCGATTTTATTCTAACGGTTACTGTATCTGTGTTTTTACATCTTTTACTATTGTAGCCAGTTACAAAATAATTAGTTGTTTCATATACACATGGTGTTATTGAAGTACAAGGATTACAAATCAATCCATCTGGTCCGGTCCATGAATAATAAGATGCCTGCGTGCCATACAAAGTTACGCAGTCCCCAAAATTAATAGAAGTATCTCGTATTCCTATTACATTTGGTGTATCTACTACATGAATGTAGTTAGGTATTACAGTACTATCTGCTCCCCAGTTGTTAGTTACTTTAATAAACACAGTGTAATTTCCGGGAACTGGAAAACAAAATTGTGGAAAATCACCAGTGGCTGTATTGGGAATTGCTCCGGGTACTTGCCATTGAATGGTTTGGGGTTGTCCTCCCGTAGATGTGTTCATTAAAACAATGCATTCTCCTGTACATAATGTATCATTACCCGGAATTGTAGTGAATGAAGCTACTGGAGGATTACAATTGATAACATAAACTGTTACTGTTGAAGGTGCGCTAATGCAAGTTGATAAAGTTGAATATGCTACTTGTACCGAATAAACTATTACTGCAGTTGGATTAGGAACTGGCGGCAGTATGGCAACTTGTTGAAAATTTGGTGGAACTATAAATGTATTCGTATAAGAAGGTGGTGCTGTCCATGTATAATTATATGCAAATCCTGTAGGAGGTGTAGAAGTATTAACACTTAATGTACCTGTAGTATTTCCACATATTGAATCATTACCAAGAGGAGTAGTTAATACTGCAGTTGCAGTAGGAACTGGAACAACTGTAAGTGTTATTATTTGCGGATTTGCTAAACATCCATTATTATCTCTACCTGTAACTGTGTATGTTGTAGTTACTGTAGGATTAGCAGTAACTACACTTCCAGTATTACTGCTTAATGTAAAAGCAGGACTCCATGTGTAAGTACTTAATCCCGTTGCTGTATAAGTTGTAGAACTTCCCTGACAAAGAACCGTATTTGTTGGAGTAACAGTAAATGGAGGAGGAGGTGTAACATTCACCGTAGTAGTAGCCATTGCCGTGCATGAACCCGCAGAACCAATAACTGTATAAGTAGTAGTAGCAGATGGAGAAGCACTTACAAGAGGACCAGTTGTAACATTTAAACCTGAAGAAGGTGCCCAGTTATAATTGATGGCTCCATAAGCCCCGTTTCCCATAGCAGTAATACTTACACTAGAACCGCCTACACATGTTGTAGCAGAAGATGGTGTAACTGTAATCGTAAATGGTGGACCAATAACTACATTTACTGTTGCAGTAGAAGGACATCCAAAAGCATTAGTACCACTCACTGTGTATGTTGTATTAATGGTGGGTGAGGCAACAACTGCTGAACCAGTAGAGGAACTTAATGAACCAGGAGGTGCCCATGTATAATTATTAGCTCCATTGGCAGTTAATGTTGTATTTCCATTTGGGCAAATAGTATTTCCAGTAGAACTTATAGTAATGGTAGGATTAGGAGAAACTGTAACTACTTGAGTGGCACTTGCAGTATTAGTACCATCTGTAACTAAAACATTTACTGAATATGTTCCTGCTGACGCAAATGATACTGTTGTAACTGAACCTGTTGTAGGTGAGAAACTAGCACCTGATGGATTAGATGACCATGTGTAACCTGTTACCGAACTTGTTCCAGTATTAGCCGTGGCTGTGATAGTTCCATTAGCACATACGGTATTGGATGAAACTGTTAAGGTAACATTAAGAACAGAAGTAGGAGCACTTAATTGAATATTATCTACTGCAAAAGAAGGGTCAGTGGCTACTCCATCATCAATGTTTTGCCATCTAAAACCAATTTTTATATTTGGATTATTATTTGCTGATGCAGGTAAAATAATATTGTAATTAGTCCAATATCCTTGATTAACACAGGGTGAATTATTTGTTTGAGGTAAATTTCCTAATGAATTCCATGATGTCCCATCAAAATACATTAATTCTGTATAATCGCTGCCGGGTGTGCCTTGTTGAATATATTCAAATGAAAGCGTGATATTACTATAACCTGTGCAATTGATTGTAGGAGATTCTGCTCTTTTGTTGGTACTGGTACAAATACCAAATCCACAACCACCTTCTGCATAAGCGGCTCCCTGATCTCCAATTATAATGTCCCCAACATGTAAAGTGCTGTTCGTAAATCCTGCATTATTCAAACAACCATTTCCACAATTACCTGCACCCATTCCTGCTTCTGTAGCGCTGATAAACCATTCATTTGCAAAAGGGTCATTAGTTCCTGTGCTATTTACTACCCACGCTCCATTGGTAGGAGTAGCCACTGTACCATTGGCTACTTGTCCCTGATTACAACCAGTACCAAATGTTTCTGTCCAAAATATAGTTTGAGAATGATAGTTATTAATAAAAGTAATTAGAAAAATAAATGATATCAGTTTTTTCATATTTTTTATTTGGCGGTAAATATAAGAAAAAAAATAAATTCAAATGAAATTTTGGAAAAATTTATTTTATAGAATTATAAAGACATTTATTCTTCTTCCTTGATAAACCAGAATGATAAATCTACTTTACTTTCTGCTTTTTCTTCAATATCATCTTTCAGAAAAGAAAAAAAATCTAATTTAGTAATATGTTCAATGCTATCAATACTTACAACATAATGTTGAATGGTATATGGAGATTTTTCTTTTTCATTTGGAATTAAAAAACCAATCATTTTAGCTTTGTCTGGATAATTGATATCTGCAATAATTTTGTAAAAATAATAAGGGATTGATATTTTATGTTCTCCAAAACTTTTTAGTGAATCACTGATAATAGCACCTGTAATAATGATAATCTTATTTTTTTCTACTACCCACTTTCTTACTTTATCTTCTAATTTTTTCCAGATGCCTCTGTTAAAAGAGGGATATTGTGGAGTGATATTTGAAAAATAAAAACTTTCTTTCATTGTTGTTTCTGAAAATGCCATATCTGCGGCAGGGACTAAATGCCCTTTATCAAATCCTGAATTTTTGTAGTCCTTATCTAAATTAGTAGAGTAGGGGAGTAATGGGTCTGGTGTAAATTTATTATTTCTTTCAGCTACTTTATTCGCAACATTTTCTTTACTTAAAGTATAAATTGCCCATTTTGCTAAATGATGAATGGTATCATAACTCAATGAATAGGCGGTGTGGTTTAAAACTTTTTCTGACGATGAAATTTTGTACTTTGGATAATAAATTGTCAAATGATTAGATGAAGCATTTTCAAATTCCCAAAATCCATTGTTGTAAAGTATTACTTTTTTACCATCATCAGTAATGGCGTGTATTTGAGAAAATACAAGTGAATTTTCAAATAAGAAAAAAACAAATAAGAAAAAGGATAATTTTTTTATCAACATTAGAATTACTTCTTTTGCTTTAATTTTTGAAGAATTTCTTCATCTGATTTTCCTACCCATTGCAAAGCAGCGGCAGCATTTTCTGCCCATACAGTTCTTGGGTATTCTTTAATAATTTCATTTAATAATTGTTTGGCTTTTTCTGGTTGATTAAGTAAATTTATATCTGCATAAAACTCTGCTAATAAGAATTTTGCAGAAGGAATAAATTTTGATTTTGGGTAATCTTTAATAATGATTAAAAGATATTTTTCTGATAAATGAATCTGATTTAAACTTTGACTTAATTGTGCTGCTTTCATTAAATATAATGGCGAAATAGAATCGTTATTACATAATAATGCACATTTTACAAATGTATTATTAGCTTGAATAGCTAATTGTTTGTCAAAATTTGTAGATGACAATAAAATACTATCTAATTTTTTTGATGATGATAAATAAAATGCACAAGAATCATTTGAATCATTTTTAGTGGATACATTATTTATTTTTTTTTCAGAAGAATTTTCCGTGTTATTATTGTTCTTGTTATTTGATGATTGACATGAAAAAAAATGAACTATAATAATCAATAATAATCCTGTTATTAAATTTTTCATAACGCTACAATTTATATTTATACTTTGGAATAACAAGACCTTCTTCAATTTCTTTTAATTTTTTTGCAATCATTTTTTTTCTGAAGGATGAAATTCTATCTACAAATAAAATACCTTGAGTATGATCATATTCATGTTGAATAATTCTTGCAGGAATTCCGCTTATTGTTTCTTTATGTGGCTGAAAATTTTCATCTAAATATGAAATCGTTATTATGGGTTTGCGTAATACATCCTCTCGAATATAAGGAATACTCAAACATCCTTCATTAAATTTCCATTCTTCTCCTTCTTCATTTTCAATGCGAGTATTAATGAAAACTTTTTTAGAGTATTTGATAAGTTCTTTTTTTTCTTGTGCTGTCAACTCATCGTCATCATCTTCGGCAAAAGGGGAAGCATCTATCACAAATAAATTGATGTTCAAACCAATTTGCGGAGCGGCTAATCCTACGCCTTTTGCCGCATACATTGTTTCAAACATATTGTTGATTAAATCTGAAAGATTTGGATAATCTTGAGATATATCAATGCCTTTTTTACGCAATATAGGATTGCCGTATAAGTATATTGGAAGTATCATATTTTATCTTGTGTAATTTGGTGCTTCGCTAGTAATGACTACATTGTGCGGATGACTTTCAATATAACCAGCGTGTGTTATACGAATAAATTTAGATTTTTGTAATGCTTTGATATTTTTTGCTCCGCAATATCCCATTCCTGCACGGAGACCACCAACTAGTTGATAAATCACTTCAGAGAGATGACCTTTGTAAGGCACTCTACCACTAATTCCTTCTGGAACTAATTTTTTAATATCATCTTCTACATCCTGAAAATATCTGTCTTTTGAACCTTTTTGCATGGCTTCTAATGATCCCATTCCTCTGTATGACTTAAATTTTCTGCCTTCGTAAATTATAGTATCTCCAGGACTTTCTTCAGTACCTGCAAATAAACTACCTAACATAACACAGTATGCTCCTGCTGCCAGTGCTTTTACAATATCTCCGCTATAACGAATGCCGCCATCTGCAATAATTGGTAATTGATATTTTGACAATGCAGAAGCAACATTAAGAATAGCCGTTAATTGTGGAACACCCACACCAGCTACAACTCTTGTTGTACAAATAGAACCAGGACCAATCCCCACTTTTACTGCATCTGCTCCTGCTTTGTATAATTCAATGGCCGCTTCTTTTGTGGCGATATTCCCAACTACTATATCAATTGATTTAATTTTTTTTCTGACTTCTTTGAGTGTTTGAATAACTGCTTTTGAATGAGCATGAGCAGTATCTATAACAATGGCATCTACACCTGCGTTGGCTAAAGCTTCAACTCTTTCAAAAGTATCTGATGTTATACCAACAGCGGCAGCTACACGCAATCTTCCATAACTGTCTTTACAGGCATTAGGATGTACTTTAATTTTTAATATGTCCTTGTAAGTAATTAATCCTACTAATTTATTTGATTTATCAACAATTGGTAATTTTTCAATTTTATGTTTCTGTAAAATTTCTTCTGCTTTAGCTAAATCTATTCCTGGATGGGCTACTACTAATTTTTCTCGTAATGTCATTATTTGTTTGATAGGTCTTTTCATGTTTTTTTCAAATCGCAAATCTCTGTTGGTTACAATACCAACTAATTTATTTTCTTTATCAACTACTGGAATACCCCCAATTTTATTTTCTGACATTATTTTATGAGCATCTGCTACAACTGCATTTTCAGATAAAGTAACAGGGTCAAATATCATTCCGCTTTCACTTCTTTTTACTTTTTTTACCTGTAATGCTTGTTCTTCAATGGACATATTTTTATGTAATACACCAATACCACCTTCACGGGCAATGCTAATTGCAAGTTGATATTCAGTAACAGTATCCATTGCAGACGAAACAATTGGTGTATTTAATTTGATGTTTCTTGAAAAATAACTTGTAATATCAGTTTCTCTTGGTAGAACTTCTGAATAAGCAGGAACTAATAAAACATCATCGTATGTGAGCCCTTCCATGATTTTAGAATCTTTTTCTGCCATATAAAATTTTTAAAAAGTTCGGCAAATATAGGAAAAATGATTGATAGAGTTTTTAGTTTTGAGTTTTTAGTTGAATACAGAACTTTTAAAAGAACTTTTAAAAGAGTATCTAAATCTTGTCAAGATATTGTCAAGGAATAACTAAAAGCTAAATACTCAAAACTTTGAAATTGATTTTTGTTTGATAATAATCTTTTAACTATTATTGGCACCAAATTTGAAAATTTATTAAAAATTATTTATAATATGAAAAAAGGTAACGGATTAAAATGGAAAGCAGGAGTTTCAATTTTGTTAACTATTCTTTCAAGTGCATTAAAAGCTCAGCCAGGATGTCCAAATATAGTAACCTCTTCCAGCACCCCCTCGGTAGGATGTGGTGGTCCACCATGTGCTACTTTAACCGCCTCCGCATTTAATATTGGGCAAACAACCACTTATTCAGTAGCTTCTATTCCTTTTGCTCCGCCTTATCCAATTACTGGAAGTGGTATAGGTGTTTCAGTAGGGACTGATGATGTTTGGAGCCCAATTATCAATTTACCTTTTCCTTTTTGTTATTTTGGAAGCACATATAATCAGTGCGTTATTGGATCCAATGGAGTAATATCTTTTAATACATCTTATGCAGGTGGATATTGTCCATGGGCATTTTCAGCATCATGCCCAAGTTCAAGTTTACCCTTAAATGCAATTTTTGGCCCTTATCATGATATTGATCCATCGGTTTGCGGCTCAGTTACCTATACCTTGATTGGTACAGCCCCATGTAGAATGTTAGTTGTAAATTTTAATCAAGTTTGTCATTTTTCCTGTACGAGTTTGAAAAGTTCATTTCAAATGGTGTTATATGAAACAACCAATGTAATTGAAGTGTATGTTCAAAATAAACCAACGTGCTCAAGTTGGAACAGTGGAAATGCTTTAATTGGTATTCAAAACGCAGCAGGAAGTGTAGGTTATACTCCACCAGGAAGAAATACTGGAGCATGGACTGTATCTACTCCAGAAGCATGGAGATTTGTTCCAACTGGCCCTTCTATTTATGGCCCAATTCAATGGTATGATGCTTCTGGAATGTTTGCTACTGGAAATTCTGTAGTAGTTTGTCCAAATACAACTACTACTTATACTGCCGTTACTACTTATACACGTTGTGATGGATTAAATATTACAGTTTCATCTCCTATTACAATATCAGCTTTTAATTCTATGACAACAAGTGTTGCTTCTACCAATGCTTCTTGTTCAAGCGGAACACTCTCTTCAGGAAGTGCTACTGTTTCAGTGGTTGGAGGAACTCCTCCTATAACATATTCATGGGTTCCATCTGGTGGAACAAGTTCAGTGGCTACAGGACTAAGTCCGGGTTCCTATACTTGTCTTGTATCAGATGGTAGTGGAAACTGCACTTCAATTGTTACAGTAACTATTTCTTCTCCAGCTGTTCCATCATTTTCAATTTCATTAAATGATGATACATTAACATGCAGTAATCCAACAATATCTGCCACTGCTGTCAATACTAATACTAATATCTCTTCAATGAGTTATACCTTTACCAGTATAAGCAGTGGAACATTTGCAGGG
>DAONJS010000004.1:0-69907 GCA_035405785.1 Bacteroidia bacterium
AATAGTTACTATTCAGGTATTCTAAAATGATTATCAAGATGCATTTCACGCAAAGCACGCAAAGAATAAGAATGCTGACGCACATGACGCTTGTGGTCAGTGTCCCGATGCTGACGACATTCGTGTCAGCATGCTGACATTTATCGTCAGCACACATTTATGTCGTCGGGACTTTCGGTCAGCATGTTGATACCTGTCCTGACCGAAGCGTCAGGATTTATCGTCAGCACACAAAGATTTTCATGTATAATTTTTTGAATACCTGAATAGTAATGACATTTTAATAAATCCCGAAGGGATTCAACATTTATAGAAAAAATGTTGTAGTTGAAATAGTACGACTCCGAAGGAGTCGTACTGGTCAAACCATTAAATAAATATTTTTCTATATTTATTTTCATTTTATAAATGTTTGATGCTAAAAACTTTAAATATGCTTCCCTTCGGGATTAGAGAACTGTATAGTAAATTTTTACTTCTTTTGAATACCTGAATAGTTTTTTTACACTAAAAAAATTGTAAGATAATTTATTAATTATTGTAATATCCAGTTTTATTAATTCCAAAATTTGTTTTACAATCAATAACTTTTGAACACATAAAATTTAAGTCATAATTTCAATTAAATTTCAATACATTTCACGCAAATTATTTTTTTATCATATATTAAATTCTATGAATGTTTTTCTAAAGAAAATTATTCAATTAGTAGTTCTTGGTTCAAAAAGAGGTAGAAAAATTTCTCAAAGAGAATGGGCAAAAGCATACAGAATTTTTTTATTACTTTTAAAAAGATACATTAAGGATGTTATTTTAATTTTATCTGGTATTTTTTCTGCTACACTTGGATTAAAAGGTTTTTTAATCATCAATGATTTTATTGATGGAGGTGCTACTGGTGTTTCTTTATTACTTTCAATTTTAACTAAAACTCCTGTTTATATTTGGTTGATAGTGGTGAACATTCCATTTGTAATAATGGCATTTAGAGTGGTTAATAAAACTTTTGCTATAAAAACTTTAATTGCTATTTCTTTATTAGCATTTGCTGTTGCAAAAATAGATTTTCCAGAAATAACTCACGATAAATTACTTGTTGCTGTATTTGGAGGATTCTTTTTAGGAGCAGGTATTGGTCTTTCTGTAAGAGGTGGTGCTGTTATAGATGGAACAGAAGTATTGGCTATTTATTTAAGTAAAAAATTGGGTACTACCATTGGCGATATTATCATTTTAATAAACATTGTTATTTTTTCTACAGCTGCATATTTACTTTCAATAGAAACAGCAATGTATTCTATGATTACTTATCTTGCAGCATCAAAAACATTAGATTTTGTAGTAGAAGGATTAGAGGAATATACAGGTGTTACAATAGTTTCGCCACACAATGAAGAGATAAGACAAATGATTACTGAAAAATTGGGAAAAGGTGTTACAGTTTATAATGGAAAGAGGGGCTATGGTAAAAGAGGAGAAACAAAAAATATAGATATAATTTATACTGTAGTGTCTCGTCTTGAATTAAATAAACTCAACACAGAAATAGAAAAAATTGATCCAAACGCATTTATTGTAATGAATAGTATTAAACATACTAAAGGTGGTATGCTTAAAAAAAGAGATTTGTTGAGGTAATTTAGTTTTTGTTATTATTTTTGAGTTAAGTAATAATTTGTTTAATTTATAATCACACTAAAATCAATTTGTAATTAAAAATACTTACATTTGATACCAAATAAAAAATCAAAATTTACCACTATGTATTACAGAGTATTTTCATTGAACATTATCAAAACATTGGCAATTGTTTTCGCTGCTGAATTTTTAATTGCTTGTAGTTCAAAGGAAGGAAAAGGTAAAAAAAAGGAATCAAGTGGTAATGAATCAAGTAGTTTATTCCCAGTTATACAAAATGGTAAATGTGGTTATATTGATAAGAGTGGAAAAATTGTTATCGATCCGCAGTTTGATTACGCGTATGATTTTTCAGAAGGTCTAGCAAAAGTAAAAATTGGTGATAAATATGGCTATATTGATAAGAGTGGAAAAATTGTTATAAATCCGCAGTTTGATGAAGCAAGATCTTTTACAGAAGGTCTTGCCGCAGTAATGGTGGGTGATAAATGGGGTTACATTGATAAAAATGGGAGAATGATTGTCAATCCCCAATTTGATATGGCAATGGATTTTTCTGAAGGATTGGCTGCTGTAAATAAAGATGAAAAATGGGGATATGTTGATAAATATGGTAATATAGTTATTAGTCCTAAATTTGAACTAGCAATGAATTTTTCTCAAGGACTTGCAAGAGTGCAATATTCTGGCAAGATAGGATATATTAATAAAGTTGGAAAGTTTGTTATTAAACCACAATTTGAATGGTTAGAATATTTTTCAGAAGAACTAGCATTAGTAAGAGAAGATGGAAAATTTGGTTATATAGATAAAACAGGTAAGTTTGTTATAGAGCCACAATATGATTGGGCAGAATATTTTTCAGAAGGGCTTGCAAGAGTGAAAGTATCTGATAAATGGGGTTTTATTAATAAAAAAGGCAAATTTGTTATTAATCCACAATTTGATAATGCAGGTGATTTTTCAGAAGGTTTAGCACCGGTAAAAATTGATGGTAAATGGGGATATATTGACAAAAATGGGAATATTGTAATAAGTCCGCAGTTTGATGAAGTAGATTGTTTTATAGATGGTATTGCTCTGGTTAAAATTGGTAACAAGTATGTTTATGTAAACAAATTAGGCAAATTAATTAATAACCTAAAGTTTGATTGGGCAGAAAGATTCTCAGATGAATTAGCAAGAGTAAAGGTAGGGGGTAAATGGGGATATATTAATAAAAAGGGTGAAATAGTTATTAAACCAATTTATGATTCGGCAGATGATTTTTCAAAAGGTTTAGCATCTGTGAGTATAACATATTCTGGACAATTAAAATGTGGGTATATTAATAAAACTGGAAAATTTGTTTGGGGACCAGAAGATTGCTATGTAATTGAATGTTTTTGAAGCAAAATTGAAAAAAGTTTTTTACTAGTTAGTTACTTAAAATAATAAAAAAGATAAATTTCTTGATTTGCCCACAAAGGGGAAACAAGTCAAGTTTGCAAAAAAATATAATTTCTTTGCGGGCTTAATGTCATTTTAGTTTAATTTTAAACTAAATAGTAACAAAACATTTAAATTCTCACAATCCAAAACATTTTCCTTATATTTGCAGCAATGCTTTAGGGGTGCCTCGTCTCGGCTGAGATTATACCCTCATCACCTGATGCGGATAATACCGACGAAGGGAAAAGCAATAATGTGTTTTCTTTCACATTCCTGCTTTTACAACATCCCTAAATCATTCTAAATTTTCTATCAATAGTTACTATTCAGGTATTCTAAAATGATTATCAAGATGCATTTCACGCAAAGAATAAAAACGCAAAGCACGCAAAGAATTTTAATAGTTTTTAGTTTTGAGTGTTTAGTTTTTAGCTGCAATTTTTTCAATTTAATAACTCAAAATTAAAAACTCATAACTCAAAACTAATTAAGCTTTGCAATCTTTGCGTGAAATTTTTTTACCCGAACATTAACAAAACAAATAAAAATATTTCAGATGAAAATAAAATTAAACTCATCTATTATTGAAATATCTGATAATACCACATTAAAAGAACTGCTTCAAACTGAACTCAATATCACACCAGAAAAAAAAGGTGTAGCCGTTGCTCTCAATGAAACTATCATTCCAAGAGAAAAATGGGAAACTACTTATCTATCTGAAAACGACGAAATACTCATCATCATTGCCGCACAAGGAGGATAAAAAAGAAGTGAATAGTGAATAGTGAAAAGTGATGAGAGAAAAATTTAAACAAAAAAATCCCAAAGGGATGACAGAATTATAGAATAGCACCGACATTTATGTCGGTGTAAGAATAGTAGGGGCAATTCAAGAATTGCCCTATCAAAAAATCCCGAAGGGATGACAGGATTATAGAAGTGAAAAGTGAAGAGAGAAAAACGAAAACTGAATTTTGATTAATTTAAATTTAATAAAAACTAAACTCAAAACTTAAAATGCTGACGATAAATGTCAGCATGCCGACCGCAAGTCCCGACGACATAAAATGTGTCGGGACACTGACCGTAAGCGTCATGTGCGTCGGCACTCAAAACTAAAAATTAAAAACTCAAAACTAAAAAAACATCACTATGAAAACTGAAAAAATCCCACAACCAAACATTATTAGCACAGAACCATTTCCAAACTCTGAAAAAATTTATGTGTCTGGAAAAATTTATCCTTACATAAAAGTGCCGATGAGAAAAATTAAATTATCACCGACCAAATTAAGCAATGGCAAATTGCTATACAATCCTGATGTAATAGTTTATGACACAAGTGGTCCATATACAGACCCTAATGTTTCAATCAATATCTACAAAGGCATTGAAAGAATTAGAGAAAAATGGATTATTCAAAGAAATGATACCGAAGAACTTAATGACTTTACATCTGAATACACAAGATTACGGAATAATGATAAATCATTAGAAAATCTGCGATTTCCAAATATCCCAAAACCACGCAAAGCAAAAGCCGGACAAAATGTTTCGCAAATGCACTATGCTAAAAAGGGCATCATTACAGAGGAAATGGAATACATTGCTATTCGCGAAAATCAAATGCTTGAAATGATTCAGGAAGAATTTTACAAAGAGCATCCTGAATTATTCAAACAACACAAAGGTCAATCTTTTGGTGCGAACATTCCTAAAAAAATTACTCCTGAATTTGTAAGACAGGAAGTAGCCGCAGGTAGAGCAATTATTCCATCAAACATCAATCATCCTGAGTGCGAGCCGATGATTATTGGCAGAAACTTTTTGGTGAAAATCAATGCTAACATTGGTAATAGTGCAGTTACATCTACTATTGAAGAAGAAGTTGAAAAAGCAGTATGGGCTTGTAGATGGGGTGCAGATACTATAATGGATTTATCTACTGGAAAAAATATTCACGAAACGCGTGAATGGATTATACGCAATTCACCTGTGCCTATTGGAACAGTTCCTATTTATCAGGCATTGGAAAAAGTAAATGGAAAACCCGAAGAATTAACTTGGGAGATATTTAGAGATACATTGATAGAACAAGCAGAGCAAGGCGTAGATTACTTTACTATTCACGCAGGTGTGTTATTGAGATATATTCCGTTAACTGCTAAACGATTGACTGGTATTGTTTCTCGTGGAGGTAGTATAATGGCAAAATGGTGCTTGGCTCATCACAAAGAAAATTTTCTATACACACACTTTGAAGAAATTTGCGAAATAATGAAAGCATACAATGTGGCATTTTCATTAGGAGATGGTTTGCGTCCTGGAAGTATTTATGATGCAAATGATGAAGCTCAATTTGCTGAATTAAAAACATTAGGAGAACTTACAAAAATTGCATGGAAACACGATGTGCAGACAATGATTGAAGGACCTGGACATATTCCTATGCAATTGATTAAAGAAAACATGGACAAGGAGTTACAGGATTGTTATGAAGCCCCATTTTACACGCTTGGGCCATTGGTTACAGATATTGCACCAGGTTATGATCATATTACTTCTGCTATTGGTGCGGCAATGATTGGATGGTATGGCACTTCTATGTTGTGTTATGTTACACCAAAAGAACATTTAGGATTACCAAATAAAAAAGATGTAAAAGATGGTGTGATTGCTTATAAAATTGCGGCACATGCTGCTGATCTTGCAAAAGGTCATCCGGGAGCACAATACAGAGATAATGCATTGAGTAAGGCAAGATTTGAATTCAGATGGGAAGATCAGTTTAATTTATCTTTAGATCCTGAAACTGCAAAGCAATTTCACGATGAAACATTACCGGCAGAAGGAGCAAAAATCGCTCATTTCTGTTCAATGTGTGGTCCAAAATTCTGCTCTATGCAAATCACACAAGATATTCGCGATTATGAAGCAGAACTCAAAAAGAAATCAGAAGAATTTATTCAACAAGGAAGTGATATTTATCTATAATTTTTTATGCTTATTTTAATTACACCTGATAATATTGAAAAGCAACACATATCAACACTTCAAAATGCTATTGAAGAAGTTGATAAACTGCACATTAAAATTTCAGAAACAAACAATTTTATTGATGTTGTTAATAAACTCATCTCTGAAATTGTTTCTAAAGATGAATATAAGAACAAAATTGTTTTGCATATCAATGAAAATAATTTGCAATTGAATCATCATTTAAATGGTAAAAATAATTTATCAGAAGTTTTTTTAAAATCAATAGAATCCCTTGCAAAATCAGGTATTTCAAATTTTCATTTGTCAGAAAAATTATTTACAGATTATTTGTCAATTATTCCACATGATTTTTTTCATTCATATAACATAAGTGTTTCATTACATCATCTTAAACTTAATGAACAACATAATTTTTTTTCTTACATATTGTATGGTCCTGTTTTTTCAAGTATTTCAAAGGTAGATTATCATCCTAAAAAAAGTTTAGATGAATGTAGCGAAGAATTAAAGCATATTTCAGACACAACTGAAATTCCTGTTATTGCAGTGGGCGGAATTACATCAGATAATTTTCAAAAGATTATTCAATGTGGCTTTGCAGGTGTTGCTATTCGTGGATATGTTTGGAATAGCAATAATCCTGAAGAGAAGTTGCAAGAATTATTAAAACAATGGGATTTATGGAAATGCCGATTGTAATGACCATTGCAGGTTTTGATCCATCAGGTGGAGCAGGCATTCTTGCTGATATCAAAACTTTTGAACAAATTAAAGTTTATGGTATTAGTGTAATTTCTGCAATTACACTTCAAACTGAAAAAGAATTTCAAAGCGTTAGACACAGATCTATTAGTAATTTAATAGAGGAAATAGAATTTCTTACTAAACATTATTCAGTAAGATTTGCAAAAATTGGAATGATTAAAGATGCAGAAATATTGCAGGAAGTGGTGAGTATATTACACAGAAAAAAAATTAAGATTATTTGGGATCCTATTTTGAAAACATCTACTCATAAACAAACCTTTGTAAAACATTCTATACCGCAACTCAAATCCATTCTTAATGATATATATTGCATAACACCTAATGTGAATGAATCTCTTGAAATATCAGGAAAATCAGATATAACAGAAGCAGGTTTAGATTTATCACAACATACTAATGTTATCATAAAAGGTGGACATAATCTTTCAGAAAAAGGCACGGATTTATTGTTTATCAAGAATACAAATCAAAGCATCAAAATACCACCGCAAACTCAATTAGAAGTTGAACCTAAACATGGATCTGGATGTGTATTTTCTGCATCACTTACTGCATATTTATCACTTGGATTTTCTATTGAAGAATCTGCTATTAAAGCAAAATCTTATACAGAACATTTTCTGGCATCAAATAATTCACTATTAGGTTATCATTCAAAATAATTACAATGACAAACTTACCAAGATTGCAATACATATCACAAGGAAATACTTTTGATGAACAATATCAAAATATCTATTCCGCATTGGATGCGGGTGTAAAGTGGATTCAATTAAGATGGAAAAATGCAGATTTAAAAGTGCTTTTTCAGATAGCAGAAAATGTTTCTTTGTTGTGTGGTAAATACAATTCAATTTTTATCATCAATGATTATCCTGAAATAGCGGCAAAATTAAATTGCAATGGTGTGCATCTTGGTTTAAATGATATGAGTGTACATGAAGCAAGAAAAATTTTGAAACCACAACAATGGATTGGTGGCACAGCAAATACTCTCAATGATGTTTTGCAAAGAATAGAAGAAAAGGTTACTTACATTGGTTTAGGTCCTTATAGATTTACTACAACAAAAGAAAAATTAAGCCCTATACTTGGATTAGAAGGATACAAAAATATTTTAAGTAACATCAAAACAGATATTCCGATTTATGCAATTGGAGGTATTACAGAAGAAGATATTATGCCATTAATGGAAACGGGAATTTATGGCGTAGCCATTTCATCTGCTATAACAAATGCAAAAGATAAATCTAAATATATTCATCAATTAAATCAATTATTATATGGAGCCATTAAAAATTGCTGATAAAACATTTCGATCTCGTTTAATTTTAGGGTCAGGAAAATTTGGAAATGTAGAGACATTTAGAGATGCTGTTATTGCAGCAGGAACGGAAATGGTAACGCTTGCTATCAAAAGATTTGACAAAAATACAGCACAGGATAAATGGCTGAAGGTATTGATAGATTTGAATATTCAGATATTGCCCAACACTTCAGGAGCACGCACTGCAAAAGGTGCTGTTTTAGCCGCACAATTAGCAAGAGAAGCATTGCAAACTAACTGGATTAAATTAGAAATTCATCCAGACCCAAAATACTTAATGCCTGATCCTATTGAAACTTTAAAAGCCACAGAAATACTTGCAAAAGATGGTTTTATAGTTTTGCCTTATATACACGCAGATCCAGTATTGTGCAAGCATTTAGAAGATGCAGGTGCAGCGGCAGTGATGCCATTAGGTGCACCAATAGGCACAAATAAAGGTTTGAGAACTTATGATTTTTTGAAGATTATCATTGAACAATCACAAGTGCCCGTCATTGTAGATGCAGGATTAGGCGTGCCATCACACGCAGCAGCAGCAATGGAATTAGGAGCTGATGCAGTGCTTGTGAATACTGCTATAGCAGTTGCAAATGATCCTGTAACTATGGCAAAGGCATTTAAGATGGCAGTAGAAAGCGGCTATTTAGGAAGAAAAGCAGGATATGGCAGTGTTTCTGATTACGCCATTGCCACATCACCTTCGGAGAATTTTGGATAATGGAATGGAGCTATTTATTTTTAATTTTGTAGATTTACAAGATTATTATATGTAAGAATTTTTGATTTAATTACTATGAAAAGTAAAGATTCCAAAGCACAGATAGAAGTATGGGAATGGAAAGAGTTACTTTATGAGGAAATTAAAAATGTGCCACCTAATATGCAGTTAAAATATATACATCAAAAAGTGAAAAAGATATTAGAGGGTATTAAGAAAAATAGGAAGAAGTAACAAAGTTGTTTTTAATTAAATTAATTTTTGTTTTCTAGTTTTTAATTATATTTTTTACCTCATAAATTACAAAATTAAAAGATAATTCAACTATTTGGTTCGTTTAAACTGAAGAAAGTGATGTAAATTTTTCTATTTTATTTTAATTTTACATAAATTTACACAAAATATCTACTATAATAATTTTCTTTTAATTTGATTTGTTCGCAAATGTTCTCTATATGGAAAAAGATAGAAAAAAATTTTTGATTAAAAAGGCCTTTGAACTTTTTGCAGATAATCTAATTGATGAGAATGAATTACATGAACTTATTTCTATAGCTCAAAAAGCCATTGATAATAAATATTCCAAAGAAGATAATGTATTAAAACCAAATTCAGAAATTGCAAAATTTGAGATATTACAAAAAAGTGAAAAGGAAAATGAAAATATTATATTAAATCAAGAAAATACTCTCACATCAGAAGATTATCTTGAAGTTATTAAGAGATATGAAAAAGAATTCAAAGGAAAAGAATTAAAAGAGTATTATAGAACTGGTAGTGAAATCAAAAATGAATATGGTAAATGTTTTTCAATTTTTACCAAAACTCCAATTAAACTTGATTTAAGTTTTTTGCAAGATAAAATTGTTGAATACTATACACTTGAATTAGAAATTATCCCTGGTATTAGGAATCACTTAAAGAATACTTTAATTGAAAAGGGATATAAATCTATTAATGAACTTGCTAAACATCCAAAATTTGAAGAAAGTGCTGGAAAATTTCTTGAAATAATTAATAAAAGAAATGCAGATGCATTATATGATTGGGTATTAAATGTTAGAGGTTTTTCACAAAATAAATTAGTATTTTTAGTTTCATCTTTTTATTCTCTTGAAGAATTAATTTTTGTTGACATTGAAACTTTGGGCTTTCATGGGTATCCATTGTTTTTAATAGGTGTTGGGTATTTTCATAAAAATGCATTAATGATAGAACAATTTCTTGCTAGGAACTATGATGAAGAAGCTTCTATTCTTTTTCTCATGTCTGAAAAATTAAAAGATAAAAAAGCCATTGTCTCATACAATGGAAAATCGTTTGATATTCCAGTTATTAAGAATAGAATGAGTCGTTTTAGAATACCTGATAAATTGATAGATAAACATTTTGACATAATGTATTTTGCAAGAACCGCATTTAAGGATAAGTTTTCAGATTTTAAGTTAATTACTCTTGAAACTGAGTTATTAAATGTTGTTAGAACTGATCATATACCTAGTGATTATGTTCCATCATGTTATAATAAATACATCAAAACTAAAAACATTGGGTTTCTTATTCCTATTATTGAGCATAATAAACAAGATATTATTTCAACAGTAAAGTTTTTTGAAAAACTATATCAAATATGGACAAAAGAATCGTAAATCTTATTGAGTTATTGAAAAATGATAAACATTTTAGAAAAAGGATTGAGTATATACATTACACTCCACCAAAGTCGCCAGTATACGCAGTGCTAAAAGATGAATTACCAGAAAAATTGAAGAATTTTTTAAGAATAAAAGAGATAAAACTTTATTCACATCAAGTAAAAGCAATTGAAAAAATTAGAAATGGAGAAAATGTTTTAATAACGACACCAACATCGTCGGGTAAATCATTATGTTTCAATCTACCCATATTTGAAAAAATGATTAAAAACAAAGAAGTTGGGGGACTATATATATTCCCAACAAAAGCGCTTACTAATGATCAATTAAAATCAATAAAAGAAATTGAGAAATTTGTAGGTTTAGATTCAAATGCAGAAATATATGACGGTGATACACCTAAAGAAGCAAAAAAAAGAATCAAAAATAAATCAAAGATAATTTTAACTAATCCATACGAACTGCACTTAACTTTGCAGTATCATAATTCGTGGAAAAATTTTTTTGAAAAATTAAATTTTATTGTTTTAGATGAAGTGCATTATTATAGGGGGGTATTTGGTTCTAATGTGGCTTATTTATTAAGACGTTTGAAAAGAATTTGTAATTATTATGGAGCCAATCCCCAATTTATATTATCTTCTGCAACAGTTGCTAATCCAGAAGAGTTTGGTGAAAAATTAATAGGAGAAAAATTAAGCGTTATTGATAAAGATGGCTCCCCCAGTGGAGAAAAGTATTTCATTTTTTATAATCCATTTTTTGAAGGTATTGGATATGGTGAAAATAGCACTCACACAGAAACTAAAAATTTATTCAAGTTTTTTGTTGCTAACGATTGCCAAACTTTATGTTTTACGGTGTCAAGAAAAATGGCAGAATTAATTTGTAAGTGGGTTAGAGATGAAAAGCCGTTAATTAAAGATAAAATTGCTGTTTATAGAGCAGGATATATGGCAGATGAAAGAAGGGAAATTGAAAACAAATTAAAAAGCGGTGTTTTAAAGGGAGTTACATCAACAAATGCATTAGAATTAGGAATTGATATTGGGACGCTTGATTGTGTGATAATTTCAGGTTATCCAGGAACAATTATTTCTACAAGACAACAAGCGGGTAGAGCCGGTAGAAGAAATAAAAGTTCTTTAGCAATATTAGTTGCTTTTGAAAATGCTTTGGATCAATTTATTATGAAACACCCTGATTTTATATTTGATAGGAATCCTGAAAATATTGTTATTGACTTAGATAATGAAAAAATTAAATTAGGCCATTTGTTATGTGCAATAAATGAATTAGCTGTTAAAGTTGAAGAAGATAAAAAGTATTTTGGAAATATAAGTAAAGAACTAAATATTTTATTGAAAGAAGGTAAAGTAAAGAAAACTAATTCTGTTTATATTGGTTCCAGTTTTGATAATCCGGAAAATATAATTAATCTAAAAAGTATATCGGGAAACGAATTTAGATTAATATGTGATGGTAAAATTATTGAAAACTTATCTCAAGATAGAATATACAAGGAAGCATTTGTGGGTGCTGTTTATTTAAATAAAGGAGAAACATACATTGTTAAAGAAATTGATGAACAGAGTAAGACAATTGAATTATATAAGAAAGACGTTGATCATTACACTGAACCAATTGTAGATACCCATATTGAAATCATCAATGATATTTATAAAAAAATGTTTAATGATACAAAAATATTTTTTGGAGATGTAAAAGTTAAAGAAACTGTTATAGGATATCGGATAAAAAAATTCGATAAAGTTCTATCAATAAATTCATTGGAACCTAAAACAAGGCTATTTAGTACTCAAGCGATGTGGTTTTTAATAAATAATACTTTAAGTGAAAAAATTAAAAAATCTCGTAACCTTAATTTAATTGGAGGAATACATGGTATAGAGCATGCAATGATTGGCTTAATGCCATTAATGGTTATTTGCGATAGATGGGATTTAGGTGGAATTTCATATTCTTTGCATCCACAAACAAAAGCTCCATCTATTTTTATTTACGAAGGTATTGAAGGAGGAATTGGTTTAACAAGAAAGAG
This sequence comes from Bacteroidia bacterium, assembly GCA_035405785.1. GTDB lineage: Bacteria > Bacteroidota > Bacteroidia > B-17B0 > Aurantibacillaceae > BPGX01. The sequence goes on from DAONJS010000004.1 coordinate 12,606, forward strand.
TTACGAATACGCTGAGAATCTTTTAAAAATGACTTATGAATTGATAAAAAATTGTAAATGCGTTGATGGTTGTCCTTCATGTATTTATTCTCCAAAATGTGGTAACGAAAATCAAGGATTACACAAAGAGACTTCATTATTTATATTAAAAGAAATACTAAATCTCAAGTAAATCTCAATTTACACCTTCCTCTTAATATTCTCTAACATATTAACCACTAACTTATCCAAATCATAATGATGATTCCATCCCCAATCTTTACGAGCAATAGAATCGTCAATTGACTGTGGCCATGAATCTGCTATACTTTGTCTAAAATCTGGTTGATAATCTATTTCAAACTCTGGAATGTGTTCTTTTATTTTGGAAGCAATTTGTGCAGGTGTAAAACTCATAGCCGCAAGATTGTAACTACTTCTAATGGTAATTTTTTCTTTTGGGGCTTCCATTAGTTCAATAGTAGCACGTACAGCATCTTCTATATGCATCATTGGCAACATTGTATCTTCTTTCAAAAAACAAGTGTATTTTTTATCTTTCAAAGCGGCATAAAAAATATGTACAGCATAATCTGTGGTGCCACCGCCAGGTTGAGATTTCCATCCTATCAAGCCCGGATAACGAATACTTCTTACATCTACATTGTATTTTTGATAATACCATTCACACCATCTTTCGCCTGCTAATTTGCTGATACCATAAACAGTGTTAGGATCCATTATTGTGTATTGTGGTGTGTTTTGTTTTGGCGTAGAAGGTCCAAATACTGCAATTGAACTTGGCCAAAAAACTTTTTGAATAATTTTATCTTTTGCTAAATTAAGCACATTAAAAAGTCCGTCCATATTGAGTTTCCATGCAAAGTCAGGATTTTTTTCAGCAGTAGCAGATAATAGTGCAGCCAATAAATAAACATCTGTAATTTGATGTTTTTTCACTACCTCTAAAAGTTTGTTTTTATCTAAAACATCTAATGATTCAAATATATTATCGGGCAAAGCATCAATGGGCTTTATATCAGATGCTATAACATTTTTATGACCATATTTGATATTTAATGCTTCACAAAGTTCAATGCCAATTTGTCCCCCAGCACCAATTACAAGAATTTTGGGTTGATAGCTCATAACATTTTATTTGCGGCAAACTTAATCAATTTTAATGGATGAAAATAATTGTATGAAAGTGTTTCAGAAAAGTAGTATTTATTTAAACAAACAAAAAATTATTATTGTAAAACATAGTATTGTAATGATTACTTTTGTGCAAAAATATTTATGAAATCATTTGTATATTTTGTTGTATTTTCTGTATTGTTCAGTGCTTGTAGTAATAAAAAGGATTACATATTACCCGAAAAAAAATCAATCACACAGGTAGTATATGCATCTGGAAAAATTTATCCAATCAATGTGTATAATGTGTATTCTAAATTACCGGGTTACATTTCAAAGATATATGTCAATGTAAAAGATAGTGTAAAATTAGGTCAGCCACTTATTAGTATTAAAAGTGAAGTCAATGAAAAAAATTTAGAAATTGCTAAAAATCAGTATCAATTAGCATCAATCAATATCTCAAAAAATTCACCTGTATTAAAATCATTGAATGAAGAAGTTGAATCTGCATTAACAAAATATAAATTAGATTCTATTAATTTTGTCAGATATCAAAATTTATTAAAAACTAATTCTACTTCGCAATTACAATATGATCAGGCAAAATCACAATTTGAAATTTCTCGTCAGAATTATGTAAAAGCATTAAGCAATTTAGAAAAAACAAAAAACCAACTTCAAATTGAATATGAAAATGCAAAGCTTCAATACGAAGCACAACAATCAAATTTAAGCGAATATACTATTGTTTCTGCTATCAGTGGAAAAGTATATGATATTATTCCAAAAGAAGGAGAATTAGTGAATAGTGCAACTTTGTTGATGGTAATAGGAGATAGTAAAAAATTTGAAGTAGAATTAAATGTTGATGAAACAGATGTTAGTTTGATTAAAGAAAATCAAAAAGTAATTTTTGAAACCGATGTTTATAAAGACACATTGTTTTATGGAAATATTAAAACCATCTATCAAAGAATAAATCCAATCAATAAAACCTGCAGAGTAATAGCAAGCATTGATACAAAAAATTTTCATTTCTATTCAGGAATGTCGGTAGAAGCCAATATCATTGTTGCGGAAAAAAAAGATGCATTAGTTATTCCTAAAAACTATCTCTTGAATTCTGAATATGTCATTACAAGCAATAAAGATACGATTAAAATTAAAAAAGGCATTGAAGATTTAGAGTATGTTGAAATAACAGAAGGAATTAATGAAAAAACAGAAATTATTGCCCCATAATTATGATTGAAAATAGCAATTTACAAATAGCACTTAAACATCTTTCTTCTAAAAAAAGACAAACAATTATTGCTACTCTTGGTGTAACATTTGGAATTGCTATATTTATTTTTCAGGGCGGACTAATGACAGGTTTTCAAAAAACTTTTATAGATCAAACTATAAACACCAGTGCTAACATCAGAATTTACAACGAACCAAAAACAAATAGAAAAAGTATTATTTCAAAACTTCCAGAATATAATAATCATTGGATAGTAGTAAGAAATCAAAAACCAAAGGAAGAATCACCAAAAATAAAAAATGTCAGAGGGATTATTAAGTATCTTGAAAAAAATCCTGAAATAGAAGGTATATCGCCAAATTTAAGCACACAGGTTATTTTTAAATCAGGCGTTACTCAAATTAGTGGAAGAATTTTGGGTGTAAATATTATACAGGAAAATTTATTATTTAATGTTGAGAAAAATAATGTGCAGGGCAGTATTACTAAATTACAGACAATCCCTAATGGTATTATTCTTGGTGAAGGACTTGCAGAATTATTAAATGTCAAATTAAATGATAATATCACAGTATTATCTTCGTCTGGTGCAAGTTTAGATATGAAAGTTGTAGCCATTAACAGATCAGGTATAACAGAATTAGATAAATCAAGAGCATATATCAATATCAGAAATGTTCAAAAATTATTGCAGGTAGATAATGATTATATCACTGATATAAATATCAAAGTAAAAGACATCAATCAATCAGATAAATTAGCAAAAACATTACAAAGTAAGTTTGGTTACAGAGCATTAGATTGGAAAGAAGCCAATGCTAACATTTTCGGAATTTTCAAAATACAAAATATGATAACTTACTTAATTATTACGACCATTTTGATAGTGTCGGGTTTTGGAATTTTTAATATCTTGATGATGATTATTTATGAAAAACTTCCAGATATTGCTATTCTTAAAGCCATTGGTTTCAAAGACAAAGATATAATTTCCATTTTTTTATCAGAATCATTAATCATTGGATTTTCAGGAGGATTATTAGGATTATTGTTAGGATTTACTTTGCAAAAAGTCATAGGTTCAATTCGTATGAATGTCAAAGGATTTATTTCTCTTGAATATCTGCAGTTTAACACAACTGTTTCATTTTATTTATTTGCTTTTACATTCGCAATTATTGTAACTGCTATTGCTGGTTATATTCCAGCCCGCAAAGCCGCCAAAACTGACCCTATTGATATATTAAGATCAAAATAATAATGGAAGATAAAATACTTATTCAAACAAAAAATCTTAATAAGCATTATCACGATCCTGTGGAATTTCATGTATTAAAGAACATCAATATAGAAATTAAACAAGGTGAATTTGTTTCTATTATTGGAGCATCAGGTAGTGGAAAATCTACACTTCTTTATGTATTAAGCACAATGGATACGGACTATACGGGAGAAATTTATTTTGATAACGAATTATTAGTCAACAAATCTAAAAATGAATTAGCAGAAATTAGAAATGAAAAAATTGGTTTTGTTTTTCAGTTTCATTACTTGCTTCCTGAATTTACAGTTATAGAAAATGTTATGATGCCCGCATTGAAGTTGAATAAATTTTCAAAAGAGGAAATTTATGAACAAGCGTTAGAAAAATTAGAATTATTAGATATTAAAGAATTAGCACACAAAAAAGCGAACAAATTATCTGGTGGTCAGCAGCAAAGAGTTGCCATAGCAAGAGCATTGATTAATCAGCCCAAAATTATTATGGGCGATGAACCTACTGGAAATTTAGATTCAAAAAATTCAGAAAGTGTATATAATATATTTCGTGAACTCAATAAAAAGTTTCATCAAACATTTTTAATTGTAACACACGATATAAATTTTGCTCAAAAATCAGATAGAATCATCCAATTAAAAGATGGAGAAGTAGTGGGGTAGTATAAATTTATTGTTCTCTTTATTACATATTAAATTTTCAAATACTTAAAAAATAAACACACTTTTGTTAATATATTATTGCTTTATTTTTATTTTTTATTTCGTAATTTTGGGCAATTATTTTTTAAATATTAAAAAATGGTTGAAAGACAAAAAACTATTAAGGAAAAAGTTACTGTGTCTGGTGTAGGATTACACACTGGAAAGCCCGTTAATCTTACATTTCTGCCTGCTCCGCCCAATCATTGGTTTAAATTTCAAAGAATAGATTTACCTGGTCAACCTATTATTGATGCAGATGCTGATAATGTAGTAAGTACAGAGAGAGGCACATCTTTAGGTTTATTAGATAGTAATGGAAAATTAAAAGATAATGCAGTAGTGCATACAACTGAACATGTATTAGCCGCACTTGTAGGAATGAATTTGGATAATTGTCTTATTCAGGTAGATGGGCCGGAAATGCCAATAATGGATGGAAGTTCAAAGCCCTTTATTGATGCTCTTCAAAAAGCAGGTGTTGTAGAACAGGATGAAGAAAGAGAATATTTTGAACTGAAAGAAAATTTGACTTATGAATGTCTGGAAAGAAAAATTGAAATGCTTGCTGTGCCACAAGAAACATATAGAATAACCGTAATGGTTGATTACAATAGTGAAGTATTAGGCACACAACATGCAAGCATGTATCATATTGGAGAATTTATCCCAGAGATTTCAATGTGCCGCACTTTTGTTTTTTTACATGAATTAGAAGCATTATTACAACATAATTTAATCAAAGGCGGTGATTTAGATAATGCAATAGTTTTAGTTGATAAAGAACTTCCAAAAGAAAAGATAGATTACTTAAAAAAAGTTTTTCATAAAGAAAATGTTGAAGTAAAAGGTAAAGGTGTATTAAACAATACCAAATTACATTTTTACAACGAGCCCGCTCGTCATAAATTACTGGATATTGTAGGTGATATGGCATTGGTAGGAAAACACATGAAAATTCATATATTAGCGGCTCGTCCAGGTCATTACGGCAATACGCAATTTGCAAAAAAAATTAAGGAAGTTATTAAACAACAAAAGAAAGAAGAATTTGTTCCAAAAATACAACTGAACGCACCTGCTCTTATTGATGTAAGAGAAATTCAAAAGATATTACCACATCGTCATCCGTTTTTATTAGTAGATAGAATTGTTGAATTAACACCTACTTATGTAGTAGGTATTCGTAATGTAACTATCAATGATTATTGGTTTCCCGGCCATTTCCCTGATGAACCTGTAATGCCCGGTGTATTGATTATAGAAGCATTAGCACAAACAGGCGGCATTTTAGCATTAAAATCTGTTCCTGATCCTGAAAATTATCAAACTTACTTTTTGAAAATTGAAAATGCTAAATTCAAACAAAAAGTAGTGCCTGGTGATACATTAGTAATGAGAATGGATTTAGCAGAACCGATTCGCAGAGGAATTTGTCACATGATTGGAAGAGCGTATGTAGGTAACAAACTTGTATGTGAAGCAGATATGTCTGCACAAATTGTAAAAGTTAGAAATATTGAACAGAAAAAACCAGTAACCGTATGATTTCACCATTGGCAAGTGTAAGCCCAAAAGCACAATTAGGAAAGAATGTAACAGTATCACCTTTTGCAACTATTGAAGAAAATGTTATAATTGGTGATAATACATGGATTGGTCCTAATGCAGTAATAATGAGTTATTCAAGAATTGGTGAAAATTGCAAGATTTTTCCTGGTGCTGTTATTGGGGCTATTCCACAAGATTTAAAATATAGTGGTGAAGAAAGCACAGTTGAAATTGGTAATAATACTACTATTAGAGAATTTGTAACTATTCACAGAGGGACAAAAGATAAAATGACTACAAAAGTTGGAGATAATTGTTTGCTGATGGCTTATGTGCATGTGGCTCATGATTGTATCATTGGAAATAATGTGATTTTAGCAAATAGTGTAGGATTGTCAGGGCATATAATTATTGAAGATTATGCTATTATTGAAGGAATGAGTGCGGCTCAACAATTTATTACAATTGGCAAACATGCTTTTGTGGGCGGTGCTTCTTTAATTAGAAAAAGTGTGCCACCTTATGTAAGATGTGCAAGAGAGCCGCTTCAATATATTGGTGTAAATTCAGTAGGATTAACTAGAAGAGGTTTTACACCAGAACAAATTAAACAAATAGAAGATATTTACAGAATTATTTATGTCAAAGGTTATAACTTACAAAATGCGCTGGAAGTTGTAGAAAAAGAAATTCCAGATTCTGTTTTCAAAAAAGAAATTTTGGATTTTATTAAAAACCAAAAAGATGGTGTTATTAAAGGGATTTAATAATTAATTGAATGCAAATTCCATCTATTCACTTAAAATCTGTTTCCAAAAAATTTAATAAGTATTACTTATATAAAAACATTTCACTTGATATATTTCCCCAAGATAAAATTTCAATTACTGGTAATAATGGTTCTGGGAAATCAACATTACTCAAAATAATAATAGGACTTGTAACCCCTAATGATGGCAATATAGAGTATATTATCAATGAAAAAAAATTAGAAAAAAAATACTGGCATCAGTTGGTAAGCGTTGCGGCACCATATATGAATATATCAGAAGATTTTACAGTTAATGAATTAATTGAACATTTGAGTGTATTTAGAAAATTTCAATTATCAAAAAATGAAATGCTTTCAAAATTAGAATTAGATAAACATTTAGATAAGCCGATTAAATTTTTTTCAAGTGGAATGAAACAAAAAACAAGATTATTGTTAGCCATATTAGATTGTGCCCCAGTATTGCTATTAGATGAACCGTTAAGTAATTTAGATGAAAAAAATGCTCAATGGTATTCAGAAATGATTCAAAAATTTGCAATGAACAAAACTATATTAGTTTTCTCAAATTCATTAGAAAAAGAATATTTCTTTTGTGATAAACATTTCTCTTTGTCGTGAATTTTTCTATATGGTGTTCTTACTATATAATTATCCGCAGTATACAAAGCACATTAAGAATTTTTAATGCTATAAATTGTAATAAATTTAAAGATAATTCAAAAGAATAAACTTTGCGACTTCTTTGTAGTAAAAATTTTAGTTGTTGCTTTTTTAGTAAAGAATGCTTTTAATATGGTGATTGTCGGCGGATAATCCAGTTAAATATTTTGGGAAAAAATCTTTTGAGATATACTGTGAGTAATTCTGTTTTTCCAACAAGTATCTCTTCTTTTTGAGATGCTATGCCTTTCAAAATCTTGATAGCCGCATCTTCTGCACTCATTGCATTTTGATGGCTTTCATCCATTCTATTGTGCTGATGACCTTGTGGACCAATTGCATTTAATGATATATTTGTTTTAACCTTGCCAGGACAAACTATGGTAACTTTAATGCCTTGTTTTTCATATTCTAATCTTAATGATTCAAAGTATCCATATAATGCGTGTTTGGCCGCACTGTATGTGCTTCTTAAATAAAAACCAAATTTTCCTGCAATACTACTTACTACTACAATGTGTCCAAAATTTTGTTGTAACATAAATGGCAACACGCTTCTGGTCAATTTTGTATGTGCAAAATAATTTATTTCAAAAAGTTGTCTTTCAATTTCTTCAGTAGTTTCTAAAACCTTTGACCTCTGGCTCATCCCGCCATTATTGATTAAAATATCAATTCTTCCAAAAGTTTGAATAACCTTCTTTGTTAATTCTTCAGCATCAAAATTTGATAAATCAAATGGTAAGATTAAAATTCTGTTTGACGAACATTGTGATGCTATTTCTGATAATTTATTTTCGTTCCTTGCAGATAATACAAGTTTAGCTGAAGTATTTGTAATTAAATATCTTGCAATAGCTTCGCCTATTCCTGATGATGCACCTGTAATCCAAATAACTTTATCATTAAAATACTTTTGCATATTAATTTGATTGATTGAAAATTTGATGTATAATATCTCTCACTTGTTCAGGAGAGATGGATTGAATGCAATGGCAAGATTCTGGAGATTTTTTGCAGTCATTACACTCAATGGGTTTTTGTAATACAATGGCATTGTTTCCAAGCGGTGCCCATCTTCCTGCGTGCATAGGGCGAATGGAAGGAAATAATCCAATTGCATATTTTCCAAGTGTTGCAGCAATATGCAAAGTTCCAGTGCTTGCGGCTATTAGTGCATCACATTCATTGATGAGTGATAATAATTCTTGTAATGATGTTTTTCCTACAAAATTCAATACATCTGGACATTCATAAAAAATTTGTTTTAAATAGGGTTCTTCATTTTTTGTCCCTGTAATGATGATTTGATAATCTTTTTTATTTAATTGATGAATAAGTTTGATATAATTTTCAATAGGCCATTCTCTTGCACTGCCTTTTGATTTAGGATGAATAATAATTTTAAATGCTTTTTCAGATAACAATGATTTTAAATGATTTGATAAAGGTGGAATGTTTTTCCAATGATACATTTGCTTTAAATCATCTAATGATGGAATATCAGTAAAACCTAATGGTTTAAGGAGTTTAAAATTAAGTTGTGCTTCATGTAAATCAGAATTTTTTCTTGTAAAGGATACTAATTGATTACAAAATAACCAATTATATAAACGATGAGATGTAGCAATACGAACTGGTATTTTTAATTTGAATAACAATTTGCTTATTTCAAATGTTGGAAAAACAATAATTGCAGTATGGATATTATAATGAGAAAAAATATTTTTTGTCTGATTGAATGTAAGATTTTGAATTTCGTTGTAAATTATGATTTCATCAATAGTTTGAATATGTTGAAGAATGGGGGCTGTATAAGATGAGCATAAAAAGATAATTTTATTTTTCGGAAAATGCTTTTTCAGGAAAGTAGTTAATGGAATTGTAAGCATTACATCGCCTATGCTATCAGTTCTTGAAATGAGAATAGATGTATTTTCAGGTATTGAAATCATAATTTACTTTCTTCTTTCTGCAAAAAATTTTTGCAAAATTGTTTTGCATTCATCGGCGAGAACGCCTTTGATAACCTGTGTTTTTGGATGAAGTATGTTTTCAGAAAATAATGAGTATCCTTTTTTCAAATCATAAGCCCCATATACAAGCGTTGATATTTGTGCCCACGCAAGAGCACCTGCACACATAGGGCAGGGTTCAAGTGTTACATAAATAGTGCATTCAGTAAGATATTTTCCACCAATATAGTTTGTAGCGGCTGTGATGGCTTGAATTTCGGCGTGTGCTGTAACATCCTGTAATTGTTCAGTAAGATTATGTGATCTTGCAATGATTTTGTTGTTCCAAACTATAATAGCCCCAACTGGCACTTCATTTTTTTGATATGCCTTTTCGGCTTCTTTTAGTGCCTCATTCATAAAATACTCATGATCTCTTATGGGCATTGACATTTGGTATTATTTTGAAAAATAATTTCTGTTATGATAGTTTTTTCTTCACAATCATGCACTAATAAATGATAAGGATAAAATTTTTGAAATTTTTCTTTGGGTTGTAAATAATAGATTCTGCAAGGTTTTTCACGGGGTTTACTTTTATCAAAATTAACTTCAAAAAATTCTAATTCATTTTTTAATTGCTGCGGATCTTTCTGGATGCATTTTAATTGACACTTTACATATTCATTCACTTTAAATGTTTGTCTGTTTAGTTCAGCCATTTTTACCTCGCTTAATGAAACACAACTTCTGTTTCCAAAAAAAACATATACCATTAACAAGCCAATTAAAAAACCAATCATGTATAATTTTAGTCGTTCCTGAAATTTCATATTTATTGTGTTTTTATAATTTTGAAAGAAAAATTTTCATCTAAATTTACAGTGCAAACAGATATTGTATTTGAAATAAATTCTTTTATTGTAGAGCATTTACTGATATTGAAAATATAAGAAAAATTGTAAACTCTGTCTTGCATTATATTATTTGGAAAAAAATTATCATAAATTGATTCTATTTGATTAACGATGATTTGATTTTTTTGTTTGATACTTTTATTGAGTTTATGTTCTATGTTTTCAATGGCTTTTAGTGTTTTTACTTCCTCTGCTGTTACATAAGAAATTATAGGTTTTTCAATGGGTTCTGTTATTTTTTTAATTTGATTAAAAATCTCTTGAATCTTATTTTTTTCATCATCTAAATTCACACTTAAATTTTGTTTGTCTAAAACAGATTGAATCAATTTATTTTTATCATTTTCAAAAATATCATTGTATAAAATAGATAGTTTTTCAATTTTATTTTGAATAGATGATGGAACGAAAAATAAAATAGGTCTTTGAATAATAAGTGGATAAAATATATTATGCTTTTCAAAGACATTAGATAATTCCAACCAATAAGCCAATTCAGCAGATCCACCAATGTATGCAATGTTAGGTAAAATGCTTTGTTGATATAATGGACGCAATAATACATTTGGACTAAATAATTCGGGATGATTATTTAGTAATGACTTTAATTCGTTTTCTGTAAAAGTTATTGTTGAGTTTTTTAATACATATTGATTCTCATTTTTTTGAATGAGAAATCTTTGATTGTCGTAAAATAAAAATGTATTGATTGGTCTTGGATTGACCTGTATATCATATTTTTTTTCAATCAATTTTTGAGTGGTAAATTCAATATCCTGATAAATTTTATTTTCAAAAATATCTTTGTAAAAAACATCATTGAATTGGGATTTAAATTTATTTTCATTAGCATCAATTATGACAATTCCTTCATTGCCAAAAAGTTCATTAATTAAATATCTTGTGGCATCTACATAAGAGTTGTGGTTTAAATATGCTTTTTCAAAAAGGTTTAAAAATTCTTCAGTGAAAAAATCAGAAGATTTCATCTGTTGATATACCTCTTCCAATCCCTTTGTTGATAAAGTAAACACAGGATTATTACGAGAAGAGATATTCCATTTGAATAAATTATCTTTGAAATAAAAATGATTAATTTCTTCAATGTCGTGATCTTCGGACGCTAACCAAAAAACTGGGACAAAATTATATTCAGGAAAAATTTTTTTTAATTGATAACTTAATTGTATAACGCTTGCAATTTTGATAATCACATAAAACGGACCTGTAAATAAACACAATTGATGTCCGGTAGTAATGGTAAATGTATTATCTTGTTTAAGTAATTCAATGTTTTCAAGTGTTATAGGTGTAGTATTGCTAACTGATTTTGCTTGATTTAATAGTATTGATGTTAATTGTTCTCTATTCCATTTATAATTTTTGATTTTGTTTAAAGTATTTTGAAATCCAGATTTATCAGGATATTCATAGTAATACTTTTTATCTAATTTTTTATTTAGATAATCAAAAACAAGAGAAGAAAAATATCTTTGAGAAATGGGAGTGGATATTGATTGAAAAGACATTGAATTAGAGTTTTTCGCCAAATGCAAGGTCACCTGCATCGCCTAAACCGGGAACTATATATGCTGTAGAAGTTAGTTCATCATCAATAGCACCACACCATATAGTGTAATTAATATCCGGCATATTTTTTTTGAGATAATCAATACCTTGCTTACTGGCAATAGCACAAACTATGTGTGTGTGTTTGGGTTTTCCTCTATCTAACAGTGCTTTGAATGTAAGCACAAAAGAAGATCCAGTGGCAAGCATTGGATCGCATAAAATAAGCACTCTGTTATCTAATGAAGGAGAAGAAACATATTCTAATGCAATATCAAATGAATGGTCTTTATGATGTTTTCTGTATGCACTGATAAAAGCATTATCTGCTTTATCAAAGATATTCAAAATACCTTCGTGCATTGGTAATCCAGCACGGAGAATAGTTCCAACAATAGGTTGATTTAGCAAAACTTTTGAATCTGCAATACCTAAAGGTGTAGTAACTGGAATATTTTTGTATTCAAGTTCTTTTGAAATTTCAATAGCAATAACCTGTGCGATTCGTTCTAAATTTTTACGAAAACGCCATCTGTCTTTTTGAATTTCAACATCACGAATTTCTGCAATGTATTGATTGATAATAGAATTACTTAATGATAAATTATGGACCATATTTTATTTATTTAGTTGAATGTTGTGTGTAATTTCAGATTGAAAAGATGATTTATCTAAAATTTCTAATTTTGATTCATAAGTTTTATATCCTGAATATTCTGCAGTTAATTTATATTTTCCGGGTGGTAAAATTATTACATATCTGCCTGTATTTGGATTTGGCACATAGTTTCCAATCAAGTCGCCGTTATTTAATTGTTTAACTTGAATGAAAACATCTCTTAAATCCTGAATAGGAGGATTGGCTTTTATTTCACCTGTAATTAAAGTAAATTCTGGTTCTTCATCATTAAAGATAACTCTGTAAATATCATAATCACCTTCTGAATTTCCTCGCACGCTTGCAATATAGCCATATCTGCCATTTTTAGATATTCTAAAGTTCATATCATCATAAGATGTATTGATAGGATAGCCAATGTTTTTAGGATTTTCAAATTTATTAGTTTCAGGATTTCTGACTGCTTTAAAGATATCATATCCGCCCATACTTCCGTGTCCTTTTGAACTAAAAAAGAGAGATTTTTCATCAGGAGAAAGGTTAGGAAAATCTTCATCATATTCTGTGTTGATAGATGGGCCAAGGTTTTCAGGTTCTAACCATTTACCATTGAGATAACGGCATACATAAATATCTGTGCCACCATAGCCACCTTTTCTATTACTTGCAAAATATATTTCAGTGCCTTCATTATTAATAGATGCCGCAATTACATCACCTGAAGAATTGATAGAAGAAGGAAGTGGTTCTAATTTTTGAAACTTATTTTGTTGTTCATTAAACTTGCTGAAATATAATTTTCCATTTTTATGAATGATTAAAATTTTTCCATTTGAACTCATACCTACCACTTCTTCGCCGCTATTGCCCTTACAAACTGGTTCGCCTATAACAGATGCTTCAGAATATTCACCATTTTTTTCATTTGATATAAAAATAGAATTGGGATATTGTCCATTAGGTAACTTTTCAATTTTATTATTTAATGGACGATTTGAATTAAATACCAAAAAACTTTCTTTTTCATCTACAAATGGATAAAAATCTGCATACTCGCTATTAATGTTTTTGCCCAAATTTTGAAATGTAACATTTACTGGATATTTGACTAACTCACGGGCATTAAAACAATGTTGAATTTCTAAATCAACTAATTTCAAATTTTCCGGACTACCTTTGCCATTGTTTTTGAACTTTTGAAAATATTCAATGGCTTCTGCAAATCTGTTAGCATATTGATAAGCACGGGCTAATAAAAATTCTGCATTAGGATTGTGATTTTCTGATTTTACTACATTTTCAAGATAAGGAATGGCTTTTGTTTTATTGATATTAGTGTTCAAATAACATACTGCTATATTATATTGATATTCTAAATTTTTAGGATTAACCTGATATAACTGAAGCCAATCATCCAATGCTTCATCAAAATTCTCATTTATCATTTTTTCTTTGGCGGCTTCAATTAATTTTTTTTCATCAATGTTTTGTGCAAATACAAAAACATTAACTATTAATGTGAAAAATAAAAAAGTGAAAACTTTCATATCATTTTTTTGGCAAAAATAATCAAAGAAAAACAAATTGTAGTGATGTTTTTAATAATTACCACATTTGAGATGTTATATAAACAGTGCCTTTGAATAAAGCCACTACTTTTTTGTCGGGCATTGTATAAACTTTAATGTGATAAACCGCAATTTTATTAGACCTGTGCATTTCTTCAGTTTCTGCACGAATAATATCGCCTTCTTTTAATGATTCAGTATGTGAAATGGATGTTTCAACAGACACGGCTTTATAGCCATAACTATTAGAAGCAAAGGCAAGAGCACTATCGGCAAGTGAATATGTAATTCCGCCGTGAGCAATATGAAAACCATTCAACATTTCTTTACGAACCTGCATTTGAAGTTTGCAATAACCGTGTTTAATTTCTAATACCTGAATACCAAGCCATTGGCTAAATGCATCATTTTTCATCATCAATTGATGAACAATTTCTTCTGGTGATTTCATAGCAAATAATTTTATTAATAATTGATTTAAATTACCCTCAAAGATACATCAAAAAATTGTTACTATTCAGGGTGATTCAAAATGATTAAAAAGATACATTCCACGCAAAGTTCGCAAAGGATAAATACGCCGAGCCCACAAAGATTAAAATTTCTTTGCGACCATTGCGATATGCTTTGCGATCTTTGCGTGAAAAATATATGCCTACTTGAATAGTAACAAAAATTAAATATATTTTTATTTGCACAATAGGGTAATTAAAAGTATTTTTACAACCACTTCAAATTCAATGTTTTGAGCGAAAAAAAATATATATACAATGGTGAATTAGTTACTGCTTCAGAAATTTGTGATATAGTATTTTCTAATAGGGCATTTAAGTTTGGAGATTCCTTATTTGAAACCATCAGATATTCTAATAGAAACATTTTGTTTTTACCCAATCATATCAGCCGTTTGAAGTTAAATATGCCCAATTTAAAAATGAAAATACCTTCATATTTTTCAACAGAATATTTTTTAGATAAAATATCAACAGTAATTTTTGCTAATAATTATCAGGATAAAAGTGTAAAGATTCGTTTAACTGTATTTCGTAAAGGAAGTGGTGCATATTATCCAGAATCAAACGAAGTAGATTATGTAATTGATGTAGAACTTTTAGAAAACACATTTTATAATTTACCTTCTAATGGATTAGTGGTAGATGTTTTCAAAGATATATTAAAGCCAATAGATAGATTATCAAATATTAAAACTGGAAATTCACTTTTGTATGTATTAGCATCCATCAATAAAGATATTGCAAGATTAGATGATTGTTTAATACTCAACACATCAGGAAGAATATGTGAAGCAACATCTTCTAATATTTTCATAGTAAAAGGTAATATGATAATGACTCCGCCCGATACCGAAGGATGCGTAAGAGGAATTATGCGTGATCAAATAAAAAAAATAGCAGAAAGTAATAAGTTTATGCTTTATGAAAATCCGCTGACTATACATTCTCTCATATCTGCTGATGAGGTATTTATTACAAACACTATTCAAGGTCCTCAATGGATTAGACAATTTCAGTCCAGAATTTATGAGCAAAAAAAAGTAACACAGTTTTTTGTAGAAGTATTAAATGAAATGATAAGAAAGTAAAATATTAGATGTATGAACAAACAGCAATTAGTTGAACAAATTATTAAACATAAATCATTTTTGTGTGTTGGATTAGATCCGGATGTTCAAAAAATACCTAAACATTTATTAGATGAACCGGATCCAATATTTGAATTTAATTCAGCAATCATAGATGCTACTTCTGAATATTGTATTGCATACAAACCTAATTTTGCTTTTTATGAAATGTATGGTTCAGAAGGCATTAAAAGTTTAGAAAAAACAATTCGTTATATTAAAGTTAATTACCCTGATAAATTTATTATTGCAGATGCAAAGAGAGGTGATATTGGTAATACATCTGAAAAATATGCGTATTCTGTTTTTGAAAAATTAGAATGTGATGCTATTACGCTTTCGCCTTATATGGGTAGAGATTCCATATTACCATTTTTAAAATATCAGAACAGATGGGCAATTATTCTTGCTGTTACAAGTAATGAAGGTTCAGCAGATTTTCAGTTAATGCATATGGAAAATAAAAAACCTTTATATATCAATGTTATTGAAAAAAGCAAAAGTTGGGGTAATGACGAAAATATAATGTATGTAGTAGGTGCTACTCAAAATAAAGAAATCATTAAAAGTATTCGTGAAATTATTCCTGATCATTTTATTTTAATTCCCGGTATTGGAGCACAAGGTGGAAGTTTAGAAAATGTTTGTGATGTAGCATTGAATAAAGATGTTGGTATAATTGTCAATGTGTCAAGAGATATTATTTATGCTGGAAATGATGAAAAATTTGCATTGGCTTCTCAGATTCAGGCACAATACTATCAACAAAAGATGCAAAAGATTTTAAATGAGAAAAAATATCTATGAATATAGGAATAGTTTGTTATCCAACCTTTGGTGGAAGTGGTGCAGTTGCTACAGAATTAGGTAAAGCATTAGCAAATATTGGACATAAAATTCATATCATTTCATACAATTTGCCATTCAAACTTCAGGAGTTTAATGAAAATATAATGTATCATGAAGTAGAGTGGTATGAATATCCTTTGTTTGAATATCAACCTTATGAGTCGGCATTGATAAGTAAAATAGTAGATGTTGCTTTATATGAAACATTAGATTTGTTGCATGTGCATTATGCAATTCCACATGCTTCTGCGGCATATATGGCCAAGCAAATTTTGAAATCCAAAAAAATACATTTGCCTTATATTACTACATTGCACGGCACAGATATAACATTAGTTGGCAAAGATCCTTCGTTTGAACCAGTTATTCGCTTTTCATTAAATAATAGCGATGCCATAACTGCTGTTTCAAAAGCATTGAAAAAAGAGACATTGCAGGCATTCAAAATTGATAACAATGTAGAAGTTATTCCAAATTTTATTGATTTTGAAAAAATTAGAAAAACTAAAAATACTGCAAAATGTTGTGTTTCTAATAAAACTTCTGATGAAAAAATTTTAATGCACATTTCAAATTTTAGAAAAGTAAAGAGAATTGATGATATCGTTAAAGTATTTGCTATAGTTAGAAAGAAGATAAAATCAAAATTAGTATTAGTAGGAGATGGACCTGAAAAGCCCTATATTGAAAGATTAGTAAGAGATCTCAATTTAAACAAAGATGTTATATTTACTGGTAGAGTAGTTGATCCTATTGATGTTTTAGCATCTGCAGATATATTTTTATTGCCAAGTGAAACTGAAAGTTTTGGTTTATCGGCATTAGAAGCAATGAGTATGGGTGTGCCTGTAATTAGTAGCAATAGCGGAGGTATTACTGAAGTAAATATAAATGGCAAAACTGGTTATACCTGTAATGTTGGAGATGTTAAAACAATGGCACATTTAGTAATTGATTTATTGAAAAATGAAGTAAAGTATCAGCAGTTTAGTAAAAATGCATTAGAACATGCAAAAAAATTTGATGTGAAAAATATCTTGCCAAAATATTTAAATCTGTATAAAAAAGTTTTGAGGAATGGGTGAGGTATTTTTTTCTTTACTACTTCTTTTCCTCATTTTTACTTAATAAATCATCAACTATATTCTTTAATTCTTCGGGATGATTTGACCAATGTAATAATATGCTATCTTTTTGTTGAATGCTTAAATTATCTCTAAAACTAATACAAGGTATTGCTGAATTAAATTTTCTTTCTGCTGTGTATTTTTGACTTAATACTTCTACCTCTGTCCACTTTTCTACTAATTTTATTTTATTAGAAAATACACTGTCTGAACTTGATTTTTTTGAATCAGCACATTTCAATAAGAAAAAAATAATGAAAGCAACATATATTAAATTCCGCCTAACTTGCATATAATATCATATTCTTCTTTTGTAACTTTACTTACAGATAATCTTTGTTGTCTTACAAATTGCATATTTTTCAAAACTGGATGTTCTTTAATTTGTTGTAAACTTACTGGCTTTTTAAAACTTTTATATGGTTTAACATCTACACAAACCCATTGTTGGGTATTATCAGTTGGGTCAGGATAATGTTCTTTGATAACTTCTGCAATGCCCCTTATACAAAGCCCTTCATTGCTATGATAAAATAAACATTTATCACCTACTTTCATTTCTTTCAAATAATTTCTTGCCTGAAAATTTCTTACACCATCCCAAAATGTTTTACCATCTGATAATAATTGTTCCCAACTATATTTAAATGGTTCTGATTTTATCAACCAGTATTTTTCCATAATACTTTATTTTTTCTTTGAAGAAGATTTTTTTCTTACAGAAGAGGCGGCTGTTTTAGTAGATTTTGCTTTTGTTTTAGAAGTGTTTTCTGCTGAGGTTTCAACTAATTCAGTTGTTTTAAAATCATCTCCAATAATGGCTATAATTTCTTCAAGTGTTAAGGATTTTGGGTCTTTATCTTTTGGAATTTTGTAATTCTTTTTGTTGTAAGCAATATATGGTCCATATCGTCCATTCAATACCTGAATGCCTTCATTTTCAAAGTTTTGAATAATTTTAGATTGCTGAGCGGCTTGTTTAGATTCAATTAATTCAATGGCTCGTTCTAATGTAATAGTGTGTGGATCTTCGTCTTTAGGAATAGAAACAAATCCGCCATCATACATCACATAAGGCCCAAATCTTCCTATATTAACGACTACATCTTTATTATTGTATTTGCCTAAAACTTTTGGTAGTTTAAATAAATTCAATGCTTCTTCTAATGTAATGGTTTGAATACTCAAATTTTTGGGGAGTTTAGCATATACTGGTTTTTCATCATCATTCGCATCTCCAATTTGAACAAGTGGTCCAAATCTTCCAATTCTTGCAATTACTTTTTTTCCTGTTTTGGGGTCAGTGCCAATAATTCTTTCGCCTGTGCTTCTTTCAGATTCTTCAATGGTTTTTACAACATCTTTATGAAATGGAAAATAAAATTTTTTGAGCATTTCTGTCCAATCTATTTTGCCTATTGCTATTTCATCAAACTCTTCTTCTACATTTGCAGTAAATTGATAGTCCATAATTTTTGGAAAATAGCGAACTAAAAAATCTGTTACAACAAATCCTAAATCGGTTGGAAATAATTTTCCTTTTTCAGCACCTGTGTTTTCTGTTTTTGTTTCTTTTTTAATGTCTTTATTTTCAAGAACTAATTGAACATAATTTCTTGGTGTGCCTTCTAAATCTTTTTTTACAACATACTCTCTTTTTTGAATAGTAGAAATAGTAGGTGCATAAGTAGAAGGTCTTCCAATGCCTAATTCTTCTAACTTTTTTACTAATGATGCTTCTGTATATCTTGGTGGATGATATGTGAATCTTTGTGTAGCAATAATTTGTTTGGTTGCTAATTTTTCTCCTTTTGACAGAGGTGGTAATATAGTGCTGTCTTTTGATTCATCATTTGTATTTTCATCATCATCTGTGCTTTCAATGTAGAGTTTTAAAAATCCATCAAATTTAATCACTTCACCTTGTGCAATAAATTTTTCATCACGATTAGAAATGCTAATTTTTGCAACAGTTTTTTCAAGTATAGCATCTGCCATTTGCGATGCTACTGTTCGTTTCCAAATTAGTTCGTACAATCTTTGTTCATTTTTTTCTCCATCAATTTGCAGTTTATTGATATAAGTAGGACGAATGGCTTCGTGGGCTTCTTGTGCATTTTTACTTTTGGTAGTAAATTGTCTTTGCTGATGATAATTTTTTCCGTAAAAATCTGTAATTACTTCTTTTGCGGTTTCTAATGCCAATTCAGATAAATTCACTGAATCGGTTCTCATATAAGTGATGTAGCCGGCTTCGTATAAACGTTGGGCTATTGTCATTGTTTGTGCTACTGAAAATCCTAATTTTCTTGCGGCTTCTTGCTGAAGTGTAGATGTGGTAAAAGGTGCAGAAGGACTTCTTTTAGCAGGTTTTACTTCAATTGATTCAACTGTAAATTCTGCATTTTTACATTTTTCTAAAAATTCCTGTGCTTCTTTTTCGGTATCAAATTTTTTATCTAATTCTGCTTTGAATGTTTGATTTTTGGATATAAAAACAGCAGATACTTTAAAGAAAGTTTTAGATTGAAAATTTTGAATTTCTCTTTCTCTCTCTACTATTAGCCGAACTGCAACAGATTGCACACGACCTGCGGATAAATTAGATTTAATTTTTTTCCATAAAATGGGTGAAAGTTCGTAACCTACTAATCGGTCTAAAATTCGGCGTGCCTGTTGTGCATTGACTAAATTAAAATCTATATCTCTTGGATTTTTAATAGCGTTTTCAATGGCTTTTTTGGTGATTTCATGAAATACAATTCTTTTTCTTTTTTCTTTTGGTAAATTCAATGCTTCTGACAAATGCCACGCAATGGCTTCTCCTTCGCGGTCTTCATCGGATGCTAACCAAACTGTATCTGCTTCTTTACTTGCTTTTTTAAGTTCGTCAATGATTTTTTTCTTTTCAGGGTCAATGATATATGTGGGTTGAAAATTATTATTAATATCTACACCAATATCTTGTTTAGGTAAATCTCTGATATGTCCAAAACTGGATTTTACAACAAAATCATTTCCCAAAAATTTCTGAATAGTTTTGGCTTTTGCAGGCGACTCTACAATCACTAAATTAGTATCGCTTTTTTTGGCCATAAAGAATAAATTTTTAAAAATTTTCTGCAAAGATGAATAAAATTTTTCTTATTGAGCATTTCTTTAAATTATTTTTATCAATTTTGCAGTGATGAAATTGAAATTATTTTTTCTGTATTTATTTTTATCAATGGCTTGTGTAGCACAAAACAAGCCTGTTTTATCTTGGGAAGTTTATAAATTTTTTATACCTGATTCTTCTCATCATTCCTGTTATGCAGAAGTAGCATTGTCTGTAAGTCCTTATAATTTGAATATTCAAAAAAATAAAGATAGCAGTTATTTTGTGGCTGTAAATGGTTGTATAGAAATTTGGAATGATAATCAATTGATTAAAAGAGATAGTTTTTTATTTAAAAGTCCATCTGCAAAGAAATATCAAGAAATTCCCTATTTCGGATACATTCGTAGATACTGGTTAGACAATAAAAAAAAATATAGTGTCAAACTTTTTATGAAAGATTATTTTTCAAAGGATACATCGCTTGTTTTAAAACTTTCAAAAGATATTGAAACTAATTTTCAAAAGAATAGTATTGAACTTTCAAGTGTGCAATTTATTGATGTGCTTGAAAAATCTAATCAAAAAGATATGTATTTCAAATATGGTTATACTTTAATTCCTTATACAGATAATTATTTTAATGAAAACTTTGATAAGTTGAATTTTACGTTTGAGATATACAATGCCGATAAAGTGCTTGGAAAAGCAGAGCCATTTGTGGTTAATTTTAAAATAAAAGATAAAGATAATAATAAAGTGCTTGATAATTATGGTGGATTTAAAAAACTTTCATCATCGTCTGTAAATGTTGTTATTTCAGGTATTTCATTAAAAGATTTGCCTTCTGGAAATTATTTTTTGATGATTGAAATAAAAGATAAAAACAACAAAACAATTAAGGAAGAACAAATTTATTTTCAAAGAAAAAGTTTGCTGGCAAAGCAAATTTCTCCTGTAGATGAAGAATTATTTTTTGGAAAACAAAATTCAGTAGATACTCTTAAAATGTGGTTAGAAGCATTGTGGCCTATTGCCAATAATATTGAAAAGGACTGGATTATCAATCAAAGCATTACAAAAGATGCACAAATGATGAAAAACTTTATGATTGATTTCTGGGAAAAAAGAGCATCAGATACTACATCAGCAGTTGAGTTGGCTAAAAAGTATTATTCAAAACTGAATTATGTAATGAAAAATTTTAAGTGTGGAAAAATTGCTCCTTATTACACAGACAGAGGTCGTGTGTATTTACAATATGGTGAGCCCAATCAAAGGACTATTCAATTATCTGAACCCGGTGCTTACCCTTATGAAATATGGCAGTATTATCGCATTTATGATGGGGCTACCAATCAGTTTTTTACAAACAGAAGATTTGTATTTGTCAATAAAGGTATTGCAGATGAATGTTATTCGCTCATTCACAGCGATATGAAAGGTGAATACAATAATCCAAACTGGCAAAGAGAAATTATGAAACACGACATTTACAACATCAATGATCCGTATCAGCAACAAAAAATGAATTACGGAAATAACTTTGACAAAATGTATCAAAACCCGCAATAAATGCCCAAAGTAGCCATTGCCATTCTGAACTATAATGGTTTGAAATTATTACAAACTTACTTACCAATTGTAGCACAACATCATCCTTTGAATGAAATTTTTATCATAGACAATGCGTCTACTGATGAAAGTGTGCAGTGGCTAAATTCAAATTATCCTGAAATTAAAATCATTCGCCATCAGGAAAACCTTGGATTTACAAGGGGATACAATGAAGGATTAAAACATATTCAGGCAGATTATTATGTGTTGATGAATAATGACATCAGAACTACTGAAAACTGGTTGTTGCCTGTATTAGAACTAATGGAAAGTAGAAGTGATATTGCAGTATGTATGCCAAAATTATTAGATGACAAAAATCCCGAATACTTTGAATACGCTGGTGCAAGTGGTGGTTTTTTAGATGTTTTGGCTTATCCTTTTTGCAGAGGAAGAATTTTTTTAGAGTTGGAAAAAGATATTCATCAATACGATGATGAAAGAGAAATTTTTTGGGCAACAGGTGCTTGTATGGTTGTGCGTGCAAATGCGTTTTGGGAAGCAGGAGGATTTGATAATGATTTTTTTGCACACATGGAAGAAATTGACTTGTGCTGGAGATTATTAAATATGGGTTACAAAATATATGTACAACCAAAATCAAAGGTGTATCATCTTGGTGGAGGCACATTAAACAAAATAAATCCACAAAAAACATATTTGAATTTTCGCAATAGTTTAATTACTTTATTAAAAAACCATCCGAAAAAAAAATTGTGCTGGAAGATATTTTTGAGATTAGTTTTAGATGGCGTGGCAGGTATTAAATTTTTATTAGAAGGCAATGGAAAGCACACATTATCTGTTATTAAAGCCCATTTTTATTTTTACAAACATTTTAGAAAGTTTTGGAACAAGCGTAAAATCTTTGAAAAACAACATCGTATAAATTATACTTTTTCACCTACTTATAGTAAAAGTATTGTTTTACAACATTATGTATTTGGTAAAAAGAAATTTAGTGAGTTGGGAGAAGTAAAGTGAAAAGAATTTTTAGTGACGAATTTTGTCATTGCCTCACAAAACTATTTGTTTCTCTTTTAGGGTAAAATTTTGTAAATCAGAATAGTTTTTGGAATAAAACCAATCAATATCGTATATTTGTAGCAAAAATTAGAATATGTTTGAAAGTTTGACAGAGCGGTTAAATAAGGCCTTCCAACTCATTAAAGGTGAAAATAAAATCAATGAATTAAACATTACTGAAACGCTCAAAGAAATTCGCAAAGCACTTTTAGATGCTGATGTGAATTATCAGGTAGCACGAGATTTTACAGAAAGAGTAAAACAAAAAGCACTTGGGCAACAAGTAGTTTCATCAAAAATTACGGCAGGTCAGTTACTTGTAAAAATCACTCACGATGAATTAGTAGAATTAATGGGCGGTACCAATGCCGATATTCATTTGTCATCCAATCCATCTATATTCTTAATGGCGGGCTTGCAAGGTTCTGGTAAAACAACTTTTTCTGCTAAACTTGCTAAATATCTCAAAACAAAAAAATCAAAACATCCTTTGCTTATTGCTTGTGATGTGTATCGTCCTGCGGCTATTGACCAATTAAGGATATTAGGTAATCAGATAGGTGTAGAAGTGTTTTCAATAGATGGAGAAAAAAATCCTATTAAAATTGCTGAAAAAGGAATTGAATATGCCAAAGAAAAACATT
Source organism: Bacteroidia bacterium (assembly GCA_035405785.1). Lineage (GTDB taxonomy): Bacteria > Bacteroidota > Bacteroidia > B-17B0 > Aurantibacillaceae > BPGX01. The sequence goes on from DAONJS010000004.1 coordinate 36,567, forward strand.
ACAACGCTGTAATTATAGATACTGCGGGTCGTTTGTCTATTGATGAAGAAATGATGAATGAAATTTCATTGATAAAAAATAAAGTTCAGCCACATGAAATTTTGCTTGTAGTAGATGCAATGACCGGTCAGGATGCCGTAAATACAGCGAAAGCGTTCAATGAGAGATTAAGTATTACAGGCGTAGTGCTTTCAAAAATGGATGGTGATACCAGAGGTGGTGCGGCATTGTCTATTAAATCTGTTGTTCAAAAGCCAATCAAATTTATCAGTCAGGGCGAAAAATTAGATGCTTTAGATATTTTCTATCCCGATAGAATGGCGGATAGAATTTTAGGAATGGGTGATATTGTAACCCTTGTAGAGAAAGCACAGCAGGAAATAGATGAAAATGAAGCAAGAAAATTCGCCAAAAAAATGGCGAAAAATCAACTGGATTTTGAAGATATGCTTACTCAAATCCGAATGATGAAAAAATTAGGTGGTGTATCCAGCATAGCTTCTTTAATGCCTGGATTATCTGGTCTTGCTAAAAATATGAATAGTGAAGAAACAGAAAAAATGATAAAACGCACCGAAGCCGTTATTTTATCAATGACACCAGAAGAAAGAAGAAAACCAGAACTTATCAATCATTCTCGCAAAATGAGAATTGCTAATGGTTCTGGCACCAATATCAACGAAGTAAATCGTGTGATTAAAATGTATGACGAAATGAAAAAATTAGCAAAGATGATGTCTAATAAAGGTGCAATGGCTCAACTAATGAAAATGTTTCCCGGACTTGGAAAAATAATGTAATACCTAATATTTTACTTTGTAATGTGTGGCATAGCAGGGATAATTTCTTTTAATCAGCAAATCAATGCGAGGCAATGGTTGAATGAAGTTTCCCGTATATTACAACACAGAGGCAATGACGACGATGGTATAAGTTTGTTTGATAATCAAACAAGTTATTGTTACAAAACACAACATTCCGTTGATTCTAAAAATCATTCACAATTAAAGTTTTTACAATTTATTCCAAAAAATGAAGTGCCATCAAGTTTTTTTTCAATAGGGTTGATGCACAGAAGATTGTCAATTATTGATTTATCAGAATTAGGCCATCAGCCAATGTGTGATGAATCAGCCGATGTTTGGATAACTTACAATGGAGAAGTGTATAATTATCTTGAACTAAAAGAAAATTTAGTCAAAGAAGGAATTCATTTTTTTTCAAATTCTGATACAGAAGTTATTTTAAAAGCGTATCTATTTTATGGAAAAAAATTTGTTGAGTTGTTGAATGGAATGTGGGCATTTTGTATTTATGATAGAAGAACAAATGAGTTTTTTTTATCAAGAGATAGAGTAGGAGTGAAGCCATTGTATTATTATTTATCAAAAGATATTTTTGCATTTGCAAGTGAACAAAAAGCATTTTTAAAATCAAATTTAATTCCTTTTGAAATCAATTATTCAGCACTCTCTAAATATCTGATGGATAATGTTTTGGAACATCAAGAAAATGGCTTGTTTAAAAATATCATAGAAGTTCAAGCGGGCGAAAATATTATTGTCAATGCAAATGATATATCACTCAAAAAAGAAAGATATTTTAGTTTAGAAAATTTATTATCGCCAACCATCAATGAAAGCATTGATGAAAAATATCTGTTTGAAAAAACTAATCATCTTGTTCATAAAAGTGTAGAAGAACATTTGAGAAGTGATGTAGAAGTAGCCATTTCATTAAGCGGTGGGCTGGACAGTTCTATTATTGCTGTATCAGCATCTAAAAAAGTAGAAAAACCTTTGCATACATTTTCTATTTCTTTTCCTGATAATGCTAATGTGAATGAAGGAAACTTTGCACAAATTGTAAGTCGTCAAATTCACAGTCAGGATCACTGGATAAAACCTTCTGCTGAAAATTTTTTCAAAGACATAGATGAATTAGTGTATTCACAGGATATTCCAATATGGAGCACAAGTACATACAATCAATTTTTATTAATGAAAGAAGTGCATAAGGCAGGTATAAAAGTGATATTAAGCGGACAGGGAAGTGATGAATTATTTGCAGGATACGATCATCATTATGTTGCATATTGGTTGTCTTTATTGAATAAGATGAAGTTAGTAACTTTAAATCAACATTTAAGTAAATCCTCTGAATATATTGATAATCCATATACTTTTTTTATTAAAGCAATAATTAAGAACTTTTATTCACATAAAAAGCGAACACAATCTAAATTTTTATCAAAAGATATTTTATCGTGTTACAAAGATGAAAATGAACATCAAATTACCAGTCATTTAAATACAGAATTATTGAAAGATTTATCTTACCGAAGATTGAAAGCATTTTTGAAATGTGAAGATAGATGTAGTATGTGGTTTGGGGTTGAGAGCAGATTGCCATTTAGTGATGATATTGAATTATTGAAATGGGCTTTTCAAATTCCTGAAAATCTAAAATTATCAAACGGTGTTCGTAAATATGTGTTGAGGGAAGCATTTAAAAAAGAGTTGCCATTTGAAATTTATTCTCGTAAAGATAAAAAAGCATTTGATGCACCTTTCAAAGAATGGTTAGTAAAGTATCAATACGACATTTTATCTGAAATTAAAAATGGATGGAAAGAGATAATTGATAGGAAATATTTGAATAATATTAATTCTTTAGATAATTTAAGTAAAACTCAATTAGAAATTATTTTTAAGTTGTTTATACTAAATAGGTGGTTAAAACAGTGGAAGTAAGAAATTTAAATGTGGTCAAAATAATTTTATTGGAAGTTTAATAATTGTTTTGTAGTATTACCAAAAAATCATTTTATGAAAAAAATCATCACCATTGTAAGTGCCATTACTATTGGTTTTGGCATACAAACAGCAACAGCTCAAGACAAAGAAAAAGTACCTTATTTTTATGAGGTAATTTCAAATCCAGACAAAACAATTGATTATGCTTTTGGGGTTTATCCAACTCGCTCTGAATTTGTAAGAAATTCAAATGGAGGAGGATATACCAAAATGCGTATTGCCGTCATTAATTATTCCAAACAGGATTTAAAATGGAATGATTACAAAGTTTATATTTTAATGAAAAATGGAGATTTGTTTTTTAATTATACTACAGCCGCAAAAGAAGGAGAATTATCTTGCAATTATGTTGTAAAACCTAATGAAACACATATTCAATATGTTTGTTTTGAAAAAGATTTTGATGTTAATCAAATTGATAAAGTTTATTTATCTTTGTTAGACAATAAATTTTTTCCACTAATTTATACAGATGGTTCTGATACGAAATGATATTTTTTCTAACAAAATATATTTTCTGAATTAAAAATAAAATAAAATTCAAACTGACCTAAGTGATAAAACATCATTTAGGTCTTTTTGTTTTAAAACTGAAAGTAAATAAATGGTCTGGTATTAGATGCCATTAGTTGATATAGTAACAATACAATTACACAACTTAAAATGGCTAATAAAGCAATCGGTAATTTAGTTACAGAATTATAGATAGTTTCTTTCCACTTTTCAGGCAACCAATGAAAAATATAACATAAAAGCAAAAGTATTAAAACATCTGCATAATGTGTAGTGATGGGCAATATGTTTTCAAAATTCCATTTGGAAAAAATTTTTTCATTCATTTTGATTGCATTTTCAAGTGTTTGACTTCTAAAAAATATTCTTGTGTAAGAAATAAACAATAAAGTTGTTATCATTAATGAAAATTTTACAAAGATATTTTGAGAGTTTTTGAAAGGTGAAATTTTTTCCCATTGTTTGTGAATAACGACTGCTAAACCATTCAGCCCTCCCCAAATTACAAATAACCAACTACTGCCGTGCCACAAACCACCTAATAACATTGTTACCATAATATTAATGTCTTGTTCAAATACTCTACGAAATTTTTCATTGTATCTTGATAAAACAAAAAATAATAAAAACACTGCTATTAAAATGAAAAGTATTGTGATATTACCAAACAACAAAATTAAAAACAACATAATGATAAATAACACAATGTATGATGCAACAGTAATGCTACGATTTCCACCTAATGGAATATAAAGATATTCTTTTAACCATGATGATAGTGAAATATGCCATCTTTTCCAGAATTCAGAGGGACTTTGTGCTTTATAGGGATAATTGAAATTCTTTTTTAATCGGTAACCAAATAAAAGTGCAATGCCAATAGCAATATCGGTATAACCCGAAAAATCTGCATACACCTGATATGAATAACCAATAATGGCAAGAAAATTTTCATATGCTGTGAAATAATTCGGATTATCAAATATCTTATCAATCATTTGAATAGCCATAAAATCTGCAATAATCTTTTTACTCAAACCTTTCATGATTAATAACCACGCTTGCTTAAATTCCGCAATGCTCAACTGATAAGGCATTCTAATTTGATAAATAAAATCGTGTGCTTTTACAATAGGTCCTGCTACAAGATGTGGGAAAAAACTTACAAAAAATGCATAATCAACAATAGAATCAAGTGGATCTACTTTCTTTTGATACACATCAATTACATAAGACATTGTTTGAAAAAGAAAAAATGAAATACCAACTGGAAATATCAATTTATCAATATCAAAATGAGTATTAAAAAATTCATTTGTAAATATAGAAAAGTAATTGACATAAGTAAATGATGTATGAAATAATTGATTAACGCTTTCTACAATAAAATATGAATATTTGAAATAACCCAGTAATAATAAGCTATTTGCAATGCTTATTCCTAAGTATATTTTTTTATGTAAAACATTTTGAGCATTAGCAATTTTTTTACCAAGCAAAAAATCAACAATAATGACATACCATAATATAATAATAAACACTCCGCTTGTTTTGTAATAAAAATAAAAACTTGTAAGCACTAAATATAAAATCTTCCAAATGACCTTTTCATCTTTTAGGTTATATACAATTGAATAAAAAAATAATACAACCAATAAAAATAACCAGAAAAACAAATGTGTAAATAACAATGGCTCATCATTGTAAGTAAAAATGATATGTAAGATATTTTCTATCATTTCAGATTTGATGAATTATTTAATTTATCAGTTATTGCATTCACCATTAGATACCCTAAAATAAAGTAACCTTTTTTATTAAAGTGAATTTTATCTTTTGCTGATAATCCTGCTTTATACCATTTCAACATAGATTTTTTTCCGCCCATTACTGCATTCAAATCCCATATTGATAATTGATATTTTTTCATTATTTCATAAATGGCTTCATTTCCTGCTTCTGTTCTGGGATTTGCAATTTTTCTCTTTATGTAATTATCAGAAATTGTTGTTAATAAAATGCTGCTATTTGGTTGTGATTTTTTTAATTTTGAAATTAAACTATCATAATTTTGAATATACTCTTGTTTTGAAAATGCTTTATTTCTCACATCATTCACACCAAATGAAAGAATAAACAAATCTACCTGAATGTTTTTTAATTGATGTAAAAGTAAAGCACACTTTAATAATGACTCTGATGTAGCACCATTTACACCAAATCCTGCATAATACACACCACCACTATCATTTTCACAACTAAAACCATCCAATATAAATTCTGAATAATTTGTATCTTTTTTTTGAATGAAAAAACTTATAGAATCTAACTTTTGCGAAAGCAAATATTCAGTATAATTTTCGTGTTCAATAATCTTTGATGCTTGAAAGGAAGGAAATACATCATAGTTATTATTTTTTCTATAGAAAAATTTTATTCTTGTAAAACCATCTAATATTTTCCATTCGTTTTTAATACTTACATAGCACGATGTATCTGTAATAGCAGATATTCCACACATTCCAATATATTTCAAACTGTCAGAAATTTTGGTGCATTTATTGACTTTCCATTTTCCATTGCTGTATGTTTTGAAATAATATGGGCTATTTGTTTTTACTTGCTTAAATGGAAACACAAAATAACCACCACCTTTTGTTTTTAATTCATCTTGAAGTGTATTCATTATTGATTCGCTCCAAAAACCGCCTTGCACATGCGAACCACCAAAATGAACAATGTAAATGTTCTTTCTTTTACCAGTTTTTACCTGTTTAAATTTTTCAATAAAACGATAGAAGTCAGAACTATCTTTATCAAAAATAATTTTATTTTGTGAAATGTTTATCCATTCAGGAATTTCTTGTGCATGAATAAATAGAAATAGTGTTGAAAATGTTACTAATAATTTTTTCATAAGTTTATTTCCTGTAAATCTTTGATTAATGAATAATAGATAATAGAAGCCATTTTGCGAGCACCAGCAGGACTAAAATGTATGTAATCTTTTGCCGCTAAATTTTGTTCAACCCAAATAGGCATTGAATTTTTTCCACCCATTGCTTTATACATATCAAAGAATGCACAATTATTTGATAAAACCACTTTTTTTAATTCATTGATAACACTCTCTAAATAAGGATGTGTTTGCATTACGCCATCAATATTTACACTCATATCTGATGGACCTACAAATAATATCGGCACTTGTGGAGCAATACTTTTAATTGTTTTGATTTGATAATCTATATAACTTCCAAACTTTTTTGCTTTTTCTTCACTATCTATTAAAGGCATTGTATTTCCACCAAATTGTAAAACAATCATTGATACATTCAAATCATTAAAAAATCTTTTAAGTAAATCTCTTGAAATCAAATGAAAAAAAGTGCCAGATGACCCTCGCAGTGCGATATTATCAACATACACGCCATTATTAAAACTTTCTAATGAAATACCATAAAAATAAGGCGATGTTTTTCCAGATATTTCAAAAGATATCTCTTCGTTATTTTTTACTGCAAAAATTTGTTTATTAAAATTATCATTACTCTTTAATATAACTTCACTTATCAACTCACCATTATTGAAAAATTTTACTTGTGTGCTATCTATCGCATTTCCATAATACATTATTACTTTATTAAACAAACAAACATTAGTTGATGTGGCATCTTTACATTTTGATATCCATTTTCCTTTTCCTTTTGAAAAGTCAATTAAAAAACTTTGTGCCATTATTCCATAGGTTTCATCTTTGCTTCCTGCATCTGCAAAGCAATCCCATTTATACCAGTTTTCAGAATATTGTATTCTTGGGGCTAACCATTGTGCAATGGGCATAATAGAAAGTAATCCACATCCGCTACCACCAAAAGATAATTGTAATTTTTCTCTAATATATCCTGAAAATCTATCTTCTTCAATTTGTGAATCTCCATAATACAAAATATGAGTGCTTTGATGTGTGGCATTTTTCAATGATTTTAAAAGATAATTCAAGATATTTTTATCACCATTAGGATATTCAATTTTTGAAATAAAATTTTTGTCGTAAGGAATGCTTTTTAATACCTGAAAAATTTTTAGAGTATCTGCAACTATCGTTTTTTCTTCGGTTTTAATACTATCAACTTCTTTTTCTACAATTTCAGTTTCTTTAATAATTTTTTCAACACTATCTTCTAATGCTTGATTATTCTTATAATTCAATAGGTTATTGATACTATAAAATTTAATTTTGTAATCATTAAAAATTTTTCCTTCATTTTTTTCTATAAGAAAAGAAGTAATGCCTAAAAGCAATAAACAACTCAACAAAAATAAAAATGTTTTGAAAGGCGAAAACATATTGATGTTGTGGGCAAAAGTAAAAATAAATTACTTTACCTTACTGCATACCTTTGCAGTAGTCCTGAATTAACTTGTAAGCCATTTGATCACCAAGAGCATCTGCTTTTTCTAAATCTTTGCATGCTCCTCTTCTATCTTTGATGGCATACTTAATAGCCGCTCTGTTGATGTATGCAGAAGCATAATCAAATTTTAATTTGATAGCATAATCCAGATCTTCCAATGCTTCTTTGAATTTGTTTAAACCACCTTTTGCGGCACCACGATAATTGTAACTTACAGGATTTTTTGGATTTATTTTGATGGCTTCATCTAAATCTGTAACAGCAGAAGCAAAATCATTTGTATTAATTTTTGCAGATGCTCTTAATATCAATGCTTCTTCATCAGTAGGATTCGCGTCTAAATACACATTAAAATCCTGAATACTTTCTTTGAATTTTCCAACTTCAAAATATGCTTTTGCCCGAAGTTTATATGCAGAATATTCTTTTTTATCGGCAGGCATCTTTTCAATTGCTGCAGAAATAGATTTAATACATTCATTGTATTGCTTGATGTGATAAGAAATTTCTGCTCTTAATACCAGTGCTTCAATATAATTTGGACGAATATCTAAAGCTTCATTCAAAGAATTGAGAGCATCTTTGTATGCTTTACCTGCAATCATTAATTGTGCTCTATACAAGAGTAATTCAGGGTCTTGTGATTCATAGTGAAATGCACTATCTAACATTTTTTTGCTATCAGAATACTTTTTGTTTTCATAATAAATTTTGCCCAGATATTTCAATGCTTCCCATTGCGAAATATCATACTTTAATGTTGTTTTAAAATATCTTTCACTGCTTTTTATATCTTTTTGTTGAAGTTTTATGTAACCCAATTTCAGCAAGGCAGGAACATATTTTTTATTAATTTTAATGGCTTGTAATAACAAATTTTCTGCTACATCATATTTTGACGAATCAATATACTTAATTGCTTTTTCATATAATTTTTGTTCTTCTGGAATAATGGTAGAATCTTTTACCTCTTGTGCATGTATTGAAAAATAAGTAATAAGGGGTAAAATGAATAACAGAATTTTTTTCATCACTAAATTAATTTTATTGAACAAATATACAATCAATTTATTTTAAATCAAAACTTCATTATTCGCTGTTAAAACTTTCATAATGGCAATTCATGAATTGCCCTTACATTTCAAAAATTAATTTTTCACTATTCACTATTCACTTTTCACCGACATAAATGTCAGTGCTATTCACTTTCCACTATAATCCTGTCATCCCTTCGGGATTTTTTGTAAGGGCAATTCGTGAATTGCCCCTACTTTTCAAAATTTAATTTTTCACTTTTCACTCTTCACTTTTCACTCTTCATTTTTAACTTACATTGCACCTTTATTATATTCTTTGTAAATTTCGCAAAAAAATTTATGAACCCTTGGATTCAATTATTACAGATTGTTTTACCTTCTTTACTCACAGCAGGCGTGATTTTTTTTATTGTCAGAGATTTTTTTAAATCTGAAGAAAAAAGAAAAGAAGCAGAATTAAAAAAACAAATTGCCAGTCAGATTACTCCAATGAAAATTCAAGCATACGAGCGTATGGTCATTTTTTTAGAGCGATTAAATCCTAATTCTCTTGTGCTTCGTGTAAATAAACACAATATGACCAATAAACAATTACATCACGCACTTATTCAAAGTATCAAACAAGAGTATGAACATAATTTGTCTCAACAGTTATTTATTTCAAACGGTGCATGGGAACTCATAAAAACTGCCAAAGAAGAAACAATAAAACTCATCAATATCGCCTACTCAAAAGTGCAACCAGATAATTCCAGCAATGAATTATCACTTACAATTATCAATATTGCAAGTTCTATTGATAAAAAATTACCTCACGAAATCGCCCTTGAATACTTGAAAAAAGAAGCATCACAATTTCTATAAAAAAATATCAATACCATGAAACTACTATCAGAATTTAAACCAGTATCTGCGAAAGAATGGGAAGAAAAAATTTTGAAAGATTTAAAACTCATTTCTATTGATGAATTAATAACCCATACTTCCGAAGGCATTGATATTTGTCCTTTTTACAACAAAGAACATATTTCTAACTTAAATATACATCCTTATTTTAATCACATTGATTGGGAAATCACTCAATTTATTCCAACTCAACATCACACTGAAAGGGAAATAAATGAACATATTGTAAAATCTTTGAATGGTGGTTCATCAGGAATTCATATTGATTTTTATACTAAATTTGATTTTGATGAAATTTTTACAAACATCTCACTACCTCACATATACTCAAATTTCAATATCTCTTTTGATGCTATTGATATATTAAATAATCTCAAAGAAATTTATATTTCTGTAAATGAATTTACCAAAAAGAAAAATAGTTTCATAAACATTGATCCCATTTACTTATATGAAAAATTTGGTGAATGGCACGAAAATAAAAATAGTGACTTTGAAGTTTTGAATGAACTTAATCATATTCCTGTAAATGCAGTATTATACAAAGAAAGCGGTGCAAATGTTGTTCAGGAATTAGCATATACACTTGCACATTTGAATGAATATCTTTTTTATCTTGATAACAAAAAGATACTTTCAAAATACAAAGATGTTCATATTCAGGTGTCAATAGGCAATTCTTACTTCAAAGAAATATCAAAGTTAAGAGCATTGAGATCATTAGTAAATCATTTACTCAACGAATATCATCATACAGCCAATATTCATATTCATGCACAAACTACTTTACTTAATAAAAGTTTTAAAGACATTTACAATAACACTATTCGCACTACAACAGAAGCAATGAGTGCTATTTTTGGAGGTGCAAATAGTATTAGTATTTTACCATTTGATTATCCATTCAAAAAAGTTTCGGATTTTTCTTTAAGAATGGCAAGAAATCAATTGATAATGATGAAAGAAGAAAGTTATTTAAATAAAACAGCAGAAACAACATTAGGCAATTATTTTGTAGAAAAATTTACTCAAGAACTTATTGAAAAATCTTACCAAAAATTTTTAGACATTGAAAAACAAAATGGCTTAATAACTTTACTTGAGCAAAATATCATTCAGCAAGAAACTCAAAAATCTTATGAAATAGAACTTCAAAAGTATATAAATAATCAATCTGTTTTGATAGGAGTTAATAAATATCCAAATCCAAAGGATGAGAACATTGAAAAGTTCTATTATCAAACATCTTTTGATTCAACAAAAACAAATGCTTTCATTCCAAAAAGATTTGCTGAATATTTTGAAAAACAAATACAACAAGTATGAGAAAAAATTTTTCTGATAAAATAAAATATCAATCACCTGAATTTTCTAAAAAAGAAATAACATTTGTTACAGCAGAAGGAATTGATGTATTTAATTATTTCAATAAAAATGATATTGCTGATGCAGAACATTTAGATTTTGCTGCTGGTATTCCGCCATTTTTGAGAGGTCCTTATTCAAGTATGTATGTAAAAAGTCCTTGGACTATTCGTCAATATGCAGGATTTAGCACAGCAGAAGAGAGTAATGCATTTTATCGTAGAAATTTAGCCGCAGGACAAAAAGGTTTATCTGTTGCATTTGACCTTGCTACTCATCGCGGTTATGATAGTGATAATCCAAGAGTTGTTGGTGATGTTGGAAAAGCGGGTGTAGCAATAGATACCGTTGAAGATATGAAAATACTTTTTGATCAGATTCCTTTGGACCAGATGAGTGTGTCAATGACAATGAATGGTGCGGTTTTGCCCATTATGGCTTTTTATATTGTTACTGCAGAAGAACAAGGAGTAAAACAAGAACAGTTAAGCGGCACTATTCAAAACGATATTTTGAAAGAGTTCATGGTAAGAAACACTTACATTTATCCACCTGAACCTTCAATGAAAATTATCGGAGATATTTTTGCTTACACTGCTAAATACATGCCAAAGTTTAATTCTATTTCTATCAGTGGTTATCACATGCAAGAAGCGGGAGCCACTGCGGATATTGAAATGGCATATACACTTGCAGATGGGCTTGAATACATTCGCACGGGTCTAAAAGCAGGATTAAACATTGATGATTTTGCACCTCGTTTATCTTTTTTCTGGGGCATAGGAATGAATCATTTTATGGAAATAGCAAAGATGAGAGCCGCAAGAGTATTATGGGCAAAGATTGTCAAGCAATTTAATCCCAAAAATGAAAAATCAATGGCTCTACGAACACATTGTCAAACCAGTGGTTGGAGTTTAACTGCACAAGATCCGTTTAATAACATAACTCGCACTGCTATTGAAGCATTAGCCGCTGTATTAGGCCACACGCAAAGTTTACATACAAATTCATTAGATGAAGCATTAGCATTACCTACTGATTTCAGTGCTCGTATTGCACGCAATACACAATTGATTTTACAAAATGAAATTGATGTAACAAAAGTAATAGATCCGTGGGGAGGTTCTTATTATGTGGAATATCTGACTCATCATTTAATTCAAAAAGGATGGCAATTAATTCAGGAAGTTGAACAATTAGGTGGAATGACAAAAGCCATTATGGAAGGACTTCCGCAAAGGAAAATTGAAGAAGCATCTGCGGCCAAGCAAGCAAGAATAGATAGTGGCAAAGATGTAATAGTGGGTGTGAATAATTATCAGGTCAATGAAGAAACACAAATTGAAATTTTAGAAGTAGATAATACAAAAGTTCGCCAGCAACAAATAGAAAGGATTAATAAGGTAAAAAGTGAAAGAAATGAAGCCGCAGTGCAAGAAGCATTAAATCAACTTACCAATGCCGCACAAAGTGGAAAAGGTAATTTGCTGGAACTTGCAGTAGAAGCGGCTCGCAGAAGATCAACATTAGGAGAAATTTCTTATGCGTTAGAAAAAGTTTATGGTCGTTATCAGGCAAGGCCAAATACATTAACAGGTGTGTATATGAAAGCATCAGGAAAAAAAGAAGAATTAGAAGAAGTAATTAAACTATCTGATAAGTTTGCAGAACAAGCAGGTAGAAGACCGCGTATTATGATTGCTAAATTAGGACAGGATGGACACGATAGAGGAGCAAAGGTAGTAGCCACGGCTTATGCAGATATGGGCTTTGATGTAGATTTAGGTCCATTGTTTCAAACACCCGAAGAAGCAGTTAAGCAAGCTGTAGAAAATGATGTGCATGTGCTGGCTATTTCCAGTTTAGCCGCGGGGCACAAAACGCTTATTCCACAAGCTATACAGGAGTTGAAGAAATATAAAAGGGAAGATATTGTAGTAGTAGCAGGTGGAGTGATCCCACCACAGGATTACGAATTTTTGTATAATGCAGGAGTAAAATTTATTTTTGGCCCAGGGACTTCAAATATAGAATCAGCAAAGAAAGTATTGAGTTATTTGATAGAGAATTTTAGGGAGTGATGTTATTCAAAATCATCCATTTCAAAAGGGATATTTTTTTCTTTACAATAATTCATTATTTCATTATTTTTAAGTTTTTTATCACAAAGATTTTCTAGTTTATTCTTTGTTAATTCAAAATATCCTTTATCTGCATTTATTAATTTATCAACAGTTTCAATAAATTCATTAAAACTGGTATTTATAGTACAAAGTTTATCAATAGTTTTAAAATCTAATTCTTTATACTTTGCCGGATAAAGTATTTTAGTTCTAAAAGGATTTGCAGATAATTTTATGATACCAATTCCAAATGATGCATTTAAGCGTTCCATTTCATATTCTAAATCTGTGTCGATTTCAAAAGTAACTAAATAACCATAATTAGCCCAACTTGAATTTGATACTGCTTGAAAGTATTTATTTTTTAAATCATTATCATTTTTAATTTCTTTTTTTATTTCAAAAGAAAATAAGTTTATATATGCATTACTTTTAATTGTTTTAAGAAAACTTTTAGCAGTACTGTTTTTTAAATTTATCAACTCAACACCAACCATATCAGGATGAATCCATGTTTGATTTTTATCTTTGCTACTGCTTGATTGTTCATGTGAAACAGTTTTAGCATAAATATTTTTTTCACCTAAAAAAGTACTTAATAAAATATGCAAGTCCTTTTCTTTAAAGTTATCATTTTTATTTTTTTATTTTCATTCAAACCTTCATCATTAATTGTATCTTCATTTTTAGTAAGTGAATAATAAAAAGCATTATTTATTTTTTCTCTTTTAACTCTTATATCTCCCTTACGAATAAAATCGCCTAATCTTGAAGATAAAGTGTTTTTTGGCGTTTCTCCTGAAAATTCATAATAATTTTTTTTAATAATATAATTGTATAAATCTTCAGTTGAAACAGGCTTTCCTATTTCTTCTAATGATTTTAAGATAGCTTCTTGAAGGTTCATGTTTTTTGATACAAATTTACACTAAAATTCACACTTCAAATAAAAATTACTCTAAAAATTCAAAATTACAAAAGTCAAAAAATTAAAAACCATTCATTATAATCTTTTTATACATCCAATAAAATTTTTGTATCATTGCACAAAAAAACTATGAAAAAAGTTATTTTTCAATTAATGATGGTATTATCAGGTTTGAGTATTGCTCAAAAATCTGCTGATGTTACTTTATACTTTTATGATGGAAGTATATTGTATGGTTCTGCTAAAATGAAAGATATTACACTTACTACTCCTTATGGCATTTTGAATATTCAGATTAAAGATGTATCACAAATAATTTTTGGATTAGAAAAAGATGAAAGCATTCAAAGTGATATTACTAAAAACATTCAGATATTAGCTAATACTTCTGATGAAAAGCAAATTCAATCTGCTTCTGAAAATATTTCAAAATATGGCTTGAAGGCAGTTTATTTTTTAGAAAAATTTTTAGAGAAAAACACTTCAACAAATTCAGAAAATGTTCAAAGTTTATTAAATGAAATTTTATCTGCTCATTCCATCAATGAATACAGTTTTTATGATGTTCTTGTTTTAAATAATGGAGATAGAATTTCTGGAAATATAAATTTCAAAACCATTGATTTTACTAATGAAGTATTTAAATCTCAAATTCCAGTTAGTAAGATTAAAAGTATGGATGTGTCTTATTTTGAAAGTGCAGATGGAAATTATTCCTTTTCAGTAAAGGCATCCAAACATATTATGGCTAATAATAGTGGTGGATGGCTAAATACAGGTGTAAAAGTTAAGAAAGGACAAACCATTGAAATTTCAGCAAGAGGCGAAATTGTATTAGCGAGTTTAGATAATAAAAAGTATGCTCCTGATGGAAATGTAGCAGGCGAAACACCATTGCCACCTCCAGAAGATGTTGGTTCAGAGTATTTTAATTATGGAACTTTGATATTTAAAATTGGTCAAAACGGTAAAAAACTGCGTGCCGGTAGTTCTACAAAATACATTGCAGATGCAGACGGAATTATTTACCTGACCATTTATGAAACAGTTTATAGTGAAAAAAATTCTGGATCATATCAAGTCAAATTGTCTGTGAAATAAGTTTAGCACATTAAATTTCTGTTAATTTTTATTTACCGTTCGTTAAAATGTTGATTTATTGAAATTATTTTTTTTATTTTTGCGATGAAATTTAAAATTAATACTATGAAAAAACTATTACTTATTATTCAAACTATCGGCGCAGTAGGATTGATTTCTGCTCAAACAACATCATTTACACTTACTTATAATTTTGCTGATGTTATGGGACCTGTTCCTTGTTCAAGCATACAAGATCCAACGACACTTCCAACTATTACAGGATTAACAAGCGGAAGTTTTATTGCCCTTGGTGTAAATACTTGTCCTTCTTCAAATGGCGAATTTTCTTTTGCAGGATGGGGAACTGGTGCTACAGATTTTGATAATATTAATTTCACAGGAAGTTTAGATATTACTAAATACTTCGAAGTTATGATTACACCTCAAACAAATTATGAACTTGCTTTTGATTCTATAATTTTTATGGCTAATAGAAATGCCACTGGTCCTCGTTTCTGGGCAGTCCGTCATAATATAAATGGATTTGCTTCTAATATTAGTGCTGTTAGTACAAACACTTTAGTTAGTGTTGTTTCTACTGGAACTGATGTTAATGCATTTTTCTGGAGTGATGATATTTATATTACTGCTATAACTCAATCTGGATTTAAAGTTTTTCCTTCATTAACTCAAGTCGTTAATCCAGTTCGTTTCAGATGGTATGCTTGGAATGCTGAAAATACAGGGGGTATTTTCAAAATTGATAATGTTAATATCTATGGTTCAGCGACTTTAGCAACAGGTGTTACAAAAATATCTCATACAATAAATGCTCATTTTATTTTATCTCCAAATCCTGCTAACAGCAGTTATGTGCAACTTATTCCTCAAAACATTAAAGAAATTAATTTTGTGGAAATTATTGATGTGTTAGGAAATACTATTTACAAAAATACCAAAATAGATGTTTCAGGAAAAATTGATTTAAATTTAGATAATATCCCTGCTGGTGTTTATTTTGTAAGATTAGGAAGTGCAAAGAATTTTTATTTAGAAAAATTAGTTATAAATAAATAAAACACTTCTACAAAAAAAACATTGCAGGTGCAGAAGGAATTATTTACCTGACCATTTATGAAACTGTTTATAGTGAAAAAAATTCAGGATCATATCAAGTAAAATTATCTGTGAAATAAGTTTGACACATTAAATTTCTGTTAAATTTTATTTACCGTTCGTAAAAATGTTGATTTATTGAAATTATTTTTTTTATATTTGCGGCAAAATTTAAAATTTATTCTATGAAAAAACTATTACTCATTATTCAAACAATCGGCGCTGCAGGATTTATTACTGCACAAACAACCTCATTTACAATTACTTACAATTTTGCTTCAGTAACAAGTGGATCAGCTTGCACAGGAACAGTTGACCCTACCCCTCCTCCTACTACAACTGGTTTAACAAGTGGTTCTTTTATTGCTGTTGGTGTAGGAACATGTGCATCTGCTAATGGTTATTTTTCATTTTCTGGATGGGGAACTGGTGCAACAAATAATAATAACACAAGTTTTTCAGGAAGTATTGATTTAAATAAGTATTATGACATTACAATAACTCCTCAAACAAATTATGAATTAGCATTTGATTCAATTGTCTTTAAATCTAATCGTTCTAGTACAGGACCTCGCTTTTGGGCTGTTCGCCATAGTGTTAATGGATTTGCTTCGAATATAACAGCAATAAGTACCAACACAAATGTAAGTGTAGTATCTACCGGACCAGATGCAAATGCGTTTTTTTGGAATAATGATAGTATTGTTGCATCTACTATTCAATCAGGATTTAAAGTTTTCCCTTCTTTAACTCAGATTACAACACCTGTAAGTTTCAGATGGTATGCTTGGAATGCTGAAAGTACAAACGGCACATTCAGAATTGATGATGTTAATATCTATGGAAGTGCTACATTAGCAACAGGTGTTGCAAAAATTTCTCATTCAATGAATGCACATTTTATTTTGTCACCAAATCCTGCTACCAGCAATTATGTGCAACTTATTCCTCAAAACATTAAAGAAATCAATTTTGTAGAAATGATTGATGCATTAGGAAATACTATTTACAAAAATACCAAAGTAGATGTTTCAGGAAAAATTGAATTGAATTTAGATAATATCCCTGCTGGTGTATATTTTGTAAGATTAGGAAGTGCTAAGAATTTTTATTTAGAAAAATTAGTTATTAATAAATAAGAACAAATTACAAAATTTGATAAATTTTCAAAAGGTCTCTTGCTTATGGCGGGAGACCTTTTTATTTTTGTGCCTCTATTATGATAAAGAAAATTTTTATAGTTAGTGTATTCGTTGCCATTGCAATAATTGCACTTATTGGGATTCAGGTCTATTCTATTTATGAAGATTATTTAATTAAACAGGAAAAATTTTCACATCAGGTTCAAACGGCTTTACTCAATACTTCTAAAAAAGTTAATTTATTTACAGATAGAAGTTTTGTTGTTAAAAGAATAAATTATCGATCACAAGGCGTTACAGTTCAGAATAATATTGATAAAAACACCGAAGATTATCGCATTCGTTTGTTTGAAGAATTAAGTACCGACTCTAATGGATTTATTTCATCAAAATACATTCACAAAGAAATTCCGTTTGATTCATTTCATATTAAAAAAGCTATTTTTAAATCATTATTGCCTGTAAGTTTGAATTCTACAATTACACCGCAAAAAAAACAATCTGTACAAACTGTTCATCCTGAGCTTGTAAAAGGATCAAACGAAAAAGTGAATGATATTTTTGATGAATCTATAAGTATTAATATCTACAATAATTTTTCTCCAAAAATTGATACAACCAAATTAGATTCAATACTTCAAGCAGAATTACTTAATAGTGGTATTAAAGCAAAATATTGCTTTGAACTAAAAAGTACTTTGCCTTATATAAGTTTTAATAAAAAAAATATATCAGACAACTTTCCGATTATCAATGAAAATAATAACAACATTGAATACAGCATCAACATATTTCCATCAAATATTTTTGTATCACCTACATATCTAACCATTAAAATACCTCATCAAAAAAAATATATTATTCGCGAAATGCTGACATTACTAATTATATCAACATTTATTATTATCATTTTAGTAAGTTCTTATGTTTATTTTCTTTCAACTATTCTTCGTCAAAAAAAATTATCTGACATAAAAAATGATTTTGTCAACAATATGACTCACGAATTGAAAACTCCAATTGCTACGCTTAATTTAGGAATACAGTTTTTTAGTGATAAGAGCATTCAAAAAACTCCCGAAGCGGAAGAAAGAACTTTAAAGATAATGGCAAGTGAAGTAAAACGATTGCATCAGTTAGTAGAAAGTATTCTAACTTCTGCTACGCTTGAAAACAGTGATTTAAAAATAAAATTCACAAAAGAAAACATACATCAGATTTTGAGTGAAAGTATTCAAAATGTAAAATTGATTATAGAAAAAAAGGGAGGAAATATCTCTGCATTTTTAAATGCTGAAAACCCTTGTGCCGAAGTTGATAAAACACATTTTACGAATGTCATCAATAATTTAATTGACAATGCCATAAAATACTGCGAAACGGCACCTGAAATTGTGATTAAAACATGGTCTGATAACAAAGGAATTTATTTAAGTATAAAAGACAATGGTATAGGTATTTCAAAAGAACATCAGAAAAAAGTGTTTGAAAAATTTTATAGAGTGCCTACAGGAAACACACACAATATTAAAGGTTTTGGATTAGGATTATTTTATGTAAAGAAAATTGTGGAACTTCATAAAGGTGAGATAAATTTAAAGAGTGAGCCAGGAAAAGGAAGTGAGTTTGTGATTTTTATCCCATATTCTCAAAAATTCGGCGAAAATACTTCAAACAAATGTTAAAAAATTTGTTTTAGTATCTATCTATTTCTTATCTTTGTTAAAAATTTTTTGTTATGGGTGAAAATAGAAGTGCTAAAATAAGAATATTACTTGCAGAAGATGATGAGAATTTATCATTTATGCTCGAACAATACCTGATTCAAAAGGGATATGATGTTACTGTAAAATCTAACGGACAAGATGCCTTTGATGTATTTTGTAAAAAACCATTTGATTTATTGATATTAGATGTGATGATGCCAAAATTAGATGGGTTTAATTTAGCAAGAAAAATCAGAGAAATTAACCAGAATGTTCCCATTATTTTTCTAACAGCAAAAGGATCAAAAGAAGATACTTTAGAAGGATTTAATGCCGGAGGTGATGATTATATCACTAAACCCTTTTCAATGGATGAGTTAATTGCAAGAATCAATGCTATTCTTAAAAGAACAAATGCATTCAAAGCCATTGAGTCAGACCAAAATGTTTTTGAAATAGGAGATTATACTTTTTATTACAATGAAAAAGAACTCATACATAATCCTTCAAAAGAAAAAATGAGTTTGACTACCAAGGAAGCAGATTTATTGAGATTATTTGCTATTCACAAAAATGATTTATTAGATAGATCATTTGCTTTAAAATCAGTATGGGGAGATGATAATTATTACAATAGCAGAAGTATGGATGTGTATATTGCAAAGCTGAGAAAGTATTTAAGCAAAGATGAAAATATCAACATAGTTAATGTGCATGGTAAGGGATTTAAATTATATGTGAAAAGTTAATAGTATTTTTTTGTAAACTGAATTTTTATTTTGATATAGTTTCGCTTTACTCGCAATGATGAGTGAAATTAATATTGTTAATCTGTGAAATTTATTTTTTCATTAAAACAAACTTCCCTGAATTTCATCTCCATTTTTTTGACCATTAAAGAGAGAACAGTTTAGTTCATTATTGTATTCTGTAAAGTATTTGTTTTGAAAAATTTTAAAAAGTTGATGAGTTGATTCTGCAACTTTTCCGTTTCCTTTATATCTGTTGAATAATCTTTTATCAGACAAACTTCCATCATGGCATTCTTTGATGAGAGAAAGTATTCTTTCTTTTTTATCAGGAAAATTTTTTTCTAACCAATTTACAAAAACTGGTTCTACTGTATCATTCAATCTGACTATTGTATATCCTGCATACTTAGCACCATTTTCTGATGCAATTTTCAAAACTTCTGGAATTTCTTTATCATTCAATCCTGGAATAATGGGTGCTACCATTACACCGCAAGTAATATTGTATTCAGATAGTATTTTGATAGTTTTGAATCTGTTTGTGTAGGTTGAAGTTCGGGGCTCTAAAACTGAACGAACTTTTTCATCAGTACCTGTAATTGAAATGAGTACTCGAACTAAATTTTTTTCTGCCATTGATTGAAGTATATCAATATCTCTTAATATCAAAGCGTTTTTAGTTATGATGGAAACTGGGTAATTAAAATCTTTGCAAATCTTTAATAGTTGGCGTGTGATTTGTAATTTCTTTTCAACAGGTTGATAGCAATCAGTATTGCCTGAAATGACAATAGGTGAAACTATTTTAATTTTAAGTAATTCTTTTTCAAGTAACTCTGGAGCATTCTTCTTTACAAGAATAACACTTTCAAAATCAATACCTGCATTGTAGCCCCAGTATTCATGCGTTGGACGAGCATAACAATATGCACAACCATGTTCGCATCCCTGATACGGGTTCATAGAATACATAAAAGGTAAATCGGGGCTTTTAACTTCATTGATGATAGTTTTAGGAAAAACTTCAATAATTTTTGTATCAATTTTTTCTGGTTCTTCAAATTCATCAATTGCCCAAAGAATTTCTTTTGAAATTTTTTCTGACAAAAAACGGTTATCAGGATTATATACAGAAGCCCTACCTTTCATCTTATTGAGGTATTTGACCTAATGAGAGTTCTAATAAACTTTTGTAAAGATTTAATTTGGCATAAAAACTGATTTGTTTTAATTTAGCATCTATGAGATAATTTTCTCTTGAATTTACAAGAAATACGGAACTTTCACCTGCAAAAAACCTTTCTCTTTCTGCGTTAAGCATTTTTTCATATCTTTGAATTAAGTTTTCAATATTGACTAGTTGATTTGAATAAGTGCTGTATAAATTGAAATAGTTTGTTGCCTTGATAAAAAGCTCAGAAAATTTAAGTTCAGATTCAATTTGATTTTCTCTTAATTTAAGATTAATCAATTTAAGTTCAGCCCTTTCTTTTCTTAAAAATACGGGTAATGAGAAATTTATTCCCCATTTATAATTGTTACTGTTGTAATATAAATCATTTGGATGAACGGGTAAAAGCAAAGCATTGTACGTAATGTCTAATTGAGGTTTTAGCATTTCAATTCTAAATTTTTTTTCAATTTGTAATGTTTTGTTTTTAAGAAGGTATTTTTTATATGCAGGATGTTGATAAATAAGAGAGTCAAAAATTTTTTTATCAAAAATTAAATTCTTTATATTAGAAGAATTAAATTTTTCAGGATAATAAGGATAGTTTAAGGAAAAATTGAATTGATTTTTATCCCATTGTAAAAAGTACTGAATATTGTTTTTTACATTATTGAGTTCTATTTCAGAGATGTTTTTTTGAATTAAAAAGTTATTGTATTGAATAGATGTTTCTGTTGAATCAATAGCTGCCAAATCCCCTGCAATAACTGCATTTTCTGTGGCTTTTAATCTTTCTCTGCTAATTTGAGTTGCATAATCAAGCAAAAGATATTTATTATATTGTTCAAACCATTCCCAATATCTATAAGTAGCTTCTATGAGAAATTGTAAACTGTATTGATTATATTCAAGTTCAGCAATTTGTAACTCAATTTTAGATGCTTTGAGTTGCCATCTTCTTTCATCTATAAATAAATTTTTGAAAATAGGTTGTGAAAATCCTAAAGACCACAAGCCGTTTGGAGGTAGGTATTCTGAAGAGTTTATATATAATCCTGTATTGTAATTGTATTCAGCTTTAAAGTCCGTTCCAAACCAAGAAGGGATTTTTAGTCCACCATTTATTATTGAATAATAATTTTTAGTTTGAAATAATTTTTGGTCAAAATTATAATACACTTTTGGATCAAAAAAGCCGCGGGATTTTGTAATGTATGCTTTACTTTTTTGAACTGTTTCTATATTATATTTTTGGATTAGTGGATGAAATTTGATTATATTTTGAATGTAATTAGAATATGTAATAATACTATCTGAGTTTTGCAAATAACAATAGTTGAAAAACAGAGTTAAAGTTATTGAAAGAAATAATTTCATAGAAAGAAGTTACTTTTTACTTTTTGATTTTTCATCGCTTTTGCTAATAGGTATTTGTTTGTAAAAATCAGGTGGAAATCCATTAATTTGACGCCATATTTCATACCATATAGGAACGGTTTTAAGAAGGGCGAGGCATTTTGCACCGCCGCCAACGGCTAATTCTTTTGGCCAAGGATGGTCAGATTCATCTGGGGCAACAAGGATTCTAAATTTACCATTTGTAGAAAATCTATCTTTTGCAACCACCTTACCACCAAATGTTCCAAAGGTAAGACCAGGCCATCCTGAAAAAATAAAAGCAGGCCAACCATCAAATTGTATTCTAATAACTGTTCCTGTATCTATTAACACATAGTCCAGAGGTTCAACATACATTTCAACTGCAAGTTTATAATTAGAAGGCATAAGGGTAATTATTTCTTCACCTTGTTTGATTGTTTCTCCAATACCTGTTTTTACGGCTTTTGTAATGTATCCAGATTGAGGTGCAATTACATAATACATTGAATTTCTTATTGAATAATTTGTCATATCAATTTCTAATTTACTTACAGAAGCAAGTGCATCAAATAGAGCCGAGATAGTGGCAAACTTATCAGATTCTGCCTTTGATATTTTTTCTTGATATTCATTTTGAATATTATTCAGTTCAATTTCAATGATATTAAGTTCGTTAAGTGTAGCAAGATATTTATTTTCTGCTGCTATCATTTTGGCTTGTGCTTCTTGCATTTTTACTCTTCTGTTTTCTAATTCTGTAAGTGATCTTAATCCTTTATTATACAATTCTTCACCACGTTTATATTGAGTTTCTGCTGTTAAGTAATTTATTTTAGCGGCGTGATACTCATTACTATCTGCTTGTAATTTTAATTTTGTTTGTTGCAACTTATTAACTAATTGTTGTGTTTTTAATTCTTTCATTTTAATGAGAGATGCAATTTGTTGTTCAAGAGCATTAACTTTTTTTTCATAAGATTCAACTGCTGATGTTTTAGATTTAAGTTGGTTTTTAGTTCTATTCACTAAATCAGGATCAAAATATTCTGATTTGACTTCAGATAGTTTTACAATAGTATCACCTTTATTTACAAACATACCTTCTTTTACATACCACTTTTCAATTCTACCGTCAATTACTGATTGTATAGATTGAGGTCTTACTTCGGGGTTAAGTGCTGTAAGAATACCATTACTTCTGATATTTTGTGTCCATGGTAAAAATAAAATGACAAGAATGAATAAAAGTAAGTAAATAAAAAGTTTATTTCTTAAATTTTTAAATTGAATCTTATTGACTTTTTCAAGTGACAAATAGTAATTAGGTATTGTTACTTTACTTTTGGATATATTAAGCATAAATTATTTTTTTGTCAATTGTCCATTACTTAAATAATAAATAGTATCAAATTTATTTGCAAATTCTTCATTACCAATGCAAACAAGCGTCCAATTGTATTTTTTGTCAGTGATTATATCTATTATTTTTTCACTTTCTTTTTTATTCATACCTAAAGTAATATTTTCCATTAAAAGTAATTTGGGTTGAGTAGCAATTGCTCTTAAAAATAGGATTTTACTAATAGTTGAGAAAGTAAGTCCAAAACCATGAGAATAAACTTGTGTATTTAATCCATTTGAAAGTTCTTTTAATTCGTCGTTTAAATTAATTCTCTCAATGATTTCAAATAAAAATGTTTTATCTATCCCATCTCTGCCTAGTGTTATGTTATTCCAGATAGTTCCATTAAAAATAACATCTTCTTTAAAGTAGATTCCAATATCGTATCTTAATTTTTCAAGGTCAATATTTTTGATAGAAATATTGTTGTATAAAATATCTCCATCTGTAATTTCATATAATGAAGATAAAACTTTTATAAATGATGATTTGCCAGAATTTTGTTCTCCCGTAACTAAAACCTTTTCATTTTTACATATTTCTACATTGATATTTTTTAATATTAATTTATTAGTATTTGGATATTTAAAGTTAAGATTGTTTATTTTAATATGCATAGATTTTTCAGAAGATGGATAAATAACTTTTTGATAATTATTGTTTTCAAGATTTAAATCTGTAACTTCTGCAATTTTTTCAATAGATATAAGGGTATCATATAAATTCTTCAATGTGTTTAAAACTTTATCTATTCCATTCATTATAGTAATTACAAGAACTTCAGCGGCCACAAACTGACCGATGTTCATTTTTTGTTCCATTACCATTATTCCTCCTATAAGTAAAAAACCAAGAATGTATATGGTTTTAGTAATATTTAATCCAATATATTGAATATTTAACCATCTATAATGTTCGTTTCTTTTTTTTAGATACTCTACAAGTAATGTATCTGTTTGTTGCATAGGCAAATCAGTAATACCTGCTAATTTAAATGTGCTTGATGCATTTGCTACTTCTTCTATCCAATATGCAGTTTTGTATTTTATTTTTGAATAACTTAAACCTGATTTTAATGTTCTTTCAAAAGTATATTTGAATAAAAAATATAAGAACAAAATAGCAATTAAATTTAAAATCATAAAACTGCTATGATACAATGAAAGAACTAATGCACTAATAATTATTTGTATAGCAGAAATACTAAAATCTGTTAGAAGTTTGATGATGCTTTTTTCTAAAACTATAGAATCAAAAAACCTGTTTGCCAAATCACGAGCATTAATGTTTAATAACTCTTCAATTTTTATTTTTGGAAATCTATATGTAAAATCAAAACCTGCATAAGTAAATATCTTTTGCTGAATATTTTCTAAAATTCTTAATTCTATAATTTGCAATATTGAATAAATGATAACACCTAATGTAATTAAAAAAACTAAAACAAAGTATGATGTAGAGTAGGTGCCACCTTGTATAAAATTGATAATGTATTGAATACCAAAAGGTAACGACAAACTTATTAAACCATAAAATAATGCAAGCCAATAAATTTGACCGACTTCTTTTTTGTTGTTTTTTAATAAAGAAAATAATCTTTTAACGGGATGTATCTTATTATTTTTCATTTAATGAATTTGTGCAAAAATAGTTTTTTTAATTTTGAAATGTTGGTAAGTTTTTGAAAAAAAATATTAAATTGATAATTTTGCAATCTACTAAAATTTTATAGTAATTTGTCCAAAAAATTTTATGCCTGAAATATCATCCAAAGCAGTTCAAATGCCTGCTTCTCCCATTCGTAAATTAGTGCCGTATGCAGAAGCGGCTAAAAAAAGAGGAATTAAAATTTATCATTTAAATATCGGACAACCTGATTTGCCCACTCCGCCTGTATTTTTTGAAGGAATTAAAAAGGCAAACATTACCATACTTGAATATACTCATAGTGCAGGTATTGAAAGTTATAGAAAAAAATTAGCAGAATATTACAAGAGATATAATATAGATGTAGATTATTCTGACATCATCATTACTGTTGGCGGTAGCGAGGCAATTGAAATTGCAATGATGACTTGTTTTAATCCAGGTGATGAAATCATTATACCAGAGCCATTGTATGCTAATTATATTGGATTTTCAAGAGCCGCAGATGTTGTCATAAAACCTATAAAAAGCGTGATAGATAATGGATTTGCACTGCCACCTATTAGCGAGTTTGAAAAAAGAATTACACTAAAGACAAAAGGTATTATGATTTGTAATCCTGGAAATCCCACTGGATATTTATATACAAGAGAAGAGTTAGAAGCATTGAAGGAATTAGCAATAAAATACAATTTGTTTTTATTAAGTGATGAAGTATACAGAGAGTTTTGTTATGATGGAAAAACATATCATTCTGTAATGCACTTAAAAGGTGCAGATGAACATATTATATTGTTGGATTCTATTTCAAAAAGATACAGTGCTTGTGGAGCAAGAATAGGTGCTCTTATTAGCAAAAATAAAAAAGTAATGGAAGCGGCAATGAAATTTGCACAAGCAAGATTAAGCCCGCCAACATTTGGACAAATAGGAGCAGAAGCAGCATTATCATTAGGACAGGAATACTTTGATGAAGTAGTTAAAGAATATACAGAAAGAAGGAATTTTGTAGTGAATGCATTGAATGCAATACATGGCGTACGTTGTCCTATGCCAGGAGGAGCATTTTATTGTATTGCAGAATTGCCCATTGATGATGCAGATAAATTCTGTCAATGGTTATTAGAAAAATTTAATTACAAAAATCAGACAGTAATGTTAGCTCCTGCCACTGGTTTTTACTCAACTCCTGGTGAAGGTAAAAAAGAAGTTCGTATTGCTTATGTGTTGAAAAAAGAAGATCTCGCAAACGCAATGGAGTGCTTGAAAATAGCATTGGAGGAGTATAAGAAAGAAATGATGAATTAATAATTACTTGCTAAATTTCTAAAAACTTTCCACCAGTTTGTTTTACCTTCTTTTTTGCCTAAACGAACGATGATTAGATTCTTTGAAGGATTAACATAAATATATTGACCTAAAAAACCTTCTGCTAAAAAATCTTTACCCGGTGTAGGCAACCACCAATTATATTGATAGTAATTTACACTTCCTTCTGTAGTATCCGATTGAATAGATTTTTCAACCCATTTTTCTGATACAATTTGTTGCTCATTCCATTTACCTTTGTGTAAATACAATCTTCCTATCTTTGCATAATCCCGAGCAACGGCATTTATACAACAAAATGTCTTTTCAATACCATTTTTCTTTTTATCAATACTCCATGAGGCATCAAATTCCATTCCTAATGGAGTCCAAATTTTTTCTTGTAGATATTCAGTGATACTTTTTTCTTTTAATGCTCTTTCTAATACTAATCCAAGCAATTGTGTGTTGCCGCTGTTGTATTCAAATTTTGTTCCAGGTGGATATTTTAATTTAAGATGAATAATTCTTTTGCGGATGTTTCTTCCATAATAAAATGTAGCGGCATCACTAAATGGATTAAAGTAATTTTCATTGAAGTCAAGTCCGGAAGTCATTTGAAGTAAGTGTTTGATTGTAACTTTATCAAAACCATTTTTAGCAAGTTCAGGAATGTATTTTGTTACAGCATCATTTTCTGAATCTATAAGTTTATCATCAATAGCACAACCTATTAAAATGGATGTAATTGATTTAGCCATTGAAAAAGAAGGCACTACTTTTGAATCAGTATAAGAATGAAAATACTTTTCATATTGAATGGTATCGTTTTTAATAACAATGAAGGCAACTGTTTTTGTTTTTTCTAAAAATTTATCAAAAGGAATGTCATTGATTTTTTCAGGATGTTTGAATTGTTTAGCATAATAAAAATGAAATGGATGATTGCTTTTGAATAATGGTCTTGATGGAAATATTTTATAGTCATTGATGTCAGCAAAATTGTAAATTATCATACGAGATAATTGACAGGAACTGAGCGTTAATAATCCAATTACAAAAAATTTGATGAAGTGATTTTTTTGAAAAGACATTTTTTATTTAATAAGAAGCAAACATACAGAAAAATTAGGGATTAATAATAGTTGATTTTTTTTTATTAATATCTTGGTGAAATCATAATTACTTTATTTATTTATTTATTTATTCTCATTCAAATTCCACAAATGAATAATAGTCAGGTACAGCATATACTTTTAAAAAATTTTTGTTATGAATACTTACATTTAACTTTGAGAATATATTCTAAAAATTTAAAGTTAAAAATGAAATTTCAAAATCCTTTAAGTTTTTTATAAAAAATGTGTGTACATTAGTAATTAATGAATTAAACTATTAAATATTGTTTGAATAAATTTTTAATTACTTTCGGTATATCTTTTGAAATTATTTAAAATTGCTTGCCAGCCATCTCTTTGAAGTTCTAATGAATTCTCATTTTCTGGAACAAAATAAATTGTTACTTCTGTTTGATTATTTAATTCATTGAAATGAATAGTTGCTTCTCTATCTCCAAAAACATAACTTAATTGTTTTAAATGCTGAACATCTGTATAAGTTGCATCAAAGTCAAAACCAAAACTTCCATCTTTTGCCTCCATTCTTGCTAAATACCTACCACCTACTCGTAAGTCATTAGAAGCATAAGGGCAATGCCATGTATCTAAAGCAAAGTTCCATTTAGTTACATGCTCAGGTTGAGTGTAATAATCCCATACCTTTTTCAAATTTGCATTTACGATAACTGATACTTTAATTTTTGATTCCATATAATTTTTCTTACAAATTTAATTAATAAAAATTAATTTATTCTAACAATTTATTTCTTACAAATTCTTTGATTTCTTTTTCATCTTTCATAGGACTGCTGCAAAAAGTAGAAGTGCAGAATAATACAACAGAATCATTAAATGCTTCCCATAATTCTTGTTTTTCTTTTAAGATATTTTTTTCAGTCATCAAATAGGTAAGTAAATAAAATTTTGGTGTTTGTAAAATGGTTTGATATAATATAGGATTTTGATTTTCATTTTTTACTAAATACAAAGCACTGTAAGGTTCTTTTTTTAATTCTTCTGCTAATGTCAAAATTCCAGGTTCAACAATAATTTGTTCATATACTTCATCGGAAATTAACCAATGAAAAATGGCCTCAGCTGTATGAATGTATTTTTCATTGTTTAAAATCTTACCTAAAAAATTAATAATTCTTGCACCTTCAATATTTTCACTAACTATACAAGTTGGTTCAAGATAATTTTGCAGAGGTAAAAAACTTTTCAAACAATTTTTAGAAAGAAATTTTTCTATTATGTTATTTACAAGTTCATTACATTCATTAAGCCAAAAATTATCAGAAGTTGATTTATACAACACAATCAATGCCTTTACAAAATATATTTGATCACTTAAAGACGGCGTTAAATCATTTTGATAAGCATGATTAAAAAATCCATCAATTCTTTTTCTGTATTTGATAATATAATTTGCATTGTCTTTTGCGATTTTTAAATAACTGCTATCTTCTGTATAAGCATACAAATAAATCAGTGATTCAATCATCTTTGAATTATTATCAGTAAATGCGTTGGTATCAATAGATGGGATTCCTAATTTTACTCTTTCTTTGTCGGATAATGAAAAATAATCGTGTGCTTTTTTTCCTTTGATTAAATCTGCATCTTGAGCATTAGCAAAAGTATTGTTCTTTTTCAAATAAAATCTTTTTGTATAGTTGAATATTTTAATAGCATACTTAAAATATGTAGAATCATTTGTTTTGTAAAAATACCACAAATACATTTTGATATATCTTGCCTGAACAGATAATAATTTTTCATAATGAGGATGATTCCAGTCGGAATATGTTGAATACTGATAAACGCCGCCCCATTCTTTATCTAATAACTCTTTTGAGTTGGTCATAGTTATTTTTAACCATTGATTTAAACTATCATTTGGATGATTAAAAGCATATTCAAACATTTCAAAGTCCACAGATTTTTGTGCAGAAGCAAATCCACCAACTTTTAAATCAATACTATTCATTACATCTTTGTATATGTATTTCAAATTATTTCCTGCACTTGATAAACTTGTATTTGATGAAGAGGTTTTTTCATTTTCAATATTTTTATTTGATAAAACATTTTGTAATTTTTGAATGTATTCATCAGGTGGAATATAACCGGTTTCCTTTAATACTTCTTTACCATTGGGGTTAAATACAATGGTAGCAGGCCATCCGTATTCTCTGTATCTGTTGGCTAAATCTGGTCTTTGGTCATGATCTTCATAACAAGCAATGAATTTTTTATTTAATAATTCTATGACTTTTGGATGATGGTATGTTTTTTCTTCCATTACATGACACCAATGACACCAGTTTGCGGCTAAATGTAAGACAATGTATTTGTTTTCTTTTCTGGCTTTTTCAAATGTAGCATTATCTAATTTTTGCCATTGAATAACATTTTGTGATAAAAATAAAATTGAATTGAAAACAAAAATTATTAAGATGAATTTAATTTTCATTTTCTTTTCTTTAAATAAAAATCAACACTCCATTTACCTGCACCATAAGATAATAATACCAATAACATTACAAAATAATAAAGTGGAATTTCAAAACCATTGTCAGAGGTAGCAAATCCATTTTCCCAATGAACAGTGAAAATGGCTACTATCATTATAAACATTAATGGAATTGCTATCCATCTTGTGAATAATCCAATTAAAAGTAAAAATACACCAAGCATTTCAAAAGATGCAGATAAGTATGCATTCAATAATGGGAATGGGATATTCAAACTACTAAACCAATCTGCAACAGATTGGATATCTTGCCATTTTGTTTTGGCGGGTTCGTAAAATCCGTATGATAAAACAAGACGAACAAATAATAACGATAGTTCTTTTAAATGATTTTGCACTTTTAATAACATCTGATTTTGAAATAAGAATTATTTTTTAAAACCTAAAATAATTTTGTTTTGAATAGATTGATGGATAAATTTTTTTAATTGATTTTTTTGCTGTAAAGATGAATTTGGAAATAATTTTTGTATCTCATCAAAATTCAATGGTTGTTCATAAAGTGCTTCAATGATTTTAACAGTAGCAGGACTTAATTCTGTAAAAATCACTTCTTTTGTATCAGGATGACGGTGTATCAAAACAAAATATTCGCCTTTATGTTCTTGTTTAATCTTTTGCGGATGATAAAGATGAACGGGATATTGAAAAAATAAAATTTGTAATTCTGGATTTAATACTAATTTATCTTTTAAGATATTTCCTTGATTAGAATATTCTGGGAGTGGTTCATCTGGCATCATAAATATCTCAATTTCCATCCATTCAAACAAAAGTAAATCAGGTAAAAATGGATATTGTTCACACAAATCTTTTCTTTTTTCAATGATGTAATCTTTGAATTCACGAGGCATTTCCCACACCTGAAAAGTTTGACAAGAATGGTTTTTGAAAAAATCATCTGCTAATTCTTTCATTTTTTCTTCACCAAAAAAGTCAGTAGTGATGGGATAAGCATTACTTACACCATCATAAATGATATTGAAAATTAAATGTCTGTAATACTTAATTCCTTTGGGTTTAAAATTTTGTAATTGTTCAATGATTTGATCATCGCCAGTTCTTGTGTATTTTGCTAATAAAGATTGCTGATGATATGTATTTTCTTTAAGCAACATATTCTTGAGATTTTTGTATTGCTTTGTTGTAAATGTATTTTAATTGATTTAATTCTTTTTGTAATTCATCTAATTGTGGGATATTAAAATCTCTTTCTAATAAAACAGGCACAGGTTTTTGTAACCAATTCATTGTAAATTCAAACAATTCATACACGGGGTCAATGATAGGTTCTCCGTGCGTATCTATAATCAAACCATCATCTACCTGCAAATGCCCAGCGATGTGTATGTATGCCACTTTTTCTTTTGGTAATTGCAAAATAAATTCTTTTGGATCAAAAGAATGATTAAATCCATTCACATAGATATTATTTACATCAAGCAATAACAAGCATCCGCTTTCATTTAATATTGCATTAATAAAATCAATTTCTTTCATTTCTGCTGCAAGCGGAGAATAATAACTGACAATTTCTAATACTAATGGTCTTTCTAAATAATCCTGAACTTGTTGAATTTTAGGCACAATGTGTTTAATAGCATCTTCAGTAAAAGGTATGGGTAATAAATCATATAAATGTGCATTATCACATTTTGAAAAACTTAAATGTTCTGAATAATATTTTGCTTGTGTTTCATTCAAAAATAGTTTCAATTTTTTCAAAAAATCAAAATCAATATCATCAGGGCTGCCAATAGACAGAGATAATCCATGAGTAAATAAAGGATATTGTTGTAATTTTTCAAAAAATAATTTTTTCCAATAGCCGCCAACATTTATCCAGTTTTCGGGGGCAACTTCAATAAAATCTGGACTTATTAGTTCAGGTTGCTCTGCCCATTCTTCTGCAAAATCTTTTCTATAACCAATGCCAATCATAGCTGTATTTTTTTTATTAATTGATCTTTGTATTGTTCAATTTCTTCATCACTTATTACAGCATTTGTTTTATTTTCTTTTAAAATCTGATTCAAATGCTCGTTTTCAATTGTATATCTTTTACATAAATGACATATTAAATAATGGTATTTCATTAGAATTTTTTCATACCATTTTAATTCTGTCACTTCAGATTTGTGTAAGTATCTTGTATATTTTTTGCAATTTATCATTTCAATTTTTTAAGTTGAGATTGAATGCAAATTTTTAATTGTAATTTTCCACGATGTAATACTTGCCACACATTATCTTCTGTTACATTACAAAGTTGACAAATTTCATTTGTGCTTTTTTCAGAGAAAAATTTTAATGAGAAAATTTTCTGATATTGTTCTGAAAGTTTTGAAAAACATTGTTTGAGAAATTTAATTATGGTGTTTTGTGTTTCTTCACTATCAGAATGCTCATCTATAATCCATTCTTTTTTCCATCTGCCATTTTTGTGAAATAAAATTTCTTCTTCTTCAAATTTTGTAATTCTTTGACTTTCACTTTTCTTTTTTCTATAATGTTCCAGTATTTTATTGTTTAAAATACCAAATAACCAGGTTTCTAAAGAAGATTTTTGTTCAAAATGACTTAATTTTTGATAAGCAGTTAAAAAAGTTTCCTGCACTAAATCTTTGGCTGTTTCTTTACAACCCACATTGATGAAAGCGTGTGTAAAAAAATTTTTGTATTTTTTAAATATAACTTCCTTAAAATTTTCTTTTATGGTTGCTTCTGTATACATAAGTTTAAAAATAATCTCTCTTTGTTCCATCCCCCTTAAAAAAGGGAGACGGAATTTGAGAGAGAAGGAGATTACTTAGGTTGTTCTTTTGTTTTTTTCTCACCACATTTTCCTTCGCCACATTTACCTTCTTTGCC
>DAONJS010000004.1:70007-222231 GCA_035405785.1 Bacteroidia bacterium
TTTGGCTTTTTTCTCACCACATTTTCCTTCGCCGCATTTACCTTCTTTGCCTTTGGCTTTTTTCTCACCACATTTTCCTTCGCCGCATTTACCTTCTTTGCCTTTGCTTTTTTCGGTAGTGCTTTCAGATTTGTTTTCGCCACATTTCAGGTCATTAAGCATTTTTGAAAGTCCTTTGTTAGTAAGGATTTCTGAGCGAACATCTGCACCTGAACCAAGTGCGTTGATTTCAATGCCTGTAGCATTAGCATTGAGGTTGCTCATTGCTGCAAATGTAGCGGCGGCTACTGCGCTGGTAATCAGCGATTTTCTCTTTTTTTCCATAGTTTTGGATTTTATTGGTTTATCAATTAGTTACAAAAATACCTAAATCCTGACAAAAAAATTAACTTTATAAGTATATTTTAATTAAATCGCTGAAAATCAGTTAAATAAAATTTTATAGAGTAAAATAGTATGCTTATCTAATAAATTATTTTATTTGTCTATTTATATTTACATTCGCCCCCAATGTTCGTAAAACTTTAAAATCTTAATTATTATGAAAAAAGATGATGTATTTCAGTATGAATTCCAGTTTTCTCAAAAAGATGTTGATGATTTTGCTCTTATTACAGGAGATAATAATCCTATTCATTTAAATCCTGAATACGCTGCAAAAACAATGTTTAAGCGACCAATTATGCACGGTATGCTGGGTGCTTCTTTGTTTAGTAAAGTGTTTGGAACTATGTTTCCTGGTGAAGGTACTATTTATTTGAAGCAATCACTTAATTTTTTGAAACCAATGTATGTTGATACTCCTTATGTGGCTGAATTTACAGTAAAAGAAGTTGTACCTGATAAAAACAGAGCAATTGTAGAAACTTTGATTAAGGACAAAGCCAGTGGAAATGTTTGTACATCGGGTGAAGCGTTAATTATGAATGTCAATAAAATTAAATAAAATTATCATTAACCAATAAAATTTACAACTATGAAAGGTAGGGTAGCGTTGGTAACAGGAGCCACAGGCGGATTAGGAACCGCTATGTGCAAAAAGTTGTATAAAGATGGATACAAAGTGGTGGGTAATTATCACACTAAAGAAAAGGCAGAAAAATGGATGCAACAAATGGCATCAGAAGGGTACAATATCCCTTTGTTTCATGGAGATGTCAGTGATTTTAATTCAGCAAAAGCAATGATTGAACAAATTGAAAAAGAAGTAGGACAGATTGATGTATTGGTAAATAATGCGGGAATTACAAGAGATACAAGATTAATCAAAATGACTTTTGAACAATGGGATGCGGTACTGAAAACAAATTTGTATAGCGTGTTTAATTGCACAAGAAATGTTATTGAAAAAATGATTGAAAGAAAATTCGGAAGAATTATTAATATCTCTTCTGTAAATGGTCAGCGTGGGCAAATTGGGCAATGTAATTATAGTGCAGCAAAAGCAGGGATGCATGGTTTCACCAAATCATTAGCATTAGAAGTAGCAAAATATGGTATTACAGTAAATACTATTTCACCCGGCTATGTAGCAACAGATATGGTAATGGCTGTAAGAGAAGATATTTTAGCAAAAATTATTGAGCAAATTCCTGTAGGAAGACTAGGTGGAACGCACGAAATAGCATTTCTTGTAAGTTTCCTTGCTAGCGATGAAGCAAGTTTTATTACAGGTGCTAATTATAGTATCAATGGAGGACAACACATGTATTAATGAAAATAAAAAATAAAAATTTTTAAAAGCCATCCACTCAGCGATGGCTTTTTTTGTTTATTTGCCTGCAAAAAGAATTTATACCAAAGATATTTTAATTTCAGAAAAAATTCCGCTTTAATGCTTTTAGACAGTAAAGCCATTGGAAGCTTGCGTTGGGGTCTCCCATTCCGAGCGAAGCGAAGGAATGGGGGCAAGTTCCAATGGCGGTCTGCCGAAGGCAGATTGCCTTCTAAAAGCAGATTTTTTGCTTACTTTTTTCTAAAAAAAGTATGAGAAAAAATATTTATTATTGATAAACAATTTTCGGAAATTAAAGTTATTTTGGTATAATATACTTATTGTATGCTTTATATGAAAATTAAACTAAAAAAATGAAAAAAAATATCTGGATTATCAACGAATATGCAGGAAGTCCTTATCATGGAATGGAATTTCGCCATTTTTATTTAAGTAAAGAATTGCAAAAATTAGGATACAATCCGCTTATTATAACTGCATCCTACTCTCATTTATTTAAGCAATTACCTTCTGTAAAAAATAAGTTTACTTTTGAAAATATTGATGGTGTCAATTATTTATGGATTAAAGTTCCACAATATCCTCAATCTCACTCTAAAAAGAGAGTTCTAAAATGGTTTAATTATACGAATTCATTGTATTATCTGCCTGTTTTAAAAATGCCAAAGCCGGATTATATTTTACTTTCTCCAATGCAAACATTACCTATCTTTCCTGTATTAAAATGGGCAAAAAAATTTAATAGTAAATTAATTTTTGAAGTAAAAGATATTTGGCCATTATCAATTATTGAATTAGGAGGATATTCACCCAAACATCCTTTTATTCGTTTATTAAAATATGCAGAAAAAGTTTGTATTAAAAAGAGTGATGCAATAGTTTCTGTGTTACCAAACTATTCACAATACCTTAAAGAACAAGGGTTTCAAAAAAGTGCATATTATATTCCAAATGGCATTGATATAAATGAATTGCAAACCATTGAACCTTTGGATAAAGAAATTGCTTCAAAAATTCCTGAGGATAAATTTATAGTTGGATATGCAGGAACAATAGGTATTGCAAATGCCTTGAATTATTTGGTAGAAGCAGCAAAATTATTAAAGGATAATTCTAATATTGTATTTATTGTAGTAGGTAATGGTAGTGAAAAAGAACATTTAATCAAACAATCAGAGGGCTTGAATAATATTAAGTTTTTACCGGCTATTCCTAAAAGGCAAATTCAGAGCTTGTTGCAAAAGTTTGATGTTTGTTATATTGGATTAGAATACAGTCCATTATTTAAATTTGGTGTTTCTCCAAATAAATTATTTGATTATATGTATGCATCAAAACCAATAGTATTTTCAATTTATTCTCCCAATAATGTAGTTGAACAAGCTAATTGTGGAATAGCGGTTCCACCATCTTCACCAAAAGATATTGCTGAATCTGTGGTAAAACTTTTTAATATGCCTGATGATGAAAGAAAGCAGTTAGGAAATAATGGAAAAAAATTTGTTCTTGAAAATCATACTTTTGAAAAACTGGCAAAAAAGTACAGTGAGTTATTAGAGGGTTTAAATAAGTGATTTTTAACATTTTTCAATAGGTAAATAAATACTTATCTTTGCGGCAATTAATTAAAATTTATGGCAATCAAAATAACCGATGAATGTATAAATTGTGGTGCTTGCGAACCAGAATGCCCCAATAATGCTATTTATGAAGGTGGAGCAGAATGGCGTTTTTCTGACGGAACTAAATTAAGTGGAATGGTGCATGGTAAAAACTCAGGTATTGATACAGATGCTGATGCACCACAACCTCCTAAAAGTATGGATGTGTATTATATTGTAACTGATAAATGCACAGAGTGTGTAGGATTCTTTGATGAACCACAATGTGCGGCTGTATGCCCTGTTGATTGTTGCATTAAAGATGAAGATAATGTAGAAACTCCCGAGGAGTTATTAGAAAAGAAAAAATATCTGCATGGGGAGTAAAAGTTTTTGAGTTTAAAATTTGTTCTGTTAGTTTAAAGTAATTTAAGTATTAAAAAATTTGAGTGGTAAAATAAAGTGATAAGCGGAGATGTTTATTTTTTTATTATCCCTTATCTTTGCAAAAATTTTTATTTTTATGAAAACACTTTTTCAAAATTTAAGCATTTATGCTTTGTGTGGAATTTTGATGAATATATTCATTCCATTAAAAGCACAAGAAAGTTGGATTAAATTAAAAGAAAACTATGCTAATTTTTATCAAATTAAAGCCGCATTTGAGGCAGAACACGGTAAAAAGAAAAATTCAAAAAACAAAAAATTTGAAATTGAAAAAGAAGAAGGAGGAGAAAGCTTATTCAGAAGATGGGCATGGTATGCTGAACCAAGGGTATATCCTTCTGGCGACCTGAAATATGCTTCTTTTAGTTATGCTTTAGAGGAATACAATAAATGGTTAAACGAACATGCTGTCTTTAAAACTACTAACGGAGGTGCTGCGGCTCCTACTGCAACTACTGCAAACTGGACACCATTAGGACCATTTGGTGATCCAGCTGGAAGCAACGCAGGCAGAATGGTTTGTGTAAGATTTCATCCTACTAATCCAAATATCATTTATGTTGGAACAGCGGCAGGTGGAATGTGGATGAGTACTAATGGCGGAAGCACATGGACTACAACAACCGACAATTTAGGTTCATTAGGTGTTTCAGATGTTGCAATAGATCCATCAAATCCAAATATCATTTACATTGCTACCGGAGATTATGATGCAGGTGATACCTATTCTATTGGAGTTTATAAATCTACCGATGGTGGATTGACATGGACTGCCACAGGATTAACCTATACTACTAATCAAGGTCGAAGAATAGGAAGATTATTGATAAACCCATTAAATCCGACGACTCTTTTTGCTTTTACATCTGCTGGAATATATAGGACAAGAAATGGTGGTTCAACATGGACTTTAGTTCAATCTGGTAATTTTAAAGACGGCGAATATAAACCCAGTGATACTACCATCATTTATGGTGTTACCAGTTCTGGTTTTTATCGTTCCACAAATGGCGGTAATTCATTTACTAGCATTTCTTATGGAGCGGTTGGAAGTATAATTCGTTTATCAGTAGCAGTTACTCCAGCAGATCCAAATTATGTGTATTTGTTAGCAAGTAAGAATGATTATAGTTATGGAGGCGTATACCGTTCTACATCATCAGGAGCAGCGGGAACGTGGAGTGTAATGAGTACTTCGCCAAATATATTTGATTGGAGTACTAATGGAAGTGGAGCAGGTGGTCAGGGTTGGTATGATTTAGCAATAGGAGTTTCACCAACGAATGCTAATGAAATTGTTTGCGGGGGTGTAAACACGTGGAAATCCACTAATGGTGGGGCATCATGGACACTCTATACGCATTGGTATGGAGGCGGAGGAAAACCCTATGTGCATGCTGATTTACACGATGTTCAATATACTTCTTCAAATACTGTTTATCTTGCTACAGATGGTGGGTTGTTTAGAACTACTAACGGTGGAACAAGTTTTACTGCAATAAATGGAGCAATGAATATTGCTCAGATTTACAAATTAGGTTTGTCTGCCACTTCATCATCCTTAATTGTAACAGGACATCAAGATAATGGTACAAATAAATGGAATGGCACCAGTTGGACTGAAATTTATGGAGGAGATGGGGCAGATTGTTTTATCAGCTGGAATAATAATAATACAATTGTTGCATCTTATGTACAAGGTGATTTTCAAAGATCTACAAACGGTGGAGCATCATGGACATCTATTGCGCCAAATACTACTGAAAATGCAGCATGGGTAGCTCCTATTATTCAACATCCAACAGCTCCAAATACATATTTATGTGGTTATGAAAATGTTTGGATTTCTACCAATCAAGGTACATCATGGACTAAGCCAGGTAATGTAGGTAGTGGATCAGGAGATATTTTAGGAGTAAAAGTTGCACCAAGTAACACGAATGTGATTTATGCTTTTCGTTCTAATTCATTATACAGAAGTGTAAATAATGGTGCATTATGGACAGATATTTCTACTGGGCTACCAGTTGGATCTGCTGCCATTACTGATGTTGCTATTGACAATACAAATGAAAATAATATCTATGTTACATTTTCCGGATATTCTTCAGGTAATAAAGTATTTCATTCTACAAATGGTGGTTCAAGCTGGACTAATGTTTCAGCAGGACTTCCAAATATCCCTGTAAATTGTATCGTTTATACTAAAAACTCAAGTGATGCCATTTATGTTGGCACAGATGTTGGGGTATATTACAAGGAAATTAGTATGAGTACATGGTTACCTTATTCACAAGGTTTGCCAAATGTGATTGTTGATGACATGGAAATTGATTATTTATCCAATAAACTTCGTGCGGCAACTTATGGAAGAGGGGTGTGGGAAACTGACTTATACTCTAATTCTGCAGCAACCCCTAATAGCTTCTTTACTACCAGTTATTCCGTTGCATGCATCAATACACCTTTTCAATTTAATGATGCTTCTTCAAACAGTCCTACTTCATGGTCATGGAGTTTTCCTGGAGGAAGTCCATCTACATCAACGGTTCAAAATCCTGCTGTTACATATACAGCTACCGGAACATACACTGTAAGTTTAACAGCATCAAATGTAAATGGCACAGGAACAACTTACACATCAACAATTACAGTAGCACCATCACCTACTGCTGCATCTTCATCTGCAAGTTTATGTTCAGGGTATGGTATTTATATTTCTGCTAATACCAATGCATCTTCTATAAGTTGGAACACAGGCGCCACCACAAGTTCTATTTATGTAAATCCAACAATCACAACAGTATATTCATATACTGCTGCTAATGGTCAATGTCAAGCTACTGCTAATGTTACTGTCAATGTATCTCCAACCCCACCAATACCTACTGTGAGTGTAAATGGATCAACGCTTACCTGCAATCCATCAGCGACTTCATATCAATGGTATTTGAATGGATCACCTATCAGTGGTGCAACATCACAAACTTATGTAGCAACACAAACAGGTTATTATAGTGTATGGATTGGAAATAGTGCAGGTTGTCAAAGTTCCTCCTCATCAGTATATGTGGTGGTTACAGGAATTCAAAATGCTATGTTGAGTGGATTAATAAAAATAACACCAAATCCTGCAAGTGAATATTTGACCATAAATTCCAGTGTAGAAAAAGTATTAAGCGTTCAAATTACCGATGCATTAGGAAAAGTGGTATACATTAATACAATTGATTTTACAAAGGTAAAAGAACAAAATATAGATATATCTGACTTCGATGCAGGTGTTTATATTGTTGAGTTATCAGATGGACAAGGTAAGATGGTTGAAAAGATTTTGAAGAAGTAATTCTTTAAAATACAATTTTAGTTGTTATTATTCAGATAGATATAGTTTTCACACAAAGGTTGA
The DNA here is from genome assembly GCA_035405785.1 of Bacteroidia bacterium. Lineage (GTDB taxonomy): Bacteria > Bacteroidota > Bacteroidia > B-17B0 > Aurantibacillaceae > BPGX01. Next base: position 77,200 of record DAONJS010000004.1, read on the forward strand.
AAAGTTTAAACAATTTTAAGTAGGGGTATATCACCATACGCCCTTACATTTTAGTTTTTAGTTCTTTTGTCAAAAAGTATTAAATCATTTCAATTTTAAGATAAATTAAAATAATAATTCTATTTGTTTGTCCGTTACATAAGTATATTTGTCGCTAAATTTTTTAATATGAGTAAATACAGAATATTATGGACTGATGATGAAATTGAGATATTAAAACCTCACATTCTTTTTTTACAAAATAAAAATTATGAAGTTATTACCGCAGTGAGCGGAGATGAAGCGTTAGATATTTTGCACAATGATAAAAATATAGATGTAGTATTATTAGATGAAAACATGCCGGGTTTAAGTGGTTTAGATACCTTACAAAAAATCAAGCAAATTAATATCTCTTTACCTGTGATAATGGTTACCAAAAGTGAAGAGGAGCATATTATGGAAACTGCCATTGGCAGACAAATTGCAGATTATTTAATAAAGCCCATCAATCCTAATCAGGTGCTTATATCTCTCAAAAAAGTTTTAGAAAACAAAAAGTTAGTTACAGAAAACACCACACAAAGTTATCGTCAGGAATTTATGGATATTATGAATAGTATTCAATCTGCAAATGATTGGAAAACATGGATTGATGTGTATAAAAAAATTGTTTATTGGGATATTCAGTTAGATGCATCGGAAGATAAAAGTATGGGTGATGTTTTGTTTACTCAAAAACAGGAAGCCAATAAAGAATTTGCCCGTTTTATTGAAAAAAATTATACATCGTGGCTTAATAAAAAAACAGATGATGTGCCTGTAATGAGCCATACATTGATTAAAAATAAGTTTTTAAATCAAATAAGTTTAGATAACAGTTTGTTTTTGATTGTAATAGATAATTTACGATACGATCAGTGGAAAATTATAGAGCCCATTTTGTCGGATTATTACAAAGTAGAAAGTGAAGAAATTTATTATAGTATTTTACCTACTACTACGCAATATGCCAGAAATGCTTTATTTTCAGGGCTTTTACCTTCTGAAATAGAAAAAACTTTTCCACAATGGTGGAGCAATGATGAAGATGAAGGCGGAAAAAATCTTTACGAAGAAAATTTTTTTCAGGCACAATTAAAAAGATTAACAGGAAAAGAAATAAAATTTTCTTTTACGAAAATTACACAACATCATCAGGCAAAGAAGTTAATGGAAAATTTAAAGCAATTACTAAATAATCCATTGAATGTAATTGTGTATAATTTTGTAGATATGTTAAGTCATGCACGCACTCAAATGGATATTATTAAAGAATTAGCAGAAGATGAACCTGCTTATAGAAGTATTACAAAATCATGGTTTATTCATTCGCCATTATTAGATATTCTAAAACAATTATCAGAAAAGAAAATACCAGTTGTCATCACTACTGATCATGGCACGGTGCATGTAAAAGATCCCATAAGAGTTTTAGGTGATAAAAATGTTAATAATAATCTTCGCTATAAACAGGGAAAAGCATTAGAGTATAATCCAAAAGATGTATTAGAGTGTAAAAATCCTGCAGATTTTTATTTGCCTAAATTACATCCAAGCTCAAGGTATATATTTGCAAAAGAATATGGATTTTTTGTATATCCAAATAATTATGGTCAATATGTGAATTTGTATAAAAATACTTTTCAGCATGGAGGCGTGAGTTTAGAAGAAATGCTAATACCTTATGTTCAATTGATGCCAAGGTAATTTTTAATGAAAGCAATGAGAACATTTACTTATATTGTAAAAGAGTTAGAAGATTGGGAAAAATTAGCAGAGTTTGTGTTAAGAAATTTTTCTGATAAAAAGATTTTTTTATTATTTGGAAATTTAGGGGCAGGCAAAACAACATTAGTGCAAGCATTTGGAAAAATTTTTAAAGTGAAAGAACACATTACAAGTCCTACATTTTCAATAATGCAGGAATATCATTGTGAAGATAATAAGACAATTTATCATTTTGATTTATACAGAGTAAAAAGTATTTCAGAATTAAAAGATATTGGCTTTGAAGATTTTTTGTATTCAGATAATTATTGTTTTATAGAATGGCCAGAAATTGCAAAGGATATTTTAGATGAAATGAAAGAAAAATGTTTAAACATTGAAATCATTATCAATGACAAAATGAATAACAGAGAGGTAAAAATTTTTGAATAATGGTTTTATTTTTGTCATTATGACTGAAAAATTCTTTGGTATTAAATTTGAAAATATTTGAATAATTGCATAATAACTCAAAATGCTGACTGATTGCGTCAGCACTTTAAATGTAATGGCGTATGGAGATACGCACAAATATGTAAGGGCGTATGGCTATACGCCCCTACTAAAATGCTGACGATAAATATCAGCATGCCGACCAATAGCGTCGGCAATCAAAAATTAAAAACCAAATATCATAATTAAACTAAAAACTAAAAATTAATAACTCAAAACTAAAAAACTATGATGTACGACCCATTTTTATTATTACTGAGCATCGTGTTCATGGTGGTAGGGCTTATTGTAAGTTCTACATTAAAAAGCAAGTTTCATGAGTACAGTATGGATCCATTGCCTAATGGAATGAGTGGCAAAGATATTGCAGAAAAAATGCTCAGGGATAATGGAATTTATGATGTAAAAGTAGTATCAGTTGAAGGTGAACTTACAGATCATTACAATCCTTTGACTAAAACAGTTAATTTAAGCCCAAATGTATATTATGGCAAACATATATCAGCTGCGGCAGTTGCTGCACACGAATGTGGCCATGCTGTTCAGCACGCTACTGCTTACAGTATGCTTATGTTGAGAAGTCAATTAGTACCTGTTGTTCAAATAAGTTCTACTATTATGAATATTTTAGTTTTTGGATTAATGTTTGGAGCGGCTATGGTGCCATCATTATTAAATACTTTTTTATTGATTTTTATTATTGGACAAAGTGCTATTACATTATTTAGTTTGGTTACATTACCAGTAGAAATTGACGCAAGTAGAAGAGCATTACAATGGTTAAATCAAACAAATATCCTTTATGGTGATAAATACAATAAAGCAAAAGACGCATTAAAATGGGCAGCTTATACTTATGTTGTTGCAGCATTAGGTGCTGTAGCTACTTTGTTGTATTACATTTGGAGATTTACACAAAATAACAGAGATTAGTTTTTTCAATTTTTAATAAAAAACTACCAATGTTTTTCAGTTAATTTACGGGTCAATTTTGATAATGGTAGAGTTCTTTAAAACACTTACAGACCCACAAAGTATAATAAGTTATGGTGGCTTGTGGTTATTATTATTTGTAATTTTTGCTGAAACAGGATTGTTTTTTGGATTCTTTTTGCCGGGAGATAATTTAATTTTAATCGCAGGTATTATTGCAGCTACTCATCCTGATTGGTTATATAATCTTCCATTTCCTGTTGTTGCACTACTAATGATATTGTCTGCTATATTAGGTAATAGTGTTGGATATTGGTTTGGTAAAAAATTAGGAAACAGTATATTTGAGAAGAAAGATACATTTTTGTTTAAGAAAAAACATGTCATTCAAACAAAACAATTTTATGATAAATATGGGGCTATTACTTTAATAATAGGTAGATTTTTGCCTGTTGTAAGAACATTTGCTCCTATTTTAGCAGGTGTAATTAAAGTATCGCCACAAAAATTTTTAATTTACAATATTGTTGGAGCAGTGTTGTGGATTGGCTCATTAGGTACTGTGGCTTATTATTTAGGAACTTATTATGCAGAATGGATAGAAAAAAACATTGGTTATATTTTTATTGCGCTAATTATTATTACTGCATTGCCAATTATTATCACTGCAATTAAACAGAAGACAAAAGGTCAAAAAGAAAACATTGATATACAATAAAGTCAAAATTTTTATGAAGATGATTTGTTGTAATATCTTTCTAAAAGTGTGGTAAGTTTATCAATATCTATTTCATCCATTTTTTCAATTTCGTTCAAAACATCAGTATTATCAATGTATTCAGATAATTGCTTTTTCAATTTTTTAGATTTTAATTTTACAAATTTATCATTTTGTTGAATATAATATTCTTTAGCAGTAAAAAATTCTCCCATTTGCATATCTTCAAATTGATACTCATAAATTTTTACAGGATAATGAATGGCCATTTTGTAAAATTTTGGTTCGTCGTCTTTGATTGAAATAAAGTTATGCCATTTTTGTTTTGTGGTATTGAAATATCCAAATCCCTTTATTTTATCGGCTTTATAAGTTTTAGAGAATCCCTGATTATCCTTAAACATTACTTTTGCATATAATGGCACTTCTTTTTTAGGATTGGCTTTTATTTCACCTTTAAGAGTATCACCATTTTCAGTAATGATGTATCCTTCATAAAAATTTAACTGTCCAAAAATGCTTGTTGAAATCGCTACTAAAACACTAATACAAACCTTTTTCATTTCAAATTTTTTTGCAAAGAAAATGAAAAACTGACTAAAATCATTGATTTGTTGATAAATTTTATATTTGTGTGGAAAATTAAAATAACTAATTTTTTTAATCGGTTTTATTTTTGTTTGAATTGCAAAATCTTTATGTTCTTGCAAAGAATAAATTTTAAATTGGCTAATTGATTATCTTTGCCCACAATTAAATAATTTTTATGCAAGACAAAATAAAAACTTTAGAACAAAAAATACAAGAAGCTCTTTTAGGTGGAGGATTAAAGAGAATAGAAGCACAACACAAAAAAGGAAAATTAACCGCTCGTGAAAGAATACACTTTTTATTAGATGAGGGTTCCTTTCAGGAAATTGGAATGTTTGTAACTCACAGAAGTACAGAGTTTGAATTAGATAAAGAAAAATATCTGGGCGATGGCGTAGTTACAGGGTATGGAACTATCAATGGTAGATTGGTGTATGTGTTTTCTCAAGATTTTACAGTATTTGGTGGTTCATTATCTGAAGCACATGCCGAAAAGATTTGTAAAATAATGGATTTAGCCATGAAAAATGGTGCACCAGTTATTGGTTTAAATGATAGTGGAGGTGCGAGAATCCAGGAAGGAGTTGTGTCACTTGCAGGTTATGCAGATATTTTTTACAGAAATGTTAAAGCAAGTGGTGTGGTGCCACAAATTTCAGCAATAATGGGACCTTGTGCAGGAGGTGCAGTTTATTCGCCAGCAATGACCGATTTTATTTTAATGGTAGAGAATACTTCTTATATGTTTGTTACCGGTCCAAATGTTGTAAAAACAGTTACTCATGAAAATGTTACAGCAGAAGAATTAGGTGGGGCTCATACGCATGCTACTAAAAGTGGTGTTACACATTTTGCATGTGCAAATGAAATTGAAGCCATTAATACAATCAAGAAGTTACTTTCATACATTCCACAAAATTGTGAAGAAAAACCACCTCGTATTCCTTACGAAATGGGTGATGAAATTCGTCCTGCATTGAATAATATCATTCCCCCTTCATCTACTCAACCTTATGATATGCATGAAGTGATTCAACAAGTGATAGATGAAGATTCATTTTTAGAAATTCACAAAGATTTTGCAGAAAATATTATTGTAGGTTTTGCTAGAGTTGCAGGCAGAAGTGTTGGAATAATTGCCAATCAGCCAGCAGTATTAGCAGGGGTGTTAGATATACATTCATCTACCAAAGCAGCAAGGTTTGTAAGATTTTGTGATGCATTTAATATACCACTTTTAGTTTTTGAAGATGTACCTGGATTTTTACCAGGCACTGATCAAGAGTGGAATGGTATTATTACAAATGGAGCAAAGTTGTTATTTGCATTTGCTGAAAGCACTGTGCCTCGTGTAACTGTAATTACTCGTAAAGCTTACGGAGGTGCTTATGATGTGATGAATAGCAAACATATAGGTGCTGATATTAATTATGCATGGCCTACTGCTGAAATTGCTGTAATGGGTGCAAAAGGTGCAGCAGAAATAATCTTTAAAGATGAAATATCTAAAGCAAAAGACAAAGAGTTGGCACTCAAAGAAAAAGAAAATCAGTATAATGAATTATTTGCAAATCCTTACAAAGCCGCAGAAAGAGGATATATTGATGAAGTGATAAAACCAGAAGAAACAAGGATAAAAGTTATTCGTGCTTTTGAGATGCTTGAAAATAAAGTAGATTCAATGCCCAAGAAGAAACACGATAATATACCTTTGTAGGATTATTTTAATTAAAGTTTAGAAAAGTATTCAAGGATTTTGAATAAATATTTAGTTCATATTTTACAACAAAAATAATAGATTTTCTGACATTTCAATCCTCAAAAATTCATTTGCTTCTTTGTTTTATTTTCAATATCTTTATGGGCTAATTTTAAAAAGATATTACCAATGGAAAACAAAGAAAAAGAAGTCAAAAATTATAGTGCTGATAATATTCAGATATTAGAAGGTTTAGAAGCTGTTCGTAAAAGACCCGCCATGTATATTGGCGATGTTAGTGCAAAAGGACTTCATCATTTAGTATATGAAGTAGTAGATAATTCTATTGATGAAGCGTTAGCAGGATATTGTAAAAATATTGAAGTTACTATTCACAAAGATAATTCTATAACTGTAAAAGATGACGGAAGAGGTATTCCTACTGATATTCATCCTAAACAGGGAGTATCAGCACTTCAGGTAGTTATGACTGTTCTTCACGCTGGAGGAAAGTTTGATAAAGATACTTACAAAGTATCTGGTGGATTGCATGGAGTAGGGGTTTCTTGCGTTAATGCTTTATCTGTTCATCTAAAAGCAGAAGTTCACAGAGATGGTAAAATATATGTTCAGGAATATTCAAAAGGGCATCCATTGTATGATGTAAAAGTAGTAGGAGAAACAAATTATAGAGGAACTATTATTACTTTCAAACCAGATGCAGAAATTTTTACTACAACAGAATATAACTATACTACACTCGCTAATAGAATGCGTGAATTAGCATTCTTAAATAAAGGTATTAGAATAACGCTGACTGATGAAAGAAGAACTGATGAAAATAATAATTATTATTCAGAAACTTTTTATTCAGAAGGTGGATTAAAAGAATTTGTTGAATATCTGGATGCAGGAAAAGAAAAGCTATTAAACGATGTAATTTACTTGAATACAGAAAAACAAAATATTCCTGTTGAGGTAGCATTGACATACAACAATACTTATGTAGAAACCATTCAAAGCTATGTCAATAATATCAATACTATTGAAGGAGGAACTCATCTTGCTGGATTTAGAAGAGGACTTACAAGAACATTGAAAAATTATGCAGATAAAACAGGATTATTAGCCAAAGCAAAAGTTGAAATTACTGGTGATGATTTTAGAGAAGGGCTTACTGCTGTAATCTCTGTAAAAGTTGCAGAGCCACAGTTTGAAGGTCAAACAAAAACAAAGTTGGGAAATAATGAAGTGATGGGAGCTGTGGATATGGCCGTGAGTGAAGCATTAGAACATTATTTAGAAGAACATCCAAAGCAAGCAAAAGCCATTGTAGATAAAGTAGTACTTGCCGCAACAGCCAGAATAGCCGCACGAAAAGCCCGTGAGTTGGTTCAAAGAAAATCTGTAATGAGTGGCGGTGGATTACCCGGAAAATTAGCAGATTGTTCAAGTACTAATCCGGAAGTATGTGAATTGTTTTTAGTAGAGGGGGATTCAGCGGGTGGTACTGCTAAACAAGGCAGAAACAGAGAGTTTCAGGCCATATTACCATTGCGAGGAAAAATTCTCAATGTTGAAAAAGCATTAGAATCTAAAATTTATGATAACGAAGAAATTAAAAACATTTACACTGCATTAGGCGTATTCAGAGGTACAAAAGAAGATGATAAGGCATTAAACATGGAAAAATTAAGATACCATAAAATTATCATCATGACTGATGCCGACATTGATGGTTCGCATATTACTACATTGATTCTTACTTTCTTTTTTAGACACATGAGAGAATTGATTGAAAAGGGACATGTTTTTATTGCACAACCACCTCTTTATCTTGTAAAAAAAGGAAAAGAACAGGTTTATTGCTGGAATGATCAGCAAAGAGATGAAGCAATTAAAAAATTAGGTGGAGATAAACCAGATAGTGTAAATGTTCAAAGATACAAAGGTCTTGGTGAAATGAACGCAGAACAATTATGGGAAACAACCATGAATCCAGAAACAAGAACTTTAAAACAAGTAACAATAGATAACGCCGCAGAAGCTGACAGAATCTTTTCAATGCTTATGGGAGACGAAGTAGCTCCTCGCAGAGAGTTCATAGAACAAAATGCCCGTTATGCTAAAATTGATGCTTAAAAGATAAGTTTTGTGTGAAAAGATTTTTTTTAAGGAAACATCAGATTCTTCGTAAGCAAAAAGAAATTTCATATTTATTTGAAAATGGTAAAAGTTTAGTTCAATATCCAATAAAAGCTGTTTATTGTTTAAATAAAATTCAAGATGCAAACGAAAAAATTGATAGATTTAAGATTTTAGTAATTGTTCCTAAAAAAAATATTAAAAAATCTTCACACAGAAATAGAATTAAAAGAAAAATAAGAGAAGCATTTAGATTACTTCAGTATACTTTAATTGTTCCAGAAAATCATTATTACTCAATAGCATTTATATACTTACCTAAATCTGATGATGAAGAGATTTTAGATCAGATTTATTCCTCAATAGAAAAAATACTTCAGGAAATTTCAAATTCTGGTGGAATTCTATAATAATCACATCCTTTCAGGATTTTTTGGTTTAAAATCCATTATTCTATAATCATTACATTCCATTCGGGATTGTTTAAGTAAGTTTAAACTACTCAAAACTTAAAACTAAACACTATAAACTTTTCACTTTTCACTTTTATTGTATGTAACTTAATTTCAACATATTGGTTCTTCCTTTTTCTTTTAAAGGCATAGAAGCTATATTGATTACTAAATCATCTGGTTTTACTAATCCTTCTTTTTTCAAAAATTCTTTAAGATCATTTATTGTTTGATCGGTGCTTTCATATTTATCATAATAATATCCTGTTACACCCCAAACTAAACTTAATGTGGTAAGCAATGATTTATTTTCTGTAAATACAAAAATTCTTGCTTTAGGGCGATGACTTGCAAGTTTGAATGCACTATAACCACTATTGGTCATAGTAATAATGGCTTTTACATTTGCTTCTTTTGCAAGCACACAGGCAGTATAACAAATACTATCAGTGATATAGGTAGCAGTTTTGACTTCAGGTGCATGATGTCTGTGATAAATAGTATCTAAATCTTCAACCTGTGAAATAATTCTTCTCATCATTTCTATAACTTTTACTGGATATTTTCCAACAGATGTTTCTGCACTGAGCATTACAGCATCTGCACCATCCATTACAGCATTTGCCACATCATTGACTTCGGCACGGGTAGGTGAATAGTTTTCAATCATACTTTCCATCATTTGTGTAGCAATAATGACGGGCTTGGATGCTTTGATACATTTTTCAACAATTTGTTTTTGAATGAGAGGCACTTGTTCCATTGGTAATTCAACACCAAGATCCCCGCGTGCAACCATTACTGCATCTGTTACACTAATGATTTGATCAATTTCTTTTAGTGCTTCGGGCTTTTCAATTTTTGCAACAACTCTAGTGTTTTTATTTTTATTGCGAATAATTTCTTTTAGTTCTACAATATCTGTTACAGATCTTACAAAAGATAATCCAATCCAGTCAAAATCATTTTCAAGAGCAAAATCAAGATCTTTTAAGTCCTTGATTGTAAGAGATGGTAAGGAAATTTTAGTGTTTGGCAAATTAACTCCTTTTTTAGAAGATAAAGTGCCACCTGAAATAACTTTACATTTGACATTTTCTTTTCCGTCTGTTTCTATTACTTCTAAATGTATTTTTCCATCATCTAATAATACTTTTTCGCCTTTTTTGACATCTTTGGGAAATTGAGGATAGTTGATATAAATTTTAGATTCATCTCCTTCACATTCTTTGGTAGTGAGAATAATTTCTTGATTTTTTTCCAAAAATATACTGCCGTTTTTGATAACGCCAATACGCAGTTTAGGGCCTTGTAAATCTCCTAATATCCCTACAAATGTATTAAGTTCTTTATTTAATTCACGAATATTTTGAATGGTTTCTTTAATTAAATCATAATTGCCGTGTGAGAAGTTGATTCTGCATACATCTAAACCTTCCAAAAAAAGTTGTTTGAGTATTTCTTTAGATTGAGTAGCAGGACCCATTGTGGCAATAATTTTGGTGCGATTGAAATTGTTGTTCATAGTATAAATGTTTTTTATTATTAATATCTTTCTCAGAGCCATCTGCGGGATTTGAACCCGCGACCTACTGATTACGAATCAGTCGCTCTGACCACCTGAGCTAAGATGGCATTTCTGCTTTAATAGGTTGATATAAGGTATCTCGCTCTAATGGTGTTTTATGTGCTTGAATGATAAGTTGTTTAATTTCTTCGGTAGTCATTGTAGGATGTTGTTCTTCACTTCCAGCCATTGAATAAATTTTTGTAGTGTCATCAATAGTGCCATCTAAATCATCTGCACCAAAGTGAAGAGCCATTTGTGCATTGTGTCTACCAAGCATTGCCCAGTATGCTTTAATATGTGGAAAGTTATCTAAGTATAATCTTGCAACAGCATAGTTTTTCATATCTTCAATGATGCTCACTTCTGGCACATTACTCATTGCATTGTTTTTATTTCTAAATTTCAATGGAATAAACGCCTGAAATCCATTTGTTTCATCTTGCAAATCTCTTAATAATCTCATGTGCTCTACACGATGTTCGTATGTTTCTATATGTCCATATAGCATTGTGGCATTAGATTTTTTGCCCATTTTGTGCCATATTCTGTGAATTTCTAACCATTGTTCTGTTGTGCATTTTCCACCAGCAATTTTCTCACGAATTTCTTTATTAAAAATTTCCGCACCACCGCCTGGCATACTATCTAATCCTGCATCGCTTAGTAGTTGAAGTGCTTTATCATAAGTTAGTTTTGCTTTTTTTGAAATATAATGAATTTCAACAGGAGTAAGGGCTTTAATATGTATTTCAGGACGATGTGATTTAATTGATTTAAATAAATCAATATAAAAATTCAAATCTTGCTGGGGAATAACACCACCTGTAATATGCACTTCTGTAATAGATTGATGATCGTATTTTTTTAGAATATTCATTATATCATCAATAGTGTATTGCCATCCTTCATCCCTTTGTTTTATCAAGCGAGAGTATGAGCAAAATGCACAAGAATATACACACAAATTTGTTGGCTCAATATGAATGTTGCGATTGTAATAAACAATGTTTTTGTTTTTTAATAAATTGACATAATCTGCAAGCAATGATAAATAAGACAAATCATGCATGTTGTAAAGTGTCAGAGCATCATCATCAGAAATTCTTTGTAAATTGAGAATTTTATCAATGATTTCTTGATATTGTTTGTAATAAGGATGAGAAAGAATTAAAAACTTTTTTGAATCAATTTGTTCAGAAACAGGAATATTATTTGTTGTCATAATTATTACAATGCAAGCACAAAGTTAATGAAAATATGTGTAGCAATGATAAATAGAAATAGTTTAATATAAAATAACATTTCTGGTTAAGTAGTTTTACTAAATTATTTCGTAAATTTATCACGCAATTATTGAATTTTCTGTATGTTCAAAAAAGATTTAGAAGAAGGAGATTATTATATTTCAGAAGAAGGATATATTGTTTTTACAGAGAAATATCATTTGAAAAGAGGATATTGTTGTAAAAGCGGATGCAAGCATTGCCCTTATGGATATGATAAAAAAACAGATACTTTCAAAAAAAATTCATTGAATTCAAAAAATGAAAATAAACAAAGTGATGTATGAAAATTATATTATTTGATTTACCTGACGAATGGGGAAATTTATTGCCACTAACATTTACAAAAAAAATAAGTGATTGTAGAATAGGTATATTTACTATTAAAGAAAGATGGCAAAAAATTTTTCCTGAACACTCTATTATTTCAGTTTCAGCAGATTACTTGAATGATATATCTGTTTTTGATATTGATGATGAGATGTTATATATCAATTCATCTGTTATTCCTGATAAAAATTTTCTTTCTGCTTTATCAAAAATAGAATTACATAAAGGTATTCAAAAGAATGGAAAATTACTGGCATACAAAGGTTTTCTAAAATACAATGAACAAGAAATTTCTTTTCCTTTTGGTAGTGTGAAATTTTTAATACATTCAAATAATCCACATTATCAAAAATGTTTACTTCAATCTGTTGAATACAATGAAAATGTATTGTATTTAAGATATCCCTATCAAATTTTCTTATGGAATGATCAATGTATTCAATTTGATTTTGAAAATTTTATTTCAGACTTGCCAAAAGGATTATTGAGTTCTACAAATAAATTGATTGGACCAGAAAAAAAATTATACATTTCACCAAAAGCAAAAGTAGAAGGAAGCATTATAAATGTTAATACAGGATATGTATATATTGGTGATGATGTGGAAGTGATGGAAGGTTGTTTAATTAGAGGACCACTTGCGATGAATGAACATTCAGTATTAAAAATGGGAGCGAAAATTTATGGTGCTACTACTATTGGTCCATATTGTAAAGTAGGAGGTGAAGTAAATAATTCTGTATTTTTTGCATATTCAAATAAAGCCCACGATGGATTTATTGGAAATTCAGTGATTGGGGAATGGTGTAATTTAGGTGCTGATACTAACAATAGTAATTTGAAAAATAATTACGGTGAAGTGAAAGTTTTTAATTATGTTGAAAATGTAATGATTAAAACAGGTTTGCAATTTTGTGGGTTAGTGATGGGCGATCATTCTAAATCTGGCATCAACACAATGTTTAATACAGGGACAGTAGTTGGAGTTGGTTCAAATGTTTTTGGGGCTGGTTTTCCATCTAAACATATACCTTCTTTTGTGTGGGGTGGTTCAAGTGGTTTTGAAGAATATGATTTTGAAAAAATGATTAACACCGCAAATGAAATGTATAAGAGAAGAAATAAAGAATTTTCTGAAATTGATAAAAACATCTTAAAAAAAGTATTTGAATTAACAGCAGTTCACAGAAAAATTAATGTATGAAAAAGTTATTTTATATAATTAGTTTGTTTGGAATATCTAATTTGATAATATCTCAAACAGATGAAGATGTTATTAGATATTCTAATCTTGGCATTGGTGGAACAACAAGATTTTTAGCAATGACTGGTGCAATGAATGCATTGGGAGGAGATATTTCTACTGCACATTACAATCCTGCAGGATTAGGCATAATGGTAAAAAGTGATTTAAATTTTTCTTTTGGATTAAATTTTGCAAATACTATTACTCAATTCAATGGAAACAATAATAATAAATTAAGCCCTGCTTTAAACTTTAATTTTTTAGGATTATCAGGCACAGCACCTGCTAAAAAAGATTTGAATAATAAATATACTATTGCAATCACATTAAATCAGTTACAAAACTTTAATCAATCTATCGAGATAAAAGGCAGACCTACAAGAGGTAAATCTATAACATTAGATATGTTAGATTATGCAAAGGGTAAGCCATATAAAAATTTAGATAGTTATTGGGAAGGAGCAGGTTATGATTCTTATGTAATTGATATGTTAGACACTAACAATTTTAATTCTTATTTTTCATATATTGATACTTCAAAATCTTTTTTACAACAACAAAAGATAACAAAATCAGGCAGAATTAATGAATTGGCAATTTCTTATGCATATTCATTTGATGATTTGGTATATTTCGGTATATCAATGGGTATTCCTTTTTTAAAGTTTAATTATAATTCTGATTTTGCTGAAATTGATGACAAAAATCAGATGTATATAAATAAAATTAACGATACAACTTTCTCATCATCATATTCTTATCCAGTAAATTACTATAAGGGTTTAGGTGGTATTAAAGATTTTCATTATCAATCAACTTATACTACTACTGCCACTGGTTTGAATATCAAATTGGGAACAATAATTAGACCAACAGATTATTTAAGAATAGGATTATACTATCATTCTCCAACATGGTATAATGCAAAAGATATTTATTACTATACATTTATTACAAATTGGGATGAAGGTGGTTCTGTTTCAATTTATGTGCCAGATGGCGGAGGTGTTTATAATTATTCTATTGTTACGCCATCAAAGGCAGGATTGGCTGTATCAGGCATTCTGTCTAATATAATGAGCGTAAATGCAGAATATGAACTTATAGATTATACAAAAGGCAGATTAAGTAGCAAAGATGCAGGAGCGTTTAATGCGGCAAATCAAGCCATTAGAGAAAAGTATAAAATGTCGGGCAACTTAAAATTTGGAATTGAATTAAATACTAAACCTGTTATGTTCCGTGCAGGATGGGCATCTTACGGAAGTCCATTTGGAAATCAAATATCAGGTAATTATGTGCGAAATTCTTTTTCAATAGGATTTGGATTTAAAACAAGTAATTTCTATTACGATTTTGCGTTTGTAAAAACTTTTTCAGGAAAACAAGAGTATTATATGTATAATCCAAGATATTGTGATTTGACAAATATAAAATTGAATTTAACACAGATTGTATTTACTATTGGATTGATTGGTACTCGTTACGATGATAATATTGATTATTCAAAATATGAATCATCACCTTCTCAAAATCCTTCAAATAATAATGTGCCACCACCACCACAAAATAACAAACCTCAAATTCCCTACTAATGTTACAAGAAATATCGGTTAATGCTTGGAAAGATTATGAGTTGTTAGATATTGGAAATTTCAAAAAGTTAGAAAGATTTGGAAAATATACTTTGATACGGCCTGAACCACAGGCACTTTGGAAAGCCAAGTGGAATGAGAAAAAGTGGAAAGAATATGCTGATGGAGAATTTATTCAAAAAGGCAGTACAAGCGGAGAGTGGAAAAAATACAAACACATTCCTGATAATTGGAACATATCTTTTTCATTAGATAAAAACACGGAATTAAAATTAAAATTAAGTTTAACGGGATTTAAACATGTAGGCGTTTTTCCAGAACAATCAGAAAACTGGAAGGATTTATATCAGTTTTTGAAAAAACTACATCATCCAAATATGTTGAATTTGTTTGCATACACAGGAGCGGCATCAGTAGTTGGATCATTAGCAGGAGCACAGGTTACACATGTAGATAGTGTTAAACAAATTGTTACATGGGCAAATGCAAATGCACAATTGAATAACATTTCTACAATAAGATGGATTGTTGAAGATGCTTTGAAATTTGTAAAAAAACAAGTGAAAAAAGAGATACAATATACTTGCATTGTTTTAGATCCGCCTGCGTATGGGCATGGACCTAATGGAGAAAGATGGCAGTTAGAAGAATTGATTGATGAAATGATGGATAATGTTTTAAAGTTATTAAATCCTGAAAAACATTTATTGATTTTAAATGCGTATTCACTTGGGCTTTCGGCTATTGTTGCAAAAAATTTATTGAAAGATTATGCTGAAAAAAATCATTCACAATTAGAATACGGAGAACTTTACATTCCTTCGTCTACTGGTTATTCATTACCACTTGGGATATTTGGAAAATTAAGAAAGTGAAATATTTTTTGTAATACTTTAAACTCTAACTCTTTCCATTAGTTTTGTAATACTTTTCAAAGAATTGTTTGTAATCATTAAGGGCTTTTTCTTTAATAAGTGTTTTAAAATTTTCATCAGTGATAATGTAAAATTCTAATTCATTTTTTGGATAAAGATTAAATGTTTCTTCGTCATTGATAATAAGTGAATAATACTTTTTAGCTTTTTCGGCGTTTCCAAAGGATTTTACAAGTATCAATTGTTTTTTATCTGCAAAGATATAAGATGTGATGGAAAACTGTTCGTTTGAAAAATATTTTTGATTAAATGCATCTATTGAATTTTTTAAGTTATTAATTAGTTTTGGTTCGTCTGGTGTAATGACAATAAAGTAATGAAGGGCATTTGAATCATTTGTAAAAGTTATTTTTGATTGTTCTGAGATATTGGAAGTGGAAGTAGTATCCATTTTTTGTTTTCTGAAATTATTGATGGCTAATAAAATTTCATTGGCTTTGTCTTTTAGTTCAGATTTTGGATAAATGGCTATATATTTTTTCAAGTTCATTTCAAGGGTATCTAATCCTTTTAATTTTCCATGACACACGGCTTTGAAAAATTCTACTTTTTGTTGCATTTTATCACTTAAGCCCGCATTCAGCATTTCATTAGATAATTGATAGCATTGCTGAAAATTCATTGATGTATAAGCATTATAAAGATTTTCGTATGCTTGTTCGGTAGCATTCATTTCTTTTTGTTTGTTAATAGTGTAATTAGGATTTTTAATCAATTGAGCATATTCACTATTAGGATATTGATTGAGAATTTTTTCTTTGTATTCATTTGATTTTTGAGTATTTCCCACTTTTTGATATAGCAAGTATAATTGATAATATGATGATAATTTATATTTGTTATCAGGATATTTTGAGTTTAATTCTTCAAATGCCTGAATGGATTTTTGGTAATTGATTAAATCTTCTTTGTAGATAAGAGCCATTAAATAATAATCTTCCATAATTTTATTCGTGTATGCAGTATAAACAGAGTCGTTTGTAGGAAGTTTGTTTAAATAATATTCTTTAGTGGTTTTAGGGTCTATATTTGAATTGGATTTACTTGAAGTGTTATTAGAATTTGTTGCTGTGGTGTTGCTGGTAGGTGTAGAATTGTTATTAGAATTATTTTCGTTATTAGAGATGTTGTTTTTATTTTTCACACTTCTTCTCCAGTCGTCTTCTAATGGTCGTGGTCCCCACTTTTTGATGAAATCCTGAATACCATAATTAACTGCTGTTTTGTTGTAAAAATAAAAGGACGATGTTTGTGCTGCAAAAGGATTGTTATTAGGGTCATTAGGATTAGAAGGTCCTGGTGGTGTAGATTTTGCTTTTTCTTCTTTCTCTTTTTTAATTTTTTCTTGTTCAGCAATGTATTGTTTAATTTGTCTGTCTATTAAACGGTCAATTTCATCTTTACTGAATTTAGTCAAAGCAATCAAACTATCTAATTCATGAATTTCCTGAATATAGCGAATTAAATTTTGTAATACTTCTTTTCTTGCAACAATTTTATCATAATTTTTATGAGTTTTAGGCAAAGTAGTTATAGCACTATCGTAGTATTTTCCTGATGGCACATATTGTCCTTCTTCAAAAAAGATGTCTCCTAATTTCAAGTATGAATATGCTTTTTGCTTTGGATTAGCGGTGCTTGTTCGCACAGAAAGTGTGTAGTATTTTTTGGCTTGTTCAATGTTTTTTTGTTTTTCCTCTATTTGACCAAGTGTATAATAAATAACATCTAAATACTCATTGTTTTTTGTTTCAGATGTCATTTGAAGTAATTCCTTTTTGTGTTTTTGCAATTCAGAGGGATTAGATTCATCAAATAACAAAGAAGATTTCATTTTGGCATAAAAAGCCATTTCATAATCGGGTTTGAGTGAAATCGTTTTCTTATAGTATTCTTTTGCTTTTTTGAAATTGCCCTGTTGTTCACTTAATTGTGCTGCAACAAATGCACATCTTGCTCTTTGAAGATTTTTTTCTTTATCAAAATAATATTTTTGTTGAACGGCTTTTTCTAAATTTTTAAGTGCTTCTTTGTAGTTTCCCCTCCTGATGTAATAATCAGCATTCAAGGCATAAAGTTCTTTTTTGAGATAGGATGGTAATTTTTTTTCATTATTTAAATTATCTAATACGACTTCACTTTCAGAAACTGCACCTACTTCATTATATGCCCTAACTAACCAGTACATTGCAAGGTATTTGTCTTTTGATTTAGAATAATTTCCAGTAACATAATCTAATGCTTCTACAGCACTAAAAAATTCTCTTTTGTAATATCTTGCAATACCTATATTTATCCAACAGTTGTCAATCCACTTATTAGCCCCATGTTTGGTGGTTTCTACACTACTACCTTTTTCTTTAATAGCGTGTCTTTGAATCATTAATGAAGCTTTTTTTATAGCACGGTCAAATTCCTGATAAGTTTTTTTGGCTTCTTCATCATTTTCAGGAGAAATAAAAACGGGGAGAATTTCATCGTAGTTATCTTTATGTGCTGTGCGGATTTTGTAATAACCTTCTTTAATACTTTCAGTTGAATTAAATAGCCCGTTAAATCTTGTATTCATATTATGCCAGGTTCTATGAACAAGAGTATTCTTCTTGGTGCTACAAGATGTAACAATAATGACAACAAAACTAATGTATAGAAGTTTATATTTCACAATGGCAAATTTAAACGAGAAATAGATAAATTTAGTATAAGTTTGGCGAATTTACGGGATTTTATTTGAAAATTGAAATAATAATTAGTTAGAAAAATGTTTAAATAATACCCATTACTTTCTTAATTTTATTATTGAAAAACACATAAGACAATAAAAATATACAACTAAAATACACAAATTCATTTAGCCAAACTAAAGTAAGATTCCATTTGAAAACAAAAACGAATAGAAAACTTGTTACAATATACACTACAAATGAAATGCTTTCAATTAATAATGCTTTGGAAGTATCTCCAATTCCTGTAACAGCACTTATCCATGGCATAGATAAAGCAAAGTAAATAATTGCAAAAGCAATAATCTTCATAATTACCTTTCCACCTTCTATGAGTTGATTATCATTTGTAAAAATTTTCATTAAAATTTCTGGATAAAAGAATGATAATAATGAAAATGGCAATGTGAAAACTATTGCTAAAACTACAATTTTCCAAACTGTTTTTTGAATGTTCTGAAAATCATTTGCACCAAATAATTGTCCTGTTATAGTTACTGTAGAATGCGAAAATGCTAATATAGGCGACATAATAACCACATATACTGCTCGCACAACATTTGATATAGCCAGTTCTCTTGCACCCATTTTTTCAATAAATACAAAAAATAAAAACCACGAAAACACAGAAATGAAATGTTGAAATATCAATGGATACGATAATACTATGATTTCTCTACAATATTCTTTCTTGATTTTAGAAATAAACTTAAATGAATTTCTTCTGATGGCATAAAACAACATTATTAAAAACATTCCTAAAATTTCTGAAATAACAGAAGCCCATGCAGAACCTACATAATTCATTGCAGGAACAATGTTTTCATAACCATAAATCAATATAGGATTTAAAATCAGATTAAGAACAGTCATTACAATAATTACAGATGAAATAATTTTAGTTTGTCCAATTCCTAAATAATAAGAACGATAGGCATAAAATAAAAAGTAGGGTAGTAGCCCTAAAATTCTAATGAACATAAAATTATCTGTGGCAACTAAAACATTTTCATTATGCACAAAAAGTTTTAAAATTGATGAATGAAACAATAAATACATTATTGAAAAGAAAATAGCAATCAATCCTTGAATGAATATACCATTTAATAAATAATCTGATGTTTCTTTCTCTTTTCCCTCACCAACTTTTTGAGCAATAATCACTTGTAAGCCCGACGAAATTCCAAAGCCAATCATCATCAATGAAGCGTATAATAAACCAGCAATTGCCGAAGCCCCTAATGCTACTTCACCCAATCTCCCTAAAAATAAAATATCCGTTACATAAATTATACTTTGACCAAATCCACTAAATACAAGTGGCAAAGCAATACTTAAAATGTTTTTGTAAGAAAATTGCATTTAAACTACAAGCAATGTTTTTAATTTTGAGGATTATCTTGTCTGATTAATAATCCTAATTCTTCTAACTGCTTTTCATTAATAGTAGATGGAGCATCTATCATTGTATCTTTACCTGCATTATTTTTTGGAAAAGCAATAACATCTCTGATAGAATCAGAACCACAAAGAATGGCTGTTAATCTGTCAAATCCAAAGGCAATACCGCCGTGTGGTGGAGCACCATATTCAAAAGCATTCATCAAAAATCCAAATTGTTTCATTGCTTCTTCATCGGTAAATCCTAATAACTTAAACACTTGCTTTTGCACTTCTTTGTTATGAATACGAATACTTCCTCCGCCTACTTCTGTGCCGTTAATTACCATATCATATGCATTTGCTTTAATGCTTGCAATATCTCCACTCAAATCTCCTATGGGTGATGTAAAAGGATGATGCATGCTTACCCATCTTTTTTCTTCTTCATCATATTCAAACAATGGAAAATCTAAAACCCACAAACAAGCAAAAGTGTTTTCCTGAATTAAATTGAATTGCTTTGCTAAATGCAATCTTAATTGACCTAATGCTTTAAGAGTTTTATTTTTTTCTCCTGCAATGATTAGCAATAAATCACCTTCTTTTGCATTGGCTTTTTGTAAAATTTGTTTCAAATCATTTTCAGAAAGATATTTATCAATAGATGATTTAATTGTGCCATCTGAATTATACTTGATGTATATTAAACCATTTGCTCCTACTTTTGGATCTTTTACAAAATTTGTCCATTCATCAATTTGTTTTCTTGTTGCATTAGCTTGTAATGGAACATTGATACCAGCAATACATTCTGCATTATCAAATACTTGAAATCCTTTATTTTTTGCAATGTCTGTAAAGTGAGTAAATTTCAAATCAAATCTTAAATCGGGTTTATCAGATCCATAATAATTCATTGCATCATCATAAGACATTCTTTGAAAGGCAGGTAATTCAATACCTTTTACAGATTTAAATAAATGACGAATCAACCCTTCAAATGTTTGTAAAATATCTTCTCTTTCAATAAAACTCATTTCACAATCTATTTGAGTAAATTCAGGTTGACGATCTGCTCTTAAATCCTCATCTCTAAAACAACGAACTATTTGAAAATAACGATCATAACCTGCAACCATTAAAATTTGTTTGAATGTTTGCGGACTTTGAGGTAGAGCATAAAATTCACCTTTATGCATTCTGCTTGGTACAACAAAATCGCGAGCACCTTCGGGAGTTGATTTAATTAAAAATGGTGTTTCTATTTCTAAAAAATTCAAACTATCCAGATATTTTCTTGTTTCTAATGCTAAACGATGGCGTAGAATTAAATTGTTTTTTAAAGGATTGCGGCGTAAATCCAAATAACGAAATTTCATTCTCAATTCTTCGCCTCCATCAGTATTATCTTCTATTGTAAAAGGTGGTGTTATAGATGGATTTAAAATTTTTATTTCATCAACAACAATTTCAATTTCTCCTGTTGGCAAATTTAAATTTTTACTTTCTCTTTCTCTTACTGTTCCTGAAACCTGAATAACATATTCACGATGAACAGTTCTTGCTTTATCTAATAATTCAGAATTTATATCTGAACTAAATACTAATTGAGTAATGCCATATCTATCACGAATATCAATAAAAGTAAGATTACCTAAATCTCTTCTTCTTTGTACCCAGCCCGCAAGTGTAACTTTTTTAGATACATCTGAAATTCTTAATTCTCCACAAGTATGTGTTCTTAACATAAAAAATTTTTTCGGCGAATGTAAGGAAATAAACCGAGTTAAAAGGCGATGATTTTTAATTTAATTTTAAAGAAAACTTTTACTTTTCATTTTTCACTATTCACTTATCACTCTTCACTCTTTACCTCAATCCAGCAATTTTTCTAACAATGGAATAAAATCTTTGTAAGGAATATCGTAATAAATTTTTCCATTTTTACAAATTGATACACTTCCTGTTTGTTCGCTTACTGCAATGGCTACTGCATCTGTTTCTTCTGCTATACCAAGTGATGCACGATGTCTTGTACCAGCATGTGATGGTAATGTATTTGATTCGCTTACAGGCAAAATACAACGAGCGGAGATGATAAAATTATTTTTAATGATAACAGCCCCATCATGTAATGGAGCATTTTTGTAAAAAATACTTTCCAGCATATATTCTGTAACAGGAGCATTTACAGGCACCCCCGATTGTTCATATAAACTCAAATCATCTTTTTGATGTATAACAATCAAAGCCCCTGTTTTTGTTCTACCTAAATTATAACAGGCATCTTGTAAGATATTGATAGGAACATTTGATGTTGTGCTTTCTTTGAATGCTTCTTTAATTTTGAATATACTATAATGTTTTTTCCAGAAATCTGTTGACCCAATGAGCAATAAAAACTTTCGTATTTCTTGCTGAAATATAATGATGATGGTAATAATACCAAGATTGATAAATTTTCCTACAATAGAACTCAACAATTTGAAATCAAGAGCAGTTACTATTACCCAAACAATATAAATGATTCCTAATCCCCAAAATACTTTTACAGCAGATGTGCCACGAATAAGATTGTACAGTACATACAACATTATGGCTACCAGTGTAATATCTATTATTTCACTAATTCCAATATGCAGCATGTTTTCTTGATTCATTTTTAATTATTGTGTCAAAATTTTCTTTTCTTTTTTCAATGTTTCATATAATTGATGAACAACACCATCTGATAGCCCAATTTGTGGAACATACATTTTTTCAATATCAGCAGTTTTCATTGCTGTTAAGTAAATTTTTGCGGCGGGCACTATTACATCTGCTCTATCAGGTTTTAATCCTAATAATTTAATTCGTTCTTCATAGGTATATGATTGCAACATTTCATAAAGTCCTTTTAACTTATTATATCCAAGAGATTTATTTTCTTTTTTTCCACTCATTTTGTAAAGTTTATTGATGTTTCCACCCGAACCAATGGCATATAGTGGATAAATTCCCTGTGTGTTTTTTTTAATCCATTGTTTCATTTCTTCCCATGTTTCATCGTTTACTTTGTTGTATAAAAGTCGCAAAGTGCCTATATTAAAAGATTTTGAAGCAATGGCTTTATGTTTGTTGTAAATAGTAATTTCAGTGCTACCGCCTCCTACATCAATATACATATATGCTTTGTCGGGGTCAAGAATTTCTTCAATATGATTAGCAAATATAAGATTTGCTTCAGTTTTTCCATCTAAAATTTCAATATTTATGGATGTGGCTTTTTCTATTTCCTCAATCACTTCTTTTCCATTAGAAGCATCACGCATAGCACTTGTGGCCACTGCTTTGTAAAAATTAATGTTATATGCCTGCATTAAATGATGAAATGCCGACATTGCATTAGTAAGTCGTTGTTTTTTTTCATCAGAAATTTTTCCTTGCAAAAAAACATCTTCACCTAAACGAATGGCTACCCTTATCAATTCTTCTTTATGAAATAAAATCACATTTTTGTTTTCAAACACTCTTGAGATTAATAACCTAATAGCATTGCTTCCTATATCAATGGCGGCAAGCAATATACCTAACTGTTTATTAGAAATAGATGTTTCGCTCATACAAATGTTGTTTTTTTATTTTTAGAATAGGTTAAAGATTTTAGATAGTTGTATGTTTCATCTTGCACACGAATAGGTGGTTCTCCTTCTTTTGGTAATTTGTATTTGTTAGTTTGATTTCTATCTATAATTCTAACTTTTTGATTTCCGGATAATTGAATGGAAATAATTTTTTTAATAATATTTCTGATTTCTTCATCGTAAACTGGAGTAGCCACTTCACTTCTGTGGTCAAGGTTTCGGGTCATCCAATCTGCTGATGAAATAAAAATTTTTTCTTTTCCACCATTGTGAAATATAAAAACACGAGCATGTTCAAGATATTTATCTACAATACTGATGGCTTCTATGTTATCGCTATATCCGGGCAATTCAGTTACTAATGAACAAGAACTTCTTACTATCAATTTGATTTTTACACCTGCCTGTGATGCTTTGTATAAATAATCAATCATTTCTTTATCTACAAGATTATTGAGTTTTAGAATGATTTCACCTTTCAAACCTTTTTTTACATTTTTAATTTCTTTTTTGATTAAAGATATAAAATCGTTTCGCATATTAAAAGGTGAAACAATTAGATGAGAGTATTTTCCTATTTTCAGATTGTTTCTGTAAAAATTAAAAATTGTTTCTACATCTTTACAAATGCCTTTATGCGTTGTAACTATTGATAAATCAGTATAAATTTTTGCTGTTTTTTCATTGAAATTTCCAGTGCCTATATGAGCAATTTTAAATGAATGATTTTTATCTTTACCTTCAATTAAAAAAAGTTTAGAATGCACTTTCAATCCTCTTACGCCATAAATGACTTCTGCTCCTTCTTCTTTCAATTTTTCAGCCCAGTAAATATTATGTTCTTCATCAAATCTTGCTTGTAATTCTACAACTGCTGTTACTTTTTTGCCATTTTTGATGGCATTGATTAAAGCATTAGCAATGCGAGATGATTCTGCCAAACGATATAATGTAATTTGAATGGAATGCACTCTTGGGTCTATAGATGCTTCCTGCAAAATTTTAATTAAGTAATTGAATGAATGATAAGGAAAGTGTAATAACAAATCTTTTTTTAGGATGTAATCAATAATGGGAGTTTTAAGATTATCTAATTCTGGAATGTTGATGGCTGGCGGATTTTGAAAGGTCAAATCTTCTCTGCCAAGTGTAGGAAAGTTGATGAAATCTTTGAAATTATGGTATCTGCCGCCAGATATAACACTATCTTTGGTATTCGTCATTCCTAATTTTTTCATGATGAATTGTAGCATGTCATTTGGCATTTCTTTATCATACACAAATCTCACGGGTTTTCCTTTCTGGCGATATTTCAATCCTTTTGTAACTTTTTCTAAAATACTTTCACTTAAATCATTATCAATTTCTAACTCTGCATCTCTTGTTAATTTGATATTATATGCTCCAACACATTTAAATCCAAACACAGAAAATATCTCATTGATGTTGTAACGAATCACATCGTCTAATAAAATACAGTATTTTTTATTTTTTATTTCTGGTAAAATCACAAAACGTGAAAGCACTTTTGTGGGAATTTCAATTAACGCATATTTGAATTTTTGTGGATTATGAGTAGATTCAAGTTTGATATATAAATATCCGTATTTATCTTTCAAAAAAGGAAATGGCTTTCTGGCGTCTATCAATATTGGGAAAAGAGAGGGCATTACTTCATTATGAAAAAAATTAGAAATAAATTCTTTGTGTTCATTTAATATTTCTTTTTCGTTAATAATGAAAATGTTGTTTTCTTTTAATTCATCTAAAATTTTTAGATATAGTTCATCAAATTTTTGCTGTTGAGCAACGACTTTATTTTGCAATTGTTTGAGTAAAATTTCAGGATTTTCACCATAAATTTCAATGGCTTTGTGACCTAACTTTATTAATCGTTTTACGGTGGCTACTCTTACTCTGTAAAATTCATCTCGGTTGTTACTAAAAATTCCAAGAAAGCGAAGTCGTTCTAATAATGGATTTCTTTTGTCTTCTGCTTCTTGCAAAACACGCTCATTAAAAGATAACCAACTAATTTCTCTATTGATGTGTGGTATAAAATCTTTTTTCATAATTTTTTATTTACAGCAGGAATTATTTTTATTGCAGGATTTCTTTTTACTAAATCTGTAAATCAAATAAGCAATGGCTGCAATCAATAATGTGGTAGTAATAATTTTGTCAAGCATATTAAATGGCTGTTACTTTAAGTAATTCTTTAATAGTTTTGGCTTTTGCTAATGCGGCAGAAATAGTGTTATCTGTAATAGTAATATGTCCCATTTTTCTGAATGGTTTTACAGTTTTTTTTCCATAAAGATGAGGATAAACGCCGCTGTATTTGAGTGCCAATTCAAATCCAACATAATGTGCATTGCCTTCAAATCCTTCTGAACCAAGTAAATTAACCATCACAGCAGGGCGAATAATAGATGTATCACCTAATGGCCAATTGAGTATAGCGCGCCAGTGTTGTTCAAATTGTGATGTTATGCACGCTTCAATTGTATGATGACCAGAATTATGAACTCTTGGAGCCATTTCATTAACTAATAGTTTTCCATCTTTTGATAAAAAAAATTCAATGGCTAAAAGTCCAACAAGTTGTAATGATTCTGCAATTTTTTTGGCAATTTGTTCTGCTTGCTGTTGAATCTTCTTATTTACAGAAGCAGGACAAACTAAATAATCTACAAGATGTGCAGCAGGATTAAATACACTTTCTACAATCGGGAATGTTTTAATTTCTCCTGATTTATTTCTTGCCACAATGATGCTGATTTCTTTATCAATATCAACCATTTTTTCTAAAACGCTTGGTTCATCAAAAGCATTAGGGATTTGCGATTTATTTGAAATTTTTCTAACGCCTTTTCCATCGTATCCGCCTTTTCTTGTTTTTTGAAAAAAAGGAAGATATTCGCTGTATTTTTCAATTTGAGATTTTGAATTAATGAGAAAAAAATCTGGAGTAGGGATATTATTTGTTTGATAGAAAATTTTTTGTTTACCCTTATCTTGAATCATTTCAATAATTTCAGGTTGGGGAAATACTTCTTTTCCATCTTGTTGTAATTTCTTTAATGCTTCAACATTAACATTTTCAATTTCAATAGTAATAAGGTCTAATTTTTTACCAAAATGATAAACATCATCAAAATTTTTGAAATCACCTTTTACAAAGTTAGGTGTAAGATTTTTGCAGGGTGCAGAACTATCGGGGTCTAAAACATAAATGTTTAAATTAAAATCAAGTGCTTTTTGAATAAGCATTTTGCCTAATTGCCCTCCACCTAATATCCCAATTTTTTTTTGATGAAAATCAGCCACTTTTTATTAAATTTTTGGGGAGCAAGTTACATTATTTTTTGTTTTAGTGAGTTTAATTTTGTTTGAATAAATATGTGTAAGAAAATAAAAAAGGGGCACAAAGCCCCTTTTGATATATAATGCAAGAAAAATTAGATTGATGGAGACGGTGCTTTTTTGTATTCATCAGGAATATCAGCAGTGAGAGATTTTAAGAAAGTAAAAATATCATTCACTTCTTCATCATTTAAATCTTTATTGAGTTGTGCTTTACCCATTATTTTTATGGCTTCTTTTAAATCACTTACACTGCCATCGTGGAAATATGGATATGTTTTTTCAATGTTTCTTAATGAAGGCACTTTGAAAACAAATTTATCACCAGGTAATTTAGTAATTTTTACTTTACCGCTATCAATTTTTGCACTCTTTGTATAATCCCAGTAATTGCCATATACTGCAAATTTTTGAAACATTCCGCCACCTACGCCAGCACCATTGTGGCAGGTTGTGCAGCCTGTTGTAATAAATGTAAGTAATCCTTTCTTTTCTTCTGTAGTTAATGCGTTTTTATTACCTTTTAGATATTCATCAAAACGAGATGGTGTAATGAGTTTTCTTTCAAATGCACCGATGGCTTTTTTAAGATTGTTATATGTTATAGGGTCTTTTTCATTTGGGAAGGCCTCTTTGAAAAGTTTTTGATAAAGTTCTGATTTTTTCAATCTATCAATGAGAAATTTTTCGTTTGGAATGTTCATTTCAATAGGGTTCAAAATAGGCATTCCTGCTTGTTCTTCAACAGTAGCGGCTCTACCATCCCAGAATTGAGCAGTGTGAATAGCTGCATTTAAGGTAGTAGGAGAATTTCTATCACCAAATTTACCTTCTTCACCTTTTGATGTTGGATTATTATCTACACCAAAAGTTGATAAGTTATGACAAGTATTGCAACTCATTGTTTGCTTGCGTGAAAGTTGATTATCAAAATATAAATGATGACCTAATTTTACAAGGGCGGGATTAAGTGTATCTTTGATTTCAAGAGGTTCAAAAGCACTTAATTTATCTGCCAAAGCATCATCATATCTTTGGGATTCTTGTTGGGCGTTGTTAGTTTCTTGTTGTTTTTCTGAATTATTTGAACATGACATAATTATTGAAGTCCCAATGATGACAAATGCTATTTTTTTCATAGTTGTAATTTTTTGCAAATATAAATAAACTATTAGTGGATTTTAAAATAGAAAAAATTTATAGTGCCATCAAAAATTCTTTAGTAGAAATACCATCAGAAAAATCAAGTATATCAGGAAATTGTGATTTGCCAAAAGGAACATAATTTTTACCCACTATACTTTGTATATCGTTTGAATGTTTTTGAATATACTCGTTAATTTCATTTATATTATTGTATCTTTGAAAAAACAAGTTAGCAACAGGAGCATTTAATTCTTGACTTTCTTTTACAATTAAAAAATTATTTTCTAAAAAGTTTTCTCTATTTAAAAGATAGATGCTTCTGTAATAATCATAGTTATTCATATATTTATTGTGTTGAATAAAAAAGCCGTAATCATAAAATGCTTTGAAAATTCTTTGAATATCAAAATCAGATGGAATAAATATCTTTGAAACATTTCTACATCCTAAACCAAAATACAATAAACAATCATCACTTAATTTCTTTAAATCATCATCAGTAGTGGAATTATCAATGATAGCAATAGAGGTGCGATTATTTCTGATAATTTTTGGATAATTTTGAAAATAGTATTGAATATGCATTCCAGTGTTATTAGTGCCAGTAGCAATAACTGCATCTATTTCTTTTGTTTGTATAGTTTTTTCAACTATGAAAATTTTTTCTTTTAATTTTGGTTCTATATTTTTCAAAATGTTTAATATCATTTTCATTAAAATAGTATCTTTTGATGATGGTTTGAAGACAAGAAAATGCCCAGAAAGTAAGACACTCATTACATCGTGAAATGAAACCATAGGTATATTTCCTGCGGCAATAACAAGAACTTTTTTAGGATTTTGTGTTGATGTAAATTTATCAGTGTATTTAGCAATGCTTTCAGAACTTGTCAAATCAGAAATATGTGAAAACATGGTCAAAACAAATTTTTCAATGAACCATGGGTTTTGAATTTCTGCTTGATGAATGGATGATTTAATTAAATCTGAATAAGGTGTTGAGGTGTTATTAAGATAAGCTTTCAATATATCTGATAGTTGAATAAATGCGTGGTTATACATATTTGTTTTGTGATTTTAATGCACAAAGATACATTACTTTTATTTTTCTGCGAATAGATGTATATTTGCAAAAAAGTGGTAAAATGAAAAAACATATTGTAGTGTTTACAGGAGCAGGAGTTAGTGCTGAAAGTGGGTTGAAAACATTCAGAGATAGTGATGGGCTTTGGGAACAATATCCAATAGAAGAAGTGGCAACTCCAGAAGCGTGGGAAAGAAATCCAAAATTAGTGTTGGAATTTTACAATAAAAGAAGAAGGCAATGTATGGAAGCAAAGCCCAATGAGGCACACAAACTCATTGCTGATTTAGAAAAGAAATACAAAGTTTCTGTAATTACACAAAATATAGATGATTTGCACGAAAGAGCAGGAAGTAAAAATGTTTTGCATTTGCACGGAGAAATAATGAAAGTAAGATGTAGTGTTGAAGAACATTTGATTTATCCAATAAATAAATGGAATTTAGAATGGGGTGAAAAGTGTGAGAATGGACATCAATTAAGGCCGCATATTGTATGGTTTGGAGAGCCAGTTCCAATGATGCCAAAAGCCATTGAAATAGTTGAGAGGGCTGATATTTTAATAGTTGTAGGAAGTTCATTAGTTGTTTATCCTGCGGCAAGTTTGGTGTTTTATGCCCCAAGTGATATACCAAAATATTACATTGACCCAGGAGAATTAACAAATAGTAGTTTTAACCATTTAGTTCATATCAAGAAAAAGGCAACTGAAGGAATGAGAGAATTATATGATTTATTGATGAATAATGTTTGGGTATAGGTATGTAAATTTAAAATCGTATTTTAAATTTACATAGCTCCATTTTAACTATTTTATTGAAAAACAATTAGTTACAATCAATTACTTTTTCAACTTATCACGAAAAACTTTTTCAAACTTTTCTAATTTTGGTTTAATAACTAACTGACAATATGGTTTGTTGCTATTTAATTGATAATAATTTTTATGATAATCTTCTGCGGGATAAAAATTTGTAAAGGGTTCAATAGCAGTTACAATAGGATTATCATATACTTTTTCTTCATTTAGTTTTTGTTTATAGTATTGAGCTAATTTTTTTTGTTCATCATTATGATAAAAAATAACAGAACGATATTGATAACCAACATCATTTCCTTGTCTATTAAGAGTTGTAGGGTCATGGACTTTAAAGAATACCTCTAATAATTCTGCATAACTTATTTGAGTTGGGTCAAATATAATTTGGGTAACTTCTGTATGTCCAGTATTTCCTTCACAAACTTCTTCATAAGTAGGATTTTCTTTGTGTCCGCCAGCATAACCAGGAGTAACTTTAATAACACCTTTTAATTCTTGAAAGATGGCTTCTGTACACCAAAAACATCCCATTCCAAATGTTGCTAACTGATATTTATTTGAGTTTTGTGCTTCCATAGTTGTAATTACAAGAGTTATAGATAAAAATATTTTTAGCATTATTTTTTATCTTTGATTTTAGTTGCTTTTTCTTGCCCAGAAAATTCAAATTGTTTTTTCAATTTATCATTTTTCAAAATCTTAATTTCTCCATTGATAATTTCATTTTCTATTTTGCAGTAAAGATGTGTTTCTTCTGCATCTTGATTTTTAAATAATGCTTTCACTTCAAAATATCTTACTTCTGCTTCTGTGATTGAATCTGTAAATGTACTATCTTTTGTAATAGTATAGCTCATCCAGTTGATATTAAATTTATCATTCAAATATTTACTAAATACTTTATTGTTTTTAAACTCTAACTCATCTGATGCAGTTTTATTAGAGGGCGTTCCATTTTTTATTTCTGTAATAGTGGTTAAAAATATCCTTTTGTGAAGTGGGTCTTTGTCTTTATCCTTCAACACTGCATAAATACTTGAAATTACTAATGTTAATAACAAAAACTTTTTCATAACAAATTTTTGGGGTAAATGTAGTAATTTTATACCGAATTAAATTTATGCAACCACTAGCAGAAAGAATGCGTCCTAAAAAATGGGATGAAATTATTGGTCAACAACATCTTGTTGGCCAAAATGGAATTCTCACAAAATTTATTCAACAAAATTTTTTACCTTCAATAATTCTGTGGGGACAGCCTGGCGTGGGCAAAACAACTATCGCCTTGTTATTAGCACAATCATTGAATAGAACATTATATTCTTTATCTGCAATTAATTCAGGAGTTAAAGAAGTAAGAGAAGTATTAGAAAAAGCAGAGAAAAACTTATTTACTCAACAAAAATCTCCGATATTATTTATTGATGAAATTCATAGGTTTAATAAATCTCAACAAGATGCACTATTAGGTGCAGTAGAAAAAGGAGTTATAACTTTAATTGGAGCTACTACTGAAAATCCATCATTTGAAATTGTGCCTGCCTTATTATCTCGTATGCAAGTTTTGACATTAACTCCTCTGAATAAAGATGAAATGCAATTATTATTAGATAAGGCAATTAATGATGATAAATATCTGAAACAGAAGAAAATTAAATTAAAAGAAACGGAAGCATTGATGTCATTCAGTGGTGGAGATGCAAGAAAATTACTTAATGCTCTGGAAAGTGTAGTGCAACATTCTGATGATCCGGTAGAAATTACAAATGAATTGGTTCATAAAGTTTTACAAAAAACTATCTTGTATGATAAAAATGCTGAACAGCACTATGATGTTATATCTGCGTTTATAAAATCAGTGAGAGGATCTGATATTGATGCTGCCTTGTATTGGTTAGCAGTAATGTTAAAGGGAGGAGAAGATCCTTTATTTATAGCAAGACGACTTATTATTTTAGCTGCAGAAGATATTGGATTGGCAAATCCTAATGCTCTTTTATTGGCCAATGCTTGTTTTGATGCTGTGCATAAAATTGGTATGCCTGAAGCAAGAATTATTTTATCTGAAGTAACAATTTATTTGGCACAATCTCCCAAAAGTAATTCAGCTTATTTATCTATAGATAATGCTTTAGAGTTTATTGAAAAAAATGGAATACAACCTGTTCCTTTGCATTTAAGAAACGCTCCAACAAAATTAATGAAAGAATTAAATTATGGACTTGGATACAAATATCCTCACGATTATCCAAATCATATTGTAGAACAAAATTATTTACCTGAAAAGTTAATTGGAATTAAATTTTTTGATCCTTCTGTCAATGACAAAATAAATAAAAAATAAAATTCGTTTTTTGAATTAAAAATTAAGCAATTCTTTATACTTATATTTGCGGGTTTAATAATTTAGTAATGTTGTTTAGAAAATTATTTTTTTGGTGTGTTGTATTTAATTGGGGATTATTAATGGCACAACAAAATGAAGGTGCTGGTCAAAATCTTCCAAATTTTTATCATAATAGATTACACTTTGGGTTTACAATAGCTTTCAATTCAACCGATTTTAGAATACATACAAAGCCAATAGCAGTTTTGCCTGATACAATAATTGATACTGTAAGATATAATATGAAAAATATCTATCATAAATCTGCACCTGGTTTTGCATTAGGTATAGTAAGTGATTTCAGATTACACGATTATGTAAGATTAAGATTTACTCCAAACATTAGTTTTGCATCAAGAAGTTTAGAATATTATTTAAGAAATAAAAATGGGGATAGCACATTGGTTTTTCAAAAAAATGTAGAATCTACTTTTTTAATTTTTCCGTTAGAAGTAAAGATTCAATCTAAAAGAGCATTTAATTTTAGTGCTTATGTAATTGGTGGTGGTGGCTATGCAATGGATTTGGCAGGAAATAAAAAATCACAAGGAACATCTGGCAGTGGTAATGTTTTAGATAATGAGGCGGTAAAATTGTATAGAGATGATTATTTTTATAGTGGTGGAGGTGGGGTAGATTTTTATTTAAAGTATTTCAAATTTGGTTTAGAAATAAAAATTTTAGCAGGAACAAGAAATTTATTATATCAAAGGAATAATATCTTTTCTCAAAAAAGTATTGACAAGGTAAATTCCAGAATGGTAGTATTTACATTAACTTTTGAGGGATAAGTTATTAGAACTTACTTCTCAAGCGGCTTCTACCTCTTTTGTATTTAAATATATAACCTCCTTTTAATTGAACACTGAAGTAAGAATCTTTTTGTTTTGAATCACCTCTTTGTGCAGGGGTACCATCTGCCGCGGGCTTTGAAAAACCGGGAATAGTTCCCAAGCTTGGGTCAGCCATTTGTACTGACTTTGGGCCATAAGCTGCAGCGAGTGCAACTGGATCGTAATAATTAGTACTAACATCATCAATATAATCTGTAAATGTTTTTCTCCAATTAATTTCTATTCCTACTGACCACTGTCTTTTAATATACATATTAAAACCAATACCCATTGGAATACATACTGAAAAATTACTATATTGTTTAGGACCACCCGGTAACCCTTGCCCTTCTGTGTGTAAAGGTTTTAATGCTACCCAATTTCTACCATCATACCCTTTTGGATTATAGTAAAAACCACCAATTCCAATGAATGCTATCCATTCTGTTTGAACACCTTTCATTCTTCTACTAAAAGTTTTTTTGATACTATATCTGTTGGTTACTCTATTAGCAAAGTACGCAAATTCAATCCTTCCTGCTAATTCAAAGATATTACTTTTAAAATTCAGATTTCTTTCATGGCGAAATTTTTCTTGTGTTAATTTATCATCACCCCGAACAATCAACCAATTAAAAGTGCCTACTAAATTTAACCATCTTTGTAATTTATATTTATAACCAATGCCCATTGCAGTTCGAGTAATTTGAAAATCATAATCTACCGGACTGTAATCTGTACCAACTTTATCTAATCCTCCGAGGTCTCCTAAAAAACCAGAAGCCCCCATTTGAATAAAAACTTCCTTTCTTAATTTTTTCCAGTCATTTGGTCTGGCAAAATTTTGAGCCATTGAAACATTTATATAACCGCTTATAAAAAGCAAATAAAATAATATGTACTTTATTCTCATTTCTAAAATTTTTTTGCCCAAATGTACATAAATTTTTTTAAGATATTTACAAAAATGTTAATTTTTTAATACAGAAATAATTTTTCCTGCATTTTCAAGGGTTTCATTTTTTTTAGCAAAACAAAATCTTAATAAGTGATAATCTTTTTGTTGATGATAAAAAACAGACATAGGAATAGAAGCAATTTTGAATTGTTCAATGAGTTCTATTGCAAAATCAGTGTCTTTCTTATTTGAAATTTTTGAATAATCTAATAAAACAAAATAGGTTCCTTTTGTCGGAAAAATTTTAAAATGGGAATGTTTAATTTTTTCAATAAAAAAATCTCTTTTTTGCTGATAAAATGTTTTTATATTCAAATAATTTTCTGGATTTTTTAGATATTCTGCAATTGTTTTTTGTAAAGGATGATTAACAGCAAAAACAAGAAATTGATGTACTTTTCTTAAAAGGTTCATTAAATTTTCAGGAGCCGCTAAATAACCAATTTTCCAACCAGTTGTATGAATGGTTTTACCAAATGAAGAAACCATAATACTTCTTTGAAACAATTCTTCATATCTTAAAACTGAATGATGAATTTCATTGTCAAAAATAATATGTTCATAAACTTCATCGCTCAAAATTAGTGTGTTTGTATTTCTTGTTATTTCTGTCAATATATCAATATCTTCTTTTGAAAGAATACTTCCGGTAGGATTATGTGGAGAGTTGATAATGATAAGTTTTGTTTTTGGATTTAATTTTTGTTTCACATCATTCCAATCAATTTTAAATTCAGGATATTTTAATTCACTATAAACAGGAATACCTCCGTTTGCAATTATTGATGGTGCATAACAATCATAAGCAGGTTCAAAAATGATTACTTCATCACCTTTACTGACAAAGGTTGCAATGGCTGTATAAATGGCTTGTGTGGCTCCTGCTGTAATGGTTATTTCTGTTTCTGGATTTAATTTTCTTTGATAACAGTTCCATACTATTTCACTTACAGTTTCTCTTAATCCTAAATCTCCGGGCATTGGAGCATACTGCTGAAATGATGAATTTAAATATTTTGTGGCAATATCAATGAGTTTTTTGTCTGGTTCAAAATCTGGAAAACCTTGTGATAAATTGATAGCATTGTGTTTTTGTGCTAAAGCACTCATTACGGTAAAAATAGTAGTACCAAAAGCAGATAGTTTGTCCTGAACTTGAAGCATAAATTAATTTTCTACCAAATTTCTTTGATGAATAGAAGGAAATGGTTCTAAACCAAGAATTTCAAAAAGTAACTTATCTTGATTAATTTCATTATTTGGTGTTGTCAGTAATTTCTCTCCGGCAAAAATAGAATTTGCTCCAGCAATAAAGCACAGTGCTTGTGCTTCCATTGATAATTCAATTCTTCCTGCCGATAATCTTACCATAGATTTAGGAAGAACTATGCGAGTAGTAGCAATCATTCTTACCAATTCCCAAATTGAAACTTTTGGCTGGTTTTCAAGTGGTGTGCCTTTTACGGGAACTAATGTATTGATGGGAACTGATTCTGGATGTGGATTAAGTAAATTGAGTGTGTAAAGCATAGAAATTCTATCATCTTCACTTTCGCCCATCCCAATAATTCCACCTGAACAAATTGTAAGTCCTGCTTTTCTGACATTTTGCAAAGTGTTTAATCTATCCTGATAATTTCTTGTATGAATAATTTTGTTGTAATATTCTTCAGATGTGTCAATATTGTGATTATATGCATAAAGTCCTGCTTCGGCTAATTTTTTGGCTTGTTCTTCTGTAATCATTCCTAATGTTGCACATACTTCTAAACCTTCATTATTTATCATTTTAACCATTTCTAAAACTTTATCAAAATCTCTGTTGTTACGAACTTCACGCCATGCGGCACCCAAACACATTCTACTTACACCATTCTTTTTGGCATATTCAATATTTTCTTTAAGTTCTTCTGGTTCCATTAATTTATGAACTTTAATTTCAGTTTGATATTTAGCAGATTGAGGACAATATGCACAATCTTCAGGGCATCCACCAGTTTTAATTGAAACCAATGAACTAATTTGAACTTTATTTATTGGAAAATTTTTACGATGCACTTCTGCTGCCTGATGTATTAAATTAATCAAAGGTTGGTGGTAAATTTCTTTAATTTCTTCTTTTGTAAGTGGTTTCATAATGTTAGATTTTATTCTTAATATTAATATTAAATTTCTTCATAATAATCTAAAATAATTCCATCTAATGGATGAACGCGAATTACTCTCATTTCGTTGTTTTCAAAGTTAAGAATTATTTCATCTGAAAGATATTCATTAGATATTTTATCTTTAGTTAAGATAACTTTTGTTAGTTTTTGATTGATTACAGTATTCCACATTTCAGTGGTATTTGCAACTACTTTGAATACTTGTATTTTATTATCAAATTCTTTTTTTAATATCTCTTTTTGTTCATCTAATTTGTAGTGTATCATTTCTAATCCTTCCTGATGTTCGTTTCCTGATAAAGTAATTTTATCTCCATCTGAAAAAATAAATTCTACAGCATCTATTAAATGAATTGTTTCTTTTGGATTTAATTGATTTACCCACAGATAACAAACTACAGATTCTAAAGTTTTACTTTCTAAAGATTTTAATTTTTCTAATGTTTGATTGTCTATGATATTTTTTTTTGAAGTAGTATTCATTTTTATTTAGCAAATTTATTTTCAAATTCTTGCATTACTTCTACTAATACTTTTACACTTTCTAATGGTAAAGCATTATACAAAGAAGCCCTGTATCCACCTACATCTCTGTGGCCTCTTATACCACTGATATTTGCTTCTTTCCACATTTTATCAAATTCAGGTTCTAATTTTTCATCTTTTAATCTAAAACATACATTCATTGTGCTTCTATCATTTTTTTCAATTACTGTTCCTTCAAATAGAGAATTTCTATCTATTTCATCATATAAAAGTTTTGCTTTTTGCTCATTGATTTTTTCAATAGCACTTACACCGCCTATTTTTTTTAACCATCTTAATGTGAGCATTACTACATACACAGGAAAAACAGGCGGGGTATTAAACATACTTCCATTTTTTACATGCGTTTTGTAATCTAACATTGTGAGTAAACCGCTTTTACTTTTGTTTAAAAAATCTTTTCTAATCATAATCATTGTTGCTCCTGCAGGTCCCATATTTTTTTGAGCTCCTGCATATATTAAAGAAAATTGTTTAGCATCTATTTTTCTGGAAAAAATATCTGAAGACATATCGCAAACAAGTGGAACTTCCACTTTTGGAAACTCCTTAAACTGCGTACCGTAAATAGTATTATTTGAAGTGATATGTAAATAATCTAAATCTTTTGGAACATTAAAGTTTTTGGGAATGTATCCAAATTTTTTATCTTCAGATGAAGCCACTACTTCTACTTTTCCAAGTAGTTTGGCTTCTTTAATAGCTTTGCTTGCCCAAACACCAGTATTTACATATCCAGCTTTATTAATTAAAAAATTATAAGGCACCATTGCAAATTGCAAACTTGCACCGCCACCTAAAAAAATAACATCAAATTCATCTGAACTTACTTCAAAATGTTCTAAAACAAGTGCCCGTGCTTCTTCCATCACTTTTTCAAAATTCTTACTTCTATGTGAAATTTCAAGAAGCGATAAATTCATATTGTCAAAATTAATGCACGCTTCGGCGGCTTCTTGCAAAACTTCTTCTGGTAATATGCCAGGTCCAGCACTAAAATTATGCACTTTTACTTTTTTTGAAACAGTTATCATACATTTAAATTTTTGCTCAAAGTTAATAAATTATTCATCAATCTTTTTGTCAGGATTTTTTTTGTAATACCAAACAGGTTTTGTTTGATTTCCAACAAAAGCCGCACTAAAATATAAACTTATATTGATTCCTACAATCATTGTGTTATACTGATATTCTGCATAAATGCCGCTTCCTATGCCTAAATCATATTTAAATTTATAGAAATATTGAAATGAAGAATAAAAATTTAAACCAAAGTAGTTGTTCTGAACAATATTAGTAGAATCTTTGCTAATTTTACCCTCGTAATGATAGGTTTCATCTTTATATCCGCCGCCAAACGCAATTCCAATAGGGGTAAATATGAAAGCAAATTTTAAACCTTCTGTTTTAAAGACCAGTGGCGAAAACTGTAAATTAAAATAACTTATTGTTACATCTTTTCTTTCAGGAAAATAATAACTTGCAAAACCTTTAATTCTATTGATTCCTACTTGCATATATAAATCTTTGTATGTATGAAAATTAAAATGGGCATTTATTCCGTTCATATTATTATCCATAATATTAGAAAAATAATAACCAGCATTTACATCAAAAAATCCAGCATTGAGTTTGTAAATTTTTTTATCATAAATAATTTTTTTAGGAATACTATCTACATAAATTGTATCTACTAAATTTGTTTGCTTTTGAGCAAATACATTACTAATGGCTAATATAATAATGATAGATATTAAAGATAAATAATTTTTTTTCAAGAAAAATTTTTGTTCGCAAAATAAATAAACAAATTTCATAAACACCAATCAATAGGTTCAATATTGTGTTTTATCAGATATTCATTACATTTACTAAAATGTCTGCATCCTAAAAAGCCCGTTCTTGCCAGTGGTGAAGGGTGAGATGCAGTTAGAATATAATGTTTGGTTTTATCAATCAAATCCATTTTTCCCATAGCCCATCTTCCCCATAACATAAACACTACATTTGCTTTATTATCAGAAATAGCTTTAATGGTTGCATCAGTGAATTTTTCCCATCCAATATTTCTATGACTTCCTGGTTGATTTTTTCTTACTGTTAAAGATGTATTCAATAAAAACACTCCTTGTATAGCCCATTTTTCTAAATTTCCACTTTTAGGAATTTCGCAACCAATATCATCTTTAAGTTCCTTAAATATATTAAGCAAAGAAGGTGGAATCTTTACACCATCATTTACAGAAAAACATAATCCATTGGCTTCTCCAGGATTATGATAAGGATCTTGTCCCAATATTACAACCTTTACTTTATCAAAAGGAGTATAGTTATATGCAGCGAAAATCATATTGCCCGGAGGATATATAATATGATTGGCTTTTTCTTCAAGTAAAAATTTTTTTAGTTGAATAAAATACTCTTTTTGAAATTCAGAACTTAATATCTTTTTCCAACTTTCATCAATTTTAGGTTGAATAGATATATTTTCCATAAATTTAGATTTTGGTGCAAAATTGAAAAAAATTTGCTCAGTATTTTTTTTCTCCGTAACTTTGTCCTCTCATTTTAAATTTTTTACTATGAAAAAAAGTTTTTTTCTATTTACAATGATGATTGCAATTGCTTTTGTTGCCTTTACATCTTGCAAATCACACGAAAAGTGTCCTGCTTATTCAAAAGCAAACAGTAATGTAAATGCAGAAATTAAATCTGCTTAAAATTTTAGTAAAATGTTGGTGCAAAATTTTTTCCACAATTTTTTTTGGAAAAATTATTTTTTGGATAAAAATAAATTCCATATATTAGCCGCCAACAAAAATTTTAAAATTAAAGTTATGAAAAAACTTTCTATTATTTTAGGTTTAGTAAGTACAATTATCTTGCAAGCACAGCAAGACCCACAACTTACTCAATTTATGTATTCAAAACTTACCTATAATGCTGGATATGCAGGAACAAGCGATGCACTTTGTGCTAATGTTCTTTATAGAAAACAATGGGTAAGTTTTCCTGGTGCACCTTCTACATTTTTATTAAATGCTGATATGCCAGTAATGAATTTACCATTAGGAGCAGGATTAACTGTAATGAAAGATCAAATAGGGGCCATGAGTACATTGTATGCACGGTTAGCCGTAGCATATAATAAACAAATTGGAGCAGGTAAATTAGGCGTTGGTATAGATGCAGGAATTTTACAACATCAGGTGTCAGACACTTGGATTGTACCTGAGCCAGGAAAGGTAGATAATAGTATTCCCGGAAATTACACAAGTGGAACACAAAATATCACTAATCCTAATTTAAGTAAATTATCTTATGATTTAGGTTTTGGTATTTATTATGGTATTCCAAATAAAATGTATGTTGGAATTGCATCTTCACATTTACCAGCACAAACTTTAGCAAGCGGAGATATAAAATATATTTTAGCTAGACACTATTATATAATGGCAGGATACACATTTGAATTAAATCCTTTTAATAGTATTATTCCTAATATCAATGTAAAATCAGATGGTGCTACTTCTGTAATAGATGTGAATCTTACTTATATGTATAATAATACTTTTTGGGTTGGAGCAACTTACAGAGCACAAGATGCAATTGCTCCAATGTTAGGCGTAAAATTATTAAAGGATAAAAGTTTGAAAATTGGTTTTTCTTATGATTATACAACTTCTAAATTAAAAGGTTACACATCCGGAACTTATGAAGTAATGTTAGGTTATTGCTTTAATATCAAAAAACAAAAGACTCCTACCGTTTACGGAAATGTGCGGTTTTTGGATTAATTTAAATTTTTATTGTAACACATTTCACTATAATGCATTATATTATGCAAATACTTAATTAAAAGCAATCTTATGAAAAAGATATTTGTAATTTC
The DNA here is from genome assembly GCA_035405785.1 of Bacteroidia bacterium. GTDB lineage: Bacteria > Bacteroidota > Bacteroidia > B-17B0 > Aurantibacillaceae > BPGX01. Next base: position 117,866 of record DAONJS010000004.1, read on the forward strand.
TCTGTTGGTCGCAATAATAGCAGGGTGTAATAAACGAACTGCTGAGTTAGTAGGCGTTCAACCTCGCGAACAATGGTATCAACCTGACCCATTTGGAATGCTGTATATTCCACTTGGAAGTTTTCACATGGGACCAAGTGATGAAGAAACTACTATGGCTCATACATCCAAAAGTAGAATGGTGTCAGTACAATCTTTTTATATTGATGATTCTGAAATTTCTAATAATGAATACAGACAATTTGTTTATTGGGTTAGAGATTCTATTGCCAGAAGATTATTAGCAAATGGATCTAATGCCGATGCTCAGGAATACCAAATTCCTCAGGAAGATTTTTTAGCAACATGGCCAGAATATAAAGGTGATCAAAACTTACCCGAATTTTATATCAACTGGGAAACCAGAATTAAATGGGATAGTGATGATGAAGATTACAGAAACGATTTACAACCACTTTATATCCCAGAAGTAGAAAGATTTTACAACAGAAAACAAATTGATACCAGAAAACTAAATTATGAATATTATAGAATTGATATTCGTTTAGCCGCACAAAAATCTAACCGTTTTGTGCCTAATAAATCTCCTGATGTTTGGGATGCCGCTCATGAATATAAAAAAGCGGACTATAATAATGGAATAACTCTTAATGATGGACAAAACGGGCAACCCGGTACGCCTACTACTCCAGTTGGCGATCCATCAAAAGACAACAAAACGCTTGGTACATACAATGTGAAAGATCAGGTGTCTGTTGGTCAAGGAAATTATATTTTAAGAGAAAGAAATGGTGTAGACAGATCAGTTTTCATTGTAAAAGATATAATCAATGTATATCCAGATACCTTAGCATGGGTACATGATTACACTTATTCATTTAATGAGCCACTTACTAATATGTACTTCTGGCACCCTGCTTATGATAATTATCCTGTTGTTGGAATCACATGGAAACAAGCACGCGCTTTTTCAATTTGGCGTTCACTTTTATTGAATAATTATTTAATTGGAAGTGGTCAAAGTATTGTAAATGACTTCCGATTACCTACTGAAGCCGAATGGGAATATGCTGCAAGAGGAGGTCTGAAACTTTCTCCATATCCATGGGGCGGTCCTTATATCAGAAATGCAAGAGGATGCTTTTTAGGAAACTTCAAGCCAATGAGAGGATCATACATAGATGATGGTGGCTTTCATACAGTTTATGTTTATTCATATAATCCAAATGACTATGGAATATATTGCATGGCAGGAAATGTAGCTGAATGGACAAGCAATGCATTTGACGAATCTGCATACGATTTTTCTCATGACTTAAATCCTGACTATGTATATGAAGCTCAAGATAAAGAAGCAAATGTTTTAAAAAGAAAAGTAATAAGAGGAGGAAGTTGGAAAGATGTAGGGTTCTATCTTCAAACATGGGCAAGAACCTATGAATATCAAGATACAGCCAAATGCTATGTTGGCTTTAGAAATGTTATGACTTACCTCGGAAGAGCAAAAGGAGATGAGTTATAACAACTAAAAATGCTGACGATAAATGTCAGCATGCCGAACCCCAAGTGTCGGCACTAAACACTAAAAATTAAAAATTAAAAATTAAAAACTAAAAAATCACTAACCAAAAAAATCAAGTACTATGAGCAAACTACCAAAAGTAAAAGGGTTCAAAAGATTCTTACACATCTTTTCTTCAGCAGGTGCATCTGTTGTTATTGCAGGTGCTCTCTTTAAAATCATGCACTGGCCAGGATGGGATGTTATGCTGGTAACAGGGATGTTAACAGAAGCGGTGATATTTATATTATTTGCATTTGATATACCTCATGAAGAATATGATTGGACATTAGCGTACCCAGAATTAGCAGGAATGGGAACAGAACATGTTGAAGAGGAGACAACAGAGTCATTGTCGCCAACTCAACAATTAGATTTAGCACTTGAAAACGCTAAAATAGGACCTGAACTTTTACAAAGTTTAAGTGAAGGATTATCTAGATTATCTGAAACAGCTAAACAAATTAGCGACATTTCTAATGCACAATTAGCAACAAATGAGTATGTTGAGAATGTAAAATTAGCCGCTCATAATGTTGGCGAATTAGCAGATTCATATGCAAAAGCTGCTGATTCTATCAGCTCATTAGCCAACACAGATGCTGGAAAAATGGCAGATAATGTAAATGAAGTAAGTGAATCACTCAGTAAGTTTTCTAAAAATGTAGCAGCACTCAATGCAACATACGAATTACAATTGCAAACTACTAAAGATAGTTTAGAAAATGTTAATCAGTTTTATGGCAGCTTGGAAGATTTATTGAAAACTATAACAGACGCTTCTGCTGATACTAAGAAATATAAAGAAGAAATGAATACATTAGCTAACAACCTTTCTGCATTAAATACAATTTACGGAAATATGCTTAATGCAATGAGTTATAAACCTGTAAATCAGTATTAAAAAGAAATAAAGTGAAGATTTACAACTCAAAACTCAAAACTCAAAACTAAAAACTATCGAAAATGGCAGGCGGAAAAGAAACACCCAGACAGAAGATGATAGGGATGATGTATCTGGTACTTACAGCCCTATTGGCTCTTAATGTGTCAAAACAGATCTTAAGAGGATTTATTACCGTGAATGAAAGTATGGAAACTACCATAGCCAACTTGGATGAGAATAATAAACGAGTAATTGATGGATTTAAGGCAGCTGCAGATAATAATCCTGCTGCAAAACCCTACTATGATAAAGCATTAGAGGCAAAAAAATATATTGAAGAAGCGGTTAAGTATTTTGAAGAAACAAAATTAGAAGTAATTAAAAAAACCGAACAATTACCTAATATTGATAAGAACTATAAATTAGATCTTGATAAAGGTAAAATTGACGATTATGACACTCCCACTGGTATGCTCATAGGTTCAGACCCTAGCAAAATGATTGAAGGGGAACATACAGCAAGGGCATTAAGAAAGAAATTAGAAGGATTAGTTGATAAATTAACAAAGTTAATAGATGAAATGCAGCAAAATCCAAAAACTAAATTTTTAAAAGAGGATTATGAGCAAATTAAGAAAAAAATAGAAAATCTTAAACCAAAAGATAGTGATAAGGTTGAGGATGGATTAAAACAAACATGGGAAATTATGAATTTTAATCACTTGCCTATGGCAGCAGTTGTTACGAATTTGAACAAAATGATTGCTGATATGAAAAATACTGAAGCAGAACTGTATCAGGTATTTGCTGCTGCTTCTGGTAAAATTGCTTTAAAATTCGATAAATTATCTGCAAAAGTAATTGCTCCATCTTCATACGTACAGGCAGGACAAGTATACAAAGCAGATATATTTTTAGCTGCATCATCCAGTGCTATGACTGCAGATATGATGGAGGTATTAGTAGGTGCTGATTATGACTCAACTACAAAACAATTAAAATCACCCGGCAATCCAATAAAAATAGAAGATGGAATGGGGAGGTATGAAGTACAAACTGGTGGTCAGGGTGAACAAACCTTAAAAGGAGTTATTAAGTTTAAGAAACCAGATGGAACTTATGATTACTATCCTTTCTCTACAACTTATATGGTTGCAGCCCCATCGGTAGCAGTAGAGCCAGAAAAAATGAATGTATTCTATATTGGTGTTGAAAATCCAGTTGTAGTCTCTGCAGCAGGAGTTTCACCAACTGATTTACAAGTTTCTATAAGTGGCTGTGGTGGGAAAATTGTACCTAAAGGTGGTGGAAAATATATTGTAACAGTTACTACTCCTGGTGAATGTAAAATTAGCGTATCCGCCAAAACAAAAGATGGCGTAAAACCACAAGGGCCTCCTAAAGTATTTCGTGTTAAAAAAATACCAGATCCACAACCAAAATTGGGTGGAAAACCTGCAAATGGTGTAATTGAAATGCCTAAACTACAGTTGGCTTCAATTGGTGGTGTTGGAGCAGAAGTACCTGGTTTTGATTTTGATGTTAAATTTCCTGTATTAGAATTCACTTTTAGTGCGGTTGTAAAAGGCTCATTAAAAGAATTTAAGTGTAATGGTGCAAATTTATCTCCTGAAGCGAAAGCAGTACTTCAATCTTTAGCACCCGGTGGAAAGTGTTACTTTGAAAACATTAAAGTTAAAGCACCTGATGGTACAGTAAGAACGCTTTCTACGGTATCCTTAAAAGTAAAATAAAAATATATGAATGCTATTAAAAATTTTGGGTATGTAGTTTTAATAATGCTTACTTTGGCATATAACATCACACATGCTCAACAAGGTGTTTTTAAGCCAGGGGATTATAGAGACGGGGTATATGATAAAGAAAATTCTGTTAATAGAAGATTTATACCTTATACTTTCCTTAGAGAAGCTGATGTCGCTTACAAAAAAAGAATTTGGAGAGATATTGACTTAAGAGATAAGATTAATTTGCCATTATATTATCCAATCAATTATGAATCTTCTGAAACAAGAATTTCTTTATTTCAAGTATTAAAGAGATATGCATTAGCCGGTCAGATAATTACTTTTTCTGATGAGCAGTTTTTAATTCCACTTCAAATATCTGATGTGAAAACCAAGTTTTCAAAATGTGATTCAGTTGAGGAAAGTTCGTATGATGCGAATGGGAATGAAATTACTACTAAAACATGGCAATGTGATTCTCTTTCAATATTACGAAATATTCTTAAATATCGTGTTAAAGAAGATTGGTTTTTTGATAAACAAAGATCTGTTTTAGATGTTAGAATTCTAGGATTGCAGGCCAACCTTTATGTTGAAGAGAAAGAAACTTTTAAGGACTTATTTTGGGTATATTTCCCAGCATGTCGTCCTTTTTTTGCAAAACATGAAGTTTTTAACCCTAAAAACCCATCAGAAAATCGAACTTTTGAGGATATTTTTTGGAAAAGGCAATTTAATAGCACTATTGTAAAAGAAGAAAATGTTTATGATCGAATGCTTTTAGAATATTTAAGGGGAATTGATAATTTATTAGAAGCTGAACGAATAAAAAATGATTTATTCAGATGGGAGCATGATTTATGGCATCTATAAAAAATTAAAAATAATGATAAGAAGTATTATAGTAATATTAAGTTTTGCAAGTTTATTTATTGTAAATTGCAATGCACAAAAAAATCAAACAAAACCCGTGTCTGCTGAAACACCTACTAATCAAAGCCCTGCCACAAAAAAAATTAAATTTGCATTAATTATTTCTTTCACCAGTCATGCTTCGGGTATTGATGGAGAAAAATATGATGCTATTATAAAGTATATTAATAATCACCCTAAAAAACCTAAGTATAAATTATATGGCTGGGGTAGAGAAGGAGAAAGAGATATTTGTATGAATCTAAAAGAATTTAATAAATCACAAAGAAAGTCCTTTATTGAAGAAATTAAAAAATTAGCACAAGGTTCAGATAGAGTATTGATTAATGTGAATGTTGAGAAAGAATTTGTAGTGGATAGATTAAAAGACCCTGAGTAGGTTATTTGTTCAGGTTGTTCAAAGAGTAAAAAAATAACTTACATTTCATACAAGTATATTTTGAATATAAAAATTCAATGTTTAAGTTTATTATATTCTCGGAAAAAAGTTTGTTTTAATGTAAGATTCAGAATTTTTGTTGTTTTTATTGAGAATAACAACTCAAAATTAAAAACTCAAAACTATTTTTGCTTATATTCGCCTCAAAAAAAAATATGGCTGAGAAAAAAAGTGTTTTCAAAAAAGTATTGAAAATTACAGGGATTGTATTTGGACTGATATTTGTGAGTGTGGCTATATTGCCATTTGTATTCAAAGATAAAATTATTCAAAAAGTTAAAGATACTATCAATGAAAACCTAAATGCAAAAGTAGATTTTAGTCAGTTTGATTTGTCTATATTTTCCTCTTTTCCTGATTTCAAATTTGAAATAGAAAATGTTTCAGTAGTGGGTATTCAGGAATTTGAAAAGGATACGCTGGCTTACATTAAAAAATTAGATTTAAATCTCAATCTCAAAAGTGTTTTGAAGGGTGAGCGATATCAAATTAATTCTATTCAAATTATTCAACCAAAAATCAGAGCTATTGTATTGCCTGATGGCAAAGCCAACTGGGATATTGCAAAAACTGATACTACTGCAACTACTCAACAAGACACAAGTGCATCTACACCTTTTCAACTTTCTCTTAAAAAGTTTGCAATTGAAAATGCACAAATTATTTATGATGACCAGCAATCTAAAATGTATTCCAAAATTTCTAATCTCAACTATAATTTAAGTGGCGACTTTACACAAGATGTTTTTGATTTAGTTCAAAAATTATCTATTGATTCTCTTACTTTCAAAATGGATAACATTGCTTACTTAAACAAAGCAAAATTTACAGCAAAGGCAGATATGCAAGCCAATATGAAAGAAATGAAATTCACCTTCAAAGAAAATGAATTTGATTTAAATGACTTTGTTTTGAAGTTTGATGGATTTGTTGCAATGCCCAATGATAGCGATATTGTGTTGAACATTAAAACTTCTACTACAAATAATACTTTCAAATCATTACTTTCTTTGGTGCCTGCTATTTATAAAAAAGATTTTGCAGGATTGCAAGCATCTGGAAATGTTAGTTTTTATGCTGATGCAAATGGTACTTACAATAATCATTCTTATCCTGCATTTAATGTGAAATTAGTCGTTGAAAACGGAAGATTCAAATATCCATCACTTCCAAAATCAGTTGATAATGTGCAAATTGATTTGAATATCTCAAATAAAGAAAATGTTTTAGATAAGATGATAATTGAACTCAAGAAGTTTCATTTGCAAATGGCTGATAATCCTGTTGATATGAAAGCCATTGTGAAAACACCAATATCTGATCCTAATTTTGATATTGCTATTAAAGGAAAATTAGATTTATCATCTGTCAAAGATTTTGTGCCACTTGAAAAAGGCGATGAGTTGAATGGAAAAATTTCTGCAGATATTGAATTAGCAGGAAAAATGAGCGATGTAGATAAAAAGCAATATGATTCTTTCAAAGCCAAAGGAACTTTTGAAATTGATGAAATGAAATACAAAACAGCATCTTTACCTTATACAGTTAATTTACAAAAAATGCTTTTGAACTTCACAACTCAATTTGTAGAACTTAAAGAATTTTCTGCTATGGTTGGCAAATCTGATTTTAATGCGAAAGGAAGAATTGATAATTTGCTTCAATATGTTTTTAAAGATGATTTATTATCGGGACAATTTGATTTTACTTCTAAATTAATTGATGTAAATGAACTGATGGCTTCATCAACTTCTACAACCTCTACAACTAATACTACATCAACTGCTTCAAGCACTACAACTTCTGCAGTAGATATTCCAGGAAATATTGATTTTGTATTGAATTCAAAAATTGATAAAGTCATTTATGATAATATGGAAATTACAGATTTAAGAGGAAAAATAATTATTCGTGAAAAACGACTCACAATGGATGATGTAGCAATGAATGTATTAGGTGGAAAATTGACGATGGATGGATATTATGACAGTAAAGATATAAAGAAGCCAAAAGTGAATTTTAATTTCAAAGTAGAAAATTTTGATGTACAAAAAACTTTTGAAAATTTTGTTACAGTGCAAAAATTAGCACCAATGGCTAAATACACCAAAGGATTATTTACAGCAACGCTTGAAAACTTTAATGTGTCTCTTAATGAAAATATGGAGCCAGATTTAAATTCTGTTGATGCCCATGGAATCATTAAAACTAATAACATTGTTGTAAGCGGTTTTGAACCTGCTAATAAATTAGCCGAAGCATTAAAGAATGACAATCTTAAAACTCTGAACATTCAAAATCTTAATCTCTCTTACAAAATTAAAAATGGCAGAATGAGTTTTGACCCATTTACTACAAAAGTAAATCAAATCAACACTACTATTTCTGGAAGCACTGGTTTAGACCAAACAATTGATTACAAATGGACAATGGAAATACCCAAATCAATGTTTGGTAATCAAGCCAATAACGCAATGGGTGGATTACTACAACAATTAAATCAAAAAGCAGGAACGAATGTTCAATTGCCTGATAAAATTAATGTTGATGTGCTATTTGGTGGAACAGTAACTAAACCAACAGTAAAAACAAGTATAAAAGATTTTGCACAAAATGTTCAGCAAGAAGTAAAAGAACAAATTACTCAAGCCATTGTAGATAAAGCCGCAGAGGAAGCACAAAAAATTTTAGATGATGCTCAAAAACAAGTTGATAAAATTAAAGCAGAAGCCAAAGAAGCCGCTGATAAAGTTAAAGCAGAAGCATACAAACAAGCAGATGAACTTGAAAAACAAGGTGCTAATCCTTTAGAAAAAATGGCTAACAAAAAATTAGCTCAAAAAATGAGAGAAGAAGCCGATAAAAAAGCACAAAAAATAATTGATGAAGCGAATGCTCGTTGTGATAAAATTATGTCAGACGCCCGAGCAAAAGCAGATGAAAAGTTGAAGAAGTAATTCAAGTAGTTTTTTAGTTTTGAGTGTTTAATTTTGAGTTTTTAGTTATTTTAGATATACTAAACTTTTCATTTCAAATTAAAAACTTAACACTAAAAACTAAAAACTCATAACTCTTTATTATTGCTTATCTTTGCACACAAAATTATTTTATGATGGCAACAGAATTGGGAAGTAAATACTTTATTGAATTAGAGGAAAAATATGGAGCTCATAATTATCATCCATTACCAGTAGTTTTAGAAAAAGGTGAAGGTGTATATGTGTGGGATGTAGAAGGAAAGCGGTATCTTGATTTTTTATCTGCATATAGTGCTGTTAATCAAGGACACTGTCATCCAAAAATTGTAAACACACTTGTAAAACAAGCCCAAAAACTAACATTAACTTCTCGTGCATTTTACAATAATATTCTGGGAGAGTATGAAAAATATCTAACAACTCTTTTTAAATACGACAAACTTCTGCCAATGAATACAGGAGCAGAAGGTGTTGAAACAGCAATTAAACTTGCTCGTAAATGGGCTTACTTAAAAAAACAAGTTCCCGAAAATCAAGCACAAATAATAGTATGTAATCAAAATTTTCACGGAAGAACTACAACAATAATTTCTTTTAGTTCAGACCCAACTGCAAAAAATAATTTTGGTCCTTTTACACCTGGTTTTATGAGCATTCCATACAATGATATATCAGCATTAGAAAATGTTTTATCAAAACATCACTCTACTATTGCAGGATTTTTAGTTGAGCCCATTCAGGGAGAAGCAGGCGTGATTGTGCCAGATGATGGATATTTGAAAGCCGCATATAATTTGTGTAAAAAATACAATGTACTGTTTATTGCAGATGAAATTCAAACTGGATTAGGAAGAACAGGAAAATTATTAGCATGTGATTATGACAATGTTCATCCAGATATTTTGATTTTAGGAAAAGCATTGGGAGGAGGTGTGATGCCTGTTTCTGCTGTGTTGGCAAATGATGAAATTATGCTTTGTATTAAACCCGGTGAGCATGGATCTACATTTGGTGGCAATCCATTAGCATGTAAAATCGCAATGACAGCTGTGCAAGTTATTCTTGATGAACAATTAAGCGAAAATGCATTCAAAATGGGAGAATTGTTCAGAAAAGGTTTATTAGATATTCAAAAGAAAACTAATAGAATAAGTGTAGTGCGTGGAAAAGGTTTATTAAATGCCATTGTGATAAATGAAGATAAAGGAATAACAGCATGGGATATTTGTATGGATTTTGCAAAAAATGGATTATTAGCCAAACCAACACATGGCAATATCATTCGTTTAGCCCCACCATTAATAATTAATGAATCACAAATTCAGGAAGCATTACATATCATTGAAAAAAGCATAATGAACGATTAAATTATTCTAAATTATTTGTTACAATCATCAATACTTTATTACATTTGCCCCGAAAATAAAAGCGATTTTTGCGATTATTTTAATTAAAAATAAAACTAAAACGCCGACCACATCGTCGGTACTAAAAATTAAAAACTAAAAACTCAAAACTATGAAAGTATCTATCATTGGTGCAGGAAATGTAGGAGCAACCTGCGCAGAAGTTATTGCTTATCGCTCCATTGCAAGTGAAGTAGTATTGTTAGACATTAAAGAAAGATTAGCCGAAGGTAAGGCCACTGATATGGCACAGGCATCTAACATTACTGGTTATCAAACCAAAATTGTTGGAAGTAATAATGATTATTCATTGACTGCAAATAGTGATGTAGTAGTTATTACTAGCGGTATTCCAAGAAAGCCAGGAATGACAAGAGAAGAATTGATTGGCACCAACGCAGGTATTGTAAAAGCAGTTGTTGATAATGTATTAAAATACTCTCCAAATGCTATATTTGTTGTTGTTTCTAATCCAATGGATACAATGACTTACCTTGCTGTGAAAGAAAGTAAATTACCAAAAAATAAAATTATTGGAATGGGCGGTATTTTAGACAGTGCTCGTTTTAAATTTTATTTATCAAAAGCATTGAATGCATCTGCATTGGATGTAGATGGAATGGTAATTGGCGGACATGGTGATACTACTATGATTCCTCTTACTCGTTTGGCTACATACAAAGGTGTACCAGTATCACAATTTTTAGATGCAGAAACATTGAAAAAAGTAGCTTCTGATACAATGGTAGGAGGAGCTACATTAACTGCTATGATTGGAACATCTGCATGGTATGCGCCAGGTGCGGCTGTTGCAGCATTAGTAGATGCTATTTTAAATGACAGAAAAAGATTATTCCCATGCAGTGTTTATTTGGATGGAGAATATGGACAAAAAGATATTTGCCTTGGAGTGCCTGTAATTATTGGTAAAAACGGATGGGAAAAAATTGTAGATGTTAAATTGAATAAAGAAGAACAAGAGTTATTCAATAAGAGTGCAGAAGCCGTAAGAAATATGAATAATGTTTTGAAAGAACAAAACATTGTAGCATAAAATATTTTAGAATCATTGTTATTTTGAAAAACCTTCTGCTGAAAAGTAGAAGGTTTTTTTATTTTTTTGATTTAGTGTAAAAATTTTTCGCAAAGAGATTGTTGATTTATTATTATTAATGACTACTCTCAAATTCATATTTGTTTATGAAAAAATTGTATGAATGGCAAAAATGCACTTGAAATTATCTATTAAAATAAAAAGATAAACTATTCGTTTTATAGCTTATGCAAGAAAAGAAAACAATAATGCTGTTATGTGCAATGTCATTCTTTTTATTGTCAGTTCGTTCACAAGATAGTGTGCAAAATACGCAGAAAATTAAATGGGGAGCAACATACAATGTTCATAATGGACTTTTTTATGCTCACGCCGTTGGAGTTGTAGCAAATTTTCGTGACAAACATCAATTGGAATTAAATGGGCTTATGCTTCCGGAAGTGAATCCATTTAAAGATAAGAATCACTTTGGGGCTTCATTGAATTATATTTTTCTTCCAAACAAAGCAGATAAAACATTTAATTTAATATTTACATCTTCATTGTATTATTTGAATGACTCTTATGCAGTTAATTACGCAATTTGGAATAATTCAAATATATCACGAGTTGAGTATAATATTAATGCTTTTGCTTTGCTTTTAGGTTTTGGTTTTGATATAAAAATCACAAAAAGGATTCACATACCTTTATCACTTTCAAATTTTATTGTTGCCTATAGTGTTGAAACAGCCAAAAAAATTGATATCAATAATAAAGTTGTATCAAAAAATTCATCAAGTGAATTTATTTATTTAGAGCCTGAAGATTTTCTGGTAAATGATTTGTTATTGAGAGTAGGCGTGGTGTATTATTTTGGAAGATAGTTTCTATTCATCAGTGTGGTTAAATTTTTCTCGCAAGAATTATAGTATTTTTTTATTTGGAAATTTCAATTTTTATCATTTATCTTTGAAAATTAAAAGATAACTAAAATTTATATAAAATAAAATTATTATGAATGTAAAATGAATAATTTTTTTGAAAAAGATTAATATGAAAAACATTTTTAAGAGAGCATTAAAACGACTATTTATTTTTAATGCAGATTACAATCAACAATGGTATAAAATAATTTTTTGGTGGGAAATTAGACGAATACTTTATAATATTTTGCTTTTTGTTTTTGGAATTTTCTCATTGACAATTTTGTCTTTCATCGTTAAGGACTTAAATTCATTTTTTCCTCCACCAATTTTCACTTTATTTGGGGTAATCCTTTTCTTTTTTTTAGCAAATGTGTTTTATACAGGAGGATGGATATTTCATCTTTTAACGATAGACAGTAAGAATAAAGTAATCAATAAAATAAAACCAAAATTATTTGTTTATGGAATTTTATTTTCTTTTTTTATACAATTTCTACCCTGTCTTCTAACTGGTGGTTATACTATTGTGACAGGTAGAAGAATAAAATCTCCTTATGCAGATTTTACAACTGAAAAGCCTCAATTTAAAGACATAGTTGGAGAATATGAAATTTCAGAAATTAGCAAAAGACAATTAAACCTTCCTGACAGTATTAATAAAAAAGTTGTTATCCGATTCAAATCTGATTCAACTTTTGAATTTCAATATTTTCCAATGCATAATTTTGGAATGAGCTTAACTAAATATCAAATTGTTAATGCAAAAGGTAAGTGGATAATCACAAATGATGATGGAAGTTGGGTTATTACAATGTATTACAAGTCAATCACAAATGTTTTAACAGGAGAAATTGATGAAAAAGGTTTTTGTGACATTAATGGATTTCACTTAAACAATAATAAGCCACCTTATGATATTTATATAATAATCGGTGACCCTGACAGTTGGGAAGGTATAACTTTAAAGAAAAGATGAAAAAATTATATTTAATGTGTTACTTTACAAATAAATATATTTTTATCGCAAAGATAGCAAAGAATATTTCACCATTATTTGCTTGTGGTAAAATGTATATTATTAATTTTTTTCGCCTAATTAGTAACTTTTTTTGATATAAATTCAAACAAAAAACCAATCTATTACCTTAGCACCTCTTTTATTTGCTTTATATCAAGGGGGATTAGAATATGCTTGTGGCGTGAGGCCTTACCGCTTTTTAATTCTATTTGATTTGAGGGTATATTCAACAATTTTGAAAGATATTGCACTACGCTTTCGTTGGCTTTGTTTTTTTCGGGTGGAGCAGGCACTTCTACTTTTAAAATATCTTCACTCATCCATTGATATTTGAATTGTCGGGCATTTGGCTTAACAATAAGTTTTAATAATGTAGAAGCCATATTATTTTTGTAAAACAATTTTTCCTTCTGAAAAGATAGGCACAACTGGATATTTATCAATAGTCAAACAAAAATCTATGTCTTGTTCTAAATTCAAATTTTCAAGTCGTTTTTTGTGTGATGCCATATTCAAAAATTCTTTCAACTTTCTGCGAGAACGGTCAAATGTTAGATAACCTAACAATGCCGAATCTGAATCTAATTCAAAATGATGTGTAGCATATAATTGATAAGTCAATGAACCTGCAAAAACAAAATCTTCTAAATTGAATTTATTTTTCCATCCCGCACACAGCATAATCACATCTTTGTTTTTTTCAATAATATAATCTGCAATGCTTTTCAAATTCAAAAATGAACCGATGATAATTTCCCCTTTGCCTTGTGCAATCTTAATTGCGTGAGTGCCATTTGTAGTTGTAATTACAATTTCTTTATCTTTAATTTTTTCATTTAAAAATTCAAGAGGACTGTTTCCAAAATCAAAACCATTGACTGGAATGCCGTTTTTTTCGCCTGCAACAAGGTAACCTGATAATTTATATTTTTTGGCGTCTTCAATAGTAGGTACGGGAATGACAGATTTTGCACCATTGGCCAATGCTGTTACAATAGTTGATGTAGCACGAAAAATATCTATCACTACAATGACAGCATCGTTGCTTTGAAAATTATAATACTCAAACTCAGCAGGAGTAAGGACTATATTTATTTTGGGCATAATTAAAATAACTTATCAAGAATTTGCTTTGTAAAAAGGAATCTTTACAACCTTTGCTTTAATGGGCTTTTCACGAATAATGATAAATATCTCTGTATCTGGTTTTGCAAATTCTGTTTTTACATAACCCATTCCAATGGCTTTGTTTAATGAAGGCGATTGTGTGCCTGATGTTACTTCTCCAATAATGTTTTGATTTGCATCTGCTATAAGATAATGTTGGCGGGGAATACCGCGTTCAATCATTTCAAAGCCCACTAATTTTTTACTAACACCTTTTTCTTTTTGTTGAAGTAAAATATCTTTTGCAATAAAATTTTTGTTGAATTTAGTAATCCATCCAAGTCCTGCTTCAATGGGCGATGTAGTATCATTGATGTCATTGCCATATAAACAAAATCCCATTTCTAAACGAAGCGTATCGCGAGCACCAAGTCCGCAGGGTTTAATTCCAAATTCTTTTCCTGCTTCCATTATAGCATCCCACATTTTTTCAGCGTCTGCGTTTTTAATATAAATTTCAAATCCGCCTGCACCTGTATAACCAGTATTTGAAATAATCACATCTTTTATTCCTGCCATTGTTCCAATATCAAAGTGATAATAAGGAATTTTTGATAAATCAATATCTGTGAGTTTTTGGAGTGTATTAATGGCTTTTGGTCCTTGCACAGCGAGTAAACTTAATTCATCGCTGATATTAGAGAGTTCTGCATCAAAAGTATTGTGTTGTTTTATCCAATTGAAATCTTTTTCAATGTTGGAAGCATTGACTACTAAAAGATATTCATTTTCAGATTTTCTATAAACTAGCAAATCATCTACAATTCCGCCATTATCGTTCGTCATACAGGAGTATTGAACTTTTTTATCGTAAAGTGCAGATGCATCATTAGTTGTAACTAATTGTATTAAATCCAGTGCTTGCTTACCTTTTACAATAAATTCGCCCATATGTGATACATCAAAGATACCTACTGCGTTTCGCACAGTGAGATGTTCATCATTAACACCTGTGTATAACACAGGCATTTCATAACCTGCAAAAGGCACCATTTTTGCACCTAATTGAATGTGTTTATTGAACAATGAAGTTTTTTTCAAAGAAGCGGTTGTTTCCATAAATTTATTTTGGTTGGCAAGGTAGTAAATTTAAATGTGTAAGGCAAAGAGAGGTATATTTGTGGCATATATACCAAATCAACTTTGATTTCCTGAAAATTTTATATTAATAACTTTTTTCTCTTACTTTTTTTAGAAAAAAGTAAGCAAAAAATCTGCTTTTAGAAGGCAATCTGCCTTCGGCAGACCGCCATTGGAACTTGCCCCCATTCCTTCGCCTTGCTCGGAATGGGAGACCCCAACGCAAGCTTCCAAAGGCTTTGCTGACTAAAAGCATAAAAGCGGAATTTTTTTGGTAATTAAATTAATGTATGCATAATAATAAAAAGATTATCATTCAAAAATTTGTTGGTTCTATTATCACATCGCTTGGATTTGTGGGCTTTATAGTATTTGGGCAAAAATTTTTTCAACAACAAATTTTAATTAAGGAATGTGTGATAATGTTTTTGATTGCATTTGGGGGATATGTATATTTTAGATTATCCAAAAATAAATGGATAAAAATTTTGAGTGTTTTTTTAATGTGTGTGACAATGTATTTGTTATGGCAAAACAGAATTTTAAATCCAGAAAGAATTATCATTATTATTTTCAATGGAACAATAATGTTTTTGTATCATTCTTATTTTAGAAAAATGATTTTTGTAAAGCCCTTTATTATTGGGCTTTCGTGGATAAGTTGGTTGTATTTTTTTACATTGAATTTTCACTTTTGGTTTTATCTGCAACAATTTATTTTTATTTCATTACTTACCATTCCATTTGACATTAGCACAATTGATAGGGATAAAATTTTTACTCTTCCCAAAAAATATGGTAAGGATAAAGTTGTGGTGTTATTAAGAATAATGAGTGTTTTGTATGTTCTTTTATCATTTGAATTTCCTTTTCATTTCACAATAAATGCTTTCATTATTACAGTAATCTTGAATGTATTTTTATTTTTTAATTTTACTTTTCAATTGCCTTATGTGTATATTTTTTATGATGGAATTATTTTTTTACAAATGCTTGTGTTGTGGGTTTTGGAAAAGGTTTGGGTGTGGTAATGAAGGGAAGGAGGTGGTTTAATTAATCAAAACCTTCTTCAATAATGCTTCTCTAAAGCATTTTGCAGATATTCTTTAATGGTTTCTTTGAAGGATGGTGGACTTATTACTTTGTAACAATCTATATTAGACAATATCTCTGAAATAAAATCGTAAGTAGGATAAACTTTTATTTTAAGATGTGCAATGTTGTTGCCTTTGTATTCAATTGTTTGCGAAGGATGTAAAGGTAGTGTTTCATAATACTTTATCTGATAATCATTAAATTCTAATACAATTTCAGGTGGCGGTTCATCATAATTTTCGGGAATTATAATACCATAGCAGTTTTTGAATAATTGCTGGATATTGTCATTGTGTTTTTTGAATGTTCTTTTTAGAGTAATCAAGTTTGACATTCTGTCTAATCCAAAGACCTTTAATTTATAATTTTCTTTTGCAAGCAAATACCATCTTAATTTGAATTGTTTAAGTGCTACAGGTTGTACTATTCGTGTAGTATAGTCAAATTCTTCATCATAAAATTTTTTGTAATCAAATTGAATATAATTTTTGCTGATGATACTTTGTAAAATTTTTTGAATGTAAGCAATTCCTGCAAATCCTCTGTTTTCAAGATAAATGTATGGTTCAAATTGTTTCCTTGTTTGAAAAGCACTCATCAATTCAATGGATTCATATAAAGCAGCATAATAATTTTCTGAACCTTCATCTTCAATTAAACGATATTTTTTTACACTTCTGTCAAAAACAATTTCATAATTAAAAATGCTGCGAATATCTTCAAAATCCCTTTCTAATGTTCGTTTGCTTAATGATAGTTCTAAATTGTTGTAGTTATGACTTTCAATGTAATCAATAATTTCTTCATAAGTAGCAGGCGACCTTTTAAGACAACTGATAATTTGAAAAATCTTAAATAAACTATCTCTTTTAGCCATACCATTTTTTAGCAAAAATAGTGATAAATTTTTTGTTTGTAATTATTTTTAATGCTCGTCATTGCGAACTTGTGAAATGTCCGTCATTGCGAGGACGACAGTCCGAAGCAATCTCGTAAGAGATGCGGAATATACATTTGAGATTACTTTGTTTCGCTCGCAATGACGAGATGTAATATACATTGCACATTGAGGAATTATTTTAATTTGCATAATCCTATACTTTTTATCAACTTTGCTCAAAAATTTTTTATGAAAAAAGTTTTAATGTTAATTGGTATTTCAGGTTTTATAGCATCCTGTGTGCCACATAGAGTATTTGAAGAAACTGAAAATAAACTTAAAACCTGTCAGAGTGATTTAGATAATTGTAAGAAAACTCAACAAGAATGTGAAAAGCAACTTTCTGCTCTCAAAGAAAAAATGTCTGTAATTGAAAAAGAAAATAACACTTTAAAAATTGATTCAACTTTGCGTGGAAGCAGTTACAGAGAACTCAATATGAAATATCAAAAGTTAAGTGCTTTGAATGATCAATTAATTGCAAAACTTGAAAAATTACAAGCAGGGCTTGAAAAAGACAATGCTTTATTAAGTGGAGATTTGCAAAAAACAAAAGAAGATTTGATTCGTAAAGAAGCAGAACTAAAATTATTAGAGCAACAATTATTAAAACAAAAAAGTGATTTAGATAAATTAAATGATGAATTAACTAAAAGAGAAGCTCGTATAAAGGAATTAGAAAATATATTAAAACAAAAAGATGAAGCAGTTAATCAATTAAAGAAAAAATTACAAGATGCATTGTTTGCCTTTGAAAATAAAGGATTAACCATCAATATCAAAAATGGAAAAGTATATGTAAGTATGGAGGAAAATTTATTATTTGATATAGGTAAAACTAATGTAAGTCCTAAAGGAGTAGAGGCACTTAAAAGTTTAGCCAAAGTGTTAGAACAAAATCCTGATATTAACATCATGGTAGAAGGTCATACAGATGATATTCCAATGAAAGGCAGTGGAGATATTAAAGATAACTGGGATTTAAGTGTAATGCGTGCTACTTCTGTTACCAAAATTATTTTAAGTAATGGAAATATAGATCCAAAAAGAATTACAGCCGCAGGTAGAGGAGAATTCTTGCCTCTTGACCCATCAAAAACACCAGAAGCCCGTAAGAAAAACAGAAGAACAGAAATTATCCTGACACCAAAATTAGATGAACTTTTCAAAGTATTAGATAACAATTAGCGTATGTCTGTTCAAGTAGGAATAATAATGGGAAGTATTTCCGATTGGGAAATTATGAAAAATGCCGCTGATGTATTGTCAGAATTTGGTATTGAATATGAAGTAGATATTGTATCTGCACACAGAACGCCCTTAAAAATGGTAGAATATGGACAAACAGCGGCTCAGAGAGGTTTGAAAGTGATTATTGCCGGTGCGGGAGGAGCGGCTCATTTACCCGGAATGGTAGCATCACTTACAACATTACCAGTGATTGGAGTGCCTATTAAAAGTAGTAACAGCATAGATGGTTGGGATAGTTTATTAAGTATTGTTCAGATGCCAAATGGAGTGCCTGTTGCTACAGTAGCCGTTAATGCCGCACAAAATGCTGGAATTTTAGCCGCACAAATAATTGGAAGTTTTGATAAAAACATCGCAGATAAATTAGCCAATTTCAAAAAATCACTTGCAGAAAAAGTTGAAAATTCTTCAAAGGAGATTAAAAGTAAAAAGTTGAAGTAGAATATATTTTTTCTAAATTTTGTAGAATAGTAATAAATTTATTATACTTGCACCCTCCAAAATTTTAAAGAGATGAAAAGAACTTATCAACCATCAAAAAGAAAAAGAAAAAATAAACACGGTTTTAGAGAAAGAATGAGTACTGCTAATGGTAGAAGAGTATTAGCGGCTCGCAGAAAAAAGGGCAGAAAAAAATTGACTGTTTCTGATGAAAAGACACATAAATAAAGGTGTTTTAAATACTCAACTCTTTTTAATATGCTGATGAAAGATTTCGGCATATTGTTAATTGGTGTTTTTAAAGGCAAACTCTCTAATTTGTCCATTTTAAATGGATATAAAAGCATGAAAGTTATTTTACACAGTTCTCTTATCTCACTATTTCATTTTAATGCCATCCAACAAAAAACATGATTACCATCAGCCCGCTTTGTCTTTAGCGGGTCTTATTGTATCACTTGGTATTGTTTATGGTGATATCGGTACATCACCACTTTATACTTTAAAAGCCATTATTGGTGAAAATTTCATTTCCGCTGATATTGTAAAAGGTGCACTGTCAGCGATTTTCTGGATGCTTACTTTGCAAACTACCATTAAGTATGTTATTGTTACATTAAATGCAGATAATAAAGGTGAAGGTGGGATTTTTGCATTGTACACGCTGGTAAAAAGAAATAAATTTAAATGGCTGATAGTACCTGCTATTATTGGCGGAAGTGCTTTATTGGCGGATGGTATTATTACACCATCTATTACTGTAACTTCTGCTATTGAAGGTATTCAGAATGTTTATTATGAAGTGAATGTTATACCAATCGTTATTTTTATTTTGATATTCCTTTTTACCTTTCAAAGAGCAGGAACTGACCTTGTTGGTAAATCATTTGGTCCTATTATGCTTATCTGGTTTTTGATGTTAGGTTTTTTGGGAAGTAAGGAAATTATTAAAGAATGGAGTGTATTTGAGGCATTAAATCCTGTTTATAGCATCAAATTAATAAAAGCCCACCCGGAAGGTATTTTTGTATTAGGTGCTGTTTTCCTTTGTACAACAGGTGCAGAAGCATTGTATTCTGATATGGGGCATTGCGGAAGAAGAAATATCAGAATTTCATGGATTTTTGTAAAGTTAATGTTGATATTAAATTATTTTGGTCAAGGTGCATTTTTACTTCAACATCAGGGATATAAATTGTCAGAATTAGGAACAAATGGTAATCCGTTTTTCTTAATAGTGCCATCTTCATTTTTGATAATGAGTATTATTATAGCCACATTTGCGGCAATTATAGCATCACAGGCATTGATAAGCGGGTCATTTACACTTGTCAATGAAGCTATGCGTTTAAACATCATGCCAAAATTATTAGTAAAGTATCCAACAGAATTACGAGGACAACTTTACATTCCAGTAGTGAATTGGTTGATGCTTGCAGGATGTATTTTTATAGTATTATACTTTAAGGATAGTAGCAAAATGGAAGCCGCTTATGGATTGGCTATTATTCTTACAATGCTGATGACAACCACATTACTGAATTTTTATATGCACATGAAAAGATACAATATTGTTTTCATTGTTTTATTTATTGGTTTTTATCTTATCATAGAATTGATTTTATTGTATGCTAATTTAAATAAATTTTTTAATGGTGGGTATATTACATTAACTATTGCGGGTGGCTTGTCCTTAATAATGGGTATATGGTATACAGCCAAAAAACTTTCTGAAAGATATATTGATACAGTTAATTTAGATGATTACAAACAATACATCATTGAATTATCCGCAGACACTTCTATTCCAAAATATGCGACACATCTTGTTTATTTGACTTCAGTAAATGATCCAAAACTTATTGAACAAAAAATTATACATTCCATTTTACAAAGACGCCCCAAAAGAGCAGATATTTATTGGTTTATTCATGTCAATGTTGTTGATGAACCATATAGAATGGAGTATAAAGTTACACATATTGCAAAAGATGATATTATCAGAGTAGATTTTTATTTAGGATTTAGAATTGCCCCAAGAATTAATTTGATGTTTAGAAAAGTAGTAGAAGAATTGGTGAAAAATAAAGAGGTAGACATTACTTCAAGATATGAGTCATTACAAAGAAATAACATTAGTGGAGATTTTAAATTTGTAATAATTGAAAAATATCTCTCTTACGATAATGAATTGCCTTTCTTTGAAAAAATAATTTTTACAAGTTATTATATTCTGAAAAGATTTTCATTGAGTGAGCCAAAAGCTTTTGGACTGGATATGAGTACAGTAAAAATTGAAAAATATCCAATGATATTTAGAACACCTTCTTTAATTAATTTAAAAAGAATTGAATAATATGAACACGAACGAAATTTTAGAAGCACTAAAAAATGTTATTGATCCAGATTTGCAAAAAGATATTGTAACATTAGGAATGGTAAAAGATTTAGAAGTAGAAGGTAATCTTGTCAAATTTAAATTAGAACTCACCACACCTGCCTGTCCATTAAAAGAAGTATTGAGAAATGCTTGTATCAATGCTATTAAAGAATTTGTTAGCAAAGATGCACAAGTTGAAATAGAAGTTACATCAAGAGTAAGAACATCAATAAAAAAAGAAAATAGTACATTAAGAGATGTCAAGCATATTATAGCGGTAGCATCTGGCAAAGGTGGGGTAGGAAAGAGTACCATTTCGGCTAATCTTGCATTGGCATTGCAACAGTTAGGTGCAAAAGTAGGATTATTAGATGCAGATATTTATGGTCCTTCTCAAGCCATTCTTTTTGGTGTAGAAGAAGAAGTGCCCGGTCCTGCTGAATTTGAAGGTCAAAAGAAAATGGCACCTGTTGTGTCTTATGGAATTAAGATAAATTCCATTGGGTTTATGGCAAAAGAGGATCAACCTATAGCATTGCGAGGGCCAATGGTTTCAAAAGCATTACAACAATTATTTTACGATACAGTTTGGGGTGAATTGGATTATTTGGTTGTGGACTTACCACCGGGTACTGGAGATATTCAAATTACATTATGTGGTCAAATTCCATTGAGCGGAGCCATTGTAGTTTGCACACCTCAAAAAGTGGCTATTGCAGATGCAAAAAAGGCAATTGGATTGTTTCAGTTACCACAAATAAACGTTCCTATTATTGGACTTGTTGAAAACATGGCGTGGTTTACACCAGAAGAATTGCCAGACCACAAGTATTATATTTTTGGAAAAGAAGGCATTAAACAATTAGCAGATCAAACAGGTATTCCATTATTAGCACAAATACCACTTGTTCAAAGTATTCGTGAAAATGCAGATGAAGGCGTTCCTTCAGTTATTAAGAATGATAAGTTAGCACACTATTTTATTGAATTAGCACAAAAAGTAGCACAACGAATTTCAATTTTACATTCTGAAAAAGCAGAGGCGTGAAAAAGTGAAGAGTGAAAAAGTGAAGAGTGAAAAATGAATAGCACTGACATTTATGTAGGTGAGAAGTGAAGCGTGAAAAGTTTTTAGTTATTTTCTTTTTCAAATTATCAACTCAAAGCTAATGAAATTCGTGCTGTTTGTGATAAAAAATTTCCATTTACATTGAATTATAAACATTTATTTTTTTCATTGTATATTTGTGGTCTGTAATAAAAAATGTATGACAACACAAAAGGGTTTTTACAGTAGTTTGTTTAATAAAGTGGTTATTGTAGCCGCATTGGGGTATTTTGTAGATATTTATGATTTAGTGTTGTTTGGAATGGAAAGAGTGGCTTCATTGAAAGATATTTTGAGTAAAACATTGCCAGCAGAGGAATTGGTCAATATGGATAAATACATAGAGGAAATTGGCACCAAACTTTTAAACTGGCAAATGTTTGGTATGCTTGTAGGAGGAATAGTATGGGGAATTTTAGCAGATAAAAAAGGAAGGTTATCGGTATTGTTTGGAAGCATTATCACTTACTCTATTGCTAATATATTGAATGGAATGGTAAATGATACTGATACTTATGCCATACTACGCTTTGTTTCAGGATTTGGTTTAGCAGGAGAATTAGGTGCAGGTGTTACATTAGTTTCTGAAACAATGTCAAAAGAAAAAAGAGGAATGGGTACTACAATGGTTGCTTCTATTGGTTTGCTGGGAGCAGTATTTGCGGGTTTAACAACTTACTATGTCAATAATTGGCGAATGTCTTATTATATTGGTGGTGTGTTAGGAATATTACTGCTTTTATTGCGTATAGGTGTATACGAGTCAGGAATGTATAGTGGCATTAAGGAAAGTAAAGTAAAGAAAGGTAATTTTATGTATTTACTTTCTCATCATAAAGTATTGATAAAATATCTTTCAGTTATAGTTATTGCATTGCCTGTGTGGTATGTTACTTATATGCTTATTCAATTTGCACCTGAAATGACAAGAGCATTAGGAATGCAGAATTATCCAAAAGAAGCAAGAATACCTATTATGGTAGAATATATGGGTGTGGCATTGGGTGATTTATCAAGTGGTTTATTAAGCCAAAAATTAAAGAGTAGAAAAAAAGCACTTTATATTTTTATACTTGGTACAATGCTGGCAACAATTGTTTATTTTACTCTGGTGCATGATTCATTATTATGGTTGTATTCAATTATTTTTGTATTAGGTTATTTTGCAGGTTATTGGGCTGTTTTTATGGCAACAGCAGCAGAGTCATTTGGTACAAATATTCGCGGAACGGTAGCCACTACTGCACCAAATTTTGTGAGAGGTTCTGTACCATTGATGTCTATTTCACATTTGTATTTGAAAGAATATGTTGGACCAGTTAATTCTGCTGTTATTATTGGTGTTGTCATTTTTGCACTGGCATTATTATCTGTTGCTAAATTAGATGAAACATTTCATAAGGAATTAAATTATGTAGAAGGTGAGGAATTAGTTCCATAGTGTTGTTCTAAAACAAGTGTGATTTAAATAAAGTTTTATCACAAAGAAAACTCAAAGTTAATAAAGAATGAAGTGCGAAGAGATTTTAGTGCTGACCAGTAGTCCCGACGACATAAAATGTGTCGGGACACTGACCGCAAGCGTCATGTGCGTCAGCACTCAACACTCAAAAATATTGAAAATATTTGGGTTCTTTGTGAAAAATTCTTAGTGTGCTTTGTGTTTAAAAATATGAACATTGAACATTAATTAACTAAAAACTAAAAATTCAAAACTATTTACATGCCTACTTTCTAAAAAAGAAAAATATCGCAGCAATTAAAAATGCAAATCCAATAATATGATTTAATCTTAACTGATCTGTTTTGAAAAATATCAATGTAAATATAACGAACACTATAATTGAAATACTTTCCTGAATAATTTTTAATTGCCACATATCAAAGGGACCTCCATTAATTTTACTGCCAATTCTATTAGCGGGAACCATTAACATGTATTCAAATAACGCTATACCCCAACTTACAAAAATAGTCCCCATCAATCCCAAATTTTTGAAAAATGAAATGTCTTTGAATCTCAAATGTCCATACCACGCCAGTGTCATAAAGGTATTTGAAAGTATCAGTAATATAATGGTGTAAAGACCTTTCATAATCCGGTATATTTTCTAAATAATTTAATGGCTAATGCTAATAAAATAATGCCGAAAACTTTTTTCATAATTGCTATACCACTTATTCCAAGAATTTTTTCTAAACGATATAAGTTTCTCAAAACAATATACACAATTAAGATATTAATAACAATGGCAATTAAAATAGATAACAAACTATATTCTGCACGAATTGATAATAAAGTAGTAAGAGTACCTGTACCAGCAATTAATGGAAATGCTACAGGTATAACAGTAGCAGATTGTGGCACTTCATCACGGGTAATTCTAATGCCAAGAATCATTTCAAATGCTACAATAAAAATCAATATAGAACCTGCAATGGCAAAATCAGATATTTGAATTCCAATTAAATCTAATATAGATGTTCCTAAAAATAAGAAAACAACCATAATAAACATAGACACTAATGATGCCTTTAAAGCATTGATTTCACCCACTCTTTGACGCAATGAAATAATTACTGGGATGGAACCAATAATATCAATGACTGCAAACAATACTGTTGTTACTTTAAAAATTTCTACCCAATCAAAATACCAGTTATTATTCATATTAATTCATTTTTAATGTTAGTGATGAGAGATTTAAATTCACTTATTTCCTTTAAATTGTTTTTTTCTAAAGCAATTTCTAATCCTTTTTTCAAATATTCTAATGCTTCTTGTTCTTTATTTTGTTCAATTAAAATAAGTCCCAATTGGTAGTAAGCAGATGTATAATTTGCATCTATTTGAACAACTTTTTTCATTTGCTGTTCTGCAAGATTCAAATTATTTTCAGAAAAATATTCTAAACCCAGTGCATAATTTAGAAATACATCATCAGGATTTTCTTTCAATAATTCCAATATCTGATCTTTTCTATGAGACATTATTTACCTCAAATAATTTTCAGGGCAAAATAAAGGAAAGAATTTTGGATAAAAAAATAACAATAGATCTCTTGTCTAAAAAACAATTTAAGTAATGGAGATATTAAAAACTATAGAATTTGTGAATAGGCAGAATGAATTTTTTTAAGTAGGATATTTTTTCTGTATTCTCTTGAATAATAATCATTGTCAACAATTCTAACTTTTTTGATATTTGTTTTTACAAAATCTTCAAATGTTTGTTCTGAATTTTTTGAATAAATCCATAAAATTGGTTTGGGATCAACACTACCAAGAGCTATCCGTAAAGTTTTAGAATTATTTTCATAGGACATTGCAATAGTGAGCGAACTAAAATCAATACTTTCTCTTTGTCTCAATTTAAAGTAGAAGAATTTTCTTTTAATTTTTGGTAAATGAAAGGAAACTACTAAATCATCATTATTCAAATAATGTGGTTTTATACCATCTCCCGAGTATATTTTTTCAAGATCTAATAATTGAATTCCTTTTTTATTTACAATTTTTACTTTTGCATTGCAAACTAATAAAGCAGGTGAAAGGTCTGATGAATGTTTAGAAAAACAATTTTTCTTCCCTCCTGTTGCAATACATATATCACCATTGCATTTTAAGCAATTTCCTATCGATTCTCTCCACCACTCTGATTGATTATAAAAAACGCATCTGTTTTCACAAAGAACATTTCCACCAATTGTGGCACTTTTTCTAATAACTGGAGATGCTATACTTTTTGCAGATCCAATAAGTATTTCAAAATATTTTTTCACCACTTCGCTTTTTTCTATCTCGTATAAAGTTAATGCAGCTCCAATACTTACCTCTTCATTAGTTTCTACAATTTTTGTAAGTTCTGGTATTGATTTTACATCTATGAAAGCACTTGCTTTTACATTTTTTTGTTTAAAGTTAGGAATTAGATCAGTTCCGCCTGCAATAAATTTTGCATCAGGGTTGGTCTGTATGATTTCAAGTACCTGATTTAATGAGTGGGGATAAAAAAAATCTATTATCATATTTGCTGTAATTTAATAGTTTGATTTTTTTGAATTGCATCATATACTTTTTCAAAAGTAATAGGCAATGAATTTATTCTAACGCCAACAGCATTAAAAATTGCATTAGCCACGGCAGGAATAGAGGGGTGTAAGGCACCTTCTCCACACTCTTTTCCTCCAAAAGGACCTTCCGGATCTATGCTTTCTATTATATTAGTATGAATATCAGGGGTATCTAATGAGGTAGGTATTTTATAATCTAAAAAATTATTTGTTAGTAAATATCCATTGTGATACTTCATTTGTTCACTCATTGCTTGACCAAGTCCCATGTGCCAGGATCCTTCTAATTGTCCTTCTACAGCCAATGGATTTATTGCCTTTCCACAGTCATGTGCTCCCCAGATATTTAATACTTTGTATTCTCCTGAATCAGGATTTACTTTTACTTCTGCAACTACTGCTCCAAAACTATAAGAGGGACTTAAACCTGCACCTGCTCCTTTATATTTTCCGCCTAATTTTGGAGAAATATACCAGCCACTTATTGAAATGGCACCTCTGTTTGCCAACGCAATATCAACGGCTTCCTGCCATGAACAAATTATATTTCCTTTGTTATCAATAATGCGATTTTCAAGTATATTCAAATTTTCTTTTGGAATATCTTTTCTAATGGCAATACATTTTAAAATTTCGTCTTTCATTTTTTTAGCGGCTTCAATGGTTGCATTACCTGCCATAAATGTTACTCTGCTTGAATAACTTCCTAAATCAACAGGAGTTAAAAGTGTATCAGCCATTACAACTTGTATATGTTCTTTATCAATACCTAGTATTTCTGCTGCCATCATAGGAAGTATTGTATTTGTACCCTGACCAATATCACTTGCTCCAGATGTCAATAAAATTCTTCCATCAAAATCTAATTTTAAATGAACAACAGATTGAGGATATTCGTTCCAGATGATAGGCAACAAACTTCCACTAATATACCAACTGCATGCTACACCTAATCCGTGTCCAAAAGGTAATTTTCCGTATCTTTCTTTCCATTTGGATTGCTCCATTACCGCATGTAATGCTTCTTTTAGTCCATTGCTTGTAATTCTGAATTCGCCGAGAGTAGTTGTATTAGGAGGAAGTAAATTTTTTAATCTAAATTCAATAGGGTCCATTTTTAATTCATGAGCAATTTCATCTATTACACACTCTGCAACAAATCTTGGGTTAACCCCCCCATGACCTCGCATAGCCCCACATTGAGGTTTATTAGTATATACTCTTGTAGATTTATATCCGTAGTATTCGGTTTTATAGGGACCTTGCAATAATGAACCATTGTAATAAGTTGTAACTACTCCAAAACTTCCATAAGCACCTCCATCAATATACATTTCTCCGCCTATGTGTTTAATTTGTCCATCATTATTTGCGCCTATAGTTATTTTAATTTTTGATGGATGACGACCATGGTTTGTTAAAAAAACTTCTTCTCTTGAAAGACGAACTTTCACAGGTCTTTTAGTTTTAATGGCTATGTAACTGGCTATTATTTCATGAGGGAAAGGATCGCTTTTTCCGCCAAAACCACCGCCTACATAGGGCTTAATTACTCTAATTTTATGCAGCGGTATATGCAGCACTTTAGACAATGCACGATGTAAATAATGTGGTACTTGTGTTGCAGTAACAATTGATAAACCGTTTTCGTCATACCATGCAGTGCAAGCGTGAGGTTCTGTGAATCCATGGTTAATCCCTTCAAAAGTAACTTCCATTGATTTTAAAATATCAGATTTCTTTAATGTATTTTCTCTGTCTCCAATTCGTATTTCGGCTGTTTTATGGATGTTACATTTGTATTTTTCAGAAAAGGGATGAATAAAAGTTGATGTTTCTGATAAAGAATCTTCTATGCTTAAAAATGCAGGTAGTTGTTCATACTCTACTTTTATAAATTGTAATGCATGTTCTGCAATTTCTTCACTTTCTGCGGCTACAGCGGCAACTATCTCACCAACATATCTTACTTTTTCTATTGCCATTGCTGTTTCATCTTGCGATATTGGCAATACTCCGAATGTTTCTTTAAGTTCATTACCAATAGCAATGTATTTTACACCATCAATTTTTAATGCTTCACTATAATCAATTGATTTTATCAATGCGTGAGGATAAGGACTTCGTAAAAATTTACAATACAATGTGTTTTTAAAAACATAGTCATCTGCATAGTCGGCAGTACCTTTGGCTTTTTTTTCTGCTTCAATGTAAGGTTCTGGTTTCCCAATAATTTTTAAATTCTGATTTTCTTTTTTTGAAAGAGAAACAATTTGAGCATTTTTTTCTCTTTTTATATTAGCATATTCAGCTATGGCATCAATAATTTTTTTGTAACCTGTGCATCTGCATAAGTTTCCAGATATAGATTCTTTTATTTGATCTATACTGCATTTTGGATTTTCTTTTACAAAAGCGAGGGCAGTCATAATCATACCCGGTGTGCAAAATCCACATTGAATAGCACCGTGTTTTACAAAAAGTTCTTGTAATTTTGAACCTTCCTGTAATTCAGAAATACCTTCAATGGTAGTAATTTTTTTACCAATGACATTTAATGTTAGTGTTATACAAGATAATACAGGAACATTATCTACCCAAACTGTACATGCACCACAGCTTCCCTGATCGCACCCAGTTTTAGTTCCTTTTAATAATAATCTTTCTCGTAATGTATAACTTAACATTTCATCTTCTTTAACTACTAATTCATAGTTTTTGTTGTTGATATTTAAACAAATATGTTTCATCTGATTTACTTTTTTAATTTTTTAAAACTCTACTTTATCTAGCATTTATGTATTTTTTTTCGTTATTCAAAGATATATTGTTTCTCCTGTGTAATTTTTTATATTCCTTGTCCGATAGAACGTCCGCCATCTACATAAATTAGTTGTCCATTTATAAATTGTGTGTTTTCATTTAATAAAAATGAAACAACATTGGCTACATCATCAGGGTTTCCTATATTATTTTGAGGTTGTAAATTCAGTAATTTTTGAAAGACCTCATTGGGTAAGGATTTAGTCAGTTCTGTTTCTATTAATCCAGGAGCGACTACATTTACAGATACATTATATTTCCCTAATTCTAATGCTAAAGATCTGCTTAACCCAATTATTCCTGCCTTAGATGCACTATAATTTGTTTGTCCCGGATTGCCTAACCATGCCCGAGATGAGATATTGACAATTCTTCCGTAATTTTGATTTCGCATAATTTTCGCAGATTCTCTGCACATCAGCCAGGTTCCTTTTAAATTAATATTTATAACTTTTTCAAATTCATCTACGCTCATTTTCCATATTACTTTATCACTTATTATTCCTGCATTATTTACAACTCCATAGATGTGTTTGTATTTGCTAATTACCTTTTCAAAACTTTGAATTACATCTTCTTCCTTTGAAATATCGCATTTAATAAAGTCCGCTTTATCATTAGATGAATTTGAAATATCAAATATAATAACAGTATATCCTTCATTAATTAATTTTTGTACAATGGCATTTCCAATTCCTTTTGAACCGCCGGTAACTATGACATTTTTTGATAACATAAATTTAAATTTTCATTTAACTCTTGTTCGCTAAGTTTTGGATGATTATTAGATTTATGACTATTCTTTACTTCAATAATTTTTGCTAAAATTGAAATTGCAATTTCAAATGGATTTTGTGCATTAATATTTAAACCAATTGGCATATCAATTTTTTCAATAAATTCTTCAGATACATTGTTTTCTATAAGATATTTTTTAGTGAAAAAAACTTTTCTTTTACTACCTATCATTCCAATATACTTAAAGGGTTTATTTACTGCTTTGAGTAAAATACTTCTATCTAACTGATGGTCATAAGTACAGATTATACAAAATATATTAGTGTAATTACCATCATATTCTTCAACAAAATGTTCTAATTTTTCTGAGTAGATTAAATGTAATTGTTCGTTATTAATATTGGTTGATGCTTGCTGCAGAATATCATTTCTATTATCAATTAAAAAAACATCAAATTTATCAATTAAAGCAATTTTAGCTAAAGATGTTCCAACATGACCTGCTCCAAAAATTAGTAATTTATTTGAATCTGTAATTATATCAACAAATACCCAAACAGTGCCACCACAACACATTTGATGGTCTTTTGTTAGATGGTGAGTAAATAATTGGCATTCTTGTTTTTGAATGCATTTTACTGCATCCTCTATTACTTTCTTTTCAAACGCTCCTCCGCCCAATGTTCCAATTATTGATTTATTTGGTAAAACAATCATTTTAGCACCAGATTTTAATGGTGTAGAACCTTTGGTTTGAACAATGGTACAAATAGCAATGCAATTATATTTTTTAAGATAATCTTTGATATTATTCAATTCCATTTTTCTTACTTTTCAGTTGGCTTTCATTTTTTCCATTTTAAAATACTTTTGATAATCTTCTGGTGTATTAATATTTGCAAGAATTTTATCATCTAAAACAGGAATTTTTATGCATTGATATTTGTTTAAAAAATATGATAAAGAATCTAATTTAGATGATAAATAATGATAAATAAACTCATCTTTTAAATGTTTTCCAAGTAATATGGGATGCCCACCTTTGTTTTGAAAGATGGGTTTTACATATGAATTATTATCTGAACTTTGAATCATTTGCAATAATAGATTCTTTGAAACAAATGGATTATCAATATTTTGAATAAAATTAAAATTCTCATTACTTCTTAGTAATCCTAAATACAATGAATATAATTTTTCTTTTTCTGGAGAGTGATTAAAAACGGGAATTACATCATCGTTATTAAGAATATGAGATGATTTTATTGTCTTATAATTTTCAACGCTTAATACAACATATATTTTTGAATTTATACTTTTGTATACATTGATAAGATGTTCTATAAATGTCTGATTATTAGCAAACAGGAGATGCATTTTTGGAGTATGCATTCGAGATGAATTTCCTGCACATAAAATAATTGTTCCTATTTTCATAGCAGGACAAGAATAAATAAAACATTAAACTACAAAAATGCTTTTTAAATTATTATTATATGCTTTAAAACATATAATTATATTTCGTAAAGCATATTTAATCTATATCTGATAGCATAACTTTGCCCCATCACTAAACAATTACATCAATGGAAAAATTAAATCAAATAATTCAAACTTGTGCAGCAATAGCATACGATATAAATTATACCTATTCTAAAAATTGGAAATCTAAAAGTAAAGATAGGGTTTTAGTTGGACATTTTCCAATTTATTTTCCAAGAGAAATTGTGTGGGCATGTAATGGATTAGCAATAGGAATTTTAGGTGGTAATGATTACAAAGAAGTGGTGAAAGGAGATGCTTATTACCAATCTTATATTTGTCATATACCACGCAGTATAATTGACTTGGCATTAGACGGACATTTTAATGGTATAGATGGATTTGTATTTTCTTCTATATGCGATGTGATGAGAAATTTATCAGGTGTATTTCAAATTCATAATATTGGAAAGTTTTCAAAGTATTTAGATTATCCACAAAATTTCAAAAAAGAAATTGGAGGAGAATTTTTAAAAAGAGAATTAGAAGATATTATTCAAAAAATAACTGCCATTAATGGAATTCGTCCTGATATTAAATCCTTAAATAATGCTATTAAATTATACAATTACAATCGTTCTCTTCTTTTTGAAATTTACGATATTCGTCAAAAATATCCATGGCGATTAGAAGCTCATGAATTATACACGATAATAAGAGCAGGACTTTACATGCCAGTTGATGAACATAACAAGATATTAGAAAATGTTATAGAAGAAATTCAAAAAGATAGAAATCAACCCGTTGATAAAGTTCGTGTGATAGTATGGGGAGCGTTTTGTGAACAATTACCAATCAACTTAATTAAATCAATTGAATTAGCAGGATGTTTTGTAGTAGATGATGATTTTCTATTAGGTTCTAGATGGATACTAGGAAAAATTGAAGACAATACAGATGACCCATTAGGAGCAATTGTAGAAGCATATCTTCAAAAGAGTATTTTTTCTACATCTGTTTATGATGTCAATAATCCAAAAGAAAAAAGATTGGTTGAATTAGCCAAAAAGAGAAATGCAGATGGAGTTATTTTTGTAGCTCCAAGTTTTTGTGACCCTGCATTGTTAGATATTCCGCTTTGTCAAAAAGAATGTGAGAAAAATAATATCCGTTTTGTGTTCTTTCAATACAGTGAAAACACAGGACAATTTAAGCCAATAAAAGAACAAATTGGCGCCTTTGCCGACTCTATTAAACTTTGGGAAGGTGTGTCTTAATAAAATTTAAAAATTAATTTACTATGAATAAACCAGAAGTGAAAAAAGATAAAAGCATGATTCTCCAAAAAGAGATGATTGCAAAACAATTTCAGGATTTAGCCACTGCAAAAGAAAAAGGCAAAAAAATAGTGTACACTTTTGTGCCAGGAAATTTATCAGAATTGATTCATGCCTTTGATATGATTCCTGTATACCCAGAAATCAATGCATTACAATCTGGAATGAGAAAAAAATCCGGAAGTTTTATCAAAGACGCTGAAAAAATTGGATATTCCGAAGATATTTGTACTTATGTGAAGTGTGATATAGGAATGATGCTAAATGGAAACATTGGTCCTTATGGTGAAAAAATTCCTCCGCCAGACTTACTTCTTCTTAGCTATACAGGGTGTTTTACATTTATGAAATGGTTTGAAAATCTTGAGAGATTATATCCGGGAGTTCCTGTAGTAATGATACATACGCCATATCAAGAAGCAGGCAAAATTACTCCGGAGATGGTTGAATATATGGTAAAACAACTTCGTGATGATGTAATTCCTGCAATGGAAAAAGTATCAGGAGTAAAATATAATGAAGATAAACTAAAACAAATTCTCAGTTATGCTCGTGAAACTCAGGAACTCATCCATCAGATTTTTGAAACCCCTAAGAATATCCCTTCTCCTATTGATGCTTACTTCGCAGGAGTATATTATATTGGCCCAATAAATACTGGTTTTAGAGGAACACCAGAAGCAGTTGAGTATTACAAATTACTTTTAGAAGAAATAAATGAAAGAATAAAATTAGGATTAGGACCAGTTACACCCGAAGGTGAAATGTCTGAAGAAAAATTTCGTCTGGTGGTAGAAGGTCCGCCAAACTGGACAAGTTTTAGAGAATTCTGGAAATTGTTTTATGATATGGGAGCAGTCATTGTAGCATCTTCTTATACAAAAGTTGGTGGCTTATATGATTTAGGGTTTAGACACAATCCGGAAAAACCTCTTGAAAGTTTAGCAGAATATTGTATGAACTGTTATACAAACTTTAATTTACCTCAAAGAATAGAAATATTAAAAAAATATATTACAGATTTCAAAGCAGATGGCTTTCTTATTCATTCCATAAAAAGTTGTAACTCATTTTCAGCAGGCCAATTAGGAATGATGAGAAAAATTGAACATGACCTTGGAATACCTGTAGGGTTTATAGAATCAGATTTGGTAGACCCCAGATATTTTTCATATTCAAATATCAAAAACAGATTGGAATCATTTTTTCAAATGCTTTCTCAAAGAAAAATGCTGGTAAATCAATAAATTAAAAATATATGAAATACTATTTAGGAATAGATTTAGGTTCCACTACTTCAAAAGCAGTAATTATTGATGAGAATGAAAAACTCTGTGGCAGAGGAATAACCAATACTAGAGCTAATTACGAAGTAGCCGCTGAAATTGCTAAACAACAAGCCATTTATAATACAAGATTTACATTACTCAAAGAAAAGTTTTTAAAAAATTTATTACACTCATCAGAGTTTCAAAAATTCTTTAATGATTTAGAAAATACTTTTCAGTATATTCAATTTAAAGACAGATGGGATAAATTAAAAATTGAAATGATGAAGCAGGTTTCAACCCTGTTTTTTACTGAAAAAGAAAAATTAAAAAATATACTACAAAATATCTTAAATGAATTAGATGGTGAGTTAAAACACAAGTACTTCAATGAAAATTTAGGGGCTAAAAACCAGTTTTTTAGAGATATTGTCAGTGAAGTATATAATCAAAAATTAGAAACAACAGATAAGCAGTATTTTGAACCATTAATGAATTGTTTTGATAAAAGTATAAATTTTGTAGAAAATGAATATGTAGATTATAATTTTGAAGATGTTTTACTTCAAAGTATTGATATTTTGCAAGACCACTATGAATACCTGCTTTCAAAAGACCTTGACGAAATTAATACTGATTTTAGAACTGAACTTGAAATTCTTTCAGGAAACTATAAAGAATGGAAAGAAGATGTTTTGTCTCACATTAAAAATATCTCTAATCAAAATATAGTCATTGCAAATATGGTAGGTACTGGTTATGGAAGAGCACTACTTCCATTTCCGCAAGACTGCATAAGATCGGAAATTTTATGTCATGCCTTTGGCGCTCATTTTATTTTCCCAAATACAAGAACTGTTTTAGATATCGGTGGTCAGGATACTAAAGCCATACAGGTAGATAAATACGGAATGGTTACAAGTTTTCACATGAACGATAGATGTGCTGCTGGATGTGGAAGGTATTTAGGGTACATTGCTAATGAATTTGGTTTTTCGCTTAATGAATTGGGGCCTATGACACTTCAGGCAAACAGAGAAACAAATATCTGTTCTACTTGTACTGTGTTTGCAGGTGCAGAAGTAAGAGAACTTTTAAATATGGGTGAAAAAAAAGAAGATATTTTAGCAGGGCTTCATAAAGCCATTGTTTCCAGAGCAATGTCTTTAATAGCAAGGTCAGGTGGTGTATTTAATGAATTTACATTTACGGGTGGTGTTGCCAGAAATCAAGCCATCGTTAAATATGTTTCAGAATTTGTGAGAAAAAATTATGGAGAAGATATTAAAATCAATATCCACACTGATTCTATTTTTATGGGTTCATTAGGTGGGGCATTATTTGCTAAAAGAAATCTTAATGTATCATTAAACTCTAAACCTGAAAAAATTAAAAATTAAAAAATATGGATTCAATTTACACAATTGGCGTAGACATCGGGTCTAGTTATATTAAGGGTGTGCTGTTGCAATATACGGTTGATAATCCGAATTCATCTAAAATAATTAGTAAAAAGATTGAAAAAATAAGAAAAAGGAATCCTGCTGATGTTGCTAATATTGTATGCAATAGTTTATTAGAAGAATCAAATCTTTCTCAAAAAGATATAAAATATACTGCGGCTACTGGTGAAGGCGATCAAATGCAAAATAAAACCGGTCACTTTTATAGTATGACTACCCATGCACGAGGTGGAATTTTTTTGTGTCCTGATGCAAAAATGATTGTGGATATGGGGGCATTGTATGTTCGTGTGATGAAAGTTGATAGCAGAGGTAAAGTTTTAGATTATCAAATGACAAATCAATGTGCTTCAGGTTCTGGACAATTTATTGAGAATATTGCAAGATACCTCGGATTAGCAATTGAAGAAGTCGGCGATTTGTCTCTTAAATCTGAACAACCCGAAGAACCATCAGGCATTTGCGCAGTGTTGGCTGAAACTGATGTTATCAATTTTGTATCAAGAGGTGTAAGTATTCCAAATATCATCATGGGCATTCATTTATCTATTGCTAATAGAATTGTTCGTCTTATTACTAAACTGAAACCGGAATATCCTGTTGCACTTGTAGGAGGAATGGCAGAAAATAAAGGAATGGTACATGCTGTTAAAACATTATTGAAAACATCTAATCCTGAAAAAGATATTATCGCTCCACCAGACGCTATTTATTCTGGTGCTATTGGTGCTGCTATTTGGGGTGGATATAGATATTTTAAATTAAAGGAAAAAGAAATTATGATTTAATACTTCATTAATACAAAACAAAATATAAAATAATGATATATTATCATACGATTTTTCGCTCATAATTAAACTATTATCAGATGAAAATACTAAATTCAAATCCACTAACTGTAAGAAAATACCTTACTATAAATCATCTGATAAACGATATTTGTGATAAATACAAACATCAAACAGTATTCTGTTTTAAAAAAAATGCCACTTACCAATCTATCACTTATTCCACTTTGTATTCTGATATTTTACAAGTTTCTAAATATCTAAAAACAATTGGGTTTCACAAGAATGATAAAATGGTCATTTATTCCCCTAATTGCTACGAAATGTTGGTTACAGAATTAGCCGTTATGTATTCTGGAGGAATAGCCGTGCCTATATTTGCTTACTTTAAAAAAGAAACTGCTAATTATTTAATATCTTTTTGTGATGCCAATTATTTATCAATTTATGGTGAATTTCAATTTTCTCAATTATCTGAAGATTTAAATATTAAACAATGTATAATATTTGATAACACTTTTTATCCTAAAACAAAACAATCATTTAATATTATTCATCTTTCAAAGATACTTTCACAATCTTATGATGATAGATTAATTACAGATGAATCTTGCAATGAGAATGACATTTGTTTAAATATGTACACATCGGGTACAATGGGCACTCCAAAATGTGTTCAACTAACACATAAAAATATTTTATCACAGCAGGATGCTCTTTCTCAGTTATGGAATGTAAATTCTTCAGATAGATTCTTAAGTTATTTACCATGGCACCATAGTTTTGGAGGTATATTTGAAATATTTTCAGTGTTATATAATGGTGCTTCATATTGGTTGGAATCCTCTTATGGAAAAGATATTCAAAGTATTATTGACAATTGGAAAATAGTTAAACCCACTGTATTTTTTAGTGTCCCTAAAATTCACAAATCTCTTGTAGAACATCTTTATATAGATAAATCATTTGAAAAAGAACTCTTTCATCCAGAATTTAAGTTTATTTTTACTGCAGCAGCACCATTGCCAATAAATGTTGCTAATGAATATATTCAAAGAAAAATAAAAATTTTAGAAGGATGGGGATTAACGGAAACATCTCCCTGTTGTACAATTTCTGAATTTGATGGAAAAAAAGAAATTGGTACAGTTGGATTTCCAATTCCTGGAGTAACATTAGCAATTGATGAGGATGGCGAAATTTTAGTTAAAGGTGATAATGTGATGAAAGGGTATTACAAAAATGAATCAGCAAATAAAGATGTATTTACTGCTGATGGCTGGTTTAGAACAGGTGATGTAGGAGAAATTACCCCTGATGGATTAAAAATAATTTCCAGAAAAGACAGAATATTTAAACTTTCAAATGGTGAAAAGGTCATTCCTTCTGATATAGAAAAACTTCTTGAAAAGAAATGTCATTATGTTGCATGTTCAATAGTGTATGGTAGTGGAAAGGAGTATCCAATAGCACTTATTTTTCCTAACAGTAAATTTTTTCAAAATCCAATTTATGACAAGACACCTGAAGATGGATGTTTTTGCCCTAGAAATATTAATGAATTAGGTAGATGCTTATCAGGTTGTTTAAACGATGTAAATTGTGATATTCATCAAAAATTTTCAAAAATAAAAATAGCTGCAATCATCAATAAAGAATTGTCAATTGATGATAATACTCTTACTCCATCATTAAAACCATCTCCAAAAAATATTATTCAAAAATACTTTGACCTTATTTCAAAATTATATTCAAATAAAGTACCTGATGATAAAGACATTTATGTAATAATACTTGACCCTTTAATTAAAAATGCAATTAACTATGGCGGAAATTAAATCTATATCTGCACTGAAAAATGTGATGAAAAATTATTTCAAACGATTAGATACTGCTCCATTAGTAGCGTGGTGTACCAGTGTTGGGCCCGCTGAAATTCTACGCTCATTTGGATTTGAAGTATATTTTCCGGAAAATCACGGTGCACTCTTAGGTGCTACTAAACAAGCAGAAGAAAAAATAAATTATGCTGTAAAAAAGGGTTATTCTCCTCACATCTGTTCTTATACAACGGCAGATATTGGTTCTTATTTATCTGGGCATACCCCTCTTTCAGATCACTATGGTATCAAGGGTATTCCAAAACCTTCATTGATAGTTTATAATACTAATCAATGCAGAGAAGTTCAGGACTGGTTCAATTTTTTTGGAGAAGAATTTAATTGCCCTACTATTGGGATTTATCCGCCAAGACATCTTGATGAAATTGGCAAAGAAGATATTGAGCAAGTAAAAAAACAGTTTTTAAAATTAATTCAATTTTGTGAAAATGTTACAGGTAAAAAATATGATGAAGAAAGTTTTAAAAATGTTGTAAAATTAAGTAAAGAAGCCACTCTCTTATGGCAAAAGGTTTTAAAAACTGCTGCTCATTCGCCTTCACCAATTACCTTTTTTGATGGAGTGATATTAATGGGACCAATTGTAGTATTAAGAGGCACTGAAGAAGCAAAGAATTTGTATGCTCAAATACTTGAAGAATTAAAATCACATATACAAAACGGGATGTCAGCAGTGCCAAATGAAAAAATACGAATTTTCTGGGATGGAATGCCACTTTGGGGAAGATTAAGAATGCTCGCTGATTTATTTCGCGATAACAATACAGCCATTGTTGCGTCTACTTATTGCAATAGTTGGATATTTGATGAATTTGATGAAAATAATCCTTTAGAATCAACAGCACTTGCTTACACTAAAATTTTTATTAATAGAAGTGAAAAAGTAAAAACTCAAATGTTACTCAACTGGGCAAAAGAGTATAATGTAGATGGAATAATTTTTCACGATACAAAAACATGTTTTAATAACTCTAACGCAAAATTTGGACTACCTCAAAAAATACAGGAAAAATATCATATCCCAACTTTAATTATTGAAGGTGATTTATGTGATATGAGAATGTTTTCTGAGGGACAATCTATTACCAAAATAGAAACTTTTTTAGAACAAATTGGTGATATAAAAAAACAACTACATGAACCCGTTAAATAATATTCTTATTGTTGGTGGAGGACCAATTGGATTACTTCTTAGTAACTATTTTTCAAAATCAAATTCAAATATATTTTTGTTAGATACTGATAAAGTAAAGGTAAATTTAATCAAAAGTGAAGGAATCATAATTGAAAATGGAGATAAAAAAGAAAAAATAATTTTAAAGAATGTTTATTCCTCAATAAGTGAAATTGATTCATCTGCAACTATTGACATAGTTATTTTTTCTACAAAATCATACCATACTTTCAATGCTGCAAAACAAATCAAAGAAAAATTTGGAGTTTTACCCGTTGTGAGTGCTCAAAATGGGATTGAAACAGAAAACATATTAGCAAGTGTTTTTGGAGAAAGTAATGTATTAAGATTGGTTATCAATTTTGCAGGCAATTTACTTGCTCCCAATGTTGTCAAACAATCATTTTTTATTCCTCCAAATTATATTGCATCTATTGATGACAGCAAAACTCATATTGCATCTCAGTTTGCTCAAAAATTAACATCAGTACAAATTACAACAAAAGAAATTGATTCATTTCAACTTATAAAACAAGTTTGGGAAAAAACTATTTTAAACTCTGCATTAAGTGCTCTTTGTGGAATCACTAAAATGACGATGAGTGAAGTAATGAATAATCCTGATTTAGTAGATATTGTTGAGCAAACAATATACGAAGCGGTAGAAGTTGCACAGGCAGAAAAAATTATTTTTGACAATGACTTTATTAGAAAGTGTATACGATACTTAAAAAATGCAGGCAACCATTTTCCGTCTCTTGCTATTGATATGATTAATGGGCGAGAAACTGAAATTGATTATTTTAATGGTAAAATAATTCAGTATGGTAGAAAACATTACATAAAAACACCAATAAACCAATTATTTTATACTATCGTCAAAGCATCTTCTCTAAAAAATTTATCAAAAATATCATCTTCAGAAAAGATATTAAAAGTTCAGGAAAACGGTGTTCCAGTTTCAAAACATTTACCTCATTATTTAGGTGTAGATCTGGGATCATCTTATACAAAATTAGTTGTCATTGACCAGAACAATCGTGTTATATATAAAAATACTTTGAAAACATTTAATAAAGACAAAATATCTATTCAACATGTCTTAAATGCTATCCATACAGAATTTAATATAGTGGCAAGTTGTGCAACAGGATATGGAAGAAAATTTTTCCCTCAATCTAATATCACTAAAACAGAAATTAATTGTGCTGCTAAAGCGGCAAATCTTTATTTGAAAGGTGAAAAATGTATTATAGATATTGGAGGTGAAGATATTAAAGTTATTAAATGTGATAACCAAGGTAATGTTGAAAATTTTTATCTCAATGATAAATGTGCTGCAGGAACTGGTTCATTTATAGCAGAAATTGCTGAACGAGTTGGAATTGATATAATTGAACTTAACAATCTTGCGAAACATTCAAAATATAACAAACCATTGAATAGTTTTTGCACTGTATTTGCAAAAACAGAAATTATGAACTGGATTTTTGAAGGTGTTCCAATTCAAGATATTGCAAAAGGTATTTATTTATCAATTGCTTCAAGGGTTAGTAAATTAAGAATTGATACTGGAACTCCTGTGATTTTAGTTGGAGGATTAGCCGCTTATCATCCATACTTAAAGGAAATTTTAGAACAAACTTTAAACACTAAAATTTTAGTTACAGAACACCCTCAGCATATTGTTGCTATAGGTGCCGCAATAATGGCAAAAGAACATAGCCAATATGAAACTAATTTAAAAAATCAAACAGTATGAAAGGATATTTTAATTCAGAAAAAGGTATAGGAATTATTTTTGACGACATCTATCTTGTAAATGGAATAAGAACGCCATTTGGAAAATTATGTGGTACATTAGGTAATCTTTCTCCTACTGAACTTGGAATTATTGCCGCTAATGAATGTCTGAAAAAATTAAAATTTTCTTCAAAAGATATTCATCAAGTAGTTGCTGCAAATATTGGACAGGCCTCTGCAGACGCTTATTTTTTACCCCGACATATAGCATTATATACTAATATACCCGTCAATGTGCCTGCTTTGATGGTACAAAAAATTTGTGGTTCTGGACTGGAAACAATTATCACTGCTGCAGAACAAATTACACTACAGAAGGCAGAAAATGTTTTATGTGTTGGAACTGAAAGCATGTCTCAAATGCCCACTTCCGCTTTTGGTAATCGAATGGGATATCCACTTGGAAAACCTGGTTTTGTAGATATGTTATGGGAATCATTAGATGATACAGCGGCTGGCTATTCAATGGGTGAAACTGCAGAAAATGTTGCAGAAAAATTTAATATCACTCGTAAGGAATGTGATGAGTTTGCTCTTTTATCTTTTGAAAGAGCCATTAAAGCAAAACAAAATGGTTTTTTTGAAAACGAAATTGTCAAAATTCCTTCTGAATTAATATATGAGCGTGAAGGTATTCAACCTAAAAGAATTAGAATAAAAACAAAAGATTATTTTAATACAGATGAACATATCAAAGAAACTTCATTAGAAAAATTATCTAAATTGCCAACGGTATTCAGGTCTAATGGTGTACAAACCGCCGGAAATTCAAGTGGAATGGTTGATGGTGCTGCGTCAGTTTTAGTATCTCATAAAAATCAAATTAACTCTAAAAACCAAAAACCACTTGTAAAAATAGTTGCAGCGGCTTCATCAGGAATAAATCCCAAATATATGGGTTTAGGACCCGTTCCTGCAATTAAATACTTATTGGAAATTACAGGTTTAAAAATAAGTGATATTGGTTTGTTTGAAATTAATGAAGCTTTTGCTGCTCAGGTTTTAGGTTGTGTTAAGATATTAGATTTAAATATAAATCAATTAAATATCAATGGCGGTGCTATTGCTATTGGACATCCACTGGGTGCTACAGGCATAAGAATTTCACTAACTCTGGCAAGAGCCATGCGACAAAATAAAGTTAAGTATGGCATTGCTTCTGCTTGCATTGGTGGCGGACAAGGAACTGCAATACTTTATGAATTAGCATAAAAATTAATAATATGACAAAAATAATTAAATGGAAATTCAAAGAACTCAACAAAGCGTTTTTCAAAGTAGAAGAAGATATTCCAAAACTTAAAGAAAACGAAGTACTTGTAAAAGTAGCAGGATGCGGTGTTTGTCATACAGATATTAGTTTCTGGCATCATGGAGTAAAAACAAGAAAAGAATTACCATTGACTTTGGGACATGAAATTAGCGGAACAGTTATTGATGGTGATGAAAAATGGAAAGGAAAAAAGGTTGTTATTCCTGCTGTTTTGCCTTGCGGAGAATGTGAGTTGTGTAAAAATGATCGCTCTAATATCTGTCAAAAACAATTAATGCCCGGTAATGATTTTGATGGAGGATTTGCTACCCATATTGTTGTGCCTTCTAAATTTTTATGTGAAATTCCTGAAGATGCATTAAACAAGAGTAATTTATCATTAGAACAACTGGCTGTAATAGCAGATGCTGTTTCAACTCCTTATCAGGTAATAAAAAAATCTCAACTTAAATCAAATGACTTTGCTATTATTATTGGAGCAGGTGGAATTGGAATTTACGCTGTTCAAATTGCAAAATTGTTTGGAGCAAATGTACTTGCATTAGATATTAGTGATGAAAAATTAAAAAATGCAACTATTGGAGGTGCAGATGAGATATTAAATATCAGCAATCTGGATTTAAAAACAATCAAAAGCCATGTCAAAAATATCTCTACTAAATTAGGTGTATCTCCATATATGTGGAAAATATATGAAATGTCTGGAACAACAGCAGGACAGGAATTAGCTTTCAATTTAATTACTTATGCATCTACTTTATCAATAGTAGGTTTTACAATGGATAAATTAGAAATCAGATTGAGTAATTTGATGGCGTTTGACGCCTCTGTAATTGGCACATGGGGATGCAAACCAGAATTATATCCTGAGATTGTAAAACATGTGTTGGATAATAAAATTCGCATTACAGATTTTATTGAAATTCATCCATTAGATGAAATAAATGAAGTATTTCAAAACACATTAAAACATATCTATAAAAAAAGAATAATACTAAAACCATAAAACTATGAATTCACTTAAAAATCATGATTTAATAGAAAATTATAACAACAGCGGGCAGGTTATATATGAAAAAAGGCCTGTATTAGATAATAAGGGCAATGCCGTTAAAGGATTGTATAATGCATGGATTATACTAAATAATCCTCAACAACTTAATTCATATACAACCCAAATGGTCAAAGATGTAATACTTTCATTTAGCAAAGCATCAAATGATAGAAGTGTAGTTTGTGTGATTTTTACTTCTGAAGGAGACAGAGCATTTTGCACTGGTGGAAACACAAAAGAATATGCAGAATATTATGCTGGCAATCCTCAGGAATACTCTCAATATATGCGACTATTCAATGATATGGTAAGTGCCATTTTAAAGTGCGAAAAGCCCGTAATTTGTAGAGTTAACGGAATGAGAATAGCAGGAGGACAAGAAATTGGAATGGCCTGTGATTTTACAATTTCTGTTGATACAGCAAGATTTGGACAAGCAGGTCCAAAACACGGTAGCGCTCCAATTGGTGGTGCAACAGATTTTTTACCTCTTTATGTCGGAATTGAAAGAGCAATGTATTCATTGGTTTTATGTCAGCCATGGACAGCACATCAGGCCTATTATTATGGATTAATAACCGATATTGTTCCATGTTTAAAATTAAATGGTAAATTTATTCCTAATCCTATTGTAATAACTGATAAAATGTTTGATGAATTTGGCAGAATAATTTATGGCAAACAAAAGGAAGGTGAAGAACTTTCTAAAGCAAAAGATTTAATGAAACAATGTACAATTGATTTAAGTTTACTTGATGCTAAAGTTAATCAGTTGGCAACATCTATTCTG
Organism: Bacteroidia bacterium; assembly: GCA_035405785.1. Lineage (GTDB taxonomy): Bacteria > Bacteroidota > Bacteroidia > B-17B0 > Aurantibacillaceae > BPGX01. The sequence continues at coordinate 162,226 of DAONJS010000004.1, forward strand.
TATACTTTTCCTAACTGTACTAATAAAACAATTTCTGAGGTCAGAAAATTTAAATTAGAACATTGGGATAAAAATAAAGAAGGTAGCAGAGAGTGGCTGGCACTGAATATGATGACAGAAGCAAAAGCAGGATTTAGAGCATTTAATAATAAAGCAAGTGAAACAAGAGAAGTGGATTTTATTAAATTAAGACAACTACTGGCAGAAGGAAGGGAATGGAATGATGAATTAATAAAAGAAATTACTCCTGAACCAAAATTAACTATAAAAAATTAAAACTATGGAAAAGGTAAATCAAATATCACATTTTGATGGGCAATGGCAACAACTTATTATCAATGACGGTAAAGGAAATATTGTTGATACACAAGTTGTACATCAATTAATACAACTTTTGGAAGAATTTAAATATAGACCTGAAATAAAAGTAATTTCAATTGAAGGTGCTGGAAAAAATTTTTCTTATGGTGCGAGTGTAGAAGAACATAAGAAAGAAAAATCTTATGAGATGATTAAAACCTTTCATCAGTTATTCTATAAGTTTTTAGACACTTCAATTCCCACTATAGCAAAGGTTTCTGGTTTTTGTTTAGGAGGCGGAATGGAGTTATCACTGATTTGTAATCTTATCTTTGCCGATAAATCAGCAAAATTTGGACAGCCAGAAATAAATTTGGGTGTATTTGCTCCACCGGCTTCTATCATCTTACCAGAAAAAATTGGGTTATCTCGAGCTGAACAATTATTGTTAACAGGTGAAATAATTGGTGCTGATGATGCATTTAGATTAGGAATTGCAAATAAAGTATTTGAAAACAAAGAGGAGTTGGATAAAGGCACAGAAGAATATATTGCAACACAATTTCTTACTAAAAGTGCTCTCTCTTTGAGATATGCCGTAAAAGCCAGTCGTGTAAAATTTAGTCATGTATTAAGAAATTTTTTACCCTCATTAGAAAATTTATACTTGATTGATTTAATGGAGAGCAAAGATGCTAATGAAGGTATTCATTCATTTCTTGAAAAAAGAAAACCTGTCTGGACAAATCAATAAAACTAAAAAACTATGAAAAAGATAAAATTTGTAGGTATTGCTGGTTCTGGAACAATGGGTTCTGCATTAGCCCAAAAATTTGCACAGGAAAATTTTATGGTATATTTATATGATGTATCTACACAAAGTTTAGAAAGAGGATTTAATAGCATTAAAAAAAGTTTGTCAGAGGCCATAGAGAAAAAAGTATTTACTGAAAATAAAGTTCAGCAAATACTTTCTAATATAAAATGTATATCAGATATTAACTTATTGAAAGGGTGTGATTTAATTATAGAAGCTGTATTTGAAGATTTTAAAGTTAAATCAGAGTTGTTTAAAAATCTGTCTTTTATTGTCCCAGCTGATACTATATTAGCCAGCAATACTTCTTCTTTTTCAATTACAGAACTCGCTGAAGGTATTAAAAATCCTGAACGATTTATTGGATTACACTATTTTTATCATGCTGCAAAAAATCGTCTTGTTGAAATTATACCTTCAAAATACACTTCAGAAGATGTGATAAAATCAGTATATTATTTTTCATTACAATCAGATAAAGTTCCAATCTTTACAAAAGATAAATATGGATTTGCGGTTAATCGCTTTTTTGTACCCTGGTTAAACGAATCAGTTAAAATTGTTGAAAGTGGGTTAGGCACACCATACGAAGTAGACGAGGTTGCCAAATCAGTTTTTGGAATTGGAATGGGACCATTTGCTTTAATGAATGCTACAGGAGTTCCTATTGCGTATCATTCTCAAAAAACATTAGAAAAATTTGGTAGTTCTTATAAGGTAGCATCACTTTTAAAAACACAGGCAGAAAGCATACAAAACTGGCAGATAAATAGCATTGAAAATATTAATTTAGATAATCCAAGATATAAAGAGATTGGTGAAAGATTGTTGGGTTGTGTGTTCTATGTATGCGCTCAAATTTTAAACGAAGAAGTATGTACACCTGCTGATTTAAATAAAGGTGCAAGAATAGGATTAAAGTGGAAAAAAGGCCCGGTAGAATTGATGCAGGATTTTGGAATTGAAAAAGTTAATCAATTGATAAAAGCATACTATCAATTATATCAAGATAATCCATCAAGCATATTACCAGAACATTTGCATTTAAATTATTTATCAGAAAAAGTAATAGATTCAACTGCATATATATTCTTTAATAAACCAGAAGATTTAAATGCATTAAATGAAAAAGTAATAAAAGAATTAGATAATTTGTTTGAAAAATTTAATCAAAATAATCAAATTAAAAACATCATTATTACTTCAACAGGAAAGTATTTTGTGGCTGGTGCCGATATTAAATTTTTTGTTGAAAACATTGAAAAAGGATCAATTGATAAAATAATTCAATTTACAAAATATGCTCAATCAGTTTTTAATAAAATTGATTGTTCATCTAAAAGAGTAATTGTAATAATGAATGGAGTTACTTTAGGGGGAGGACTTGAATTAGCGCTTTGTGCAGATGAAATTTTTGCTCTTCCAAATGCTTCAATGGGTTTTCCAGAAACAGGCATTGGCATTTATCCCGGACTTGGAGGCACACAAAGACCTCAAAATAGAATTGGAAAAGAACTTACAAAATATCTTGTTTTCACAGGAAAAATCCTTAGATCTAATGAAGCATTAGAAATAAATTTAATAGACAATATTATTAGTTTAGATGATTACATTTTAGTATTGGAAGGCAATTTAAGTCCCTTAAAAAAATCTGAAAAAAAGAATTTATCTGAAAATTGGGTAAAGATTATTAATTCTTTTAATAAATTAAATATTCAGAATTTATCTGAAAGTGATGAATTAGGAAAAATTATTTTACAAAAAGCCCCACTGGCAATTTCTTATGCAAATAAACTAATTGATGAGTCAAAAGGACCTGAATCAGAATTAAAATACCTAAAAGACATTTTTACATCTAATGATGCTTTAAAAGGATTAAAAAACATTGGTAAAAAAGTATCATTTGAAGGAAAATAATAATGAAACGGGTATGATGGTTTTAAAAATATTACAAATAAATAATCATCATGCAAGTTTCAATATCTAAATCAACAAAAACTACTTACAGATGAAAACAATTGAAAAAATTCAAAAAAAGAGCGTTGTTATAAAATTTGCAGGAGATTCAGGTGACGGTATGCAACTTATTGGTTATCAATTTACTTACAATTCAGCATACAATAAAAATAAATCTTTAAACTTTCCAGAATTTCCGTCTGAAATACGTGCACCTCGTGGAACAGTGGCTGGGGTATCAAGTTTTCAATTACAATTTGGTGATGAGAATGTGTTAACGCCTGGAGATGAATATGATGTTTTAGTAGTGATGAATGCCGCCGCTTTAAAAGTGAGTTTAAAAAATCTCAAAGAGAATGGAGTGATTATTGCCAATGAAAACGGTTTTGATTTGAAAAATTTAAAATTAGCAGGATATGAATCCAACCCATTAGAAGATGGTTCACTTGAAAATTTTCAATTATTCTCTGTTCCAATAGAGGAACTAACTATTGAAGCATTAAAAGATTCTCCTTTATCAAAACAAGATAAAGAGAGATGTAAAAATATGTTTACTTTAGGGTTTGTATGTTGGCTTTTTAACAGAACACCTGATAACATTGTAGAATTTATAAATTCTACCTTTTCAAAAAAGCCCGAAATCCGTGATGCAAATTTAAAAGCATTAATGGCAGGGTATAACTATGGTGAAACAAGCGAATCAATTTTAATTCAATACGAAGTGCCTCCTGCTAAACTTGGTAAGGGTACATTCAGAGGAATTATGGGTAATCATGCAATGGCACTTGGACTTGTTACTGCGTCGCAAAAAGCCAACTTACCTTTAGTATATTGCTCATATCCAATTACACCTGCAACAGATATTCTAAAATACCTTTCTACTTACTTGAATTTTGGAGTTAAAACATTTCAGGCAGAAGATGAAATTGCTGCCATGTGTGCGGCTATAGGAGCATCTTACGGAGGTGCATTGGCAGTTACAGGAACATCAGGGCCAGGAATGGCATTAAAAACAGAATCTTTGAATTTAGCAGTTATGCTTGAATTACCTGTTGTTCTTATAAATGTTCAAAGAGGAGGCCCTTCAACAGGATTACCAACAAAAATGGAGCAAAGTGATTTGCTTTTTGCAATGTATGGTCGCCCAGGAGATTCACCGGTTCCGGTGCTTGCACCATCTACTCCATCCGATTGCTTTTACATAGCATTTGAAGCATGTAAAATTGCTACTTCATTTATGACGCCTGTTATTGTATTATCAGATTCATATCTGGCCAATGGAGCAGAGGGATGGAAGTTCCCAAAATTAGAAGAACTCCCTGAGATTAAACACAAGCAACTTTCTTCATCTCAAAAAATTGATAATTACTATTCTTATCTTAGAGATGAAAATATGGTGAGATGGTGGGCAATACCCGGTAATCCTTTTACAATACATCGTATTGGTGGCTTAGAGAAAAACCCAGAAACAGGCAATGTATCTTATTTTCCAGAAGATCATCAAAGAATGACAGAAATAAGAAAGAAAAAAATTCAAAATATCGCAAAACAAATTCCTCTACAAACTACAGAAAATAATATCAATGAAGGTGATGTGCTTTTAATAGGTTGGGGTTCTACTTATGGTGTTATTGAAACAGTAGCAAGAGATTTGAATGAAAAAGGTTACAAAGTTGGCCATGTGCATCTCAGGTATATTCATCCTTTTCCGTCTAATCTTCAGGACATTATTAAAAAATTTAGAAAAGTAATTATTCCTGAATTAAATACAGGGCAACTTGTAAAATTAATAAGAGATCAATTTCTTGTAGATGCAATTCCATTCAATAAAGTTCAGGGTATTCCTATTAAACATCAGGAATTATTAAATTTTGTATTAACTCAATTAAAATAATAAACATGGAAAGTACTCAAATAAAAAATCAGGTATCGCCAAAGGATTATGCCAGCAATCAAGAAGTTAAATGGTGTCCTGGTTGTGGCGATTATGCCATTCTTGCTCAAATTCAAAAAGTTCTTTGTGAATTAGGTAAAAAGCAAGAAAATATTGCATTTATTTCCGGAATTGGATGTTCATCACGATTCGTGTATTATATGAATACATACGGTATTCATAGTATTCATGGTCGTCCTATTGCAGTAGCTACAGGATTAAAAATTGCCAGACCTGAATTAGATGTTTGGGTAATAACAGGAGATGGTGATTGTCTTTCTATTGGTGGTAATCATTTTATTCATGGTTTAAGAAGAAATATAGGACTTAAAGTAATTATGTTTAATAATAGAATTTACGCACTTACAAAAGGCCAGGTTTCGCCCACTTCTGAACAAAATAAAATCACTTATTCAACACCTTATGGTTCTATTGATTATCCTATAAATCCCTTATCTCTTGCTTTAGGCAGTGAAGCAACTTTTGTAGCCCGAACTATTGATAGAGATCTAAAACACATGAATGAAATATTTAAAAATGCAGATGCTCATAAAGGGACTGCTTTTGTTGAAGTATATCAAAACTGTAAAATTTTTAATGATGAAGCATTTCAAAGATATACAGAAAAGGGACAGAAAGAAAATAATACAATATATTTACAAAATGGCAAGCCGCTAATATTTGGTGAAAATAATCAGTTTGGAATTATATTGAATAACACAAAACCTGAAATTATTAATTTAAACGATAATCCAATACCGCATGAAAATTTATGGATACATGATACAAAAGATAAGACAAAAGCATTTATTCTTTCACAATTTACATTTCCGGGCTATGAAAATTTTCCATCACCTTTAGGTGTTATTTATCAGACTGAAAAAGCAAGTTATGAAGAACTGCTTATTCAGAAAATGAATGAAGTTTCTCAAAAAAGAAAACCTGTATCTATCAATAAACTATTATCTGGAACAAAAACATTTTCTTATGACGAATAATAAGATAACAAATATACTTTATTCAGAACACGATAATATCTTAAAATTAAAAAATATTGTTGGTAAGTTGATAAATTTATGGAATGAGAACACTCAGAATGATGAATCTACCTTACAATCAATTATTGAAATATGTAAAAATTATGCTGATAAAATCCATCATTTTAAAGAAGAACAATTATTATTTCCAACATTATGTGAATATAATCCGGTATTAGAAAATGGAATAGTAAGTGAAATGATAGAACATCATGAATTATTTAGAGAAATGCTACAAAGAGCTGGCGACAAACTATCAAAAAAAGATTACCACAATGCTTTACTTGATTTAAAAAAATATTTTGAACTACTTGAAGACCATATTATTATTGAAAACAATGAACTTTTCCCTATGGCAGAGGATTCATTAAATTCAAATCAACTTGAAAAATTATTTTTTCAAGCAATAGATTTTGATGCTGAATTTTCTGAACAAAAAAAAGAATACGAAAATAAAATTAATAGTTTGTATAATAAATTTAATCATTAGAGAAACTATAATTCTGCTATTTCTCTCAATTTTTTAGGGTTTAAAATCATTATTCTTTTTTTGTCGCAGAATATAATTTTTTCTTTTTCAAAATCTCTTAATGTTCGAATAACATTTGCTGTAGTTATACATGATAATGCCGCAATGTCTGACCTTTTAAGTGCTACACTAATAAAATTATCAGAAGACAATCCATAAAAATCCTGTAACTTTAATAAGGTTTGTGCTATTCTGGATGATATATGTTTTTGCGTAATATTTAAATACCATTCATTACTTTCAAGAATACTTTGCGACAGGTATTTTAAGATATTCATTGCAAAAATTGGATTTTTACTTAAAACATTAAAAAAATTCTCTTCTCTGATAATGCAAATACTTGTGTTTTCAAATGCAATTGCAGAATGATTATAATTTTGTTTTGCTAATAAATTTTCTACATCTAAAAAATCAACAGGCCTTTTCAATCCAATTATTACTTCATTTCCCTTATCTGAATATTTTACTAATTTTACTTTTCCTTCATTTAAACAATATAATCCATTTGGTTTTGAATATTCTTTATAAATTGTTTCTCCTTTTTTAAAATTTACTACAACCCTGTTCTGATTCAATGTTTCTAATTCTTCATCGCTTAATCCTTCTAACAATGACATTTTTCTTTTAATACAATCAGTACATGATCCAATCTTATTATTTGCACAAATTTTCATATATTTTTTCCTACAAATATCCTTACTAATTATCCATTAAAAAAATGATATTTGTCATTTTTTTACTATAATAATCAATATATTTTTGCATTGTCAAATAAAAGAAAACAATGCAACTAAATGATAAACTACCAATAAATTCAAATATTGAAAATAATTCAGAAGAAAATAAAAAAATACCTGTAAAGCGATTAGTATCAAAAAGAGATATTGGTATTGAAGCATTTGAATTAGTAAATAATCATTTGTTATTAGAATCTACTCTTTTAGACCCTTATCACCTCATTAAGTTAATCATTCAAATCAATCCTCATGATAAAAAAATTGTTTTTGCTCAATGTGAATTTAGTAACTATCCCCACTCACTATGTAGTTTAATGGTAGAAAAAGCAAAATTACTGATTGGTCTGAAAATTGAAAGAGGTATTAGCAAACAAATTATTCATAAAATAGGCGGTAGTGAAGGATGTGTGCATTTAAAGGAACTTGCATTAGAAACAATAAATTTTGCTGCAACTGTTCTTATTGGTTACGACCAGGGATTTGGATTAATGAGCAGAGAATTTAATCTGCTACATGAAAGTAAAAAGTATGAAATTGCCAAAGATGTATTGCGAAACACATGTTTTGTTTATAAATCTGACAGGCACAATGAAAAATAAAATTTAAAATTTACCGCTTTAACTTAAACCCATTTTGTATTATTTCATCTGATAGTTCCTGAATACTTGTTTTTTTGAACATTTGATATAGTTTTTCTCTAATCTGGATAAAAGTATTATGTAAGGGACAGGGATTTTTATTTGAACATTCAGATAATCCTAAACCACAATTTACAAAAAAATCAAGTCCATCAATTGATTTTACTACATCTAAAACTTTCTTTTTCTTATTTGATGCAGACAAATAAAATCCACCGCCCGGACCTTTTGCTGAACTTACAATATCATCATTTACTAATTGTTGAAGTATCTTACTTGTAAATGCTTTGGGAATTTTCAAGTATTCTGCAATTTCATCTGCACTCTTTTTATCATTCTCTGAATGTATAGATAAATACATTACACATCTTAAAGCATATTTGCATTTTTGCGAAAGCATATCAAAATATTGAAAATCCTCTTGAAATTAATATTCCTAATACTAAAATAAACAATGATAAAAGCAAACTTAAGTATCCGGTAATTTTAGCAAATCTATTGGTGTTTTTATCAGATTGGTTTGAAACTGCTTTTTCTCCATAATAAAAATCGTGTATGGCTAAAATGCTAAGCATTACAACATAAAGTAATATCTTTATAAATAAAGTTTTACCAATTGAAGTTTGAGTAAAAAATTCCCAACTGAAATTCATATTTCTGTAACTCATATTTATCAATCCTGTAATGAATAATCCTAATAAGGAAATCCAACCAAAAAATCTAAACTTTAATCCTGTTTTGTATAAAATTTCTTTTCTATCGGGACTTTTTTTAATAGAAGGCACAACTACAAAAGCCAGATATAACATACCTCCTACCCAAAATGTTGCAAATAAAATGTGTAAGAAAATATTAAAGATATATCCAATCATTTTATGATTCTAATGCAATGGCTTTTGGGAAAAGAATGTTATTTTCAAGATGAATGTGAAGTAACAAATCTTCATGAAATTCTTTTAATTTTGCATATAATACTCTGTATGTATTGCAGGCATGAGTTGGTGGTATATAATGATTACTAAGCAATTCAATTTCTTCAAATTTTTTTCCAACAAATTCATGTTCATGCAACATCATATTGATAGGATTATTAACTGTTCCAAATGGTGCTAATGGGGCTTGTTCTCCATTCTTTTTTGCCTTTTCTAAATTTCTTATGTATGGAAATAAAATCAATTCTTCTTTTTTCATATGAGGGACTAATTCATCTACACAATCTTGAAATAGATCATTAATTTTAATTACTTCTGGATTAGAATTTCCATGCACTTTTGCAACCTTTTGTGAAAATTCAAGTAAAATGGGAATATTTTCTTCAACATACCTGTGATGTGTGTTTTCAATATAATCGGCTAAAAAACTCAAACTCCATTCATCATAATTATGACTTGTGGAATTAGAAGCATTTTCTATCTTTTTTAATTCCTGCACTAATTCATCAGGATTTACTCCATTTTTTTTGCAGGCATCTTCAATGCTTTTACCACCACCACAACAAAAATCTATACCATATTTTTTGAACACTGTGGCAGTTCTGTAATCTTTTGATACCAATTCTCCTACTTTTTGTTTTAATAATTCATTTGTTTCCATATTTTTAATTTTTGGCACAAATATACATACTTTTTTAATAACGGACAAAAAAGTCCTTTATTTTTTTATTTAATTAGAATTATTAACAAATTTGAAAAATATCAGTTTTTTGAAATTGAATGAATTACATTGTTTTAATCAATTAAAATACAAGTTACAAAAATAATAATCAACAACTTTAATCCATATTCTATTTAATAAGATATACCAAAAAATTTATCTTAAGTGCTTTTACTCAAAAATATTCTGAAATTAGAGTAGTTTTGGTATAACAATACTAATCCAATTGAAAAATAATAAATGACCTGTAAAAAATATTGAAAAACAATAAATACTTGAGCCCTATTTCTTCTTATCTATTTGTCTTTTCAATGCTTCTAATGCTCCATCTACTGCGGCTTCAAAAGATTTTTCTTGTTTTTTGGCAAATAAATCACCATTGTTTGTATGCAATTTTATTTCTGCAACTTTATTGGCAGTATCAGAAGAATTCTCTAATTTTAATATCACATCGCTGTGGATAATACCATTGTGAAAGCGAGTAAGTTTATTAACTCTTTCTTCAATGAATTGAATTAATTTTTTGTCTGCATCAAAGTGCACAGATTGAATTTTAGTTGTCATAGTGGTACATTTTAAAGGTTAGTGATGTTATTAATTATCATCGCCCGAACGGGGATGAGATTGTTTGTATATTTTTTTTAGTTGTTCAATGTTTGAGTGTGTGTAAATTTCTGTTGCTTTTAAATTAGAATGTCCTAATAATTCTTTAACGGCATTGATATCCGCTCCATTATTAAGTAAATGCGTTGCAAATGTATGCCTTAATATATGTGGATGTTTTTTTTCTTGTGTTGTAATTTTAGATAATTCTTTTTTCACTATGTAATACACTTGAAATGAAGATAATTGTTTTCCATTTTTATCAACAAGCAAATAATCACTTTTAATGTTCATATCATATAATACGGAAAAATATCTATTTAGGTTATCGGCTAATTGTAAAGAAAATGGGATAATTCTTTCTTTATTTCTTTTACCTAATACTTTCAAATTCAAATTATTCAAGTCAATATCATTTTTTTTAAGATTAACTAATTCACTTCTGCGAATACCTGTTTGATAAAGAATATCTATAATCAATTTATTTCGGATGCTTTCAAAATCACTTTCTGTATTTTCATTTAAATAATTCAATAATGGTTCTGCATCTAAAAATTCAGGAATAGATTTTTTGATTTTGGGCAATACTAATCCCCTGCATGGATTTTGTGAATAAATTCCTTCTTTAATTAAGAAATTAAAATAAGAACGAATGGATGAAATTTTTCTGCGAATACTTTTTACTTCTAATTTTCTTTCAGATAAATAACCAATGTATTGGCGAATAATTTCTTTATTAGTTTCGGATATATTTAATGAATCAACAAATTGCATAAATTCCTTTAAATCATTTTCGTAAGCAAGTATAGTATGGGCAGAAAAATTTTTTTCATACTTCAAATAATCCAAAAATTCTGATACTTTGTTTTTCACACTACAATTATACGGACAATTTTATTTTTTTGCAAGTTATTTTTTACTAATTTTATCTAAACTGATGAAAATCATCAAAAATAAAATAAAAATCTTTTCAATCTTAAATAAAACTAATACACCATTAGCAAGCCAAAATTATTTTGTAAATTTGTGAGCCAAATTTTAGTCAATGGATAAATTTTCTTTTTTAAGTAATGCAGATGTTAGTGCAATAGAAGAACTTTACCTTAAATATCTATCAAATCCAAATGAAGTTGACCCGTCTTGGCACGATTTCTTTAAAGGGTTTGATTTTGCACGAACAAATTATTCTGAACTTCCAACTGAAAGTTCGCAAATCCCTGAAAACATTTCAAAGGAATTTAAAGTTATTACACTTATCAATGCTTACCGTTCCCGTGGACATTTATTTACAAAAACTAACCCTGTAAGACAAAGAAGAGTTTATACACCAAATTTGGATATAGAAAATTTTGGTTTATCTCAACAAGATTTAGATACTGTTTTTCATGCAGGAAATGAAATAGGTATAGGGCCTGCACCATTACGAAAAATTATTGAACATCTTCAGCAAACTTATTGTAACAGCATTGGGGTAGAGTATGCTTATTTAAGAGACCCTAATGTATTCAAATGGATTCAGGAAAGATTAGAAAAAACTAAATCTACGCCTAACTATACTCAGGAAGAAAAAAAGGAAATTCTCAAAAAACTCATTCAAGCCGTAAATTTTGAACAGTTTTTACATACAAAATTTGTTGGACAAAAAAGATTTTCATTAGAAGGAAATGAAGGATTTATCCCTGCTTTGCACAATATCATTCAAACAGGCGCAAATCTTGGCGTAAAAGATTTTGTGTTAGGAATGGCACATCGTGGAAGATTGAATGTGCTTGCCAACATTATGCAAAAAGGATATTCTGATATTTTTACTGAATTTGAAGGCAGACCATCAGAAGACCCATCTTATGATGGTGATGTTAAATACCACATGGGCTTTTCCTCTGATTTCACCGATAAAAATAATAATAAAATTCATATAAGTTTAGTGCCAAACCCTTCGCATTTAGAAGCAGTGAATGCTGTTGTTGAAGGGATTGCTCGTGCAAAAATGGATAATTTACACAAAGGTGATTTAAATAAAATTTGTCCAATTCTTGTTCATGGCGATGCTTCTATAGCAGGACAAGGCGTGGTATATGAAGTGGTACAAATGAGTCAATTAGATGGATATAAAGTTGGTGGCACTATTCACATTGTTATCAATAATCAAATTGGTTTTACTACTAATTATACCGATGGTCGTTCTTCTATTTACTGTACTGATGTTGCAAAAGTAGTATTAGCACCTGTTTTTCATGTGAATGCAGATGATATTGAAGCATTGTGTTTTGTTGCACAATTGGCCATTGAATTCAGGCAAACATTTCATCGTGATATTTTTATAGATATTTTAGGATACAGAAAATACGGGCATAATGAAGGTGATGAACCAAGATTTACTCAGCCCGTTTTGTATAAAATTATTGCTCAGCATCCTAATGTAAAACAAATTTACCTGAAAAAATTAGAAGCAGAAAGGAATACAGAACTTTTAGAATTTGCAAAACAATATGAAATTGAGTTTAAAAAAGAATTAGAATCAAAATTGGAAGAATCTAAAAAAGCCAATGCGACTAAAATGACCTCCTTCTTACAAGGATACTGGAATAATCTTCGCATGGCAACTGATAAAGATTTTGAAACATCACCCGATACTACAAAAGTAGACAAAGAAACATTTTTAAGCATCGCAAAAAAAATAAATACATTACCAAAAGATTTGAAGTTCTTTAATAAAACGATTAAACTCTTTGAAGAAAGATTGAAGATGATAGAAACTGATAGTTATGACTGGGCAATGGGCGAACTAATGGCTTATGCTACCTTAATGAACGAAGGCCACAATGTTAGATTTAGTGGGCAAGATGTAGAGAGAGGTACTTTTTCGCACAGACATGCCGTACTAAAAATTGAAGATAGTGAAGAAGAATACACACCACTTAATAATGCAGGACTTAAAGGTGAATTAAGAATATACAATTCATTACTTTCAGAATACGCAGTGCTTGGCTTTGAATATGGTTATGCTTATGCCGCACCACATGATTTGGTAATTTGGGAAGCTCAATTTGGAGATTTTGCTAATGGAGCTCAAATTGTATTTGACCAATATATTTCATCTGCTGAATATAAATGGCGTAGAATGAATGGACTTGTTGTATTACTTCCTCATGGTTATGAAGGACAAGGCCCTGAACATTCATCGGCTCGTATAGAGAGATATTTACAACTCTGTGCAGGTAATAATATGCAAGTTGTAAATACAACAACTCCTGCTCAACAATTTCATGTATTAAGAAGACAATTAAAAAGAGATTTTAGAAAACCACTTATTTGTTTTACACCTAAAAAACTTTTACGCTATCCGCTTGCTGTAAGCAAATTATCTGATTTTACAAATGATAAATTCCATGAAGTATTAGATGATACATTTTTATCAGTATCTCCTTCAAAAGTAAAATATGTTGGTATTTGCTCAGGTAAAATTTATTATGATTTAATTGAATTCCGTGAAAAGAATAATATTGAAGATATCGCATTTATTAGATTAGAACAACTTTATCCTTTTCCTAAAAAACAATTATTAGATTTAATAAGCAAATATTCATCAGCAAAAGAATTTTACTTTATACAGGAAGAAACAGAAAACGCAGGAGCATGGCAGTTTGTATTCTATCAATTAAAAGATGATATTTCTTTGAAATATATTGGTCGTCCTGCGTCTGCATCGCCTGCCACTGGTTTTTCTAAAAAACATGAAGAAGAAACAAAAACATTATTATCAAAAGTATTTGAAAAATCATTATCTAAAACCATAAAACAAATTTAAATTAAAAAACTATGTCTGTATTAGAATTAAAAGTTCCAAGTCCTGGTGAATCTGTAACAGAAGTAACTATTGCAAGATGGCTTAAACAAAATGGTGATATAGTAGAAAAAGATGAAGTAGTAGCAGAAATTGATTCTGATAAAGCCACACTTACGCTCAATGCTGAAGAAGCAGGAAAACTTGAAATCCTTGTTCCAGAAGGAGAAGCCGTAAAAGTCAATTCAGTAGTAGCAAAAATTGATACTTCTGTAAAACCAACCATTACCACAAAAACTGAAGCAAAGCAAGAAAAACAAGAAAAAGTTTCTGAATTAAAACAAGAACCAAAAACATCTGCTTCTGTTGAATCAAAAACATCACAAAAAGAACCAAGTCCTGCCGCCAAAAAAATAATTGCCGAGCAAAATATAGATTTGTCGCAAATTCAAGGTACAGGTAAAAATGGAAGAATTACAAAACAAGATGTTCTTAAATACATAGCATCAGGATTTCCAAAAGCACAAGAAAGTATTTCTAATTATTGGACTGGTTCAAGAGAAACCGAAAGACAAAAAATGTCTTCGTTGCGTAAAGCAATTTCTAAAAGATTAGTTTCAGTAAAGAATCAAACTGCTATGCTCACCACTTTTAATGAAGTGGATATGAGTGCAGTTTATGAACTTAGAAATAAATACAAAGATAAATTCAAAGAAAAACACAATGTTAGTTTGGGCTTTATGAGTTTTTTCACAAAAGCCGTATGCGAAGCGTTGTATCATTTTCCTGCTGTAAATGCAATGATTGATGGAGATGAGATTGTGTATCATAAATATTGTGATATAGGTATTGCGGTAAGTACACCAAAAGGATTGATGGTGCCTATTATTCGCAATGCTGAAAATATGAGTTTGGCTGAAATAGAACTAAAAATAAAAGAATTGGCAATTAAAGCACGAGATGGAAAATTGACAATACCTGATATGGAAGGAGGAACATTTACTATTACCAATGGTGGCGTATTTGGTTCAATGCTTTCTACACCTATTATTAATCCGCCACAAAGTGCTATATTAGGTATGCACAATGTGGTAGAAAGACCTGTGGCTGTTAAAGGCAAAGTTGAAATTCGTCCCATCATGTATGTAGCATTGAGTTATGATCATCGTATTATTGATGGAAGAGAAAGTGTTGGATTTTTATACAAAGTAAAAGAATTAATTGAAAATCCTGTACGATTGATATTTAATGGAAAAGAACCAGAAGAAGTGCTGTTGGGGCTATGACCAGCCCTTTGCGGCAGTAGCTCAGTTGGCAGAGCATCAGTTTCCCAAACTGAAGGTCGCGGGTTCGAATCCCGTTTGCCGCTCAAAATCTAAAATCTAAAATTATGAAAATTAAAAAAGTTGCTGTTATTGGAAGTGGTACAATGGGAAATGGCATTGCTCATGTATTTGCACAATTTGGATATGATGTAAATCTCATTGATGTTCAGGAAAGTGCTTTACAAAAAGCCCTTCAAACTATTTCAAAAAATATGGATAGACAAATAGCAAAAGGAAGTTTGACTGAACAAGATAAAAAAGATGCTCTTAATAGAATTAAAACATTTACAAGTATTGATAATGCTGTTACAGACAGAGATTTAATTGTAGAAGCCGCTACAGAAAACCCAACTATCAAATTAGATATTTTCAAAAAAATTGATGCTCTTGCACCTGAACATTGTATTCTTGCTTCTAATACTTCTTCAATATCTATTACAAAAATTGCAGCCGTAACAAAAAGACCAGAAAAGGTAATAGGCATGCACTTTATGAATCCTGTACCTGTAATGAAATTAGTTGAAATAATCAATGGATTTAAAACTTCCGAAGAAACAAATGCTATTATTACCGATACTGCAAAATCATTACAAAAAGTACCAGTAACAGTAAATGATTTTCCCGGCTTTGTATCAAATAAAGTATTGATGCCTTTGATAAACGAAGCTATTTATACCTTATATGAAGGAATTGCGGGCGTTCAGGAAATTGATACAATTATGAAGTTAGGAATGGCTCATCCAATGGGTCCATTACAATTAGCAGATTTTATTGGATTAGATGTATGCTTATACATAATGCGTGTGTTGTATGAAGGATATGGAAATCAAAAATATGCACCTTGTCCTTTACTTGTAAAAATGGTAGATTCAGGAAATTTAGGTGTAAAATCTGGAATGGGTTTTTATGATTATTCAAATAAGGATAGCAAAGAACTAGTAGTAGCCCCACAATTCAGAAATAACAAAAAGGAGTTAGTTTAAATAAAATTTAATCAAGAATAAGAGTATTTCTACAAACTGATTGATTATTGCTTTTAATGAAAAAAATTCAACCGCCATTTTTAAAAGAAGGTGATGCTATTGGTATAGCGGCTACAGCCAGAAAAGTTCAATTTGAAGAAATTTCACCGGCTATTCAAATGCTTGAAAACAAAGGGTTTAAGGTATTAACTTCATCCAATCTATTTTTATCACATCATCAGTTTGCAGGAACAGACGAAGAAAGAATAAAGGGCTTACAGGAATTATTAGATAATCCTGATATTAAAGCGATTTTAATTGCTCGTGGTGGTTATGGTACAGTAAGGATATTAGATAAATTAGATTTTACTGTATTCAAAAAATATCCAAAATGGATTTGTGGATTTAGTGATGTTACAGCATTATTAGCACATTTATACAATTTAGGTTTTCAAGGCATTCATTCTACAATGCCTATATTATTTTCTAAGTCAGAATTGTCTTTTAATTTATTAATTGATACTTTGAAAGGTAAAAAAATTACTTATCAAACACCAATTCATCCACTTAATAGATTTGGAGAAGCACAGGGAGATTGGATTGGTGGAAATTTGTCGGTATTGTATTCATTGATGGGAAGTGTATCTCAACCCGATTATTCAGGAAAGATATTGTTTATAGAAGACATTGATGAATATCTTTATCACATTGACAGAATGATGATGCAAATGAAAAGAAGCGGTATATTAAAATCTATAAATGGCTTAATAGTAGGAGGATTTACTGATATGAAAGATAATACTATCCCTTTTGGAAAAACAGCAGAAGAAATTATTTATGATGCAGTAAAAGAATATGATTATCCTGTGTGTTTTAATTTTCCATCAGGACATATAAAAGACAATTATCCATTTATTTATGGAAGTAAAATAAAATTAATAGTTTCAGAACAATCTGTAGAGATTGAACAGGGTTAATACATGAGGTGCATTTTACTTTTATTTTGCCAACCCGCATCACTTTTATATTCAGAGAAATAAATTATTAAATCAGCATCACTCTTGTAATCTACAAAGTAAATTTTCTTTTTAGCATCGCTCTTGTAGTTGGCAAAATACCATAATCCCTTATTACCTTCTGCATCACTTTTGTAAGCACATTTATATACTACTAAATCGGCATCACTTTTATATTTGCTAACGAATACTTTTACATCAGCATCACTTTTGTATTCACAGCTGAAAACAACTTGTGAAAGTGATTTGCTATAAGCAAATACTAAAAATGGCAGTATGAGTAAAAAATGTTTCAAAGCAAAAAATTTTACTTGCCAGCAACAGGTGGTGTTACGCTAATTACTTCTAATGTAAATACAAGGGTAGAGTATGGCGGTATAGGCCCTGCTTGTTGCTTACCATAAGCAAGAGAAGAGGGTACGATAATTTTTGCTTTAGTTCCTTTTTGCATCATTTGAAGCGCTTCATCCCATCCGGGAATTACTTCACCAGTTCCAACAGTAAATTCAATAGGGTCCTTTCCTTCTGAAGTATCAAACAAAGTACCGTCTGTTAATTCCCCACGATAATGTACTTTCACAACAGAGTTTGGAGTTATTTTTTCACCACTTCCTTTTTTAAGTTCAATATAATACAAACCACTATTGGTAGGTTTTACAGTAATTTTATTTTTTAGAATATAATCATCTAACTTTTTAAGTTCTTCTTCTTTTAATTTTGCAAGTTCTTCTTCTTGTTTTCTTTGATTTTCTTCAAGTTCTTTTCTAGTTTTAATATCAACTAATTTCATATAGATGTTTAGATATTCGCCGGGTCTTATAAAATTAGGTAATTCGTTCATCTTATTAGTTTTCAAGAAAAATGAATCTGCACTGATAATAAATGAAGCACTATCTCCTTTGTGCATCATTAAAATACCATCTTCTATACTTCCATGGAATGTTGGGGCTTGTAATAAAAACTTAGCAATACCACTACCATCTCTACTAACATCAGAACTATTCACTATTGTAGAGTCATTACTTTGTTTTTTGATAATATATTGAATGGCTATTCCATCTCCAACTTGTGGTGTTATGGTTGTATCATTTTTTACAAAGAATTTGTAATACAAACCTCTGTCAGATTCTTCGTAACCCTTGAATTTACTTTGTTTACAAGATGAGATGAGTAATGTTGTTCCCGCAATGAGTAGTAATTGTTTTTTCATTGTTATTTAATTTGTGTTAGTTTAATTTCGTATAACATTGGTGTAAATGGTGGAATTGTTTTATTAAAGCTTCCATGTTTACCAAATGCAAGGGGCGAAGGTATAATAATTTTTGCTGACTGCCCAATATTTAGTTTTTTAATAACATAATTTAACCCTTCAATAAGTTGAAGTGTATCATTATAGCGAATTCCCAAACTATCACAATGGTCAATCATTCTGCCGTCTAAAAAATATCCCGAATAAGCCACTGTGGCTTCTTTTACATTTTTTCTGTTCTTAAATTCTGGAATTGGTAAGGGCTCTAACCAAACTATTCCATTTTCATCTTTTTGATGTAATGTTTTTGTTTTTTCTAAAAAATCAGCAATCATTTTTTCTTCATCCTTTTCAAAATCCTCAAAGTAGGCATTTTCTAGTGATTTCAAATGTTTTTTTATTTTTACAAAGCATTTAATAACACTATCATTCTTTAAGAAATTAGGGCAAATTTGAATATTGAATACATCTGACAATACTGTTTTTTTATCTGCAATGATGAGTAAGCTATCTTTTTCAGAAGATAAGTAAAATGGATAAAAAAATGGATATTGAGTAGTATCTAAAAGTTGAATAAAGAATTTATCATTGCCTTCGTGATGTGAGTTCCAGAAAACAGAATCGGCAGAAGTAAGAAATTCAGCATCTAAATGAAGGAAATCATTGAGTTGAAATTTTTTTATAGTATCTTCAAATGCAAAGATTTGCCAGCGAACGCCCTTGTAGTGATTATTATTTTCAGGTATTGTTGAATGAGTACATTGATAAAAAATTACTGGAAAAACTAAAATAAGATATTTGTAAACATTCATTTATTTAGATATTCAAAAAATGCCATAATTCATCTAATCTTCTTTTTAAATCAATTTCACTTTCGGAAGATTGATAAACAGTTTTCACCTGATAATTGTATCTGTAAAATGTTTGTAGAATTCTGCTTACATCTTCTACATTTACTTTGATTGTAATTTCAAGTGTATTGGCATTGACGCTTTCTACATACATGCTCAAAATTTTTGCATCATTGCCTTCAATAATGTTTGCTATTTGAACTGCAGAATAATCTTTGTAAGGAACTACTAAAACGATTATTCCACCTGTACTTTGTAATGAAGTAATGCGGGATAAATTTTGAACAATACCTTTTGCACTTATACTTCCAATGTATTCATCTTTTTCATTAAGCACGGGCATTACTGTTACATTGTATTTAGTCATTAATCTGAATAATTCATAAATGTGCTGATGAACATATACAAAGGGCTTTTCAAGATGAATTTTAGATTCAGAAATTTTTTCGTTTAATTTATTGTAATCTAAAATATCTGATTCAGATATAATTCCAATGTATTTTTTATTGTCTGTAACAGGAAGGTCTGATACTTTAAATTGTGCCATCCATTCAAGTGCTTTTTGGAGAGTTTCATCAAGATGTATAGGTGGCACATCATTAGTTATAAATTCATTAACAATCATTGTAGGGCTTTTGTGTGCAAATTAAAGAAATTAAATTCTAACAAATGATGGAAGTGGAAAAAATTTTAAAAATTTTTGACTTGATATTTCTACAAAACAAAAGTGATTAATGCATCATATCTTCTAACTGCTTGCCAACATTAGGTGCTTTTTCTGCACCTGCTTCTGCTTCAAAATATGGCAATGGTGTAAAACCAAAAATTGCTGCTACGATATTTCCCGGAAAATATTGAATTGACTTATTGTATTCTTTTACTAAATCATTGTATTTCATTCTTTGCACAGCAATTCTGTTTTCTGTACCTTCTAATTCTGTTCTTAATTCTGAAAATGCTTGATTAGTGCGTAATTCAGGATAGTTTTCTGCAACTGCTAATAATCTACCTAATGCTCCGCTTAATTCTCCTTGTGCTTTTTTGAATTTTTCAATACTTGCTTCGTCTAAATTATCAGCATTGATTGTAACCTGTGTGGCTTTTGCACGAGCATTGATAACTTCTTCTAATGTAGATTTTTCAAAGTTTGCCTGTGCTTTTACAGTGCTTACGATATTTGGAATTAAATCCATTCTTCTTTGATACTGTGTTTGTACCTGTTGCCATTGGGCTTTGGCTTCTTCCTTTTTAGACACGAATTGATTTCTTTTGCTGCATGTCCATACCCCACCTAATAATAAGAAGATGATTAATCCAATTAAAATTGTTTTTGTATTCATAATTTTTGTTTTTTTGATTATTAATATTTACCCCCTGAAGCACCAATGTTTTCAATAGGATGCCAGGTTGTTTTTATTTCACAAGCATCTAAAATCAAATAAGGGTTTTCAACATCTTTATCATTCCACCAATCTTTTTTATTCCATAATATGCTTCGTTTTACATTTAATGGTGCTAATTCCATTATAGTTTGAATAGATTTTTGATTGTCACGAGCATACACAATAGCATTTACATCCATGTGATTAGCAAAGTGTGAAACAAGTTCACTTTCAAATCCAGTTAAGATATTCACAACACCTGCGGGCAAATCTGATGTAGCAAGCATTTCGGCAAATGTAATAGCATTCAATGGATATTTTTCTGATGCTAAAACCACGCAAGTATTTCCCGATGCAATAACTGGGATAATCACAGAAATTAAACCTAAAAAAGAAGGTTCTTCGGGTGCTATGATGCTCACTACACCTGTTGGTTCTGGTAATGAAAAATTAAAATGTGAGGATGCTACCGGATTTACAGTAGAAAAAATCTGAATATACTTATCAGCCCAACCTGAATAGTAAATAATTCTATCAATAGATGTTAGAACTTCTTGTTTGGCTTTTGCAGGTGAAATTCCCTGTATTTCTAATTCTTCAATGATTTGATCTTTGCGACCTTCTAACATTTCAGCCAAGCGATAAAGTATTTGGCTTTTATTCAATGCTGATTTTGATGCCCATCCAGATTGAGCAGAACGGGCGGCTACTACTGCATTGCGAAAATCTTTTCGTGATGATCTGCATACATTTGCAATGACTTTATCTTGTTTGTTTTTAACGGTATAATATCTGCCACTCTCTGTACGAGGAAATTGACCATTGATAAATAACTTATAAGTTTTTAATATACTTAATCTTGACATAGCATTATTTACAAACCGCAAATGTACAAATAATTTCAATTAAAATTACATTAAACCCATTGGGGTTTTTATGCCTTTTTTACCATTGCATTTACGAGTAGGTTGATGAGAATTACAAGCAAATGATAAAAAGGTAATGAGTAAAACCCAGAATCCTATTTTTTTCATCACAAAAAATATTTATGCTGCAAAGATAAAGGAAATTTTTTGAATAATTGGAATTTTCTTTGTTCAATTTTTATTGCTTTTGTTTGAAATTTCTCAATAATATAAAAAAATATAAATTTTTGTTTTGAGTTTGAAAAAATGATTAAGAACCTCACCCCAGCCCCTCTCCTTACAAGGAGAGGGGTATAAAAGGAAATAAAAATTTTTATGCTTTACTCCTTTCTCCTTATGAGGTGAAAGGATGTGGATGAAGGTTTAAAAGTATTGTCGTATTTTATTTTTTACTTGTTCAATATCTGATAACTCTTCATTTTTTATTCTCAATAATTTTAATCCAAATTCACGAATGATTAAATCTCTCTGATAGTCATAGTCCGCCTGATAATCATGAATTTTTCCATCTAATTCAATTACTAATGATTTTTCTGCCGAATAAAAATCTGCTACAAAGAAATAAAATCTTTTGTAAAATGAATAAATCAACGGTCGTTGTCTGTAAAATTTTACTCCGTCCAATTTTCTATTTCGCAGATGTTCCCATAAAATCTTTTCGCTTTCTGTCTGATTTCTCCTTAAATTTTTCACTATTTTGTTAATAAGCTGTTTTTGTGTCATAGGCATGTTAGTTTATAAAACAGAGGTTAAAGACATAGTTTTAAGAGTTATTAAAAAAGTGAGTAAAATAAAAGTGTAAATATTCTTATCTTTATCTCAATAACTTTCCCATTCTTTTTCTTATCGAGAGAGATGTAAAAATAGAAAAACAATTTTGCGAGATTCCCCCTTCTCCTTGTGAGGAGAAGGGCAGGGGATGAGGTTATAATTCATTGAAATATTTTTGTGGGAAAGATAAAGGAAATTTTTTGAATAATTGGAATTTTCAGTATTTGTTTATACTACATCAGATATCTATCTTCTGCATTAAAAACTAAAATAACTTGAGAATTGAAAATTGAGAATTGAATATTTTCTATAATATCTACAAAATAAGGCGTAATCACATCTTGAATATACTTTAATAACAAAAATCTTTATCAGTGTTTTATTTTTCCTTACTTTTATGCGGCAAAAAAATCAATGGATATTATTCAACTGCACGATAAAAAATTTCGCTTGTATATTTCTGAAAGTGAAATTCAGGAAATTGTAAAAAAAATTGCCCAAGAATTAGAAAAGGATTATCCAACTTTTAATAATCCACTTTTTCTCGTCATTCTTAATGGATCTTTTATGTTTGCTTCTGATTTAATGAAGTATTTTAAGTTTCCTTGTGAAATATCATTTGTTCGTTTTGCATCTTATCAAGATACTCAAAGTACAGGTATTGTTAAAGAACTAATTGGATTGAATGAAGATGTATCTAATCGCACGGTTATTATACTTGAAGACATTGTAGATACTGGACATACTTTACAAAAGATTGTTGAAACTTTATCTAAACATAATAATTCTGATTACCGCATTGTATCTGCATTTTTCAAACCTGATTCTTACAAAATGTCCTATCCTATTCATTATATTGGTAAAAAAATTCCAAATGATTTTATTGTTGGTTATGGATTGGACTACAATGGATTAGGAAGAAATTTACCCAATGTATATGTTCTTCATCAATAACTCAAAAAAATCAAACTATGTTACACATTATTTTAATCGGACCTCCAGGATCAGGAAAAGGCACACAAGCCAAACAAATCAGTTCTAAATATCAATTGACACATATTTCTACAGGTGATTTATTACGCAATGAAGTAAAACAACAAACGCCTTTGGGAATACAAGCAAAGCAAATAATGGACAGAGGAGAACTTGTAAGTGATGAAATAGTTATTGGAATGATTAAAAATTTAATTGAAAACACAGATGACACAAATGGATTTTTATACGACGGTTTTCCACGCACAGTAGCACAGGCAGAATCATTAAATAAATTATTGATGCAACGCGGTGATACGGTGAATAGTATAATTTTTATGAGTGCTCCTGATAATGTATTTATCAATCGTTTGCAAAAACGAGCTGAAATTGAAGGCAGAAGTGATGATGCAGATATTAATGTTATCAAAAAAAGATTAGCGGAATATTATGAAAAAACATTTCCGGTAAAAGAATATTACGAAAAACATTTTACTAATGTTTTTCATACAATCAATGCCGCACAGGATGTAGATGCGGTGTTTGCGGATATATGTAAAGTTCTTGATAAGATTTAATTTCAAAAATTAAAAAAGAGTGTGGAGACGAATTTTGTTGATTATGTAAAAATTTGCTGTAGAAGCGGCAAAGGTGGAGATGGTGCTGTGCATTTTCATAGAGATAAATTTACAACTAAAGGTGGGCCTGATGGCGGAGATGGCGGAAGAGGCGGACATATTATTTTAAGAGGAAATAAACAACTCTGGACTTTGTTACATTTAAAGTATCGTAAGCATGTTATTGCAGAAGATGGCGAAAATGGTTCAAAAGCAAATTGTACTGGAAAATCAGGTAAAGATGTTATATTAGAAGTGCCGCTTGGCACAATAGCAAGAGATGCAGAAACAGGTAAAATTGAATGTGAAATTACAGAAGATGGGCAAGAATGTATTTTAGTAAGAGGTGGAAAAGGAGGATTGGGCAATGCTCATTTTGCAACACCATCAAGACAAGCACCAAGATTTGCTCAGGAAGGCGAACCAGGCAAAACAGAGTGGAAGATATTAGAACTTAAAGTACTGGCAGATGTAGGTTTGGTAGGTTTTCCAAACGCAGGAAAATCAACGCTTTTATCGGTATTGACTGCAGCCAAGCCCGAGATTGCTAATTATCCATTTACAACATTAGTGCCGCAATTAGGTATTGTGCAGTATCATGATTTCAAAAGTTTTATTATGGCTGATTTGCCCGGATTGATAGAAGGGGCACATGAAGGAAGGGGCTTAGGTCATCGTTTTTTAAGGCATGTAGAAAGAAATTCTGTTTTGTTGTTTGTTATATCTGCTGAAAATGCGAACATTTTTGAAGAGTATAAAATACTATTGAAAGAATTAGAATTATACAATCCAGATTTGTTATCTAAAAAAAGAGTATTGGCTATTAGTAAAGCAGATTTATTAGATGAAGAATTGATGAGTGAAATGTCAAAAGAACTTAATAAAAAATTAAAAGGTAAAAATAAACTGCCATATATATTTATTTCTGCACATACTGGGTACAATTTGAATGCCTTGAAGGATTTATTATGGAAGACATTGAATGAGTGAATAAAAAGTGAAAAATGTATAGTTTTTAGTTTTGAGTTTTTAGTGTTTAGTTTTTAATGTTTAGTTTTTAGTTATTTTTTATATTTCAAATTATTAACTCAAAACTAAAAATTCATAACTAAAAACTCTTTTGTATAATTGCATAAAAAAAAATAAAATGATGTTTGTTTTATATTTATTACTGATTATTGCTGTTGTTGGGGTAGTTGTGTTTTATATTCAGTATAAAAATGTAAGTGAAAAAGTTAATTTATTATCTAATGAAAATAATATCTTGAAAAATCAAAATGAAAAATTATTACAAGAAAATAAAAATTTAAGCAGCGACTTGGCATCTGTAAAAGTATTATTAAATCAACTTGAAAATAATTTAAATGAGATTAAAACTCAAAAAGAAATATCTGAAAAAAACAATCATCAATTAGTTTCTGAAAATTCTACATACAAAGAAAGAATCAAAAACCTTGAAGAACAATTGCAGGAAAAATCAAAACTTAATAATGAAATAGTTGAAAATCTTAAAAAAGAATTTGAAATTATTTCATCTAATTTAAATCAAAAATACACGCAATTACTCTCTGAAAAAAATAAAGAAATACTAACTAATACAATTAGCCCCGTCAAAGAATATCTCTCTCAATTAAAAGAAGTTGAACAAAAAATTCAAAGATATTATGATAATGAAAATAAAGAAAGGTCTTCTTTAAAAACGATTATTGATAATTTGATAAAACAAAATAATGAAGTACAACAAACAGCAGAAAAATTAGCTACTGCACTGACTACAAAGCCCAAACAACAAGGTAATTGGGGCGAAATGGTTTTAGAAAATTTATTGGAACTTTCAGGATTAGAAAAAAACAGAGAATATTTTATACAGCAAACTCAGCAAAGCAATAAAATTCCTGATGTAATTGTTAAACTTCCTAATGAGAGAGTAATTATTATTGATTCAAAAGTTACATTAAATTCGCTGACAAATTATTTTTCTGCCACAACTCAGGAAGAGACGGATTTACAAGGTAAAAGCATTTGTCATTCAATAAGAGAACATTACAAAAATTTAAGTGAAAAAAATTATGAAAAAGAAATTGGTGCAAATACACTTGATTTTGTGTTGATGTTTGTGCCATTAGATAGTGTGATGGCTATTGTCAATCAATATGATGCAAATTTATTCAATGATGCCGTGCGTAAAAAAGTTTTAATTGTAACACCAACAACATTATTAGCCACACTAAAAACTATTTACTTTATGTGGCAACAAGAAAAAAGACAAAAAGAGTTTGAAGAAATTTTAAAATCTATAGAAAAGTTATATGATAAATTATTTGTATTTGTTGAAAAATTTAAAGAAATTGATTCTAAATTAAATGCACTTCATCAAACTTATGAAAGTGCTAAAACAACACTATATTCTGGCAAAGGAAATGCAATAAATATCCTCACAAAAGAAATTCAGCCATACATTCATTCAAAGAAAAAAATAACAGATATTTTACCTGATAATTTTTCAAACGATGACAATTAAGGAACTTATTTATCAATCACTCATTAGCATAAAATCTAATTTACTTCGTTCTTCATTGACAATGCTTATTATTGCTATTGGTATAATGGCATTGGTAGGAATACTTTCTGCCATTGATGCCATCAAAGCGAGCATTACAAGTGAGTTTTCAGATTTAGGTGCAAATTCTTTTTCAATTGTTGAAAAAACAGAAACCATTAGAAAAGGCGGAGGTATTAGAATGAGAAAAACTGGAAATCCTATTACATACTATCAGGCCAAGCAATTTAAATCTTTGTATCAATTTCCTGCAGTTGTTTCAATATCTTCAGAATTAACTTTTGCAGCTAAATTAAAATATCAATCAAAAAAAACACATCCAAATATTGAAGTAAAAGGAGTTGATGAAGATTATTTAAAAATTTCAGGATACGAAATTGAAAAAGGAAGATGGTTTTCAACTACCGATATTGAAAACAATTTCAATTATGCAGTGATTGGAAAAGATGTGGTGGCTCTTTTATTTGAAAAAGAAAATCCGATTGGAAAAAAAATCTGGTGGGGGAATTATCAATTTGTTGTAATAGGTACATTGGCTTCAAAAGGCAGTAGCTTTGGTTTTGGTGGTGATAAGGTGATGTTTGTACCACTTGAAAAGGCAAGAGAAATTAGTTCTATGCAAAAGCCAAGTTTTGTTATTCAAGTAAAATGTAATCTTCCGAAAGAAATGGATTTGGCTATTGACCAAGCCACTTATGTATTTAGAAACATCAGAAAATTATCAACAGCTGATGAAAACAATTTTTCAATTGAAAAGTCAGATATGATTGCAAATTTAGTTATAGATGATTTGAAAAAAGTTACATTAGGTGCTACTTTTATTGCGATTATTACACTTACAGGAGCGGTGATTGGATTGTTGAATATTATGTTGGTTAATGTAAAAGAGAGAACGCGTGAAATAGGAATCAGAAAAGCATTAGGTGCATCATCAAAAGATATACAAAATCAATTTTTGTTGGAATCAATTTTTATTGGGTTGATAGGCGGTGCAGGTGGAATATTACTAGGTATTATCATAGGAAATTTAGTGGCCATGGGATTAGGTTCTGGATTTTTTATTCCATGGTTTTGGATAATTATTTCAGTGGTGATATGTTTTATAGTAGGTGTTTTAAGTGGGTATTATCCATCTAAAAAAGCCGCAGATGTTGATCCTATTGAAAGTTTGAGATATGAGTGAAAAGTGAGAAGTGTAAAGTGAATAATGGTTAGTTTTGAATTTTTAGTGTTTAGTTTTTAGTAAAAAATTTGTTACTTTTCAGTTTAAAATCACACCGCAGAGTCGCAAATCCACGTAAAGAATTTTAAACCCCGAACTGCACAAATTTTTATGAATTATTTTATAAAACTTTGCGTCTCAGCGGTAAAAAATTAAAGTAGTATTTGAGTTGAAACAATGATTTAAAAGTAATGAACAATGAAATCCAATTTTTTTTAGAATCCTTATTTCAAATTAGTTTCCAAGAAATTAAACATTTTAGAATACAAATGAAATCGTGTATAGCCGCCGTAAATGCTATGATTTTTATTGGGATAAACAAAATATTCTAATGGTTTATTTTTTTCTACACAAACTTTTACAAATTCCATTGCATTTTGAATATGCACATTATCATCAGCATCGCCGTGAATGAGTAATAATTTTCCTTTCATTTTATCAATTGAATTAGTTGGAGATAATTCATTATATCCAACGGGATTTTCTTTTGGTAATCGCATATATCTTTCAGTGTAAATGTTGTCGTAAAATTTCCAGTTACTTACAGGTGCTATTGAAATAGCGGCTTTAATTTCATCTGCACCTTTTGTAATCATATTCAATGACATAAATCCTCCATAACTCCAACCTTGAAAAGCAATTTTATTTCCATCTACAAATGGTTGTTTTTTAAGGTATCTTACAAATTCAATTTGATCTTGAGTTTCTAATTTTCCTAATTGTAAATAAGTACAGTGCATAAATGCCTTGCCTTTTCCAAAGGTTCCTCTACCATCAGCACACGCTACAATGTATCCTTGCTGACATAAAAATTGATGAAAGAAATATTCGTATTCAAATGCATTATTCACTTTATTGATGCCAGGTCCGTTGTATGCTGTTACAAAAACTGGATATTTTTTAGATGGATCAAAATTTTTAGGTTTTATTATCCAGTAGTGTAATTCAATGCCATCGGATGTTTTGAATGAGTAAAATTCTTTTTTGGTAAAATCATATTGTTGCATTTTAATTTTAAGAGAATTATTGTCTTCTAATGTTTGTAATAATTTACCATCTTTTGAATGCAGTGTGTATACAGGCGGTTCGTTAGCAGTATGATGAGATAAGATGTAGTATTTGAAATCAGGTGAAAATTGAATTGAATTAAATCCTTCTGGGGGTGAAACAAGTTTTTTGTCTTTTCCATTCAATTTAATTTTGTAAACAGGTCTGTTAATCACGCCGTTTTCAGTAGATGTGTAATAAATTTCTTTTTCTTTTTCATCTATTGCTAAAATGTTTTCAACATCAAAATTTCCTTGTGTAATGGCTTGTATGAGTTGTCCTTTAATGTTGTATAAATAAATATACTGATAACCATTGATATTGCTTAACCACAAAAATTGTTGATCGTTATTGATAAATTTTAATGCATCGTTTATTTCTATGTAAGTATCTGATTTTTCTTCAAAAAATTTTTCAAAAGTTTTCTGATTAGGGTCAAATAAAAATAATTGCAAATGATTTTGATGACGATTAAGTAGTGTAATGCATAATTTTTCTGATTGATTGAGCCATAATATTCTTGGAATGTATATTTCTTGAAAGTTTGTAGGTGTTGGCACTTGAATGTTTTCAGATTTTGTTACATCATATACATAACAGGTAACTTCGGAATTATCTTCGCCTGCTTTGGGATATTTGAAAGAATATTTTTCAGGATACACATTGCCGTTGTAAAAATTTAATGAAAATTCTTTTACTTTTTCTTCATTGAATTTCAAATAAGCAAGATAATTGCCTTTACTGCTCCACGCAATAAAATCAGGTTTTCCAAATTCTTCTTCATATACCCAGTCAGCCCAACCATTTTTAATAACATTCCATTTGCCATCGGTTGTAACTGCTTTTTCCTGTAATGTATTTAAATCGGTGATGTAGATATTGTTATTTTTGATGTAAGCAATTTTCGTTTCATCAGGAGAAAGTTTTGGAAACATAATTTTTTCTCCATTAGATAATTGAATGAGTTGTTTTTTTTGAATATCCCATAAATATGTTGTTGCTTTTGATGAATGGCGGTATATCAATTCTCTTTGAGTATAGATGATGAGATATTTTTCGTTATCAGAAAGTTCATAATCTTCTAATTTTAATTCGCTGTTTTGTTTTTGAACATCAGTATAAGTAACCAATGTTTGTATAATTTTTCCACTTACTAATTCTTTTTTAATAATATCTTTTTGTTCATTTTCAGTGATGTAAAAGTTACCTTGTTTTGTAAAAGTAAATTGTGGCGGACTTGCTGGTCTGAATGTGTATTTTATCCAAATATCTTCTAATGAAATTTTATTTTGAGAGAATGCAATAAATGAAATTAAAATTGTGATAAGAGTGATTGCATAAGATTTTGCAGGATGAATTTTTATTTTCATAGAATGGTGTTTTTATAGATTAAAGTATGTGGCCTAATTTTGTTTTTTTGGTGGATAAATAACATTGATTATGAGGATTGGCAGGAATAACGATGGGAACATTTTCAACAATTTGTAAATCGTAACCTTCTAAACCTGCTCTCTTTTTAGGATTATTAGTTAACAAACGAATCTTTCTGACGCCTAAATCTCTTAAAATTTGTGCTCCTACTCCATAATCTCTTTCATCAGGAGCAAAACCTAATTTTATATTGGCTTCTACTGTATCTAATCCTTCTTCTTGAAGTTTGTATGCTTTGAGTTTGTTCATCAAGCCGATACCCCTTCCTTCTTGATTAAGATAAAGTAATACACCTTTACCTTCTTTTTCAATGGCTTCCATGGCGGCGTGCAATTGATCACCACAATCGCATCTTAATGAACCTAAAATATCTCCAGTTAGACAAGATGAATGCACTCTGCACAAAACTGGGTCATCAGAATTAATTGTTCCTTTTACTAATGCGAGGTGTTCTGCACCAGTTGTTTTTACTCTATAAGCGTGTAATTTGAAGTGCCCATATTTTGTAGGTAAATCAACAACAACCACTTTTTCTACAATGCTTTCTCTTTGTAATTTGTAATGAATTAAATCTTTGATTGAAATAATTTTCAAATTAAATTTTTCTGCAAACTTAATTAAGTCGGGCAATCGTGCCATTGTTCCATCGTCATTCATAATTTCAACAATAACTCCGCTGGGCTTAAGACCCGCTAATTGTGCTAAATCAACTGCGGCTTCTGTATGTCCCGCTCTTCTTAATACACCGCCTTCTTTTGCTACTAATGGAAATATATGTCCTGGTCTTGCAAAGTCGGAAGCTATTTTTTCAGGATTAACAAGTGCTTGAATAGTTTTTGCACGGTCATGTGCAGAAATGCCTGTTGTGCAACCATCTCCTATAAGATCAACGGATACAGT
Organism: Bacteroidia bacterium; assembly: GCA_035405785.1. Taxonomy (GTDB): domain Bacteria; phylum Bacteroidota; class Bacteroidia; order B-17B0; family Aurantibacillaceae; genus BPGX01. The sequence goes on from DAONJS010000004.1 coordinate 193,444, forward strand.
AAATGCTGTTTCATGAAAAGATGTGTTTTGTGGCACCATTGGTTCTAACTTCAGTTCATTGGCTCTTTGTTGAGTAATTGCAACGCATATTAAACCACGAGCATGTTTGCTCATAAAATTGATAATATCTGGTGTAACAAATTCAGATGCAATGACAAGATCACCTTCATTTTCTCTGTCTTCATCATCTACTACAATGATCATCTTTCCACTGCGAATATCTTCTATTGCTTCTTCAATACTATTTAATTTAAAGTCGGACATATTCAATTTTTTTGTATATTTATATTTAATCAAAACTAAAAACTTTTCAGGATTTTTTCAGCTTCTTTAAGTGCAGTAGAAATGCCATTTTTATTACTACCGCCTGCTTGTGCAAAATGCGATTGTCCGCCACCACCGCCATTAATGTGCTTTGATATTTCGCGAATAATTTGAGAGGCATTGAGTTGTTGTTCCTGAACTAACTTTGGTGAAATAATGAGAGATAAATAAACCTTTTCTTTTTGTTCGTTGGCTAATAATCCGATAAAATTTTCAACTTCATTATTTAATTCAAATAATATATTTTTTACTTCATCCATGCTATCAATATTCACATTTTCAATTAAGATATTTCTACCCTGATAAGAAATAATTTTCTTTTTTATTTCTTGTTTGATTTGCTTTGCTTGTTTTGCTTGTAATTCTTGTATAAGTTTTTTTAATTCTTTATTTTCATCTAATAGTTGTTGTACTTTTTTATCTACATCTTTATTTACTTTCAATAAATCTTTAATTTGTTTGATTTGCGAATGTAATTGTTGTAAATAATTGAGTGAAGAAAATCCAGTAATGGCTTCAATTCTTCGTACACCAGCAGAAGTAGCTTCTTCTGAAATAATTTTGAATAGTCCAATATCACCAGTTCTTTGAACATGAGTGCCTCCGCATAATTCAATAGAGTAATCTTTATCCATTATTACAACTCTTACAATGTCTTCGTATTTTTCGCCAAATAATGCCATTGCACCTAATTTTTTTGCATCTTCTAATGGCATATATTGTACTTGTACTGGTATATTTTCTAATATCTTTTCATTTACTATTTTTTCTATTTCTGTGATTTGTTCTTCTGTAAGTTTTGAAAAATGTGAGAAATCAAATCGTAAATAATCTGGATGTACTAAACTTCCTTTTTGTTCAACATGTGTGCCGAGAACTTTTCTTAATGCCGCCTGTAATAAGTGAGTAGCTGAGTGATTTCTTGCGGCAGCATATCTTTTAGTATCATCTACTACTGCAGTTACTTCTGTTTGTATATTGACAGGTAATTTTTCTACAATGTGTAAAATTGTTCCAGTTTCTTTTTTAGTGTCAATTACTTTTATTTTTTCATCTCCAAAAATTAAATATCCAGTATCGCCTATTTGCCCACCACCTTCTGGATAGAAAGGTGTTTCTTCTAGTACAATTTGATAGAGTTGTTTATTCTTTTGCTTTATACTTCTGTATTTGGTAACAAATGTGTTTTTTTTCAAAGTGTCATATCCAACAAATTTAGATTCTTTGTTAGATAAAATAATCCAATCATCACTTTCAATACTAGTTGCCTGACGAGATCTATTTTTTTGTTCTTCCAGATGTTTTTGAAATTCTTTTTCATCAACTGAAAAATTATTTTCACGAGCAATCAATTGAGTTAAATCAAATGGGAATCCATAGGTATCATATAATTCAAAGGCAACTTTTCCAGGAATTACATTTTGCTTTTTTTGTTGAAGTTCTGAAATGATAAAATCTATTCTTCTCAATCCATTTTCTAATGTTCTTAAAAAATTTTGTTCTTCTTCATGAATAATGTTTTCAATGAGTTTTTGTTGATGTTTAAGTTCTGGAAATGCGTCACCCATTTTATTGACAAGTGAAGGAATAAGTTTGTAAATAACAGGTTCTTTTTGGTTTAGGTATTGAAATGCATAACGAATGGCTCTTCTTAAAATTCTGCGGATAACATAGCCCGCACCAGTGTTTGAAGGTAATTGACCATCTGCAATGGCAAATGCAATGGTTCTTACATGGTCAGATAATACACGAATGGCTACATTAATTTTTCTTTGTGATTCTTCATTTTCTTTTGAATAATCATATTTGTATCCTGTTAGTTGTTCAATAGTTTGAATAATGGGTGTAAATAAATCTGTATCATAAGTGCTTTGTTTGCCTTGTAAAACCATACAAAGTCGTTCTAATCCCATTCCTGTATCAACATGATTTTTTGGTAATGGTACTAATGATCCGTTTGCTTTTCTTTCATATTGCATAAATACAAGATTCCAAATTTCAATTACCTGTGGATGACCTGTATTTACTAAAGAATAACCATCAATCTTTTTTCTTTCATTATCATCGCGAATGTCACAATGAATTTCTGAACAAGGCCCACAAGGACCAGTATCGCCCATTTCCCAAAAGTTATCTTTTTTATTTCCTTTGATAATTCTGTTTTCAGGAACATATTGTTTCCATATTTCATAACTTTCACTATCAAATGATAATCCTTCTTTTTCGTCCCCTTCAAAAACAGTTACATACAATCTATCTTTGGGTATTTTGTAAATTTCAGTAAGTAATTCATAAGCCCATTGGATCGCTTCTTTTTTGAAATAATCTCCAAAACTCCAGTTACCAAGCATTTCAAAAAATGTGTGGTGATAGGTATCTAATCCAACATCTTCTAAATCATTGTGTTTGCCGCTTACACGCAGACATTTTTGAGTATCTGCTACACGAGGATACTTAATTTCAGCATTTCCTAAAAACCAATCTTTGAATGGTGCCATTCCACTATTAATGAACATTAGTGTAGGGTCATTTTTTACTATCATTGGTGCAGAGGGAACAATTTGATGTCCTTTTGATTGAAAAAAATCTAAAAAATTTTTTCTAACTTCGTTGCTGTTCATAAGTTTGTTATATTTTCATCAATGGACAAATGTACATCAAATTATTGAGATGGTGATGAGAGAATATTTGAAAAATTTGAAATTAAACCTTGCCAGTTAATTTTTATAGTTGATGAGAATTTTACAAAGCAACGATGAAAATAAGTTATTAAAATTAATTAAAAAAATGAAAGTAATCATTAATTTACATATACTTGCACAAAAAAAATGAAAGTATTATCTGAGTTCAAAGCATTTGCTTTAAGAGGTAACGTATTAGATTTAGCAATTGGGGTTGTAATAGGTGGGGCTTTTAGTAAAATTGTAACATCAATGGTAGAGGATATTATTACACCTGCTATACTTACTCCTGCACTCAAAGCCGCACATCTTACAAACATTCAAGACCTTGTAATTCCAGGTACTGGAATTAAATATGGCAATTTTTTATCAAATGTTATCACTTTTGTTATTATTGCATTTGCTTTATTTTTAGTAATCAAGTTAATCAATCGTTTCCAGAAAAAAGAAGAGCAAAAGAATGCAACTCCACCTGCTCCTTCTAAAGAAGAGTTGTTACTTACAGAAATCAGAGACATTCTTAAGTCAAAGAATTAATTTTTTAATTACACATTAAAATACAAATAATATGAAACCACTATCAATTGCATTGGTAGCAATAATAATTTCATTTACCCCAACTTTCTCCAAAAATTTTAATGATAATGATTCAATTAAACATTGGAAATCATCGGGGTTTATTGGATTAAATTTTAGTCAAACGGCTTTACATAATTGGCAAGGTGGGGGACAAGATAACATAGCATTGAATAGTGTATTGAATTATCAAATTACTTACAAAAAAGGTAAATCAGAGTGGAATAATAAATTAGATGCTCAATACGGAGTTATCAGACCAGGTAGTGATAAATTATTTAAGAAAAATACAGACCAAATTTTATTTGTTTCAAAATATAATTTAGATGCATTTGGTAAATTTTTTTCCTACTCCGCAATGGTTGATTTTAGAACTCAATTTGCTCCTGGTTATGTTTATAAAAATGATTCAATATTGGGAAGAGCGGTGTCGGATTTCTTTTCACCTGCATACTTACAATTAGCTATTGGTATGAGTTACAAGCTAGTAGAATATTTTTCTCTAACACTATCTCCACTGGCAGGAAAAATTACTTTTGTGAATCGTCAGTATCTTGCAGATGTGGGCGCTTTTGGAGTAGAAAAGGCAGTAATTGATCCAAATACTGGAAACATTATTAAGCATGGTAAAAAAGTTCGTTATGAATTAGGTAGTAGGTTTACAGTTAAGTTCAAAAAAGATTTGAATGCAAATGTTAGTTGGGATAGTTATTTAGATTTATTCAGTAATTATTTTCATAATCCGCAAAACATTGATGTATTGTTTAATAATTTAATCACTATCAAACTCAATAAAATTTTCACGATAACTTTTATCAGTCAAATGATTTATGATGACGATATTAAAATTGTTTATGATTGGAACAGAGATGGTAAATTTGATAATCCAAAAGATATCAATGGTCCAAGAATACAATTATTATCTACTTTTGGCATAGGTTTAGGATTTAAGTTTTAATGAGTTATTTATTATTTTTGCAAAATTAAATTCAATATTTTTGATGAAAATAATCACTTATAATGTCAACGGATTAAGATCTGCTATTTCAAAGGGCTTTTTTAATTGGCTTTCACAGGAAAATCCAGATATTATTGCATTGCAAGAAATTAAAGCAAATCCTGAAAACATCGGATTGATTGAAATTGAACTTTTGGGTTATTATCATTATTGGTTTCCTGCTGAAAAGCCAGGATATAGTGGCGTTGCAGTATTTTCAAAAATTAAACCTAATCGTATTCAATATGGTTGTGAAAATGAAAAATACGATAAAGAAGGGAGATTTATCAAATTGGACTTTGATGGTTTTTCCTTTATCAATGCTTATCATCCAAGTGGCAGTAGTGGAGAAGAAAGACAAGCATTTAAAATGCAATGGTTGGAATATTTTTTAGATTATATTTCACAATTAAAAAAGAAATATCCTAAATTAGTTTTAAGTGGAGATTATAATATCTGCCACAAACCTATTGATATACATAGCCCAGAAAAACATACTAATATGTCTGGATTTTTACCAGAAGAGAGAGAATGGTTTGATAGATATTTAGAAAGTGGATTTTCTGATGCTTTTAGAATGTTTAATCAATTGCCACATCAATATACCTGGTGGAGTTATAGAGCCGGTTCAAGGCAAAAGAATTTAGGTTGGAGAATTGATTATCATATAGTGAGCAATGAGTTAAGAAGTGAAATTAAAAACTGTCGCATATTAGCAGATGTGGTGCATAGCGATCATTGTCCTGTTGTATTAGAAATGTGAGTTCGGGATGTAGCGCAGATGGTAGCGCACCAGGTTCGGGACCTGGGGGGCGCTGGTTCGAGTCCAGTCATCCCGACGATGTTAGTTTTGTAAAAAGATAACTTTTTTATGTATAGTGTTATCTGAGTTTCTAATTAAATACATTCCAGGTTCAATATCAAGTATTATTTTGTTTTCTCCTTGAACTAAAATCAATTCTTTTAATAATCTACCATTAATGTCGTATAATAAAAGTGTTGTATTTTTATTGACATTTATATACATTTCATTTACAACAGGATTTTGAATAGAAATTTTTGTTTCTGAATAATTTAATTGGTTAATATTTGTAACAACTCCTTGTTGAGAAATAAATAAGGTATCATGATATTGACCTGCAAAAAAATGGATATAACCTATTCTATTAGAACCAGTATTATTTGAAACTGTTACATTTATTGTTGCATTTCCAGTAGCAGTTGATGGTGAGTATGTTATCCATGTATCACTTGTTGAAGAATTCCAAGTGCCTCCACTTAAGTAATTTAATGAAACAGTTTGAGTACCTCCTGCTGAAGTGAAGTATAATGTATCTGGTGAAACTTTAAGTGGTCCTGCATCTTGTTTTACAACTATAGTATCAATATCAGTAGCGTTTTGAATATAAATATAACCATATCTAATTGGTCCATTATTAGTTGTTACAGAAAATGAAGTACCACTTAATAAATCAAAATACCCCATTGAACCATTTGTAATATTCAATGTTATCCATGATGAACTGGTACTCATTGTCCAAGAGGATAAAGAAGTAAATTCAATAGAATTTGAACCAGAAGATGCAGGCATATATATTGTATCTTTTGCTGTTTCTAAATCTCCAGCCATTGGTCTTATATTCAGTAAAAAAATATGCGGAGTTGCATTTCCTGCAGGGGTATTAACATTATTTATCGTATAGTAACCATCGTAAGTACCTCCCCATCCAAAATTACAATGTACTTGATTTGAAGCGTTATATCCATCAATAATGTAAAAATGATTTAATGTGTTACTTTTTACAAAAACAGGTCTTCCTTTATTTAATTCAGATTTTATAGAATCTAAAATTACAGAATATGATGAAATCAAATAATTCATTGAGTACATTCTTGGAGAATATTTAAAATATTTCTTTAATGGTATATCACTGAATGACGAAGTTGAGTTTGTACCACTCCAGTTCATATCTAAAGCAATACCCAGATGATACATTAACTTAGCAACTTCGGCGTTAGCAGAAGATACAACATTTGGCATTACACTATAATTGTATGTTTGCATTGAAAAATCTACACAATGACTGGTATAAGAAGGTACTGTGTTGCAATGATAACCCATTCCTGTTGTAGGAAATTGGTAATATTTTAATATCTGTGCCCATCCTGTGGCATTACAACCAGTGTATGCTTTTCCACATGCACCACCACTTCCAACAGAAGGACAACTTGCATTGTAATTACATCCTTGATTCCATTTTGTTGAAATTAATGGTGAAACTTGACTAAAAGTTGTTGTTTTAATTACAATCATTACTGACATTGAAAATAATATTACCTTTTTCATATAATTAATTTTTTTTGCAAATATAAAGGATAAAATTATTTTAGTTAAGCAGATGAATGTAAAAGTGTAAAAATATTTATTGAATGGTATAATTTATTGAGTGAATGGTACATTTCGTTGAGTGAAAAATTTGTTCAAATTGACAAAATAAAGATAAAAAATATTTTTAATTGAGAATTATACCAAAAACAGAATTGGATATCTTTTACTTTGAACATTGTATAATTAGCAGTGCTAAATCATCTTTCAAGGCATGATGTTGGCTTTGTAATTTGTTTATCCAGTTAATAATATGTTTTTTAATTTCAAGTGGAGAAAGATGTTTGTACTTTGAAATAAACTTTGTTATTTCATTTAAATCAATATTAAATTCATCAAAGAAATCAGTAAATCCATCGGTATAAGAAAATAAAAACAATGTTTTATTAAATTCTAATATATTGACTTCAATGAATGGTAGTTGCTCTAAAAATCCTAATAAAGTAGTGCCTTTATCAAGATATTGTAATTTATCATCTAACCACAAAACAGGAGCATTGTGTCCTGCATTAATGTAGGTTAGTTGTTTGCTGAATAGATTTATTTTTCCTAAAAAAAGTGACACAAACTTTTCACCTTTTGCATTTTCTATTACTCTCTTATTGATTTGAATCACTATATCTTTTAGATTGTGTGTAAATTCAATAGCAGTGCGAAGTGCCGCTTGTATATTACTCATCAATAATGCTGCAGAAACGCCTTTACCAGATACATCAGCAATACAGAAAATATATTCGTGATTATTGAGTTGTATTACATCATAATAATCACCTCCTATTAAAGCAAAAGGAATATAATCAGCCGCAATTTTGATATTTTTATTATATGGAAGTTTTTGTGGAAGTAAAAGCGATTGAACTTGTTTTGCTAATTCAATTTCTTTATTGATTTCTGCTTGTTCTATAGATTGACGATATAATTTTTTGTTTTCAATAGCAACTACAATAATGTTTGTAAGCGTCTGAACAAATGGTAAATGTTGAACAACAGGGCTCATTCCAATTTTATCAGGCCCTACATCACCCATTAATAAATATGCCAGTGGTAAATCTTTATGATAAACAGGTATTACGACATCAAACTCTTTACTAAATCCGCCTTTGAATGCAGAAAGTGTTTCTATATCTTTAATGAGCAGTAATTCTTTTTCAAAATAAACTTTTTGATTTTTTTTCAAGCCAGCTTTTATTAAACATTCCCACTTCCAATCTTTTTCTTCACTGCTCGTAGATGTATTGATGAATAAACATAATTTTTGAATGGATAATGTATCTCGCAAAAATTTTTGATAAATGTCTAATAACTCATTGACAGAAGCATTATTATTAATGGCTTTTGTGATATGTAAAAGTAAATTAAGTTTGAGGTCTTTAAGTTCCTTGTGAGAAAAAGTATTACTCATTATTTGTTTAATAAATAAACCGATGAATTCTTTTTTGTTGATAGAATTGCTTCTATATGATTTTGATAAGTGGTAGATAAAGTCATTCCAACAAAATCAGGATAAACGGGAAAACATTGATGATTTCTATTGACTAATACAAGCACTCTTAATGAGGATAAAGGTATGGTTGAAAATAATTGTAAAGAATAAAAAAGTGTTTTTCCACTATTCAAAACATCGTCAATGATTAAAACATCCTTGTTTTTGATTTTTTCTAAAATAGAGGCATCAATTTTGGCAGAACCGATAGGATTTTTTTTATCAATTTTTATTTCACCTAAAATAATTTCTGTATCAATGTAAGATTGAATATTTTTTGAAATTCTTTCGGCTAACTTGCTTCCTTGTCCTTCAATTCCAAATACAAACAATTTTTTTGAATTAAAATATCTTTCTGCAACTTCAATACTTAATCTTTGAATTTTTAGTTCTATATCTTCTGCATTCAGAAGTATTTTATTTACGCTCATAAAATTATTCTTTGCCTATTAACTTGATTTGCTTTTTAATTTCTGCCTGAACAGATTTGTTGGGTAATACTAATGGTAATCGTAAGTATGGCTGAATGATTGACAATTCACTTAGGGCATATTTTATGCCACCAGGATTTCCATCTGCAAATAATTGTTCAGTAAAAAACATAAGTGAATAATGTAATTTTCTTGCTTTATCAAAATGGCCTGCTAACGCGAATCTTACCATATCAGAAAATCTTTTTGGATAAGCATTAGCAACTACAGAAATAACACCATCTCCCCCTGCGGCAATAATTGGTAAAGTTAAATTATCATCACCACTTATCACAAGAAAATTTTTAGGACGATGATGAATGATTTTCATTATTTGTTCAATATTTCCAGATGCTTCTTTGATACCTATAATGTTTTTAAAGTCATTGGCTAAACGAATGGTCGTTTGCCATTGTATATTAGATGATGTTCTGCCGGGAACATTGTAAAGAATAATGGGTAAAGGAGAGTTTGTTGCAATGGCTTTGTAGTGCTGATAAATACCTTCCTGTGAAGGTTTATTGTAATATGGAGACACAGAGAGAATAGCAGAAAAACCGCTTAAATCATAAGATTTCAAATCATCTAAAATTTGGGATGTATTATTTCCACCTATTCCAAGAACAAGTGGAATTTTTTTATTGACTTCGTTTTTTACAATTTCAATAACTTTTTTCTTTTCATCTTTTGTAAGTGTAACACTCTCGCCAGTAGTGCCTAATACAACAATATATTCAACTTTTCCTTTAATTAAATGTTGAATGAGTTTTCTTAAACTTTGTTCATCAATTGCACCATTTTTTTTGAAAGGAGTAACAATGGCAACGCCAGTGCCGCGTAAATAAGATGATTGCATAATTTATTCTTTAATAATTTTGAAGGTTTTAGAATTTTTTTCGTCTGCAAGTTTAATAAAATAAATTCCACTTTGCCATTCTTTTATTGAAAGGATAAACACATTGCTTGAAAATTGATTGGTATAAATAATTTTACCTGTTACATCCATTACTTCTAAATTTTTTGGATGATTATTGTTAGTGATGATATAAACAAAATCTTTAGCAGGATTGGGGAACACTTGATATTCGTTATTAAAAGGAAAATTTTTGACAGATAGAGGTAAATTATCATACATCACTTGTGCCTGATTTGCAGAATTGATAAGGTCTTGCAAACTATCGCTAGCAATGATAGCAAATGCTACCTTAACAGTTTGACCAGCAGGAATACTTATTGGACCAGCGGACATAACTTCAATAACATCATTTCCAGTTGCACCTTGCCCTGCCGTTAATCGTTGAGTAGATAGGGTTGTATATTTTTCTGCTTTATCATAACCATCATACATATCAACGCCACCTGCTCCGCCATTGATATTGTCAATAGCATAAAACACAGGATTAACTGTGTGCGTTAGTAATTTAATTCCTGCAAATAATGGCGTGCCAGTTATTCTGTATGAATATCCCATTTTAGTAGGAGCATCGTAAGCACATTTGTTATCTCCAAAAGATGAAGCATCAATATCAAAGTCAGCGAAAATACCAGCATAAAAATTATTGAGAGTAGAAGATTGATTATTTTTGAAAGTATATTCCCATATAATAAATTTTGTATTTGGCGAAGTACTCCACGCAAATGTTCTTTGTTCTGTTTCAATATTCATAGGTGTGCTGGATGCCGCATCACTGAATTTTGTATAAGTATCCATATCACTTAATGCAGAAGTTGGAGAAATTTTTACGATGGGTGAAATTGTTGTAAATTCATTGTCGGTGCCACCGCTTGCATTTCTAACGCAATTAGAAACACTGGTAGTAGATACACCAAACATTAAACCAGCTTCGTAAAGTAAATTATTACCATTGTAAGTAAATCCTAATCCTTGTGTTTGATTAGGTGAATTATATCCAATTGTACCTTTGCTTGTAGCAGTAGAGAATACATCATTAACAGTGATATTGATATAAGTAGAGTTCATATAAACATAAAAAAACTGTGTCCATGAGTTAGTGCCATCTGAAATTAAAATTTTAAAAGTAATAGGTGTATTAGGAGCAAAATTAAAATTGACTTTAAAAGTAAATGGAGATAATGAATGATTTACGGATGCTAAAGTATTAAGATTACCTATTGTGAAAGTATTAGTAAGTGGAGTAACCTGTACAGTAGGTGATAAACAGGTTAATGTAGCGGTTACATTTGTGGTATTGGCTAAAAAGTTTTTGAAAACACCTGAAATTCTTAATGTATCACCATTTAAAAATAATCCATCATTATTATCATTAACATTGATAGATTGATAAACAACATAGGGAGCATTTGGATCATTGAGAGCTCTGTAAAGATTTAATCTGCCATTACCTAATTTATTTTGATATGCAGAATTGCCAGATAAACCGTAGATATTATCAGCAGTTTGTCTGAGGCGATACATAGTTTGCAATGCATTGTATGATTGGAAATAAGAGCGAACTAAAGTTGCTCCACCTGCTACACAAGGCGAAGCCATAGAAGTACCACTTTGAAAAGAATATGAATTTGAATTCCATGTTGAATAAATACTACTTCCTGGTGCAGAAATACCAACATAATAACCATAGTTTGAAAAACTACTTTTTACATCACTGTTATCGGTGCTGGCTACTGCTAATACATTATCATAAGCAGCTGGATAAAACAATTCATCTTGACCATTATTTCCACAAGCCGCTACTACAAGAGCATCATAGTTAAAAGTAGCATAGTTGATAATATCTTGACCATATTGTCCGCCTGCTGTGCCTCCCCATGAGCAGTTAATAACTTTGCATCCATGTTCTGCAGCGTATTTAATACCTTCATAAGCGGCAATTAAACTTCCACTTGCATCAGCAATTTTTACGGGCAGATATTTGCATTTGAAAGAAACTCCAGCAATACCGTTATTATTATCAGTTTTTGCGGCAGCAATACCACTTACATGAACACCGTGCTGATTTCCTTGCCATGTAGGGTCGTTGTCATTAGTACCTAAATCCCATCCTTGATAATTATCTACATAACCATCGTTGTCATTGTCAGTTCCGTCAATTGGGTCGTTGTAATTTTTTTTAATGTTTTGTAAATCAGAGTGCGTTAATTCTGTGCCTGTATCTGTTATTCCAACAACGGTATTTGTATCACCCTGATGAATGTTCCATGCGTTATAGGCCTGTATATTAGTTAAAGCATATTGTAATGAAGTGCCAGGATCATTGGGTGTATAAAAAAGTTGTGGTATGTAATGAGGTTCTGCATATTCTAGAGTATTGGTAGCCATCAAAGCACGAATGATTTTTTGCATGGGAATATTTGCAGCATATTTTATTTCATAAATTAAAGACAAATCCACAAGTGGATACCCCCATTTGTTATATTTTCTTTGTGGTGGTTGTTGTTCAGGGAATTTTTTTCTTACAGAAGTAATTTGAATATTTTGAAAGATTTTTTGAAGTTCAGTAACATTGATATTATTCAAACTACACATTTCTCTGTATTGTGGTTTGACTTTAATAATAAGTGTATTAGGCAAATACTGAATATTTTGTGCAAATAATGATAATACACAAGTAGTTAATACTCCCATAATGATTTTACTGATTGTTTTCATAAAAAATTTTTGTGGAAATATAAGGAAAACATTTATCATAAAATAGGATTAAAGTACAATTTAAATTATCGCGAAAATTTTATGATATTTGCGGCATAAAAAATTTTAGTATGGAAGATAAAAAAGTATTAGATACAGCAAGATCACAAATGGAAAAAGCCATTCAGCATTTAGAAATAGAACTTACAAAAATCAGAGCAGGTAAGGCCAATCCATCTATTTTAGAAAATGTGGTAGTAGATTATTATGGCACAAAAGTTCCTATTTCTCAAACTGCCAGTATTAATACACTTGATGCTCGCACGCTTATTATTCAGCCATGGGAAAAAAATATGTTGCAACCAATTGAAAAAGCCATTCAGTTAGCCAATCTTGGATTTAATCCTCAAAATGATGGAAGTGTAATTCGCATTAGTATTCCGCCTCTTACAGAAGAGCGTAGAAAAGAACTAGTAAAACTTTCTAAACAAATAGTTGAAGAAGCAAAAATAGGTGTTCGTAATGCTCGTAAAGAAGCAATGGAAACCGTAAAAAAATTACAAAAAGAGGGCATGCCCGAAGACGAAGCAAAAGCATTAGAACAAAAAATTCAAAAATTGACAGATGAGTATGTTGCAAAGTGCGATAAACATTTAGAATTGAAAGAGAAAGAAATAATGACAGTGTAAAATTTTTTTATGGCATTTATTAAAAAGTTATTACTCAGTAGTATTTTTATTTTTATTCTCCCTTATTTTTTGAAAGGAATAGCCATTCACGGTTTTTTGAATGCTTTATTATTTACACTAGCTCTTGCTTTTTTGAATAGTGTAGTTAAACCCATTTTGATTTTATTATCATTGCCTATTACAGTGGTTACTTTTGGTTTATTTTTAATTATTATTAATACAGGGTTAGTTTATATGGCTTCGTATATTGTAAAAGGAGTTTATATTGATAGTTTCTTGCACGGAATTGTTTTTTCAATTATCATCAGTATCATTACTTCTATTGTAGATTGGGTTGTTTCTGATTAAGAGATAAAACTACATACTTTTCAGGTACAGAAAGTTGCGTTGTGCAATAATTCAATTTATCAATAATTTCAGAAGGTAAGTGATTTATATTTTGACAAACTTTAAATCCTAATTTTTCAAAGTAAGAAGGAATGATTGTAACAACATACAAATTTTTTGAAGGGTAATTTTCAATAAATTGATTGATGAGTGCTTGGCAAATTGTTTTACCAACACCTTTATTTCTAAACTTTTCAAAAACTCCTAAACTGCATAATTCTGCTGATGTTGGATAATGTCTGATTCTTCCAAAACCTGCAACTTCATCATTTTCCATTGTACCAATAATAAAATCTTTTTTGTCTAATGCTCTATCATCCAAATGCATTTCTTCAATGCCTTTTTTTACAATTTCAAATTGTTTTTCAGTGCAGGCAGAAATTTTTATTTGTAATTTATCTCCAATAATCATCTTTTAATAATCAATTTTTTACTAAAAATTTTGTTATCAATATTTAGTATAACTGTATAATAACCTTCTGGAAGCATTGATATATCAATTATTTCAGAGTTTATACAAATCATTTCCTGACCTAATACATTCAAAATTTTTCCTTCCATTTTTTGATAAGATTTTGTTTGAATGTAGATAAATTTATCAGCAGGATTTGGATACAAAATAACATCAGATTTTTTTTGTACTTCCGAAACGCTTACAAATTCTGGTGTAGAAAGCACTTTTATTTTTGTTGCATTTAAAATTTTTCTGTTTTCAATTAAAGTATCGTGTTCATATACAAATGCTACGATGTACATATTTCTAAAATTGTAACGAAAAACATTATTAGCACTTGTGGGAATATTTAATGAATAGGATTTTGTATAAAGAGTGTTTATTGTGGGATTATTTGGAATCACATTGCCATCTCCATAAATCCCATTTGTTGCATTTTCTAATACCATTGAATGTTTATATTGATAAGCATTCAAAACAAAAGCATTAGCAGCATTTGAAAAATATCCTTGTTGATAATAATTTGAGTATGGTGTGTAATAAAAATTTGATAATTGATTATAGCCATTGATAGTGGTATCAGCAGGATTGCCATGAATAGTATTTTCTACTAAATAAGCATTGATAAAATATTTTCCTTTTGCATCCTGAAAAAATTTTGCTGATACATCAAATTGAATGTTTCTTGAATTTGTATCTACATTTAAGTTAGTAATATACACTTCGCAGGGAGCGATACTGGATTTAAGTGTTGAGATATTTTGTCGCAATTCATTTCTAAAAAAATAATTTTTATTTTTATCTAATGAATAATTTCTGTTTAGCAGAATTGCTAATTGATTGTCAGGTAAATTAAAGAATTTTGTGTGTAAGTTGGCTATGTTTGTTTTCAATGAGTCATATTGATGGATTTGAATAGGAATAATATTAGTGTCTTGTTGCATAATGTTTATTAAAGTATCAGAATTTGCAGGGGCATCAGGAAATGAAGCATCGGTGATTTGTTCTAAAATAATTTTTGGAGATATAGAATTTGATAATACAGATAAGTAATATGAAATAGTATCATTGAAATGATTTTGGTCTGTTTGTCCATTTACCTGATTAACCCAGATTTTTACTTTATATATTCCTGCTGTATTTATGCTAATAGTATTTGTAAATGCAACAGTATTTGTAGCAAGTGGATTTAAACTTGAACTTAAAGCAAAACTCTGATTATTATATGTAATGCCCTGAATGCTGTATGCTAAATTGATATTTGATAAACTTTGATAACCGTTATTTATAACTTTTGTTTTCAAAAAAAACGGTTGATTGATGAGAACATATTTTGGATTACCGATATTTTGAAGTGATGCATCGTAAGCGTAGGGTAAATTTTCTACTGTAATATCATCAATCCATAATTGATATTTTTGACGAGAGATATTTTTGAAAGCCACTCTGATGCTTTGCCCTACGTAATTGGCTAATGATATACTTCTGTGAGTCCATTCTTGTTTTTCTCCGCCACCACTGGTGCTATTATCATTGAGTTGAAAAACTTTTGTAGATGAAGTGAAAACTGCAGTATCATTGATAGAAGTGTTGGTAGTAATATACACTGCGTAACCATCTGCAAATGTAGGGTCTGGAGCCATTGCCTTCCAGTGCAAAACAGAATTGTTTGAAATACCATTTATCACAGGCAAAATAATCCATCTGCTTATTGATCTGTTACTATCTATCCATGATGTGGAAACTAAAAAAGTATCTTTTATAGCATTGTTATACACAACGCCCCAACCTTTATATCTTAAACTATCTGTATGAAAAGGGGCATTTGGATGTAAAGACGAACCTTTGGTATTTGGGAAACCATCGCTCATTTCAATAAATCCAGATGGAACTGTTGTGTATAATGTAGTTGTGTATAATGTGGTGTATGTAGATAAACTTAATCCATTAAATTTTTCCTGAAAAATAATTTGTCCAGAAAGTAAAGTTGAAGATGAGATAATGATTAAAGTTGAGAAAAGTTTTTTCATAAATAATTTTTTAGATGAATTTATTCCAGCATCACTCTGTCTTTTCCGTCAAAGTTAGGGGATTGTATGCTTAATACTTTAAGTGGTTTTTTAGAAGTAGTAATAACCTTGTGTGGTGTGTTTTTTGGAATAAAAATTAAATCGTTTGGTTTAATAGTAAAAGTTTTATCACCTAATTGCATTTGACCTTCACCTTCTATTACTAATACATGTTCAGAATGATTTAAGTGTTTGTGTAATTTCACTTCTTTTTTAATAACAATAATAAATCCAGATGCTAATGAATCTGATGATGTGCTTTTGACATACAAATTTTCAGTTTTTGAAAATTTACCAATAGTATCAATTGAAATATGCACTTGAGCATAAACTAATTGCATTAGCAATGTGATGGCAGTTAATAACAAACCTTTTGTTTTCATAGTTTTAAAATTTAAGTGGTTTTCCAGCGTAAAATTCTAAAATTTTTATTTTGAAAAATAAATCATATTTTGCCTGAAGCATATTGAGTTCTGCAGAAGTAAATCTGTTTTTTGAAGTTGAATAATCAAAATAAGATACTGCTCCTTCCTGATATTTTTTTTCATTTATTTCATAAGAAATTTTTGCGGCTTCGTAAGCGTGCTGCGTGGCTAGATATTTTTGAAGTGCTGTTTGTGCATTGGTATATGCTTGAACAATTGTTTTATATAAATTTTGAGCATTCAAATCAAAATTATATTTAGCATTTAAAACATTTAATTTGGCATTTTGAATAGATGTATGTGTGCTAAGTCCATTAAATAATGGGATGTTCAAATTAAATCCAAGAGTTTGATTAAAATTATCTTTGTATTGTTGCATAAATGGTGTTTTTTCAAGAACAGGCACTTGCTGTGAATAAACTAATGGACCAAATCCTGGAATGTTTCCTAATGTATCTGTTTTTGTCTGATAACCAATTATTCTTTTGGCTAATCCAGAATAACCTGTTGCTAAAGATGCACTGATGGATAAAGTAGGACTTCTTCTGCCTCTATTTGCTTTTAAGATATTTTCATTTGCTTTCAATTGATATTCAAATCTTTTGACAGAAGGTTGTGTTTTAAGAGCGATGTTATAAATATCTTCTGCTGTGTATTGATTGAGAATATCTGTATTGATAGTAATTTCAGGTTTAATGATTTCAAAATTTTCTTGTGGATTGATATTCAAAATTTGTTTGAGTGTTAATAAATTAAGTTCTAAATTATTTTTAGCAGTAATAACATTTAATTCATCGTTTGCCATTTGTGCTTCAACATCTTTCAATGCAGAAATAGCCGCACTTCCTTCATTTACTAAAATTTTTGTTCTATCAAATTGTTGTTTTGTAATTGCTAATTGTGCCTGATTAACTTTCAAAATATCTTCTGATAATAATACATTGATATAAGCCGTTGCAACATTCAGCATTAAGTCATTTTTTTGTTGTTCTAAATTTTCTTTAGCAGAAAGTAAATTCATTTTATTGGATTGAATAGTGTGGTATTGAGATAATCCTGACCATACTGTCCATTGAGCAGTTAAATAAAAATTTTGTGATAATACATTGGTGTTTGCAAAAGTGTTGGTGTATCTATCTATTGTTCTTCCATATTGATAGATGTGTGTGCCACCAGCATTGATAGAAGGGAGTGCTTGTGCTTGAGATTGTAAAGCATTATTTTTTGCAATACCTAAATTGACATCCGCCATTTTTAAATTCAAATTATTTTGAATAGCAATATCTATGCATTGCTGAAGGTCTAATGTTTTATTTTGTCCTTTTATAAATTGAAAGCAAAGAATAAATAATAAAATGTAAGAAAATATGTTATTATTAAGTAAAATAGATTTTTTGCACCACATAGACACATTAGGAAACATTAGTAAATTACATAGTTTTGATAATGAATATTCTGTTTGAAAATCTATGTGTTCTATGTGACTATTGTGGTTCATTTTAGTTGATTTCATTTTAATGCTTGAATAATAATTGAATAAGGTTAATATCTTA
Source organism: Bacteroidia bacterium (assembly GCA_035405785.1). Lineage (GTDB taxonomy): Bacteria > Bacteroidota > Bacteroidia > B-17B0 > Aurantibacillaceae > BPGX01. Next base: position 211,548 of record DAONJS010000004.1, read on the forward strand.
AGAATTCATCAATTTGCTGGATGATAGCACTTTCTTGTTCTTGAGTTTTAGGTGCATCAGTGCCCCAAACTTCTTCTATTTTTGAAATCGGCAATTTATTGTAAAATACATTCATTCGCAAATATTGTAAAACCATTGCTAAATGATCTATTCCTCTTAAATTTCCCGCTCTTCCTGAAGCCACACCTGTTAAACAAACTTTTTTATAGTAAAAGTATCTTGGATGAATAGCATCAATCACAATTTTTGTAATACCAGCATAACTCCCATTATATTCAGGCACAATCCAAAAAAATTTATCTGAATTTGCAAAATACTTCTCAATAAATTGATCAAATTGTTTAGTCCGTTTTCCATATACTTCTTCAAATGCAATATCTTTTGGCAACTCTCTAAAATCTGCTAATAAAACATTACCATCAAAGTTTTTTTTCACATAATTAAAATAAAATTGTGCTACTTTTAATGTATAACTATCTTCTCTGTTTGTGCCGCTAATAATGGTTATATTATTCATTTTTGAAAAATTGTGGATAAATAATTTTAAAGGTTGATAATAACTACCTTAAATTTGCGAGCAAAATTGCAAAATTTACTCCTATGAAAATTACTTATTTTGGACATTCATCATTTTTAGTAGAAGTAAATGGAAAAAAATTATTGTTTGATCCTTTTATTTCCCCAAATCCATTGGCAAAACATATTAATGTTAATTCTATTTCGGCGGATTATATTTTATTAAGCCACGCTCACGAAGACCATATTGCCGATGCTCTTTCTATTGCTAAAAGAACAAATGCAAAAATTATCAGCAACTGGGAAATTTGTATGTGGGCTAATAAAAATGGTGTTACTAATTTTCATCCAATGAATATTGGTGGAAAAGTAAGATTGGATTTTGGAAATGTGAAAATTGTCAATGCTATTCATAGTAGCAGTTTCCCTGATGGCACTTATGGTGGAAACCCTATGGGTTTTGTAGTAGAAACATCAGATAAAAATTTCTATTACGCAGGAGATACAGCACTTACAGAGGATATGAAACTCATTGGAGATTATCGTCAGGTAGATTTTTCGTTTTTACCTATTGGAGATAATTTTACAATGAGTGTAGATAATGCCATTATTGCTACAGATTTTCTAAAATGCAAAAAAGTGATTGGAATGCACTATAATACTTTTGATTTAATTAAAATAGATGAAAAAGAATCAATTGAAAAATTCAATCGTGCAGGTAAAGAACTTATTTTAATACCTATTGGTCAATCTATTGAACTATAAAACTATGGGAAAAATTATTGCAATTGCAAATCAAAAAGGTGGCGTTGGAAAAACAACGACGGCCATTAATCTTGCTGCTTCATTGGCAGTATTAGAATATAAAACACTTTTGGTAGATGCTGATTCACAAGCCAATGCTACATCGGGTGTTGGCGTAGATCCTCATTCTATAAGTGCGGGATTGTATGAATGTATTATTCAAAGCAAGCACCCAAAAGATGTAATTTTACCTACTGAAACGCCTAATCTTTATTTGCTTCCAACAAATGCTGATTTGATAGGTATTGAAATAGAATTAGTGAATTTGAGTGGCAGAGAGTATATGATGAAAAAAGCACTGGATAAAATTAAAGATGAATACGATTTTATTATTATAGATTGCACGCCTTCATTAGGATTAAGTGTAATCAATGCTTTGTGTGCCGCAGATAGTGTTCTTATTCCCGTTCAATGCGAATATTTTGCATTAGAAGGAATGGGCAAACTTTTACAAACCATCAAAATTGTGCAAACACATTTGAATACAGAATTAGAAATAGAAGGCGTTTTATTAACGATGTATGATTCTCGCACACGACTTGCTAATCAGGTAGTAGAAGATGTGAAAACACATTTTCAAAATATGGTGTTTAATACGATTATTCAAAGAAATACAAAATTAGCAGAAGCCCCCAGTTTTGGTAAAACAATTATTATGCACGATGCCACAGGAAAAGGAACTATCAACTACCTTAATTTAGCAAGAGAAATTTTACAAAGGAACAACCTTACTAGAATTTCGGATGATCAAAGACAAATTAAAATTGAAGATTAAATAAAAACCTATGAGCCAACAAAAAAAGCCCGCATTAGGCAGAGGATTAAGTGCCTTGCTTGAAAATGCTAAAACAGATATTACAACTAAAGCAACTGAAAATGCTCCTGTATTAGGTTCAGTGAGTATGATTCCAATTAGTTCTATAGAAACCAATCCATTTCAACCAAGAAATCATTTTGAAGAAGTCGCTTTAAGCGAATTAGCACAATCTATTCAAGAACATGGAATTATTCAACCTATTACAGTTAGAAAATTAGGTTATGATAAATATCAAATTATTTCTGGTGAAAGAAGATTTAGAGCTGCACAATTAGCGGGACTTAAAGAAGTGCCTGCTTACATTCGTGTTGCAAATGACCAGCAAATGCTGGAAATGGCTTTGATAGAAAATATTCAAAGAGAAGATTTAAATCCTATAGAAATAGCTCTTTCTTATCAAAGATTGATTGAAGAGTGTAAATTAACTCAGGAAGAATTAAGTAAAAGAGTAGGTAAACAAAGAAGTACAGTTACAAATTATTTAAGATTACTCAAATTGCCCCCACGAATTCAAAAAGGTTTGCAAGATGGCGAAATCACAATGGGACACGCAAGAGCACTTATCAATATTGAAAATGAAGATAAACAATTAGCCATTTTTAGTTTAATTTTAGAACAAGGATTATCGGTAAGAGAAGTTGAAGAATTAGCCAAAGGGGCAAAAATTAATTACAAACCCAAAGTCAAGCGTGAAAGCACACCACTTTCAATAGAAGAAAAATTAATAGTAGGGCAGTTAAAAGAAAAATTTGATAGATTTGTAGAGTTTAAGAAAAACAGTAAAGGCGGTGGAAAAATTATTTTAAATTTCAACAATGAAGACGATTTGAATATCATTTTGAAAAAGTTGGAAATAGAGTAACTATCTTACCTTATTCTATCTGCAGAGCGAACTAATTCCTCGTCTTTTTTGATATTACGATATGCTAATATTGATAAAATTATATTGATAACAGGAATAATAAAAGGTAGTTTGTAAATAGGAATTCCTTCAGATTTTGTTCCGCTCAAATACATCAATACTAAACAAATTAAATTCATTATAGCAAGATAAATGCACATTTTCATTTGTAGTTTTCTGTTTTTGAATAAAAAGATAATCGTTAAACTATCTATTAAGATAATCAAATTAATTAAAGATGCTATAAACAAAAGAGTGTTTGTAGAGTTGAGGATATCTAACTTTAATGAAATAATTTTTAAATCCACAATATTCTGCTGAAATGGAAAGAAAAATAATAGCGTTGAAAGTATTGTTATCAAAAATAAATAAACACTTTGTATTCTTTGAATCATAATTTTGAAATTTGTAGAATTAAAGTTTCTAATGCTTTTTTATCAGTGTCAAATGTAAGTAAATTAACGCTATTCTCATCAATAGTTTGCCATAAAAAAGTGATGTTGTTTTTGGAAAAATTATTTTCAGGAAGCACATCTTTTGATTTAACAAGATAATAAATAGCAATCACTTGATAATCTTTATGAAAAGCAGATTGAACAAAAAAATCGGTAGTGTAAATGTGTTGTAATATCTCAATTTTGATATTTAACTCTTCTGCAAATTCTCGCTGCAGTGTATCTTTTGTGCCTTCGCCAAAGATTAACCCACCACCAGGAAATTTATACACTTCTTTACCTTGAATGATTTCTTTACTCATCAATACTTTGTTATTTTGAATAACTAATCCATACACACCTATTCTAAAAAATTTTGGTAAATGACTCATTGATTTATGGTTTTATGGCTCTTGTCATTTCTCTTTTGCCATTTGCACCCGGCAAAGATTCTACAACAAATCCAATGCTTTTCAAATTTCTTTTAAATTCTCCTTTTGCACAAAATGTTACTAAAATTCCATCACTTTTCATTTTCATAAATAATTTTTCAAATATCTCTTTATTCCACATTTCTGGCTGACTGGAGGGTGCAAATGCATCGTAATAAACTAAATGAGTACTTTCATCTTCAATTTTATTTAATGCCTGATGTACATCCTCATAAAATTTTATCAATCTAAAATTTTCAATAATTTCTTCTTTATTATTTGAATGTATTTGATAAAATATGTTTTTGAAATCCTTAAATGGCAAGTAATTGCTTACTTCAGTTAGTATTGAATTTGATAATGGACATTTTTCAATGGCTAAATAATTAATTTTTTTATCAAAAAACTTTTGGCTTTCAATAATGCTCAATAATACATTCAACCCCGTTCCCATTCCTACTTCAAGAATATTTAATTCAGAATATTTAGATATAATATTAAGTAATCCATTGTTAATGAAAATATGCATGCTTTCTTGAAGTGCCCCATTTATTGAATGATAACTTGCATTTAATGTTTCATTAAAAAGTGTAGGAGAATTATCTTTTGTCAAAATTATTTTTGTTTTCATTGAAAGTAAAAATCAGAAAGTAAAATGTCTTTGTGTTATTGATAAATCATCTATCAATCAAATGAAATAATTTAATAAAAACTAACCAGTCATTATATGGTTTGTAATTTTTACAATATTCATAAATGGATTCTTTTGCTTTAGGAGAATTTTCATCTAATCCTTTTACATTTCCCACAAAAAGCACAGATGGTTTTAAATTTGGCAAATCATTACTTACAAAATTTCTCATTCCTACCCAAGTTTTATTACCAATCAATACTTCAAATATATTTTTAATCAAATTCTTTTTGTTCTTGAAAAACCAGATTATTATGGGTAATGTTATGATTAGCAATATACTTAAAGTAATATCAATCATTCTTTTCTTTCTTTGATTTTCGGGCAAAAGAATAGTTTTAAATTCAAGAGAATATAACTCGCCTTGTTCATTTATATCATTACTTCCAATAATATACAATTCATTAGGTGGTGCAATTTTGTAATGCACAGGCAAATAACTCAACTTAATCATCCATTGCATCATTTCTTTGGTATCAATATCTTTTGAACAAAAAATTATTTCATCAATTTTTTCTAATTTGACAATTTCTTCAATATCTTTTAGAAACCCTGAAAATTCAGTGTCTTCAAAAGCATCGTTTTCTTTTGTAGTGATATATCCTAAATAATGATATGAAACAGGTATATTATTTAAAATTTCTTTTACTCTTAAAAACTCATCTTTATTGCCTACTATCAATATATTTTTTGGCACTACTGTTGAAATATAAGATTTTTCTTTCCATCCCATTAAATATAATACCCATCTTGTCAATAAAAAATAAACCATTGATAAAATTGCCCCTGCAAGTATTATAACTCTTGAAAACCTTAAATTTTCTGGCAATAAAGCATAAATACTTAATATCAACATCAAACCAAACAATACTCCTTGAAAAAAATTTTTTAATTTTGGATATTTATCATAACCCCCTTGCAAAAAAACATTTATAACCATAATTGTTCCATATAATATAGAACTATAATACAATAATTCTCTGTCAAAATAATTTTCAATCAACTTAAATTTTTTCTCATACCAAAAAGCAAAACCAATTATCATTCCTGCAATAGCAAGATTATCAATGAATGGTAAAAAAATGGCTTTTAAAAACCTGTAAACAATTGAAATGAATGCCCTAAAATAAATGGCGAAAAAAATTATCAAATGAAATGCTCGTGCATACGAATGTGAAAAATGTTTGTCTGCAAAAATCACCATTGCTTTGTAAAAAATCTTCACATAATTAACAGTGCTTTTTTTGGTGCTTTCTCCTTTGTAATGAATAATGCTGGTACCTGCAAAATAATAATTTTTATATCCTGCTTGTGTGATTCTATAAGATAAATCAATATCCTCACCATACATAAAATAATCTTCATCCAATCCACCAATCTTTTTCAAAACATCTGCACGAATAAACATAAATGCACCTGATAATACATCAACAGAATGTGTGGTATTATTATCTAGATAAGTCAAATGATATTTTCCAAATATCTTGGATTTGGGGAACAATTTTGATAGCCCAAAAATCTTGTAAAAAGCCACCATAGGAGTGGGTAGTCCTCTTTTAGATTCTGGTAAAAAATTGCCTTTTCCGTCAAACATCTTTACACCCAATGCACCTGCATCACTGTGCTGTTCCATAAATTCATAACACTTCACTAATGTGTCCTCTTGTAATACTGTATCAGGATTTAATAGCAAAATATATTTTCCTTTTGCAATGCGAATACCTTGATTGTTCGCCTTTGAAAATCCTACATTTTCTTTGTTTTCAATCAATGTTATTTCAGGAAATTTTTCTTTAATCAATTGAACTGAACCATCTACCGAATGATTATCAACTACAATAATTTCTATATTCAAATGTGATTTAGCTTTTAATACTGAACGAATACACTGTTCCAAAAAATACTTAACATTATAATTCACTATAATAACGGAAATGTCCATATTTACAAAATCTTGACGGGCTTTTTATTTTCATCTACTGCTACAAATGTAAATTCACCACTAATCGCTTTTTCTCTATGTGCACTATACATGTCTTCCACATAAATATCTACTTTTACAACTACACTGGTTGTTCCAACTTTACTTACCCTACCAACTAATTCTACTATTGTTCCTGCTGGAATAGGATGTTTAAAATCAATTCTATCAGAACAAACAGTAACACATCTTTTTCTTGAAAAACGAGTAGCTGTAATAAACGCTACTTCATCCATCCATTGCATAGCAGTACCGCCAAATAAAGTATCATAATGATTGGTGGTATTTGGAAAAATAGCTTTGAATATTCTTGTTTCGCTGTTTTTGATGAGTTCTTCTAAATTCATACTATTGATTATTAGAATTTATTTCCTGACATAATTCTATCAAAACACCATTTGTATGTTTTGGATGAATAAAATTAATCAATTGATTATCTGCGCCTCTTTTGGGTTCTTCATAAATAAAAGAAAAACCTTCTTTTTTCAATCTTTGCATTTCAGATAAAATATTATCTACTGCCAATGCTATATGATGAATACCTTCACCTCTTTTTTCAATGTATTTAGCAATAGTGCTGTTGGGGTCAGTACTTTCCAATAATTCTATTTTACTTTCACCTATTTTGAAAAAATTGACTTTTACTTTTTCTTGTGATACTTCTTCTGTTTTATAGGAAGGATTATTTAATAATATCTCAAAAACTTTTGCCGCTTCTAAAGATTTTACAGCAATACCAATATGCTCAATTTTTTTAATCATAATTTATTTTGTGGCAAAAATAATAAACGGATAGATATACCAAATTTGTATAAATATCATACCTAAAAAATCATCAAAAAATCATGAAAATTTTAAAATATGCAAATCCATTGAGTGAATGGTATCATTTATTGTGTGAATGGTAGGTTTTATTTATTTAAAAACTTGGAAATACCATTAACTTATTTTTAAATTTAAGGCAAAATTATTTTTTATGAAAAAGAGTTTATTTACAATTTTATCTTTAATTTTTACAAAAATTATTATCTCACAAGTAAATTTAACTCCAACTTCTAATACTCTATCTCTCATTAATTCATTTTTTGGCGGAGGTGCTAATATCTCAAATGTAGTTGTAAATTGTCCTTCAGGAGCTATTGGAACATTTACTACTACAAGTTCTTGTACAACTTTAGGTATTGGTAGTGGAATTGTCCTTGCTACTGGTAATATATCAAATATTAATCAACCAGCAGGAAATTTTATGAGTGACAATTTAGGAACAACATATTCAGACCCTCAGTTAACATCAATTGAGCCATCTGCGACTAATGATGTTTGCATATTAGAATTTGATATTCAACCTTATTGTAATCAATTATTAGTAAAATTTGTTTTTGGTTCTGAAGAATACCCAGAATATGTAGGTTTAGTCAATGATGCATTTGGATTTTTCATAACTGGACCTGGTCCCGCCTGTAATCCTGGTGGATATAATAATACAAATGTAGCTACTCTTCCTAATGGTACCCCTATAAGTATAAATAATGTAAATTCAGGATCTAATTCTGCTTATTATAATTCAAGTAGTAGTTGCATCGTTTTTGATGGATTTACTACTCCAATTACAAGAACTATAAATGTGTGTCCATGTGCTACCTATCATTTTAAAATTGCTATTGCGGATGCTAGCGATCATATATATGATTCAGGTGTTTTTTTGGATTTCATTCAATGTTCAATGACTCTTACTGCTACTACTTCTTATACAAATTCAACTGGATGTTCTTGTACTGGAGTTGCAAGTGCTACAGCAAGTGGTACTTCTGGCCCTTATACATATACATGGATGCCAGGCAATATCGTTTCTCAAACTGCTACAAATTTATGCCCCGGTACTTATACTGTGTTAATTAATGATAATGTTTCATGTTCTCCTACCTATTCTACAACTGTTAATATTGGAGGTAGTTTATCATCAATGACCCTATCAACTATCACAAATTCTGTATCATGTAATGGAGGCACAAATGGCAGTGCTACTGTGAATGTAACAGGCGGCGCTACACCGTATAGTTACACATGGACACCATTTGTAAGTACAACATCTGTTGCAACAGGCTTGAGTGCAGGAACATATACAGTTATTGTTAAAGATAATAATAATTGTACAACAAATACAGTAATAACCATTACACAACCACCTGCACTTTCACTTACAGCGACACAGACACAAAGTGTAAGTTGTAATGGAGGTAACAACGGTTCTGCATCAGCAACGGCATCAGGCGGGTTAGGAGGATATACATACACATGGACACCTACGGGAGGTAATTCTTCTTCAGCAACTGGATTAACAGCAGGTATTTATACCGTTACTGTAAAAGATGCTAATAACTGTAGTGCAACTGCTACTATCCAAATAGTGCAACCACCAGCACTTTCACTTACAGCGACACAGACACAAAGTGTAAGTTGTAATGGTGGTAATAATGGTTCTGCCTCTGCAACAGCAACAGGCGGAGTAGTAGGATATACATACACATGGACACCCACAGGAGGCAATTCATCAACAACAACCGGATTAACAGCAGGTATTTATACCGTTACTGTAAAAGATGCCAATAATTGTTCCATAACTGCTACTACTCAAATAGTGCAACCACCAGCACTTTCACTTACAGCAACACAGACACAAAGTGTAAGTTGTAATGGAGGCAACAATGGTTCTGCATCATCAACAGCAACAGGTGGAGTAGGAGGATATACATACACATGGACACCTACAGGAGGAAATTCATCAAGTGCAACCGGATTAACAGCAGGTGTTTATACCGTTACTGTAAAAGATGCCAATAACTGTTCTGCAACTGCTACTACTCAGATTGTTCAAGCGTCAGCATATACGCTTGCTACTGCATCTCAATCCGCCAGTTGCTCTACTCCCGGATCTGCTACTGTAAATGTATCGGGTGCTACTCCTGCATATTCATATACATGGATGCCTTCTGGAGGAAATAGTAATATAGCCACTGGTTTATCACCTGGTACTTATACATGTACAGTAAAAGATGCTAATAATTGTTACACCACAGCTGTAGTTAATATAACTGGAGCGCCAGTTGTGAATATTACATCAGTTAATATAAATTCTGTTTCATGTAATGGAGGTACAAATGGCAGTGCTACTGTGAATGTAACAGGCGGTGCTACGCCATATAGTTACACATGGACACCATCTGTAAGCACAACATCTGTTGCAACAGGTTTGAGTGCAGGAACATATTCTGTGAATGTTATGGATAATAATTTTTGCAGTACAAATACAGTGATAACCATTACACAACCACCAGCACTTTCGCTTACAGCAACACAGACACAAAGTGTAAGTTGTAATGGAGGGAACAATGGTTCTGCCTCTGCAACAGCAACAGGCGGAGTAGGCGGATACACATACACATGGACACCCACAGGAGGCAATTCATCAAGTGCAACCGGATTAACAGCAGGAATTTATACTGTTACTGTAAAAGATGCCAATAATTGTTCCATAACTGCTACTACTCAAATAGTGCAACCACCAGCACTTTCACTTACAGCAACACAGACACAAAGTGTAAGCTGTAATGGAGGTAACAATGGTTCTGCATCAGCAACTGCATCAGGTGGGGTAGGAGGATATACATACACATGGTCACCTACAGGAGGTAGTTTATCAAGTGCAACAGGATTAACTGCAGGTGTTTATACCGTTACTATAAAAGATGCCAATAACTGTTCTACAACTGCAACTACTCAGATTGTTCAAGCGTCAGCATATACGCTTGCTACTGCATCTCAATCTGCCAGTTGCTCTACTCCCGGATCTGCTACTGTAAATGTATCGGGTGCTACTCCTGCATATTCATATACATGGTTGCCTATAGGAGGAAATAGTAATATAGCTACTGGTTTATCACCGGGAACTTATACATGTACAGTAAAAGATGCTAATAATTGTTACACCACAGCAGTAGTTAATATAACAGGTGCCCCTATAGTTAATATCTCATCAGTTAATATTAATTCTGTATCATGTAATGGAGGTACAAATGGCAGTGCCACTGTGAATGTAACAGGCGGTGCTA